>CAWGJM010000001.1:0-141367 GCA_963822795.1 uncultured Alphaproteobacteria bacterium
ATAGAGCGTCGCCTCGGCCAACCGCGCGGGATTCGCGGGCGCCGCGAATCCCGCGACGAGCCGGCCGTCGATCAGCGCGCCAATCACGCAGCGCAGAAACGGTACGGAGACGGGAACGCTGAAAACGCGCATGGGCACCCTGATTCGAGGTCAGGCGCCAATATAGGGAGGGATTAGGGATGGGGCGAGCCGATGACGAACCGTAGGGTGGGCAAAGCGTTGGTGTGCCCACCATAGAGGGGGAATTTGCTTCAAGAGTTGGTGGGCACGGCGCGAACCTGCCTTTGCCCGCCCTACAAAGCTTGGCCGGGAAGAAGAGCTTGCCTTACGCCACGCTCTCCAAAAACGCCTCTTCCGCGGCGCTGACCGCGTCGGGGGTGCCGACATGCATCCAGACGCCGTCGAGCCTGAGGCCGAACAGCCGTTCCTGCTGGTTGGCGAGATCGAACATTTTTGTCAGCGAAAATTCACCCGCTGGCGCATGCGCGAAGATCGCCGGAGATATGATCGCAGCCCCTGCATAGACAAACGGCACCACCTGATGCTCCCGCCGCTTGCGCAGCGCGCCATCCGGCAGCATGGCGTAGTCGCCGCGGCCGCCATAGCCGATGCTGCTGGTGGTCGGCGCCATCAGCAGCAGGATGTCCATGCGCGCGGGCTCGAAGGCCTCCACAAGCCGCGCGAGGTTGGACCTGACGCCATCGATCCACATCGTGTCCGAATTGATATGGAAGAAAGGCGCAGCTCCGAGCAGCGGCAGCGCCTTGACCACGCCGCCGCCGGTGCCGAGCACCTGGTCGCGCTCGTCGGAGATGATCACGCGTGGGCGGCTGCGGGACGCGACATGCTGGATGATCTGGTCAGGCAGATAGTGCACGTTGACCACGGCCTCGGTCACGCCGGCGTCGCCAAGCCTGTCCAGGACGTGATCGAGCAGCGCGCGGCCGGCCACCTGCACCAGCGGCTTCGGCATGTTGTCCGTCAAGGGTCGCATGCGCGCGCCGAGACCCGCAGCGAGGACCATGGCTTTGGTTGGCTTGACCGACATGTTAAGGGATTTTCTCGAAGTAAGGAATCGCGATGGCCGCGATTATATCATGGTGGTTCCTGCGGCGCAGGACGCTTGCTGCCATAACGGGCGGAGATGACAATTCTGCGACGACTACTCGATCACTTCCGCCGACGCGCGCCGGCCCTGCCTTTTCTTTTTGTCGCCTGGCTTGAGGAAATTGACCCCGATCTGGTCGCCGTTGACCCAGGAGAGCTCGCAGCGGCGATAGGCAAGTCCGGTGGACGACAGCAGCAGGAAGAACTCCTTCAGATGCAGTCCTTCGACCGAGCCCTCGACGGTGAGCTTCGCACCGGTCTCGGAGACGTCTTCCATGATGCAGTCGCACCGCCAGGTGCCGTCGATGCCCATCATGTGCGCGGGTATCCCGCGCTCGAAGGTGACGCGTTCGCCCTTGCGCCGTTCGGTCGCCATTGTCCTTGCTCCAGCCCGTTGAGCAGCCGGGTTTGTTGTTTGAGCACGATCTTTTCGGAAAACCGGTACCCACCCCGCTATCCAAGTGCGGGGCGGGCTTTTTTTGGATCATGCTCTCGCAGCACCGCTCGCCGGAGACTAGGGAGTGTTGACTAACAAGCGGTAAATTCACGTAGCGGGAGCTGGCACATGCGCCTCATACCAGGCCCGCACCGGCGCCAGCGCCGGGTGCGCCAATGAGCGGTTGAGATAGGTCCAGATTCGCGGCTGATGGCGCAGATATTGCGGCTTGCCGTCGCGCCGGTTGAGCCGGGCGAAGGTGCCGAGCAGCCGGGTGTTGCGCTGCGCCGACATGATGGCGTAGAGCGCGGCGAATTCGGCCGGATCGAAGCTGGCGTCGGCTTCGCGCCGTGCCTTGATGTAGCGCGAGAACAGCGTCAATTCGAGCACTTCGGGCACGTCGATCCGTGCATCCTGCAACAGCGACATCAGATCGTAGGCGGCGGGACCGAGCACGGCATCCTGGAAGTCGATGACGCCGACCCGTGCGATGCTATCGCGCTCGCCGAGCCAGACCAGGTTGGGCGAATGAAAATCCCGCAGCACCCAGGTCTTGGCGGCGGATGCCGGCTTCCGCAGGAGATTGCGCCACATCGCAACGAATTCGGCGCGGAGATCGTCGCTTGGCGGCGCGCCGCGGTCGGGCAGATACCATTCGAGCATCAATCCGATCTCGACCAGCAGCGCATCGGTATCGAAGGTCGGAATCCGATAGCTGACATGCGGCGCCAGCGGTAGGATCTCGGGCATCGGCGCGCGGTGCAACGTCACCAGCATGTCGACTGCTGCCTCATAGCGCTCCATGATCGGTTGCGGCGGATCGCCCCCGATGAAGCCTGCGCTGCCGAAATCCTCGGTGATCAGGAATCCGCCTTCGAGGTCGGCGTGGTGGATCAGCGGCGACGAGAGGCCGCGCGCACGCAGGCCTGCTGCGATCGCCACGAAGGGTTTGACGTCTTCGGCCAGATGCACGGCGGCGCTATAGGATTTGCCATCATAGATCGCGGGCCCAGCCCGCCGCTGCGGCGAGTTCATCAGGATGAACGTGGCGTCGTCGCGGACCAAGCGGGCATAGGAGCGGATCGAGGCGTCGCCGGCCATGCGCCGCCGCCTGGCCTCGCCAAGGCCAGCCTCGATCAGGAATTGCCGCAGCGCCTTGAGCCGTTCGACCACGGCGGCAGGCTTGCCATGGCCGGTGATTTCCGCCGATCGCGCGGTCGAGCCCAAAGCGGGGCGATGATTGAACGCGATGTCGATGCGGTCGGGGCCGAGCGCGTGGCCCGCGCGCTCCGGCCACTCGACCAATGCCACCGTGCCCTCGGGCAATGGCGACAGACCGATCTCTTCCAACTCGCTGGCGTCGCTGATCCGGTAGAGGTCGGCGTGAAGCAGCGGAAATGGCGGCAGGTCGTAAGCCTGCACCAGCGTGAAGGTCGGGCTTGGAACTTCGAGCGCGTCGTCGGCGGCAAGATAACGGATCATCGACCGCGCCGCCGCCGTCTTTCCGGCACCGAGATCGCCCGACAGCGTGATGACGTCGCCGGGGCCGATCAGGAGCGCCAGATCGGCCATCAGTTGCGCGGTCGCGGTCTCGTTGGCCAGCGCGACCGAAATTGTCGCCCGCGCCGTCATTCCGCGGCATTACGCTGCGCGGCCCGATCGGTCGGAAAATCGCAGGTCAGGGTCGTGCCCTTGCCGACGATCGAATCGACACGCACCTTGCCGCCGTGCAGCTCGACGAAGGAGCGCACCAGCGACAGGCCGAGGCCGGCGCCGCGATGCCGCGACCCCTGCGAACGGCTCTCGAACCAGTCGAACACCTTGTCCTTGACGTCGGGCGCAATGCCCGGGCCGGAATCGGTCACGGTGAAGACGACGCTGTGCTCGGTGCGCCTGGCGCTGACGCCGACAATGCCGTCCTGCGGCGAGAAACCGACCGCATTGGCCAGGAGGTTATAGAGCACCTGCACCACGCGGCGTTCGTCGCCGATGAAGCTTCCGATGTCAGGGTCGACCTCGACCTTGAGGTGGATGCGGTCGGTGGCGAGGCGGTCCTGGATGCCTTCGGCGGCGGCCATGATCGCCTTGCCGATATCAACCGGGCCGAGTTCCAGCTTCATCGCGCCGGCGTCGATGGTGGCGAGGTCGAGAATGTTGTTGGTGAGCGCGAGCAGCGCATTGGTCGATTTGGTCACGTAATCCAGATACTCGGCCTGTTTTGGCGTCAGTGGGCCTGTGGATGGATCGCTCAGGAAATGAGCGAAGCCGATGATGGTAGTCAGCGGCGCGCGCAATTCGTAGGACACGTGGTGGACAAAGTCGATCTTCATCTGGCCGGCGGCCTCGAGCGCCTCGTTGCTCTCGCGCAGCGCGCGTTCGACGTTTTCGGTGTCGGTGATGTCCTGGAAGGTCAGCATAGTGGCGCCGTCGGGCAGCGGCCGGCTCATGCAGTCTAGCACGCTGCCGTCCTTGCGCTCGAGCTTGAGCGGTACGTCGATCCGGTTCTCGATCGCGGTGATCGCTTCGCGGAGCGTCCGCCATGCCCTGGCGTCGTCGAACAGCGGCCTGCACCAGGCTTCGACGGTGTCGATATGCGGCTCCTCGCGCAGCGCCTCGGGCGACAATTTCCACATCCTGGCGAAGGCCGGATTGAACAATTGCGCGCGGCCGTTGCTGCCGAACACCGCGACCCCCTCGGCGAGGCTGTCGAGCGTTTCCCGCTGCACCCGGATCAGGCCGTCGAACCGCCGCGCCAGATCGAGGCTTTCGGTGACGTCGTCGAACAGATAGGTGACGCCGCCTTCCGGATTGGGCGTGGTGACGACGCTGAGCGCGCGGCTGTCGGGCAGGTACCAGGTATCCTTGGTGGGCTCGATCGCGCGATAGGCCTCGTGCAGCTTGGCCTTCCAGGCCCGGAAATCCGCCTGCTCCGGCAGCTTGCGCGCGGCGCGCAGCCGGTCGAGCACGCTGGAATCGTCGGGATTGTTGTCGAGGAATGTCCGGTCGAGGTCCCAAAGCCTACGATAGGAATCGTTGTAGAAGGCGAGGCGCCGCTGGCCGTCGAACACGGCGACCCCCGACGACAATTGATCGAGCGTGCGGCGATGGGCTTCCGCCATCCGCACCAGCGCCGCGCTGAGCGCATCCGCCTCGCTGGCGTCGATTGCGATGCCGACACTGCCGCCGCCGACATTGAACGCACGCACGTCGTACATGCGCCGCTCGCCGCCGGCCACGATCGGCCGGCGCGCGTTGAAGGCGTTGCTGGTATTCAGCGCTTGCTCCATTTCGGCGCGGTCGTCGCTGTCGAGCAGTTCGAGCCTGCGCTCGATCGCGTCGGCAACGTCACCGGCTTCCGTGGCACGGACATAAGCGGGGTTGGCGTAGCTGAGATTGCCCTTGGCGGCTTTGATCCAGATTGGCCACGGCACGGCTGCGGCAAAGGCGCGCAGCAGCTCGGTCTCCTCCGCGAGTGTTTTGTAGCGCAGATTGGTTTCGGCCAGTTCACGCCGTAGCCCGCTGAGCTCCCGAATCCGGACAATGGCCTGGCCGCCGATGGCACGGCCCATCGCCTCGATGGTATGGCCGTTCGAGGTGGTCAGGTTGAGCACAAAACCCTCGCCGGCCTCGCGCAGCGCGTCGACCGCATGGTCGATCTGCAGCGCCGGTTCCGGCGGCAGCCAGGTTCCGAAGGCGAGGATTCGCTGCGGCGAGTCCTGCTGCATCAGCAGCGAAATGTCGCCCGAGATCTGCGGACGATTGTCGCCGGCGGCCCAGGAGATGAGGATCTGGGGTTCCGCGAACAACAGCGCCCGGTAGCTATCGGCCTGGACCTGCAGGTCGCCGATATTGGCGCGCAACCGTGCCTCGTTTCGTGCGGAGACGACGCGGCTGCGCATCAGAAGGATCGCCGCCACCACCGAAAAGCCCAATAGCGCGAACGCCGTCGTCAGGACGGCGATTTCCTGGCGGTTGAAGTCGAGCAGGGTCGAGATGGCGTCAAGCAACCACAGATCGGCGGCCTCTGCGGTTTGGGCGGGCAAAAGCGCCGCCGCGACCAGTCCGAGCAAGCCGGTTCGCGCCAATGATGTGCACGACAACAGCGTCCGACGCATCGATACGATCACGCCTGACATGATTGCCCCAACATCGCACGAAATGACCGCACGAATTTCCGCCCGGAGTGGATCACGTTGCCGCGCCGGTTCACGAATCAAAGAACAATATCGCCAAAGCGAACTCGAGGGGTAAGAGTCCAGACCGTGAACGCTAATCTTGTTGTGTAAAAAGCGCCACGGTGTCCGCTCGATTTTTAGATGAATCGGGTTTTTTAACGGCCGGTTGAGCCGAAGCCGCCGCTGCCACGATCGGTTTGAGAAAGCGCTGCCACGACAACGAGCTCGGCGCGGACGACGGATGCGATCACCATCTGCGCGATGCGCTCGCCGCGACGGATGGTGAACGGCTCGCCGCCGTGGTTGATCAGGAGGACGCCGATCTCGCCGCGATAATCCGCATCCACCGTGCCCGGCGCGTTCAGCACGGTGACGCCGTGCTTGGCCGCGAGCCCCGAGCGCGGCCGCACCTGGGCCTCGAAGCCTGCGGGCAGCGCGATCGAAAGCCCGGTCGGCACCAGCGCGTACTGGCCCGACGCTAGCGCCAGCGGCGCGTTTTCGGGAACCGCGGCCAGGAGATCGAGGCCCGCGGCATGCGCGCTTTGGTAGGCCGGCAGCGGCAGGCCGTCAGCGTGCGGTAATTGCCTGATCTCGATCCTGACCGGAGCGCTCACGACGGTTTCCCCACCGCTCTGGCGACATGGTCGATCAGTTCGTCAGCGACCTGCTCCTTGGTCATGACCGGCCAGGAGTTGACGGCGATCTCGCCGTCGGTGCGGGTCAACAAGTGAACGGTGTTGCGGTCGCCGCCCATCACGCCGGTTGTGGGCGAGACGTCGTTGGCGACGATCCAGTCGCAGCCCTTGCGTTTCAGCTTGGCCTTGGCGTTATCGATCAGGTGCTCGGTCTCGGCGGCAAAGCCGATCACCAGCGGCGGCCGACGCTCCCCTGGTTTCGAGATGGTGGCGAGGATGTCCGGGTTCTCCACGAGCTGCAGCGGCGGCATGCCGCCTGCGGTCTTCTTCAATTTCTGTTCGCCCTCGTTGGCGACGCGCCAGTCGGCAACGGCGGCGGCGAAGATCGCGACATCCGCCGGCAGCGCGGCTTCCACGCGCTCGAGCATCTGGCGGGCGGATTCCACGTGCACGACCGACACGCCCAGGGGATCGTCGAGTTCCACCGGGCCCGAGATCAGGGTCACATCCGCGCCGGCTGCTTGCGCCGCGGCGGCGATGGCAAAACCCTGTTTGCCGGAAGAGCGGTTGGCAATGTAGCGCACGGGGTCGATCGGCTCATGCGTGGGACCTGCGGTGATCAGCACGTGCTTGCCCGCGAGCGGACGCGGATGCGGCGGCCGCAGCAGGCGCTCGGCGGCGGCGGCGATTTCGAGCGGCTCGGCCATCCGCCCGATACCGCCTTCTCCGGCCTCGGCCATCTCGCCGGCATTGGGGCCGACAAAGGCAATGCCGTCGCGCTGCAGCTGCGCGGCGTTGCGACGGGTCGCGGCGTTGCTCCACATCAAGGGATTCATCGCCGGCGCCAGCAGGACCGGCCGGCTCGCCGCAAGCAGGATGGCGCTGGCAAGATCGTCGCCATGGCCTTGCGCCATCTTCGCCATCAGGTCGGCGGTCGCGGGCGCCACCACGATCAGGTCGCAGTCGCGGGCAAGCCTGATATGGCCGGCGTCGAATTCGCTCTCTGGGTCGAACAAGTCGGTGTAGGCACGCTCGCCAGACAGGGCGCCCGCCGCCAGCGCGGTGACGAATTGCTGCGCGGCCTTGGTCAACACGCAGCGGACCACAATGTGGCGCTCCTTCAGTCGCCGGATCAAGTCCAGCGCCTTATAGGCGGCAATGCCGCCGCCGATGATCAGGGTGACACGGGCTTTGCCCGCGACGGTATCGCGTCGCGGAGCCTGCGCCACCGCTGCGGGCAATAAAAGCGCGGCATCGGGCACGGGGCTGCCTTCCAGATACTCGCGCAGGATTACCCGGACCTCTTCCTCGACCGAGCGGCCGTTTGTGGCCGAGCGCAGCCGCAGGTAGGCCTTGATGGCGTCGTCGAGTTTTCGGATGGTGAGGCTTGCCACGAACGCTTCCCGAATGAAGGTGATAGCAATGATATCATCAAAATGATTGCACCGCAATCATAGCTGCCGGATCGCGAACAGAATTCCGATAAAGGTCGCGGCGATGATCCAGAGCGCAATGGCGCGCCAGCGGCTCTTGCGGCCTTCGGCGCGGCCCATGGCGGCGATGGTCTGGGGCGATAGGGTCAGTCCGTCCCGGGTCATGGTCTCCAGTTGCTCGAGCACGGCCACCGCGCGGCCCGCAATCACGGGCAGGGTGGTCAGCAGGCGGGCGAGCTCGCCTGCGCCAGATGCCGCGCCCTGGATGCGCCCGATGGGGCCGAGATTGCGCTCGATCCATTCGCGCACCACCGGGTCGGCAGTCTTCCAGATGTCGAGTTTCGGATCGAAGCCACGCGCCACACCCTCGACCACCACCATGGTCTTTTGCAACAGAATCAGTTCGGGGCGGGTGCGCATGTCGAACAGGCCGGTGACCTCGAGCAACAGCGTCAACAGTCTCGCCATGGAGATTTCTTCGGCGGTGCGGTTGTGGATCGGCTCGCCGATGGCGCGGATGGCCTGGGCAAAATTCTCGACCGAGTGATGGCCTGGCACATAACCGGCCTCAAAATGCACTTCCGCAACGCGGCGATAGTTGCGGGTGATGAAACCCAGCAAAATTTCGGCAAGGAAACGCCGCTCCTTCATGCCGAGCCGGCCCATGATGCCGAAATCGACCGCGACCAATCGGCCGGCCTCGTCGAGGAACAGATTGCCCGGATGCATGTCGGCGTGAAAAAAGCCGTCGCGCAGCGCGTGGCGCAGGAAACTTTGGATCACCTTGCGTCCGAGATCGGGGAGATCGACCTGCGCCTGCTTCAGCCGCGCGTGGTCGCTGAGCGCAATGCCGTCGATCCATTCCATTGTCAGCACGTTGTGCGTGGTGCGATCCCAATCCACCGTCGGAACGCGGAAATCCGGATCGCCGCTTGTGTTCTCCGCCATCTCGGAGAGCGCGGCCGCCTCCAGCCGCAGGTCCATCTCGATCGCGACCGAGCGCGACATCGTGTTGATGACCTCGACCAGTCGCAGCCGCCGCGCTTCCGCCGAATAGGCCTCGGCTTTTTCGGCGACGAAGAAGAAATCGGCAAGGTCGCGGCGGAAGCGCGAGGCGACATTGGGCCTCAGCACCTTGACCGCGACCGCCCGGCGGACACCGTCGTGCTCGACCTCGCCGCGATGGACTTGCGCGATGGACGCCGCCGCGACTGCCGGACCCAGACTCGCAAACGCCTGTGTTATCGGGCGTTCCAGCGAGGTCGAAATGAGAGCTTCGGCCTCGGCCTGCGGAAACGGCGGCAGCCGGTCCTGCAAGGCCTCGAGATCGCGCGCCATGCCGACGCCGACGACGTCGGGCCGGGTGGCGAGAAACTGGCCGAGTTTCAGGTAAGCCGGTCCCATCCGCTCCAGCGCACGCGACAGCTGCGGGCCGGACTTGGCGCCGCGGCGCTCGATCAGACGCGCGATCTTCAGCGCAAGTTGCCCGGGCGGTGGCACCAGCGAGGGATCGACGACGCCGAACACGCCCTCATGCGCGAACACGAAACCGGCGCGGGCGAGCCGCGCGATGTGAGTGAATGCTGAGATCACAAACGCCAGCCCGAATGCAAGGCCACGATGCCGCCGGACAGGCTCTGCCAGTTGACGCGGGAAAAGCCGGCGGCGCGGATCGTGTCCGCGAACGCGCTCGGCTTGGCAAATTTGCGGATCGATTCCACCAGATACTGGTAGGACTCGGCATCTCCCGTCACCGCCCGGCCGAGCGACGGGATCACCTTGAACGAGAACAGGTCGTAAAGCCGATCCAGCCCCGGCACGTTGACGGTGGAGAATTCCAGGCACAGGAAGCGGCTGCCCGGCCTCAGCACGCGAAAGGCCTCAGTGAGTGCGCGGTCGATCCGCGGCACGTTGCGGATGCCGAACGCGATGGTGTAGGCGTCGAAGGCGCGATCCGGAAAGGCCAGCGCCTCGGCATTGCCCTCGACGAACGTTACGCGATCATCCAGATGCGCCTTGACGGCGCGATCGCGCCCGACCTGGAGCATATCCGCATTGATGTCGCAGACCGAGGCGCGAAAGCCGGCTCCCGCAGCTTTCGCCGCACGGAACGCGATATCGCCGGTACCGCCGGCGACGTCGAGCAGCGCGAACGGCTTGTCGCTCTTCGGCGGATTGAGCGTGTTGATCATGATGTCCTTCCAGAAGCGGTGCAGCCCCGCCGACATCAGATCGTTCATCAGGTCGTAGCGCGACGCCACGCTGTGAAACACCTCGTTCACCAGCGTCTGCTTGTCCTCAAGGGGGACGTCGCGGAAGCCAAAATGGGTGGTTTCGCCCGGCCGATCCATCAACTCTACTCCATTGCCTGGACCATAGCGCGCCCGGCGCAATGGGGCTATCACGTCACCTTGGTAAGGTGAATGACCTCAAAGTGAATGATCCGGCATGCCCGAACTGCCCGAAGTCGAGACCGTCCGCCGCGGCCTGCAGCCCGTCATGGAGGGAGCGAAGATCGTGAAAGCGGAAGCCCGCCGCAAGGATTTGCGGTTTCCCTTTCAAAAAGACTTTACCGCGCGCCTTCAGGGCCAGACCGTCACCGGGCTCGGCCGCCGCGCCAAATATCTGATGGCCGACCTTGGGTCGGGCGACGTGCTCTTGATGCATCTGGGCATGTCCGGCTCGTTTCGCGTCCTCGAGCAGAGCGAAGCCAAAACGCCGGGCGAATTTCATCATCCGCGCGGCAAGGACAGTGCGCACGATCATGTGGTGTTCCATATGTCATCGGGCGCGGACGTGGTGTTCAACGACCCGCGCCGCTTCGGCTATATGAAGATCATCGCGCGCAACGCGCTCGACGACGAGCCGCTGTTGAAGGGGCTCGGCCCCGAGCCGCTCGGCAACGAGTTCGACGCGAAAATGCTGGCGCGCGCCTGCGCCAACAAAAAGGCCAGCCTGAAGGCGGCGTTGCTCGATCAGCGCGTGGTAGCTGGCCTCGGCAACATCTATGTCTGCGAGGCGCTGTTCCGCGCGCAATTGTCGCCGCGGCGGCTGGCGGCGAGCCTGGCGACCAAGGCCGGCGAGCCCACCGACCACGCCAAACGATTGGTCGAAGCGATCCACGCCGTGCTCAACCAGGCGATCAAGGCCGGCGGCTCATCGTTACGGGATCACCGCCAGACCTCGGGCGAGCTCGGCTATTTCCAGCATTCGTTCCAGGTCTATGACCGCGAAGGCGAGCGATGCCAGACCGCGAATTGCGCCGGCGTCGTGCGGCGTTTCACCCAAAACGGGCGCTCGACCTTCTGGTGCCCGAAGTGCCAGAAGTGACGGAATAGAGATGGAATGCCAAGGTATATTTCCATCGATGAGCGCCGAATTGGATCACGCCAGGATTGATGTACTTCCATGGAAACGCCAACCATTCAGACCGAGCGTTTGATTTTGCGGCCGCTGGCGCGGTCAGACGCGCCGGCAATCCAGCGCCACTTCAACAATTGGAATATCGTCAAGAACCTGGCGACCGTCGTCCCCTGGCCCTACCCCGATGACGGAGCAGAAACATTCGTCAAACAGGAGTTGGGAAAAATTGCAGCCGGAGAAGAAATCTATCAATGGGTCTTGGTGTTGCGGTCCGGGGATGGAGAAGCAATCGGAAACATCCGTTTTGATCCTCGCGTCGACCACCCAACGGGCAATCGCGGATTTTGGCTCGCGGAGCCCTATTGGAATCAAGGTTTAATGACGGAAGCTGTCGCATCCGTGAACGACTTTGCCTTCTGCACGCTCGGTGTCGAAAGCTTCCATGTTGGCAACGTCGCCTCTAACGAGGCCTCACGCCGGGTCAAGCAAAAGACGGGCGCCGAGTTTGTTGGCTACATCGAGCTTCTGCATCACAATGGCCAAACCAGATCTGAACAATGGAAAGTGACCCGCGAAAACTGGCTGGGTCGACGCTGATCTCGCCTAGCGATGATTCCGCTGGCGCCGGCGCCAAGAGCAACCCCTCGTCGGGGTCGCTCCGGCATCGTCGGTGGTCTTGCCGGGAACGGACGACCTTCTGGTGTCCGAAGTGGCAGAAGCAAGGGGTACGGCGCTTATAGACCGGAGTCCCACGACGGGATTGCGTCCGCCCAGGTCGGCTGCGGCTGCACCGGTGCTGTCGGCGCGATCGCCTCCGCCGGCGTCGCGGCGAGCATGATCGGAAACTCGACTTTCGCGAGTTGGCTGCTGAGTTCTTCGCCGGCGTTGACCTTGCCGTTGAGCTTGCGCTCGGCCCAGTGCCAGAGGCCGCGGATTTCATCGGCCGATTTGCCTGACGGCGCGTATTCGCTGACCGCAAGGCCGGATGCGAGCGCATCCTGGTGATCGTTGCGCATCACGATGAACGGTCTCGCCAGCACATCGGCGAGATCGAGCGCGGCTTCCTCGCCGAGCGTATTTGCCGCGTTATTGATGCGCTGGCCGCGGATCGGCGCCTGGTTGAGGATATAGGCAAACGGCTTCTTCCAGGCACGGACGACGCCCAACGTCGATGCGGTGGCCTCGATGTCGGCCACGCTTGGGCGCGCCGGAATCAGGCAGAGGTCGGCATGGCGGATCGCCGCGGTAGTCGCGGCGCTGAGGCCGCCGGCGGTATCGATGATTGTCAGCGTCACGCCGCGCGCGCGAAGCGACAGCAGGCTCTGTTCGATGTCGTTGGCGTCGTAGACCCGCTCGACCAGGGAGTCGCCTTGGTTACGGCGGCGCTGCCAGTTCCAAACCGTCGCTTGCGGGTCGGTCTCGATCAGCCGGACGGTGTGGCCGGCCTGCTGCGCAGCCAGGGCGAGGCCGATGGCGAGCGTGCTCTTGCCGCTGCCGCCCTTTTGGGTGGCCAATACGATCGTGTGCATTTTAGAAAAGATCCTTGGATTGTTTACGGGGCTGTGCGGATACGCCAAACTGAGTTGCATCGTTTTCTTGCGATGCCGAGCTATTCTCGCTCAGGACGTGCCGGCCCGATCCAAAGGACGAATCGCGGGGGTCCGAATCACTAACGAGCAACGATGGGCAATTATGACACTCTTTTCCATTCCGGATCATTACCGTGCCGGAATTTTACGGATGGAACCAGCATGACCGGCAACTGGCGGGATCGAACCGGCGCGGTTTTCGAATGCCGCAAGTGGCCGGCCTCCGGCAGTCGCGGCATGGTTGTGAGCAATCACCCGCTCGCGTCCGCGGCCGGCGCCGAAATGCTGGCCGCCGGCGGCAACGCCATCGATGCGGCGATCGCGACACTGTTCACGCTGACCGCGGTCGAGCCGATGATGGTCGGCATCATCGGCGGCGGCATGGCGCATATCCGGCTCAGCGACGGCAGCCATCGCTTCATTGACGGCCAGAGCACCGTTCCCGCGGCCGTGCGGCCCGACACCTACCGCTCGAAGCCGGGCTCGGCGCATGACGCGTTCGACACTGTCGACAACGAAAATCTCAACGGTCCGAAGGCGGTTGCCGTCCCAGGCTCCTTGAAGGCCTGGTGCGAGACGTTGCGGCGGTTCGGCACCATGAGTCTCGCCGACGTCATGCAGCCGGCGATCCGGCATGCCTCGCGCGGTTACCTGGTGACGCCGTATTTGCACGAATGCATCAGCGAAAGCGCTGAGGAGATGCTGAAGGACAAGCCGATCTCGGCGATCTACCTGCCGAACGGCACGCCGCTGAAAGCCGGCGCACGGGTGGTGCAGTCGGAATATGCCGAGACGCTTGCCCATCTCGCAGAGCACGGCGAGGCGGCGCTGTACGAAGGACCGCTCGGCGACATCCTCGTCGATTACATGACGACGCATGGCGGCTTCATCACCAGGGGTGACCTCACGTCCTACAAAACCGTCGAGCGGTCACCGATCCGTGCCGACTATCGCGGCTGGCAGATCTTGGGGCCGCCGCCTCCGGCTGCCTCCGGCGTCCATATCGCGCAAATGCTGAACATCCTCGATGGCTACGACATCAAGGCGTCGGGATTCGGCACGGCGGCGACGATCCATCTGCTCGCCGAGGTCTTGAAGATCGCGTTCGCCGATCGCGCGGCGGCGAGCGGCGATCCCGACTACGTCAACGTGCCGGTTGAGCGGCTGACGTCGAAGGCCTATGCGGAGGAGCGCCGTGGTCTGATCGATCCGTCGCGCGCACGAAATTGGGGCGCGGGCGTCGAACAGCTCGAGGGCGCGCACACCACCCACATGACGGCGGCGGATGCGTTCGGCAACGTGGTCGCGACCACGCAGACCATCAACAATCTGTTCGGCGCCAAGATCCTGATCCCGGGGCTCGGCACCGTGCCGAACAACTACATGAACCTGTTCGATCCGCGGCCCGGCCACGCGCTATCGCTGTCGCCGGGCAAGCGCGTCACCACCTCGATGTCGCCGGTCATGGCGCTGCGCGACGGCAAGCTGGTTTATGCGCTGGGACTGCCCGGCGGCAAGCGCATCTTCCCGAGCGCGATGCAGGCGCTGATCAACTTGATCGATCACGGCATGAGCCTGCAGGAGGCGATCGAGGCGCCCAGGGTCTGGACCGAGGGCAATGCGCTGGAGGTCGAGCAGGCGGTTCCGGAGCGTGTCCGCGCCAAGCTGGCGTCGATGGGGCACGAGGTCGTGCCGATGGCAACGGTGGCCGGCGGCATGAACGCGATCGAGTTCCACGAGGACGGCACGCTGACGGGTGCGGCCTGTTGGCGTGCCGACGGCACGCCGGTTGCCATTTCCGGCGGGCTTGCCCGCGCCGGCGTCCGGTTCCGCTTGAGCTGAGGCAGCGATGGCCCACAGGATCCGCATTGCCGTGCTGCATTTTGCCCACGAGACGGTGACGTTTCTCAAGAATGATACCACGCTGGACGACTTCATCTATCCGGGCTCGCCGGCGCGTGGCGAGGCGCTGCTGAAATTCGATCCGAAATATTTCATGGGTGGCTTTGTGAAGGTGGCGCGGGAGTTTGACGGTGTCGAACTGGTCGGCATCGAGTCGCCGCTGTGGCCAAAGACCTACATGGGCTCGGGGTGGGTGACGCTGGAAGCCTATGAAACTTTCGTCGGCCGGATGATCGCGGAGATCAAGGCTGAGGGGCCGTTCAACGGCGTCTATCTCTGCCTGCACGGCGCGATGGCGGTGCGCGGCGTACCGCGTCCGGAGGCCGAGCTGGCGCGGCGGGTGCGCGAGGTTGTGGGGCGTGAGGCCTTCATCGCCGCGACCTTCGATCCTCACGGCAATGAGGACGAGGAATTTCTCAGGTACGCCGACATGGCGTTCGCGGTGAAATATTTCCCGCACTATGACGGCTATCTGCAGGGCGAACGCGCGGCGCGGACTCTGGTGCGAGCGATCAAGGGCGATTACAAGCCGTCGCATACGACGCTCAAGGTTCCGATCATCTCGCCGACGGTGCTGCAATGGACCGGCGCGTCGCCCTGGATGGATCTGGTGCAGCGGGCGCTGATCTGGGAAGCGCGCGAGGTCGACGTCTATGTCAACGTGTTCTTCGGCTTCCCGTTTGCCGACGTGCCCGATGTCGGCATGACCATCCAGGTCATGACCAACGGCAATCCCAGACTTGCCACCGAGATCGCGCGGGACATGGCCGAGACCGCGTGGCGTCACCGGCAGGCGCTGCTCACCTCCACCAAGATCTATGGCATTGCCGAGGGCGTCGCTCTCGCGAAACGAGCCGTCGTGAACGGCGAGACGCCGGTCGTTCTCGCCGATCACAGCGACCGCTCCGGCTCCGCGACCTGGCTGGTGAAGGAAATCATCGCGCAGGACCTCTGCCATGTCCTGGTCGCGACCATCGCGGATGCCGCCGTGACCGCGAAGCTGAAGGCGCAAGGCGCCAAGGCCGGAGATGCCTTCGACATGGAGGTCGGCGGCTTGGTCGACGAATCCGCAGGCACACCCGTGCGCATCCAGGGCACGATTCTGAATGCGATCGAAGGCCACGGCCAGTTCTGGGTCGTCATCAAATTCGGCGGCGACAATGTGTTGATCCTCAGCACTTATCTGGTGCAGATCATGGAGCCGTTCTCGTTGCGCGATCTCGGACTCGACATCGGCGCCTTCAAGGTCATGGCGATCAAGTCGCGCGTGCACTTCCGCCGCGGCTTTCACGACAACGGCTTTGCAAAAACGATTCTGCTGGTCGAGCCGCCCGAGCCGTTCCTCGGCACGGTTCGTCTCGAGGCGCTTCCGTATGAGAACGTCGATTTGAAGCGGCACTATCCGTACGGCGATCCGGCGTTTCCGAACTGAATGCCTCGGCGTGCTTGCCGGGGGTTACGGGTTTTCCGGCCTGCGAAGATTTCGCTGTCGGCATCTGATAATTTTGTAGGGAATTACGTAAGGCGGCGTGACGCGCCTCGCCGAACCGGCGCCCATCCCGCTATCCAAGTGTGGGCAGGCTTTCGCCGGAAAAGGCTCTAACACAGCGGGGCGAGCGCGATACGCATCCCGCTCGGAGGCCGGGAAGGCTGCCTACTTCCTCACGCAGATCACGCGCACCACGGATGCCTTCGCATCCGTGGAAGAACCCGCCGCGGTTACACCGTTGGCCTTGAGGAAATCGCGCACGACATCGCCCGACACCAGCGCCGCCTGCGCTGCGCCGGCGGCGTTGGTCGGCCCGGCGACGATCACCGGTTTCAACAGTGCAAGACCTGCGAACTTGCCGTCGCCATCGAGCGCGGCGGCGCCGGAAAATCCGGGCGCAGGCGGTGGCGACAGCGCGAGATCGCCGCCGCCGAGCTGCGTCACCTGAGCCTTGATCATCGAGGGCGCTACGCCGCCGCCCTGGTTCTGTGGATCGGCGATGCCGACAATGTCGACGCCGGATTTGGCCGCGCCGTCGGCAAGCGCAAGCGGTTTCAATCCGCGCGCGCCGTAGATGCGCAGCAGCGCGAGACCGTGCTCCTTGTCCTCGGCGAGACGATCGGCATTGCCGTAGCCGCCGATCGTAATCGCAAGGCAGCCATCGGTGACCTCGCGATCGGCGACGATCGTTCCGTCCTCGCTGACCACGACGCCGGTGCCGTACTCGACAGGCTTGCGTGGCGGCGGGCCGCCATTCAGCGTGCCGTTCGGAAACGGGTTGAAGGCGCTCGACATTGCGATCACCACCGGCTCGACGGTGTTTTCGGTGGCCTGGTCGTAGAGAATGGTGAGGATGCGGACCTCATCGCCCCGAAACGTTCCGCGCAGATAGAACTTCTTCAGTCCCTGCAGGCCTGACAGCACGAAGAAATCCGGCTTGACCACGGTGTAGTCGACCGCGCGCCCGGGCGGCTCCTTCTTTTCCCGGTCGGCGAGCTTCGCGGTGGTTGGGCTCGCTTCCCTGCGCCGCGTCAGCACGATCTGGACGGTGCCGGTCGGCGAACTCCATTTGGCGCCGTTGGCATCGCTTGACTGCTGCGGCACCAGCTTGCTCGGAATGCCGAGACGGACCCCGGTGCCGGGATCGGTGACAATCTTCCAGCCGACATTCTCCCGCCGCCGCCGCGCGGTCTCGGCAAGCACGCTGCGCTCCTGTGGATTGAGCGCACCGGTCTGCTTGCCGCCTTTCTCCTTCTGGAATTCCTTGATCGCCGCGACCATGCGCTCGCTGACCTCGCCCGTGATCGCGCCGTTATACTGGCCGACCCAGGCGAGGTCCGACTGCAGCGCCAGCCGCTCGGCCTGCGCCATGGCGTTGGCGGTATCGGCGGGGGTCTGCAGAGGGGGAGGCCGGATCGGAACGGTCGCAACCGTCTTCGGCCTGGTGCCCGCCGTCGTTGGCTTCGTCATCTGCGCCTGCGCGCACGTCCCCAACATCACCAATATCAATGTTGCCGTCAGCATCGATCTCATGACAAAACCCCCGGGGGCCATTGACGTGCTGGCAATTAAGCACATCTGCTTGGTCGGCAACAACCGCGCCAGGGTTCAGTGATTTGGGTAGGGTACGAGGATGTTGAGCGCCGACGAACTCGAACGCTACGCCCGCCACATTGTGCTGCGCGAAGTCGGCGGCCCCGGGCAAACGGCCTTGAAGGAAGCCTCCGTGCTGGTGATCGGCGCCGGCGGGTTAGGCGCGCCGGCGTTGATGTATCTCGCTGCCGCCGGGGTCGGCCAACTCGGCGTGGTCGACGACGACGTGGTCTCCTTGAGCAACCTGCAGCGCCAGATCATTCATACCACGCCGGACATCGGCCGGCGCAAGGTCGATACCGCGGCGGATCGGATTCATGCGCTCAATCCGCATGTCCGTTTTGCGGCGCACGCCACCTGGCTCAACGCCCGCAATGCGATGTCGCTGATCAGCGGCTACGATCTGGTGCTCGACGGCTCCGACAATTTCGAAACCCGTTATTTGGTATCCGATGCGTGCTTCCTCGCCGGCAAGCCCTTGATCACCGCCGCGCTCGGCACTTTTGATGGGTCGCTGACCACGATCCGCGCGCATGAAAGAAACGAGAGCGGCGAATTTAACCCGACCTATCGCTGCCTGTTTCCGGAAGCGCCGCCGCCAGGCACGGTGCCGCCTTGTGCCGAGGCCGGCGTCATGGGTGCGCTCGCCGGCGTCATGGGCTCGATGATGGCGCTGGAGGCGATCCGCGAGATCGTCGGTTTCGGCGAGGGCCTGGTCGGACGGCTGTTGATGCTCGACGCTCGCACCATGCGGTTCGAGACGCTGCGCTACAGCCGTGACCCTCTGAACATATTGAATGGCGACGCGCTGACGATCACCGACCTCAGCGGACACCGCTGATAGCGGCCCAACCCATGGTTCGGGAGCCGCGCAGGGGCGATTAACAGATAGCGTTGACTATATGTAACTCTATTTGTGTGTATGCCTCGCGCATCCGAACCCAGCCGACGACAGGGCAATTTGACGCGCTTGCCGTCACAGCGGAAGGTGCTGTCAAGAAACCGCTGTTTGGCGCGGTCGATTATGGACGAAGGCTTTCGGGCTTTTCGTTCCATGCTCGAATATAAAGCCAAGCTCTACGGCGCTCGCGTCGTCGTTGCGGACAGGTTCTTTGCCTCGTCCAAAACGTGCTCTTACTGCGATTGCGTTAAACAAACGCTCTCGCTCGCAACCCGCACTTTCGTTTGCGATGATTGCGGCGTGTCGGTTGATCGTGACGAAAACGCATCGGTAAATTTGGAAGTCTTCGCCGCAAGCTCTGCGGTGTCAGCCTGTGGAGAGGCGCGCTCTGGCGCGGTTCGTAAGAACCGCGTGAAACGAGCCTCGAACAAGCAGGAAGGTAGCGGCTTGGCTGAGCTAGCGTGGCAATGCCTATGTTCACTCAGCTTTGCGTAGGTCTATCGGAGCGGATCGCCGGAAACGTCACGCCCGTAGCGGCTTCTCGCTGTCCAGATGCGCGAGCTGCGCGTCGGGATAGCGCGCACCGGCGGCCGCACCGGGCGGGAACGCCTTCGCAAGCGCGACCAGGTGGGCAGGCGTCAATTTCGCCTCGAGCGCGCCGAGCGCTTCCGACAGGCGGTCGCGCTGCCGCGCACCCACCAGCGGCAAGATATCTTTGCCCTGCGCCGCCACCCAAGCGATCGCGACCTGCGCCGGCGAAGCACCGATCTCGGCGGCAATCGCACGCAGCCTTTCCGCCAGCGCCAGGTTACTGTCGAGGTTTTCACCCTGAAAGCGGGGACTGTTGCGGCGAGAATCCTGAACGGCTGAGCGCTCCTTCGACCAATGTCCGCTGATCAACCCGCGTGCCAGCACGCCATAAGCGGTGATGCCGATGCCGAGCTCGCGGCAGGTTTTTAGGATATCGCTCTCGATGCCGCGCGAGATCAGCGAATATTCGATTTGCAGGTCGCAGATCGGATGCACTGCATGGGCGCGGCGAATGGTGTCGGAGCCGACCTCCGAAAGCCCGATATGCTTGATGTAGCCAGCCTTCACCAGATCGGCCATCGCGCCCATGGTGTCCTCGATCGGCACCGATTTATCGAGCCGTGCCGGCCGGTAGATATCGATGGCCTCGACGCCGAGCCGCTGCAGCGAATAGCTGAGAAAATTCCTGACCGCCGCCGGCCGGCTGTCGTAGCCGAGCCAACCCTTGTTCGGATCGCGCAGTGCGCCGAACTTGACCGAGATCTGGACATTGTCGCGGCTAACGGAGGCGAGCGCCTCCCGGATCAGCATTTCGTTGTGGCCCATGCCGTAGAAATCGCCGGTGTCGAGCAAGGTAATGCCCGCATCCAGCGCGGCGTGGATGGTGGCGATGCTCTCGCTGCGGTCGGCGGGGCCGTAGGAATCCGACATGCCCATGCAGCCGAGGCCGATGGCCGAGACATTTGGGCCGGTTGTGCCGAGTTTGCGTTTGTCCATGGTGCTCTCCTCGATATCGGCTTGCAGATCATCCGCGCCTTCAAGAACGATTCAATATGAAGGTTTCTCATTGCGGCGATAAGCTGGACAATTACGACTAGCTTGTTCGCAATAACGAACAATGACGGATCTCGACCTCCGCGATCTCGACGCCTTCGTCGCCGTCGCCCGCACCCGGAACTTTCACCACGCCGCGCGCGAGCAGTGCGTCTCGGCGTCGAGTTGGAGCCAGCGGCTGCGCGACATGGAGGAGCGCCTCGGCGTGCGGTTGATGCATCGCACCACCTGCAGCGTCGGGCTCACCGAGGCCGGCGAGTTGCTGCTCGCCCGCGTCGGACCGGCGATCACCGATATCGGCGGGGCGCGCGCTGGATCAGGTGCGGGGCCTGTGCGATGTGCCGTCGGGGCGATTGCGGATCAATGCGCCGCCGCCGGCGATCGATCTGGTGCTGGCGCCGATGGTCGCGCCGTTCCTGAAAACCGATCCGAAGATCGATCTGGAAATCGTTGCCGCGAGCTCGTTGGTTGACGTCGTCAGCACTGGCTTCGATGCCGGCGTGCGCTATGGCGAGCATCTCGCGCAGGACATGATCGCGGTCTCGCTGGGTGCGCCGCAGCGCTACGCACGGGTGGCGTCGTCGCAATATGTCGTGCAGCGTGGCCGGCCAAGCAACCGGAAGATCTGCTCGATCACCCCCTGCATCCGCACCCACTTCGCCAGCGGTGCGATGTTGGACTGGGAGTTCGAGAAGGCGGGCCGGACGCTGAAGTCGCGCCGCCGGCGAAACCGATCGCGACCTATTCTATGCCGGGCTCGGGATGAAGGCGGCTGTCGATGGCGTTGGCTTCTCGCTGACTTTCGAAGGCTACGTATGCGAGGCGATCAAATCCGGCGCGCTGGTCAGCGTGCTCGACGATTGGTGCGCGCCGTTTCCCGGACCATTTTTGTATTATCCGAGCCGGCGCCAGCTGCCGCCGGCGCTCGCGGCGTTCGTTGCCTTTGTCGCGGAATGGCGCAAGCAGGAGCGGCGAAGAGCGAAACAGACGTAGCCCTCACAACATGCTTGGCAGCACGCGGTCCGGCGGCTTGTGGTTGTCGAGGAAGGTTCGGATGTTGATGATCACCTTCTCGCCCATCTCGACGCGACCTTCGATGGTGGCCGAGCCCATATGCGGGAGCAGGGTCACCTTGCCGGCCTTGGCAAGCCGCACCAGCTTGGGGCTCAGCGCGGGCTCGTTCTCGAACACATCGAGGCCGGCGCCGCCGATCTCGCCGGCTTCGAGCAATTTGGTCAGCGTGTCTTCGTCGATCACCTCGCCGCGCGCGGTGTTGACGATATAGGCGTCCTTTCGGATCAGTTTCAGCCGCCGCGCCGAGAGCAGATGGAACGTCGCCGGCGTGTGCGGACAGTTCACCGAGATGATATCCATCCGCGCCAGCATCTGGTCGAGGCTTTCCCAATAGGTCGCCCCCAGCTCATCGGCGATGCGCGGCGCCACCGGACGGCGGTTGTGATAGTGGATCTGCAGACCGAAAGCGTGGGCGCGCCGCGCCACCGCCTGGCCGATGCGGCCCATGCCGATGATGCCGAGGCGCTTGCCGCCGATTCGGTGGCCGAGCATCCAGGTCGGCGACCAGCCCGGCCAGTTCTTGCCCTCGGTCAGGATGGATGCGCCTTCGATCAGTCGCCGCGGCACCGCCAGGATCAGCGCCATGGTCATGTCGGCGGTATCTTCGGTCAGAACCTTCGGCGTGTTGGTCACGGTGATGCCGCGGGCATGCGCCGCGATGACGTCGATATTGTCGACGCCGTTGCCGAAATTCGCGATCATCCTGACCTTGCAGTCGGGGGTCTTCAGAAGCTCTTCGGTGATCTCGTCGGTAACGGTGGGAACCAGCACGTCGGCCGAGCGTAACGCTTCCGCGATCTGCTCGTCCGTCATCGGCGTGTCGTCGAGATTGAGCCGCGCGTCGAACAGTTCGCGCATCCGGGTTTCGATCGAATCCGGCAGCTTGCGCGTGACGACAACGAGAGGCTTTTTCTTGACCGACATGTGCTGCTCTCATGAGGCCGTTCAGGCCTCATTAACCCGGTTGTTCGACACTGCCGTTGCCGCTCGGTCCCGGCGCTTCCTTGGGTTCCCCGATGTTCCCTAAGGTCGTCAGCGGGCTTCGGGCGCGTCTTGGTCGTTATGTTCCGTCCTCTCTAGCAGAAGGCCGGGCCAAGACAAGAACCCCGGAAAACCCCGGCTATCGCAAAGCCGGGGCAATCGGGGCAGGGGACACACGGGGATCAGGCGCAGAGTGGGTATTTCAGCTCGAAGATTTTGAGTTGGGACATCTCGGCGGGAGACGAGTTGATGGCGTTTGGGCGTTTTTGTCTGGTGGTGGTGCTCGTCGGCGGCTGGCTCGGCGCTTCCACCTCAAGCGGATTTTCAGCCAAGGATGCGGCGCCGACGACTAGCGGTCTTCCCATCCCGCGTTATGTCAGCCTGAAATCCGATCATGTGAATGTCAGGGCCGGTCCGACCAAGGACAATGACGTGGCCTGGGTCTACACCCGCTCGGGCCTGCCGGTCGAAATCACCGCCGAGTTCGAGAACTGGCGTCGGGTGCGCGATTCCGAAGGCGCCGAGGGCTGGGTCTATCACTCGCTGTTGTCGGGCCGCCGCACCGCGGTCGTCACCATGAAGAACAAGGACGATCTCGCTACCCTCTATGAGAGCGCCGATTCGACGAGCGCGGTGGCAGCCCGCCTGCAGGCTGGCGTCGTCGCCCTGGTCAAGAAATGCGACTCGCACTGGTGCCACATCTATGGCACCGGTTTCGACGGCTGGATTCAGCAGGAGCGGCTCTGGGGCGTCTATGCCAACGAGAACGTGGATTGAACTACCCTGTCATTGCCGGGCTTGACCCGGCAATCCATCTGCTTCGAGAAAGCATTGATGAAGAGTGATGGATACGCGGGTCAAGCCCGCATATGACGAGCTAAGTTAGCGCTTCTTCCGCAGCCGCACGACCATGTCGACGCGGGCGATCTCATAGCCTTCCGGGACTTCCGGCATCTTGTGCAGCACCAGATTCGGATCGGGAATGTCGACCAGCTCGTGATTGTGCTCAAGATAGAAGTGGTGGTGCGCGGTGACGTTGGTGTCGAAATAGGTCTTGGTGCCGTCGACCGAAACCTGGCGCAACAGGCCGGCGTCGGTGAGCTGGTTCAGCGTGTTGTAGACGGTCGCGAGCGACACCGGAACCTTGGCTAGCGTTGCTTCTTCATAAAGCATTTCCGCGGTGAGATGGCGGGCGCCCTTGCCGAACAACAACCAGCCCAGCGCCATGCGCTGCCGGGTCGGACGTAGCCCCGCGGCTTGCAGCATCTCGTTAACGTCGTGCCACGGGCAGCCGGTCATGGCCGGCTGCCGCCCCGGCTGCGCAGACGCAGGACCAGCGGCATCGTCGTTCGAAGTCGGGGCGTTGTCGCTCAGTTCCACGTAGGCACCGCAATCGCTGTCTCACACTATCGTAGCGGAATATAAGGAGGAAATCCCGCAGATGCAAGTTTTTCGCAACTAGAATGGTCTCAAGGGTTGTTGAAGCGTCATTGAGGGTAGTTCAAGGGCGTGCGGAGACGAAGGCCGGATGCGGCGATTTACCCAGTGGCGGCGCTTTGCCGTCGCCGGGCCGCTGTGATAGAGAGCGCCCGGACCAACTACCCGAATTCGGCACAGGCGAGCGCCTGCAGCCGCGGCGTATCCTGACATTTGCGGTATTTGCGCCGGTCTTGCGACGATTTGGCGCTTCCCCCGCGAAACGGGCCCATTTCGCTCAAGAAAACGCTCCATCGGGGAATTAGAAAAGGCTACCTGGCATGCTGGATCGGCGCGGCGGTTATGAATATGAGGATTTGCTGGCTTGTGGCCGGGGCGAGATGTTCGGCCCGGGCAACGCCCAATTACCGCTGCCACCGATGCTGATGTTCGACCGCATCAGCGAAATCACCCAGACCGGCGGTGAATTCGGCAAGGGCCTGGTCCGCGCCGAACTCGACGTCAAGCCCGACCTCTGGTTCTTCGGTTGCCACTTCAAGAACGACCCAGTCATGCCGGGCTGCCTCGGCCTCGACGCGATGTGGCAGATGGTCGGCTTCTACCTCGGGTGGATCGGCGGCGAAGGCCACGGCCGCGCGCTGGGGCTCGGCGAACTGAAGCTGGCGGGTCAGATCCTGCCGAACGTACGCAAGATTGTGTACAACATCGATATCAAGCGGGTAATGCGTTCAAAGCTCGTGCTCGGCATCGCCGACGGGTGGCTTTCCATGGACGGCGAGATTATCTATCGCGCCAAGGATTTGAAGGTCGGGTTGTTCAAGCAAGGCACTGAACCGGCTTGAGCCGAAACGATACACAGGAACAGAACGGCAGGGCGAGGCGAACATGAGGCGGGTTGTCATCACGGGGATGGGCATCGTCTCATCGATCGGAAACAACACCCAGGAGGTGCTTGCGAGCCTTCAAGAGGCCAAGTCCGGGATTACGCGCGCGGAGAAATATGCCGAGCTCGGCTTCCGCTCGCAGGTTCAGGGTGCGCCCACCCTCGATCCGGCCGGCGTCGTCGACCGGCGCGCGATGCGCTTCCTCGGCGCGGGTGCCGCGTGGAATCACGTCGCAATGGAGCAGGCGATCCAGGATTCCGGCCTCGAGCCCTCGGAAGTCTCCAACGTCCGCACCGGCATCATCATGGGTTCGGGCGGTCCCTCGGCACGCACCATCGTGGAGTCCGCCGACACCACGCGTACCAAGGGGCCGAAGCGGGTCGGTCCGTTCGCGGTGCCGAAGGCGATGTCGTCGACCGCATCGGCAACGCTTGCCACCTGGTTCAAGATCAAGGGTGTGAACTATTCGATCTCGTCGGCCTGCGCGACGTCGAATCACTGCATCGGCAATGCCTACGAGACCATCCAGATCGGCAAACAGGACGTGATCTTCGCCGGCGGCTGCGAGGAACTGGACTGGACGCTGTCGGTGTTGTTCGACGCGATGGGCGCGATGTCGTCGAAATTTAACGATACGCCCGCAACCGCCTCGCGCCCTTACGACATCAACCGCGACGGCTTTGTCATCGCCGGCGGTGCCGGCGTGGTGGTGCTGGAGGAGCTGGAGCACGCCAAGGCGCGCGGCGCGCGCATCTACGCGGAGATCGTCGGCTACGGCGCCACGTCGGACGGATACGATATGGTGGCGCCTTCGGGCGAAGGCGCCGAGCGATGCATGCAGATGGCGCTATCGACGGTCAAGACCAAGATCGACTACATCAATCCGCACGCCACCTCGACGCCGGCCGGCGATCCGCCGGAGATCGAGGCGATCCGCAAGGTGTTTGGCACCGGCGAAAAATGCCCGCCGATCTCGGCGACCAAGGCGCTTACCGGGCACTCGCTCGGCGCCACCGGCGTGCAGGAGGCGATCTACTCGCTGCTCATGATGAACAACGGCTTCATCTGCGAAAGCGCCCACATCACCGAGCTCGATCCGGCGTTCGCCGACATGCCGATCGTGCGCAAACGCATCGACAACGCAAGGCTCGGCACCGTGCTGTCGAACTCCTTCGGCTTCGGCGGCACCAACGCCACCCTGGTGTTCAAGCGGCTGGATGCATAGGGTTCGTCACGCCCCGCGACGCGGGGCATCCAGTACGCCGTGGCCTCTCAAATCGATCACTAGCGCCTCTGGAATACTGGATCACCGGCTGGAGCCAGTCATCGGCCGGCCGGAGGCCGGGCGGGTGACGACATTGGAGTGAGGGGAGCGACGCCGACGATGAACGACCTGATGAAAGGCAAGCGCGGGCTGATCATGGGCATCGCCAATGATCACTCGATTGCCTGGGGGATCGCGAAAGCGCTTGCGGCGCAGGGCGCCGAGCTCGCCTTCACCTATCAGGGCGAGGCGCAGGCCAAGCGCCTCAAGCCGCTGGTGCAGCCGCTGGGATCGGACTTCATCTTGCCGTGCGACGTCGAGGACATCGCAAGCGTCGGTCAGGTGTTCGAGGCGCTGCGCGGGAAATGGAGCCATCTGGATTTTCTGGTTCATGCCATCGGCTTCACCGACAAGAACGAGCTGAGAGGCCGCTATGCGGACACCACGCGCGAGAATTTCTCGCGCACCATGCTGATCTCCTGCTTCTCCTTCACCGAGATCGCCAAGCGGGCCGCCGAATTGATGCCACCAGCCGGCGGTTCGATGGTTACCCTCACCTTTGGCGCCTCGATGCGGGCGATGCCGAACTACAACGTGATGGGCGTCGCAAAGGCAGCGCTGGAGGCTTCGGTGCGCTACCTTGCGGCCGATTTCGGCCCGCAGGCGATCCGCATCAATGCGATCTCGGCCGGCCCGGTCCGCACCCTGGCCGGCTCCGTGATTGGCGACGCACGCGCGATGTTCGCCTATCAGCAGAAACATTCGCCGCTCGGGCGGGGAGTGACGCTGGATGAACTCGGCGGCTCGGCGCTGTATCTGCTTTCGGATCTCTCCAGCGGCGTGACCGGCGAAATCCACTATGTCGATTCCGGCTACAACATCGTCTTGCAGCCCCGGCCGGAAAATCTAGCGCCGGAATAGGGGCTTTAGGCTTTTGGTTTGAGCATGATCTTTTTGGAAAACCGGTGTCCACTTTTCCGGATCGTGCTCAACCCGCCGCGATCTTCTCCGCCCGCTGGAACGCCGGGCGCGCAATGCACCGGCCGATATAGGCCTCGAACGACGGGCGGGACGGCACCATCTTGAACAGCCGCACCGAGAAATTCAGCGCCGAGCCGATCGCGACGTCGGCGGCGGAGAAATTCTCGCCGAGAATCCAGGGACCCTGGGCGAGCGCGGCATCGAGCACGTCGAACACGCGGCTCGCATCGCCCCAGCCGGCGGAGACCGGATTCAACTCGATCTTGGTCGCGATCTGCACCATCGCAGGCTCGATGCAGCCGGGTGCGAAGAACAGCCAGTAAAGAAATTTCGCGCGCAAGGGATCGCCGGGAGGCGGCGTCAACTTCGCTTCCGGGTAGCGTTCGGCGACATAGGCGCAGATCGCGGCGGCTTCGGCGAGCGTCGTGTCGCCATCCTTCAGCGCCGGCACCTTGCCCATCGGGTTGATCGCAAGGTATTCGGGTTTCTTCTGCGCGCCGGTGGAAATGTCGGTCAGCACCCGCTCGTAGGGCTGCCCGGTTTCTTCCATCAGCCAAAGCGCGGTGAACGAACGCGAGCGCGGCGACCAGTAGAGCTGCATCATCGAGAATCTCCTTTGCCCATTACCGAAGCATCGCCGGCAGCGTATTGTCGAGGCTTGCCTTCAACAAGGCGCGCACCTGTCGTCGAAAAGTTGCATTGGTGGCTGCTTCCGTGGGGGTAGCCGGGAATGACGCCTCGTCGAGCTCTTGCTTCGGCCCCTGAAACGGCATGAACTGCGACATCAGCGGTCCATCGCCGGCCGATGTTGCGCCCTGCTTGATGATTTCGAAACTCCGTCCGTCATAGATCCGGATGTAGGTGATAGCGAACAAGAAATTGTGCCGCGTGATGGGGGCGCCAACGTTGACGATGCCCATGCCGTGAACGAACTCCGACGTTTTCATGATTCGGCTGGAGTGCAGCTGCACCACGACATAGCGTTCGCAGTCGGCGCCGGCCGCAACATCCCGGACGAAATCATTGATCTCATCATCGATGTCGGGGGACGGCGATTGCCCCTGTTGGTGGCGGGCAAGCTCTTTCCTCGCATACACAATTCTCCGGACCACTTGGCCGGGCGCCGCGGCACGCACCCGCGCCGCCACAAGGTCGTCGAAGCCCCAGCCGTCGACCCTGATGCGGGTCGTTTCGTTGCCGAACATGCCGAAGCCAGCCTTTTGGACTGCGAACTGGTCGCCGGCGATCGGGATGATGCCGAGTTCACAATGCCCGCTTACCGTCGGCCCAGGTTGATTTCCGAGGGCTTCCGTTCTCGGGGGCAGCCGTTTCGGAGCAGGCTCGAACGTGCCCGTTGTCGGCATTTCCGGCGACTGCGCTCCGGCAGACGTGGCGAGGCAAGCCAGTGCGAACGCAACGACGACGAACCGAACCATGAAAACTCTCGGATACATCAGCTCCCCACCGGTCGCCGAACCTTGAGTCCGCACAAGGTGCCCCGAGAAGGCACGGGCGCAACGAAAACAGCCGCGTCATCGCAAAGCTCCGTCTGCATCGGAGCATTGTGCAGCAATTCGGCCGCCTTGCCCGGCGTTGAGGAACGCAGGCTGCGCTTTGTCGAACTTCGCGGTCAGCAACGCGAATCCTAGATAGAGCGCCGAAATGGTTTGGCGAATTGAAGGCGGGACACTGCGGGAATCTGAAAACTAGAGCGGTTCTAGGCCGTCCGCGGCATCAAACCTGTTCGCGCGGGTCGGTTGTCCGCTGTTGCTTCGTCCACCGATAATGCTTCATCACCAATCCCGTCATCGGCTCAACCTGCTCTTTGTCGAACACAAAGCCTTCGCGCTCGTACCAGCGCCAGGCCTTTACGTTCTCGCGCACGCAGCGCAGATGGATTTCGTCGGGCAAATGCGTTCGCGTAAATGCGAGCAGTTGCCGGCCGAGCGATCGGCCTTGATAGGCAGGGGCCACGAACAATTGGTCGAGATAGCGCTTTGGCAAATGCAGCGCCAGCATGCCCGCGAGCGTTCCATTGTCGTCGGCGACAAACAGGGTCCAGCCGCTTGCGACCTCCTGCGGGATGCGGGCGCGCAATTGCGCCAGCAGGAAATCGCTGGCCTCATCGAGCCCGGTCGACACCCAGCTATCCATCCAGACGCGGGCGATATCGTCATATTCGTCGGCGCGTGCCGGGCGGATGATGGGGGCCAACATCGAGTCTCTCTCTTGGCTCAGGCGCGGCCTTGGCTCAGGCACGGGCGTAGGCATCAATGCACGCTGATGCGGGCTCGCGGCTCGTTGGAGATTAATCCTCCGAGGGCCGTTCAGGTCCGCGGATTGCGCGACGGCCGCCCGGTCGGGTGCCGTCCGCGCACCTTGCTGGCTGACAGACAGACCACTTCAGAGATTTGCAGAAGTTGTCTTGCAAGAGGACTGGTCTTGCGCCAGACCATACCGATGGTTCGGGAGGGCTGCGGGTTTTTGAATCGGCAGACCGATACCGGCGCCGATCGTGTTTCCACTGCCACGGCCATTTCTGGAATCAAGGTGACGCCGATACCGGCGCCGACCATTTGAACGAGTGTCGAGAGCGAGCTCGCGTCCAGCACCTCCCGTGGCGGCGAGGATTGCATATCGCAGAATGCGAGCGCCTGGTCGCGAAAACAGTGCCCCTCTTCCAGCAGAAGCAGCCTCATTTCGCGCAGCATCTCGCGGCTCGGCACCGGCGTTCCCTCGTCCTCGCCGGGCCGGACCAGCAGGAAACTTTCCTTGAACAACGCCACCTCGGTCAGCGAAGGCTCGGACACCGGCAGGGCAACGATCGACGTATCAAGCCGGCCTTCCACCACCTCCCGGATCAGCTTTGGCGTCAGCGTCTCACGGACATGAATGTCGATTTCGGGATGCATGCGCGCGAGGTTCTCGATGACCTTGGGCAGCAAATAGGGCGCAACCGTCGGGATCATGCCAATGCGCAGCCGGCCCGCAAGCCGGTCCCGCGACGCACGCGCAAAATCTCCGAGTTCGTCGACCGAGCGCAGGATGTCGCGAACGCGCTCGGCGATCTCTTCTCCGAACCTCGTAAGCGCGACCTGTCGCGCGCTTCTCTCCAGCAGCATGCCGCCGAGAGCTTCTTCCATCTCCTTGATCTGCATCGATAGCGCCGGCTGCGAAATCGCGCACGTCTCTGCGGCGCGTCCGAAGTGGCCATGCCGGGCCAGCGCGTCGAAATAGCGAAGCTGGCGCAGCGTCACATTTAACATCAGAAAATCCTATCGCAACGATCATTAAACTCAACTTTACCTGATGGAATTCGTTGCGTAAATTGTGCTCCGCTGGAACAGGCGGAACTCGCGCAAAGCATCGCAGGAGGCAATCATGGATGACGTCACCAAGTGCCCATTTTCGGACGGGACCCGCGCACACAGGAACCGTGACTGGTGGCCGAACCAGCTCGATCTCGGGATACTCCACCAGCAGTCAAACCTGTCCGACCCGATGGGCGAGGGATTCGACTACGCCAAGGAATTCAAGAGCCTCGACCTGAACGCCGTGGTCAAGGACCTGCACGCCGTGATGACGAACTCGCAGGAGTGGTGGCCGGCCGACTTCGGCCATTACGGGCCGCTGTTCATACGCATGGCCTGGCACAGTGCGGGCACCTATCGCATCGGCGACGGCCGCGGCGGCGCCGGAGACGGGCAGCAGCGCTTCGCGCCGCTCAACAGCTGGCCCGACAACGCGAACCTCGACAAAGCGCGCCGGCTTTTGTGGCCGATCAAGCAGAAATACGGCCGCAAACTCTCCTGGGCCGACCTCATGATTCTCGCCGGTAACGTCGCGCTAGAGTCGATGGGCTTCAAGACCTTCGGTTTCGGCGGCGGCCGCGCGGATACATGGGAGCCCGAGCAGGACGTGAACTGGGGCCCCGAAGCCAAGTGGCTTGGCGATGAGCGCTACTCCGGCGACCGTGAACTTCACGGCCATCTCGGCGCCGTGCAGATGGGCCTGATCTATGTGAATCCGGAAGGGCCGAACGGCAAGCCCGATCCACTCGCCGCCGCCCGCGATATCAGAGAGACGTTCGCGCGGATGGCGATGAACGACGAGGAAACGGTCGCGCTGATTGCCGGCGGGCACACTTTTGGCAAAACCCACGGCGCCGGCGATGCGACCCTGGTAGGCCCCGAGCCGGAAGGCTGCGAGATCGAGGCGCAGGGCCTCGGCTGGTCGAGCAAATATGCCACGGGCATTGCGGGTGACGCGATCACCAGCGGCATTGAGGTCATCTGGACCCAGACGCCGACCAAGTGGAGCAATAATTTCTTTTCGAACCTGTTCGGCTACGAATGGGAGCTGACCAAAAGCCCGGCGGGGGCGCATCAGTGGACCCCGAAGAATGGCGCAGGCGCAGGAACCGTGCCGGATGCGCACGATCCGTCGAAGCATCACGCGCCGTCCATGCTGACCACCGACCTCGCGCTTCGCTTCGACCCAGCCTACGAAAAGATCTCGCGGCGCTTCTATGAGCATCCGGATCAGTTCGCGGACGCGTTTGCCCGCGCCTGGTTCAAGCTCACCCACCGCGACATGGGCCCGGTCGTGCGTTATCTCGGGCCGCTTGTTCCGAAGGAGGAACTGATCTGGCAGGATCCGATTCCGGCGGTCAAGCATGAACTGGTCAGCGAGCAGGACATCGCGGCGCTGAAGGCAAAGATACTGGCGTCCGGCCTGTCGGTTTCGGAGCTGGTCGCTACCGCCTGGGCGTCGGCGTCAACGTTCCGCGGCTCCGACAAGCGCGGTGGTGCGAACGGCGCGCGCATCCGCCTCGCGCCCCAGAAGGACTGGGACGTCAACCAGCCGGCCGAGCTCGCGAAGGTGCTCGGCAAGCTCGAAGCGATCCAGAGGGAGTTCAACGCAGCGCAGTCCGGCAAGAAGAAGGTCTCGCTCGCCGACCTGATCGTTCTCGGTGGCAGTGCGGGAATTGAGAACGCCGCAAAGGACGCCAGGCTGGACGTGAAGGTGCCCTTCACGCCGGGCCGCACCGACGCGTTGCAGGAGCAAACCGACGCCCACTCCTTTGCTCCGCTGGAGCCAACCGCCGACGGCTTCCGCAACTATCTCGGTGGCAAGCAAGTGGTGTCGGTCGAGGAGCTCCTGGTGGATCGAGCGCAACTGCTGCGGCTGACGGCGCCGGAGATGACGGTTCTGGTCGGCGGCCTGCGCGTGCTTGGCGCAAATGCCGGCAAGTCCAGGCACGGCGTCTTCACCAAAACGCCGGGAACGCTGACCAACGACTTCTTCGTCAACCTGCTCGACATGGGCACGAAATGGCTGCCATCCGACGGGGCCGACGGCCTTTACGAGGGGCGCGACCGCAAGACCAACGAGGTCAAATGGACCGGCACCCGTGCCGACCTGATCTTCGGTTCGCACTCGCAGCTGCGGGCGCTGGCTGAAGTCTATGCGTCCGCGGACGCGAAGGAGAAGTTCGCCAACGACTTCGTGGCGGCGTGGACCAAAGTGATGAACCTCGATCGCTTCGACCTTGCCTGAGCGATTGCGCTCCATCCGGCATAAAAAAAGGGCGGCTCCAAAGCCGCCCTTTTGCATTTCTGGTCGCTGCAGTGATTACTCGCCGGCGGCTTCGCGCGGCGGCGGGGCTTCGGTCTTCTGCTTGGCCTCGAGGTCTTCGCCGGTCGCCTGGTCGACCGCCTTCATCGACAGCCGGGTCTTGCCGCGGTCGTCGAAGCCGAGCAGCTTGACCTTGACCTTGTCGCCTTCCTTGACGACGTCGGAGGTCTTCTGCACGCGGTTGGAGGCGAGCTGGCTGATATGGACCAGGCCGTCCTTGGAGCCGAAGAAGTTCACGAAGGCGCCGAACTCCATCACCTTGACCACGGTGCCGTCGTAGATCTGGCCGATTTCCGGGTCGGAGGCGATCGACTTGATCCACTTGATCGCGGCCTTCATCGCTTCGCCGTCGTTGGAAGCGACCTTCACGGTGCCGTCGTCCTCGATATTGACCTTGGCGCCGGTCTTCTCGACGATCTCGCGGATCACCTTGCCGCCGGTGCCGATCACTTCGCGGATCTTATCGGTGGCGATCTTGAAGGTCTCGATGCGCGGGGCGTATTCGCCGAGCTCGGCGCGCGCGGCGGTGAGTGCCTTCGACATCTCGCCGAGGATGTGGATGCGCCCGTCCTTGGCCTGGCCAAGCGCGACCTTCATGATCTCCTCGGTGATGCCCTCGATCTTGATGTCCATCTGCAGCGAGGTGATGCCAGCTTCCGTGCCGGCGACCTTGAAGTCCATGTCGCCGAGATGGTCCTCGTCGCCGAGGATGTCGGACAGCACCGCGAAGCGGCTGCCTTCGAGGATCAGTCCCATGGCGATGCCGGCGGTGGGCCGCTTCAGCGGCACGCCCGCGTCCATCAACGCCAGCGACGAGCCGCAAACGGTTGCCATCGACGAGGAGCCGTTCGACTCGGTGATCTCCGAGACCACGCGCACGGTGTAGGGGAACTCGTGATGCGGCGGCAGCACGGGATGGATGGCGCGCCAGGCGAGCTTGCCGTGGCCGATCTCGCGCCGCTTGGTGCCGCCGAGGCGGCCGGTTTCGCCGACCGAGAAGGGCGGGAAATTGTAGTGCAGCAGGAACGTCTCCTTATATGTCCCCGACAGCGCGTCGATATATTGCTCGTCCTCGCCGGTGCCGAGCGTGGTCACCACGATGGCCTGGGTTTCGCCGCGGGTGAACAGCGCCGAACCGTGGGCGCGCGGCAGCACGCCGACCTCGCAGACGATGTTGCGCACGGTCTTGACGTCGCGGCCGTCAATGCGCTTGCCGGTGTCGAGAATGTTCCAGCGGACGATCTTGGCTTCCAGCTCCTTGAAGACGTCGGCAACCCGCAGCTTCTCGTATTTCGGCTCCTGGCCTTCGGGGAAGAAGTGCGCCATCACCTTTTCCTTGGCGGCGCCGACAGCGGCGTAGCGGTCCTGCTTCACGGCAATCGCATAGGCCTTGCGCAGGTCCTGCTCGACGATGCCGAGCATTTCCTTCTCCAGCGCGCTCTGATCGACGATCTGAACGTCGCGCGGCTCTTTCGCGGCCTTCTCGGCAAGCCCGATGATCGCCTTGATCACCGGCTGGAAATGCCGGTGGCCGAACATCACGGCGCCGAGCATGATGTCTTCGTTGAGCTCCTTGGCTTCGGATTCCACCATCAGCACGGCATCCGACGTGCCGGCGACGACGAGGTCGAGCTGGGTGTCGGTCATCTCGTCGAGCGTCGGGTTCAGCACGTATTCGTCATTGACGAAGCCAACGCGCGCGGCGCCGATCGGTCCCTTGAACGGCGCGCCCGACAGGGTCAGCGCGGCGGAGGCCGCCACCAACGCCAGAATGTCGGGATCGTTTTCCATGTCGTGCGACAGCGTGGTCACGATCACCTGGGTCTCATTGCGCCAGCCGTCGACGAACAGCGGGCGGATCGGGCGATCGATCAGGCGGGAAACCAGCGTCTCCTTTTCGGTGGGCCTGCCTTCGCGCTTGAAGTAGCCGCCGGGAATGCGGCCCGCGGCATAGGCCTTCTCCTGGTAGTCGACAGTCAGCGGCAGGAAGTCGACGCCCTCGCGCGGCGTTTTCGCGGCAACCACAGTGGCGAGCACCACGGTCTCGCCATAGGTCGCCAGCACGGCGCCGTCGGCCTGTCGCGCGATCTTTCCGGTTTCAAGCTTGAGGGGACGGCCACCCCAGTCGATCTCGACTGAATGAGTATTGAACATTGCGGTCTTCTTTCATGGGTTCACGAAAGAACGGATGCCCAAAAAAGCAAAAACCATGCGCAAGACGGCCGGACGCTGATCGGATCAGGAGATCAGCGTCCGGCGATCCTGCCATGGTTTTCAATTTTCGGATGGCGTCCATCCTTGTCGCAAGTCACGGGCACCTTACCCGTTAGGCCCAGCGGCCGGATTGCTGCTGGACTTCAGTTTGAGCACGATCGTTTCGGAAAAGCGGTCTTTCGCCTTTCCGGATCGTGCTCTTGCGCATGAGCTCTTTGTTACGCGAGCGCCGAGAAACACCGGTCTTCGCAGCATCATGCAAAACCGCGCGCTGACATGCGCGCTTGTACTAAAAACAAACTCAACGCCGAATGTTGTGCTTTTCAAGCAGCGCCTTGTAGCGCGCTTCGTCCGTCTTCTTCAGATAATCGAGAAGCGAACGACGCGTCGACACCAGCTTCAACAGGCCGCGACGTGAATGGTTGTCCTTCACGTGGGTCTTGAAGTGCCCGGTCAGGTTGTTGATGCGTTCCGAAAGGATCGCGACCTGGACCTCGGGCGAGCCGGTGTCGCCGGCCTTGTTGGCATTCGTCTTGATAACTTCCGCTTTGCGCTCGGCGGTAATCGACATCGTCAAACTCTCTCGTTGCGGCCGGAACTGCCAGTCAGCCCGGTCAGGTTAAACACGCGCTTGGGGATGAGTTCGCCATTGCCAATTTCGGCAAGCGCCAGAAGACGGCCTGCCACCGTGACATAGACTGTGCCGCTACAATTGGGCGCATCCCGTCCGCGCAACAAAATGGCTTGGCCCCGATGAAGCCTTGCCGCATCAGCCCGAGTGACGGCCAGTGCCGGGATGTCGTCCAGCGCGGTCTCAACGGGCAAAAGCGCCTCGGCGAGGCTTCCCTCGCCGGACGCGGCTCTATTACATAAAGATTCCAACTGTTCCAGCAGAATCATGTCGTTCTCGCCGAATGGCCCGACCAGCGTCCGCCGCAGCGCGCAGATATGGCCAAAACAGCCGAGAAGCCGCCCCAGATCGCGGGCCAGCGCCCGCACATAGGTTCCCTTGCCGCACTCGGCCTCGAACACGGAATGATTGGTACCCCTTTGTTCGATAAGGGTTAATTGGTGGATCTCGACCGGGCGGGGGGCCAGCTCGATGATTTCGCCGTCCCGCGCCAGGTCATAGGCACGCTCGCCCTGGACCTTGATCGCGGAGTAACGCGGCGGCGTCTGTTCGATCAGGCCGGTAAATTGCGGCAGCAGGGCCCGAATCGCCTCGGCCGAAGGCCTAGCCTCGCTGGTCTTGACGATTTGGCCCTCGGTGTCGTCGGTGTCGCGCTCCTCGCCCCAACACACGGTGAAGCGGTAGCGCTTGCGGCCGTCCATCACGAACGAAACCGTTTTGGTGGCCTCGCCGAGCGCGATCGGCAGCCCGCCGGAGGCGAGCGGATCGAGCGTGCCGGCATGGCCTGCGCGCTTGGCCTGGAACAGCCGCTTCACCACCGCGACCGCCTGCGTCGAGGTCATGCCGATCGGCTTGTCGAGCACGATCCAGCCATGGATGTCGCGCTTGTCGCGGCGCGGCTGCTGGTTGTTCTGGCGTAGCTTTTTGCCAATGCGCGGATCGTTATTGCTCCGTGAGTCGTCGCTACATGGTTCAACAAAAATATTTTTTTCAAGGTCGCGCGATTCCGCAGTTTGCGAATCGATCACGCGATTTGCAGGGGTCACACTCATGACTGTTTGTCCGAATCTGGTGCGAGGTCTCTTTGCACCGCAGGTGTTCGCAGTAATTTCTCGATCCGTTCCGCTTCGTCGAATCGGTCGTCGACACGAAAGCGGAGATCGGGGGCAAATTTTAAGTTAACGCGCCGCGCGACTTCGCCGCGCAGGAATTTTTTGTTGCGCTGGAGCGCCGCAATCACGAGATCGATCTCGTGTCCGCCGAGCGGCATCACATAAATGGTGGCAAGCTTCAGGTCCGGTGACATTCGAACCTCCGGAACCGTGACGATATGGCCCTCAAGGTCCGGGTCGTGCACGGTACCGTGCGCGAGAATATCGGCAACAGCGTGGCGTACGGCTTCGCCGACGCGCAACTGTCGCTGCGAGCCGCCGGGGGCAGTATTCTTCGTTTGGTGATGGCGAGGCATGGTCGTCTCTCAAAATCGTCACGCCCGCGCTTGTCGCGGGCGTCGACGTCTTTCTTCTCAATCGTTTAAGACGTGGATGGCCGGAACAAATCCGGCCGTGACGCCATCATTTCAGGTTCAAAAAATTCGAAGCGCTACGTAAGGTTTGGACTTACAACGAACGCTGGATCGTCTCCACGCGATAACACTCGATAACGTCGCCGACACGCATGTCGCCGTAATTCTCGAAAGCCATGCCGCATTCCTGGCCGGCCTGCACTTCCTTCACTTCGTCCTTGAAGCGCTTCAGCGTCGACAATTTGCCTTCGTGCACGACGACATTGTCGCGGATCAGCCGGACATTGGCGCCGCGTTCCACCGTGCCGTCGGTGACCCGACAGCCCGCGACCTTGCCGACCTTGGAAATGTTGAACACTTCCAGGATCTGGGCATTGCCCAGCATGGTTTCGCGCAATGTAGGCGCAAGAAGGCCGCTCATGGCTTTCTTCACGTCATCCACAAGGTCGTAGATGATATTGTAGTAGCGGATTTCGATGCCGTTGCGCTTGGCGGCGGCTGCGGCCTCCTTGTTGGCGCGCACGGAGAAGCCGATGATCGCGGCATTGAAGCCTTCCGCCAGCGTGACATCGGATTCCGAAATGCCGCCGACCCCCGCGTGCAGGATGCGGGCTGCGACTTCGTCGGTGCCGAGTTTTTCCAGCGAGCCGAGGATCGCTTCGAGCGAGCCCTGCACGTCGGCTTTGACGACCAGCGGGAATTCCTTGCGGCCCGAGGTCTTGAGCTGCGACATCATCTGTTCGAGCGAGCCGCGCATGCCGGAAATCGAGGCGGCCGCGTTCTCGCGCTTCTGATGGGCGCGATAGCTCGTGATCTGACGGGCGCGGGCTTCGTTCTCGACCACCGCGAGACGATCGCCGGCTTCCGGCGGGCCGTTGAAGCCGAGCACTTCGACCGGCACCGAAGGGCCAGCCTCTTCCACCGTGTCGCCCTGGTCGGAAATCAACGCGCGGACGCGGCCCATTTCGGAGCCGGCCACCACGATGTCGCCGACCCGCAAGGTGCCGCGCTGCACCAGCACGGTCGCGACCGGGCCACGGCCGCGGTCGAGCTTGGCTTCGATCACGGTGCCTTCGGCAGGCCGCTGCGAGTTGGTCTTGAGGTCGAGAAGTTCGGCCTGCAGCGCGATCATCTCGAGCAGACGGTCGAGATTGGTCTTGTTCTTGGCCGAGACCTCGACATCGACGACCTCGCCGCCCAGCGATTCGACCTGGACCTCGTGCTGCAACAGTTCAGTGCGCACACGCTCAGGCCTCGCGTCGGGCTTGTCGATCTTGTTGATGGCGACGATCATCGGCACCCTGGCCGCCTTGGCGTGGTTGATCGCTTCCACCGTCTGCGGCATCACGCCGTCGTCGGCGGCGACCACCAGCACGACGATGTCGGTCACCTTGGCGCCGCGGGCGCGCATCGCGGTGAATGCGGCATGGCCCGGCGTGTCGATGAAGGTGATCTTCTTGCCGCTTTCCGGCGAGGTGACCTGATAGGCGCCGATATGCTGGGTGATGCCGCCGGCTTCGCCCGACACCACGTTGGCGTGGCGCAGCGCGTCGAGCAGCGAAGTCTTGCCGTGGTCGACGTGGCCCATCACGGTCACGACCGGTGAGCGCGGCTCGGTGTCGGTCGAATCCTCGACGGTGTCGAACAGGCCCTCCTCGACGTCGGATGCGGCCACCCGCTTGACGGAGTGGCCCAACTCCTCGGCGATCAGCTGCGCGGTATCGGCGTCGATCACGTCGGTGATCTTGTGCATCGCACCTTGCTTCATCAGCAGGCGGATGACGTCGACCGCGCGTTCCGACATGCGGTTGGCGAGTTCCTGGATGGTGATGGCTTCCGGGATAATCACCTCGCGGATCAGCTTCTCCTTCGGCTCGTTCGCGGCGTGGCCCTTGAGGCGCTGGGTGCGGCGGCGGAACGAGGCGATCGAGCGCTCGCGCACGTCATCGGCAGTGAGCGCGGTGACCACAGTGAGGCGCCCGCGCTGCTTCTGCGGCGCCGGCTTGTGGGTGGTCTTCGGCGCGGCGACCGGACGCATGGCGCCGCCCGGCCCGCGGCGCACCAGGCGCGGGCCCTCGTCTTCTTCCACTTCCGCGGCGATGCTGGGTGCGCGTGTCGCCGGTACCGCCGGGCGGGCCGCTGGAGCGGATGCCGGCGTCGCGGTGGCCGGGGCGCGGGCGGTCTCAGCCTCGCCGAAACGCTTCTTGGCTTCGAGTTCGGCCTTGCGCTTGGCCTCTTCGTCGTGGCGATGGCGCTCTTCCTCGGCCTTGCGGCGGGCTTCGGCGGCTTCGCGTTCGGCCTGCTCGATGCCTTCGCGGCTGGCGCGGCGCTTGGCTTCCTCTTCCGCCACCCGCCGTTCTTCCATTTCGCGAACGCGGGCATCGGCGAGCGCGCTGACGCGCGCGGCGTGCTCGTCCTCGGTCAGCGTGCGGAGCACCACGCCGGAGGCGTTGCGCAGCGCGGCGGGCTGAGGGTTGGCAGTCGGGCGGCCGCCGAGCGGCGCCTTGGCGGCGGGTGCGGCCTTGGCGACGACCGGTTCCGGCGCGTGCGGAGCTTCAGCGACCTGCGTATCGCCACCGACGCGGCGCTTGCCGCGCTTTTCGACCACCACCTGCTTGGTCCGGCCGTGGGGGAAGCTCTGGCGCACGGTACCCGTCTCGACGCGCGGCTTGAGCGTCAAGGTCTTGCCAGGAACACTTAGTTTCTTGTCGCCGGGAGTATTCTTGTCGACCATTCAGCAGTCCTAATCTCGTTTCGTTGTGCGCGTGCGCAGCGTCGTATGAAGCCGTCGTGGCTATTTCGAATTCCTGGCCGCGGTTCCGGCAGTCTTGTCGTCGTCGGCCGACCGATATCGGACCAGGATCTGGCTGCGCGACAGGAAAGTCTTGCTCGCCGGGCCCGCGAGAAGCGCAGCATGTATCACATTTGCCCGGCCCAGTGCCAAATCCAATTCTGCCGAAGTTAAAGCGGTGACGATCGGAATCGGCAAAGATTCACCCCAATTTCCCCCATTTTGCAGCGCAAGCGCGTCCAGTTTCCGGATTCCGTCGGCCGCGCCGTCCGAGGCGTGGATCAGCGCCCGGAGCGGGGAACGGCCCTGCCGTCCGGCAAGGGCGTCCTCAACCTTGCTGAACCCGGAGATCACTTGGCCGGCCTTGGCGGCCATGGCAAGCGCGTCGACCGCGCTCCTCGCCAGCAAGGTTTCGGTGTCGGCGGCAAGCGTGGCCGCCACGCGCACGTCGCGCTTGAAGCCTTTGCTAAACTGGTGACGCCGTACCGCTTCCGCAACCGCCTTCCGCGACGCCGAAACCCACAATCCCCGGCCGGGAAGCTTGCGCTTCAAGTCCGCCATCACCTCGCCGGAGGGCGCGACAACGAACCGGATCAGCTCGTCGATCGGCCGCACTTCGCGGCTGACCGCGCACATCCGCATCGTCGCGGACTTCTCAGTCCGCGGTCCGTTGTCGAGATCGGGGTCGGCCAAAGCAAGCATGCGTGCGGCATTTCCTTTGTCACTTCATGGGCGCGTATTCCCGACGCAAATCCATTTTGCCGGACACGCGTCAGGCCGGTTGCTGTTCGGCGGCCTCGGTCGCCTCGGCCGGCTTGGCGAGATCGGCCTCCGTGATCCAGCCGGCCTTGACGCGCGCCTGCATGATCATCGTTTCAGCTTCATCGCGGGAGATTTCGATGCCATCGAGGACACCGGTATGCTTGGTCGGCTCGCTGCCTTCCTTGCGCTCGGTCCAGCCGACCAGGTCGTCAGTGGCGCAACCAGCGAGATCCTCGACCGTCTTGATCTCGTTCTCGCCGAACTTCACCAGCATCTTTGAGGTTACGCCCGGAACCGTCTTCAAATCGTCCTGCACGCCCAGTTCCTTTCGCTTGGTCTCCAGCTCGCCTTCGAGCTGCTCGAGATATTCCTTGGCACGGGTCTGCAGCTCGTTGGCGGTCTCTTCGTCGAAGCCTTCGATGCCCGCCAGTTCCTTCGAGTCGACCATCGCCAGTTCCTCAACCGAGGTGAAGCCTTCCGACGCCAAGAGCTGGCCGACGACCTCGTCGACATTGAGCGCTTCCATGAACACGCGGGTCGAGTTCTCGAAGTCGGCCTGGCGCCGCTCCGACTCTTCCTGTTCGGTGAGAATGTCGATGTCCCAGCCGGTCAGTTGCGAGGCGAGCCGCACGTTCTGGCCGCGCCGGCCGATCGCGAGCGACAGCTGGTTATTGGTATCGGGAACCACGACCTCGATCCGCTCGCGGTCTTCGTCGATCACGACCTTGGCGACCTCGGCGGGGGCCAGCGCGTTGACGACGAAGGTCGCGATGTCGGGCGACCACGGAATGATATCGATCTTCTCGCCCTGCAGCTCGTTGACCACGGCCTGCACGCGCGACCCGCGCATGCCGACGCAGGCGCCGACCGGATCGACCGAGGAATCGCGCGAGATCACGCCGATCTTCGCGCGCGATCCGGGATCGCGGGCCACCGCCTTGATCTCGACGATGCCGTCATAGATTTCCGGGACTTCCTGCGCGAACAGTTTCGCCATGAACTGCGGATGGGTGCGGGAGAGGAAAATCTGCGGGCCGCGGGTCTCGCGACGGACGTCGAAAATATAGGCGCGGACGCGGTCGCCGTTGCGGAACACCTCGCGCGGCAGCATTTCGTCGCGGCGGATGATGGCTTCGCCGCGGCCGAGATCGACGATGACGCTGCCGTATTCGACGCGCTTGACGATGCCGTTGACGATGTCGCCGATGCGATCCTTGAACTCCTGGTACTGCCGGTCGCGCTCGGCCTCGCGCACCTTCTGCACGATCACCTGCTTGGCCGATTGCGCGGCGATGCGGCCATATTCCAGCGGCGGCAGCGTGTCGGCGATGGTGTCGCCGACCTGCGCGCCCGGATTGGCGCGTTGCGCATCGACCAGTGAGATCTGGTTTGAGGAATTCTCGACCACATCGACCACCAGCATATGGCGCGATAGCCGGAGTTCGCCTTTCTTGGCGTCGATCTCGGCGTGCACGTCGGTCTCGCTGCCGTAACGGGCGCGGGCCGCCTTGGCGATGGCGTCCTCCATCGCCGCGATCACGATGCCGCGGTCGATCGATTTTTCGCGCGCAACGGCGTCCGCGATCTGCAGCAGTTCGAGTTTGTTGGCGCTGACTGCCATGGTTAGTCTCCTCTATCGGGATCGATTTCGCCTCGCCGCGCGCTTGCGGCGGCGAGACGGTGTTTTTTTGTGTTCTTCGGAACCGGCTTCTTCTGCGGTTTTGGATGATGGCTCTGCGCATGCGGGGCCGGCGGCGGCTCAAGCCCGAGATGGCGCTTCAACTCGCGTTCCGCAGCCTTGCCGCGCCGCATCAATTCGGCGATCAATTCGTCGGTTAGCACCAGTCGGGCCTCTGCGATATCTTCCATCACCAAGACGACATCCAGATCTTCATCCGCCTTGGTGTCGTCGCGATGCAGCCGTATCGCACTGCCTTCGACACCCTTCAGCGTGCCGCGGAACCGCTTGCGGCCCCGATGGGCGACCGCCATCTCGATCTTCACGAGATGGCCGGCGTAACGCTCGAAATCGGAGCGGCGCACCAGCGGCCGGTCAATGCCCGGCGAGGAAATCTCCAACCGATAGGCGCGATCGATCGGATCGGCGATGTCGAGCACCGGGGACAGCGCGCGCGAGATCGCCTCGCAATCCTCGATCTGCATGGTTCCGTCCGGCCGTTCCGCCATGACCTGGACGGTGCAGCCGGCCTCTCCCGAGATCTTGATCCGCACCAGGCGGTAGCCCATGCCCTGCAGCACAGGGGCGGCCACCGCCGACACCCGAGCAGCAGCGCCCGGCTCGACCACCAGGCGCGGCTCGGCCAGGAGTTCGGCGTCCGCGGAACCAAGAGTTGGATCGGTCATATCCAGCGTCAAAACAGCTTGCACTTGCTTCGGGTTGGCCGGCCCGACATGCGGTCCGGCGCGGCTACCTGGAACCGGCCGGCGCGGTCAATCCGCGCCGAGCGGGTTCAGGTAATAAAAAAGAGCGGGTCCCGGGGGGCCCACTCTCAATACGCGATCGTATGAGATACCATAAGTTGCGCCCGATATAGCGCTTTTGCGGTTGTCCGGCAAGACCCGCAACGTTAAACAGTACGAATTTCGGCCGCTTTCGGGGCGAGGTTCAAGCCTAACCCTTCGTTCACAAAACCCGCCTAAATTGCGCTCCAAACCTCGCACGGGTCCCAAGGGGCACGTCTGCCTTGAGCAGGTTCGATGACCGTCGCCACGTTGCTGATCCCCGGGCTCGATGAGATCGTCAGGAATGGCGATCCCAAGCGCCGCGCCGAGGCCGCGCGCCGCATCGCCGACCTGTTCCTGCAAGACGCCGCCAAAATGCGGCCCGACCACGTCGAGCTGTTCGACGGCCTCCTCATCGACCTCGTCCCCCATGCCGAGCTGATCGCGCGGGCCGAACTCGCCGAGCGGCTGTCATTTCTTGTCAACGCGCCGCGCACGCTGGTCGGGCACCTCGCGCGCGAGAACGAGATTGTGGTGGCAGCTCCCTTGCTGCGCCGCTCGCCGGTCATTGACGAAGATGCCCTGCTCGAAATCGCGCGCGTCAAGAGCCAGGGTCACCTGCTCGCGATGTCGGAGCGTCCCACGCTGTCCTGCGATCTGACCGACGTCATCGTGGACCGCGGCGACCGCGACGTGGTGCGGCGCGCCGCCGGCAACGCCGGGGCGCTGTTTTCCGATACCGGCTATTCAGAATTGATCAAGCGCGCCGCCCAGGATGGCGTGCTGACGCTCACGGTCGGGCAGCGCCATGACCTGTCGCAGACGCAGTTAAAGGATCTGCTGGCTGGATCGATCGATCCCGTTCGCCGCCGCCTGTTCGATCTGGTCGAGCCGGTCCGGCAGGACAAGATCAAGCAGGCGATGTCCGAAATTTCCGGCGTGCCGGAGCAAGTGGAAAGCCACCGGGATTTCGCGTCGGCGCAGCGCACGATCATGGCGCTGCATCGCGACGGATATCTGAACGAAGGCGCACTGCTCGGCTTTGCCAAGGTGCACAAATACGAGGAATCGGTTGCGGCGCTCTCGGCGATGTCCGGCGTGAAAATACCGACGCTCGACCGCCTGATCTCCGGCGACCGTTACGACCCGATCCTGATCATCGGCAAGACCATCGGGCTCGAATGGGCGACCGTGCGCGCGCTGATCCTGCTTCGGCTCGGTCCGAACCGGGCGCCGTCCGCGGCGGACGTCGAAAGGGCGCGGGCAAATTTCGGTCGCCTGATGCCTTCGACCGCCGAGCGGGTGGTCAATTTCTGGAAGACGCGCGCGGCGTTCTGAATCCTCAAACCCGTCGAAACCGCAGATACGCGGCCACCCGCCCCTCGCGCTCGGCTTTGCTGCCGTAACGGGTCATGGTGTAGCCGTCCCACGGCTGACGCCAGTCGATGGCGCGTTCCGCGGTCCAGGCGAAATCGTCTGAACGCGCGAGATGGGCGAGCGTCCAGGCGCAGTAGTCATCGATGTCGCTGACGAAGCGAAATTCGCCGCCCGGCCTTAAGACGCGCGCCATCTTGGCCACCGTCGCATCCTGCACGAAGCGCCGCTTCCAGTGCCGCCGCTTCGGCCAGGGATCGGGGTGAATCAGGTCGATGCGAACCAGCGAATGCGGCGGCAGCCAGGCCAACAGGTCGGATGCATCGCCCGCGAACAGGCGAATGTTACCGATGTTATGGGCCTCGATCTGGCTCAAGATTTTTGCCATGCCGTTGACATAAGGTTCGCAGCCGATGAAGCCGATGTTCGGGTCGGCGCGCGCTTCCGCGGCCAGGTGCTCGCCGCCGCCGAACCCGATCTCGAGCCTGACTTGCTCGGTCGGGGGATCGAAGTGATGCGCGAGATCGGCCGGCACCGGCCCCGCGATGTCGATCGCAAGATGCGGCAGGAAATGCTCGATCAGGTCGGCCTGATGGGCGCGCAGTCGGTGCCCTTTGCGGCGCCCGAAGAAGGAGCCATGGGTGCGAGCGGCGCCACCGGACGCTGCGCTGCCGGTCCTTGAGTGGTCGCCGGCAGCCGCGCTCATCGCAGCGTCTGAAACAGCCGATACAACAGCCTCGCCCGCGGCTCGATCGACGAGATGTAGAGTTGCTCGTAATGGGTATGCGCGCCCTTGCCGTCGACGCCGAGGCCGTCGAGGGTCGCGGTATGGGGCGCGGTGAAGTTGCCGTCGGAGCCGCCGCCGGTGAACGTATCGACGAGTTCGAAGCCGATTTCGGCGGCAAGGGTCTTGGCCTGTTCGAACAAGGCGGCGCCGGCATTGCCTTTTTCGTAGGGCGGCCGGTTCAATCCGCCGACGACTTGCACGCTGATGCCTTCGCTGCGCGATTTCACGTTGAGGATTTTGGCAACGAGCTCCTCGGCATCGGCCATCGTCTGCACCCGGAGATCGACTTCGGCGTAGGCCTCTTCCGCGATGACGTTCGGGCGAGTGCCGCCTCTGACAACGCCGACATTGACGGTAATGCCGCGCTTCGGATCGTTCAACCCTTCCAGGGCCGCAATCACGTTGGCAAGCTCACGAATGGCGCTGCGGCCGTCCTGCGGCCGCGAACCGGCATGGGCGGGCACGCCCTTGATGAAAACCTCGAACCGACCGACGCCCTTGCGTCCGGTAACGATCTTGCCGCCGTCGCGGGCGGGCTCGGTCACCAGCACATATTTGGCCTTTTGCCCTTCGGCTTCGATCAGCGCGCGCGAGGTCGGGCTGCCGATCTCCTCGTCGGAAACGTAGAGCTGGGTCACGCCGAGCGGCGAACCGGCGCCCATCGCAAGCAGCTCCCGGAAGGCGTGGTAGGCCAGATAGGCACCGCCCTTCATGTCGTAGATGCCGGGGCCGAAGGCGCTGTCTCCCTCGATCCGGAACGGAAGGCGCTCGATGAAGCCCATCGGATGCACGGTATCGAGGTGGCTTAGCACCAGGATGCCGGGCTGGTCCCGGCCCCACGACGAACGTGCCACCAGATGATCGCCGCAGCCGTCTTTGCCGGCAATGCGTTCGATCGTGGCGGGCAGGCCGCGATAGCCTTCGGCAACCAGGCTCGCCAGCCGGTTGACCTGCTCGGGCGCTTCCGTCGGCGTCTCGATTTCGACCCATTGGCGGATACCGTCAAGGATGGTCTTCGAATCGAACGGGTTGGTGGCCATCGGCATCCTATGGTCTTGTCGAAATCCGGAAGTTGTCATTCCGGTATGTGTCGTTTTTGGTATGCGGTGTCATTTTTTGTATGCGTGACGGACTCGTAAAGACGCCTCGCCCGCGATGACGACATATTCCAGATCTCCGGGTTCTCAAACCGAAACGCTTAAGTCTCAGCTCTTGTCGGGATCTTCGCGGGTGGCGATCTGCTCGACCAGATCGACGATGCTGCGCCGGAGCTTGGCATCGGTGATCCGAGTGAACGCGCGGGTCAATGCCAGGCCTTCGGAGGTCGCAAGGAAGTCGGCGACATAGGTTGGCGAGGTCCCCTCGCTAAAACCTTCGGGGCTCGCGGTCCCGGTCGGCCCTCCCTCGAACAGGAACGACACCGGGACCTGAAGGATCTCGGAGATCTGCTGGATGCGGCTGGCGCCGACCCGGTTGGTGCCTTTTTCGTATTTCTGGATTTGCTGGAAGGTAAGCCCCAGCGCCTCGCCGAGCTTTTCCTGGCTCATGCCCAGCATAATCCGGCGCATCCGCACCCGGCTGCCGACATACTTGTCAACAGGGTTCGGCGCTTTGGTCGACATCTCCAACTCTCCTCAAGAGATCAGGCAGGGGAAAAAGGCACACGGTGTCCCTCCCGTATGCCTCAGGCGCCAACACCGTCAAATTCTGCTCGGGTGTCGTCGAAGGTCGACGACAAGTTGAGCAATGAACTGACTGGTTCACAGTGGAGCCGCAGAATGCGAAGTGCAGCGTAGGTCTGTCAACCGTAGGATATTTGCTTAGCTAATAATTTTTGACGTCAATCGAAAAGCAAACATGAATATGCAGAAGTCGGTTTGCGTGGACTTCTACAAGGTTCGCTTAGCCAAGCGCCGGCGGACGACGAACAGGAAGGCGGCGGCGAGGAGGATGGCAGCAGGAATATTCCCGGTGCGAGCATAGACAGTCGGCGGTATCGCCGCGGGCAGCTTGGAATCCAGCACGCCTTCGATGCCAAGGCCGAGCTCGGCCACAATTCGTCCCAGCGGATCGATGACTGCGGAAATGCCTGTATTTGCTGCACGAACGAGCGGCAGACCCTGCTCGATGGCGCGCACGCGCGCCTGCTGCAAATGCTGATGGGGGCCGGTCGAAATTCCGAACCAGCCATCATTGGTCAGGTTGACGATCCAGCCTGGGCGATCTTCTTGCGTTGCAACGGCGCTCGGAAAAATCGCCTCGTAGCAAATCAAGGGCAGCGCGCGGGGCGCGTTCGGTATCTGCAGCGAGTGGCGGACCGTGCCGGGAATGAAGCCGCCCTGGATCTTGGTTAATTGTTCAAAGCCCAAATACTCCATCCAATTTTGGAATGGGAGGTATTCGCCGAAAGGTACGAGATGCAACTTGTCGTAGAATGAAAGCACGCTGCCGTCGTGATCGATGACATAGATCGAGTTATAGGCGCGGGTGATTCGCGTCTCCGGCGGCACGTCCGGCGCGCGCACCGACCCGGTGATCAGGACCGTGCCGCCCTTGGACAGGAGATCGGCGATCTCAGCCATCGCATCGGCTTCGCGGGTCAGGAAGAACGGAAACGCCGACTCCGGCCAGATCAGGATGCTGGCGTCGCGCACGCCACTGGACCCCGGCCCTGACGCCCGATCCGAAAGCGTCAGGTATTTCTGCATGACCTGCGCCTTGGCGGCGTAGTTGAACTTGGCGTCCTGCTGCAGGTTGGGCTGCATGATCCTGAGCTTGACGTCGGCAACGATCCGGGTCGGATTGAGCGACAGGCGTACGGCGCCGAAGACTCCCATGGCGAGGAGCAGCGCCAGCGCCGCGACCGGTGCAATCCAGGGCGAACGGCCGCGCGAACCGCCGTCGATCAAGACCGCGGGCGAAGCGAAAATCGCGATCGTCAGGAATGTCAGGCCCCAGATGCCGATCAACGACGCGGTCTGCGCTAACGCCAGTGGTTCGGTCAGCGCGTAGCCGAAGGCATTCCACGGAAAGCCCGTAAGCACGTGGCCGCGGAACCACTCGGCCACCGTCAGGCCGATGGCAAGCGCCAGCACGCGTGAGGCATCGTGGGTCCAGAGCAGGCGTGCGAACGCAAAGCCGAGTGTCGTGAACAAAGCGAGATAGGCCGGCAACCCCAGCACCGCGAACGGCATCAGCCAGCCGAAGGTAGAGGCGTCGACCAGGAACGCGTAACCGATCCAGTACAGCCCGGGCACGAAATAGCCGAGCCCGAACCAGAAGCCGGTCATCGCCGCAGCCGGCACGCCGCGCAGGCGGCCCGCGGCCGCGCCGTCGATGAGCCAGACCGCAACCGGAAAGGTCAGAAACAGCACCGGCCAAGCGTTGAACGGCGCCATCGCGAGGCTCGAGAGCGCGCCGGCCGCGAGCGCGATTGTGCCGCGCTTCCAACCCCATGACAGGACGATCGCAAGGCCTGCGGCGCGGAGTTTGCTGGCAAAGGTCACTGCGAGCCGGCTCCGTCGCCCGAGGGCGGGCTGGCGGCGTCAGGGCCCTGCACTTGTCCTGCCTCGGGCGCAGCCTCGCGGCGGCGGGTCTCGCGCTGGATGCGTGGCGCGGGGCGTTCCTTCCGCGTCGCGATGCGCAGCCGCTTCACCCGCCGCGGATCGGCATCGAGCACTTCGACCTCGAAATTGCCCGGACCCGAAATGACCTCGCCGCGCACCGGCAGGCGGCCGACATGGCTCACGAGGTAGCCGCCCAGCGTCTCGACCTCCTCACCGGCTTCGCCGGTAACGAAATCTTCGCCGATCACGGAGCGGACGTCGTCGAGGCTGGCCCGGGCGTCGGCGATGAAGGAATTGTCGGGCTGCCGCACGATCGCCGGCGGATCGTCGCTGTCGTGCTCGTCGTCGATCTCGCCGACGATCTGTTCGACGATGTCCTCGATCGAGACCAGGCCGTCGGTGCCGCCATATTCGTCCACCACCAGCGCCAGGTGGATGCGCGAGGCCTGCATCTGCGCCAGCAGGTCGATCGCGCGCATCGAAGGCGGCACGTAGAGCAGCTTGCGGATGATGTTGGCGTCCGCAAGCGGCATCGCGAGATCAACCGCGCGCAGATCGAGGCCGGCCGGAAAAGGCTTCTTGCGCCGCGTCTTGCCGGCTTCGGGCACGCGCGCTCTGGCGGTCATGAAGGCGAGGAGATCGCGGATGTGAACGATGCCTTCGGGATCGTCGAGGGTTTCGTTGTAGACCACGAGCCGCGAATGTGCCGCGCTCTCGAACAGGCTCATCAACTCACCCAGCGTAATGTCACGCTTGACCGCGATGATGTCGGCACGGTGCACCATGACGTCGGCGATGCGGCGCTCGTGCAGGCCGAGGATGTTGCGCAGCATGGTGCGCTCGACCGCGGAAAAGCCGACCTCGTCGGGGGCAGAGGCATCGAGCACGACCTGCAGATCGTCGCGGACCGAGCCCGCCTTCCAGCCGAACAGGGTCTTGATCGCCCGCACCAGCCAGGTGTCGGCTGGGGGATGGACAACTTCGCCCGGCGGCACCACCGCGGGCAGGTTGCGCGTGTTGCGCGGATTGTCGTGGGTCGGTTCGGAGTCCGCCATCTCAGTCCATCCGTTCCCGGTCCGCATAGGGATCGGCAATCCCGAGTTGCGCCAGAATCTCCTGTTCCAGGGTTTCCATGGCGTCGGCGTCGTCGTCGGTCTCGTGATCGTAGCCGATCAGGTGCAGGAAGCCATGCACCGCGAGATGGCTTAAGTGATGGTCGAACGGCTTCTGTTCGTCATCGGCCTCCCGTCGCATCGTCTGATAGGCGATCGCGATGTCGCCGAGCATGCGCGGCGCATCGTCCTCGCGGCGACCGCCGTCCGGCTGCAGTGCCGGGAACGACAGCACGTTGGTCGGCTTGTCGACGCCGCGCCAATTGCTGTTGAGCGTGCGGATCCCCGAATCGTCGGTCAGCATGACAGCAAGTTCGGCGTCGGCGACGTCGGCATCGACGGTCTCGGCCGCGGCCGCGATCGCGCGCTGGATCACGGCCTCGGCGTCCGGCTCGTCCTGCCAGCAGTCGGCGACGACGAGAACCTCGGTGATGGGAATGGCTGAATGTGGCATTGTCGTTTACGGAATTTTCTTCCCAGAACGCGCCGGTCGGCGCGATTTACGCCATCAGGGCTTGGCGGCCACGGGCTTTTGCGGCGAGCCTTCGTAGGCCGCGACGATACGGGCCACCAGTTCATGGCGGATCACGTCTTCCGAAGTGAATTTCACCTGCGCAATTCCGTCGACGCCGTCGAGCAGCTTTGCGGCCTCCGCAAGGCCCGACGTCTGCCCGTTCGGCAGGTCGACCTGGGAGGGATCGCCGGTGACGATCATGCGGCTGTTCTCACCGAGCCGGGTCAGGAACATCTTCATCTGCATCGATGTGGTGTTCTGCGCCTCGTCCAGGATGATGGCGGCGTTGGTCAGCGTGCGGCCGCGCATGAAGGCGAGCGGCGCGATCTCGATTTCGCCGGTTTGCAGCGCGCGCTCGACGATGCGCGCGTCCATCAGATCGTACAGCGCGTCGTAGATCGGCCGCAGGTAGGGGTCGACCTTCTCGCGCAGGTCGCCGGGCAGAAAGCCGAGCCGCTCGCCGGCCTCGACCGCCGGCCGCGACAGGATGATGCGGTCGACTTCCTTGCGCTCGAACAGTTGGGCTGCCTGCGCCACCGCGAGCCAGGTCTTACCGGTGCCCGCCGGGCCGATGCCGAACACCAGCTCATGGCGCTTCAGCGCGCGGATGTAGGAATCCTGCGCGGCGGTGCGCGCCCGCACCGGGCGCTTGCGCAGATTGATGGTCTCGAATGCCGACTTCGACGCTTTGGCGTCGTACTCGAACAGCGAACCCTGCGCGATCACCGCGCGGATGGCGCCTTCGACGTCGCCCTGCGCAAGGTCGTGGCCCTGCACGGCCTGCGCATAGAGCGCTTCCAAGACGCGCCGCGCCGCGTCGCAGCCGTCGCGGGAGCCGGCGATGGTGATGTGGTTGCCGCGCGAGTCCACCACGATGCCAAGCCGGCGCTCGATCTGCGCCAGGTTCTGTCCGTACGGCCCGACCAGCGCCGAGGCGGCGCGGTTGTCGTCGAAGTCGATGACGACTTGCGTCTCAGGCGGGATTTGCATGTCGCGGTCAAATTTGCGGCTGGGAGCGAGTGAAGGCGAATCCGATGCGCTCTTTGGCAAGGGTTCAGGCTCCAATGTTCGTTTCAGACAATGCGGGCCGGATGGCATGCGTGGGTAGGACGAGTTCGCCGAGCAGACTGTAGCGCTCGAGGCTTTCGATGCGGACCGGCCGCACCTCGCCGATGATATCGGATGACGCCATCACATGGGCCGGCTGCAGATAGGCGGTGCGGCCGACGATCTGGCCCACGTTGCGCGCGGTGCGCTCGAACAGCACGTCGACGCTGGTGCCAATCGCAGCCACGTTGAAGGCCGATTGCTGGCGGTCGATCAATTCCTGCAGCCGTACCAATCGCTCGTCCATGTCAGCCGCTGACACCGTCTCCCGCATTTCCGCCGCCGGCGTGCCCGGCCGCGGCGAATATTTGAACGAATAAGCGCCAGCGTATCCGATTTGCGTGACAAGCGCGAGGGTGGCGAGAAAATCTTCCTCGCGCTCGCCGGGGAAGCCGACGATAAAATCTGATGAAAATGCAATGTCTTGCCGAACGGCGCGGAAACGGTCGATAACCCTGCGATAATCGGCGACGGTATGTTTGCGGTTCATCGCGGATAGAATCCGGTCGGAACCGGACTGCACCGGCAGATGCACGAAGGGCATCAATGCAGGCAGGTCGCGATGCGCCTCGATCAGGCTGTCATCGACGTCGCGGGGGTGGCTGGTCGAGTAGCGCAGGCGGACGATACCTCCGATTTCGGCAAGCCGATGCAACAGCCTGCCGAGCGGCCACGTCCGGCCGTCCGGCCCTGTGCCGTGATAGGCGTTGACGTTCTGGCCGATCAATGTGATCTCGCGCACGCCGTTGTCGGCGAGCTGCTTCACGTCGTCGACGATCTTGGCGACCGGCCGCGACACCTCGGTGCCGCGCGTATAGGGCACGACGCAGAAGGTGCAGAACTTGTCGCAGCCCTCCTGCACCGTCACGAAGGCCGAAATGCCGCGCGCACGGATCGCTTCGCGCCTCGGTTGCGGCAGGAAGGTGAATTTGTCTTCGGCGGGAAATTCGGTTTCGATCGCGCGGCCGTGCGTAGCTGCGCGCTTAAGCAGCTCCGGCAAATGATGATAGCTCTGCGGGCCGACCACGACATCGACTACGGGCGCGCGGCGGCTGATCTCTTCGCCTTCAGCTTGCGCAACGCAGCCGGCCACCGCGATGCGCATGTCGCGGCCCGCGCGCGCGGCGGCGTCCTTGGCGATGCGCAGCCGGCCGAGTTCGGAATAGACCTTCTCGGAAGCCTTTTCGCGGATGTGGCAGGTGTTGAGGATCACGAGATCGGCGTCATCGACGCTCTTGGTCTCGACAAAGCCTTCGCCCGCGAGCGTATCCACCATGCGCTGCGCATCGTAGACGTTCATCTGGCAGCCATAGGACTTGATGTGCAGCTTGCGCGGCGGCTTCATGGAACTCGAATGCTGGCTTGAAACGGCGCCAACGCGGCGCGAGGCTCAAATATAGGCTTAAGGAGCGAAAATCCAGCGCTTGGGCCGTCATTCCGGGGCAATGCGCCAGCATCGAACCCGGAATCCCGAGATTTCGGGTGCATTAGGACGACGATTTGTCGTCGTCCAGCGGGACGCAATAGAGCTCCAGCCGGTGATCGACCAGTTTGTAGCCGAGTTTGCGCGCGATCTCGGCCTGCAGCTTCTCGATCTCTTCGGAGGTGAATTCGATCACCTTGCCGTCGCGCAGATTGATCAGGTGGTCGTGGTGGCTGTCGCGCATCTGCTCGTAACGGGCGCGGCCCTCGCGAAAATCATGCCGCTCGATGATTCCGGCGTCCTCGAACAACTTGACCGTGCGATAGACGGTCGAGATCGAGATCTTGTCGTCCACCGCGACGCAGCGGCGATACAATTCTTCCACGTCGGGATGATCCACGGCTTCCGCCAGCACGCGCGCGATGACGCGGCGTTGCTCGGTCATGCGCATGCCGGTGGCGGCGCAACGCGCTTCGATGCCGGAAGGCTTCAGCGCGGACGACGATTTAAGTGCGGTCATGGGGTGTTCCCTGGAGCGGCGCTTTCTGCCACCCCACGCATATTACGACAAGTCTCGGCGCATCAGAAGGGCGTTCAACTGCTGCCCGCCGGGTTCCTGATAATAGCGCTCGCGGCGTCCGACGACGGTAAATCCCGCCCATTCGTAAAGCCGCCGTGCCGGCTGGTTATTTTCCTCCACCTCCAGAAATATCGTGCGGATCCCGCGCCCCGCCAGATGACCGAGATGTGTCAGCAGCAGCTCGCGCGACAGGCCCCGGCCGCGATAGGACGGATCGATCGCGATCGAAAGAATCTCCGCCTCATCCGCGGCCATGCGGGATACCGCGAAGCCGATCGTCTTGTGTCCTAGTCGTAAGCGATGAACGAGCGTGTTGCGCTCGGCCAGCATGCGCTCGAATTCGCCTTCACCCCAGCCGCGATGAAACGACGCACCGTGAAGCTGGGCGAGCCGCGGCGCATCGCGCGGCCTGGCGGCTTCGACCACGGGCGTGCCACCGCTTAAGAGTTCGGAGAGCCATGCGATCATGGGGCGGCCGGTGGCGAGGCTTTTTTCGGCACGTCGGCTGCGGGCTTGGCGTCGGGCGCACGGAGGTAAAACGGACGGGCCGGCGCGGCGTTCGGGTTGACCGCGGCACCCAACCACGCCACCCAGGCGATGTCGGGCGCTCCCTGCGCGTCGACCTTGACAGGCGGCGGCGCATCCGCGGGCCAGCGGTCAGCGAGAATCTGCGCGGCGTTGCCGACCAGACGCGGTGGACCGAAACGCCATGCGGCAAGCACCTCGGCGATGGGCGCGACTTGCGGCGTGATCAGCCCACTGCCGTCGCCGTTGACGGCCTGGAAATAGACATGGTCGTGCCGCGCATCGATTGCCGTGATCACCGGATGCTCGCCGCTCTCGCTGACGACCGGCGCGGCATAGGCCGACAGCGTGGTCAATCCGACCACCGCTTTGCCGGTGGCGAGCGCAAAGCCGCGCGCGGCCGAAAGCCCGACGCGCAAGCCAGTGAAACTGCCGGGTCCCGCGGTGACAGCGACACGATCCAGCGCGGCGAACGGCAGCCCGGCCTCCTTCATCACGCGCGCGATCAGCGGCATCAGCGCTTCGGCGTGGCCGCGTTTCATCGGCTGCGATTCCCGGGCGATCAATCGGCTGGTGCCGGTATCGAGCACCGCGGCAGCGCAGGCATCGAGCGCGGTATCAATTGCGAGGATCAACATCGCCGGAACCTAGCATTGTTCGAAGTATTACAATGCTTGCGGATTTCTATGACGGCGATTTCACCGGAAAATTTTCGCGCCTTGGTCTCGAAACGCATGGTCCTGTCTACTTTTCCAGGACTCTAAGTCATTGAAATCATTATAAATAAGGAAAATCTAGTCGATGCGATCAAGAAATCCCAGGCGGGATGGGCAAAGCTGCTTCCGCGCCCATCCGGCCAAGACAACTAGAAAATTACATCGGCCGGACTTCGACCACGTCCGGCACGAAGTGCCGCAACAGGTTCTGGATGCCGTGCTGCAGCGTCGCTGTCGACGACGGGCAGCCCGCGCAGGAGCCCTTCATATTGAGATAGACGATGCCGTCCTTGAAGCCGCGGAAGGTGATGTCGCCGCCGTCATTGGCGACCGCGGGCCGCACGCGGGTCTCGATCAGGTCCTTGATCATCTCGACGGTCTCGGCGTCTTCCTCGCGGAAGAATTCGCCTTCCTCATCCGCCACCTCGTCGCTGGCTGCCGTGCCGTCGGCGAGCAACGGCGCGCCGGACATGTAGTGCTCCATGATGGCGCCCAGAATCGCGGGCTTCAAATGCTGCCAGTCGCCGTCGCTCTTGGTCACGGTGATGAAGTCGGAACCATAGAACACGCTGGCGATGCCGGACACGCCGAACAGCCGTTCGGCGAGCGGCGAGCGCACTGCTGCTTCGCGGTTGACAAATTCCATGGTGCCGCCGTCGAGCACGAGGCGACCGGGAATGAATTTCAAGGTGGCGGGATTGGGGGTGGCTTCGGTCTGAATGAACATGGTTTTCTCCGGCGTCGCCGGTTCAAGGCCAGCGCGTGAGGGTCTGTTAGCACATGGCGACGGCCAACGCACGATCAAGGGGCGCAGACCGGTGGTTCCGTGGCGCATTTGCGGATTGAGGGATTTGCTTCCTAACCTCTCTCCCCGTTGCGGGGAGAGGTCGTGCGGCGAAGCCACCGGTTCGCGCCAATGCGCGCCCGATGACAGGCGCCGCGAAGCCGGGCCGGTGGGGGCATGGCACGGTGGCCATCGCGAATTCAGCACTTGCGGCTAGGACCCCTCACCCACCCTCTCCCCGCAAGAGCGTCGCAAGAGCGGGGCGAGGGAGCGAGAGAGCTTGCCGCGCAAAGCCCTAGCGCTTGCGGACGAAGCCGACGATGTCCTTTGTCTTCTCCATGGTTTCCGCGGCGATCGCGCGCGCGCGGTCGGCGCCGTCGACCAGGATCGCATCGACATGGCCGGGGTCGGCGACCAGCCGCTTCATCTCCGAGGCGATCGGCGACAATTTGACGACGCAAAGTTCGACCAGCGCGTTCTTGAAGCTGGAGAACTGCCCACCGCCGAACTCGCGCAGCACGTCGGACTTGGGGCGGCCCGACAGCGCGGCAAAAATGCCGACGAGGTTGTCGGCTTCGGGTCGCGTCTCGAGCCCTTTCTGCTCGGTCGGCAGCGGTTCCGGGTCCGTCTTGGCTTTGCGGATCTTCTGCGCGATAGTGTCGGCATCGTCGGTCAAGTTGATCCGCGAATTGTCCGACGCATCGGATTTCGACATCTTCTTGGTGCCGTCGCGCAGCGACATCACCCGCGTCGCGGGTCCGGTGATCAATGGCTCCGGCAGCGGAAAGAACATGCCGTCGGCAAAGCCATGGGCACGGACCGAGTCGCCGAAATCATTGTTGAACTTCTGCGCGATGTCGCGCGAGAGCTCGAGATGCTGCTTCTGGTCCTCGCCGACCGGCACATGGGTGGCGCGATACAAGAGAATGTCGGCCGCCATCAGCACCGGATAGTCATAGAGTCCAACCGACGCCGCCTCGCGGTCCTTGCCGGCCTTCTCCTTGAACTGCGTCATGCGGTTGAGCCAGCCGATCCGCGCCACGCAATTGAAGATCCAGGCAAGCTCGGCGTGTCCCGACACCTGGCTCTGGTTGAACACGATATGCTTGTTCGGGTCGATGCCCGAAGCGATAAAGGCTGCCGTCACTTCGCGGGTATTGCGCGCGAGCTCGGCCGGGCCGCCCCACACTTCCACGGGCTGCGTCAGCGCATGCATGTCGACGACGCAATAAAGACAATTGTGCGTCTCCTGCAGCTTCACGAAGTTGACGATCGCGCCGAGGTAATTGCCGAGGTGCAGATTACCCGTCGGCTGGACGCCCGAAAAAACCCGTTCAACCATGGCCATGGTCAGTTTCCCGCTTGATTCCGGTTTGGCGCCGTCGTTTGCCACGCGGGCCCTAGCCGCGCAAGTCGGGCGATGGCGTTTGCCGGATCGCGCTGACCGTCTCGCGCCAACCGGTCACGCCGAACAGGCGGAGCAGCAGGCCGTAAAGCGCGATTCCCGCAGCGATCAGCGCAAGCAGGATGCCGCCCTGCACGAGGCCATGGGCGCTTGAGGTGGCCGCGGCTTCGAACATCGCTGTCAGCCACAACGCGGCACCCATCAGAAGCGCCGCCGCGACGATGCGCGGCAGCCTTTTGCGCGCCGCGGCGTCGATCGAAAAGCCGAAGGTCTCGCCACCCCGCCGGATCAGGCCGAACGCGTTGCTCCAGGCCCCAAGCGCGATGCCGGCGGCGATCCCGGTCGCGCCGAAGAAATGGCCGAGCAGCACGGCCGCGACGATCGCAACGACGAATCCCTTTGCCATCGCAAGCAGCGGCGTCATCGTATCTTCGCGCGCGAAAAACGCCGGCGACAGCGCCTTCACCAGCACTTGCGCGGGCAGGCCGAGCGCGAGCCAAACGAGCGCGCGGGCGGTTGCGGCGGTATCCTCCATTGTGAAGGCGCCGTGCTCGAACAACAGTTGCACGATCGGCTGGCTCAGCGCGATCAGTCCAAACGTCGCCGGCAATGCCAGTCCGACCGCCAGTTCGAGCGCGCGCGATTCGGCGTGCGCGATCACGGTTTTGTCGCCGCCGCGCAGCGCGCGCGTCAATTCCGGCACCAGCACGGTTCCCATGGTGACGCCGACGATGCCGAGCGGCAATTCGATCAGGCGGTTGGCGAAATAAAGCCATGACACCGCCGATGGCGAGGACGAGGCGATTACCGCGCCGGCAACGGCCAGCAATTGCGGTGCGGAACTTGCGACCATTCCCGGGATCGCGCGGGCGAAGAAGCCGCGCATCTCGGCGCCGAAGGAGACACGGAGCGGCGTCGCCATACTGGCGCCGCGACCCAGGACGAGGATCAGCAACTGCAGGAAACCGGCAACGCCGACCGTCGCGGCCACCACCAGCGCGACAACGCTCGCCTGTTGGCCAGTGACGATCAGCCCGATCATGACCGCGATCAGCGCGACGTTGAACAGCAGCGGCGAGAACGCCGTCAGCGCGAAGCGGCCTTGCGCGCTCGACAGTGCGAGCATCACGGTCGCCGGGCCTGCGAAGGCGAGATACGGCAGCATCAGGCGGGCGTCGTCGACGGCGAGCCGTAGCGTCTGCTGCCCGGCAAAGCCTGGCGCCAGCGCCGCGATGACGAGCGGCATCAGCAGGCCCATCAGCGCGGCCAAGGCAATCAAGGCGGCGCCGACGGTAGCGAGCACGCGCCCGGCGAAGCGCGCGGCCGCGACTTCGCCCTCGGTCTCGCGCAGGCGCAGCCAGACCGGCACCAGCGCCGCGTTCAGCGCACCCTCGGTCAGAAGCCGCCGGGCGACATTGACGAATTGAAACGCCACCAGGAAGGCGTCCGCGATTGCGCCGGTGCCGAGCAGCGCCGCGATCATGGAATCGCGCAGGAATCCCAATAGGCGCGAGGCCAGCGTGCCTGAGGATACGGTGAGGAAGGAGCGGATCATTTAAGCTTCTATAGCAGCGCCGCTTGTGATAGGCCGCAGCCTTTCGCAAACCTCGCCGCGCACAGGACGGATGGATGACTGACGCAAAATACGACGTTCTCGGGATCGGCAATGCGATTTTCGATGTGCTGGTTAAGACCGATGAGGCCTTTCTCGCCGCGCATGGCATGACCAAGGGCGGCATGGCGCTGATTGACGAGCCGCGCGCCGCCTCGATCTACCGGGACATGGGGCCGGCGACCGAAATGTCCGGGGGATCTGCGGCCAATACCATTGTCGGCATCGCCGGTTTCGGCGCGCGCACGGCCTATGTCGGCAAGGTCAAGGACGACCAGATCGGCCGGCTCTACACCCACGACATCCGTGCCGCCGGGGTCGCCTTCGACACCAGGCCGGCTTCGGGGGGGCCGGCGACCGGCTGCTCTTACATCCTGGTGACGGATGACGGCGAGCGCACCATGAACACCTATCTCGGCGCTGCGCAGGATTTGTCGCCCGCCGACATCGATGCCGCCGAGATCGCCGCTTCGAAAATGGTCTATCTCGAAGGCTATCTCTGGGATCCGAAGAGCGCCAAGGAGGCCTTTGTGAAGGCCTCGACCATCGCGCACGACGCAGGCCGCGAGGTCGCGCTGACGTTGTCGGATGCCTTTTGCGTCGACCGCTATCGCGGCGAATTTCTCGACCTGATGCGAAACGGCACGGTCGACGTGATCTTCGCCAACGAGGCCGAGCTGCATTCGCTGTATCAGACCTCCGACTTCGACACCGCGCTGAAGCAATTGCGCGACGACGCTAAACTCGGCGTCGTCACCCGCAGCGAGAAGGGCTGTGTGGTGGCCTCACGCAACAACGTAATCGCTGTGCCGGCATTTCCGATCGATCGTATCGTGGATACGACCGGCGCCGGCGATCTCTTTGCCGCCGGATTCCTGTTCGGCCTGGTGCGCGGCGCAGGCTACGAAAACGCCGGCCGGCTAGGGGCGCTCGCCGCGGCCGAGGTGATCCAGCACATCGGCGCGCGGCCGCAGGTCTCGCTGAAGGAATTGGCGAAGCAAGCGGGATTGCCGGTGTAGAGCTTCGCCCTGCGGGCTTGCTTCCTGACCTCGCCCCGCTTGCGGAGAGAGGTCGGATCGCATCGCAGACGCGATTCGGGTGAGGGGGGACTCTCCATGAGCTCAATTCGCGGTGAGAGCCCCTCACCCCGACCCTCTCCCCGCAAGACGGGCTGTGTGAAAAGCCGGTTGCTCGATTTGCACATAGAATATCTGCCTCAATTTCGTCGATGCAGAAACCAGTTGCGTTGCTAACTTCTGTCCAGTGACGACAATTGAGAAAACAATTCTGTACGTCTCTGGCTCACGCGACTTTTCACACGGCCTGTTTCGCGGGGAGAGGGAGAAGAAAGTGCGAGCAAGTCACTTCACGCCGTCTTCGCCGCCTTCAATCCGAGCCGCACCTCGACGGCCTCGCGCATTAGGAATTTCTGGATCTTGCCTGTCACGGTCATCGGAAACTCGTCGACGAATTCGACATAGCGCGGGATCTTGTTGTGGGCGATCTGCCCTTGGCAAAACGCGCGGATCTCCTCGGCCGTCAGCGTCTCGCCGGAGCGGATCCTGACCCAGGCGCACAATTCCTCGCCGTAGCGATCGTCGGCGACGCCGAAAATCTGCACGTCCTGGATCTTCGGGTGGCGATAGAGGAACTCCTCGATCTCGCGCGGGTAAAGGTTCTCGCCACCGCGGATCACCATGTCCTTGATGCGGCCGACGATGTTGCAGTAACCCTCGTCGTCGATGACGGCGAGGTCGCCGGTATGCATCCAGCCGTTCTGGTCGAGCACGTCGGCGGTCTTCTCCCGTTCGTCCCAATAGCCCAGCATGACGCTGTAGCCGCGGGTGCAAAGCTCGCCACGTTCGCCGCGCGGCACGACCTTGCCCTCGAGATCGACGACCTTGACCTCGACATGCGGATGGATTCGCCCGACCGTCGACACCCGCCGTTCCACGGGATCGTCGACCGCGCTCTGAAAGCTCACCGGGCTGGTCTCGGTCATGCCATAGGCGATCGTCACCTCACCCATGTTCATCTCGCCGTTGACGCGCTTCATCACCTCGATCGGACAGGGCGCGCCGGCCATGATGCCGGTGCGCAGCGACTTCAGATCGAAGCGCGCGAATTCAGGATGATCGAGCTCGGCGATGAACATGGTCGGCACGCCGTAAAGCGTGGTGCATTTTTCCTGCTCGATGGTCTTCAGCGTCGTCAGCGGATCGAAGCCTTCGCCGGGATAGACCATGGTCGCGCCGAGCGTCAGCGAAGCGAGGTTGCCCATCACCATGCCGAAGCAATGATAGAGCGGCACCGGAATGCAGATGCGGTCCGCTTCGGTCAGGCGCATGGCGCGGCCGACGAAATAGCCGTTGTTGAGGATATTGTGATGGGTCAGCGTGACGCCCTTGGGCGAGCCGGTGGTGCCGCTGGTGAACTGGATGTTGACGGGATCGTCGAACTGAAGGGTTTCGCCGAGGGTTATGAGCTGGTCGCGATGCCGGTCGCCGCCCATGCGCGCAACCTCGTCGAACGGAATTGTGCCCGGACAAAGCGGCCCACCGACCTGGATCACCGCGCGCAATTGCGGCAGCCGCGCCGCGCGCAAGGCTCCGGGTTCGGCACTGGCAAGCTCGGGCATCAGCGTGTTCAGCATCTCGATGTAGTTTGAGGTCTTGAACGCGGTTGCCGAGACGATCGCCGCGCAGCCGACCTTGTGAAGCGCGAATTCCAGTTCGCTCAGCCGGTAGGCGGGGTTGATGGTGACCAGGATCAGCCCCGCTTTGGCGGCGGCGAATTGCGTCAGCGTCCATTCGGGGCGGTTAAGCGACCAGATGCCGATCCGTTCGCCGCGCTCGAGCCCGAGCGTCAGAAAGCCTGCGGCCAGTGCATCGACGCGTTCGGCAAATTCCTTCCAGGTCCAGCGCACATTGTGGCTCGGCGAAACCAGCGCCTCGCGATTGCCCCAGCGCCGCGCGGCATTGTCGAGGCTTCTGCCGATGGTGTCGCCGAGCAACGGCGCATCGGCAATACCGCAGACATAACTACCCGCTTTGTTCGCCAAGACTGTGTTTGCCAAGACGATCCCTCCCTGTCTCAGAGCAAGCAGCCGAAGCGCGCCGCGATCTCCGATTATTCTCTCCGGGATACCCCGGTCTGCGCATCTTAGCGCGTGAGCGCGGATCGGGAAGGCCCGACTTGTGGAGAGAGCTGGAGAAGAGGTGTCGCGAATGGTCGCGTTTGCGGCTCGTCCCCACCCCAACACCAATCAAGTCAGGACGGGCCTCTCCCCGCGGAATAGCGCGGGGAGAGGGAAATCAGGTTACGCCGCCTTCTGGCCGCTACCGGCATCAAGCCCGGCATAGACGCCGCGCTCGAAGCCGGCAAAGGCTTCCAGGCACTTCTGGTCGGCGAACGGCAACAGCTGCATTAGGATCACGCCGGCGACGTCGCGCGCCGGATCGATCCAGAAATAGGTGTTGGCAAGCCCTGCCCAGCCGAGGCTGCCGGGGCTGCGCCCTTCCGGCGTTTTCGCGGTGTTGATCAGGAAGCTCAAGCCCCATTTCTTCACCATGTCCGGATAGAGGTCGACGTGGTTGGAGTACATCGGCGCCACCGACGTCATCTTGGTCACGACGAGATCGCCAATGTGGTTCTGCGCCATCAGCGCAACCGTCTCGGGCTTCAAGACCTGGTTGCCGTTGCCTGTGCCTTTGTTGAGGACCATCTGGGTGAACTTGATATAGTCGCCCGCGGTGCCGTAAAGGCCGCCGCCACCCATATGGAATTCCGGGTCCTGCTCGAGTTCGAACGGCATTGGCGCGAGCGAACCATCCTCGCCGCGCGCGTGCATGCAGACCAGGCGCTTGCGCATGGAGTTGGTCAGCTTGAAGCCGGTGTCGTTCATGTCGAGCGGCAAGAACACATGATCGCGCAGATAAGCGTCAAGCCGCTTGCCGCTGACGGCTTCCACCGCCTTGCCGACGAAATCGATATTGGTGCCGTATTCCCAGCGCGTGCCGGGGTCTGTCGCAATCGGGGTCTTCAGCGCGTCGTTCTTGCAGGTGGTAATCGCCGGAAGGCCGGTTTTCTCCAGATAGGTCGCCATGTCGCCGTTCCACATATTGTAGCAGAAGCCGGCGGTGTGGGTCATGAGATGGCGCAGGCTGATCGGATTCTTGGCGGGGCGCAGCTTCGGCTCGCCCTTCGCATCAAAACCTTCGAGCACCTGGGGCGAGGCCAGATCGGGCAATACCTTGCCGATCGGCTCGTCGAGGGAGAGCTTGCCCTGCTCCACCAGCTGCAGGGCGCCGGCGGTCGTGATCGCCTTGGTCATCGACGCAATCCAGAACACGCTGTCGGCCGTCATGGCGTCGTCCTTGGCCAGGTCGCGTTTGCCGAACGCGCCCTGGTAGATCACCTCGCGCCCGCTTGCGGCCATGGCAACCACGCCGGGAATTTCCTTGGCGTCACTCTTCTGACGCAGAAGCTGATCGATCTGGGCTTTGCTTTGCATGGGGTCTCCTCCGGAATGTTTTTTGGTAGCGCCGCGATCATCTTCCCGGCTGTTGCGTCCCGCAAGCAGGCTCATCCGGGGCCCCCGGGCCGGTCGCGATCTCGTGATGACGGCCGGCCGGACACGGAAAACGCCGTCAAAGGATACCGAACTGCGACACTTGGCCACAATTTCCGGTGATTGCGCGGCCCAGACCCGTGACCCTGCGAAGCTCAGGGACTATGCTATTGAGCGATTGCCAGCGAAACGATTTTGGCAGTAAGGCGTTCAGAACACGGTAAAATCGGCGCTGAACGGCAGATAATTTAAAACAAATTTTAGCGGCCTGCGAGCCGCGAAGGGATTGGCGATGATCTCGACTTGGAGCGAATGGAAAAGGTACCCGAAGCCGGGGCGTGGCGAAAATATCGAGGCGCCGATCTCGCCGGGCATTTACGAAGTTCGTTTTGCCGGGACCGGTGCGCTGCACTCCTTCGGCGCGGTCGATAATGTCGCCCAGGCCCTGGCGTTGCTGCCGATCGGTTCCAAGTCCTGGTTCGGCCGCCGCGAGACCGCGGCTAGCCCCGATCTCGAATACCGCACCTGCGCCACCTCTTCCAAGGCCGCCGCCAAGGCAGCAGCGGAACGCATGATCGGCCGCCGCGAAACCTATATGAGCGGCGCGGCCTGATTTGAGACTGTCATTCCGGGGCGATGCGAAGCATCGAACCCGGAATCTCGAGATTCCGGGTCTGGTCCTTCGGACCATCCTGGAATGACGAGTTGGGTTGCGATCCTCAAAATTGCTTGAAGCCTCCGCTTGCCGGCGGCCGATGCATTGCGGTCGATTTGGCCCTATACTCGGATTCAAGGGCAAGAAAATCCGAGGAGTAACGCCATGACCCCGACCGCTGCTGCACGTGCTTCGCACCCCTCCACGTCATCGCTGCGTGACCGTCTGAAAGACGCCTCGCTCTTGCGCGAGCACTGCTACATCGACGGTGCCTGGGTCGGTACGCCGTCGCGTCCTGTCACCAATCCGGTCAATGGCGTTGAGCTTGCGAAAATACCGGTTATGAGCACGGCGGAAACGACCCAAGCCGTCGAAGCCGCCGAGCGCGCGTTTCCGGCCTGGGCGAAACTGACGGCCAAGCAACGCTCCAACATCTTACGCAAGTGGTTCGAGTTGATCGCCGTCAACCGCGAGGACCTCGCGCTGATCCTCACTTCGGAGCAGGGCAAACCGCTCGCTGAGGCGCTCGGCGAAGTCGATATCGGCGGCGCCTATGTCGAGTTCTTTGCGGAAGAAGCCCGCCGCGTCTATGGCGAAACCATTCCGACCCAGCGCGCGGATGCGCGGCTGCTCGCGATCAAGCAGCCGATCGGCGTCTGTGGCGCGATCACGCCGTGGAATTTTCCTTGCTCGATGATCACCCGTAAGGTGTCGCCGGCGCTAGCCGCCGGCTGCACCGTGGTGCTCAAGCCGGCCAACGAGACGCCGCTGACGGCGCTGGCGCTGGTCGCGCTGGCCGAGAAGGCGGGCGTGCCGAAGGGTGTGTTCAACATCCTGACCGGCAATTCGTCGGCGATCGGCAAAGTGTTATGCGAGCACCCCGCCGTGCGTTTCGTCGGCTTCACGGGCTCGACCGAGGTCGGCAAGATTCTCTATCAGCAGGCGTCGGTCGGCGTGAAGAAGCTTGGGCTCGAGCTCGGCGGCAATGCGCCGTTCGTGGTGTTCGATGACGCCGATATCGACGCCGCGGTCGAGGGCGCGATGGTCTCGAAATATCGCAACATGGGCCAGACCTGCGTCTGCGCCAACCGCATCTACGCGCAGGACAAGATCTACGACCAGTTCGTGGAGAAGCTTTCGAAGAAGGTCGCGGCGATGAAGATCGGCGACGGCACGGAAGCCGACGTCACGCAGGGGCCATTGATCAATATGGAAGCGGTCGACAAGGTCGAAAAGCATATCGCCGACGCGGTCAAGGGCGGCGCCAAGATTGTCACCGGCGGCAAGCGCCATGCGCTCGGCGGCAGCTTCTTCGAACCGACCGTGCTCGCCAATGTCAGGCCCGATGCGCTGGTCGCGCACGAAGAAACGTTCGGTCCGCTGGCGCCGGTGTTTCGCTTCAAGGACGAGGCCGAGGTGATTGCGATGTGCAACAACTCGCCGTTTGGGCTCGCCTCCTATTTCTATTCGCGCGATCTCGGCCGCGTGTGGCGGGTAGCGGAGGCGCTGGAGTCGGGCATGGTCGGGGTCAACACCGGCCTGATCACCACCGAGGTCGCGCCGTTCGGCGGGGTCAAGGAATTGGGCCTCGGCCGCGAGGGCTCGCATCACGGCATGGAAGAATATGTCGAGATCAAATACGTGATGATGGCGGGCGTTTAGCCCCGTCATGGCGAGCGAAGCGAAGCAATCCATCTTGCCGCGTAAAGAGAGAATGGATTGCCTCGTCGCGTTGCTCATCGCAATAGCGAGGCAACGGCAATTAGACTAGACTCACGATGAACTCACCCCCAAGTCAAGATCGCTTGGGCCAGTGCGGAACCGCTCCTGAGGACGGCGATGTCGAGTGTACTTCAACCTGCAAGCGGGAAGGGCTTTGCCCAACCCCACGTCCGTAATGGCGTTAGAGCGGGTCGCCGGATCAAGAGTGTCGGGCCGGCCGTCGAGGCCGGGGATGATGTAGCGCCTCTGCAAACAGAGACCGCGAGAGAAAGACTGCCTTCTGCCTCTCTCAGAACCCCCTGGCTTTAGCCATGGGGAGGTTCAGGTGTTGGTAGAGACGGTTGGCCGAGCCGAAGAACAGATAGCTCTGCAGGTTGAGGCCCTGGATCTTGCCGCCATGCGCCGACAGCACCGCCTGGTCGTCACGCGAGCGGTCCAGCGAGCTGCGGTATTCGGAACCGTCGAAGCCGAACTTGATGGAATCGATGCGCGATGCGCTCAGCGCAAAGGTCGTGCAACTGATCACCACCCCGATCAGGATGCCGGCGATAAAACCCCATTGCAGGATGATGGCGATGATTACCAGCAGCGATAGATATTCGGTCAGGGAAAGCCGGCGCCGCGACTGCACGATCCATTTGTGCAGCGTGTCCGCACCGAGATAGATCAGGAGACCGCCGAGCACGAATTTCGGCAAGTAGCCGAGCAGGCCGGGGCAAAGGCCAGCATCGATGCCGAAATCGCCGCCGCGGTCAGGGCGGCGGAAAGCCGACCGGTGCCGTCGGCGTTGAAGTTGAGCACCGAGCGGCTGACCGAGATGCAGCCGGTATAGCCGCCGAAGGCTCCCGACAGCATGTTGGCGATGCCCGCGACGTTCAACTCGCGCTCGAGATCGGCCTCGCGATGGACGGCGACCTCGATGCCGGTGGTATTGAACAGCGTGCTGGAAGCGGTAACGAAGATGACCGCGATCAGATTACCGGCGAGGTCGGGCAGCGCGTACCAGGGATAGTGGACGAACTCCGTCACGCTCCACGGCAGCATCAACGAAACCTTCGGCGGCGGCTGGAAGGTCCAACCCAGCGCTGTGCGTCCGCCGCGGAAATGCCGACCAGATGGAACGCGACATGGGCCGATGGTGCCGCCGATCAGAATGACCGGAAGCCCGAACGGCGTGCGTGAGCGGTGCCAGGTCAGATAGAGCACCAGCGCCATCGCGCAGGCCGCCACCAGTTCGTAAGATGTCATCATGTTGGCGAAGCGGTCGAGGTTCGCCAATTGAAGCCGCTGGCGGGTGATGACCCTGATCGCGCCGAGCAGGATCAGGCATCCGGTGGCGCCGAGGAAGCCGTCGACCACGGGATAGGGCACATAGCGGATCGCCCGGCCCATCCGCGTCACGCCGAAGCCGCAGAGCACGATGCCGGTCGCGATGCCGGCCATGCCGAACGTGATCAGAACCGGGGCGAGCGGCGGCGCCGACGGGTCGGCCGCCGTCATGCGCTCGACCAGCGAGGATGCCCAGGATTGCCGTCATCGCCGCGGTGGAAGTTTCCGGACCCGGGATCGCGAACGGCAACGAACTGCCGAGGCCGATGACGGCGGCAAGCACGGCCAACGTGATGAAGGTGGTGGCGATGGCCGTAGGAGAGGAATGGCGCCAGCGGACCGGCGAAGATCAACAGCGAATAGGAAAGGCCGAAGGTGACGGTCAGCACGGTAGCGGCGCTGCCGCCGAGAACGTCATTGAGCGCGCGCCGTATCCCTGGACTTGAACAGCAACATTTTTACGACAACAACATTTTTATGACGGCGACGGAACCTGCTATTCCGCGCGGTTTCCTCAGACCTTCTTGCTCAAACTTTCTCGCCGAATGCGCCGTGGCGGCCGACACCAGAGGCAAAGCGCGTCGCGCCCGACAGCGTCTCGCCGGAAGCGATGACGTCGAGCCCGCCGCGCATTTCGCTCTCAATCGCCGCTTCCTCGGAGAGGTCCCACTGCCGCAATGCCGACAGCCGGTCGGCGCGCAGGCAAACTTGCGGGAAGCGCGCGATGTCCTCGGCAAGCGCGATCGCATGCGCGCGGGCTTCGCCCTTCGGCACCAGGCGATTGGCAAGCCCCATCCGCAGCGCCTCCGGCCCGCCGACCGGGCGTCCGGTCAGGATCAGATCGATCGCCTGCGAATGCCCGATCAGCCGCGGCAGGCGGATGGTGCCGAGATCGATCAGCGGCACGCCGAAGCGGCGGCAGAAAATGCCGAAGGTTGCGTCCTCGGCGACGACGCGCATGTCGGCCCATAGCGCCAGTTCCATGCCGCCGGCGACCGCAAAGCCTTCGACCGCCGCGATGACAGGCTTTGATAACCGCAAGCGGCTCGGTCCCATCGGCGCTATCGTATTGTGTCCGCCGATCTCGCGCTTCTTGTTCGGATCGCCGTATGCGACCGCCTTCAGATCGGCGCCGGCGCAGAAAAAGCCGCCGGTGCCGGTGAACACCGCGACGGAGGCGTCCGTGTCGGCGTCGAAGGCGAGAAACGCGTCGTAGAGCTTGCGCGCGGTGGCGCCGTCGACAGCGTTGCGGCAATGCGGACGGTTGATGGAGACAATGGTGATGGGTCCATCGCGCTCGACCAGTACGGCGTCGGTCTCGGTCATGGCTTCTCTCCCCTGAACTCTTGTCGGACGCTGCCGCGTCATTACCGCTCGATCACCCAGCGTAACGGCTTGATGATTGAGCGGGCCGGGCACGGTCATATGCGTCTTGAGATATTTGAATCCGGCCTTCTGCAGCGCGCGATTGGGCGCAACATTGAAGGCGTTCGGCCCGCAGAACAGCCATTTCAATCTCAGCCGCTCAAAATTGATATCGGCGCTGCGCCGCAGGCATTCGGCTCCGACCCCCTGATTACGGCGCGCTCCGGATCAGTCACGTGCAGGTGCATGTTGGCCTGTTCGCCATACACGATCTTGTCGGAAGTCGAAAAGCCAACCGGCTGGCCGTCCAACAGCCAGATGACGGCGATCCAGCCTCGCCGCTCGATCGGTAGTGCCGACTGGCGCTGGAAGCGCTCGCGCCAGCTTTGCGGAGGGGGCAGACGGGAGGGGTCGACGCCGAGAATTTCGAGGTATTCCGGGGTCGCTTGTAGAAAATATTCGATGATGACCTTGGCCTCCGACCCCATCATCTTCCTGACCGTCAGCGTCATCGACCATCCCCTCAAATCTTCAGATCAACCCCTGTGATCCGTCGATAGGCCTCCAAATATCGCTTGCTGGTGGCATCAACCACGCTTTCGGGGAGCGGCGGCGGTGGCGCGTCGCCGTTCCAGCGGCCGGCGCGGCGTTCGGCGTCGAGATAATCGCGCAGCGGCTGCTTATCGAAGCTCGGCTGCGGCTGGCCCGGCGTGTAGGCGTCGACCGCCCAGAACCGCGAACTGTCGGGTGTCATTACCTCGTCGATCAGGATGATCCGCCCATCCTGGTCACGGCCGAATTCGAATTTTGTATCGGCGATGATGATGCCCCGGTCGCGGCTGAGCTTCTCGCCGAGCGTATAGATCGCGCGCGTCATGCTCTCCAGCTCATAGGCGGCCTCGTCGCCGACCACCTCACACATGTGAGCGATCGTGATGTTCTCGTCATGCCCAGTCTCGGCCTTGGTCGCTGGGCTGAAGATCGCAGGCTCGAGCTTTGTGCTCTCGACAAGGCCCGTGAGGAGTTTTTCGCCCGCCAGCGTGCCGCTTGCCGCATATTCCTTCCACGCCGAGCCCGAGAGATAGCCACGGATCACGCATTCAATCGGAAATACTTTGGTGCGCCGGCACAGCATGGCGCGCCCAAGGATGTCGACGCGATGATTTTTCAGCTCGGGCAGCTCCGCAATGATCTCGTCCGCGTCGGCGGAGATCATATGATGCGGCACCACGCCTTCCAGTTCGTTGAACCAGAACGCGCTCACTTGCGTCAGCACCGCGCCTTTCATCGGGATGGTCTCGGCCATCACCACGTCGAAGGCCGAGATGCGGTCGGTGGCGAGCAGCAGCACGCGGTCGGCGCCGATGGCATAGACATCGCGGACCTTGCCGCGTGCGATCCGGGGTAAGGGCAGGTCGCTGGCGCGCATGGCGGTCATCGGCTTGGACTTTCGAGCAGGAAACCGCCTCGCGAGATGCGAGCGGCGATGGCGGAAAAAGGCGATAGCTCACTCCGGCAGCGGAATGAACTCGTGTTCTTGCGGTACCGGGGCAAAGCGGCCGGTTTTCCAATCCTGTTTGGCCTGCTCGATACGTTCCTGGCTGGAAGAGACGAAATTCCACCAGATATGTCGCGGGCCCTCCAGCGCGTCGCCGCCCAGAAACATCATCCGTGTCGGCTTGAGCGTCTTGACGGTGATGCGGTCACCGGGCCGGAAGATCAGGAGCTGCGGACCCCCGTAGCGCTCATTGGCAATCTCGACTTCGCCGTCAACGAGATAGATCGCGCGCTCCTCGTGGTCCGGATCGAGCGGCACGCTGATATCGGCTTCCGCCGTCACCTCGGCATAAAACCACGGCGACACCATCGCGACCGGCGAGGTGAGGCCGAACGAGCTGCCCGCGATCACACGCCCGGTAAAGCCGCGCTCGGCGATCATCGGCAGGTCGCCGGCGGCGTAGTGCTGGAACGAGGGGGCGATTTCCTCTTTCCCGGCCGGCAACGCGATCCAGCTCTGCAGCCCGAGCATCTTCTGACCGTTCTGGCGCTGCAGGTCCGGCGTCCGTTCGGAATGGGCAATGCCGCGGCCGGCGGTCATCAGGTTCATCGCACCAGGTTGTATTTCCTGAACATTGCCCTCGCTGTCGCGGTGCATGATGCTGCCGTCAAACAGATAGGTCACGGTGGCAAGCCCGATATGCGGATGCGGCCGCACATCCATGCCCTTGCCGGACACGAACTGCACCGGCCCGAAATGATCGAAAAAGATGAAGGGTCCGACCATCTGCCGCTTGCCATGCGGGAGTGCGCGGCGCACGGCGAATCCGTCGCCGAGGTCGCGGGTGAGCGGTACGATCACCAGCTCCAGCGCATCGCAGGAGGCGGGATCGCCAAGCACGGGATCGTTGGAAGGGAGCCAGCTCATGAAAGCCTCCATAATTCTGTTTGCGTCAAGCATAGCATGAACTAGGACGACGGAAACGATCATCAGATCGGGTGGGGAGTCCGTATTGTTTCGTCATTTGTGCCCCGTGCAAGGATGGCTGTAAGCAATCACAAATAGCAAGGCAGGCAACATGATTCCATCCGTCAAACCGGGCGCCACGCTGGCCCAGCTGAGCGGCCCCGTCATCGAGACCCGGCGGCTGATCCTGCGGCCATGGCGCGGGGAGGACATCGCGCCGAACACCGCGATGCTCTCCGATCCCGAAACCGCGCGCTTCATCACCTCCGACCGCAAGCCCGTCACCGATGCGCTGAACGGCTGGCGCAATGCGGCGATCATGGCGGGGCATTGGGTGCTGTATGGCGCGGGAATGTTCGTGGTCGAGGAGAAATCGTCGGGACAGTTTACCGGACGCGTCGGCCCGTGGTTTCCTCCGACCTGGCCGGGTTTTGAGGTCGGGTGGGGTATTGCGAAGGGGTTTCGCGGCAAGGGCTATGCGGTGGAGGCGGCGCGGGCGGCAATCGACTGGGCATTCGCGACCTTCGAGATCGACCAGGTCATCCACAGCATCGCCCCCGACAATACCGCCTCGCAAGCCGTGGCGCGGCGGTTAGGGGCCGAAATACGAGGCCAGACCGAGCTATTCGGACATGCCGCGGATGTCTGGGTGACAACGCGCAGCGCGTGGCAGGCGGGTTCGCCAAATTGAACCGGCGCATGATCTCGACTAGAATCAGCGTTGCTCTCGCACCTTGATCGAGCCGACCTGATGACGCTTGCCGCATTCGATTTCGCCTTGCGCGCCGCCACCGTGGCGTTGCTCCTGGTATTGGCGGCTTCGCTCTACCGCGACTTCAGGAAGGTTGTGGCCGGGCGGCTTGCGGTCGCCTTTGCGCTCGGCTCTGCCGTGCACGCTGCGATCTCCGGCATCGGATCGGTATCGGGGGTTTCGCTCCGGCATGCGCCGCTGATTGCGCTGTCGACCGGCAATGTCGTGGTGTTCTGGCTGTTTTGTCGCGCGCTGTTCGACGACGCTTTCTCCTTGCGATGGCGGCATGCGCTGATCTGGCTTGCGGTTGCCGCGTTCAGCTTCGTCAATTGCCTGTGGATCGCGCCGGCGGGTTATGCGCGGCTTTCCATTGTCGCGATCAATATTGTCGCGCTCGGCTTTATCGGTCTCGCGGTCGGGCAGACCATCGCGTCGTGGTCCGCCGATCTGGTTGAGGGCCGCCGCCGCCTGAGAATCTTCATCGTCGCCGCGGCCGCGCTCTATGGCGGCATCAATGCTCTCTTGCAGATACTGGTGTCGGGAGGCGATGCGGGCGCCATCGCCGGCACCGCGAATGCAGCGGTGCTGGCCGCCATCGTCGCCGCGATTTCGTTCGCGATGATGCGCGTTGACGGTGCCGATCTGTTTTCGGCCGCAGCCGTGGCGCCAGTCGTCGCCGACCAGCCCGCGACGGCACGGGATTCCGATGGCGCGGACCAAAAACTGGTCGACGCGCTGATGGGCCTGATGGCGGATGAGCGAATATACCGTCATGACAACGTCACTATCGGCACGCTGGCGACCCGGCTCAAGATCCCCGAATACCGGTTGCGGCGGCTGATCAACCAGCGGCTCGGCTACCGCAACTTCAATGTCTTCCTCAACAACCACCGGATCGAGGAGGCCAAGGCCGCGCTCGCCGACCCCACGCAGGCCGAGGTGCCCGTGATCACGATTGCGATGGATGCCGGCTTCCAGTCGCTCGGCCCGTTCAATCGCGCCTTCAAGGCGACCACCGGGGTAACACCGACCGAATACCGCAGGCTGAACGAAGCCCGCGCCTAATACGCTGAAATAGCGGTCATATTTCAGAATCGGCCAACCGCCTTCAGCTTTCGACCGGTGCTTTTTCAAATCCGGCGAGCTTGCCGACACCGCCTGCGCTTGATAGCCAGCACGCGCGAGATGCGCGCCGTGCCGGAGCAAGCCATGACCAAACGCCGCCTGATTCTCATCCTCGCCGCCACCACCGCGCTCGGCGCGCTGGCGCTGACCGCTGCGCGGGCGCGCGACGTGCCCAACGTCGCTACCGGCTTCCTCGCCAGCGTTCTCTGCTCGGGGACGTTTGTTTCCGGCCTCGATCCGGCGAACATGTTTTCCGACACGACATCGGCGATGCCCGGCGCCCGGCTGATCACCTGGGCGATGGATTACAAGGTCGATCGCACGACTAAGGATGTCACGGTGACGCTGTTCGGCCTCGGCCGCAGCCATGCCGTCTACCGCGACGGGCTCGGTTGCCACCTCGATCACGGCGATGCCGATCTTGCGCCGGTGGCTGCGGAGCGCAACGCGCCGCCGGCGTTGTTGCCGGATATCGCCGGGCCCGCGGTCGTGGCGCCGGAAAGCCCGCAGCTTACTGCTGCGCTCGATCGCGCCTTCGCCGAGCCCGCCGCGCCGCCGTTCCGCCGCACCAAGGCGATCGTGGTGGTCAAGGACGGCCGTATCGTCGCCGAACGATATGCCGAAGGCTACGGCATCGATACGCCGATCCTTGGCTTCTCCGCGACCAAGTCGGTGATCTCGGCCCTGACCGGCATTCTTGTGCGCCAGGGCAAGCTCGCGCTCGACCAGCCCGCCCCGGTCGCGGCATGGCAGAATCCGGACGATCCGCGCCACGCCATCACGGTCGACGAACTGCTGCGCCACACCGCAGGTCTCGCGCTCGGCAGCTCGCTGCAGGCTTCGCTCGGCGCGGCATTCGAGCCGGTCAATCGCATGAAGTTCATGACCTCCGATATGGCCGACTATGCCGAGAGCGTTGGGCTCGAAACGCCGCCCGGCAGCGTCTGGAATTACCATGACGGCAATTACCTGATCCTGTCGCAATTGATCCGCAACGCGGCCGGTGGAACTCCCGCCGACGTGCTGCGCTTCGCCCGGAGCGAACTGTTCGCGCCGCTCGGCATGCGCCATGTGACGCTCGAGTTCGACGCCAGCGGCACGCCGGAGGGGTCGAGCCAGATGCTGGCCACGCCACGCGACTGGGCGCGCTTCGGCCTGCTCTATCTCAACGACGGCGTGATCGGCAGCAAGCGCATCCTGCCCGAAGGCTGGGTGAATTATTCCGACGCGCCGACGCCGAACGCTTTCGTCGGCTACGGCGCCGGCTTCTGGAGCAATCTCGGCGACAGTTTTGGCGCCAAATACCGCGTCGAGCAGGGCTGGCCGCGCGATGCCTTTTTCGCCAAGGGCACGATCGGGCAATATGTGATCGTGATCCCGTCGCAGCGACTGGTGATCGCCCGCTTTGGCGTGACGCCGAACTGGCCGCTCGCCGCCGACGGCGTCTCCCGCCTCGTCAGCGACGTGGTCGATGCGATTGGCAAGGCGAAATTGGCGGGCAGCGAATGAACGCTGACTAAGTTGCTGCACTTCAATGTCTCGGCAGCCGCGGAGCGCTCCCTCTCCCCTTGTGGCTCCCACAAGTGCAGAGGTGGCCGGGAGTATGCGGCCTCGACGTGATGTCAAACCGCCGCGCGCTATTGCCTCCCTAACTGCGTTGCCTTCTCAACCCGATCGAATCGCTCCAGCGACAGGATCGCGTCCGCTAGCTGATCGGCGCGGCCGCTCAGCACCGGGCGGGCGAGGGTCAAAAACTTCTGCTGCATCGCCTGCGCGTCGGGGAACGAGTTGGGTTCGCCGGAGGGATCGGCATAGAGCCGCTCGTGCACGCCGTCATCGGTGGTGATGGAGACGCGCGCGCCGAACGGATGCTTACGGCCGGCCTCGAGCCGGTCGTCCTGCACCACGTCGAACTTGTCGGCGAGCGCGTCGATCGACGCGTCGCCCAGCCGGTTGTAATCGTCCCAGCCGAAGCGGCCCTGATCGAGCGCGACCGCGCCGGTGAAGAACATCGAGAACTGCCCGCCGACGATCGATGTCGGATGCCGCTTGGTGGCGGCATCTCCGGTTAGCGTGATGCCGTTGCGGTGCAGCCCGATCTCGACACACTTGATCTGGTCCGGCGTCAGATTGTGCTCGCGCCGCATGGCGATGATCGCATCGAGAGCTGCGTGGGTGTAGCGGCAGCTCGGATAGGGTTTGACGCCGATCTTCATCGTCTCGTAGGTCGAGCCGAGACTTGCGACCGCCTTTTCCGGATGGGCATTGTCGCTGTAGCCGACCAGAAGCCCGTGTTTGCCCTCGATCGATTCGGTGGCGCCGACAAAATCGTTGCGCGCAAGAGTTGCGGCGATGACGCCGTTCATCGCGGCGGCGCCGACCTGGTAGCGCTTGTTCCAGGCACCGTTGACCAGAAACTGCAGCGAGCCCGCGGCCTGGCTGCCGGACACACCGAACGCCGCGATGATCTGCGCTTGCGAAAGCCCGAACAGCTTTGCGGCCGCAGCAGCCGCGCCGTAGGTCCCGGCCGTCGCGGTGGGGTGGAAACCGCGCGCATAATGCGAGGTGGGATCGAGTGCATTGCCGAGCCGGCAGCAGACTTCATAGCCCGCGACGATCGCGGTCAGCACCTCGCGCCCGGAGCTGCCTGTCATTTCGCCGACCGCGAAGGCCGCCGGCACCACCGGCGCGCTCGCATGCAGCGAAGAATCCGCATGCGTATCGTCGAAATCAAGCGAATGGCCGAGTGCGCCGTTGAGCAATGCCGCGACCGCCGGTGTCCAGGTCTTGTTGTCGCCGAATACCGTCGAGTTGCCCTTGCTGTCGAGCGCCAGCGCTTCGAGCATCTTGAGCATCGAGGGCGTGGATTCCGCATCGTGCCGCGCCCGGATCGCGCTGCCCAGGAAATCCAGGGTCAGCACCTTGGCGCGCTCCAGCACTTCGGGCGGGATATCCTCGAATCTCAGCTCGGCGACATAGCCTGCCAGCGTTTCGGTTTCATGGGCCATCGTGTTTCCTCGTTTTATGGCACAGGGTAGGCGGGCTGATTTCGTCTTTCAAGCTGGCTTACGCAAGCCGGCTTACGAAGGACGGGCAGCAGCTATGCGCCATTTCGTTTCCGTTTATAACTGGCGTTGCCTGCAACGTCGGGGAATAGGACCCATGATCGTTCTCCCAAAGCGCCTGTTCGGCCGGCCGAGATTCCGTACGGCGCAATTGGCGCTCGCCGTCAGGGTCACGGTGTCCGCCGTGCTCACGTTTTCGATCGCAACCGCGTTGCATCTGTTGCTGCCGCTCTGGGCGGTGCTGACCTCCCTGATCGTGACCCAGATGAGCGTCGGCCGGTCGCTGAAGGTGACCCGCGACTACATGTTCGCAACCATTGGCGGCGCGATCTATGGCGGCGCCATCGCGGTCTTAATTCCCTATTCCGGGGAGGCCGGCCTGCTGGCATTGCTGGTGCTGACGGTCGCGCCGATGGCCCTGATCGCATCCGTCAATCCGAGCCTGAACACGGCCACCGTCACCGCGGTGATCGTGCTCTTGGTGCCGACCATGCACCACACTGATGCCCTTGGTTCCGCGATCGACCGCGTGATGGAGGTCGCCGTCGGCGCCTTCACCGGGCTTCTGGTGTCGTTTCTGGTGCTGCCGTCGCGGGCGCACAGCCAACTACGCTTCAACGCGGCGCGGGCGCTCGAGCTGATCGCGGCGGCGTTTTCCGAACTGCTGGCGGGGCTGTCGCGCGGGCGCGACAACGACGCCCTGCATCGGCTCCAGGATGGCATCGGCGCGGTGCTGGTCGATCTGAATGCCACCGGCGCGGAAGCCGAGCGCGAGCGCGCGGCCCATCTGTCGTTCTGTCCGGATACCGGGCCGTTGCTGCGAACCATCTTGCGGCTGCGCCATGACGTCGTGATCATCGGGCGGGCGAGCTTGATGCCGCTGCCGCCCGATCTGCAGGCGCGGCTTGCGGCGCCGCTGTCCAATGTCAGCGATGCGTTCGCAGGCTATCTGCGCGCCGCGGCGGAAGCCCTGCGAGCCGCCGCCATGCCGCCGGCGTTCGAGCCGGTCGAGGCGGCCGTGAAAGCCTATGCGGACGAGGTCGAGGTGGTTCGCAGCGACGGTTTGACGCGCGGACTGCCCGGCGACGCGGCGGAGCGATTCTTCGCGCTGGGATTTTCGCTGGAACAGATGCGTCAGAATCTGAAGGACCTGGAGCGCATCGTCGCGGAGTGGTCCGAAACACCGCCGGCGGTAAAGCCCAGCACGGAGAAGTAGCTCGTTCCTGAACCTCCCCATGGCTAAAGCCAGGGGGTTCTGAGAGAGGCAGAAGGCAGTCTTTCCGGGGCTCTCGCGGTCTCTGTTTGCAGAGGCGCTACATCATCCCCGGCCTCGACGGCCGGCCCAACTCTCTTGATCCGGCGACCCGCTCTAACGCCATTACGGACGTGGGGTTGGGCAAAGCCCTTCCCGCTTGCAGGTTGAAGTACACTCGACATCGCCGTCCTCAGGAGCGGTTCCGCACTGGCCCAAGCGATCTTGACTTGGGGAATGTCGAGCAAATTCGTATCGCAGCATGTCGCAAGAAACGCGCTGTAGAGATCACGTTGAACCGGCTCTGTCCTGCCATCGCCGAACACATGAACCCGCTGCGAGAGCGGCTTCTTGATGTATTCGCCCGTGGTATGATCGAACTGGCTCAACCGTGTATGCCGGGTTTTGATCTCAATCACTCCACCGCCAGCACTTGCAGCCTTGCGCTGAAGCATCGAGATCAACATTCCTGGCGCACGCACTTTCACGCTGCGACCGTAGTTCTTCTGAAATGACTTGTAGCTCAACTCCTCTGTTTTGATGGTTGTCCCTTGACCGAGAATGCGGTTCGCCAACTCGCCATGCGATCGCTTGCGCTCGGCAGCCAATACTCGATCGCGCTCGCGTTTCGAAGCGGCAAGCGCCTGATAGCGCTGCGACCTGTTCCACCTTCTCTTACCCTTGATCGCGCGCCCTTTGGCATCGAAGTTGTCCAGGTTGGTTGCACGTCGCGAGCGGTCCATCGCGCGCTGGATACGCCGGCAGTCGTTCCACGGTTCGACGACGCTCGGGCATAACTGCTCCAAAATAGCGTCGTCGCTTGATACCGCCGCGATGCTGGACGGCCCGATGTCGAGTCCGACAGTACCGTCCTTGGTGGTGTGCGTAGCGGGCGGCAAGCCCTCTTGCACCAACTGGCAAAACCAGCGGACGCGGCCCTTGATCTCGCGCCGGATAATGCGGACATACTTGGTCCTGGCCGCGAGCGCTTCTCTTTGCCAATCGCGTTTGTCCTTTGGATCGAGCATAAGCGGCAGCACAAGGCCGCTGTAGTGCACGGCCGGAACCGGCTCGGCGCGGTAGCGGATCACAGCGTCCGCTTTGCCCTCGATGCTGTTCAGCCGGTTTAACGATTTGAACCGTGGGCGGCCGCGCTTGCCAAACGCATACTGCTCGGCTGCCCGGAACGCGCGCAAACTCGTGGTTTGCGTGTCGTGGCTGCCGAGGTGATCGCCGATCCAGCAGGCATTGCGGCAGGAGAGCGCATGCTTTTCAATCTCGCGCGAGGTGAAGCCGAACCGCTCCAGTTCGGCCCGGAACGCTTGCGAGCGCGCTTTGTTGTGACGCTTGTCCACTGTCGCAGGCATGGCGCGTGCGGCTTGCCATGCCTTCGATTGCTTCATCAGATCGAGGCGGCGAAGGCACTCCTGCAAACAGGCATTATAGAGGTGCCGGGCCGCGTTCAGCCGCGTATCCAATGTCTTCTCATCCGCCGCAGTCGTCTGAAGCGGGAACTCGGCGACGAAGGACAGGGTTTTAACGCGCGGCATCACAGTCCTCTACGCATCAATTGCCGACTGCATTCATCTGCTAAAGCCGGATAGCTCTCTCCTATGGCTCTCCTATGGCTGAGTAAATCTTTGCTCTGTACCGCAGAGGCGATGCCAACCCGACCAGCGACTTCCTCTAATGCCCTGTCGTACGCTGTTAGATTATGCCGGATGAAGTTTACGGTGATGCGTTCGAGAAACTTGGCGGGTGCATCTTCCGCCGTCCCGTCTCCATCCCAGTGCCATTCGTTATACGCTTCAATCGCCGGAGGCGCATAGGCGCTGATTTCGCATAATGAGAATTGCGCCTTACCACATCCGGTTCCCCAAGGAGCGTGATGAGGGCTTGTGTCCATCCTCGCGCCTTAAGACCGGCAATTGAAATCATTTGAGGCTTTTCCATCAGACCCTCTTCTGATTTTCAATGTATTGCTTGATGAGCGCGAGGGGAGTGCCGCCGACCGAAGACACAAAATAACTGTTCGTCCATAATGTTGGAATGCGCGTGCGCAGCACCCGGAACTGCTGACGGAGAACACGCGAAGACCGGCCCTTGATGCCCTTCACCAGCCGGTGGATGCCGTATTGCGGATCGCAGCCGACAAGCAGATGGACGTGGTCTGGCATGACTTCCATTTCAATCAGCCCCGATTGCGTCTCGTCGCATGCTTGCTGAATTAGTTTCTTAAGTTTGGCGTCGATAGGCGGATCAAGAACTAGCTTACTGTATTTCGGGCAAAACACCACGTGGTATTTGCACGAGAAGAGAACGTTCCTGTTCGATCTGAAGTCCGCCATAGCCTATTATGTACCTGGCTGATGTCTAATAGCGAAGAGGCGCTAACCCCATAGTTGAAACCAGGGGCTTGCGCGCCTAAGCTCGGTCATTCGCCCACTCCTCTGTCCTGCATCACCGTCCGTCGCGGCGGGCCGGGCTCTTGCTCTCATGCGCCAGATCAGCAGGTCGATACGGTCCTGGCCGAAGAACGGCTCTTTCTCAAACACGAAGGTCGGCACACCCCAATAGCCGGATGCCGCATGATCTTTTTCGTTGGTGGTGATAATCGCTTCGTAACGGTCGGGATCGGCTGCGACTGCCTCATCCATCGCGGCAAGGTCGAAGCCGGTTTGCTCGGTGGCGCGCGCGAGATGATCGCCCTCGTTCTAGCCCTTCACCGTGCCGTCCCACAGCATGCGCGCGATCGCATCGACAAAGGCGAGCGAGCGGCCCTCGAGCTGCGCCATGGCGCCCAACCGCGTCAAGCGGTGGATATGAGGCTGCTCCGTCACGACCCCCAGCGTCGTCATGTCCTGCACAATCGGATCGTGGCGAGGAAAGCGGAACGGGATGTTCTCGTGCTGCGCGACGCGGCTACTGTCGAGCACCACGTAGCGCGCGAATTGCGGATTGGTCTCCTTGAAAAATCCGGGCACACGCACAGCGAGTGGATAGACCGGACGCAGATTGACGGTGGCGTCACACTCGGTGACGCGTTTTAATGTCTTTGGCAGCGCCAGATAGCTGTAGGGGCTGCGGAACGAAAAAAACAGATCGACGGATAAGGTCATGGGTTCATCCCGCCACTTGCCGGAGCAAGCTGCGTGTGACCAGGCGGTGAAACGGCATGATCACCGCGAGATAGGTCCTGCCAAGCCAGTTATGCGTCAGCACCAATGTGGTCGTCGTGACCTGCTGGTTGCCGCCTGCCGATGCGACATCCACCACCACGCGAAAATCCAGATGGAAATCGTTGAAGCCCGCGACCAGCCTCTCCGGCGTCTCGCTCAGGACCGGAAATAGTCCGATCAGGCCGCCCGACGCGGGCTCGCCGTCGCCGGAGGTTTTCAAGCCCAACGGCACGACAATCAGATTGCGCAGGTTCAATAGCGTCTCGATCCAGCGAGGCGCGCGCGCAAACATTTTTATCGCGGCGGTGCGGGCATTGAGCGCGCTGCCCTCGACCGCGATGCGATAGGCGTCGATGAATTGCGCGCCGGCGAGTAGTTGCTCCGGATCAATGCTGGGGGTGACTTCCTGGACGCTCATGCGCCCGCCAATCTGCCCGCCACCAGGCGAAAGCGCAAGACGAGAAGCGTGGCGTAGATCACGGTGCCGATCGATAGCCCGAACCAGACGCCGACCGCGCCGAGCGTGGTCCAGAAGCCGAGCAGATAGCTCAACCAAAACCCGATGACCCAATAGCTGATCGCGGCGAACAATAGCGGGATGCGCGTGTCCTTCATGCCTCGAAGCGCGCCGACCGCGATGCTCTGAATGCCGTCGGTGATGAAAAAGGTCGCGCCGACCAGCAAGAGTTTTGCGGCGAGGTCGATGGTCGCATCCACTCCCCTCAGGTCTCCGCCCAGGAAGAATCTTGCGATTGCAAATCGCGCCAGGATCACCGCAAGCGTCAGGATCGTGACGAGGAATATTCCAAGCAGCATCGCGACGAGGCCGGCGCGCCTGATCGCGGCCACATCGCCGCGACCGACCGCGTGTCCGACCCGCACCGTCGCCGCCATGCCGATGCCGAACGGCACCATGAACAGGATCGCGGTGACCTGGAGCGCGATCTGATGGGCGGCGAGCGCGGTCGTGCTGATCCGGCCCATCAGAAGCGCGGCGGCAGAGAACAGACCGTATTCCAGCAGGAACGCGATCGAGATCGGTGCGCCGATCGCGACGAGTTGCCGCATCAGCTTCCAGTCGATGCGCCAGACATGCGCGAGCACGCGATAGTCGCTGAACGGTTGCCGTTGCGTGGCGAACCACAGCGCCGCCAGGAACGTGCCGCAATTGACCATCGTGGTGGCCAGCCCGACGCCGAACAGCCCGAGCCGCGGCAGCCCCCATTCGCCGTTCATCAGAAGATAGACCAGCAGCGCATTGACCGGGATCGCGACCAGCGTGATCCAGAGGATCGGCTGCGGCCGGTTGACGGCGCCCATAAAACTGCGGATCGCCATGAACCATAGTGCCGGCGCCACGCCCCAGGCGAGTCCGAACAGATATTGCTGCGCAAGATGCGCAGCGACCTGCGCCTGGCCGAGGCCAAGAAGGATCTGCTCGCCGCGCAGCGGAAACGCCATGATCGGCAGCGCGATCAAAAGCGCCACCCACAGGCCGGTGCGCAGCGATCGCCGCACCAGATGCAGCTGGTCGGCGCCGAAGGCCTGGGCCGCGAGCGGCGCCACCGCGGACGTCGGCCCCATCCCGAAGGTGAAGCTGACGAAGTAGACGGTGCCGGCCAGCGCAGCGGCTGCGACGGCGTCGCCGCCGAGCCTTCCGATGAAGGCGAGATCGGTAGTCATCATTGCGATCTGCCCGAGCTGTGTCAGCGCCATCGGCGCGGCGAGCTTCAGCGTTTCGATGAGTTCATCGAGCAAAGGAAGCCTGGACTTTGCGGCGCCCGCGCGTGCACGCTCGATTTGCTTGGAAGGGATCATGGGGCCGCACCGGTCTCGCGCTTGGACGAAGAGCAGCTTAAGTGGTCTTGAAAATCCTCCTGGTGAGGAGCGCGTCTTCGCGCGTTTCGAACCATGAGGCTCCGCTGCTCGTTTCTGGGGCCTTATCCTTCGAGACGCTTGCTGGCGCAAGCTCCTCAGGATGAGGGGATAAAGCGGGTTACGGCGCAGCTTGAACAGAAGCGAACTCGATCTGTTCCAAAATCCAGATGTCGCTCGACGGTGCCGTTCTCGGTATTCAGCTCATCGCGATGGATCGGCAACAGCTCGCCGCTGCGAAGCATGGTGACCAGGGCGAACTTGATCGCCAACCTTGTCCGGCGGTCCCACGGCATATCCTCGCGGTCGAGGCCGTGCCAAAGCGTCTTGATCTCATTTTTGGAAAGGACGCGCTCGCGGGGATATTCCTCGTCGAGCGGCGGCAGGTTGACGCAAGGGGACGCGGTGACGTAGTCGCGGCCATCTTGTCGGCGATGTGTGGGTCGAAAACTTTGTGGTGAAAGGCGTGCTGCGCTTCACCACGGTTGCGGGGCGTCGCGCATTCGAAGAGCTGCCAAGCGGTGTCAGCGTCGGCAGCACCTTTCTTGATAAAGGCTGATCAAGCCAACTAGGACGGGCAGAATTCCCAAGAGCGTCCAAGCCAAGGGCGAACCTGACTTAACGGCGTGAACTATGATCCAAACGCCGAGGGCAACTATTCCCGCTGAAATTAGATACGCAAGGGCTCTATCCATATCTGTTCCCGTCCAGGAGCTCATCGCAGCTTAGGGCGGAAGGCGGCCGGATGCCACACTGGCGCGTCCTTGAGCTGCCCGTGGTGCGCGATCGGCGCGCCCGCTATCTCAACCCTCGATCATTACGCCGCCGCATGAGCAGGGTTCTCGCGGCCTTGGCGATCACGCTGGTTCACGTCGGCAGTCGGGGTCATAGCGGACATGGCCGATTGGGTCGGGCACTTCGCCTTTTGACCCCTATCGGACATCGTAGCCTTAGTTCAGGCCAGCTTGAGGTATCGACCCTAAGCCGCCCAAAGCTGAGGCCGGAGATCGATCTCATAGCAACGCCAGAGTTTGTCTGAATCAAACTGTTCTCTGACAACCTATTTGATTTGGCCGCTCTTTGGGTCAATCACAAATTTGGTCGTTGCGCCCTTATCCACAATTGTGACTTCGTAAACTATCCGGCCGTTTGACTCTTCAAGGCCAGCGCTAATGGCTTTTCCAGAACCTTTTTCTTCCGCCAGGGCAGTCGCCGTGGAAAGATCGATTGAAGCTTTTAGCGAGCCAGCCAATTCCAGCTGGTCCTCCTCGTCAAGTTTGGATACCGGCGTGGTCATGCCTTCACTGATTATTTCTCCCGTCCAAGCGTCGATAGCGCCTTCCCACACATTGTTGTCCTGATAGGTTTTCACCTTGTAGGCCAACTGCCCCGCCTGGCTGTCAAAGCTTACATCGACTACCTTCGCATCTTTGTGCTTTTTCGCTGCGATCTTTATCGCCTCAGCAAGGGAGATTTTCACTTTCTCGAAGGATTGTATTACTTTCTCAGTGGGTACTACGTCAGGCTCCGGCGTGCGTTGTGCAAAAGCAGGAGCAACGGCGCACACGATGAGGAACGAAAGGATTCTTGTCTTACGCACGAAGAACCTCCTTCTGCAGTTCCCGCCAAACAGGCGCTTAAAGCAGGGCTAAATGTAGGCGCGCCGACTTCCGATAGTGTGCACTTTTCGGACCTAGCGCGATGTCCGACTTGAGTCCGTAATGCGCAGCAAAACGGACTAGCTTGGCGCGTGGTGCCCGTTCGGCCCGCTCAGCACTCCGACCTCGTTTGGTCGCATGGGCGGCTCTGGCGCGGGCTCTGACGATAGAGCAAATTCCAGAGCAGCGTGAACGCTGCGATCGGCACCATGGTCTTGATCGAGCGGCGACCGATCCGGGTCACTCGACGGCATCATGTTGTACGTCGCTGTACCGACCGTGCGCTCACCGGCCGTCGCGCAATGAAAACGTCAAGATCGTTGGCGGCGTTGGCACCAAGCGCCCTTGCGATTGGCATTTCAGCTCCAAGCGCGTTCCAACTGGTTCGTTGGAACAATTGTTCACTTGATAACTAGGATATTGACCGCCTTGCCGGTAACCAGCATATTGCGCCGCGTTCGCGGGAGGGCGAGCCATGGACTACTATGGCGGCGAAAGATCGCCTGCGAAAAGCACGCAGGAAGATCGCAGGTGCACCGATTGCGGTGCTCGACCACACCTTATCCAAACACTGCTAGATACGCGGCACGGAAAATCCGTCCGCGTGTTCGAGTGCAAATGTGGGAAGCTCATCTGGGAAGATGAGTGATCGGCTCGCAGGAGCGCGGCTGAGACCCCGCCATGGTCAAGGCTCTCCGCGCCACCAATGCGATGGGGCGGCCCTTGTGTTGCACAAGGGTATCAGTTGGACTCGTAACTGCACTCTTGGAGGTGCGGCGCCACCGGTCGGTCTCCTTTTAGCCCCAACGCGGACAAACACTTCGGCAAAAGCGGCAGCGCGATGTTAAAAAGGGAGCGGCAACAATATGTTGCGTGAACGAAGTGCTGTCTACGGGCCGGAAGAACTCTCGCTCTTGGGAAGTATCTTTGATCAATCAGTGGCGGCGTTACCGGCAGCCATGCGAACGCCCGCCAATCGAACGGAGATCGCAAAGATTATTCTCTGGCGTGCAGCCGCAGGTGAGCTTGAACTGGAGGCCTTGGTGAAGTTTGAAGCCGCTGCCTCTTGATCAAGCAGCGATCTGATCTTCCTTGTCCTCGCCTCGCGCGACGATCTTTGTTCCTTGCAATTTTGAACTGACTAGGCCCGGGGTACGAAGATGCAAGAGTACTGCGCCTATATCGTTGGTCCGGACGGCCACATCGTCACTCGCATAGACCTGACTTGCGCGGACGATGATGAAGCTAAGGAGTGTGCCGTGCGACTGGTTGACGGCGCGAACGTGGAGCTATGGCAAGGCGACCGCAGGATCGCAGAATTTAAGAGGCGGCACTAGGCTGCCGCAACCTGATCTTCCTTGTCTGCGCCGCGCGCCACGATCCTTAGCGCATCATCTTCGCTTCATCCCATGGCGCGCGCATCCACACATCGCGCTCTTGCCGCGCGTGAGGCGTAGAGCACTGCGCCAATCTTCTCTCGCGAGATCGCCGCAAGCTATGACGTCGTCGATGTTGCTTCCGTCGCAACCGTCGCCGCGTTTCAAATTTGCTATTCGTGCCGCCAGACCTTGATCGCGCAAAAGAAGCGCGGCCAGGATCGGCAAGAGAACATGGTTAGGCACCAGCCCCAATAATCGGCCGCCGACGAAAGTGCCGACCATCGATCCCGCAGCCATGACCAGCAGGAACAGCTTGTTTCGCCCAACACTGAGAAGCTGTCATCCATGCTGTAGCGGGTGAATCCTACTAGCATGTTGGGCAGGCTTACGGCGAGGGACAGCCTGCCCGCCAATTTGATGTCGGCACCGAACAGCAGAACGAGAGTCGGAATTGGAAACTCGCCCCCGGCCACGCCAAGCAGCGAGGCGATGACTCCGATGACAAAGCCGGCGACGATCCCGGCGACCATCTGCGCCGCGCCGGTCATCGGCGGTGATCCTGCTACCGTATCGTGTGCGAACAACAGGATTGCTGCTATCAGAACCAACAATACCGCGACACGCGGTAGAGCGTTTCAGTTTTCAGCCGAGTTGCCCATCCGGCGCCAAACCGAGCGCCAGCGAGGCTCCCAGCGAGCAAGTTGATGATGATCGGCCAACTCGCGCCGACCGCAGCGAACGGCACTGTAGTGGCGCGGAACGGCAGCGCCGTGGCAACCACGACAAGGCTTGTGGCCTTGTTCAGGATGACGGCTTCAAGGCCCCGAAAGCGAAACAGGCTGATTAGAACTGGTAGGCGAAACTCGGCACCGCCGAGACCGATCAGACCACCAAGCGCTCCGATTAAGGCGCCCGCGCCAAAAGCCAGCGGCTTTGAGCGAGGATTGGATTCCGCATCTTCGGGCATAGCACGACGATAGCTGGGGAGCTCGCTACCCGCGATCCGTCGTGCCGCACGACCTGCTTTCGGCAGGCCGTGGGGTCACCAGACAATAGCAAAGTCCCTTTCACATGTCCAAGGCTCGTCTTCGGTTGGCGCCTGCGTCTTTCATCGGGCGATCCGATAAGTCTTGAATTTAACCTGCGATCTGACACCGCCGGCGGCGATGCCATATCCAGCCATGGGCAGCGACGAAGCCACGGCGCAAGCAGGTTCCTCGGCAGCTTGCGCAACCTTAATCCACTCTGCGGCAAGACGTAGCCACGTGTCCTCGTCGAGTTGGCCGATAGCCTTGGCCGCCTGCTCGCGGCATTCCTCGGCTTCCTTGCGGAACCTATCTGCATCGGTCTTGGTCATGACACCGGGATAATATGCCAAAAGTGAATTTTGTGGCGAGAAATTCCAAAAGTGCTAGCCTCTCGGCATTGCAACCAAGGGAGGAAACTAGGCGGCCAAACTGATCTGGTCCGCATGGCGCGCTCGCAAGCGCAACCGTGGCGGCGGTCCTGGGCCCCTGTCTTGTCGAGCTCGGCTTCCGCAACACCAACGACAAAACCAGAGGAGTTGGAAATGGCAGAGCTTAAAATCGCTGACGAGACCTCAGTAGCAACAATGGAGAAAGCCGCGAAATTCCGCACCATTGGGGGGCTGGTGACTTTCGTTGCAGACCAGACTGACTTTTGTCCCTATTGCCGCAGTTCCTTCGAAATCATCTGCGTAAAATTTAGGTTCAATGGTGCGACAATGATCGCGACGTGTCCGAATTGCGGGATGGCGTGCGCTGAAAGATGGGGCGCTGCGGAAATACTGAACAGCGCCGAAAAATCGTATAGGACGCGTTGGAATTTCTGGCCGGGAATTGCGAGCATGATGGACGCCCTTAATCTGCGATTCAGACACGTTGTCGCTTTCATAGTCGGAGCGCTCATTGTCGCAGCCGTGCTGCGCCACACTATTCACGTTTACGGCGGCTTTTCTCGCGAAGAAATCCGTGCCGGTGCACTAGCTGCCCTGCCAGCCGTAGTGCTCGCAATCATCTTTTTACAAAGAAAGCGCAGGTAGACCGGCTGCGATCTCGCGACCCGTCCGCGCGGGAGGTGCGGGCGCGAACCACAATACATCGCCGAGTGGGACGAATTGGATCATGCGATCACCAATGACGCTCTCTCGTGTCCGCGACCGTGATGGCCCGAAAATCTCCCGGGAAGTCGCGGACCGTTTGATCGAGGGTATCGGGCTTGCCATGAGCGGGCGGCGCGGCAAGGCGCAGGAGCAACGCCATGAGCAACGTTAAGGGAATGGCCATCGCGCTCGCCTGCCTGATCAGTATGCCCGCGCTTGCAGAAGACACGTTAGACCAGTTGCACGTCGTCATGGCCGCTCTTGCTGATGCGAAGTTGGCTGTGACGCAATGTCCGCAGTACAAGATAAACGGGATTGAGTTCACCCTTTAGGCCGTCAAGGAGAAACTGTCAGCGAAGGATATGGAAAGCTCACGAATGGTTCTTTTTACGCTCCTTCGCACAAACAGCATGCTGGAAGCGCAGAAAGAAGCCGGGCAAAACAACAGTGAGAGATGCAACTCATGGTGGCGCATGTACGGATGGCCCTCCAGGGGAGGGTGAAGAAGCCAGCGCGCCCTACCGCCCCCGCTCCGGCACCCGCGTGATCTTCGCCCCCAGCGCATTCAGCCGCTCCTCGATGCGCTCGTAGCCGCGCTCGATCTGGTCAGCGTTGTTGATGGTGCTTTCGCCCTCGGCGCAAACCGCGGCGAGCAGCATGGCCATGCCGGCGCGGATGTCGGGGGAGATCATCGAGGCGCCGCGCAGCCGGCTCGGGCCTGCCACGATCGCGCGATGCGGGTCGCACAATACGATGCGGGCGCCCATCGAGATCAGCTTGTCGACGAAGAACATCCGCGACTCGAACATCTTCTCGAACATCAGGATCACGCCGCCGCATTGGGTGGCGGTGACGATCGCAATCGACATCAGGTCGGCGGGGAATGCCGGCCACGGCTGATCCTCCAGCTTCGGCACATGGCCGCCGAAATCGTCCCTGATCTTGAGCGTTTGGTCGGAGGGCACGATCAAATCGTCGCCAGCGACCTCGCAGACGATGCCGAGCCGCTCGAATCCCATCCGGATCGAGCGCAGATGCTCGATGCCCGCGCGCACGATGCGCAGCGACGAGCGGGTCACCGCGGCAAGCCCAATCAGCGAACCCACCTCGATGTGGTCGGGCTGGATCGAATAGCTGGCCTGGCCCAGCGTGGCCTGTCCGTGCACCACCATGGTGTTGGTGCCGATGCCCTCGATATTCGCGCCGAGCGCGACCAGGAAATGCGCGAGATCCTGCACATGCGGCTCGGAGGCGGCGTTGCGCAGATAGGTGATGCCCTCCGCCGCGACCGCCGCGACCAGCGCGTTCTCTGTCGCTGTCACGCTCGGCTCGTCGAGAAAGACGTCGGCGCCCCTGAGCCGCGAGGCGCGGATTTCCAGCCGGTCGGTCGCGGCCACCGTGGCGCCGAGCTGCTCGAAGGCGAGAAAGTGCGTATCGAGCCTGCGTCGTCCGATGACGTCGCCGCCGGGCGGCGGCAGCGTCACCTCGCCGCAGCGGGCGAGCAGCGGGCCCGCCAGAAGGATCGAGGCGCGAATCCGCGCGCACAGTTCCGGATCGAGGTCGGCGGCCCGGATTTCTTTGGCGTGGATCGCAAGCCGGTTGCGACCGCGCCATTCCGCCGAGGCGCCGACCGAGCGGATCAATTCCACCAGCGTCTCGGTGTCGCGAATCCGCGGAACATTCTCGAGCGTGACCGGATGCTCGGTCAGAAGTGCTGCCGCGATGATCGGCAGCGCAGCGTTCTTGTTGCCGGAAGGCTCGATGGCGCCCTTCAACCGGTGGCCGCCCTCAACGATGTATTGAATGGGCGGCACGGCGGTGTCCCCTAAAAATATGCTGGACTCACTTTTAGACGCGAATCATTCAAAATCAACAGCTTGCAAAATCGCGTAACGCGTGAAGCCGACCAAATAACGCGATTCCTGATTAATTGCGGTTGGATAACTCTGACGTTCGGCGGGAGACGGTCAGTCGGGAGGCGAAAAACAGGCTCCTTGCGGGGTGCTTGGGGAACGCGGTGACATTTGCCGCCATATTGTTCGTATTTACCACCCTCTTGGCGGAGATCTTCTAAGGAAGGTCTCAAATTGAGTATGGGTCATGAAGCCATCGATTGCATTGCAGACGCACCGAGAGGAGGTCCGCGAGGTCCTCGAACGTTTCCGCAGGCGCAATCCGCGGATTTTCGGGTCCACCGCCAGAAGCGAAGATACGGATAAGAGCGACCTCGACATCCTCGTCGACGTTGCGGCGGGGGCCTCCCTCTACGATCTTGCCCAGGTCGAGATGGAACTGGAGGCCATTCTCGGATGCAAAGTCGAGGTCCTGACAAGGGCTTCATGGCGTCAGACGTCCTGGATCGCGTCGAGATCGATCTGATTCTGATGCCATGAGCAAACGTTTGGCCGCCGACTGGCTGTCCGATATTGTCTTATGGGGCGAGCGTCTGCAAGGTCACCTACAAGGCGTGGACCGCGACGCCTTCTTCCTCAGCACGGTTTTGCAGGGCGCTGCGTCCAAATGTGCCGAGGCCATTGGAGAGGCCGCCGGAAAGCTCGATGACATCGCCCGCCTTGAACGACACATTCCCGGACTTGAATCTGAAACTCGCGCGGAGGAGCGGCCGACCGGCTCTCTCACGGATATTATCGGATCGACCTCGACATACTTTGGAATACCGTCACCATTGCGGTCCCGAAAACGGTCGCTGCGGCCAAGTTGGCGAGGGTCAGCGATGGTTATGGCGACGGCAGCGGAGGTGGAGGTTCGGGCGGACCTCCTGTCTAAATCTTCTCTCCACCAAAGCCATCTTGGTTGAGCGTGGTCTACACGAAAACCGCTACCCACACCGCGATCCAAGCTCGGCGCAGGCTTTTCTGTGTTGCCCTAGACGTCGACGTTGGCGCTGAGTGAATTGTCCTGGATGAACTCGCGGCGCGGCTCGACCACGTCGCCCATCAGCTTGGTGAAGATGTCGTCGGCCTCGTCGACCTCCTTGATCTTCACCTGCAGCAGCGAGCGTTCATTGGCGTCAAGCGTGGTCTCCCAGAGCTGAGACGGGTTCATCTCGCCGAGGCCTTTATAGCGCTGCAGCGCCACGCCCTTACGGCCGGCGTCGGTTACCGCTTCGAACAGGCTGACCGGGCCGTGGATGGGGGTTTCGGTATCCTTGCGGCGCAACAGCCCCGGTTTCGGATAGGCCTCCTGCAGCTTCGCCGCATAATCGTCGAGCTTGCGCGCGTCGGCCGAGCCGAGCAGGGCGTCGTCGATCACAGCGACATCCTTGACGCCGCGGACGGTGCGCTCGAAGAAGAAGCCTTCGCCCTCGGTGAAGCGCCCGGTCCAGCCGCGCTCGACCTCGTCGGCCAGCGCATCGAGGCGCCGGGCGATGTACTCCGCGGCGGCATTGGCGGTGTTGACGTCGCCGGTGATCTTTGGGTTCAGCACGCCGGCGATTGCCGCTTGCTCGACGACCTCGCGCTTATAGCGGCTGTGCAGATTGTGCAGGATGCCGCGGATGATGCGCGCGTCTTCCACCAGGGACAGCAAGTCCCGGCCTGCGCGTTCCGAGCCCGAAGCCGGCTTGAAGACGCAATCGTCGAGGCCGGTCGAAATCAGATAATCCTCCAGCGCGCGCTCGTCCTTCAGGTATTGCTCGGACTTGCCGCGCGTCACCTTGTAGAGCGGCGGCTGCGCGATGTAGAGGTGGCCGCGATCGATCAGCTCGCGCATCTGCCGGTAGAAGAAGGTCAAGAGCAGCGTGCGGATATGGGCGCCGTCGACGTCGGCGTCCGTCATCACGATGATCTTGTGATAGCGCAGCTTGTCGACCGAGAAATCGTCGCTGATGCCGGTGCCGAGCGCGGTGATCAGGGTGCCGATCTGCTCGCTGGACAGCATCTTGTCGGGACGCACGCGCTCGACGTTCAGGATCTTGCCGCGCAGCGGCAGCACGGCCTGGAATTCGCGGTTGCGGCCCTGCTTGGCGCTGCCGCCGGCGGAATCGCCCTCGACGATGAACAGCTCGGACTTGGCGGGATCCTTCTCCTGGCAGTCGGCAAGTTTTCCGGGCAGCGAGGAGACGCTGAGCGGGTTCTTGCGGGTCAATTCGCGCGCTTTTCGCGCGGCTTCCCGGGCGGCCGCGGCCTGGATCACCTTGCCGACGATCACCTTGGCCTCAGTCGGATGCTCCTCGAACCAGGCGGCGAGCGCCTCGTTGAGCACGTTCTCCACCACCGGGCGAACCTCGGAGGAAACCAGCTTGTCCTTGGTCTGCGAGGAAAATTTCGGATCGGGCACCTTCACCGACAAGACTGCGGTAAGACCTTCGCGGCAATCGTCGCCGGTGAGCGCGATCTTTTCCTTCTTGGCGTTGGCCTCGGCATAGCCGTTGACCTGGCGCGTCAGCGCGCCGCGGAAGCCGGCGAGATGGGTGCCGCCGTCGCGCTGCGGAATGTTGTTGGTGAAGCACAGCACGTTCTCATGATAACTGTCGTTCCACCACAGCGCGGCCTCGACCCCGATGCCGTTCATTTCCGATTGCACCATGATCGGCGAGGGCACGATCGCCTTCTTGTTGCGGTCGAGATATTTGACGAATTCCTCGACGCCGCCGCTGTAATGCATCTCCTCGCGCTTCTCGACCGCGTGGCGCATGTCGGAAAGCACGATGTTGACGCCGGAATTGAGGAAGGCGAGCTCGCGCAGCCGATGCTCCAGGGTCGCGAAGTCGTATTCGACGTTGGTGAAGGTTTCTCTCGAGGCGAGAAATGTCACCTCGGTGCCGCGCTTGCCATTGGCGTCGCCGACCGTCTGCAGCGGCGCCACCGCGTCGCCATGGGCGAATTCGATGAAATGCTCCTTGCCGTCGCGCCAGACCTTAAGCTGCAACTTGCTGGAGAGCGCGTTGACGACGGAGACGCCGACGCCGTGCAGGCCGCCCGAGACCTTGTAGGAGTTCTGGTCGAATTTTCCCCCGGCATGGAGCTGGGTCATGATGACCTCGGCCGCGGAAACGCCTTCGCCCTTGTGAATGTCGACCGGAATGCCGCGGCCGTCGTCGCGCACGGTGACGGAATTGTCGGGATTGAGCACGACCTCGACCGCGGTGGCGTGGCCCGCCAGCGCTTCGTCGATCGCGTTGTCGACGACCTCGTAGACCATGTGATGCAGGCCGGAACCGTCGTCGGTGTCGCCGATATACATGCCCGGCCGCTTGCGGACGGCATCGAGGCCCTTCAACACCCGGATCGATTCCGCGCCATATTCGATCGGAGTGGAATGCTCAGTGTCGGCAACGCTCTGCCGGGCGGGTTCTGTCATGTGAGGCCTTCGCGGATGTCCCAAATCAGCGGCGCTTGAAGCGCACTGATCGACTTAGTTGTGCCATGAAAGATGCCATGCGCCTAGCGCAAAGTATCCGGGGGTAAGATATTGAATAAATAGGATTTTTGAGCGGTTTTTCAAGGCGTGTGAAAGCCGATTCGAGCGCCGTGAAAAAGCGCGATTCGCGCACCGGTTTTCGCCATCCAAACAGAGAATCTTTCCTCCAGAAGATCAGCCGGCGCGGCGGACGGGGGCTTTCGAAACAGCCCTCATGGACGCCGGATGCTGGCTCCGCTTTCAGATCGATACCGGCCCGATATCGAGGCCTGCGCGCGTGGCCGTGCTGCTGGTCGTGCTGTTGCACGCCTTTTCCGGATGCGATGCCGGGCGGCTTCATCGGCGTCGATATCTTTTTCGTCATTTCGGGCTTCCTGATCACCGGCATCATCGCGCGCGAACTGTTGTCGGGACGGTTCAGCCTGCTCTCCAGTTCTATGGGCGGCGGATCAGGCGGATTTTTCCTGATCATTGTGCCTGCGCGGTCCTGGCGCTGGGCTGGCTCTGGATGCTGCCCGTGGCCTGAGCGCGGATGTGTTTGCCAGCGCCGCATTTGTCACCAATATCGCGCTATGGCTGCAGTCCGGCTATTTCGACATCGAATCCGCCAAAAAGCCGCTGCTGCATCTGTGGTCGCTCGGCATCGAGGAACAATTGCGCGGTTGCGGCTAAACCTTCTCACGGTCGCGTTGGCGATCGGACTGGCGTCATTTGTCCTCAACCTCGCGCTGATCGATACCAACCGGGTCGCGACCTTCTATCGGCCCTTCAGCCGAGCCTTCGAGCTACTCACGGGTGCCGCGCTGGTGCCGAGGGCGCGGAGTTCATTTCGGCGTGGGACCTGCTCTGCAATGCCGACGGCTGCCTGACGCGTATCGGTGAGGAAGCCAGTGACATTTCCGCCAGCGATCAGGTGCACCTGACCGAACTTAGGCGCGCAAGCCCCTAGTTTCAACTATGGGGTGAGCGCCTCTTTGCTGTTAGACATCAGCTAAGCTGCTCGGCGTCAGTGCGGAGCAAAGACTGCCGTGGAGACAAAGCGCGCGGCACTGATGCAGCAGGTTCTGGAAATGCACGTTTCTGTTGAAACGCGCCCGGAACATTGGGTGAGACGTGCGACGATTGAAGCGTATAACGAATGGCACTGGGATGGAGACGGGGCGGCGGAAGATGCACCCGCCGAGTTTCTCGAACGCATCACCGTAAACTTCATCCGGCATAATCTAACAGCGTACGACAGGGCATTAGAGGAAGTCGCTGGTCGGGTTGGCATCGCCTCTGCGGTACAAGCTATTCGAGCAAAGATTTACTCAGCCATAGGAGAGCCATAGGAGAGAGCTATCCGGCTTTAGCAGATGAATGCAGTCGGCAATTGATGCGTAGAGGACTGTGATGCCGCGCGTTAAAACCCTGTCCTTCGTCGCCGAGTTCCCGCTTCAGACGACTGCGGCGGATGAGAAGACATTGGATACGCGGCTGAACGCGGCCCGGCACCTCTATAATGCCTGTTTGCAGGAGTGCCTTCGCCGCCTCGATCTGATGAAGCAGTCGAAGGCATGGCAAGCCGCACGCGCCATGCCTGCGACAGTGGACAAGCGTCACAACAAAGCGCGCTCGCAAGCGTTCGGGGCCGAACTTGAGCGGTTCGGCTTCACCTCGCGCGAGATTGAAAAGCATGCGCTCTCCTGCCGCAATGCCTGCTGGATCGGCGATCACCTCGGCAGCCACGACACGCAAACCACGAGTTTGCGCGCGTTCCGGGCAGCCGAGCAGTATGCGTTTGGCAAGCGCGGCCGCCCACGGTTCAAATCGTTAAACCGGCTGAACAGCATCGAGGGCAAAGCGGACGCTGTGATCCGCTACCGCGCCGAGCCTGTTCCGGCCGTGCACTACAGCGGCCTTGTGCTGCCGCTTATGCTCGATCCAAAGGACAAACGCGATTGGCAAAGAGAAGCGCTCGCGGCCAGGACCAAGTATGTCCGCATTATCCGGCGCGAGATCAAGGGCCGCGTTCGCTGGTTTTGCCAGTTGGTGCAAGAGGGCTTGCCGCCCGCTACGCACACCACCAAGGACGGTACTGTCGGACTCGACATCGGGCCGTCCAGCATCGCGGCGGTATCAAGCGACGACGCTATTTTGGAGCAGTTATGCCCGAGCGTCGTCGAACCGTGGAACGACTGCCGGCGTATCCAGCGCGCGATGGACCGCTCGCGACGTGCAACCAACCTGGACAACTTCGATGCCAAAGGGCGCGCGATCAAGGGTAAGAGAAGGTGGAACAGGTCGCAGCGCTATCAGGCGCTTGCCGCTTCGAAACGCGAGCGCGATCGAGTATTGGCTGCCGAGCGCAAGCGATCGCATGGCGAGTTGGCGAACCGCATTCTCGGTCAAGGGACAACCATCAAAACAGAGGAGTTGAGCTACAAGTCATTTCAGAAGAACTACGGTCGCAGCGTGAAAGTGCGTGCGCCAGGAATGTTGATCTCGATGCTTCAGCGCAAGGCTGCAAGTGCTGGCGGTGGAGTGATTGAGATCAAAACCCGGCATACACGGTTGAGCCAGTTCGATCATACCACGGGCGAATACATCAAGAAGCCGCTCTCGCAGCGGGTTCATGTGTTCGGCGATGGCAGGACAGAGCCGGTTCAACGTGATCTCTACAGCGCGTTTCTTGCGACATGCTGCGATACGAATTTGCTCGACATTCCCCAAGTCAAGATCGCTTGGGCCAGTGCGGAACCGCTCCTGAGGACGGCGATGTCGAGTGTACTTCAACCTGCAAGCGGGAAGGGCTTTGCCCAACCCCACGTCCGTAATGGCGTTAGAGCGGGTCGCCGGATCAAGAGTGTTGGGCCGGCCGTCGAGGCCGGGGATGATGTAGCGCCTCTGCAAACAGAGACCGCGAGAGCCCCGGAAAGACTGCCTTCTGCCTCTCTCAGAACCCCCTGGCTTTAGCCATGGGGAGGTTCAGCGAGAAGGGATCGATATTCCTGGTCCGGTCCGTCATCGGTCAAATTCTTGGGACGCCGGCGGCGCACGCATCCTTCAATCGTGGCGGTTGATCCGGCCGTTCTCGACGTCGAAAATCTCCCCCGACGCACCGATTTCGCCGAATGCCGCGGGGTCGGCGCCGGTTAGCCAGACCTGCGCGCCGAGTTTTGCCAGTTCGCCGAACAGCGCGCTGCGTCTATTGGGATCGAGATGCGCGACTACCTCGTCGAGCAGCAATAACGGCACGATCCCCGTCGTTTCCGCAACCAGCGTGGCATGCGCCAGCACGAGCCCGATCAAGAGCGCCTTCTGCTCGCCGGTCGAGGCGTCGCGGGCCGGCATGTTTTTCGGCGCGTAGACCACCTGCAGGTCGGTCAGATGTGGGCCGTCGAGGGTGCGGCCGGCCGCGGCATCGCGGAGGCGGCTCTCGCGCAGGATTTTCCGGTAACGATCTTCCACCGCAGTCGCCGTCTCGTTAAGCAGCGCGTTTTCCATCCAGCCGTCGAGCGCAATCTGCGCCGATGGAAATGCGGAACTTTCGCCTCGCGCGCGCAGCATCGCAGCGAGCTTGATCGCGGTCTGGCCGCGCATCGCCGCGACCGCCACCGCGAGTTCCGCGGTCTCGCGCTCGATCGCGTCGCACCAGGCATCGTCGAAATTGCGCACCTCCAATAGGCGGTTGCGCGAGCGCAAGGAGCGCTCCAGCGCCGAGACCCGACTGGAATGCTCGCTGTCGATCGCCAGCACCAGCCGGTCGAAGAAGCGCCGCCGCTCCGATGCCGCGCCCATGAACAGGGCGTCCATCGCGGGCGTCAGCCAGACCATGCGCAGATGATCGCCAAACGCCGTGGCCGAGCCCACCGACTCGCGGTCGATGCGGCAGCGTCGGCTCGTGCCTTGCGCGTCGTCGCGCGGCGCGTCGATCCCGGTGCCGAGCGTCGCGAGCCCGAGCGCGCCCTCGACCTCGGCGGAGACAGCCCAGGAACCGTCGCCCTGATTGTCGGCGACATCTTCCAGCGTGGCGCGGCGAAGCCCGCGGCCGGGCGAGAGATACGAGATCGCCTCTAGGCAATTGGTCTTTCCGGCACCGTTGGGGCCGACCAGCGCGACCATGTCGCCCCGCGCAACGATCCCCGCCGCCCGATAATTGCGGAAATGCGTCAGCGTCAGGCGATGGATGCGGGAACGGGTCATGGCAGAAATGTCGGTCTTTCCGACCCTCTCCCCTTGTGGGAGAGGGTGGCGCCTCACGGGGCGAGGCGACGGTTGAGGGGTTCTATCGGCTCGGTGAGCTTTGCGCGAATGTCCTCCAAAATGGCGGAACGTTGTTGCAGCACGTCATTGTTCCAGTAACGCAGCGATTCGAAAACCTTCGGCCGTCAAGATAGTGTCCCTCGCGGCGTCGCGCTCAGAGGATGCATGCTGACTGCGGTCGATTTCGACGATCATGCGCTTTTCAAAGCAAACAAAGTCGAGAATAAAGCTCTGAAACGGGACTTGCCGACGAAATTTGAAGCGCGTGAGCTGCCTATCGCGGAGCAAACGCCACATGGCGGCCTTAGCGTCGGTAGGTTCACGGCAGATTTTCTTTGCGAAATCGCGGATGCGTTTGGCGGTTGGCCGATGGTGTGGCGTTTGCAGCACGAACCCCTCACCCGGAGCTACGCGCCGCCCTCCCCACAAGGGGAGAAGGAAGAAAACAGCCCGGCAATGACCAGAAGTGAAGGATCTTCACACCCGCATGGGCATCAGAACGTAGAGCGCGCTCTTGTTGTCTTTGTCCTGCACCAGGGTCGGCGAGCCGGGATCGGCGAGTTTCAGGATCGCGACCTCGCCTTCGATCTGGGCGGCGATGTCCAAGAGGTAGCGTGAGTTGAAGCCGATATCGAGCGCGTCGGAGGCGTATTCGACCTCGAGCTCTTCGGTGGCGCTGCCGGAATCCGGGTTGGTTACCGACAGCACCAATTTGCCCGGAGCCAACGCGAGTTTCACCGCGCGGCCGCGCTCGCTCGAGATCGTCGAGACGCGATCGACCGCTGCGGCGAAATCCGCCCTGTCGACGATTAGTTCCTTGTCATTGTTCTGCGGGATCACGCGGCCATAATCGGGGAAGGTGCCGTCGATCAGCTTCGAGGTCAAAACCACGTGGCCGATGGTGAAGCGGATCTTGCCTTGCGACAATTCGATCGCAACCTCCGCCTCGTTGGCCTCGATCAGGCGCTGCACCTCGCCGACGCTCTTGCGCGGCACGATCACGCCGGGCATGCCGGTCGCGCCCTTCGGCAGCGGCAGATCGACCTGGGCGAGGCGATGTCCGTCGGTTGCGACCGCGCGCAAAGTCGGGTCCTTGGCGCTGCCGGCCGAATGCAGATAGATGCCGTTCAGATAGTAGCGGGTCTCCTCCGTCGAGATCGCGAACTGGGTGCGGTCGATCAGCCGCTTCATGTCGGCGGCGGCCAGCGTGAAAGAATGCGTCATGTCGCCGGCGGCAAGATCGGGAAAATCGCTTTCCGGCAAGGTCTGCAGCGTGAAACGCGAGCGGCCGGCGCGGATCGCCAGCACCGAGCGGTCGCCGTCGCCCTCCAGCACGATCTGTGCGCCGTCCGGCAATTTGCGCACGATGTCGTAGAACATATGCGCCGGCACCGTGGTCGAGCCGCTGGTCGCGGTTTCGGCGGCCAGCGTTTCCGTCACCTCGAGATCGAGGTCGGTCGCCTTCAGCGACAGTTGCGCATTCTCGGCGCGCACCAGCACGTTGCCCAGGATCGGAATGGTATTGCGGCGTTCGACCACACGATGGACGTGGCCCAGCGACTTCAGGAGTTGCGCGCGTTCGACGGTGACCTTCATTGCAATATCCGCCCGATCCAACAGAACATGTCGTGGGAGTGCCGGGCGATCAAGAAGCGCCGCGGTCGATGGTACCCGGCAGCCAGATTCACGGGCTTTCGGGGGACGGTAAGGTGGCGCGGATGGGGCGCAAGTTCAAGGGATCGGACGCCCGTTCCCCACGTTTTGGACCGATCTTGCGCCCAAATGAGGAGGTGGGTTTGCGCGCCGGAGCAAACCTGCACGGATCATCTCCCGATCGGCAAAATGACCCCCTCCCCTTGCGGGGAGGGAGCAGGCTGGCTTCCTACCTCGGGAGGAAGGAACTTTAAGACCTATTCCTGCAACTGCCGCTTCAAGGATTCCACCTCTTCCGACAGCGCGACATCCTTGGCGACCAGCGCCTCGATCTTGCGAACCGCGTGCAGGACCGTGGTGTGGTCACGTCCGCCGAAACGGCGGCCGATCTCCGGCAGCGAGCGCAGCGTGAGCGTCTTGGCCAGATACATCGCGACCTGGCGCGGGCGAACCACGTTGGCGGTACGGCGCGACGACAACAGGTCGGAGCGGCTGACATTATATTGCCGCGCCACCACCCGCTGGATGTCCTCGATCTTGATCCGCTTCGGCTCCTGCGGGCGGACCAGATCGCGCACCTCGCGTTCGGCCATTTCCAGTGTCACCGGCTGCGCGTTGAGCTTTGAGTGCGCGAGCAGGCGATTGATGGCGCCCTCGAGGTCGCGGCCGTTATGGGTGATGGTGCGGGCGAGATAGTCGAGCACCTGCTCCGGCACGTCGAAGCTCGCATGATGCGCGCGCGCCGCCGCGACGCGCGATTTGAGAATGCCAAGCCGCAGCTCCTCGCCGAGCGATCCCATCTCGACCACCAGGCCACCGGCGAGCCGCGAGCGCACGCGGTCGTCGAGGCTTTCGAGATCCGAGGGCGGACGATCGGCCGCTATCACCACCTGGCGGCCGGCGTCGATCAGCGCGTTCAGCGTGTGACAGAACTCGGCCTGCGTCGACTTGCCCTGCAGGAACTGCAGATCGTCGATCACGAGCACGTCGATGCCGCGCAATGCTTCCTTGAAGGCGAGCGCGGTCTGTGTCTTCAGCGCCGCGACAAAGCCGTACATGAATTTTTCCGCAGTGAGATACAGCACCTTGCGTTCGCTGCCGGAATTGCCGGCCCAGGTCACCGCCTGCAACAGATGGGTCTTGCCGAGGCCGACGCCGGCATGGATGTAGAGCGGATTGAACATCACGGGATCGCCGCGGCGGCCTTCGGCGACCTGACGCGCGGCGGCGTGCGCCAGCGTGTTGGAACGGCCGACCACGAAGCTTGCAAAGGTCAGGCGCGGATCGAGCGGCGAGCCGCCGAGCGCGTCATGATTGGCCGATACCGGCGCAATCGCGGTTGAGCGCAGTTCGACCGCGATCCGTCCGTCGGGACGCTCGCCGCGGCGCGCCTCGAGCGCCGAGGGTGCGTCCTTGGCGGCGGGTGCCGCGCAGCGCATCGCCGAGCGCACGGTGAGGTCGATCCGGTGCACTTCCGGTCTCTCGGCCTGCCAGGCCGCGAGCACGCGCTCGGCATAATGCGCCTGAATCCAGCTCTTCAAGAACCGGGTGGGAACCGAGAGGTGCACGCTTTCTTCCTGAACACCTTCCAAATCCATCCGCGCAAACCAGCTCGTGTAGACGTCCTCTCCAACCGTTGAGCGCAGCCGACCTTTGACGCGTGACCAGTGGTCTTGTTCTGAATTTGTCATTGCTTGAAAACTTTTCCGAAGGAGTAAGGTAATTGAGCGAAAACGCCGCGCAGGTCTCTTGCCACGGCGCGACCTCAAGCCGGGGGCTCTGCTCCAGACATAGCTTTCCCGTTCGGCGAAAACGCCGGGGTCGGATCAGCGGTGGGTGGAGCGGGAGCCTTCCCGCGAGGTCAGCGCGTACTCGATGGGCCGGCAGGGTTTTGCGTCGGCGGCCGCGCACTGTAAGGAGCGGCTTCTAAGGGAGCATCTGTGGAAAATGAGATCTGATCAAATATCGCTATGTTACCGTAACGCATGCAACCTCCCCGCCTCACCGCGATTGCTCACGGCAAGTTGTCATCCCGCGTATGTTCCAAATACAGCCGCGCCGGAACCAATTCGTTCAGCCGCTACGCCGTTTCCCCGTCTAAACTTACACGCTCACTAAGCTCTACTCCGCCACTCCCGCCGGGTGCCGTATTTCCCTTAATTCGAAGCAAACGAGGCACAACGGCACTCGCCTGAGAAATTTAGACACAAAACTCCGTTACCCCTACCGCTATGGGTTTCGATCTGACAATCGCTTGGAAAGCGTCGCCAACGCGCACACCGCCGCCGATTTGCACGTCCGTCCCGTTTCCAAAACCGCGCTGGTCTAAAGATCGTGGACGCCGCGAGCCAGTTAAGAAATACACGATGCGTGGCAGCTAGCAATGAATTTGATTCATCAACGTTGCGCCTAAAACCTGTCCAGCGTTCGCGTGGGCGCCGCAACGATTACCGCGTCGAAAGCAAGTTTTTGAATCACTGGATGAAATCGCGCGTGCGACGCGCACTGTCACAAACTTGCATGCTTCGCAAAAAATTTTCACAAATACTTCAAGCGTCCGCCGTCAAACCGATTTTTCGAAACGCTTGCGGTCACTATGGGGGTAAGTAATTAACGACACGAAGTTTTTCGAGTCCCGTTTTCAAGGGTAACTCCCTCCCCCTGTGCCTGCATCGCAACAGTTCAGGGGCTATTCCTCGTTGAGGGCATAACGCGCGGACTTCTCGCACCTCCCTCGCCGCTCAACCGTCGACAAAAACCGGACCAGTAAAAATACGGGCGAGACCATGCGCGCCACCGGCGAGGCAACATAACAAAAAGCCCGGCCAAGCCGGGCTTAATGATCAATTCGGGCTCAATGACGAAGTGCGTGTTCGTCAGATCATGTCGCGAGCTTGGCGATTTGATGGGTAAGCCGTGACACTTTGCGGCTCGCATTATTCTTATGAATTATATTGCGCTGCGCTGCCTGCATCAACTCCGGTTCCGCGTGCACCATCGCCTTCAGTGCTGCATCGCGGTCGCCGCGCTTGATCGCGTCTTCGACGGTGCGGACCGCGCCACGCATCTGGGTTCGGCGCGACTTGTTGATCGCGGTGCGGCGGGCAATCTTGCGTGTCGCCTTCTTGGCGGAAGTCGTATTGGCCATATCTTCAAATATCCTTAGCGGGGTGACCGTTCGCTCTCAATCGCAAATGCGCGCGCCGAGCGCCTGGTTACATGATCGACGCTGCTGGTTGTTTCTGATGTCTCTGAGATTGCCGTTGCCTGAGCAAAATGCTGCACGCAAAAATGCAGACTGCAAATAAGCTCTTCGCCGCGCCGCTCAAAGAACAGCGGCGGCCGGATTGCGCCCGCCGCCATGGCCGCCCTTATAGAGGGAGCGTTTTGCAGCGTCAACGCTTTCTGGCATCCTCAAGCTCCGGCAGGTTGGCCGTAAAATGCCGATAAGTGACTGATGAGGTTGAATTTCCGCTATGCACCCGGTAATGGCTGGCAGCGGCTTGGAGCGTTTTCCAGCGAAGGCCTGCCGCGCAGTTGGGTGGCGGGGTGGGCACCGCTTCGCCGTCCAAGAAAACGCGTCCAAACAAGAACTAGAGCCGTTTCCGCATCCATCGAAGCGGAACGGAACGGGCTCCAAGGCGATACAGATATCGCGATAGAGATAAGGTGACGCATGATCCGCGGTTTTTTCCGACTTGTAGGGCTACTGCTGTTGGCCGGCGGATTCATCTTCATGGTCTATGACGGCGCGCGCTGGGTCGCCGATCAGTCGCTCCGTTTTACTCAGTTCGGCCAGTTCTGGAACGATATCCATCAGTCGAGCCAGCAGGCGTTCCGGACCTGGGTGGAGAGCAATGCGCCGTGGGCCTGGCCCAGCGTGGTCAAGGTGATCCTGAACCAGCCGGTGTTCGCGGTCCTCGGCGTCCTGGGAATCCTCCTGATGTTCCTGTTCCGGCCGCGAAAACCGCTGATCGGCTATTCCAGGGATTAGGGGCTCGCCGGTAACGGGGCTGCCCCGGCCACCGTAAAGCCATATATAGAGACGTCGATCGAGGCCTGTCGCTGAAGCCGATTTCAGCCGGCCTCCTGCCTGGAGAAAATCCATGTTGTTCATGCGCAAGACCACCGCACTGCCGAGTGCAGCCGAGGCGCTGCAAGGCCGTGCTCAACCAATCCCGACCGCCTCGACCCATTTCGTCAACGGACACAAGTTGCAGCCGCCCTATCCGGCCGGTCTGGAAAAGGCGGTGTTCGGGCTCGGCTGTTTCTGGGGGGCGGAACGCAAGTTCTGGGAACTCGGCGACGGCATTTACACCACCGCGGTCGGATACGCCGGCGGTCACACCCCGAATCCGACCTACGAAGAAGTCTGTTCGGGTCGCACCGGTCATACCGAGGCGGTGCTGGTGGTGTTCGACCCGAAGAAAATTTCCTACGAGCGTCTGTTGAAGACGTTCTGGGAGAACCACAACCCGACGCAGGGCATGCGCCAAGGCAATGATGTCGGCACCCAATATCGCAGCGCGATCTACACCTTCAGCGAGGCGCAGCTCAAAGCCGCCGATGCGTCGAAGGCCGCCTATCAGAAGGCGTTGGCGGCAAAGGGGCTTGGTTCGATTACGACCGAGGTCGTGCCCGCGGGCGAGTTCTATTTCGCCGAGGACTATCACCAGCAATATCTGGCCAAGAATCCGGCCGGCTATTGCGGCCTCGGCGGCACCGGCGTGTCGTGCCCGATCGGCGCCGGCGTCAACGCGGCGTGAGTGCTTCGAGCGAGACGAGATTGGATTGAGTCGTCTCGGCGACAGAAATGGGCGCCGTCTCCCGCTCTTCGCGGGAGACGGCGGGGTGGGGGTGTTTCTGCAAATCGCGCTGGTCGAGAGGATAGACCCCACCTGGCGCGCAATTGCGCTGCCGAGCGCCATAGCCGAAGCTCGGCTTCGGCGTTCTATTTAAGAACGGCCGCCGAACGCGGCCTGTGCTCCCCAGATAGTTCGATTTCATCAAACTTCACCGCACGCTAGCTTTGCGCGGAGACCGCTCGACGGTCTTCGCCACCGCTCCGAAACCGTTTGTTAACCATAATTGGTGCAAGACTTAAGCTGTCTCCGCCTTGAGGATGGCTACGGTGCGGGTTGTGCGCGCGTTTCGACTGCCGATCATTGCCGGTGTTGCCGCGCTCGCTTTGTCGGGCTGCATGCAGACGGGCTCGCCGGTTGCGATGGGAAGTCCGCAAAGCGATCTGGATTCGCTGGCCTACGGCCAGCCTTACACGTCTGCGCCGCCGTCACAGGTTGCGGATTCCGGCGGCGGTGCCATCAGCGCGCTGCGCAACACGCTTGCCACCGCGCCACGTGGCTATGCGCCCCAGCCCCAACCGTTGGCAACTCCCGCGGCCTACGACGCTTATGCCGCGGCGCCTGCGCCGGTTCGACATGACGCGGGCTATAAGCTCGACGCCGGCGATAAGCTCAGGGTCGTCGTGTACGGCCAGGAAGGCCTCACCAATACGTACGCGATCGACGCCGGCGGCTCGATCACCATGCCGCTGATCGGCTCCGTGCCTGCGCGCGGACGCAGCCCGGCTTCGCTCGCCGCCGAAATCTCGGCAAAGCTGCGCAACGGCTATATCCGCGAACCCTCCGTCGCGGTCGAGATCGAATCCTATCGGCCGTTCTTCATTCTCGGCGAGGTCGCAGCTCCCGGCCAATATCCGTACGTGCCGAACATGACGGTCGAGAGCGCCGTAGCCATTGCCGGCGGCTTCTCGCCGCGCGCGCGTCGCGACGCGGTGACGCTCACCCACACCGATGCGTCCGGCGCCGCCCGCTATGTGGTGCCGCTCGGCACCCCGCTCGGCCCCGGCGATACCGTGTTCGTCGGCGAACGCTGGTTCTGAAAAACTCTCACCGACGTCATCCCGGGGCGTGCGTTAGCACGAACCCAAAATCTCGAGATTCTCCGATGTGCAATTGCACATCGGAGTTCGCGCTTGCGCGCGCCCGGGAATGACGCTGCGCCTCGCTTATCGCCCCAAGCCCCACAACATCACGACGAAACTGTTTCACTCGCTGCGCGGCAGCGTGTCCAGGAACGGCCGCACTGCGTCGATGAAGGCCAGCGGCTGGTCGATGTTCACGGCGTGGCCGGCTGCCGGGATCACCACTTTTTTCGCGCCCGGAATTTTCGCTGCCATGTAGTCGGAGGCGGCGAGGAACGGCGTGTCGTCGGCGCCAACCACCACCAGCGACGGAACCTTGATGTCGGGCAAGCTCTCGATCACGCTGGCGTCGCGCTGGGTCAGCATGCCGCGGGCGGCACGGGCAAGGCCGGCCGCATCGCGATGGCTGACCGTCGAGCGTTCGCGGCCTGCCGATTTCAGGACCTCAAGGCCCTCATGCTCGAACCGGTCGGCGGTCCCGAGCGCGCGCTTGTTCCAGGCCTCGCGCGCATCGTCCTTCTTGAAGCCGGGACCGGTGTCGATGATCAGCAGCGCGGAGACCCGTTCCGGATGCGCGCGATAGAAGGCCAGCGACATGTAGCCGCCGAGCGAAAGCCCGCCGACGATGGCGCGTTTGGCGCCGACTTCGTCGAGCAGCGCCGCGATGTCGCCGACCGTCAACGCCTCGCTATAGGCTTTCGGATCCTCCGGATAGTCGGATTGGCCGTGGCCGCGCATGTCCCACAACACGAGCTTGTGCTGCTTCGACAACGCCTCGATTTGTCCCTGCCACATCGCCGATGTCGAGGAAAAACCGTGGCTCAAAATCAGCGGAGGGCCATCGCCGTGGACCTCGTAGTGGATATTTACTCCGTCACGGTTGATTTTCGGCATGGTGTTTTCCTTGGTGTTTTCCTTAAAGCGTCTTCTTGTCCGATCCATTGTAGCGCGATCTTTTCGCAGGTGTGAACTGCCCAACCGCGCGGGCGGCGATCCGTGCGCGCCGTCGGCATGGGCAAGCATCCACGGCCACGTTTTCGGCAGAGGCCGTGAAGACGGCGATGAAGGCCTAGAGCGCTTGATCCCGAAAAAGCCTGGCCCCGCACTGGGATAGCGGGGTGGGCATCGGTTTTCCGAAAAGATCATGCTCAAATAATAAGAGCCGCTGTCGATTGACGCGACAACAGCGATCCGACGGAGCAACCTCCGGCGGATTTTTCATTCAAATCTTTTCACCCCCCAAAAACTCGTTAAATTTTTACGGTCGACAACATCAAGATGTTGATCATGCCTATTAAGGCCCGTGGAAGGCCTTGTCCGCTAAGGTTGTGCCGTCAGTCGCAACCGTCAGCGCCTCGGGGACCCATGACAGGTTTAGCCAAGCAGCACACTACCAAAGACTCGTCGCCCCAGGAATCCTCGGCCAACGAAGCCGCGAAGCGTCATCTGCTGCTCGCATCCGATCGCTTCGACCAGAGCTTCGAGCTGGCCGAGATTCTGAGCTCGGTTGGCGAGGTTCACACCATCCCGACCGCGGAGATTCCCGAGGCTCCAGCCGATCATCTTTCGGGCATCGTGGTTGATATCAATCTGCGCTCGGCGGAGAGCGTGCAGAAGGTTCGCAGCAGGCTGCGTGGAGAAGCCTATCGTGCGATGCCGCGGCTGTTCGTTCTTGCGGATGCGCTGCACCACGCCTCGATGCAGGCTTGGGCGCTGGGCGCCACCGACACGATTTCGCGGCCTTTCGATGCGCGCGATATCCTGCAGCGCATCCGTTCGGCGTTCCCCGATAGCAACAACTACGATTCAACCGATCGCGGCAAGACCCTGAACCGCGGCGTTGCCGCCGCGCACGCGGTCATCGTGAAGATGTTCGAGCGGCTTCCGGCCGGCGCTCCCCTGACGTTCAACGACGTCATGCAGGCCGAAAACAAAATCCTGAAAGCCATCAAGCACTCCTCGTTGCGCGAATGGCTGACCGCGGTCGGCTGCCACCACGTCGAGACATACCGCCATTGCCTGTTCGTCACCGGTTTCGCGGTCGCGTTCGCGCAGCATCTCGGCATGCGCGAGGACGACCAGCGCCGTCTCACCCGTGCGGCGCTGTTGCACGATGTCGGCAAGGCCTTTATCCGGCGCGCGATCCTCGACAAGCCGGGCAAGCTGACGGACCAGGAAATGCTCGAAATGCGCACCCATCCGCGCCGCGGCTACGAGGCCTTGGCGGCGCAAGGCGGATTCCCGCCGGAGATGCTGGACGTCGTGCTGCACCACCACGAGCTCCTGGACGGCAGCGGCTATCCTAACCGGCTGCGCGGCGACCAGGTCAGCGACATCGTGCGGCTGACCACGATCGTCGATATCTATGCGGCGCTGGTGGAAAAGCGTGCCTACCGGCTGCCGTTCACCCACGCTCGCGCCTTTTCGATCATGGAAGGCATGGGCGCCAAGCTCGACCAGCAATTGTTGCAGGCGTTCCGTCCGGTGGCGTTCGGCGCGTATTGATTATTGCGGTTACCGGCTCGCATCCGGCGCCAGTTCCGCAAACGATCCGCTCGCATATACCACCCCGCCGCCGACCATGGTGAGGAGCGATCTAATCCTGCCGATCTCCTTCACCGGCGCGGTCAGATAGTCGGACGACAGCACGGCGAGATCGGCGAACTTGCCCGGCTCCAGCGTGCCGCGTTCGTCGTCGTCGTTCGCCATGAACGCCGAATTGCGGGTGTACATTTCCAGTGCCTGGCGCCGGCTCGGGGCTTCGGCGTCGCCGCGCGTCTGCACACCGCCGATGGTGGTGCCGTCGAGATACCATTGCAGCGAGACGAAGGGATTGTACGACGACACGCGGTGCGCGTCGGTGCCGCCGGCAACCGTCAGGCCGAGCTTCAGCGCGGTTGCGATCCGCGGCATTTGCTTCGCCGCCTCCACGCCGACCTCCTTCTGCAAGCGTTCGCCGCCGAAATAGAGGCCGTCCTGCACGCCCCAGATCAGCCCCAGCGCTTTCATTCGCGTCAGACTGTCTTCCGAGGCATTGTAGAGGTGCAGCACGGTCCATCTGAGATCGCGAACCGGATAATCGCGGCTGACGTCCTCGACGATATCGAGCAGGTCATGGACCGTGCGGTCCGGATTCCAGTGGAGCTGGATGGTGTAGCCCTTCGAGGCCGCCCAGCGCAGCAATTCCGCAAGCTTCGCCTTGCCGTCGGGCGTGATATCGCCGTCGGTCCAGTCGGCCCAGATCAGGATTTCGCCGGGGCCGTTGAAGTGCAGCATGTCGTCGCCAAAACCCTGCGGCATTAGTTGCGTCAGGTTCTGCAGGTCGGCGAGTTCGCTGCCCGGCTTGGGCGCGCAGAGGTGATAGGCGACGCGCACCGTAAGCTGCTTGTCATGCCAGAGTTGGAACACGGCCTGGTAGTTGGCGGGATACATGCTGACGCCGCCGCCGTCGACGATGCCGGTGATGCCGAGGCTGTTCATCTCGCGGAAGAATTTCCTGGAACCGTCGACCTGCTGCTGCATCGTCGGCTTCGGCAAGCGGTCGAAGATTTTTCCAAGCACATTGCCACCCGCGACGATCACGCCGGTCGGCTTGCCGTCGTGGTCCAGTTCGAGGCTGCCGCCGGGGGTGACGTCGGCATCGCTACGGATATTCAGGGCCTCCATCGCCTTGGGCGACAGCAGCAGCCAGTCGTAGAGATGCTGGATATAGACGGGATTATCGGGTGCTGCCTCCGCCACCTCCTGCGGGCTCGGCCGGCGCTTCTCGGCAAACTGCTCTTCGGTCCAGCCGCCGGCCACCACGATCCAGGAGCCGGGCTTCTGGGTCCTGGCGACGGAGCGCATTTTCTCCAGCGCCTCCTTCAAGCTGGGCACGCCGATCCAGTTCACCTCGGTGCCGAAGGTCAGCGCGGCGCGGATGCCGTGGATATGGCCGTCGGTCAATCCGGGAATCACGGTGCGGCCGCCGAGGTCGATCAACCGCGCCTTGTCGTCTGCGAGCTGCTTCATCGCGCTGGAAGTGCCTGTCGCCAGCACCCGTCCATGCGCGATCGCCAGCGCCTCCCGCACCGAAAATTCCTTGTCGACGGTGAGAATCTTGCCGTTGAAAAGCACCGTGTCGGCGGTTTCAGCGGAAGCCGCGCCTGTCGAAAGGGTGAGGGCAAGGGCGGCGAGACCACAGGTCAAACGATTAAAGCTGTTTCTTCGGAACGCGCTGTTCGACATTTCGTTGCTCGTTTGTCTTGATGATTGAGCCGGCATCCTGAATCCCGTAATCGGCGTGCGCTAAATTCCCGGCGCATTGAGCGGCGCCTCGGCAACCACCTGCAATGGCTGGAGCGCGACGCAATCGACGACGTCGAAGGCGACGTGGATACCGCCGCGAAATGCCGCCGCAAACGCCAGCGCGTCCGCGTTTCGGCAGGAAGCCGTGCGCATCGCGAGCGTGCAATGCGGCATCCAGCTCCTTGGTCGGTAGTGCGTCCTGCAGAATTCAGGGCTGATCGCGGAATGAATTTTCCGGTGCATCTCGAGCAGCACTTCCTTGGGCTCGGGATCGGCCCACAGGATCAGTGACGGTCCATCGAAGGTCCGGATGCGGTTAAAGGTGATCTCGATGCTCCTCCGTCCCTGGGCGGCATTTTCGATCGCGGCGATCGCCATCTCTTTGCTCACCTCGGGCGCATCATAAATGGCGAAGGTGATATGCGGGGGATAGTCCAGGGCGCGCATCGAAGGTGAATCCTCGAACACGCTCACCTGATCCCACAGCGACACGATCGCACCGGCGCTGGCATTGACGCTCTTCACGCTCAGGGCAAACGGCATGACCTACCCCAGCATCTTGCGCAATTCGGCTTTCGCCACCTTCTCCAGCGTCGAGCGCGGCATCTCGTCGACAAGGCGGATTTCGCGCGGCACCTTGAAGTCGGCGAGCGCGCTGCGGCAGGCGCTCATGATATTGTCGTGCAGCTCCTTCGGCGCGCGGTCAACGCCAGCCAGCGGAATGACGAAGACGACCGGCACCTCGTCCAGCATCGGATGCTTCTTGGCGACCACCGCTGCCTCGCGCACGCCTGGCACGACCGCGATCACCTGCTCGATCTCGGAGGCCGCGACGTTCTCGCCGCCGACCTTCAGCATGTCCTTGGCGCGATCGCCGAACCTGATGTAGCCATGCTCGAGCAAGGTGACACGATCGCCGGTGACGAAATAGCCGTGCTCGTCGAAACTTTCGACCGTGGCCTTTTCGTTGTTGAGATATTCCTTGAACAGCGACAGCCCCGGCACGCCCTTGATCAGCAGATTGCCGGTGCCGCCGACTTCTGTCGGCCGCCCGTCGTCGTCAGTGATGCGGATCGCATATTCGGCCGCCGCCCGGCCGATCGACATCGGCGTGTTGGGCTGGTCGACCTCGCCTATGATGCCGTGGGTGATGGTCTCGGTCATGCCCCACCAGCCGATCATCTTGATGCCGAAGGCGGCAAACGCCGGCGGCTCGCACATCGCGGTGCCCCAGAGGCGGAATTTGTGCTGCCTCGGGATTTCGTGCTCGAGCAGCGCCTTCATGCAGAACGGGATGGTCGAGGTCCAGGTGCAGCCGTGCTGCAGCGCCACGTTCCAGAACCGGCTCGCGGAAAACCGCGGCTGGATCACGCAGGTCGCGCCGACCCACAGGCTCGCCAGCATCGAATAGGCCAGCGCATTGGTATGGAATAGCGGCAGATAGGTCTGGTGCACGTCGCCCGCATGCAGGTCCTGATGCGCGGCGTTGATCTTGCCGCCCCATAGCGCGTTGGCATGCGTCCACAGCACCGCCTTCGGCCGCGAGGTGGTGCCCGAGGTATATTGCACCGAGCAGGGCGCGAAAGGATCGGTCGCCCGGCGCGGCCGGTCGGCGCTGTCGGCGAACAAGGCTTCAAAGCTGTCGCCACGCGGCGCGGCTTGGCCCGCCGCAGGCGCCACACCCGCATCATGCGATATCACCGCGATCCAGCGCAGGCCCTTGCAATGCGCGGAGACGATCTCGGCATAGGCCGGTTGGGTGATGGCGGCGACCGCGCCGCAATGGCTGGCGAAATATTCCATCTCCGCTGGCGCCGAGCGGGTGTTGGTGGTGACGGCGATGGCGCCGAGCTCGACGCAGGCGAACCAGGCCAGCATCGCCTCGATGCAGTTCTCCAGATGAATCAGCACGAATTCGCCGGGCTTGACGCCGCGCCTGGCGAGGCCGGCGGCAAGCGCGCCGACGCGATGGTGAAATTCGCCATAACTCCAGGCTCGCGCCGGCGCGTCGAACGGCGCCCAGATCAGGAACGGATGGTCGCGGCGGACTTCGGCGCGCATCTTCAGCAGCCAGGGCACGTCGAGCCCCGCGAACGGTCCGACGACGCCCGGCGGTTCCTGTAAATGTTGCATGGTTCCTCCCGCGCAGCCTTGGACGGCCGCTTTGGTTTTTCTTGAGACTTGCTCTTGGGAATAGTTCTGCCATCGGATCGCGCGACGGGCAAATGGCGATCACCGTTCTCACCGCCGTCATGGCCGGGCTTGACCCGGCCATCCATCTTCATCGAAGGACTCTTGAAGCGCGATGGATGCCCGGGCGTAGGCGAGCGGAAGCGACGCCGTCCTTCGGAGCCCCGGGCATGACGACCTCTTACGAGGCTGAACCTCAAGACCCGTCATCCGCATACGACGAAATCTCGATCAAGCTCCCATCCGGATCGCGGCAATAGACCGAGCGCAGGGTGCCGCGGGCGCCTTGTTTGGCAACCGGACCCTCCTCGATCGCAACCCCATTGGCTCTGAGATGGGCGACCACCTCGTCCGGCGTGCTTGTCGTGAGAAAGCACAGATCGTCGCTGCCGGCGGTCTCGTGGTCGGCGGTGAACCACTCGACCTTGTCGGCGTGCTTCGGCCGCACGTTGATCTTCTGATTGCCGAACACGAGCGAGGTCCGCGGCGCCCCGCCACGGCCCGGATCGAACACCTTGACCTCCATGCCGAGGGTCTTGCGGTACCACTCGGCGGAGCGCGCCACATCGGTGACGTTGATCACGAGATGGTCGATGGCATTGACCTTGACCGACATGGCTCATCCTTTCGTCGCGGCTGGGCCACGCTGGCCGTCGCCCACGTTGTTTGTTACAACGCGCGGCATTGTCAGGCAAACAACAACAAAATCGGGAGTAATGCATGATCTCGCGCCGTACCGCGATCGGTTTGATCGCCCTGGGCACTTCGGCCATTGCTACCAGGCGCAGCGTAGCGGCGCTGGACTATCCGACCCGGCCGGTGCGCTTCATGGTCGGCTATCCGCCGGGCGGCGCCACCGACATTCTGGCGCGGCTGATCGGCCAGCGGCTGTCGGAGAGGCTCGGACAGCAGTTCGTGATCGAGAACAAGCCGGGCGCCGGCAACAACATCGGCACCGAGACGGCGGTCAACGCCGAGCCGGACGGCTACACCGTGCTGCTGGTCAACCCGGCGAACTTCATCAACGCCACGCTCTACACCAATCTCAAATTCAATTTCGTCCGCGACATCGCGGCCGTCGCCTGCTTCAACCGGGTGCCGAACGTGATGACCGTCAACAAGGACGTGCCGGCGAACAACGTCGCCGAGTTCATCGGCTATGTGAAAGCCAATCCCGGCAAGGTCAACATGGCCTCATCGGGCAACGGCACCTCGGTGCATCTGTCCGGCGAAATGTTCATGGCGATGACCGGCGCCAAGATGCAGCACGTGCCCTATCGGGGTGCAGCGCCAGCGATCACCGACCTGCTCGGCGGCCAGGTGCAGGTGATTTTCGACAACATGCCCTCGATCATCCAGCATATCCGTTCAGGCTCCTTGCGCGCGCTGGGCGTGACCACGGCCGAGCGGTCGCCGCAACTGCCCGACGTGCAGGCGGTCGCCGAGACCGTTCCGGGCTATGAGGCGAGCGCGCTGTTCGGCATGGGCGCGCCAAAGAAAACTCCGCAGGCGATCATCGACAAGCTCAATTCCGAGATCAATGCGATTCTGGCCGAGCCCGAGATGAAGAAGCGCCTGGTCGAGCTCGGCGGCGAGCCGCTGATCCAGTCGCCGGAGGCGTTCGGCGGCATGATCGAGGCCGAGACCGAAAAGTGGAAGAAGGTGGTCGAGTTCGCCGGTCTTAAGGTGGAGTGAAACCCAGAAGGCTCGTTATGCGGAGGCTCGTTTGCAAGCGAAGGCGAACCGTTCGTCGGCGCGAAGGAGGCGAGACAATGCGCAAGCTGTTGATTCGCGATGATAGCTTTCTCCGATAGACCTACGCAAAGCTGAGTGAACATAGGCATTGCTACGCTACCTCAGCCAAGCCGCTACCTTCCTGCTTCTTCGAGGCTCGTTTCACGCGGTTCTTACGAACCGCGCCAGAGCGCGCCTCTCCACAGGCTGACACCGCAGAGTTTGCGGCGAAGACTTCCAAATTTACCGATGCGTTTTCATCACGATCAACCGACGCACCGCAATCATCGCAAACGAAAGTGCGGGTTGCGAGCGAGAGCGTTTGTTTAACGCAATCGCAGCGAGAGCACGTTTTGGACGAGGCAAAGAACCTGTCCGCAACGACGACGCGAGCGCCGTAGAGCTTGGCTTTATATTCGAGCATGGAACGAAAAGCCCGAAAGCCTTCGTCCATAATCGACCGCGCCAAACAGCGGTTTCTTGACATCCCGCGCACATTCAAATTCTCAATCCCGATCACTTTGAACGTGCGGACAATGTTCATCGAAAGCTTATGCAGATAATCCTTGCGCACATTGCCGATAGTGGCGTGAAGCCGCGCAAGGCGAACCCGTGCCTTGCGGCGGTTCGCGGAACCTTTCTTCTTTCGCGCCAGAGCCTTATTGTAGCGGCGCAATCTCGCGATCTGCGCCTTGTGCGGCTTCGCGCCTTTGAATTTCGTTTCACTGTTCAGTGGGCGTGACAGGACGGCAAAATCCTTCACGCCGAGATCGACACCCACGGCAAGGCAAGGCTGATTGAGCTTTTTCGGTTCCGGCGTTTCGACCAAAATCGAAGCGAACCACCTATCGCCTTCACGCGCGACCGTCACATATTTGGCAATGCCCTCGAACCGTAAAGCCTCGCGCATCCGAACCCAGCCGACGACAGGCAATTTGACGCGCTTGCCGTCACAGCGGAAGGTGCCGACTTCGTTCGCCGCGCAAAAGCTATCATGAACGCCCTTCTTTTTCGGCTTTGGGTAGTGAAATCGTCGTTGCGCCTTTGGCTTCTTGCAATCCCGGAAGAAGTTCGAAAAGCTGACGCCGAGGTTGATGATTGCCTCTTGCGCCGCGCATTTCGAGACTTCGAGCATCCACGGGAATTGCTCCCGCTTCAAGGCGTTCAGACGCTTGCGCAACATCATCTCTGACGGCTTGCCGCCTTCTTTGTATTCGCAACGCCATTCGGCCAACGCCCAATTATAGGCGAACCTCGCCACGCCAGAAGCGCGCGCGAAGTAGGCCGCTTGTTTGTTATTTGGCGTGAGAGCGATTCTATGAGCGAGAAGCATTTAAGCCTCGAAATCCACAAACACCACAGCGGGTGGTGGCTTTATTGGTCTCCCCGTTTTCGCGTCCACTCGGTAGCATGATCGCGTTTCATCCGCCGTCATCCCTGTCACGCTTCCGTTTTTCTCCAATCGGCAAGATGATATTTTTTTAATTGGAAGCCCGCTCGCCGCATCCTTTAAGTGCGTGAACTCACGTTTGATCATGAAGACCGCATTCCAGCCGCGCTCGTCATTGTATAATTTCAGTTCTCCTGACATAGGAGTTCTGAATTTTGCGCATTGCAATAGCATCCATCCCTGTCTTGTTCGCGTGCGAAAGTTTGAAACGCCATCTGGTTGGCGTCACACACGTGAGATGAAGGTTTTCCAGTGTGTCAGGAATGTTTTCCAACATCTCGCGGACTTGGGGCGCGGGGCTGCAACAATACTGATTTTATCGCCATTCTTCATCACCGCGCCGCCGCCGCTGCTTTGAGGCCGTCGATCAGATTCTTGTTTTTCTTCGAGCGTGCGCCATAGAGCCGCGCCGAAAAGACGGCAATAATTTCTAGCACGTCTTGCGCAAGGTCTTGCTCAAAACTCGTGTCTTCGCCTTGGTTTAGAATAACGATTTTAATGTTTTTAATTTCACAAATGGCAAAAACAAGTTCCGCGCCGAACCGTAACAAACGGTCTTTAAAAACCCCCTGAACGCAACCAACGTCGGAAAGAACAAAGACAGAACATCACGAAAGGCCGTGGCCGTCAAGCGGGCGATTCAGGAAAGTGAAAAAAGCGTTTGCCTGGTTCCGGCAAACGAAGGCCGATGCCTTTGGCGATTTCATCCAACTACGAATGCCGGCCAATTGCCGATCGGCATTGTGAGTTTGTAATTGCTGTTGCCGAACGACGGCGCTTCGCGGCCCGACCAACTTTCTTCAGAAGGAGGTCGCCATGAAAAGGTCCGCCATCACGTCCATCGCGCTGCTCGCCGCACTCGTCGGCAAGCGCCGCGAGCTACGACTACACCCCCACTATAGCTACGTCGGCAAGCCCGCGCTTCCCGACGCTCGGCTCGACGCCTAGCTTCAGGCCGCCACGGTGACCTGCGATGATGCCGTCGGCGTGCAGCGCGCGAAGCCGTAGGCGCAGCGTGGATAAGATCGGGGCGAATATCAGCGATGTCGTAGCGGCGAAGATTGCCAGAAGTCCGGCGCGGCTTGATTTTTCCTTCGCGTTCCCAACGACGCAGAGTGTCGGCGTGAACGCCGAGAAGTTTTGCCGCTTCGGATATGGGAATAAGCTTACGCATAATACATGCACACAAATAGAGTTACATATAGTCAACGCTATCTGTTAATCGCCCGCGCGTCGCCTTCGCGCGCGCGCGTCACGGCCGCAACCTCTATCCGAAATATTAGGCGACCGGAACGGTATCGCGTGTAAGCGGCGCGAGTTCCGTGGACGGCTCTTGACTCCATTGCGGTTGCGGCCATACTAAACTTTATGGTTAAGTATACCGACGGCGCGCGGGAGCGCGATTTGGACCACACCTTTGCCGCGCTCGCCGACCCGACGCGACGCGCGCTGTTGGCGCGGCTTTCCGCCCGCGATACGGTTTCGGTCAGCGAGCTGGCGCAGCCGTTTGCGATGTCGCTCCCCGCCGTCATGAAGCACCTCGATGTGCTGTCGGACGCCGGCCTCATTGCGCGCGAAAAGACCGGCCGCGTCGTCGCCTGCCGGCTGACCGCCAGGCCGATGGAGCAGGCGCTTGCCTGGCTGAACCGCTATCAGCGCTTCTGGTCCGACAATCTCGACCGCCTTGCCGCTTTTGTGGAGGAAGAACCATGGACACAGGAACAAGCACCGCCGGCGGCGCCGGTCTCCTCGCCAGGCCCAGCCTCACTTTCACGCGACGCCTCAACGCGCCGCCCGAGAAAGTCTACGCGGCGTGGACCGACCCGGAAAAAATAATCCACTGGTTCGGCCGGGCCGACGCCACGGCCAGCTCGTTCAAGGCCGATATCGACGCCCGAGTCGGCGGCCGTTTCCGCATCAGCTTCTCGACCGCGAGCGAATATTACGAAGTCGGCGGAGTCTATCGGGAGGTGGTGCCGAACGCACGCCTGGTGTTCTCGTGGGCCTGGCATTCGACGCCAGAACGCGAGTCGCAGGTCACGGTCGTTATAAAACCCGACGGAGCAGGGACGCTGCTGACGCTGCATCACGAGCAGCTGTTCGATGAAGCCGCGCGCGCCGGCCACGAGCGCGGATGGACCGCCGGGCTCGACAAGCTTGAACATTTGCTCGCAAGCAACACGTAGAGCGTCATTCCGGGACGATGCAAAGCATCGAACGACGATGTGCACTTGCACATCGGAGAATCTCGAGATTCCGGGTTCGCGCTTCGCGCGCCCCGGAATGACGGCAGAGTCCCCGACCAAGGAGGCGCCCATGCAACCGCACAAAATCGTCTCGCGTCAAGAATGGATAGAAGCCCGCAAAGCCCACATGGCGCACGAGAAGGAATTTACACGCGCCCGCGATCGCTTGAGCGAGGAGCGCCGCGCGCTGCCCTGGGTCAAGGTCGACAAGGCCTATTCGTTCGACAGCGGCGACGGCAACAAGACGCTGGTCGATCTGTTCGCCGGCCGCAGCCAGCTCGTGGTCCAGCACTTCATGTTCGCGCCTGAATGGAACGAGGGCTGCAAGAGCTGCTCGTTCTGGGCCGACGGATTCGAGCGCATAACCGTTCATCTCGCCGCCCGCGATACCACGCTGGTCGCGGTCTCGCGCGCGCCGCTGCAAAAGCTCGACGCGTTCAAGAAGCGGATGGGCTGGACATTCGACTGGGTTTCTTCGGAAGCTAGCGACTTCAACTTCGACTACGCGGTCTCGTTCACGCCGGACCAGCTCAAGTCGGGCGCCAAGGTGTATAATTTCGGCACCTCCGGTTTCGGCGTCGATGAGGCGCCCGGCATCAGCGTGTTCTTCCGCGACGAGAAGGGCGATATCTTCCACACCTATTCCTGCTTCGCCCGCGGGCTCGACATGATGAACGCCGCCTATCACTATCTCGACCTGACGCCGCTCGGCCGTCACGAGCAGGGGTTGCCGTATCCGATGGACTGGCTGCGGCTGCGCGACCAATACACGCCGGCATAAGGCGCGGCAACGCGTGCGGTCTCGTCTCCCTCTCCCCGCCCCTTCGCGGGGAGAGGGTCGGGGTGAGGGGTTCTGTCCGCGAACGCGGAATTCGCAACAAGCACCCTGTCGCTATCCGCGAATTTCGACCTCTCCCCGCAAGAGCGCGGGGAGAGGTGAAGAAGCCCCAGCGCGATCACTTGGGAGCGGAGGTCCCGAAGGACAGGCCTATCGACGGCGTGGACGAGTTGGATCTTTTTCCTCGGGAAACAGGAGAACTCAAATCGAGAGGGATTTCCGGCTTACGTCGCCGATCGGCTGTCGGCGGTAAAGTGGCGAAACTGGAAAATGCACCTGATCTGGCAGGAAAAAATGTACGACACGCCCCAGGTTCTTCCCTTGCCGCGAATGTTCAACTTGCTCTCCGACCGCAAGGAGGAGCGCGAGGTTGCAACGTACAACACTTGGGTAGCCGACCCGATGTTCAAAATTCTCTCCAACTTCAAAGCGAGCTTGGAGACATCTCCGCCAATTAAGGTGGGCACGCCCGACCCATAAATACCGCCGATCACTCCAACGGCGAAATAGAGCGTGCTGCGATGCACAGGCGACTTTGGGACGAGTTAGTGTGAGAATTGGTCCTTGAGTTGGGTGAATGACCGTGCTGCCCTTTTACTTCTCTGCTGACTTTGCAACGACGTCTGCCGCTGAGATTTGCGTGGATGCTTCATTCAATTCCTCCCGCAATCCCCTGATCCGTTATTCTAGGGATGGCGCGATAACTTCGTCGGCTTGATCATGGCCGAGGCCATAAACGCTGCGACCGAACTCGAATATTCTTCCAATCCCTTGAAGTTAAAATGCATGTCGCCCTTCCAATAGAAATTCTCGGGGTGCGCCCCGAACCGCTGCTTCAATGTCTCGGTGGCATTGAAGAAAAGAAAGCTGTTGGCGACGCAAATTCTTTGCACCGAAGAGCTGACGAGATCGTTCCACAAGCGACCCTCAGCGTCGGGTTTCAAGTGCTCAAGATGCGGGTGATAGATGAATAGCACCCGGCTCCCCTCCTTGGTGTAGTCCTTTAGTATCCCAGCCAGCTCCTGAAGATTCTGCCTGAAAACCAACAGCGCCTCTGAATATTTCTGTTCGAGATCAGCAGCATGGTCCTGTGAATAGGAAAATAGAGTGAAGTCCGATCGATACTTCCCAACCACCGTTGGCATGTGCACAAAGGAGTGCCAGAGCTTTGCCACAAACCGCATCAGATACAACGGATGATTGCGAGCCTCCATGAGGCCAATACTGCATTCGTGTCCAATGGGTGAAACCTTGACGCCGACATTTTGTCCAACGTCGTTGCGGACAATGAGCCCGCGATATCGAGCGAAGTCGTCGTATAGATCGGTCTCGTCCACGTCCACCACAATATAGTCGGGACGCACAATCGGCAGCAGCTTCCTCGCCTGCGGCACGAAGATGGCCGGGGAATATGAGGTGTATCCGGCATTGTGGGTTTTTAGGCAAATCCCCCGCTCGGTCTTGAAATATTTTGCGACGTGATAAGGCAACGTGTTCTTCTCGTCGTAGCCTTCCATGAATGAATCGCCAAGGAACAGAACCGAAATTGGATTTCGACACCCGGCCAGCAGTGCCGAATCATCGATGATTCGGATACCGTTCGCGTCATAGGATCTCTTGTAGCTGAAGCCTGTGAGGTCGCCGTAAATGCACAGGCTCTGGTTTTCCGGTGCCGGCTGATGGTTCAGGACGTTGGATTCCCATTTCAGATTGACATTCTTCATTTCGAGATCGTACAGCGGACCGAAGTACTGCTGCATCCGCAACCCGATCTCAAAAATAACGGCCCAGATGATGACCAGCAATGCCGCCTGTCCCAGGAGGTGAAACCGTCGCCTCATTGGACATCTCCAAAATGAACTCTGGGCGGCTCGACAGGATCATGGTTTCCTTCGATCGTCGAACCCGTATCGGCAAACACCAGCCTCATTCCATCTCCTCATCGGCGCGCGCCGACATCGAGGAGGTTCGCGGCGCGCTGGAGACGGATTCTTGGAGCGGCGCCCTAAGACATTGATCATCGCCGCCGACAAAGACGACTGGCTTGGTCGATGCTGCTCCTGCAACAGCAATAGAACGTGCCTGCCATAGCGTAGCGCCGAGCAGCGAATAAACTGCCGAGGTCCACAAGGCCTGCCAGTTCTGCGAACCTTCATTGAATGCGATATAGAGCGCAGCAACGGCGAACAGCCCTGCGAACAGGGCCTCCGCGAATGGGCGCGTGCCTGATTTTGCACGGTTGAGCAGCGTTAGTGTCCAAAATGGCACCACTGCCATGGTTAGGCCTGCGAACGGGAAATCGCGCCAACGCGGGTCGAACACCAAAGCCAGAGCGGTTTCCGCTGCAATCAGGGTGGTCACGGTTAGCGTGAACCCCACGACCATCGTTGGCACCGATTGGGTTCTGCTGTCCGGCGGGCCGATCAGTTCCAGAAATGTCGGCAGCACGCGTCCCGACATCAACGCGTTGGAAGACAGCAGCGGCGCAGCGATCCCTGCGGCCATCAGCAAGCCTCGGACCAGCCAGTCACCGAGCCCATAACTTTCGTAAAGCATCTTTTCGGCGCTTACTCCCAGCAGGATCCCGCCGACGGTCGCCGATACTGCCACAGCAGCCCACGATATCGATCGCGGCGGCAATGGCCGACGCCTCAACGTCAACCATGCTGCTCCGAACACGGAAATGCTCAGAGCCAGCCCGCATCCCAGCTGCAGCTTCCAAAACGGATAGTTGCTGACGGCTACTCCGGGCGAATATTTCAGCTTGCGACTCATTCCATCGAACAGGCCCCAATAGCCGCCCACGGTCCCTTCCCATTGACGCTTCCATCGCCCGTCGTAGGCCTCGAACAGAGTGACGCGAAAGTTTTCCTGGTGCGCCCGATTGAGAATCTCGGAATTGAAACGTGCTTGATTGATGCCGGATGGCAGCGCTCCGTCGCGCATCCGCCCCTTGCTGGGCCAGCCGGTCTCGCCGATCAGGATTTCCTTGGCCGGAAAGGCAACGGCCAACCGCTTCCGGATGGCATCGACATGCGCGGCCGCGTCTTCGGCGCGGGGCGGAAGGTCTTCCCAATATGGCAGCATGTGCACCGTGACGAAATCGACGTCGTCGGAGACTTCCCGGTTGCGCAGCCAGATTTCCCAGACGTCGGCGTAGGTCACGGGAATACTCACGCGCGCCTTCACCGAGCGGATGATTTCCCGAAGGTTGGACGCGGTCATTTCGCTCCGCAACAGTAACTCGTTACCGACGACGATCGCCGTGATCACCCCGGGATAATCCTTCACCAGCGATATCGCGGTTTCGATCAGAAGTTCGTTCTTCAGGCGATTGGGTCCAATCCATACTCCCAGCAGAACTTTCAGTCCGACCTTGGCTGCGAGTCCGGGCACCTTGTCCAATCCGTTGTCGACGGAATAGATACGAACGCATTCGAATATCTTGGCAATCTGGGCGAGATCCTCCGCGATGTGTTCCGGGCTGATCATTAATCCCGGGGTCAGCGGAGTTTGTCTGCCCCGGAACGGTGCATAGGACACGCAATCCAGATTCGCCGCGGCATCGATGGGCGCAACCGCCATCTTGATCGGCGTGGCTAACCACCACCAGACCGCGGCAATCATACTCAGGGATGTGAGGAGAAGCGCCAGCGGCGTGCGAAGGGCGATTGGTCCGATCCTCCGGAAAACGTGCCGATTAGTCGGCCAAGCGATCCATTAGGTCGGACTTCACAGAGCACGGCTTTGACCTGAATCAAAGGACGGGTACGGCGGGTAAGCTTTGTTCTTGGTGCGAATTTCTCCCGGCCTCCCACAAGTGACGTGATGTCATTCAGCGGATTTTCTCGGCGCCGTTTTGTCAGGACGGCGGCATGGTCGGCTTTCGGAATATCGGCGAAACCCGCCGAGTCCGGTCAGGCCGACGCGAGCGAGGAAAACGGGCTGCCGGACCGGAGCCTCTCTTCCGGCTTCCCGGGCGGCTTCCTGTGGGGGACGGCAACGTCGGCCTATCAGATCGAAGGCGCGGTCAATGAAGACGGACGAGGTCCGTCGATTTGGGACCGTTACGCTCACGCACGCGGAAAAATCCTAGATCATAGCAATGCAGACTTCGCGACCGACCATTATCATCTGTATAAAGACGACGTTAAATTGATGAAGACGCTGGGAGTGAAGGCCTATCGATTTTCGATTGCGTGGCCTCGTGTTTTCCCGGAAGGAGCAGGTTCGCCAAACCCGAAAGGTCTCGATTTCTACAACCGGCTTCTGGACGAACTGTTGGCGAACGGCATAGAGCCGTTTGCGACCATGTATCATTGGGATTTGCCTCAAGCGCTTCAGGATCGCCTCGGCGGCTGGCTGTCTCGCGACACCTCAAAGGCATTTGCGGATTATGCGGGCTATGTCGCAGAGCGCTTAAGCGATCGGGTGAAGCACATTTTCACGGTCAATGAATGCTCCAGGCTCGTTCATTTAGGCTATGGCGCTGGCTCGGACGCTCCGGGCCTCAAGTTACCCCAAGCAAAGCTGAACCAGGTCCGTCACAACGTCGCGCTGGGGCACGGTCTTGCGGTGCAGGCGGTCCGGGCGCACGGACGAGTTGGGACCAAGGTCGGTCCCGCAGAGAACATGGTCACTTGCATACCTGCGATCGAAACGCTGGCGAACATACGCGCAGCAGAAATCGCCACGCGCCAACTCAATGCGGGCTACCTTACCGTGATGCTGGAGGGAAAATACACGGATGAATTTCTGGTGTCTGCCGGCAAGAATGCCCCGAAATACACGACCGAAGATCTGAGCATCATTTCAGCTCCCATCGATTTCGTAGGGCTGAATGTTTATAGGCCTGAACATTATGTCGTTGCGGCCGACAATGAGCAGGGATTTACTCTGGCACCGTTTCCCGCATCGTTTCCACACATGGACTCGGCCTGGCTCAAAATCGGTCCCGAGGCGATGTATTGGGCGCCGCGTCACGTGGCAAGGCTTTGGAACGTAAAGTCGATTTATATCACAGAGAACGGGACGTCGGCAGCAGACGAGCCTGCCGCAGACGGCAATGTCTATGACCTCGATCGGATAATGTATTTGCGCAACTACTTGATTCACTTGCAGCGCGCGACATCCGATGGGGTGCCCGTGCTTGGGTACTTCCTGTGGAGCTTGATGGACAATTTCGAATGGTCGGATGGATTTGAAAAACGCTACGGGCTCTACCGCGTCGACTTCAATACGCAGCGTCGCACGCCGAAGCTGAGCGCATCATTTTATCGCGAGACTATCGGACGAAACGCAGTGGTTTAATGCGCAAATACGATTAATCCTTTCTCTCAAACGCTCGGAGATCAGCACCAAAGAAATGAGCGGCAAGCCCCGACGTTACCTGATGATGAAGCGTTCTACGAACAGCCCCTGTCGTAAACCTTGGCCTTGATCGATAATCGCCTGTACCGGTTCGCCCGAGTGCCATGGCATCGATAATGATGCCGGCCCTTGTTGTTGATCAGGTAATTTGCAACATCGCGAGTAGCTGCCAGTGACGCGCCAATGCACTTGGTCGCCCTGCGCACAATCCTGCCGGCTTGGTCGCCCGACGACCTGCCCCACAAGGCCCGTAACAGTGCTTAGACCGGGACGGTGAGTAAGTCATAATGAAAGTGGTTGCGGGGACAAGATTTGAACCTGTGACCTTCAGGTTATGAGCGATCCATCCTCGAATGTGAGGTTCTCTGTGGTTCGGCGGAGAGACGCATTATCAAAGATTGGACGAATTTCTTGATTCGGCGCAACGCACAGAGTTCGATACGTATCCAGGAACCCAGCCACCACGGCATTCTATGTGTTCTCCCCGCGGGAAAATCAATTAGGAGTAGTCGTCGCCGGCGATGCGGGATTCCGGCATTTTCCCGGCTGGAGCGTTTTCCAGCGAAGTGGGCTCCGGTTCGCGTAAAGAAAACGCGTCAAAAAAAAGCCAGAGCCTCCGTTCCGATTCAATCGGAACGGAAAAGGCTGTAGACCTGCATGAAAATCCAAATCCGTTAACCCAGTTGCGCGCGCCGCCGGCGTCCGCGCAAGTGGCGGCTTGCGTTTGCTTTGCGTTCCGGTATGCTTTGCAGCACAAAGTTAAGGGGTAGACTAGCCGTCAAGATGCGCGACCTCGACAAGGCGCTCGCCGATATCATCACCATCCGCAGCCAGATCGCCGCCGGCACGGCGTTTCGCGGCTATGGTCCGGCCACCGTTGCCGCGACCGGCGGCGTGGCGCTGTTCACCGCGGCGGCGCAATATTTCTGGCTCGGCAACCCTTCCACGCACCCGGTGGCATTCTTCTTCGGCTGGATCACCGCCGCGCTGTTGTCGGCGGCCTTGATCTGGGTCGAGATGCAGGCCCGTTCGCGCCGGCATCATTCGGGTCTCGCCGATGCCATGATCCATCAAGCGGTCGAGCAGTTTCTTCCGGCAGGTGTCGCCGGCCTGCTCCTGGCGGTGATGCTCTGGAGGTTCGCGCCGGAAACGCTGTGGATGCTGCCGGGCCTGTGGCAGGTGCTGGTTTCGCTCGGCGTGTTCGCGTCCGTCCGCTCGTTGCCGCGCTCGGTGGCGTTAGCGGGCGCCTGGTATTTCATGGCTGGCTTTACCGTCCTCTTGCTGTCGAGCCAGAGCCATGGGCTGTCGCCATGGACCATGGGCCTGCCGTTTGCGATCGGCCAGTTGCTGTTGGCTGCGATCCTCTATTTTGCCTCTGGAGACGCCGATGCCGAAGACTGAAACCAATAGCGCGCCATTCTCCTATGACGGTCTCGACCGCGTAATCCACGAAAAGGCGCGGCTTGGGTTGTTGACCTCGCTGATGGCGTACCCCAAGGGGTTGGCGTTTGCCGACCTCAAGCAACTCTGCGGGCTGACCGACGGAAATCTCAGCCGGCATCTGCAAGTGCTGCAGGAAGCAGGACTGGTCGAGGTCACCAAGGGCTATGAAGGCAACCGGCCGCATACGTCCTGCCGGCTGACCAAGAGCGGCCGCCGCCGCTTTCTCGACTATCTCGCCGTGTTGGAGCGGCTGGTGCGGGATGCCGCGAAGGCCGCTGGCAAGGAAGGCACACCGCTTGCCCGCCTTGGCATCCTGCCGACCTGATTTTTCCTCCGGCTTTTTTTGAACGGGAGCTTTGCAATGCAAAGTAATTTCGGCACCAAGCTGCATGTCGGCATCATCATGGACGGCAACGGGAGATGGGCGACCCGGCGCGGGCTGTCGCGCCTGCGCGGGCATGAAGCCGGCGTTGAGGCGATCCGGCGCATCGTCGAGGCCGCGCCCGATCAGGGCATCGGCACGCTGACGCTCTACGCTTTTTCCACCGACAATTGGCGCCGGCCGCGAGCGGAAGTCGCAGCGTTGATGACGCTGTTGCGCTTCTATCTCGCGAGCGAGGTCGAAAGCCTGGTCAAGACCGGCGTCCGGCTCACGGTGATCGGGCGGCGCGATCGCCTGCCCGACGGGATTGCGGCGGCGATCGGACGCGCGGAAGCTGAGACTGCGGGCGGCGAGGTGCTGCATTTGCGGATCGCGGTCGACTACTCCTCGCGCGATGCGATCTTGAACGCCGCCGCGAAGCTCGCCGGCACCACCGAGCCGAGCCGCGAACTGTTCTCGCAGCTCGTCACCGGCGAGGCCGGGCTGCGCGACGTCGACCTCATCATCCGCACCAGCGGCGAGAAGCGGCTGTCTGACTTCCTGCTCTGGGAAGGCGCCTACGCCGAACTGCACTTCACCGAGCGGATGTGGCCCGAGTTCGACGCGCAGGATCTTGAGGAGGCGCTAGTGTACTTCCACCGCCGCGAGCGCCGCTTCGGGGGCCTAAATTCCCTGGCGCTGGAGCCGGAACCGAGCCTCTGAGGCCAGAGGGAGCCGGCGATCATGTGCATCTTGCTGGCGAATGTGCCGCATCCCTCGATCGGTAGCCGAATTCCCGATGACCATCTGCCGCCGCTCGGCTTGCTCGCCATCGGGGGACCCCTGATCGACGATGGCCACCAGGTCCGGCTGATCGACGCCGAATTCGGCCAATGCCGACGAAGGAAATCATCGCCGAGGCATTCCGCTTTTATCCGGATGCCGTATTGTTCGGCCACTCCGGCCCGACCTCGGGCCATCCCGTTATCGCCGAAGTGGCAGGCGATCGCAACGGCGGTGCCACGCGTATCGATCGTCTATGGCGGGTCTTCCCGACCTATCACTGGCGCGAAATCCTGAGCCAGGAATCCTACGCCACCGCGATCGTGCGCTGCGAAGGCGAGGAGACCGTGCGGCGACTGATGCGCGCGCTGGAGCCCCGTCAACCCATCGGAGAGGTCGCCGGTGTCGCATACCGCAAAGCCGGCCGTCCATGCGCGACGCGGCCCGTGATTCGCGATCTCGATGCCTACCGGATCGGTTGGGAGCTGATCGATCATGCCCCGTGACAGCTATTGGGACGGCTTGCGCGCCGTGGTGGTGCAGTTCTCGCGTGGCTGTCCGCACTTCTGCAATTATTGCGGCCAACGCGGTTTCTGGACGCGCTGGCGGCATCGCGATCCGGTTCGCTTCGTATAAGAGCTGGCGCGGTTGCATCGTGACCACGGTGTCAAGGTGATCAACTTCGCCGACGAAAATCCGACAGTGTCGAAGAAAGCCTGGCGAACGTTCCTGGAAGCCCTGATCGCCGAAAACGTCGATCTGATCCTGGTCGGATCGACTCGGGCCGACGACATCGTGCGCGATGCCGACATCCTGCATCTCTACAACAAGGCGGGCTGGGTCCGCTTCCTCTTGGGCGTGGAAAGCACCGACAAGGGAACGCTTCAACTGATCCGCAAGGGCGCAGCGACCGCGACCGACCGGGAAGCCGTCCGCCAGATGCGGCAACACGGCATCTTGTCGATGGCGACCTGGGTGGTGGGTTTTGAGGAGGAGACGGATCGCGATCACTGGCGCGGCCTGCGGCAGCTCCTGTCCTACGACCCCCACCAGGTTTAGTTGCTTACGTCACGCCGCATCGCTGGACACCTTACTTTCGACTGGCGGCCGGACGGCGCGTGATCCAGGTCGATCGGCGGCGCTGGGATTACTAGCATCAGGTGCTAGCGACGCGCCACATATCGCCCTGGCGTGTGCTGCTCTGGTTCAAGTTCACCGAGATGGTGCTGCAATGCCGGCTGCGTGCGATATCGCGCGACGCGCGTCTGCGCCATGCGATGCGCTGGTACACGCAGATGGGGCGCAGGGTGTTGCCCTATGAAATTCTAAATTTTCTTCGCGACCGGCTCGTCAAGCGCGGGCCGACGGTCGCCGAATCTGGGGTGCGCCGCAGGACAGCGAGGAGGAATCGATGTCGGCGACCCAGCCGAGCGTCGCACGTCGTCGCGCGACGCAGCCTAGGCCTCGGCCAGCCTTTCCGGTTGTCGGGGAATCATCTACTGATTCCTCGATGGCCCCATGAAAAAGCGCCGATGAACCGTCAACAGCGACGAACCACACCCAAACAATCCGCCAAACAATCCGCCAAGACTCCTAGCGCCAAGACTGCTAGCGCTGAACTCCTGGCGCCAAGACTGAGAGCGCTTCGCGCGGCGACACGCCGACCACCTACTTCAAGGCGGGTCTTCGCCTGCTGCAGGCGGGGCAATTGGTGGAGGCCGAGCAATGCGGCCAACAGGCGCTCGCCATCGACGCCGGCCATGCCGATTCCCTGCATTTGATGGGCCTGCTTTGCTTCGCATCGAAGCAGTTCGATCTCGCCATCGAGTGGTTCGCCCAGGCGATCCGCCAGAACCCGAACGTCGCCGACTATTTTTCGAATCTCGGCACCGTTCTGCAACACCAGGACCGCCTTGAGGAGGCCATCAAGAGTTTCGACCGCGCGCTGCAGCTGAAGCCCGATTTCACCGCGGTCTGGTACAAGCTCGGCCAGATCCTGCGGCAGCAAAAGCGCCTCGATGAAGCTGTCTTGAGCTTCGACCAGGCGCTCACAACCGATCCGAACCATCTCGAGGCGGCCAATGCCAGCGCGGTGCTGCATTTCGACGCCGAAAGATATGAAGAGACGATCGCGCGGCTCGACCGGTCGTTGCAGATCAAGCCTGGCCAAGGCGGCGCGGTTCAGCTCAAAGGCATCTGCCTGTTGCGCCTGAAGCGGTACGAGGAAGCCCTCGCCGAATGCAGCAAGGCGCTCGCGCTCGCACCGCAGGACGCCGAGACCGCCCACAATGTTGGGCTCGCCTTGCACAAGCTCGGGCGGAACGAAGAGGCGCTTGTCTATTTCGATCGGGCGCTTGCGCTCAACTCGCGGTTTTTGCTGTCGCTCAGCATGCGCGGCACGTCGTTTCAGGAACTGCACCGTTTCGACGAGGCGATCGCGAGTTTCGATTCCGCCGTTGCCATCGACCCGGAATTCGCCGACGCGCATTGGAACGCGGCGCTGCTCCGGCTCCTGATCGGCGATTTCGAGGCGGGCTGGGCCGGGCGGGAGTGGGGGCGGAAGGTTTCGGCGCTCGGCTTCGTCGACCGCCGGTTCACCCAGCCGATGTGGCTCGGCGAAATGCCGATTGCCGGCAAGACGATCCTGCTTCACAGCGACGAGGGGTTCGGCGACACCATCCAGTTCTCGCGCTACGCGACGCTGGTCGCTCAACTCGGCGCCCGGGTCATCCTCGAAGTGCAGGACGCCCTGCATCCGTTGCTTACCGGCATCGAAGGCGTTTCGCTTTGCCTGCCGAAGACGGGGGTCACGCTGCCTGATTTCGATCTACACTGCCCGCTGTCCAGCCTGCCGCTCGCTTTCAAGACACGGCTTGAGACCATTCCGTCAATGGCTTCATACCTCCCGGCGCCCCCGGCCGCGCTGGTGCAACAATGGCAGGCGTGGCTTGGTGCGCACGACCGGCTGCGGGTTGGCCTGGTCTGGTCCGGCAATCCGGCGCATGGCAACGATCGTAACCGATCGATGTCCTTATCCGCGTTGTCGGCGATCCTCGATGTTGGCGCGAGCTTCATCAGCCTGCAGAAGGACCCGCGCCCCGACGACCAGGCGATGCTGCTCGCGCGGGCCGAGATTGTCGATCTGACCGGTCATCTCACCGATTTCGTCGAGACCGCCGCGCTGATCTCTTGCCTCGACCTCGTGATCACGGTGGACACGAGCGTCGCGCACCTTGCAGGCGCGCAGGGCCGTCCGACCTGGATCCTGCTGCCCTATCGGCCGGACTATCGCTGGCTGCTCGATCGCGACGACAGCCCCTGGTATCCGAGCGTGCGCCTGTTCCGGCAGGACGCGAGCCGCGACTATGCGCGCGTGATCGACCGGGTGTGCGCCGAGCTGCAAGCCAGGGTCGCGGCGTTCAGGCGCTAGGCCACATGGTTCGAGACGCGCTCCTCACCATGAGGGTCTCGGACCTCATCTTGAGGAGCATCGCAAAGCGATGCGTCTCGATGGATGAAGCCTTGAAATCGAAATTGCCTTAAAGCGCGATAGCTATCATGCTCTAAGCCGCGGCGCCGGCGGCAATCGCTCTGGCCTCGTCGGCTGCGCGCTGCATGCTTGAGGACATCTCGCTGGTGACGGTGCTCTGCTCTTCGACCGCCGCGGCGGTCGACGTCACATATTCGCTGACGTCCTGGATGGCCTTCTTGATGGTCTCCAGCGCCGTGACGACATCGCCGGAGATCCCGTTCAAGCTTTCGATTTCCGCGCCGATCTTGTCGGTGGCCTGTTTGGCCTGGTTGGCCAGGCTCTTGACCTCGGAAGCGACGACGGCGAATCCGCGACCTGCCTCACCGGCGCGTGCCGATTCGATCGTCGCATTGAGCGCGAGCAGGTTGATCTGGCCGGTGATGTTGCCGATCAGTTCGAGGATGCCGCTCATCGCCTGCGCGGCGTCGCTGAGGCGCCTGGCCTGCGAATCCGCCGAAGTAACCTTGTCGACCGCGCTCAAGGCGGTCTCCTTGGACTTCACCATCGCTTCCGAAATCTCGCGCACGGAAGCGTTCAATTCCTCCGCACCCGCCGCGACCGAGTCCATCATGCCGCGGACACGCTCATTGCCCATCCGGACCAGCACCTGCCTGGTGACGTCGCTGGCATACTTGACGACCTTGAACGGCTTGCCGTTGAGATCGAGGATCGGGTTGTAGGAGGCCTGGATATAGACCTCCTTACCGCCCTTGCCGATGCGCTTGAATTCGCCGGCCTGGAATTCGCCGCGGCCCAGCGCCGCCCAGAAGTCGCGATAGGCCGCGCCTTCTCGCTCGGCCTGTTCGACGAACATGCTGTGATGCTTACCTTGGATTTCGCCGAGCGTGTAGCCGAGCGTCTTCAGGAAGTTCTCGTTGGCGTGGATGATCGTGCCGTCGAGCTTGAACTCGATCACGGCCTGCGATTTTCCGATTGCGTCGATCTGGCCGCCCAGATCAGCAAACTTCAGCTTCTGCGCTGTGACGTCGGTCGCGAATTTGACGACCCCGAACGGCTTGCCGTTCTCGTCCAGCACCGGATTGTAGGAGGCCAGAATCCACACTTCCTTGCCGCCCTTACCGATGCGCTTGTATTCGCCGGCCTGGTATTGGCCGCGGTTCAGCGCCGCCCAGAACTCGCGGTAGGCCGCGCTGTCCTTTTCGGCCTGTTCGACAAACATGCTGTGATGCTTGCCCTGGATTTCGTTCAGGGAATAACCCATCGCCTTCAGGAAGTTCTCGTTGGCGGTGACGATGGTGCCGTCGAGATTGAACTCGATCACGGCCTGTGCGCGATTGATGGCGGCAATTTTCCCCGCATCCGCCAGATTGCGGAGCTTTTTTTGGGTGATGTCGATGGCGAATTTAACGACTTTGATGGGCTTGTTGTTGCCGTCCAGGACCGGGTTATAGGAAGCCTCGATCCAGACTTCGCGGCCGCCCTTGGCGATCCGCTTGTACTCGGCGGCCTGATATTTGCCGCGGTTCAGTGCCGCCCAGAACGCGCGATAGTCCGCGCTGTCGCGCTGGTCGGCCGGGACGAACATTGAATGATGCTTGCCCTTGATTTCCTCCAGCCGATAGCCGAGCGCGTTCAGGAAATTCTGGTTGGCGGTGAGGATCGTGCCGTCCATGGCAAACTCGATCACTGCCTGGGATCGGTTGATCGCGGCAACCTGAGCCTGAGCGTCTCCACTCGAGTTACGACCAAACATCAAATTGGCTCCATTGCCATGGTTGAAGACCGCAGGGGATAGTCGACCGAGCGTCGGATCGGGCGAGATCAGCTTGTCTGGAATTACGATTTGCAGAAAACTCGAAACGCTAAATCATTGCTGGGAGAACATCGAACGCCGCGCGCGTTCTCATGCCCGATCTATTCCGTCATGTCCCAAAATAGAGTTAATGCGGGAATCCGTATAAACACTGGCAATCGTGCCAAAGGTTCGGAAAATACGGAGAATTTCCCGCTCAGATTGTGACCACCTTAGGCGGCGCTGTCGGCGTGCTGGCGTCGCCATGCACTGTGGCTTCGTTCAGGCCAGGCCGACGATGACGGCAGGGCGTGGAACGCTGCAACGCAACACTCACGACGCAGGGAGCGGGGCACGATGCGCGATGATCCAGGCCGTTGCCAATAAGCCAGCGAAGAAGAAAACCGCGCGAAAGATGAACAGCTGACGCACCAGCTCCAGCGGCAGGACGAGAATTGCGACGCTGACCGGAAGCTGGAGCCAACGGAAAACGAACACCGTCAGTCTTTCGATGATCGTGCTTTGCGGCAGCGCAAAAGAAAGGACGAACACGCCGAAATAACTGAACAGGACCTTGATCTGGCTTTCCACCATCTGCCCGGCGATCTCGCTTTGCCCGATGCTCTGGTCCTGCTCGGCCATCGACAGCATTGCGAGGATGTGGGTGTTCTCGGCGGCGTCGAGCGCGCCGGTGATCAACAGCGCCGCAGTCGCGATATTGACGACGGTCGCAACGTTGTCCTGAAACGGTTGGCTGGTGACCCACCGCTTCAAGACCAGCGCGAGCGAGACGAAGAAGGCGGACGATGATGAAGATGAAATCGAGGCCAAGATCCGCGCGCAGGAACGGCGCGCGCTAGATGAGCAAGGCCGCGTAGTCGGCGGCCGGCGGGTTATTTGAAACAGTCCCTGAGAGCCCTGGGTGGCAAGCGCCAACGCAAACACGTGCAGGCCAGTAGCCCGCCCAGCACGCCCAGGTTCAAGGTCGCTCGTTCTGTCTTGCTCATGGCTGCTCGCATTGCCCGGAAGTCGCAGGCAGCCTTTGCTGAACTAAGGAAACCGCCGAATCAGGCGCGTGGCAAGGCGACGTTTAACGCCATTCTGGCCGAGGACGGATTCGAGGCCGTCAACACCAACCGCGTGGCGGAAGTGGCGGGCGTCAGCATCTGCTCGCTCTATCAGTGCTTTCCAAACGAGGGTTCGTTGGTCGGCGCGGTTGCGGTGCGTCATACCGAGGCGATGGCGGCCGTCATCGCGGGCGGCGTGCAGGCTGCGGCCGACGACAATCTGCCTAATCTGGTGAAGGCGCCGATCCGCTCGACGATGCAGGCGCACGCGGCAAATCCGAAGTTGCGCCGCGCCATCATCGAGGAGTTGCCGCGGATCGGGCGGCCAGCGCGCATCGCAGAGTTCAAGCGCGGCATCCATCAATCGGTGGTGGCGCTGCTGACCGCCCGTCGATCCCGCATCAAGGTCAAGGACATTCCGATGGCCGCGTTGGTGATCATCATACGGTCGAAATCTCTCGTATGTGGCGCCGACCGCGGGCCACGATGCGTGCGACCTCGCGCGGCTGGAGCGCGAGCTCAACGATTTGGTTCTGGCGTATCTCGTGGGGCGGGGCACCTAGCGCGGACTGACTTTTCTAACCGCGACAGCCACGCAAGAACAGGCTGGCGCAGGTCTTGACCCGCCGCTCGATCTCGGACGGCGAGGGCAGCGGCACGCCGCCATAGACCGCGGCTCGCTGCGGCGCCGAAGCAACCATGCCGATCAGGATGCCGGCGATTTCGTCCGGATTGTCGAGCTTGATCTGCCCGCGCTCGATCTGAACCTTGAGCCAACCCGAAAGCTGCGCGATCAGGCGCGCGATGCCGTTCCGGTAGAACGACGCGGCAATATCCGAGAACTGGCTGGACTCCTGCAACACGATGCGTTGAAGCGCGACAACGTCCGGATCGAGCGAAAGGTTGGCGCAGGCCATCAATGCCGCGTTGAGCGCCGTTTCGAAATCGACATCGTCGGCGGCTTGCAGATTGACGTCCAACAAAAGGCTGTCGAGCCGGCTCGCCACCATGGCTTCGAACAAGGCCGCCTTGTTCGGGATCAGACGGTACAGCGTCTTGGTGGAGATGCCGGCGCGGCGCGCCACCGTTTCCGTGCTGGTCGCCGCATAACCGTTGGCGGCGAATTCATGCCGTGCGGCCGCGTAGATGATTTGGCGCGTTTCGTCGTCGGGGCGGAGTTGCGGACGTCCCCGGCAGCGCCGTTCGAGAGAAGATGTTGTCTCAGTCATGCTTTTAGATGATGCCTGTCATTCCATTGACAGTTCTGATATGGGCGCTATTTTGGAAATTGTCAAGTTTCCTTATTCCTCCATCCGGCGAAAGCAACAGGAGCGGTTCCATGACCCAGCATTCCACCTCCTTTCCGAACCCTCAGGCGGTTCCGGCCGCCGCCGTGCCCGGCCTGTTTCCGGCCACGCCCAAGGCAGGAAAGATCAATGTTCGCAAGCTGTTAATGACCGGGGCGGCAATCGCCGCACTGGCCGGCGCGGCCTGGTATGGCTTCGACTACTGGACCGTTGGCCAGTATCTCGTCTCCACTGACGACGCCTATGTCCAGGCCGACAACACCACGGTCGCGCCGAAGGTTTCCGGCTATCTGCATCAGGTGCTGGTCGGAGACAATGAACGCGTCAGAGCAGGCCAGGTGCTGGCGCGGATCGACGACCGCGACTTCAAGGTCGCGCTTGACCAGGCCAAGGCCGACGTCGCGGCCGCCGAGGCCAGCATCGTCAGCAAGCAGGCGCAGCTCGACGTCCAGCAAACAGTAATCGCGGCGGCCAAGGCAACGATCGACGTCGACACCGCGGCGAAGACGTTCGCGAACCAGGAGAACAAGCGATATACCGACCTTGCCGCGACCGGATTCGGCAGCGTCCAGAACGCGCAACAGGCGCAGTCGCGCAACGCCGGCGCTGAAGCTGCGATCCTTCGCGACACCGCCAACCTCGCCTCCGCCGAGAGGCAGGTCGATTTGCTCAAGGCCGAGATCGCCCAGGCGGTCGCGGCGTCGGCACGCGCGTCCGCGCTGCAACGGCAGGCCGAGCTCAATCTCGGCTACACCACGATCACGGCCCCGATCGACGGCGTCGTCGGCAACCGCAGCTTGCGCGTCGGCCAGTTCGTTCAGGCCGGCACCCAACTGATGTCGGTCGTGCCGGTCGAGGGCGCCTATGTCGTGGCGAACTACAAGGAGACCCAGCTCACCGACGTGCATGAGGGCCAGGCGGTCGATATCGCGATCGACATGTTCCCGGGCAAGGTCGTGCACGGTCACGTCGACAGCATCGCGCCGGCGAGCGGCCAGGAATTTGCGCTGTTGCCGCCGGACAACGCTACCGGCAATTTCACCAAGGTGGTGCAGCGGATCCCGGTGCGGATCGCGCTCGACGCTACCGATAATCCCACAATCGAGCTGCGTCCCGGCATGTCGGTGATTCCGACCATCGCGACGCGTTCGCTTGTCGCTCGCCCTGTGACGGCCGCGGCATCCAGGACGTCGACCAAAATTTCAGGAGCGTCCTAAGATGTCCAGTCACAGCCTATCGGCCTCGATCGCCCCGCTTCCTGCCTCGCCCGAGGTCCCCGCTCCAATCGCGGTCGATCCGAACCGCGCCAGCCTCATCACCTGGATCACCGTGCTCGCCGCCATGATCGGCTCGTTCATGGCGATCCTGAACATCCAGATCACCAATGCCTCGCTGCTCAACATCGAGGGCGGTATCGGGACCGGCGTCGACAACGGCTCCTGGATCTCGACCTCGTATCTGATCGGCGAGATCATCGTGATCCCGCTGACCGATTACTTGAGCCGGGTATTTTCCTTCCGCCGCTACATGCTCGCGAGCGCCGCGCTGTTCGCGGCGTTCTCGGTCGCCTGTGCCTTCACGCACGATCTGCCGTCGATGATCGCGATGCGCGGATTGCAGGGCTTTGCCGGTGGCGTGCTGATCCCGATGGCGTTCACGCTGGTGCTGACCAAGCTGCCGAAATCGCAGCAGCCGGTGGGCCTCGCGATTTTCGCGCTGTCCGTCACCTTCGCGCCCGCCATCGGGCCGACCATCGGCGGCTATCTCACCGAGAACTACGGCTGGCGCACGATCTTTTTCGTCAACGTGATCCCGACGGCGGTGATGGTAAGCGCGCTCTATTTGACGCTGGAGCGGCAACCGATGCAGTTAAAACTCCTGAAGGAGGGCGACTGGGCCGGCATCTTCACCATGGCGATCGGACTGTCGGCGCTGCAGACCGTGCTCGAGGAAGGCAATAAGGACGACTGGTTCGCTTCCCCTTTCATCCTGCGGCTCGCGGTGGTCGCGTTCGTCAGCCTGGCGCTGTTCATCTGGATCGAGCTTACAACCGAAAAGCCGTTGATCCGGCTGCGGCTCCTGAAGGGACGCAATTTCGGCTTCGGCACTATCGCGGTAACCATGGTCGGCTTCGCCCTGTTCGGATCGGTCTATATCTTGCCCGCTTATCTCGGCCAGGCGCAGGGCTACAATGCCGAGCAGATCGGCGCCGTGCTGGCGTGGACCGGCTTGCCGCAACTGCTGCTGATTCCCCTGGTGCCGAAATTGATGCAGCGCTTCGACACGCGCTACATCGCGTTCACCGGCCTGATCATCTTCGCCTATAGCTGCTTCATGAACACCACAATGTCGCCCGACTATGCCGGCGATCAGCTCTGGATTCCCAACATCGTGCGCGCCATCGGGCAAGCAATGGTGCTGACGCCGCTGACCTCGGTGACGACAGGCGATATCGCGCCGCAGGATGCCGCGGCCGCGTCCGGCATCAGCAACATGCTCCGCAATCTAGGCGGCGCGATCGGCACTGCGGTGCTGGCGACCGTGATCACCAAGCGCGAGCAGTTTCATTCCAACATCATCGGCCAGTCGGTCACGCTCGGCCGCGAGGAAGTGCGCAACCGCATCACTGATCTAACCAACTATTTTATGGCTCACGGCGTGCCCGATCCCGCCGCAGCGCGGCAGCAGGCCATCGTCGCGCTCGGCAAGGCGGTCAAGCATCAGGCGCTGGTGATGGGTTTTAGCGATACGTTCGCGGTGCTGGGGATCGTGTTGGTTCTTGCCGCTATCGCCGTGCTGCTGACGCGGCGGGTGAAGGGAGCGGCTGGCGGGGCGCATTGATGAAGAGGAGCGTGATTACGCTTCATCTTGTCGAGTATGATCTCCGCGCGAACGCGTCGCGTCTGTCGCGGAGGAAACCGGCGCCCACCCGCTATCGAAGCGCAGGACGGGCTTTCGCCGCAAAACGCCTAGAACGCGGACCAGAGATAAACCAGCAGCGCGTTGTTGTCGCGGGCGTTGGTTCCCATGTTGTCGAAATTGGTCGAGGCGCCGTTGAACTTGTTGTAGGCGATGTATTGTATGCCGATCCTGCTATTGAACCACGGCCATATCTTCGGAGCATTGTTCTTGCCGAAGAACTGATAGGCGATCTCGGCGGTGAAGCCGTCGCTGTTCGGGCTGAACGTACGATTGTTGGTGTAGAGCAGCGTGTCGGAGCTGCCCCACGTATTGAAGTAGCCGCCGGTCAGGACGATCTTTCCGTCGACGCCGTAGGTCAGGGCGGCCTGTGCGCGGAACGTGTTCAACGTGTTGCTGGGCTTGGCGGCAAGACCGTTGGCGAAGCTTGCGTTCAGTTGCTGGTTTTCGTGCAGGTAGGTGCCGCGAATGGTGAACCTATAGTCGTCGCCTTGATACTGGTACTGCGAGTCAAACCCGATGTCGGTGAAACGATTGGTGCCGGCAGCGGGAGTTGCCATTGGCAAGCCGGTTTCGGCGATCATTCCGAAGGTGCCGAACTCGAGGATGTGCTTGCCCCACCGACGTTCGTACGCCGCTCTGAAGTAAGGCGCGCCGCCGTTGATCGGCTGCGTATTCATCGGGTTGCCCCCGAGTGAATTGAGCGTGCCGGGATTGAGCGTCTGGTAGACGTCGGCTTCGAGATAGAGCTGGTCGTTGAGGAAGGCATAGGCGCCGGCGCCGACCACCTGTGCGGCGAATCCTTGATCGATCAGCGTCTTGGCGCCGGGCGTATTTGCAAGGTTGGTGGCGACGAACGGATAACCCCAGGCCGGCGTCGAATTCCAGGGGTCCTGGACCCTCGGATTGTTGTTTGCCGTAATGCCGTAGACGACAGGCATGCCGCCGCTGTTGGTCGTATTGGCGTAGCGCACATCGAGATTGTCCCAGGTGTAGAGGTGCGCGTTCGGCGGCCCAAATCCCTGCGCATTGTAGGTGCCCTGGATGTAGGCGCCGATATGATCGGTGATGGCGCCGCCATAGAAAAGGCTCGCGCTCTGAAACTCGAGATTATTGTTCGGTCGGAGATAGGGAGCGGAGCCGGCCGTGTTCATATCGGTGGCGGTCGAGGTCACCCGACCGGGTGAAGGGGTGCTTCTGCTTTCATGTCCGGTCCAGCCGGAATCTTCGCCTTACAAGGGCATCAGTCCGATTTTCGTACGTGAAGCAGCCGAAGCCCAGTACGTCGGTTACGATGAAATTCCAGCGCAGATTGCACCGCGACTTATGTCGGTCCGCGCCTTCGACGCGCGCCACTACATCGTTGCGGCAGACGTGACACCCGGCGCGCAACTGGGCGAACTGGCCGAAAGGCTGTTTCAGAATCACGAAATCTCATATCTCCATGTCCACCATGCGCGCCGGGGATGTTACGTCGGGCGCATGGACCGGGCATAGCCGCCAGCCCAATGGCGGCGATATTCTGCGCCACTGCGCGCTCGTGCGCCGCTTACCTTCGGTAGCGGCCCTCTCGAACAACTCCCGGGATCGACGAGAGGTGCCAAATCCGAAATGCGGCTCATGGGCGGACGAGAATTTTGATCGGCAAGAAGGCGGGAGAATTGTGCTAGGCTTCGGTTGCTGGTCCAAGCGGCAATCGAAGGGAGGGTTTCTTGTACAAGAAAGTTCTTCTCGCCTATGACGGCTCAATCGAGGGACGGCGTGCGTTGCGGGAGGGCGCGAGAATCGCGCAATTCTGCAACGCTGAAGTATTCCTGCTGGCGGTGGTGGAGCTTTCGGCGGGGACCGGAACCCTGGAGGGCGGGCTCGCATTCCCGGTCACCGAACAGGTCGCAATCTACAAGAATATCCTCGCCGAGGGCGTGGAGCGGCTCAAGGCCATGGGCTTCTCGCCGACGGCGCGGCTGGGCATGGGCGGAGCCGGACGAGAGATCGCCGGCGTCGCCGAAGAGATCGGGGCGAACCTGGTCGTCATAGGCCATCGTCCCGATGGACCGCTGGGTCGATGGTTGTTCAGTTCGGTCGGGACCTATCTGGTCAAGAATTTGCACTGCAGCATCCTGGTCGCGCAGACCGAGATCGGCGATGAGGAGTTTGCCCGGCTGCTAACCGGGTCCGCCGTGGACGCATAGTCATTCACGCCGCAGATCGAACGGATGGTGCGTTGCATCATGCGACGCATCCCGCAGCCCGAATAGCCCCAGCGCATCTCGGACTTCTTCGAGAGTGGCCTGTGTTACGGCCCTAGAGGTGGCGGTGCCCAACCTGATGATGTCAAGCACGTCATCGGGACGTTCGGCGAATATTGCCCGCCGCTCTCGGATGGGAGCGATCAAGGTTTGAAGGACATCTTCTAGCCGCTTCTTGATGGCCGTGTCGCCCAAGCCTCCCCGTCGATAGTGCTGCTTCAACTCCTCGACGGCCTCCGCGTCTTCGTCAAACGCGTCGAGATAGGTGAAAACCACGTTGCCTTCGACCCTGCCGGGATCGGAAATCTTGAGGTGGTTCGGGTCGGTGTACATGCGGCGAATGGCCTGTCTTATCTGATCCGGGGCAGCCGAGAGCTGGATGGCGTTACCCTGCGACTTGCTCATCTTGGCGAACCCGTCGAGGCCCGGAAGGCGACCGACAACGGGGACGACAGCCTTCGCTTCGGGTAGGACGTCGCGTCCGGCCTGGCGACAGATGCGCCGCACGATCTCATTGGTTTGCTCGATGATCGGTACCTGGTCGTCGCCGACGGGAACGACTGTTGCCTTGAAGCCCGTGATGTCGGCGGCCTGCGCAACGGGGTAGCAGAGGAACCCCGCCGGGATATCCCGCCCAAACCCACGCGCCATGATCTCATCCTTGATGGTCGGGTTGCGCTCCAGGCGAGCGACCGTCACGTAGTTCAAGTAAAGCAGCGTCAATTCGCTCAAAGCGGGGAGCGCGGACTGAACACAAATCGTCGTCTCTGTCGGGTCGATCCCAACCGCGAGATAATCGAGCGCCACTTCAAGTATGTTTCGTCTGATGCGCCCGGGATCGCTTGCATTGTCGGTCAACCCTTGGGCGTCGGCAATCAATACGTATTGCCGGTGCGTGCGTTGAAGGGCGACCCGGCTCTTGAGGGTGCCGATGTAATGGCCAAGATGGAGCGCGCCGGTCGGGCGATCTCCCGTCAGCACAATTGGTTTTTGTTGCAGCTTTTCCTGCGGTCTTTCCTGGTTTGCCGGCATGGCGTGTCTCTCCGTTCTGAGAGCGGCCGTGCTGCAGGATTGTCGGGAGAAATGGAACCAACGCTTGCCTGAACACGGCGGCGAGGTTCGTCTTCGGACATGACGTTCCGTGCCGCTCCCTAAAAGGAGCGCCACCAAACATGGTGCGGTGTTGCTTGAACGTCAGTCATGGGTACCTGCTAACATGACGGCGCGAATATCTGCAAGGATTCCCTATCAGCGTGATTTTCAGCCGGATCGAGGCTATCAACCGTTTTAAAACCATTCGGGCAGTCGGGGCAGGCTTGCTAACGAATTGGAAAATTATTGTGTCGCATTTTCGGGGCGCCGCAGGCGAACAGGGGGAGCCAAGCTCATGCGTACGAACGGGGAAGCTGTCATGGAAAACGTGCGCCGATACCGCGCCATCGCTTCGTTGTACCGGCGAACCGCCACCTTCCGTCCTCTCCAAAGCTGCTCTCTCCTGAGGCAAGCAGATGAATGGGAGCATCTCGCCGTGGCGGAGCTGGAAGGCTACTTCAATCTCCGTGATGGCGCGGTCTGCGACATGCAACCGAAAATCCACCGGCGCCCCGACGCGCGATGGGAGATGGTTGCGGCCGCGTAAATACCGGATGCGTTGCGGGCCACGGCTGAAGTTCGTTGCCTGGGCTGCTGGACGGAGAGAACATGGCGGCGCTATGCGGTCGGTTCGGTGTCTCGCGCACGACCGCCTGCAAGATCCTCCAACGCCATAACAGCTGCGGTCTGGCGGGCTGACCGATCGTGGCGGCGGCCCTACCGACATGCCAACCGGCTCCCCGTTCGGATCGAGACGCTGGTCGTGCGCAGCAAGCAGGAGCTCTCTGGGCAGCGTCGAGGATACGGAGGGGCTGGCGCGGCTTTATCCGGATACCTGTGCTCGGGTCATCAATACGGTGCATGCGGTTCTGGACCACCATGGGCTGGCCAAGCGCAGGGGGCGTCGGCGTAACAAAGCGACCCGGCACACCGCTATCGACCTGCGATCAGCCCAATGATTCTGCGGTGCGCCGACGACAAGGACAGCGGGGATCTTCATGCCGATGACGCGGGGTCGTATTTTGGGCTACGATAAGGAGCGAATGGCGTTCGGGTTCTCGATGTTAAACGGCAGCGAGGAAGTCGTATGTCAGATAACCGCGGCCGCAATCGACGAACTCGCTGGCGGACCGAGAGGCAAATACGTAGACCGGGAGACTTAGTTCTCGCTTATGCGCGAGACCATTGAGAGGCTGGCATCCGTCAAGTTCGACACCGGTACTATCGTTCGTGGGAGCGTTCTCCGCATTTTTGCGAAAGATATTAGAAAGTAACACGGCTTTCAGGCTTTCGCGCCTTGGTCGCCTCACTCCTCCCAAGCCAAATCGTACCGCTTGCGAAGCCGCTCAGCGAGCTCATTGGTACGGTCTCGCCATTCTTGAGGATTGCGAACAACGCCAGCGGCAGGCGTAATCGTCAACATCGCTCGCCAATACGGCCAGCCATAAACCGTCACTCGAAATCCGGCTTTGGGACAGTCAGGATGGCGTGCTAGGTCGAATTCAATCATTTTGGCAAGCTCCGCCGCCGGCTTGAGTTGCTTTTCCTGAGCTTCACCTTCGTTTGCATTCACGTTCGAGTTGGAAGGTGGCGGACTTTCGCCCACTGGTGGATCCTCTCGCGCGGCAGTAGGAGGTACCTGGGCCTCCATCATATCGTTCGCTTCCGGCTCTAGCGGATTGCTTCGGAGGATAGCCGCAGCCTTTCCGAAAATTTGCTGCGCCAAAGTGATTTTGTGGTCATCACTGTCGTCATCTGCCATGGCCGAGCCTTTACCTAAATCACCTCACGATTACGCATCCGGCAATCTCGGAAGTGTTGGGATAATTTGCGCCATTGCGGCTTTGAAGCGCTTCCAGAATAGCGATAGCCCCCCGCGAATCCAACCCTGCTGCTATAAATCCCAACTACATTGCCGGCGTCGTTAATGCCCGTGGGACCAGCTGGAACAGTCAGGCTGGTAATAATTACCTCCGAGATAAACAAAGCTATCTGCTCGAGCCGCAGAAACGCAGAGTGCCCACAGCAGCATTGCGCCTGAGGTTATTCTGTGTCGCATCTTCAGCCCCCGCTGAAATGACGGCCCATTATTGTTGGAAATAGACGAGTACGATTGCAAAAATCAGGATTGCGCCCGAGCCAATTAAAAGTTTCGACTTCTTGATCGAGCCCATCAAAAGAACAGACGCGCCATTCCACTCCTCACGCCTTGGTTGAGTCAATGCTCCTGCGCCAAAAGCTGGTGGATTGAATGAGCGTGCGCTTACCGTAGGATTACGGCCTGTAGTTTCGTCTCTCGGCGATTTGATTGGATATCAAAGGCGACTTGACGAAATCGCCAATCGATTGCGCCTTCAGTTTGCCCTCCGGGAATGACATCTCCGAACTCTGATGCCCGGCCCGCCCCGGATCATCGGTCGCGTCAAGAGTGGGAAGCCAATCCAGAACTAGGACCTGCTTTCGTTTTGGGTTCTCTCGAGCGAAGCGCGGATATCGTCGATGGCTTGTTCGCAATATTCATTCAGTTGCTGTAATCTTTGCTGCTGTGCTTGAAAGTCCCCACCCCAGCGGGCGTTACAGACTGTGTTCGATCAGAGGCGACTTGCTCGTTAAGGGACCAAAGTATTTCCGCCAACATCGCGTTGAAACCATGAC
>CAWGJM010000002.1:0-119254 GCA_963822795.1 uncultured Alphaproteobacteria bacterium
TTGATCAAATTTCATGCGCCGCGACGTCCGAAGACGGCTGCGGACCTGATCCACGAAACAATGCTCAACTAAAGGAACAACGCGATGAATACCTCCGTGATTGAAGCGATCGAGCGCCAGAAAACCACCAACCTTTACGATGCGTCGAAAGGTATTCCCGACGATGAAATTCGTGAGCTGGTGCGCCTGGCGACATTCTCCCCGACCGCGTTCCACCTGCAGAATTGGCGCTTTATAGCGGTGCGGTCGCCGGAAGCCAAAGCAAGGCTGCGGGCGGTTGCGGCTGATCAGCCCAAGGTTACCGAAGCTGCCGTCACTTTCATCATGGTCGGTGAACTGGCCGCGGCTGACGTGATGGCTGATCGACTGGCGGGCTCGGTTGCGGCAGGTTTCATGCCTGTCGAGATGGTGCCGGGCTGGGAAGCCGCAGCAAAATCGATTTACTTCGAGAAGCCTCAGACCCAGCGCGATGAGGCAATTCGATCGGCGACCTTTGGCGCAAGCGGACTGATTCACGCCGCGCAGGCGATGGGTCTGGGCACTACGCCGATGATCGGTTTTGATCCGGTCGGCGTGTCACGTGAGTTTAGTCTCAGCGATAATGAGGTCCCGGCACTCCTCGTTGCCGTCGGCTATCCGACGGAGGCGAATTGGCCGCAGAAGCCGCGTCGGTCGATTTCGGACGTGCTCGCGTTCGCCTAACTCTTCTAACCAGCGCCGGTCGCGTTTCACACCAGCCTCGTCGAACTCTCGGGAGATCGGTTGTGTGGTGAATCCGCCCAGTCATCCGCCCACCAGAACCGGTTGGTCCGGCCTAAACGCTGGCGTTATCTAACCCGACCTTGAGGAATGTCCCATGACCCAACGTTTGAACTACACGACCATTGCTCCGCTCGGTGTAAAGGCCCTTGGCGGTGTTCACGCCTATGTCACGCAATCGAACTTGCCCGCTCAACTGGTCGATCTGGTCTATCTGCGTGTCTCGCAGATCAACGGCTGTGCCTATTGCATCGACACGCATTCTCGCGACCTGCTTACGGGTGGGTTGGCCGTCGAAAAACTGGTGCTCGTCCCGGCCTGGCGCGAGGCAGGCTCTCTGTTCGGCTCACGCGAACGTGCGGCTCTGGCTTGGGCTGAAACAGTCACGCGCGTCGCCGACACCGCTGTACCGGATGGCGAATTCGAGTCTGCGTCGGCGGCGTTCTCTGAAAAGGAACTGGCCGACCTGACGATCGCGATCGGGCTGATGAATGCCTATAACCGGCTGGCCATCGGATTCCGCAACCCACCCAAGGCAGCTACTTGAATGTGAACGAAGCACGCCAACGGGCCGCCCATCCGGCGACCGAGGCTGGTTTCGCACGGAGCTTCAGCTCAGGCCACAAGGCGGCAAGCCTCGATATGCTGTCCGGTCACCCACCAGCAGCGTAGCTCCGGCCTTATCTCGACCCCTCTCTCAAGGAAGCGACACTATGACCACGATTTCTGCGAAAAGCGATGAAATGACCCTGATCAACATGTTCACGGTTGAACCGGCAAACCAGCGACGGCTCGTTGAACTTCTAACCGAAGCCACGGAGGTTTCAGTGCGTCGGGCGCCGGGCTTTGTTTCTGCCAGCCTCAATCGCAGCACTGACGGGACGAAGGTCACGATGTATGCACAATGGCGGAGCATCGATGATTATCAGGCGATGCGTCAGGATCCTGCCCCGCTTCCGTTTCTTCAGGAAGCGCTCACGATCGCCAAGTTTGAACCCGGCGTCTACGAAATCGTGCGAACCTTCACACCCGCCGGCGAGCCGAATTGAAGCGACTACGGTTTTGTCCGCTTTGCGCCACAAGGGGTCATTCCATAACCGCTCATTCTGCGAAATGAGCCTCGGCACAAAAACGCCTTCGACAATTTTGGACATGCGGCGTGGCCGCTCACTTTGAGCTGTTTTGAGATTAGGTTGCGTCCAAATCGCGGTCCTCGCAGCATGCGACGGACGTCTAAACTCCCGCTCTCTTCCGCAAGTAAGCGACTCCGCGAACGGCCGCTTTCCCTGATTGGCGGCATCATCAATGATACGAAGGGCCGCCGCGCGGAACTCCTGGTTCCGGCCAAAGCTTGCAATGAGCTTTTTGATGTGGTCGGCCTTGGCCATCCGCAGTCCTAATCCCTGCCCTCTGATTCGACGCTCGGATCTATTGTATCGTTTGCTGGGAGCGACGAGCAGTGCCAAAGAACATCACATGCACATCGACCGACTGCAACGAATTCTAAAGCCGATTGAACAAGTTATGCGGCAAAATATATCCGAAGTCGCAAGAGCGGTAGTTCGCTCGGCGGGAGGCGACTGAGGGCAGCGTTCAAAAGCGTGCCATATCGCGCAAAATCGCAGAGTAGCGTACAAAATCGGAGCGGGTGAAGCGCTCCGCTCCAAATTTTTCATTCGATTTTTCGTCTTTGTATCAGGATCTTACGAGGAGCCGTCAATTTTTGTGTTGGACGTTCTGTTGGACGTTTTATTGGACGCGTTTATCGGCTCCGGGACGAGGGGTTTGAACGTTTCACCGCTGCCGACGGGGCAGCGCGCGTTCGTTCTGTTCCGTTGTCAGAATAGCTTTCGCGTTTGCCCGGTGAAGACAGGAGACGTTTAGGAAAATCCGGAGCGACTGCTAATCGGTCGCAGTTTGCTACATGCTCTCCCCACGAGACGCTCATTGATCTGGCATACCCGTTCGCATTCCCACACTGTAAAGCGGATCTCCGTTAGATTGCCGATTTCGGCTTGGATCCTCTGGAGCAATTTCAGCCGAAGCGTCGCTCTGCCTGTCCGCGCAACACTGAACTTGCATCGACTCTCCGCCCTCACCGCCAATACGAGGCGGTCTCTCATAATGCCTTCACAGTGCGCCGGGGCGCGCCCGCTTCAAGGGCAAGCCCTCGGCTACCGGCAAGCCGGGCCGCTTCGCCTGCGGCGAAGTTCCGCGTCCGCTCAGTCCCAACTTGGCAATTCCATGCCTATAGTCGAGCGAGCGACCAACTTACTGAGGCTTTTCGAGATCCACGGTATCTGCGGTGCCGCCGGTCGAGGCGCCGCTGACGATGCCGAAAATCGGCCAGCGGAGCGAAGGCGGGTACGCGCGGCAGCTCCGTGATCTTCGTGCCGCTCAGATCGAGATTGCCGCCGACCCTGAGCCCCTTGGGCAGCTCCGTGATGTCCGTACCATCCAGATAAAGCTCACCGCCGACGCTGAGCCCCTCGGGCAGCGCCGTTATTTTCGTGCCGCGCAGATAGAGCCCGCCGCCGACGCTAAGTCCTTCCGGGAGCGCATTGATCTTGGTGCTGTCCAGATAGAGATCGCCGCCGAGGCTCAGCCCCTCAGGCAGCACCGCGATGTTTGTGCCGCGCAGATCGAGATTGTGGAGGTCGCTTCGCGCAATGTTTAACCCCCCGAGGACATCCTGGGCGACCTTCCCCAAATCCTGCGCCGCGCTCACTCGCTGGCCGTCGCCGTGCATTGGAGCCTCGGCGAGTGCGGAAACAGAAACCATTCCCGCAGTACACGCTGCCGCAAAAATAACTTCAGGCTGATTTTCTTCCCGCGCGTCTCAAAATTCGTGCTCATGCAATTCCAAGTATAAAAAGGTTTATGCTGTATTATGCAGTGTAGTAATCATAATACCTGGGAATATAGCAAGAAATATAATAGTTTACATAAATATTGTAGGCGATGCGACAGAACTAAAGTGGTTTGATCTTAACCCGCATGGATCTGTGAAGCAGATACACTACGAAGAATTGGAGGACGGCGAAAAAGAGCGGCCCTGCAAACTTCCCTGGATCATGTTGAAACAGGCCGATTCCGGCATCGAGCAATTGCACGCCGCCCGCGAGCGTGCCCAGGATCAGCAACGCAGACGTCGCTCGTTTGTAGATTGCCGCCAATGTAAACAAAGCCAGCGGAATTATGCGCGCCGCCCCGTACATCGCCAATAACAACGCCGCCTCCGTAGGAACCGACCCGGCCGGCACCACGACTTCCGGACGGAAGATCGCCGCGATGGTAAAGCCGGTCGCGACCAGGACATTGATGGCAGTGACCAGCGAAGCCAGCCGCATTGCATTTACTGTTGTCATTGATTCCTCTCTGTGAGTGCACTCGTTATTGACATGATTTTCCTCTCTTCCGTTGTGATGTTGTGGTCCTGCGTTAAGTTGAATGGCGAGACAGGCGAGCAGACGCTCATCTCTTCGCGCCGCCTTTTTCTACTTCCCTGCGTCGCCCCTGCGGAATTCGACGCTGGCTTCGTCCAGCCTCGTTTTCAATGCGCTGTCGAGTTTGCACTCCGCGGCGGCCAGGCTGTCGGTCAGCTGCTCGGCGCGGCTTGCGCCAAGAATGACCGAAGTAACGGCAGGATTCGCCAGCACCCAAGCGACGGATAACGTCGTGATTGCCGTTCTGTGCTGGCTCGCGATTTCCTCAATCCTGGTAACCGTTTCAAACTCGCGCTCGTGCCAATACCGGGCTTGATACCCCTTCCCGAACGCTCCGAGCTCCGCCGAAAAGCGACCCTTCTCAGGCGTATCGCTGTATTTGTATTTGCCGCTGAGCAATCCCCCGGCAAGAGGATTGAACGGAATCACAGCGAGATCTTGTTCCTGCACCAACGGAAAAAGTTCGCGCTCAACTTCACGAAACAGCAGGTTGTAACGTGGCTGGACCGAAACGAAACGCGTCAGCTTTAGCGTGTCCTGCCGTCCAAGCGCTTTTGCCAAACGGTAGGCGAGAAAATTCGATACGCCGATGTAACGCGCCCTGCCCGAACGCACGATCGCATCCATAGCTCCAACCATTTCGTCGATCGGAGTACCAGGGTCGTCCATATGCAGTTGGTAAAGGTCAACGTAATCCGTGTTCAGGCGGCGCAACGAAGCGTCGATGGCGTCCAGTAGGTGTTTGCGTGAGCTGCCTGCATCCCAAGCGGCAGGCCCCATTTTTCCGCCGCCCTTTGTGGCGAGAATGAACCCTGCCCGCTTATTGCTGAGCCAACGGCCTGTAATGATCTCGGCGCCACCTGCCTCCGCGCCAAGGGGATATATGTCAGCGGTGTCGATGAAGGTAATCCCGGCCTCAGCCGCCTTATCGAGCATTCGATGCGCTTCTTGTTCATCCGTTTGCTTTCCGAATGTTCCCGTTCCGAGGATCATGCGAGAAACCGTTAAGCCAGTCTGACCAAATTTCGTGAACTCCATAATTGCCCCGAATAATGATGACTATCATCATTATTAATGATCACACTGTCATCGTGTCAAGGGATTCCAGAAGGAGCGTGACGGATGCGCTTAACTAAAGAACAGGCCGAACAAAATCGGCATCTCATTGTCGAAACCGCATCGCGGATGTTCAGATTGCATGGCGTGGAAAATGTCGCTGTCGCCGACATCATGAAGGAAGCCGGATTCACACATGGCGGATTCTACAACCACTTTGAATCCAAAGATGAGCTGGCGGCTGAGGCTATTGCTTCTGCATTCGACGTTGTCGTCAATGATTTATGGGAAAAGCTTGCCGCCCGGAGACGTTCACAGGAATCGCTTTCATCGTTCGTCGCGCGCTATCTCAGTCCTCAGCATCGCGACACAAAATCTGGAGGATGCCCAGCGTCAGCCTTTCCCGTCGATGCCGCGCGAAATGGAAAAACCGTTCAAACTGCTTTCGTCAAAGGCATTGAAACCTATCTCGATTTAATCGCCGCGCAAATGGATGGAGACGAGCAACAAGCAAGGCAACAAGCTATCGCGTTGTTTAGTGGCTTAGTGGGCGCAATGATGCTCTCCCGTGCCGTGAAAAAAAGTGACCCGACACTTTCCGACGAACTACTCAGTTCAACACGGAAGACCTTAAAGCTGAGAAACTGAGATATGCCGACGGCATGCTATAACTGTGTGTATTTCTTCGCGGCGTTTGCGGCGCCCCAGAGTGAGCCGGGATTGACGCGATCGGGATAGATTTCCAGCATCGCGTCGTAGAGCTCGCGCGCGGTCGTGGTAGCCGTATTCAGGCGATTGAAATCCCGAAGGTATTGCCGCGTCTCGGCGATGATGCGCGGATTATCGTCGTTCTCAGGCACTTTGTGCCCGGCAATGACGGCTTTCGGTTTCAGGGTCTCAAGCTTATCGAGCGTGGCGATCCACTCAATCCGGCTCTGTGTGTTAGTCTCGCCCAGAAAGGGATGGATGCCATTATAGACGACGTCGCCGCCAACGATCAGTCCGATCGATGGGACGTGCAAGCATGTTGAGTGGGCCGTATCGGTTCGCCCCGCATTTATTGCGACGAGCTTGTGCCCCTCCAGCTCCAGAGCGTTTCCTTCCAGCGGCTCTGCAACCAAAAGGCGGTCCGGAATTTCTCCCGGAAAAAGTCGACGCCAGAAATTATCGAGCCAAGCCGGTGAGAGTTGGTCATGCATGGCCCTGACGATCTCGGGTGTCGCGACCGCTTTGGCGCGCGGAAATCGCTCCAGAAGCGGTGCAAGTCCGAAGAAATGATCGCCGTGTCCGTGAGTGATGTAGATCGCGATGAGATTCTTGCCGCGCGCGACGACCCAATCCAGCAGAGTCTTCGATTGTTCAGTCGTCAGAAAAGTGTCCACGAGAACAGCGTCGCGCTCACCGTAGATGAGCGTCGACGAATTCGCCACCCACATCAGTTCTTCCTTGCCGGGTGGTAAGTCCCGAGTAAGGCCAGGGCGCTTTATGGTAAGCACCTCCCACTGAAGACCGGTATCGGGTTTGCTCCTTGCAGCCATCGTCAGTTTCTCCCGTTGTAATTTAAATAGAAGGATAAGACCGGATTGGTAGTGGCTTACGAATGACTCGTGCCGGGATTGAGCAGATGTTCGCGGAACCATTCTGTTGCCGCGGCTTCTGCGAGCGGGAACTGATCAAGATAGGGATCAAAATGGCCGCCCGGTATCAGGGCGAGCCGTTTGGGCTCGAGCGCGCGCTCGTAAGCCGCAAGCGCCAGATCCGCGATAGTCACTTTGTCATCGCTTGCGATAACCATCAGCAACGGCGTTGGCGAAACGCGGGAGACCCACATCCCGGGCTCATACATGCGCGCGGCCCGCGTCGAGCGCAGCGTTACCTCGTTTTTCCAGATTCCTTCTGGAATGCGCTGAAGATAGAAATCGATCGCGTCCTGCGAGCGGTAGGCGGCAGGAACGGCGGGGTCGCCGCTAAACAACTGCCTGGCGGCGCGGCAGCTCTCCGCGCAAGCGACCTCTCTCGTCCTCGTTGAAAGCGTGCTCCAACGCGAGGGTTGCGTCAGGTGAGACTCGTCGCAAGCCCTGCTCGTAACCGCTGATTGTTGGAACCTGGGCAACAACGCAGCGCAGGCGCCGATCTGTTGCGCCAAGCATGAGAGCGTGTCCGCCGGCATAGCTGGTGCCCCATAACCCGATACGGGTTGGATCAACTTCCGGTCGGCTCCCAAGGTAAGAGATTGCGCGACGCCAGTCGGCAATCTGTTGCCATGGATCGATGTCCCCGCGGAGGTCCCCGCCGCTCGTCCCGAAATTGCGATGATCGTGCACAAGCACGACGAACCCGGCCGCTGCAAATGCCAGAGCGAACCGCTCAAGACCGTGCTCCTTGGTTCCCCCAAAGCCGTGCGCCATGGTGATAGCGGGGTGGATGCCATCCCCCTTGGGCAGGAATAGCCAGGCGCCAAGTTCAATTCCTCCTTCTGCGGGAATAGTGACATCAAGCTTCAATTGATCGGGCACGGCTGTCGTAAGGCTCACGATATCTTTCTCGTGTTTGTTCGGTCGACGTTGCGATGGAGGCGCTAGGCGTCACGCGCGGAAATCTCGCCCAGCCGCTCAATGAGGCGCCGGATACAGGTAGCTGGCGGACAAATCGACAAAGCGGGCCAGCTGCCGATCGGGGAAAGCGGCTTTTAGGTTCTCGCTGTAAGTTTTCGCGTCGGCGGAGGCCGCACGGATCTCCTTGGCGCGCTTGATGTAGGTCATCGTGCTGTCGATCGCGGAACGGTCGACCGGGGTGTCATGCCCGATGATGATTGTGTCGTAGCCCTGTAGCGCCTTGAGCGACTCGAGGGCGGTCAACCAGTGATCCGGATGCTTCCCGCCTGTGAAGACGTGCTGCTTCGGTGAAAACACCAGATCGAATGCCAGCATTACTTTTTGCTCGGGTAGCAGCGCGACGAGTTGCAAATCCAATTCAGCATCGACGAACCGTCTGAAGTCATAGGCGACGCCGTCAATCCGTTGCAGACCTTCGCCGATCGTCTCGGTCGGAACCGTGACCTTCGACGCGGCCTTATCGCCGTAAGTTTTGCGGAGGCCATCGAGCCGAGCTGGGCCCGCGGCGCGGATCTGGTCGGCGATCCCCTCGAGAGCAAACACGCGAATGCCGGGGAAATGCTCAGTCAGAACCTGAAGACCGCCCCAGTGATCGGTATGCGCGTGGGAGAGAATGATTCGATCGACGGGTTTGCCGAGCGTCTGCACGTATGACGCAACTTCGCCGGCATATGGCAGCAGGAGCTGACTGTCGAAGATGACGACCGCATTCGGGCCTTCGATCATCTGCGTGTTGACCTGAAGACCGTCGGCAGGGCTGAGGTAGGAGTGAATTTTGACAGGTCCGAATTGGCTTACGAGGATAGCCCCCGCGCGGCCCGGCCCCGCGGCCTGCTTGGCGACGGCCCCGCCACTGTTCTGTGCCAGTTCATGGTTTGCCGCGACAGCAGCCGGCAGGCACCAGCCGACGAATGGGAACAACGCGCCCGCAGCGAGTCGGAGAAAATAAGAACGCGACACAGCCGCTTGCGACAAGCGCTGAGAACCGGAGTTACTTGAGTGCATTTCTCTTCTCCCTTGTCACCCCGCCAGCACGACTTCCTGATCAAACTTGGCCTCGGCCGCCATCGACGAATAGTTCGATGCCCGTGACAAAGCTGGAATCGTCTGAAGCCAGGAACACCGCTGCCTTGGCGACTTCGTCCGGTTCTCCCATGCGTCCCATCGGAATGGTGGTTAGCATCCTCGCAATGGCTTCCGGGGGCTGTAGATCCACCAGTGGTGTCTTGATCGGACCGGGGCTTAGCACGTTGGAACGAATGCGACGGTCTTTCAGCTCCATGGTCCAGGTTCGCACCAGATTGCGAACTGCCGCCTTGGTCGCGCCGTAGGTCCCGAAGGCAGACGTGCCTTTGACGCTCGCGACGGAGCCGATGAGAACAATCGACCCTCCCTCGTTGATTAGCGTCAGGGCTTTTTGCACCGTAAATACGGTGCCCTTCACGTTGAGATCGAAGAGCTTGTCGAAATGCTCCTCTGTAAGGCCTGCCAGGGGAGCAAATTCGCCGGTGCCGGCATTGGCGACGAGGACATCGATCTTTCCCTTCGCCTTGACGGTTTCGTAGAGATGATCGAGGTCCTGCAGTTTAGAGACGTCTCCCCGAACGCCGACGACATTGCTGCCGATCGCCTTCACGGCCTCGTCGAGCTCCTCTTGGCGGCGGCCCGTTATAAAGACAAAGGCGCCTTCGTCGACGAAGCGCTTCGCAATGGCGAAACCTATTCCCGTGCTGGCGCCAGTAACCACGGCCACCTTTCCGTGCAGCTTGCCCATAACCGTCACTTCTCACTCTGCTGACGAGGCGTGTCGCCGCGAGCGATTGCCTTGTCGTCGAGCCAACGGCATATGTTTGCGACCGTATCCTGGTAGAAGCGGGCGTAGAGGCCGCGGGAGACGTAGCCGATATGCGGCGTTGCCAGCAGGTTCGGAAGCGCGCGGAACGGATGTTCCAGCGGCAACGGCTCCTGGTCGAAGACATCGACGGCCGCTCCGGCGATCTTTTTGTCTTTCAGCGCCGCAACGAGGTCGGCCTCGACCACGATCGGCCCACGCGACGTGTTGACCAGGCGCGCTGTCGGCTTCATGAGCGCTAGTTCTGCCGCACCGACCAGGCCGCGCGTCCTGCCGCTCAGCACCAGATGGATGCAGACGACATCCGCCTCTTGGAACAACGCGTCCTTTGTGACGAGTGTCGCGCCTACTTCAGCCGCGCGTGAGGTCGTGAGATTCTGGCTCCAGGCGATCACCTTCATACCGAAGGTATTGCCAATCTTTGCCACCGCGCCGCCGACGTTGCCGAGACCCAGAACACCAAGCGTCCGCTCGGCCATGTCATCACCGACCGACTGCTGCCATCCGCCGCCGCGCAACGCCGCATTCTCGGCGACGAGATTGCGGGCACTGGCCAGAATGAGAGCCCAAGTCAGTTCGATCGTCGGCGTCGAGGTGTAACCCGTATGAACGACCTGCACGCCCTGCTCTTCCGCGGCCTTGAGATCAACCGAGGCGTTCCGCGTCCCCGTCGAGGCGATCATGCGGAGCTTGGGCAAGCGCTCGATGATGCTACGGGTCATCGGCGTGCGCTCTCGCATCACGCAGACGATGTCGAACGGAAGCAGTCGCTCGACGAGAGCGTCGGCGTCCGCGAGGTGGTCGTTAAAGACTGTGACGGTCGCCCGGGCATTGAGCGCCGACCAGTCCGCGAGCGAGAGAGCGACATTCTGGTAGTCGTCCAGGACAGCTACTCTGAAGCGTTCCGGCTTGGATGACATCGCGCGCCTACCAGGTCCACTGGGCGGCTTCCCAGCGGTAAGCTGGGTCGTGTCGCACGACATGTCCAATAGCGGGAAACGGAAAATGACAGCCCAGCACCATGACCCGGTCGGTCGCAACACGATCGAGAATGGCCTTGCGCGACTTGATCGCCAGCGCGGGATCATAGTCGAAGACGGGTGTCCACTCGGGATGCTGCAAGCTCGTCACCGGATTGTGCGCGATATCACCCATGTAGACGAACTGCTCATTGCCGGAGGCGAATAAGATTGCGGCATGGGAAGGCGAATGTCCCGGCGCCGCAATGAAGTACACGCCACTCGTGATCTCGCCGCCCTGTTTCACGAACAGGGACCTATCGGCCACTAGTGGCAAGTTCTCTCGCGCTGCGATAATCGTGCCCTTCTTGAACGGATCGGGCATCGGCGAACTGTTGACCTCGCTTTCGTAACGGCTGCCAGTCCAGTAGTTCCACTCCGTATCGACAAAAACGAACTGAGCCTTCGGAAAGGCCAGACCGCCCGATTTCGTCGCTAAGCCGCCGATATGATCCAGGTGACCGTGCGACGTCACGACGAGATCTATGCTCTCTGGCTTGATTCCGGCCCGCTGCAGGTTCGCGTCAAGCCCGGGAAAGCTGCCGAAGGTCGGTCCGAGTTTCTCACCGAAGCCGTTATCAACAAGAATACGCTCCCGGCCCGTGTCGACCACCAACATGTTGGTCGTGATTTGGATCACCGGCTGCATGAAGTTTGCCTTCAGCACCGGAGCGACTTCAGCTTCTGAAGCGTTCATGACAAGGACCGGCCGCACCGGAACCGGCCCATAGCCATCCGAGATCACGGTCGCCTGGAAGTCGCCGATCTTGAAGCGATAAAAGCCATCGCCGTTTACTGGTTCGGCGCCTGGTTGACGAACGTCCTCCGCCCACGCCGAGGCACGGCTGAACAACGGCGTTGCCGTTGCAGCAACAGCCAGCGCGGCACCGGCACGAAATATACTCCGGCGCGTCAGGATCGTCGGCGATTTCGTCATCTCTATCTCCAATGGGAAATGGGCGAACCTTTCGGACGCGTAGAGCTCATTCACGTGCTTCAGCCGCTCGCTTCCTGTAGTTGCGCGTCCCGCTCCGTCGTGCAGGACCAAGACGATGGCCTACCAGGGGGACTTGGGGCGGCGGCGCCGTGGACGCTAGAGCGCAATCGTCCACATCTTGTGCTCGATCGTCCGCTGAATTACTTAGCAAGCATGGACATTCTCACCGACGTGCTCGATCGCGTTCATCTGAAAGGGACCGTGATCTTCCACTACGAGTTCGGCCGCCCCTGGAGCGTGGCGCTGCCGGGCTCTCCGGATGCCATCTTTCACTATCTCACCCGCGGTTCAGCCAGCATCGAGCTCGAGAGCGGACCAACGATACAGATGGCCGAGGGCGATTTCGTCCTGGTTGTCCGCGGCGAGCACCATGTCCTTCGGTCGGGTCAAAGGACGAAGCCGATCCCACTGGCCAATCTCGATCGGTGGCCGGCGCATGTCGGCCTCGTCCGTCACGGCGGTGGGCGAAAGCCGTTTTCGACGATGATGTGCGGTCGCTTCAGTCTGTCGCGCCCAACACCCGGCAATGTGCTGGAATTGCTACCGCCGGTCCTGCACTTGAGGCCCGCGGCAGATCAACAATGGCTGGAGACAATCCTGCAACGGATGGTGACCGAGACAGCGCTTCAGCGCCCCGGCCAGCTCGCGGTGCTCTCGCGAATGACCGAGGTGCTCTTTGTCGAAGTGCTGCGCAGTTGGATAAAATCCCTTGGTCCGGGCGAAGGTGGCTGGCTCGGCGCAATCGCGGATCGGTACATAGGCAAGGCGCTTCAGCTGATCCACGAACATCCCGGGCGCGCATGGACTCTTGGGGAGCTGGGACGCCATGTGGGGCTTGGCCGCTCGGCTTTCTCGGCTCGCTTTACCAGGCTTGTCGGCCAGCCTGTATATCGTTACCTCGTGGCGCGACGGATGGACGAGGCCGCGCGAATGCTCGAAACGGGCGACGACGCCATCCCACAGATCGCGACGCGGGTCGGTTACGAGACGGCGACGGCTTTTTCGAAGGCGTTCAAACAACACTACAGCTTCTCTCCCGGCCGTTACCGGTCACGCGCCGGCACAACGCCACTCTGAACCCCTCATCTGTATGTTTCTGCATCGCCCGGAAACCCGGATATAGCGGCGCAACCAAATTCACATGTATCGGACAACTAAATATCGCAATGCCCGCGCGGCCTCCGCGCAAACACTTCCGCGCGGCGGCTTCGGACCACCAACAATCTTCCCGCCGACCGTCAGCCCTTTGGGCAGCGCCGTGCAAAAGTCTGCTCGCACGTGGTGTGGTGTGAGGCAAATATCTCCACAACCTTTCCGGCGAGAGCAATTCCCAGATCCGCATTGTTCTTGGCGGTGAAATGGATCCCGTCCACGGCGTCGGTCGAAAATACGCTGCCGGCGTCAAAGAATTCGACCTTCATGAACTCGGCGAGCGCCTTGTACTGCGCCGCGAGCTCGAGCATCTTTTCATGTCCACCTTCGACATGCTTCGGAACCAAGGATCCTGGTAGGGCTGCAAGTGGCGGCGGCGCCACTACGAGGCGCGGCAGCCTTCGGGGCGCCTCCGGCGTTACGCCCTTCTGCACCGCCGCAGGCTTACGAAAGGTTGTCTGCGCGCTTGAGTTGCGCGTCGATTTCCGCAAACTTCTGGGCAAGATACTCGACAAGCGACGGCGAGAACGAGACCTGCCCCATCGCAAGAGGTCCGTTCTCGAAGGCTCGGCCGGTTACCTGCATGAGCGCATGCTGGTGCTTTGGATTCGCGAGGATCCGCACACTGTCGGCTATCTGCGTGGCGTTGACGGGATTGGGAATTGCCGAAACCCGGTCGGCCTCGACCTGCTTCCGGAACGCGGCGGAGGCCACGACCTGCATCGCTTGAATCCACCAGTCGTACTGGCCGTAGGGAATGTGCATCCGCGCTTGGCCCCCGTCTTCGAGATCGAAGATGATCGCGAGGGTCAACCCGTCGTCGCTGGCTGTCGCGTGAGGAACGTTCGAAACATTCAGTTCAAGCATCGGCTTGGTCCTTTCGATCCAAGTTCACGGTCCAAACTATCGCGATCCCATCGCTCCGCGACTGCGGGCGCTCGCTCGGGGAGGTGCGTGCAAGTCTCAGAATTCGGCGGCGCGATGGTCGGCGAATGCTTTGATCTCTGTCCTCGTCTGGGCCCCCCGACCGGCTCTGGGGAAATGCAAGTTTTCGAGCGCCTAGGCCGCAGTCGCCGCGACCGCGGCGCCGAACTGCTCGACGACCTTCTCGCCCGTGTCGCCGGCACGCGCACGGCCGCCAAGTATGATCTCGATGTTGCCCATTTCGCGAAAACTCGCTGAAAATCATTTGTTGAGTTGTGCAACACTATCTGCCATTACCGGAAGTTAGTCATCCGCGCGAATGATCTGACAGAGCCAGCTCCGCTCGACGGCGTAGCGTGACTTCATTTCGGCGCATGAAAATTGAGAGTGCAAATCCCACCGCAATAAATAACCCCAATGAGATCACACTCAACGTTCCCGAAATAGTGTAAATTCCGGCACCCACTGCATAAGCGCCGAAGCCGAAGAGGCACGCCCAGCAGACTCCACCAGTTATGTTGAAGAAGAAAAAACGACCTGCCGGCATGCTATTGGCGCCCGCAAGCAAAGCCGTAAACATTCGTAGCACTGCAACGAAACGCCCAAAGAAGACGACGACGTTTCCATACCGGAAGAAAAGATATCGACCGATCAACAATCGATTCTCATCGAGGCGGATGTACCGGCCGTATCTGCGAATAAGGGGCAAACCAAATCGACGCCCGACCATGTATCCAATGCCGTCCCCGACAATGGCACCCGCTGCAGATGCTAGTACAACGACGACGATGCTGATCTGACCAGTGGTAGCGGCAAGGAGTGCAGCTGCAACAAGGATCGTCTCTCCGGGGAGAGGCACGCCGGCATTTTCGAGCGCAACAATACCAAAGATGATCCACGGCCCGTAGGTTGGGATCAAGCTAATCAAAGCATCGGACAAAGAAGTATGCTCCATCTTCGAAAGGAAGGCCCAAGCCCTCTTTCTCAACTGTCCCCTTCGTCAGCCGCGTTCCCAATGCTGCGCAGTGACGCGATCATCGAGATGATGGCGAGCACGATGACCACCGCGCCGTACACATAGGCCACGGTATCCAGCCCGATCAACGGCACCGAGGCGCCCGCGACCAGCGCCGGCAGACCGAGGGCGAGATAGGACAGCACATAGAACGTCGCCAGCAAGCCGGCGCGCTGATGCGCTTCGGCGGTCGGCAACAGCGCGCTCAACGAGCCGGAGAGCGATGCGCCCAAGCCAAGACCGGCAATCACGGCACCGGCGACCAAGGCGGCCACGCTGTGCTGCCAAATGCCGAGCAGCGAGGCGACGACGCCCAGCGACAATGCGCCGGTACCCAGCACCAGCAACCGGCGCGCAGCCAATTGTCGCAGCGCTCCCACAGTTAGCGCGGCGGACAACCAGGGCGCGGCAACGACGATGCCACCGACCCAGGGCGCGCGGACGCCCAAGGTCGTCGCCACCACAGTCGGCATCAGCGAAAGGTAAAAGCCGCCAAACGCCCAGGCCGCAATGCTGGCCGGCGTCACACGCAACAGCGCCGCGCGCGATTGTCTGGGCACACTGACACGCGGCCGCAGCGACGCCAACGCGCCGGCCTTGCGTGACACCGTCTCGGGCATCACGAATAGCAGGACCATCATCAGAGCCGTGAGCGCGAACAGCACCTCATAGACCAGATGCAGCGGATCGGGCGCGAAGGTGACGAGGGCCGCAGCACCGAGCGCGCCAGCCGTCAGCCCGAGAAATGCCGTGACGCTGTTGAGTAAGGGTCCGCGTCTGTGGTCGGTGTCGAGAATTGCAGCGCCCAGCACCGGCGTCGCAGTGCCGACGCACAGGCCTTGCACCGCGCGCGCCAGGATCAGTTGTCCGACATCGGTGGCATAAGAGAACAGGACCATCGCGATCGCGTTCAACAGCAGACCGCTGAGAATGACCGGCCGGCGCCCCACATAGTCCGACAGCCCCCCGACCGTCAGCAGCGCTGCCAGCAGGCTGAAGGTATAGACTGCGTACACCAGAGTGATCATCAGCGGCGTCAGATGCATGGACTGCTGGTACAGCCGGTACAGCGGCGTGACCGCGCTGTTGCTCGCTACGACCAGTGCGGCCCCGACTAAACTGAAGACCGTCATGACCGCAGGCGAAAGGGCCCGGCGCCGGACTCTCATTCTTTCTGTTCCGTTCTGCCTGCTCAGGGCTTGTTGTGTTTGTTGCTCAAGTCAGTCGGCTGACTTGCCACGACAAGTCGATCCTTTTGTCAAACCCGCGGTCTTCGAATAAACGCTGGGCAAGCTCAATCAACTCTGTAGACGCGGCCGGTTTGCACCCCCAGAATCGCGCGTTTGTAGGCCTGTGCCACTCTCCAGCCTTCGACCGGAACTACGCCGGGAAAGAACGGACCAAATTGAGCTTCGGATTCTTTTAGGATAGTCGGACTCACCACATTGATCCGCAGTCCCTTGGGAAGTTCGACGGCGGCAGCCCGAACAAAACCTTCCAATGCGCCCGAGACGGTTGCACCCGCGACACCGGCGAAGATCGGTTCTTCATTAAGAACGCCCGAAACCAAGGTGAAGGATCCCCTTTCGTTGACGAACGGGATCGCCTCCTGGACCAGACTGATCTGGCCCATGAGCTTGCTTCCCAACGAGAACTGCCACTTTTCAGCGGTGAGTTCCGAAAGCGGAGCAAATGCGACTTCACCTGCTGCAATGGCTACGGCATCAAACGAGCCGACGGCTTGATAAAGCTTCCTGACACTTTCGCGGTTCTCGATCTCGACTTGGAAATCGCCTGACTTGCGTCCGACCTTGACAATCTCATGGCCGGCGCCGGCCATGGCCGTTTGAACCAGTTCCCCGATCTTTCCGTTTGCGCCAATTAGAACAATTTTCATAAAAGCTCCATTCTCCCCGCTTGGGGCTTGTTGTGCCGTCCGATCACTAATCCAAGTGTATGTTAGTTGACTGACTAATTACAATGCACATTTCGCTCGGCTCACTTCAGTCTTCGCCGTGTGGGCCTGCGGGTTCAGCCCGCCTGGCGTCTCACAAGCTCTCTATCCAACTCTTGAGGCGCTTGGTCTCCCTCGCCACCAGACCGGAGTCATGAAAGGTATGAGCCAGGACCGAAACGCCTTGCATGGCGGAAAGCAGGTGCACGGCAAGGCCGTTGGAGTCTTTCCCCTTTCCGAGTGCCCGAAACTGGCTCTCAATCCAGGCCAGGTGTTGAGCGAATATCTCGGTCGCTCTGGTGGCCACCGGGCCGCCCGCCTTGTGGAGCTCGGAGCAAAACGTCCCGACCTGGCAGCCGAGCTGCGCCAAGCAATCCTTATTCTCGAAGACGCCTTGGACGCAGGCGCAAAGCCGATCCTTGGGCGATCCAGCTTCGCTCCATCGCTGCCGCTGCGCGGACAGATGCGCCAGCCTCAGTTCGACGATCGCCTCACCAATCTCGTCCTTGGTCTTGAAGTAATAATAGACGTTGCCGAGAGGAACCTTGGCTTCGCGCGCGATGTCGGCAAGCGAGGTGGCCTCGAACCCGTTCTGGTACGTCAATTCCACTGCCGCGCTAAGCAGCCGCGATCGCTTGTCGATATTTGTCCTAGCCATGTGTATAAGTCCGTCAACTAACTTGGATATGATGGGGACTGGCAAACCTGTCAAGTCTGCGGCTTTCTTCTGGCCAGCCACGATCCCTGATCCTGACGTACCCGATAGGGCGTTCGAGTGCGCGCGTGTCGCTCGCTCCTCCATCGGTCCGCAGTCGATCGCCAGGCAGAGCACGGGACCTCATGCGGTGCGTGGGAGCCGCGTTCTCCGGTTGGAGGCTCCAGAAAAGACCGGCCATTTCCCAAGATCAGCGATAGTCAGACTTGTGCTCTGCCGCCATCGGCAAACAGTTCGATCCCCGTGACGAAGCTGGAGTCGTCCGAGCCCAGAAAGAGCGCGACCTTGGCGATCTCTTCGGGCTCCGCAATGCGGCCCATTGGGACGGTAGACACGATGCGCCCGAAGGCCTCAGCCGGCATGGCCGCCTTCAGCGACGCCGTAAGGACAGGTCCAGGGCTAAGAACGTTTGTGCGGATGCGCCGGTCCTTCAGTTCCACGGTCCAGGTTCGCGCGAATGAACGAATTGCCGCCTTGGTCGCAGAGGCGACGCCGAAGCTGGGGGTGCCTTTGGAGCCCGCGGCCGCACCGGTCAGAATGATGGAAGCGCCATCGCTTAGAAGCGGGAGCGCCTTCTGGACGGTGAAGAGCAGCCCCCTGACGTTCGTATCGAAGATCTGGTCGTAGTGCTCCTCGGTGATACTTCCCAAAGGGAGAGATCCGCCCAGTCCGGCATTGGTGAAGAGGATATCAATTCGGCCTCTCGCTTTGACGCTCTCGTAGAGACGATCGAGGTCGGCCAAGTTCGACGCGTCGCCTTGAACGCCCGTGACGTTGCTGCCGATTGACGCTACGGCTTCTTCAAGCTCCTTGTGACGACGGCCAGTAATGAAAACATAGGCGCCCTCACTGACGAAGAGTTTTGCCGTGGCGAAGCCGATACCTTGCGTGGCTCCTGTAATGACAGCCACTTTCCCTTCTAGTTTACCCATCGTTCATTTTCTCTCTGCTGGGACCCGAACAAACCTCACGAGCCGCGCCCGTTCGGAGGGCGACGCTGCCGACACCTTGATTGCTTCCAAGGTAGGATAATGCGCCAAAGCAACAGACGTGACCGAGATACGCGGCACGATACTTCGAATTAATTCTGTGTTTTGAGCATACGATCGACCGATCGGCTCATTTGTTTCAAAATAAATCCAGGCGCCAAGCGATTCATGATTTTGAGCTGATTCGCCTGACCTGGACGAATTTCAAATCGATTGGTTTGCATTCCTTTGACGGCGACCCTAACCATGTCTTCCACCTTCATGATAGAAGCGCCTTTCAGGTCTTCAACATCAAAGTCATCCAAGAGTTCGGTTTGTGTCGCAGGTGGCGCTAGGTCAAATACCCTCACTTTGGTGTTTTTCAGTTGCACGCGAAGAGACTCGGTGAACGAATGCAGACCGGCCTTGGTGGCGCAATAAACCGGTGAAATGGGCAACGCAACAAATGCCAAACTCGATGAAACGTTCATGATTGCCGCCTCTGATTTTGTTTTCAAATGCGGCAAGAACTGTTTCACCATGCGGATCGGCCCGCTCAAATTGACTTCAATCTCTCGAGTGATGTCTTCGAGGCTTCCGGCTTTGTCGTGAACATTGATCTTACGCATGATGCCGGCGTTGTTGATCAAAATGTTGAGCTCTGGAAATTGTTTGGTGACCTCTTCGTAAAGAGTGGCGATCGCTTCCGGATCGGAAACGTCGCTTTGAAAGGTGTGAATTTTTGGAAAGGCCGCTTTCGCACGGTCCATCTTAGCCTGATCGCGGCCCGTGATAAGAATCTTATTACCAAGCGCCGTGAGTTGTTTGGTGAGTTCGTAACCGATGCCGCTGGCGCCGCCGGTGATCAAAATCGTATTGCTCTTGAGTTTCATAGTTAAATACCCTTCCAAATCATGGGACCATCGACAAAGTTGCGAGGAAGCTCTCCGCCGCTCGGCACAAACACAGCGTCCCCCGGATGCACGGCGAGACCGCGCGTCAGGGCGGCGTACGCCGTCCAGCCGTGCCCGAGATACGCGGCACGATCGGGATGATTGTCCTCGACCTTCCCGCATGACGTGATTGGGGGACTGATCGCGGTCGCTTCCGCGACGATCGGTCCGGCCGAAGCCCGCTGGGCATAGTATTCGGCCTGCAGCGCGGTCGGCACGTGATCGATCGGCCCAGCGCGCATGCGGGTGAGCGGTGCCATGACAATGCGATTGGGCAGATCCGGTTCGCCCATGCGGACTGGGGTAAAGAGAGGCTGGACGGACATGACGGCGCTCCTGGACAAGGGATCAAGCGGTGACGACGATTTTGCCCGTTTGTTCGCCCGCCTCGATGAAGCGACGGCGTCAGCGATCGATAAGTCAGTTGACTAACTAGATGGGATATCCGAACCTGTCAAGCCTTGCGGTTTGCGGGCGGGCGAGCCCGGCATCGCGCAACGAGGAGTTTTCCGATGCCCGACACAGCAATCGATCCGATCCCCAAGCAGGGAAAATTTCGCCGCGCACTCGCCGCCGTCAAGGCTTGGCTCCAAGCGCTCGACTACACAGGCTTCGACTACACTCTCGACCGCACCGAACGCTTGGAGCAGGAGCTGGCACAGCTAAAAGAAGAGTTGCGCCAAAGCCGGGAGGCGAGTTCCAGCGATGCTCACCCCGGTGGCGCCGTCAACCTCGAACATTAGGCGGAGGACGCGCGACCCAGGTGCCGCATCTTTTGCTCGGCATCGACAGGTGTGTAGCCCAGCCACACATCAAGCACGGGCTGGTCGCCCGACGTCCACAGCCGCAGCGTTCGATAGGGATAAGCGGTACGCACGGTCATTAGGTCGCGCGCGGTCGTCGATTGTCCTCGCAGGCTGCCCGTAATGACGGCCTCGCCAATCGGCGGCTTTTGATCAGGAGGACTTGACAAGCATCGCTTTCGCGCATTTCGACCAAAAGACTTCGGATGCGAACATGGCCTGAGTCCTCTAGTCCGGCAGCTAGTTGGATAGCCCTTAAATCCACGGAATTACCCAGAAGAAAGGCGATTGCCAGGGCAACGACCTCTTCGCGTCAAGCGCGCAGGCGAACGCGAAGCGGTTGATGGATGTTGATCTGCGCTTCGTGCTCCAGTTCAACGGCAACGGCAAAACGTTGATGCGTAATCTCCTCCCCGGCCCATCGCCGTTCCGCAAATACCGCGAGATAGTAGTCGCCGCCATAGCGATCGACGTTGCGATGCATCGTCATCATTGACCTTTGCAACGTGCTCGTTCCGCGAAGGTCACGAGAAGGATCAAGCGGACATTTCGCGGAATCCGGCAACTTCTCAAACGCCCCCTCTTCCTTTGTCCGATGCCTGAAATGTTCGAATATCGCCTCAGGCTCCATTCCACGGATCAGATGATAGTTGAGACGCAGGCCCAGGTATTCGAGGCGGGTGTGTCGAACTGGCGGGTCGAATGCAAGGCTCACGCGGATATGCCGCTTGCCCTTCGTCTTCTGAAATTCACTGGGCAATGGAACACGATAGAGCGCAAACTGGTCGGTCGCGAGTTCTTGCCGATCGGCGATGAGGATAACTCGCCGCTCTTCCGAATCCAGGGCACGAGCAACATCGGGAATGCCGTATCCCAAACAAGCACGCTGGCCATCCGGGCCGAACCCTTGAAGACATTGCAAAGCTTCAGCAGGCGAACTTGCAGAAAGCGCAAGCAGAACTCGAATCATATTCGCAGATGCGGTCGGCATTGCGCGCAGGAGCAACGCGGCTTTGTAAGCTATGCGTGGCGCGGCCATTGAAGTACCGGTCGAAGACGTCAGCAATCCCCCCAAATAGTCAGGGCGCAATGTCAACATCCCAGCGCTGGCGTACTGATCGCCCGACACGATTCTTTGCGTCATGCCGTCAAAAAGCACGGTGCCTCCAAAATCAACTAGATCAGGCTTGATCGAGTCATTGACGCCCGGACCCGAGCGGGTGACGGGTGTCGGCAGGTTGAGCGACGCGATGGCTCGCAGTTCTGCTCCACCCGATCCGTCTGTTGGTAGTCCGTTAGCATGCGCCAAGCTTCCAACCGTCACTGCGATCGCGGCGGTTGCGGGCTCGACGATGCGGTTTTCCGAAGACACGAGGTAGTCTGGATAATCCCGCGTGATTTGCTCCGCTTCCTCTCCCCAGGGAGCACGCGTGCCTGAGCCGGAGTTTCCAGCCGAGACAATGATGACGATATCGAGCTCTCGGGCCAGAGTATCGAGTGTCGCTGCCCATGGTGACACACGCCCGCCGTCGTAGGGAATGCGATGGGCATCGCCCAGCGCAACATTGATGATCCGACATCCACGCTCCTGAAGAACGCGGATGGCTTTCTCCATCTGGTCCGGTATTGTTGCCGCATCATCGAAGCGACCTTCGTCGTTAACGACTTTGACTGATATGATCCGTACTGGACTTTCAAAGGCCTTCCTATCGACGCACTCGCGGATATCTCCAAAGGCCGCGATGCCAGCGACCTTCGTTCCGTGTCCCCAGACATCGGCTGTGCCCAGTGCATCAGGCACTCCAAGCGAGCTTACAAGAGAGGGGGTCAGAAGCGGATGATCCGTGCTACCGCTGTCGATGACGCCGATTAGAGGGGCCTCCGCGGGAGGTGACGGTGCCGCAACGTCCTCGATTGTGACGACAGGCGGATCACGTTCCCCGAGATCGGGTATCGGCGGGATGTCAATCTGAGCAATTGCAGGCAATTCGAGCAGGTCGCGTAGCACAGATCCGCGCATCCGGGCCCGAAGCACGATTAGGCCGGCGGCGCCTACATAGCGAGACAGGATCTCCCCTCCCGCAGCTTCGACATGATCGACAATCTTTTGCACGCGGATTTGGCGATCAAGTTGGGTCGGCGCGTCCCAAAGTTCGACATCGATAGTGAAATTTGTCCGCGCGTCAAAATCCGTAGCAGTTGATTTTCCGTCCGCGCCCAGTCGGAACCCAATACGATCAGAGGCAGAAAGGTTGCGAACGTCGTCGATGGCTGCAAAAAGCTGATTGTAAGCCGGATTCTTCGCGTCGCCTTGGACACCTTTTTGATATTCGGCGAGCCGTTCGCGGAAAGCCTTTAACTCGGTATCATCGCTGAACAGCACAAGAATGCCGCCGGGCTCCTGAGCAAGCACTTTGAACCCCGCGGTGCGCCAAGTATCCTCCTGGATCGGCGCGCTCAAGCGCACCTTCAGGATAAGCTCAGGATCGATACCTTCGATCTTCGGAAGGGCCTGTTGATCCTTCGTGACCGCATCGATTTGCGCTGTGATGCTGGCGGCATGAGCACCCGCACTTTCGCGGGCTGGCGGAGCCACGGGCGCCGGGACCCTGCGGCGGTCGAGCGTCTTTTCCAGCCGCTCAAGCGGCAGATGGGGAAGCTTCGCCATTTTTGGCTGCGCGTCAGAGGCTTCGGTTGGACGTCAAACTCTTGCGACGTGTTTCTTGCCGGAGCGCAGCAGCGAATTCTGTCTCGCTGACGGATTTGCGCTTCTTTAAGACGGCTTTCTTGATTGCATCGATGCAGATCCGCTCAATGTCCGCGTAGGACATGCCGACAAGCTTGCTGATTGTCGTCGAAAGATCAAAATGCGCCGGAAAATTCGCAAATTGGCGTGTCAGCAGGAGTTCGATCTCGCGTTCCGTGGGGAGATCAAATGAGAGTATGTCATCGAATCGCCGCCACACAGCCTCGTCCAAAAATTGAGGCAAGTTGGTCGCCGCGATCACAAAACCAGGCCCTTTGAAACGCTCGATCATCAAGAGCAGGCTATTCACGACACGGCGCAATTCATTGTGCTCTGCCGTATCCGTTCTTGTCCGTGCGAGCGCATCAAACTCATCGAGGAACAGGATGGAAGGCTTGCGTGTGGCGAACTCAAACAGGCGACGCAGGTTGCTGGCCGTTTCTCCGAGAAACGACGAAATGATCACGTCGATGCGAGCGCTGTAGAGCGGCATCGACAACTCGCGCGCGAGAACCTCGGCGCAAAAAGTCTTCCCACAGCCGGGCGGCCCGGAAAATAGCAACCGAGTAGAAATCGGGAGGCGATGACGCCGCAATTCCTCACTTCGGCGGCGTTCTTCGATGAGCCCCTCAATCAGCAACCGCGTATCGGAATTGAGGACAATGTCGTTCAGGCTACGAGCGACGGCGATTTCGTCAATAAGATCCGTAGCAGGATCGATTTGGCTCGCAAGCGTAGTCAATCCAGGTTGCGGTACGGCCTGGTAATCAGGACGGACGTTGGCGTCGAGAATCTTCCTAAGCGACTCCGCGAACGGCCGCTTTCCCTGATTGGCCGCATCATCAATGATACGAAGGGCCGCCGCGCGGAACTCCTGGTTCCGGCCAAAGCTTGCAATAAGCTTTTTGATGTGGTCGGCCTTGGCCATCCGCAGTCCTAATCCCTGCCCTCTGATTCGACGCTCGGATCGATTGTATCGTTTCCTGGGAGCGACGAGCAGTGCCAAAGAACATCACATGCACATCGACCGGCTGCAAACGAATTCCGGAGCCGATTGAACAAGTTATTCGGCAAAATATATCCGAAGTCGCAAGCGCGGTAGTTCGCTCGGCGGGCGGCGACTGAGGGCAGCGTTCAAAAGCGTGCCATATCGCACAAAATCGTAGAGTAGCGTACAAAATCGGAGCGGGTGAAGCGCGCCAATTCGTATTATACGATCTGATTTTCGATTGCATATCATAGGCTTAGATGCGCAGCCAGTTTTTGTGTTGGACGCTTTGTTGGGACGTTTCATTGGACGCAGCTGGGCCCGACGAACCATTATTTATCACTTAGCTGAAGACGTCGAGATCGGCCTCTGGCCGGTTCGTGTTCGCATAATCCCGTTTGTTGAAGAGTGTATTGAATGCTTCGAGGACAAGCATTTTCCATCGACGCCATCTCTCTTGCTCCTTCCTCTCGCCGGTTAGCTTATCTCGTCGACCCGGTCCGGGTAGAAGGCGATGTAATCCTTGATCTGCGCCATCGCTTCAAATGGGGCCTCATAAGTCCACACCGCGTTGCGTGAACGATCACCGCCGGCGGGAATGCTGTAGTAGGAAGCGTCGCCTTTGTAGGGGCAATACGAAGTGTGTTCGCTGTGCATAAGCGCGGCCATATCGACGTCCCGACGGGGGATATACTGAACGGGCGGATACGACGCCTCGCGAAGTGTCAACGCAGCGCTTGTGTCGGCGATGATTTTTCCGCCGACCTTGACCACGACGCGAGACGGGTTCGCTTCGATCGAAATCGGGTGGTCCGGCCCCGGAATCTTCACTGGCTTGTCAGTCATGACTTGTCTCCGTGTTGGCAGGTACTGGTGGTCACTATCGCGCTCTCCGAATGTGTGCTCATGGCGCTTGTTCTTCGGACAAGAACAGAGAGACGTGCTGGACGAACCGATCGGGATATTGATACTGCGACCCGTGGGCGGCGTCCGGATAGAGGATCAGCTGTGCATTCGGGAGATGCCGCTGCAGAATTGAGGAGTTCACCGAATAGATGATCACGTCGTTGTCGCCATTGACGACCAGCGTCGGCTGATGGATCGATTTCAGATAGTCGAACGGCTTCTCCCGTGGTGCGCCCCATTTGGTGATGGCTTCGATCTGGGCAGGCGCAACTTTTTTGTTGACCTCGGGATCGCGGTTCTGCGCGCGCAGGCGGAAGCGTTTGAGAAACTCTCGGCCTGCAGCCTGACTTTTCTCGGACCGCGTGAAATGGACCCGAAGCCAAAGATGATCGGGGTCGTCATAAGTGGCGCCGAAGATTTCCTGCGCCTCCGGCGTGAGGGTCGCCATGCCTTCGCCGCTGCGCGGGCCGGTGCCGACCAGGACCAGGCGCCTCACGAGGTCGGGCGCCTGAAGAGTGATCTCCTGCGCGACAAAGCCGCCGATCGAAAATCCGAGCACATCGACCTTCGGCAGTCCAATCGCCCTGATAAAAGAGACGGCGTTCGTCCCCATTTGTTCACAGGAGATCGGAACCTCGCCGGAGCTGCTGGAGACGCCGGCGTTGTTGAACAGGATCACCTCCCGCGTCTTTGCGAGGCCATCCGTCACCGCCGGATCCCAATGGTCCATCGTCCCCGTGAAATGCTGGTTGAAAACGAGCGGCACCCCGCCCGACTTCCCGAAGCGGCGATAGGCGAAGCGGATGCCGTTGGCCTCGACGAACTGTGTTGGTGCGGTCTGGTGGGCGTGAGTCATGTCCTGGCGCGGATGAGACATTTCTGGACGGGTATGAATCACCATGATCTGAGCTCCAATTATTCGTCCCGCATCGCATCGGGCACGAGCGCAAGGGCTGCTTTCGCGCAATCGACGTCGTGCTGCACGGTGGGGGCCCCGCTCACCCCGATTGCCCCGACGACCTCTCCGCCCACCTTGATGGGAAACCCTCCTCCGTACGCCGCCACACGCGCAAGCGTGGGGATCCCGGCCAGAAGCGACGGGTCGCGCTGGATAAAGTCGAAAAAGTCCTGAGTGGAGACGCCGAACAGAGCTGTGTACGCCTTGTTCTGCGCAATCTCGATGGAAAGGATCGGGGCCCCATCCATCCGGCTAAAGGCCTTGAGATTGCCGCCGTCATCGAGAATCGCGATGTTCTCGGCGACCCCCATTTGTCTGGCTTTCGCCACCGCTTGATCGACCATCTTCTGTGCCAGCTCGGAAGAAATGCTGTGCTTTGTCACTACGTTGCCCATCGGGCTCCTCCCACCATTTGAAATGCGTTGCGCGCTAATCGGGTTTGGTCGCAACAATCGACTGCCGTGAACAAGCCGGATCGATGAAGCGCGAACGAGAAAGCCCTCAGAGTCAGTGGCTCTTGCCGCCATCGACGTGGAGGACATGGCCGGTGATGTAGGAGGCTCCCTCCGACGCGATGAAGACGATCGCGTTGGCGATTTCCTCCGTGAGGCCGAGGCGGGCCATCGGAACAGTCGCCGTCAGAGCCGCCTTGTTCTCCGGCGTGCCTGTGAAGCGGGTCAACATGCCGGTGTCGGTTGCGCCAGGTGCCACGGCATTGACGCGGATCCCCGACTTCGCGAGCTCGAGCGCCACCGACTTGGTGATGCCTTCGACGGCGTGCTTGCTGCCGACATAGATCGGAGCCCCCGCCGCGCCCTCGTGCCCATAGGTCGAGGAGATGTTGATGATGGTCCCGCTGCGCTGTCCCTGCATGACGCGCGCCTCGTGCTTCATGCTCAGGAGTACGCCGAGAACATTGGTGTCGAACGTCGCGGAATAGCTTTCCGCGGTCTGCTCCGTGATGGGGCCGGGTTTGCCTTCGGTGCCGGCATTGTTGACCGCGACATCAAGACGCCCGAAGCGCTCGACCGTGCGGTCGACGAGACGACGGACATCGTCTTCCTTGCGCACATCGGCCTGGACGAATTCGGCCTCAGTACCGAGCGAACGCAATTCGCGAACCAGTGCCTCACCGGCATCCGGCTTGCGCCCGGAAACAACGACGCGATGGCCCGCTTTCGCGAACGAGACCGCCGCTGCGCGGCCAATGCCCGTGAGGGCCCCAGTGATGAGAACGACTGATGAGGACATGACTATCTCCTTGATAAGAAAAGATTTCTGTGGCCGCCGTCGCCAACCCTGTGTTGTGAGAGAGGTCGGTTGCGGCGTTGGCCCCAAGATGCGCGCTCCCGGACGTTTGAAAAATAGGCCATAATTCCAAATATATCGGACACCATTGTCCGAAATGGAGGTTCACCGATGGACAGCCTGGGATCGCTCAATGCCTTCGTTCACGCGGCGGAAGCCCGAAGCTTCACGGTTGCGGGACGGCAACTCGGCGTGTCGTCATCGGCGATCGGCAAGTCAGTGGCGCGGATGGAGGAACGGCTCGGCGTGCGCCTTCTCCATCGCAGCACACGCAGCATCGCACTCACTGCGGAAGGGGCCCTGTTCCTCGAGCGCTGCCGGCGCATCTTTTCTGAAATCGAAGCAGCCGAGCTTGAGCTGTCGCAGACACACGAGGCCCCGCGCGGCACGCTGCGTGTCGGTCTGCCATTGGTCGGCATGCTGATGATACCGACGCTCGCGGCGTTCATGCGGACCTATCCCGAGATCATGCTGGATCTCGATTTCAGCGATCGGATCATCGATGTGATCGAGGAGGGTTTTGACGCCGTGGTGCGCTTCGCCGACGCCGGCGACACGCGCTTGATGTCGCGGGCCTTGGGCACCTATCGCCGGCGCCTGGTGGCGGCCCCGGCTTATCTCGCGGCCAAAGGTGTTCCCAAAACCCCTGATGATCTCAAGGCTCATGCCTGTCTGCACCACAGGTTTCCGACCAGCAGACGGTTCGAGCAATGGCCCTTGCCGCCTGAGCAGGCCGGCGTCGAGATCGAACTGCCGAAAACGGCGGTCGCAAGCACGCTTGAGCCGCTGATCTATATGGCCGAGCAAGGCCTGGGCATCGCCTATTTGCCGGACTTCGCCATCGGCCGGCAACTTCGTGAAGGCCTGCTCGTCACCGTGCTCGACGACTACGCCGACCGCTCCGGACCGCTTCGGGTGCTGTGGCCGTCGAGCCGGCATCTCGCTCCCAAGCTCAGAGCTTTCGTGGACTTTCTCGCCGCGAACCTTATCCCCGCCGTGGAAGGCGAAGCAGACAGCGGGATAAGTTTCTAGGAGAGGTTGATCTCAATCGGCGCAGGATCGCCGGCGAGGAGACGCGCGCATAAAAGCGTGCCAAATCGCACTAGATCGTATCGTGGCGTAGAAAATCGGAGCGGGTGAAGCGCTCCGACCCAAATTTTCATTCGATTTTTCTTAGCAATTCCAGCTGCTTACGGCACGTGCCAAACTTCCTGTTGGACGCTTTGTTGGACGTTTTATTGGACACTCCTTCGCCACTCAACTTGGCTCGTGTGCCACTCAAAACCCGTTTCCGCCTCTATGAAAATCCGCGAAGTACTGCTGGTAACGCCTGTATCAACAACACAGCGCAACCTATGTTTGGCGTCTCAGCTTTGCTGCGGGGACATGCAACCATGCCAAATTGCTATTTTCAGTCGCTTAGCGTTGCCCTCCGAAGGCAAAGGTCACACGTTCGAATCGTGTCGGGTGCGCCAGTTTTTTCTTATTTTACAGCGCGATATGAGCACTCGGACTGAAACTCCAACTCTGCCTCGTTCGAGTGAGTAAGCAATGTGGAGGAAAATCGTGGCGAATGACTCACCCCAGCTCCTGTCTGAATGTCGCCCTATTCGCCCGGACCTCATCGACTATAAAGTCGATGGCGGCTCGGACGCGGGCGATGCCCTGGAGGTCCGCGTGCGTAACCATCCAGTAAGTTCGGTCAAATCGGACGGCTGGCAACACAACTCGTAACTCCTTGTCCCGATGGGCGGCATAGTCATGCAAGATCCCTATTCCTGCGCCGCTCCGCACCGCCTCCAACTGGCCTACTGCGGTGGAACACTCCAATCTGCTATACGATGGCCCGTATATTTCAGGCATGAAGATGAGTTGCTCCGCAAAGATTAGATCCGGCACATATGTGATCAGGCAGTGGCGCGAGAGATCGTTGGCGGTTGTTGGAGCTCCGTGCTCTTCGAGATACTTCCGTGACGCATAAAAATGGAGTGAATAGTCGATGAGTTTGCGGGAGACCAGCCGGCCCTCGGCCGGCTGCTCGATGGTCACCGCGAGATCAGCTTCGCGCCTGGACAGTGAAAATGTTCGCGTGATCGGCACTAATTGTATCGTCAATGCAGGATGCCGGGCCTTAAGCGCTGCAAGTCGCGGACACAGAAACAACGTGCCGAACCCGTCAGGAGCAGCGATTCTTACCGCCCCGGTAACGAGGACATCGGACCGCGATAGATCAGCTTGTGCCCGCAAAATATTCGATTCGAGATCTTCAGCAGTCTGAAAGAACCGCTCTCCAGCCTCAGTCAGGACGCAGCCGGTATGTCGCCTGTCGAACAGGCGAGCATTCAGCGATTTCTCCAGAGCGTTGATCCGCCGGGCTACAGTCGCCGTGTCGACTCCCATTCGCGCCGCAGCAGCCGAGAACTGTTCGGCGCGTGCGACACCTAGAAAGAAGCGGATGTCATCCCAGTCCATAGTGGACAATTCAGCGTACCCCACTGAAGAAGGCATTCGGTTCAGAGCGTGAACAACCCTGCGTCAGCTCACCACGTCTTCGCGGCGCAGCCGTTCGATGGTTTCCGGCGAAAGGCCCATCTCCTTCAAGACTTCGTCGGTATGCTGTCCCAGCATGGGCGGCGGCAGGCCGACGCTGCGTTCTTCCCCGACAAAGGTCACGGGATGACCCACGCAGTTGAGACGACCGGCTGCGACGTGGTCGTATTGCATGATGGTCTTGTTCGCCCTGGTGTGTGGGTGCTCGAGGAGCTGAGCGAGCGTATTGATCGGCGAACAGGGAATGCCGACCTCGGTGAGGGCAGCGTTCCAATGTCCGACCGTCCTGGTCGCAATCGCCGATTGAACATGATCGAGCGTCTCGGCGCGATGGGTGACACGATTTGCATTGGTGCGGAATTTGGGATCGTCGACGATCGACTTAAGGCCCGCGACCGCGCAGAATTTGCGCCAGAGATTGTCGTTGGCCACACCGATCATGATCGGTCCGTCAGCCGCCTCGAAAGCCTGGTAGGGGCAAAGCAATTCATGGCTGGAGCCGCATTTAGCGGGCTGAACCCCACGTTCCCAGAAAGTTTGGAGATTGTAGCCCAGAAGCCCGAGCGCAGTATCGAACAGCGACACCTGAATCGAAGCTCCCTTGCCCGACTTCTCTCGCGCCAACAGGCAGGCGAGGATACCACTGAAGGCATGTACGCCAGTCATCTGATCGATCGGCGAAATGGGGCTGCGGATGTACCCGCCGGCCTCATCCCCGGTCATCGACATCACGCCGCTGAAAGCTTGCAGGATCACGTCGTAACCCGGTGAATTCTTCAGCGGGCCGGAACGGCCAAATCCTGATATGCTGCAATGTATCAACCGGTCGTTCAGAGCACGAAGGCTGTCGGCATCGATGGCTAACCGCTCGGCAACGCCCGTGCCAAAGCTCTCGATCGCAACGTCGGCGGACTTTGCGAGCGCATGCACCAGCGCCCGCCCCTTCTCCAACTTCATATTGATGGCAATGCTTCGCTTGTTGCGGTTGGCGCTCAGAAACACGGTGCCGAGCCCGGGTGCGGGAAAGGGCGGCCATCCCCGAGTTTCATCGCCCTGCCCCACCGCTTCGACCTTGATGACCTCCGCACCGAGATCACCCAGATACTGCGCGCACAGCGGACCAGCGAGAACTTTTGAAAGATCGAGAACCCTGACACCATCGAGAGGTTTCGCCACGACTGTCTCCTTCACGCGCGCTTCGTCTAACCCAATCCCGCGGCAAACAAGCCGCCGAGATAGGCGGGAACACCTTCTTTTGTAACGAGCAAATAGTCGGCCGCACGACGCTCAGCCTCGTCGAGCTGGGAACGCCAGCCCGCGGCCACGGCTTCCGCTTCAGCGAGTTGGGCGCGCAACAGCTCCTTTCCCCCGGTCTTCGGTTCGTCGTCAAACCAATAGGCCGCGCCCGAGATCCGGCCATCGAAGACGGGCTTCTGCGCCTCGTCGACGTGAAATCCCGCCCGTGCTAAGGATCGGGAGAGTTCCTTGCCCCTCTCCGAGTGGATAGCGAGTACGCGCGAGACCGCCGCGACAGCCTCGGTGACCTTGGGATTCATCCCGTTCTTCTTCAATCGCTCGTGGTCGAGCCTTCCGAGGAACAACGTCCGGATCATGTTGCGAGGCTCTCGCCTCTGGATCAGTTTCGCAAAGATGTCCATTTCAGTTCGAATCGCCGAGTCGAAGTTTTGGGGAAATCCCTGTTCGACACAGTCGAGAATAGCGAGCGGCGCCGGATAGTGTCCCAGCGTCTCAGCCAGAACGCTCGCTCGGCGCTGCCCAATCAGCGCCGCAGAGCGTTTAGCATCCTTCGCGCGCCAGCCGGGCTGGTCCCACGACTGCGTGGCAGGCGGGCGCGACAGCACCCAGCGCTCCGCGGCTGCCACTTCTTCACCCGCTGCTACCAGTTCGTCCGCGAGTCCGGCCGCGATAGCCGCGGCCCCGCCGATCCTTGCGCCATCGAGCAGCACCGGCAGCGCTGCTTGAATGCCGATCAGACGCGGAAGGCGTTGGGTTCCCCCTCCTCCCGGCAATAATCCCACGAGCGACTCCGGCAGGCCAAACGTGCTCTGCGGCTGATCGGTGAGGACCCTGTGGTGCGCCGCAAGCGCAAATTCCGCTCCGCCTCCCAGCGCCAGTCCCGCGATCGCCACCGCGACGGGCTTGACTGCGGTTTCGAGCCTTCGCAATCCCTGGCTCAGCTGAAAGAAGTGGTCGAAGGCGACACGGTCGCGTTCGGCAGGTGGCGCCGCCATGACCATTTCGTAGGCGGTCTCCAGTTCGGCCAAATCGGCGCCCGCGCAGAACGCCGAAGTCTTGCCGGAGCGGATGACGACTCCCACCACATCGGTCTGCGGTAGCCAATCGGCGAACGCGCCGAGTTCCGCGATCGCCGCGTTCGAGAAAACGTTCATCGAGCGGCCCGGCATGTCAAAGACCAGGTGCAGGACGCCGTTCGTCGACCGTTCGACCCGAAATTGCTTGAGTTCCGGCGTTCCCGGCATTGTCTCCTCTCCTAGTCGTCATTACCGTTCGTTGGTGTACTATCTGCTTGCAGAGTTGCATTCTCGCATTGTATACCGCATTTGAATATAGTACACTACTTAACTAAATAAGACGGGACGCGTTTTGACAATGATCGAGCGCACGATCTTTAGCGAAGAGCATGAAATTTTCCGGCAAACGGTCCGGCGCTTCGTCGAGCGCGAGATCGTGCCCTTCCACGCCAAATGGGAAGAGGACGGCATCGTTCCGCGGGACCTGTGGCTGAAGGCCGGCGCCGCCGGTCTGCTCTGCTGCACCGTGCCGGAGGAATACGGCGGGATGGGGCTTGATTACCTGTTCGACGTCGTCGTCTTCGAGGAATTGTGGCGGTCCGGCGCCAGCGGGCCCGGCTTTCTCATCCATACCGACCTGGTCGCAACCTATATCCTGTCCTTTGGCACCGAGGCGCAGAAGCGCAAATGGCTGCCCAAAATGGTTTCGGGCGAAGCGATCGGGTCGCTCGGCATGACGGAACCGCACGCCGGAAGCGATCTGAAGGCGATCAGGACGCGCGCCGTGCGCGACGGCGATGACTTCGTCATCAACGGCCAAAAGGTTTTCATTTCCAACGGACAGCTCTGCGACTTCGTCGTGCTCGCGACCAAGACAGACAGCCATGCCGGGGCGAAAGGGGTTACGCTGTTCATTGTCGAGAGCGATCGGCCCGGCTTCAAGCGCGGCCGGAACCTGGAAAAGCTCGGCATGAAGGCACAGGACACGTCGGAGATGTTTTTCGACAATGTCCGGATTCCTGCCGGCAATTTGCTGGGCAAGGAGGGCAAGGGCTTCGCACAGATGATGACCAAACTGTCGCAGGAGCGTTTGGCGCAAGCCATACGTTCGGCGACGGTTACCGAGACAGTCATCGACTGGACGCTGCAATATACGGCCGAGCGCAGCGCGTTCGGCCAGAAAATTGCCGATTTCCAGAACACCCAGTTCAAACTAGCCGATCTCAGGACCAAGGCGGCCGTTGCACGCGTCTTTACCGACAAATGCATCTCGCTGTTCATGGAGGGCAAGCTCGATCCCGTCGATGCAGCGATGGCCAAAATGTTCACCTCCGACCTTCACTGCGAAACAGTCGACGAATGTCTGCAACTGTTCGGCGGCTGGGGCTACATGTGGGAATATCCGATCGCCCGGGCCTATGCCGATGCGCGGATAGTCAAGATCGCCGGCGGTTCGATCGAGATCATGAAGACGATCATCGCCCGGCAAATGTATTCGCAGCACGGATTTGCGCTGCAGAAGAACGGATCGGCCTCATAAGCTGCGCCGGGCTTGCCGGCGCGCAGACGTCGCCGGCAAACCCACCTTTATGCGGTACGGCATGACAAGGAAGACAAACGCAAGGGAGATCAGCGTTGAAGGGCCTATCTGGAAAAGTCGCCGTAGTTACCGGCGGAGGACAGGGAATTGGGCGCGGACTGACGCTGCGCCTGGCCGAAGAAGGCTGCAAGGTGGCGGTCTTCGACATCAACCCGAAAGCTGGCGAAGAAACTGCAAAGCTCGCGCCGCAGGCGGTCATCAAGACCTATGCGGTGGACGTCGGAGATGCTGCTTCCGTCAACGAAGCGGTCGCCAAGGTCGAAGCCGAGCTTGGCCCTATCTGGCTCCTGGTCAACAATGCCGGCTGGGACCGGCCGATGCCGTTCCTGAAGACGGACAAGGACCTCTGGGACAAGATCATCCGCATCAATCTCTACGGGCCGCTCAACACCCACAAGGCGGTGGCGCCCCTGATGGCTGATCGCGGCGGAGGCAGAATTGTCAACATCGCCTCCGACGCGGCGCGGGTCGGCACCAGCGACGAGGCCGTCTACTCCGCCTGCAAGGGCGGGCTGATCTCCTTCACCAAATCGCTGGCCCGCGAGCTGGCGCGCAAGAACGTCCTGCTCAACGCTGTCTGCCCGGGCCCGACCAACACGCCGATGATGGCTACCGTCCTCGGCGAAGGCGAACAGGCCGTAAAATGGAAGGACGCGATGGTCAGGGGAATCCCGCTTCGGCGCATGGGCGAGCCTGACGATTATGGCGGGATCGTCGCCATGCTCGCTTCCGACGACGGAAAATACATCACCGGACAGACCATTTCCGTCTCGGGCGGAATGAACATGATCTAAGCGCGAGGAAACGCCATGACCGATCCAAAGCAATTCACCGACGTCATCTACGAAGTGCGCGACCGCGCGGCGTGGATCATCATCAACCGGCCGAAGGTCTACAACGCCTTCCGTGGGCAAACACTGGAAGAGATGATCCAGGCCCTGCACCTCGCCGCCAACGATCGGCAGGTCGCGAGCATCGTCTTGACCGGCGCCGGAGACAAGGCTTTCTGCACGGGAGGCGATCAATCCGCGCATGAGGGGCAATATGACGGCCGCGGCGTAGTGGGGTTGCCGATTGACGAACTGCAAGGTTTGATTAGGGACGTTCCGAAGCCGGTGATTGCGCGCGTCAACGGCTTTGCGATCGGCGGCGGCAATGTGCTCGCGACGCTCTGCGACCTTACGATCGCTGCGGACACCGCGCAATTCGGTCAGGTTGGTCCAAAGGTCGGATCGGTCGACGCCGGCTGGGGCACGGCCTTCCTCGCGCGCCACGTCGGCGACAAGAAAGCGCGGGAGATCTGGTACCTGAACGAACGCTACACCGCTGAACAGGCGCGCAAGATGGGGCTGGTCAACAAGGTGGTTCCGGCTGCACAGCTGGACGCCGCTGTGAAGGAATGGACCGACAAGCTGGCACAGCGGTCGCCAACCGCGATTGCGCTCGCCAAGCGTTCCTTCAATGCCGATTCGGACAACATCCGGGGCATCAGCAACTTTGCCCTTCATGCCGTGAAGCTGTTCTACGACACGGCGGAGTCCAAGGAAGGTGTCGCAGCGTTCAACGAGAAGCGCGAACCGAACTTCCACAAGTTCACATCCTGACGGCTGCCGCCGGTCACGCATCCGATTGCAAACCCGAGAGACGAATCATGGCGTCGCACAAGGTCATCATTTCCTGCGCGGTTACCGGATCGATCCACACGCCTTCGATGTCGCCGCATCTGCCGGTGACATCAGCCGAGATCGCCGAGTCCGCCCTCGGTGCTGCGGCGGCGGGAGCTGCGATCGTGCATCTCCATGCCCGTAATCCGGCCGATGGACGGCCGGATCAATCGCCGGAAGCCTTCGAGCCTTTCCTGCGCGTCATCAAGCAGAGCTCGAATGTGGTCGTGAACCTGACGACCGGCGGCTCGCCCTACATGACCGTGGAGGAGCGCGTGCGCCCGGCGGCGACCTGGAAACCCGAGGTCGCGAGCCTCAACATGGGATCGATGAATTTCGGCCTGTTCCCGATGTTGAAGCGCTACAAGTCGTTTAAACATGACTGGGAGCCGCAGATGCTGGAAGGCTCGCACGATCTCGTGTTCCGCAATTCGTTCAAGGACATCCGTTATGCACTGGAAACGCTGAACAGCTCAGGCGCGCGTTACGAGTTCGAGTGCTACGACACCAGCCACCTCTACAACCTGCATTATTTCTGGACCGAAGGCCTGGTCAAAGCTCCGCTCTTCATCCAGACCTGTTTCGGGCTTCTCGGCGGTATCGGCTCGCATCCGGACGATGTCATGCACATGAAGCGCACCGCGGACCGCCTGTTTGGCGACAACTACCACTGGTCGGTTCTCGGTGCCGGCCGCGCGCAGATGCCAGTCGCAGCGATAGCTGCCTCAATGGGCGGCAACGTTCGGGTCGGGCTTGAAGACAGTCTGTGGATCGGCGCCGGCCGCCTCGCAGAGACCAATGCCGAACAGGTGACACAGGTCCGCAAGATCATCGAAGGCCTCGGGCTCGAGATCGCCAGCCCGGACGAGGCACGTGAAATTCTCCAGCTCAAGGGCGGCGACAAGGTCGCCTTCTAGCTTCAACGGACGGCTCGACAGACATGCTGCAAAATCGCCCGGTATTCGACGAAGAGCATGCACTGTTGCGCGAAAGCGTCCGCCGCTTTGCCGCAGCGAAGATACAGCCCCGTTTTGGGGAATGGGAAGAAGCCGGTATCATCGACCGCTCGCTGTGGCCTGCGGCCGGTAAAGCCGGTCTACTCTGCGCTCAGGTGCCCGAACAATACGGCGGCATCGGTGGCGACTTCCGCCACAACGCCGTCGTCATCGAAGAGCTCTCTTATTCAGGCTTTGCCGGTCCCGCAACCGACTTTTCGGTCCACAGCGATGTCTGCTGTGGCTATCTGCTGCATTATGGCAGCGAGGAGCAGAAGAAGAAGTGGCTGCCGCGTATGGTGTCAGGCGAAACCGTCTGTGCGATTGCCATGACCGAGCCCGGCACCGGCAGCGACCTGCAGGGCATCCGCACCAAAGCCGTTCGCGACGGGGATGAATACGTCATCTCCGGCCAGAAGACCTTCATCTCGAACGGCCAGATGTGCGACGTCGTCATCGTGGTCGTCAGGACCAACCCGGACGGCGGATCGCGCGGCATGAGCCTCGTCCTCGTCGAGACCGACCGCGCCGGCTTCCGGCACGGCCGCAACCTCGAAAAGCTCGGCCATCTCTCCTCCGATACGTCAGAGTTGTTCTTCGACCAGGTCCGCGTTCCCGTGAGCAACCTGCTGGGCTCGGAAGGCGGAGCGATGGGTGCGCTGATGAGCGAATTGCCGCAGGAGCGGCTGACGATCGCCCTTCACTCGATTGCTGCCGCGCAAAAGGCGTTCGATATCACCAAGGACTATGTCCAGGAGCGCAAGGCGTTCGGCCAGCCGATCGGGACTTTCCAGAATACGCGCTTCCGCCTGGCCGACCTGAAGGCCGACCTTGCGGTCGGGTGGGCCTATGTCGACCAATGCCTGCGCGAACATGTCCGCGGAGAACTGACGACCTACGCGGCATCGACCGCAAAGCTGTGGACCACCGAGATGCACGGGCGGCTGGTCGACCAGTGCCTGCAATTCTTCGGCGGCTACGGTTTTATGCGCGAATACGAGATCTGCCGATTGTTTGCGGACGCTCGGGTGCTGCGCATCTATGGCGGCACGTCCGAGATCATGCGGGAACTGATCTCACGCAGCCTCTGATGGCCGCCGACGCGCAAGGCACGGCGCGGATCAGTAGCTCTTTGGCAAGTCGAGCACCTTCTCGGCGATAAAGCACAGGATGAGCTGCTCGGTGATCGGCGCAAGCCGGGTGATCGAGACTTCGCGGAACAGCCGCTCGACGTGATATTCCTTGGCATAGCCGAAGCCGCCATGGGTCATGATGGCCTGCCATGCCGCATCGTGGCCGGCGCGCGCCCCCAAAAACTTCGCACTGTTGGCTTCGGCGCCGCAAGGCCTGTCACTGTCATAGAGCCAGGCCGCACGCATCGCCATCTGCCACGCCGCCTCCAGATACATCCATTTTTCCGCCAACGGGTGCTGGATCGCCTGGTTCTGGCCGATCGGACGATCGAACACCACGCGCTCCCTGGCGTAGCGCGTCGCGCGGCGCAGCGCGTCCTGTCCGATCCCGATGGCCTCGACCGCAATCAGGATCCGTTCGGGATTGAGGCTGTGCAGGATGTAGGAAAAACCCTTTCCTTCTTCGCCGATCCGGTCCGCTTCGGGAATGAACAGGTCATCGATGAAGATGGCGTTGGAATCCACCGCCTTGCGTCCCATCTTTGGAATGCGGCGGACCTCGATCTTGGAACGATCGAGATCGGTATAGAAAATGGTGATGCCGTCGGTTGGCCGCCGGCAATCCTCGAATTTCGTGGTCCGCGTCAGAAGCATGATCTTGTTGGCGATCTGCGCGGTCGAGGTCCAGACCTTCTGCCCGTGGACACGGTAGCCGCCGGGTACCTTCTCGGCAAAGGTCTTGATGCGCGTGGTGTTCAGCCCGGCGTCCGGCTCGGTGAAGCCGAAGCAGCATTGGTCCTCGCCTGAGACCAGGCGCGGGACCCAGCGTCGCTTCTGATCGTCCGTTCCCTTCACCACGATCGGGTGTGGTCCGAAAAGGTTGATATGAACCGCGGAAGCCGAGGTCATGCCGCCGCCATGGCTTGCAACCTCATGCATCATGATGGCGGCTTCGGTAACGCCGAGGCCAGCGCCGCCATACTCCTCCGGCATTGTGATGCCGAGCCAGCCGGCATCCGCCATCGCACGATGGAATTCACGGGGGAACTCGCCGTCCTCGTCGCGCGCCAGCCAGTACTCGTCGTCGAAGCGCGTGACGACGGCGCTAACACCTTCGCGGATCGCGGCGTGATCTTCCGGTACGTCGAGCTGATTGGAGAACGATCTATCCATTGGAGCTTCCTTCCCCGATCGACGCCAGGGTTCGACGCGCAGCCACCAGATGCGGCATGTCATACATCTTGCCGTCGATGCCGACCGTGCCGACGTCAGGCTGCGCCGCGAACGCCGCCACGACGCGGCGCGCATGGTCGAGATCGGCGTCCGAGGGCGTGAAACATGCATTGATGGTTGCGACCTGATCAGGGTGGATTGCGATCCGGCCGAGAAATCCATCCCGTCGCGCGATCTTGCAACTTTCAGCAAGCCCTTCCTGATCCCTGAAATCAACGTAGAGCGTCTCGAGCGCCGCAGCACCAGCCGCACCAGCGGCAAACAGGCACTGCGCGCGCGCCACCTGATAGGGAAAGGTCCAGCTGCCGTCGGTCTCGCGAGGGGTGAGCGCGCCAAGCGCGGCGCTCAAATCTTCTCCGCCCCAGGTCATCGCCACCAGCCGTTGGTTCTTGCGGGCGTAGCCAGAGAAGCCGATCATGGCGGCAGGCGTTTCCGTCGCCACAACCAGCAACTTGACATGGCCAGGCGCAACGCCAGTGGCAACCTCGAGCACATCGACGTAGTTCGCGATCAGATCGACATCCTCGATGCCGTTCACCTTGGGAATCAGAATGCCGTCGAGGCCCGGGCGAACCACGGCCGCCAAATCTTCGAGCGTGAGCCCGGTGCCCAGCGGATTGATCCTGACCAGGAACGACCAGTCCCTCGCGCCGCCTCCCAGCAGCTCCTTGACCGCGCCGCGGGCGAACGCCTTTCGCCCAGGCGCAACCGAGTCCTCGAGATCAAGGATCAACGCGTCCGCCCCGATGCCACTTGCCTTGGCGAATTTTCGCTCGCTGTCGGCTGGCACGAAAAGCAGCGAGCGCAGTTTCATTTTGGCTGCCTCATCATCAAACCATTCCTCCGGCAGTAGACGACTTCTTCATCGCGCTGATTGAAGCCTCGATGCTCGAAAGTCACAATGCCCTGGGTCGGACGCGACTTGCTTTCGCGCATCGCCACCACCTTGGTCTCGGCGCGCAGGGTGTCGCCGGCGAAGACAGGCCTTGGAAACTTGGTTTCTTCCATCCCCAGATTACCGACAGTCGTGCCAAGTGTCGTGTCCTGGACCGAGAGCCCGATGATCAAGCCTAGTGTGAAAATCGAGTTCATCAACGGCTTACCGAACTCCGTACCCTTGGCATACTCGTGGTCGATATGCACCGCCGCCGGATTATAGGTCAGCGACGAGAACAGGATGTTGTCCATGTCCGTCACCGTGCGCCGGATCTCGTGAACGAAGGTCTGTCCGACAGAAAATTGCTCGTAGTAGAGCCCCGCCATTCGAGTTGCCTCTTTTGATGTCGCAGGGTGATTTGATGTCGCAGGGTGAACAGCGGCCAGAGCCCGCCAGGATTTCCTTGTCTCCCATGCTTTTTCTATCGTATCCTGATATCGTACACAAGTGTACTAACTAGGATGATCGATTGTGTCCTTTCGTGAAAACCGGCAGGTCCGGCTCGTGGCGCGGCCGCGTGGGATACCGCAAGCCGAGCACTTTTCGCTGGTGACGGAGCCGGTGGCCGCTGCCGGCAAGGGCGAAATCCTGGTCAGGAACCGCTACCTTTCCGTCGATCCCGCGCAGCGCGGCTGGGCCAACGACGAAGGGAACTACAGCGCGCCCGTGCCGCTCGACAGCCCGATGCGCGCGCTCGCCGTCGGTGAGATCGTCGAAAGCAATGCGCGTGAATTTCGTGCCGGCGAATTTGTCTACGGCTGGTTCGGCTGGCAGACCCATTGCGTCGCGGTGCCGGATGCGGTGTTGCGCCGCGTTCATCATTCGGCCCTGCCGCTCAGCGCCAATTTGAGCCTGCTCGGCATCAATGGGCTCACCGCCTACCTCGCCTTTCACGGACTTGGCGACCCGAAGCCGGGCGAGCACGTTCTGGTCTCGACCGCGGCCGGCAGCGTCGGAAGTTTTGTTGGGCAACTCGCGCATATCGCGGGTTGTCGCGCGGTCGGGCTCACCGGTTCGGCCGAAAAGGCTGCGCTGGCACAAGCCCGCTACGGCTACCAGGCCATGATCAACTATCGCGACACCACAGATCTTCCGGCGGCGATCCGCGAGGCGTGCCCGGAAGGCAACGACATCTTTTTCGACAACACCGGTGGTGCGATCGCCGATGCCGCCATCCGCACCATGCGATTGCACGGAAGGATCATCCAATGTGGGACCGCCGCGAACGCGTCCTGGATACCCGTTCCCACCGGCCCGCGCGCCGAGCGCGAAATCCTCACGCGGCGCCTGCGATGGTCGGGCTTCATCATCTTCGACCAGATCGCCGAGTTCGAGGCGGCGGCTACCCGCCTGACAGAGTTCGCGCTCGACGGCAAGATTGTCCACGATGAGGAAATCCTCCCCGGGCTCGAACACGCGCCCGGCGCGATTGCCCAGCTTTATCGCGGGGACAACCACGGCAAGCTGATCATTGCCGTCGACTAGGCGATCGCGCGTTACGCCTGTGCTTTGCGCTTCATCACTTCCGGAAGCTTGGCGCGATGGAACCCCTCGTACGGCACACTGCGGCTGTGCGGTTCCAGTTTCCAGGTCGTGCGCGCATTCGGCGTTCCACCATCGACGCGGAGACATGAGCCGGTGATGTAGGCGGCCGCAGGCGATAGCAGGTAGGTGATGGCCGCCGATATTTCGGCTTCCGTCCCAAAACGCTGCAGCGGCACGCGCTCCGTAAAGTCGTGCAGCTTCTTCTGCATTTCCGGTGTGTAGGTGTCGAAGCCGCTGGAGACGATGCCGCCGGGCGCCACCGCATTGACGCGCACGCCCGAGGCCGACCATTCGCAGGCCGCTGTCTCGGTCAAGGTCAGCATGCCGCCGCGGGCGGCCGCCGAATGACCGAATTCGGGCCAACCATGCCAGATATCGGCGATGATGTTCACGATCGCGCCGCCGTTGGCTTCCATCCAGTGATTATAGACCTCGCGCATGAAGATGAAGCCGCCGGTCAGATTGTTGCGCACAACTGCCTCGAACCCCCTGGTGGAGATCGCCTTCAGCGGCGAGCGAAACTGACCGCCGGCGTTGTTGACCAGGCCGTCGATGCGACCGTACCTCGCGAGCACCGCATCGATGGCACCAACCACCATGGTCTCATGGCGGATGTCGCAGGCCAGGCTCATGGCCTGCCCGCCATCCTCCTCGATCTCTCGCTGCACCTCGGTGAGCTTCTCCACCGTCCTGCCAACGATCGCGACGTTGGCTCCGAGTGCTGCGAGCTCATGGGCCGTGCATCGCCCGATCCCGCTGCCACCGCCGGTCACGATGATCGTCTGGCCCTCGAACAGATCCGGCCTGAACACGGACTGATATGGCAATTTTCCGGTCTCCCTACGTTCCAATCGCCGGCTCTTTGGCCTCTGGTTGCCGCCGCTGCCGGAGGCCGCCGAGGCCCCGCTACTTTGCTTCGGCAAACGCCGCGGCGATCTCCTTTAGCTTGAACTTCTGAATCTTGCCGCTGGCGGTGCGCGGCAGATCGGCCACCAACTCCACACGTTCGGGCCAGAACTGCTTGGCCATCTTGCATTCGGCGAGGTAGGCTTGCATCGTCGCGAGGTCGATCGTGTTGCCCGGCTTCGGTATGATAAAGGCGCAGCCGCGTTCGCCCAGGCGGGCGTCGGGATAACCGACAACCGCGACCGCGGCGACGGCCGGATGCTTGTAGAGAAGATTTTCGATCTCCACTACCGGAACGTTCTCGCCGCCCCGGATCAAAACGTCCTTCACTCGACCCGAGATGCGAATGTAGCCTTCGTCATCCATGTAGGCGAGATCGCCAGAGTCGAACCAGCCCTGCGCATCGAACGTTTCCAGCTCTGGCTTCTTGTAATAACCTGTGAACATCTGACAGCCGCGCACCAATAGACGCCCGGATTGCCCGAGCGGAACCGGCTTCCCGTCGAAATCAACAATGCGGATCTCCATGCCTTCGAGGGGCCGCCCGTCAGTCGTTGGAGACTTCTCCGCCGCGCGCGATGGTTCTGTGAGTGTAGATGCCAGCGATTCTGTCATCCCCCACAGCGAGCATGCGTGGATGCCGACATCACGCGCGGCCCGTTGGATCAACACCGGAGGAATGGTTGCGCCAGCGCAGAGAAACGACCGCAGGCTCGCGGGCCGCGGGGCGCCTGCTGCCACGACGTCGCAGATGTCGTTGAGAAACGGGGTCGAAGCGGCGGTATAGGTCACACCTTCACGCACCATCAGCGATACGCCGTGCTTCGGCTCCCAAACATCCTGCAGAACCATCGTTCCGCCCAGATATATCGACAGCAGGACGACGGCTGCATAGCCGGTCATGTGCGCAACTGGCGACGCCACTAACAATACTTCATTGTCAAGAAGACCGAACCGTTGGGTCAGCGCCTTTGTGCATCCCACAAGGGAATTCGAGGTATGAATTACGCCCTTGGGCTCGCCGGTGGTTCCGGAAGTGAACATCACCACCGCCATATCGTCGGGACCCAGGCAGGGAGACGAGCCGGCAGACTTTGCTGACCCCCTACCCGGCTCGGCAGCCAGTAGCGACCGCTCGAAACTCGAGTCGCCACCGCCATCGACAACGATCAAATGCTTCAGATGATAAAGATCGCCACTCATACCTGCGGCCATCGCGGCATAGTCAAATCCCCGATACACCTTGGGGACGATGAAGACTTTGGACTCGCAGAAATTCAGGACATAGAGCAACTCGCGCTCTCGAAGAATTGGCATCACGGGATTGAAGACGGCGCCAATCTTGCTGCAGGCCAGCGCCGCGACAACAAACTCCCACCAATTGGGCAACTGAACGGTCACGACGTCGCGTGGGCCAACTCCCAGCCGGCTCAGGGAACTGGCAGCACGATCAACCAGATTTCCCAGCTCTCGGTAAGTCAGGCGAAGGGCCTGCTCGCGGTCGGCTCTGTCGGCAATGATCGCGATTTTGTCAGGCGTGCGGGCTATGGCCTCATTCAGAAGCCGATCCACCGTCTTGTCCAGCCAGTAGCCGGCTTCACGAAAATTGTTCTGGGCCATGCCCTGCTTGGCCGTCGATATCATCATCTGTTCCCCTCCGTGTCCGCTCCTTCCGATTTTATCACCGGATATCGTTCATGTGTGTACCTTATACTAGACCACGACTTTTTCCAACCGGCAAAATTGCCACATGGCACGGCGACGGCGCAATAAATCCTGTCTACGAGAGGCCCCCTTCGCCGCGAACTAAGCCCGCAAACGTCACTTCGACGCGAGGGTGCCGGTCACACGGTCGATCCATGCCTGAAGGTTCGCCACGACTTCCTGCCTGTTGATCTCGTTAAGCACCTCATGGCGTGCGTTCCCGTACACATGCCATGACACGTCGGTCAGACCGCTTTCACGATAGCGGTCGATCAATGGCTGGAACCACGTCAGTTTCGCATTTACCGGATCGAGATCACCCACGAACAGAAACATCGGCAGATCGTGGCGTATCCGGCCAATCTCCTGGACGGTCGCGAGCCGGGGCGCGACGGCGAACAGCGACTCATACGACTCCGCGTTGACGTTGAATCCGCACAGCGGATCGGCGATGTAGGCGTCGACAACGGCCTTGTCGCGGCTCAGCCAGTCGAACGGGGTTCGCGCGGGCTCGAAAGATGCATTGAGATCCTCGAGTTTCCAGCGACCCGCCATTGCCGCGGCGCCCAGCAGATCGAGCGCGGTTGGCCCGGATAGCGCGACACCGTCCAGCAGTTCGCTATGATCGAGCAAATAGAGCTGCGCGGCAAACGACCCCATGCTGTGGCCCAGCAGGACGAGTGGCTTGCCCTTGTCGGCATCGCGCGCCGCTTGCGTCACTCTGGCCATATCGTCGACCAGGACCGGAAAACCTCCCGGGCCGAAGTCACCCAGGGCATTGGCCTGAGCGGCGAACTCCCCGTGACCGCGATGGTCGTTGGCATAAACGGTATAACCTGCGCTGACGAGGGCGTGCGCGATCGGACGATATCTGAGCGCATGCTCGCCCATTCCGTGCGCGATCTGAATGATCCCGCGGGCCGGCGCTGAGCCGCTCCACTTGTAGATCCTGATCGGTTCGGCATCGGAGGCAAGGATGGAGTGTACTGATTCGGTGATCGTCATGAGCGTCTATCCTGTGTTTCGCTGGAGTTGTTGGGTAGTTGCCCGCGATGCAATGCTCCGTCCCGAATTCAGTGTCCGGATGATAGTTTGATAGTGTACCATATATCATATTACGATATTCAGACAACTTGATTGTCGCAGGAAGCCGGATTCATCTCCCGGCAAATACCGGCTTCCGTTTTTCGACAAACGCCTTGACACCTTCGCGTGCATCGGCCGTTCGCGAAGTTGCGGCAAGCGTCTGCGCCTCCTCCTCCAACTGGCTCTCCAGCGATCGGTCAAGCGTCTGGGAAAACAAGCGCTTGATCGCGCCATACGCCTCGGTGGGACCCGCAGCCAGTTCCCGCGCCATTCGTTCCGCCTCGCCTTGCACCGCACCGTCCGGGACCACGAAGTCGACCAGTCCAAGCGACAGGGCCGTCTTGGCATCCAGCGTCTCGCCGAGCAGGAAAAAACGTCTGGCGCGCGCAACGCCGATGCGGCGCGTGACCGTGGTGGTCGATCCGCTATCCGGACTAAACCCGATCTTCGCGAAAGCCGACGAGATCCGCGCTGATTCCGCGATGACCACGAGATCTGCGGCGGCCATCAACGACACACTACCGCCGGCGACGTTGCCGTGAACGGCAGCGACAACCGGCGCCCGCATGCGGACCATTCGGGCGATCGCGGCATGAAGGTCGGCTGTCCAGGCCTTGATCGTTCTTGGCAGCGCGTCTTCTTGCTTGACCAGCGACACCAGATCGCCGCCGACGCTGAACAAGCGGCCGCGCGCGGAGAGCAGGACCGAGCGCACGTCGGCGCGTTCGCTGAGCTCGGCGATACACAGGCTGAATTCGCGGCAAAACTCACCGTCGATAGGATTGCCGCGGTCGGGCTGATTGAGCACGATATGCACAAGGCCATCGTCGATGGTGTAATCAAACGTCTTTGTCGATATCGCCAGATCCATCGGTTTCTCCCTTCTGCCCGCAAGCCGTTTGTTGGGCCGATCCGTCAGATCGACCGCTCCTGCTTTTCTTTCTGCACGGAGGCCTGAATGGCTTCGCGGGCCCGCTGCCAATCGGCCGGCGACAGTTTTGCCAGGCCGGCAAAGGTGCTAGGCGCCGCCAGATGATGGCCCCCATCGATGCTGATCGTGTCGCCGGTGATGTAGCTGCAGCCGTCCGACATCAGGAAGATCAGGAGATTGCGCAGTTCGTCCATCTTGCCGAAACGACGCAGCGGCACTTCGTCCGCCTGGGTCGCGCCGACGCCGGTCTCGGCCAGTGGATTGAGCTTGTCCCACGCCCCTTCGGTCGGGAAGGGACCCGGCGCGATCGCATTGACGCGAATACCTTTAGGGCCCCACTCCACCGCGAGCGACATGGTCATGGCATGCACCGCCGCCTTCGCCATCGCCGATGGCACCACATAAGCCGATCCGGTCCAGACCCAGGTAACGAGATTGCTGATGATCACGCCGGGCAGGCCTGCGGCGATCCAGCGCTTGCCGCAGGCCAGCGAGGTGTAGAACGAGCCATCCATCACCGTCGACCGGATCGCCTCATAGCCACGCGGCGACAGGGTTTCGGTCGGCGCCAGGAAATTGGCCGCGGCATTGTTGACAAGGCCGGTGAGCGGACCGTCCGCCCATATAGCGGCCATCATCGCTTCGATGCTGTCGGGATCGCGGACGTTGGCGATCAGGGCGTTCGCCCGTCCCCCGGATCGTTGGTGGATCTCGCGCGCCGCGAGATCCAGCACTTCCTTGCGCCGCCCGCAGATATAGACATGCGCGCCATGCGCGGCGAACCCGACCGCCATTTCCTTTCCAAGCCCCGTGCCCCCGCCCGTGATCAGGATGCGCTTACCTCGAAGCAGGGTAGCGTCAAACATGGGTAGCTTCCTTCCCTGCGGCCGATTTGATAGCGGCATCTCGTCTACGGCGGGCAGAACCAATGGCCTCAGCCCAGATAATACACTAGCGTACTTGTTTTGTAAATCGGTCGACCGGTGACAAAGGCGCAAAACCCTCTTTTCTAGCCCTTACTGTGCTATGCCCTTTAAAATACGCTGGTGTATGATATTAGTTGAGAACTGACCCCGACTCGCCTCAAGGGAAACATCGATGGTTGATCAGCCCGATTGGGATCTCCGGCTTGGATATCTCATCCACGACGTGTCGCGGCTCAGGAGGATGATGTTCGATCGCGACCTGGCGCCGCTCGGGATTACCCGCTCGCAATGGTGGGTGCTCGCGTTCATCTCGCGCAAAGACGGTTTGCCGCAGACCCAGCTCGCCAATGAGCTCGATGTCGGCAAAGTCGCTGTGGGGGCGCTGATCGATCGCCTGGAGTCCTCCGGCTTCGTGATACGCCAAGCCGATCCGGTCGACCGGCGCGTCAAACGCGTCTACGTCACCAAACAGGCCCGCGGCTTCCTGGAGAAACTCCGCAAGGAAACCGACAAATTCAATGCCAGGATCGTCAATGGCATCGACCGCAAGCAACTGGAAAACGCTTCCGATGCGCTTCTGGCCATGAAGCACAACCTGCTTGCCATGTCCGACGGCACGCTGTCCGAGGGTCAAAAAGAGGACGAAAAGGAGGAGGTGCAACGCACCAAGACCCGGAAGCGACGACGGGCGGCCTGAGGGCCTCCTCACCAGCGCCATCCAGCGCAGTTCCGTTTTGCGCCGTTTACATCCTGAAGACGCCGTAGTGGGGAGCTTCGATCGGTGCGTTCAGCGCAGCGCTCAGTGCGATCGCCAGAGCATTGCGTGTGTCGACAGGGTCAAGGATGCCGTCGTCCCACAGCTCCGATGTCGCATAGTAGGCACTCGACCGCTCGCGATAATCCTCCAGGATGGGTTCGCGGATTTCCGCGAACTGGGTCTCGGACAGACGCTCGCCGTTGCGGGCGAGTTGCTTGGCCTTGATATCGGTGAGGACGCCGGCGGCTTGTTCGGCACCCATCACTGATATTTGCGATTGCGGCCAGGTAAACATGAAACGCGGATCGAAGGCACGTCCTGACATACCATAGGTACCTGCGCCGTAGGAGCCGTTGCAATTCACGGTCAGTTTCGGCACCGCGGCGCCGGAAACTGCCATAATGAGCTTGGCGCCGTCTTTGGTGATACCGCGACGTTCATACTCACGTCCCACCATGAATCCGGTGATGTTCTGAAGGAATAGCAACGGGGTGCGGTTTTTGTCGCAGAGCTGAATGAAATGCGCGCCCTTCAGCGCGCTGTCGCTGAACAGGACGCCGTTATTGGCAAGAATCCCGATTTGGTAACCGTGGAGTCGCGCAAAGCCGCAAACCAGCGTTTGGCCGTAACGTGGCTGGTATTCGTGGAAACGGCTGCCATCCACCAAGCGCGCAATAATCTCGCGCATGTCGAATTGCACGCGCGGATCCTTTGGAATGATCCCGTAAAGCTCCAACGGATCGTAGGCGGGCGGCTCCGGCGCAATTTGGTCGATCGCCGCCTTGGGCATGCGATTGAAGCGGGCGACGATGTCGCGGGCAATGGCAAGCGCATGCATTTCGGAGTTGGCAAAATAATCGCCAGTGCCGGAGACGCTGGTGTGCATGTCCGCGCCGCCCAGTTCCTCGACAGTTACTTCCTCGCCGGTCGCCGCCTTCACAAGCGGTGGTCCGGCCAGAAAAATCGCACCCGTTCCCCGCACGATAATATTGTAGTCGCTGAGTGCCGGAACATAGGCGCCCCCGGCGGTACAGTGGCCCATCACGACCGCCACCTGCGGAACTCCCATCTTCGACAGGATCGATTGATTGCGAAAGATTCGGCCGGCATAGTAGCGGTCGGCGAAAAATTCGGCCTGAAGCGGGAGAAAGCCGCCCGCGCTGTCGCAGAGATGGACCACCGGTAGTCGATTCTCAATCGCGACGTCGAGAGCACGCACAATCTTCTTGACCGAAAGGGGATACCAGGCCCCACCCTTCACGCTGGCGTCATCGGCGTGAACGATGACTTCGCGTCCGGAGACGATGCCGATGCCGACCACCTGGGCGGCACCGGGCACTTCGTTGTCGTAGGCCTTGTTGCCCGCAAGGGTCGACAGCTCCAGGAACGGGGTACCCGGATCGAGCAGCGCCTGGATTCGATCTCGTACGAACATCTTGTTCTGCCGACGCAGACGTTCAAGATCGCGCTCAGGCCTGGCGCATCTCGCCGCCTGCTGTCGTTCCTTGAGTTCAGCAGCAAGCCGGCGGTTATGAACATCGTTGGTTCGAAATTCCTGCGCTCGGGTGTCGGTCAACGAAACGATGCGTTGCATTTCATCAGTTACCTTGAGAAAGCGTGACCAGGGTCGCATCGCGATCAAAGCTGTCGCCGTCCTTGACGTGCAGACGTTCGACAATCCCGTCCTGCGAGGCGCGAATCTGGGTCTCCAGCTTCATGCTCTCGATCACGATCAGGACGGTGCCGGCGGTCACGGCATCGCCCGGAGCGACCTTCAGAGCGACGACAGTTCCCGGCATTGGGGCACGCGCGACGTTATGGCCATCGTCACCATCTACGGCGGAAAGAGCGCGGAGCGGATCGACATATCGTAGAGAACGCGTCCGGCCGCGCATGTGGATATGGATCACGTCGCTGTCGACCGCGAATGCGACCGCCTCGCTTGTCCCGGCAACGGTCAGGCTGCCACGACCGGTCGCCTCCTCCGCAAAGGCAACCGGGCCGCTCCAACCATCTACAATGCGCAGATAGTATCCATGGACTGTCGGAGCGAGCCACAACTCGTGCGTTATCCCGCCGAGGTCGAACTTGTGAAACATGTCAGTTTCTCCAGTCGCCGATAGCGGCGTGGAGGGCGGGAACTGCATCGGCCGCATCGCGCACCGGTCGCATCACCAGCGCAGCTACCGCCAATAGTCCGGTCACCTCGTCCGGATCGCCATCAATCCCGGACGCGATCGTCGGGTTTTCGTCCAGATAGCCGGTGTGCACTTCCCCGGTCCGGAAGCCGGCGTCGCCGAGAACGCGAGCCAGAAAGGCGGCGTTGGTCTCGCATCCCAGCAGCACGACCTTCTGAACCGCTCTTATCGCCTTGGCGACGGCGGCATCGCGCGTCGGCGCATGGACGATCACTTTGGCCAACATGGGATCGAAGGCCGTCGTGATCGACTGCCCCTGTGCGATGCCGCTGTCGACACGTACGCCTTGCTCGTGAGGATAATCCAGCATCAGTACCTTGCCGGACGTTGGCGAAAAGCCTCTCTCGGGCGATTCGGCGTAGAGCCTGGCCTCGATGGCGTGACCTTGCGCGGAGATATCGGGCTGACGGAACGATAGCGGGCGGTTCGCCGCAATCGCGATCTGCTCGGCCACCAGATCGACGCCCGTTATCATCTCGGTCACCGGATGCTCGACTTGCAGACGCGTGTTCATCTCAAGGAAGTAAAACTCTCCCCCTCCAAAGATGAATTCAACCGTGCCCGCATTGCGATATCCGGCAGCGCGAGCGATGCCCGCCGCGGTTTCGCATATCCTCTGGCGCGTCTGTGCCGAGAGGGCTGGCGACGGCGTCTCCTCGATGATCTTCTGGAAGCGCCGTTGCACCGAACATTCTCGTTCAAACAGATGCACCACATTGCCGAAAGCATCGCCCAGAACCTGAACCTCGATGTGCCGTGGCTTTTCGACATAACGTTCGATATAGAGCCGGCCATCGCCGAAGTATCTTTGTCCCTCGCTGCGCGCCTGAGCGACCGCATCCTCCAGCAGATCGAGATCGCGAACAATCCGCATTCCCTTGCCACCGCCGCCAGCGGAGGGCTTGACCAGGAGCGGCGCCCCGATGGACCGTGCCCGCGCGAGAAATGTCGGGGGATCACTCTCCTCGATCGCGGAGGGAGCGACCGGAAAGCCATTGCCTTCGACGAAATTGCGCGCGCGGATCTTGTCGCCCATCAGTTCGATCGCCTCGGGCGATGGGCCGATGAAGGCGATGCCCGCCGCGGCAACCGCGCGCGCAAAACCGGCATTTTCCGACAGGAAGCCGTAGCCTGGATGCAGTGCGCCGGCACCAACGGTGCGGGCAGCCGTTATGATCTGCTCGGCATCGAGATAAGCAGATACCGGCGTCCGCCCCGAGATCTTGAAAGCGACATCGGCGAGCGCTACCGCCGGCGTTGCAGCATCGACCTCGTGATAGACGATGGCAGCGCGAAGACCAAGCTTGCGCAACGAGCCAATGATCCGGACGGCAATCTCGCCCCTGTTGGCGATCAGGACGGTCTCGAACGGAAAGGAAATAGCCGCCATCGATAAGCTACTCGTCTACGCAGATGCCGGCGGTGAGCATAGTGGTCAGCTCACGCCCAGTCTGGGCAACCCTGAGCTGCCCCCTGCCGTTGACATGCCGCCAGGCAAGATGCTCGATCGCGCCGAACAGGACATCGCGAAGCAGTTTTGGATTTACGTCCGGCTTGACCTCTCCGGTCTTGACGGCTTCCTTGACGATACGGATCAGCACTGAGGTGTAGCGCCGGTTCAGCTCCTGGATAGGCGAGCCTTCGTAGTCGCTCGCGACCCGCACCTCGGCGATGAACAAACGGCAGAGGTCGGTGTCAGAAACAAACACCTGGATATGCCGCTTGATCAGCGCTTCCAGACGATCGCGAAAGCGATCGTGGCTGAATACCTGCGTCTCGAGGTCGACCAAAATCCGTTCGTAGAACCTCTGCAGCACGGCAAAGAGAAGGTCCCGCTTGTTGCGGAAATAGCGATAGGCAAGACCGTCGGATATCTGCGCGATGCGCGCGATGTCGGCGATCGAGGCGCCCTCATAGCCTTTTTCGGCAAAAGCGCGCTTGGCTGCATCGAGGATAGCGTCGTAACGGTCCTGCATTCGTTCGGCGCTTATTGCAGGCATATCGCAACTCCGGGGATTTCCAGATCCGTGATGACGAAACTGGATCGTAACCAGCCCGAGGATCGCATAGCCAACATCGCGACCCTCAGAGACGGGGTCCATAATGAATATCATTCATTTTTTAGCGCGTCAACCGTTGACATAAGGCAAAATGAATTATATTCATTATAAAACCAGCGATGATCCAAAGGGCAGGAACCATCAAAACTGGGAGGAAACCGGCACATGACCACGTCCCAAGCCATGAGTGGCGACAATCGTGCGTCGATGTTTGCCCTCGAAGAAGAGCAGCAAGCCGTCCTCGATCAGGCCGATCGTTTCGCACGCAAGGAGCTCTATCCGCTTTCCGAACGGATGGACCGTGAGGAATGGTGGCCGGACGAAGCGTTCCGCGTGATCGGCGATAACGGCTTTTTCGGTGCCACCATCCCCGAGGAATACGGCGGCGCCGGTCTGGACCTTCTGGCGGCCGGCCTGGTGCTGCAGGGCTTCGCACGCTGGAACCATGCGATGGCGCTGTCCTGGGTGGCGCACGACAACCTGTGCGCCAACAATATCTACCGCAACGGCAACGAGCAGCAGCGTCGCAAATATCTGCCGGACCTCTGCACGGGCCGGAAAATCGGCGCGCTGGGCCTCACCGAACCGGGCGCCGGCTCCGACGCACTGGGATCGATGCGCACCACTGCGCGGCGCGATGGAGATTATTACGTCCTCAACGGAGGCAAGATCTACATCACCAATGGACCTGTCGCCGACGTCATCCTGGTCTACGCCAAGACCGATCGTTCAAAAGGCCCGCAGGGCATTTCCGCCTTCATCGTCGAAAAGGGCTTTCCCGGATTCAAGGTCGCACAGAAACTGACCAAAATGGGCTATCGCGGCAGCCAGACCGGCGAACTCGTGTTTGAAGACTGCCGGGTCCCCTCGGAGAACCTCATTGGCGGCGAAGATCGTGGCGTGGCAATCGTGATGAGCGGGCTCGACCTTGAACGCGCGATGATCTCACCCCTGTGTCTCGGCGTTTCAGAACGGGCGCTGCAGCTCTCCATCGACTACGCACAGACCCGGCAGCAGTTCGGCAAGCCCATCGGATCCTTCCAAATGGTTCAGTCGATGCTGGCAGAGATGTACGTTCAGGTCGAAACCATGCGGACCTTCACCTATCGCACGTTGGCGGAAGCCGCGCCGCTCGAAGTCGGCGGTGGCGGACGCGGCGATATTCATATGCTGACGGCGGCCTCGGTGATGTACGCTGCAGAGGCTTGCCATGCAGTCCTCGACAAGGCCGTGCAGATCCATGGCGGCAGCGGCTACATCTGGGAGTTGGAGATCAACCGGCTGTTTCGTTCGATCAAGCTGCTGGAGATCGGCGCCGGAACGACAGAAGTCCGAAAGATGATCATCGCGGGCGAACTGCTCAAGGACATGGCCACCCATGGCTGACAATCAGACGCCGGAACGGACGGATAGACTTGGGCTGACGGACGACGAGCTTGCGGTGCATCGCACTGCGTTTGCATCCGATGTCCTCAAAGACATGGTCGTGGTGTTATCCGGCGGCGCCGGGGGAATCGGACGCGCCACAGCTTGCCTGTTCGCACGGCTCGGAGCACATATCGTCCTGGTTGGCCGCAACCAGGAAAGGCTCGATGCTCTCGTATCGAACCTGACAGGACAGAAGCTGAAGGCATCCGCACACGCAGCCGATATCAGGGATCCCGATGCGGTCAAAGCCTTGTTCGATTCGGTCTGGAAGACGCATGGGCGCGTCGACTGCCTCATCAACAGCGCGGGCGGGCAGTTTCCTCAACCGGCTATCGATTTTTCCGTAAAGGGCTGGAATGCGGTCATCAATACCAATCTGAACGGGACCTGGTACATGATGCAGGCCGCCGCACAAAACTGGCGCGACCACAAATATCCCGGCAGCATCGTCAACATCGTGGTTGTCACGACGCACGGCCTCTACGGCGTCGCGCACACGATCGCCGCGAGATCCGGCGTCATCGGCCTTTCGCGCAGCGTTGCCGTCGAATGGGCCCCCCTGAAGATCCGGGTTAATTGCGTAGCTCCCGGCGCGATCGAGACCGAAGGCTGGAAGGTCTATACGCCCGAGGCGCGAACAGCCTACCCCCGATCGAACCCGATGATGCGCGCAGGTTCGCCATGGGACGTCGCCGAAGCCTGCGTCTATCTCGCGGGTCCTTCCGGCGGGTTCGTGACCGGCGAAACGTTGACGGTAGACGGAGGGGGCCAGCTTTGGGGAGAGACATGGACCACCGGAAAACCACCCTATTTCAGCGGCGAGGGCTCGTAGAGCCGCTGTTGTCGCCGTGACGCGAGTTTAAGGAGCTGACGAATGGACGTTTCAGGATCGGCATCAAAATCTCCTCGCCCGCAATCAGTTTTGCAGCAAGGTCAAACCGCCGCGAGCACTCACCTAATCCACCGTGTCAATGTTGGTGACCTCGTCACCCGGAGCGCGGAACGGTTCCCCGAGCGGGAGATGATCTGCGATGGGGAGAGGCGCTGGTCTTATTGCGACTTCGACGCCTGGACCAACCGGGTCGCCCATGGTCTTTCCGCGCTGGGCCTCCAGAAGGGCGACGCACTTGCGCTGATGTCAGGTAACCGCGCCGAATTCCTCGCCGTCTATTTCGCCTGCGCGCGGCTTGGCCTGGTCTGCGTCCCCATCAATCTGCTCTGGCGACAGCACGAACTGAGCCACGTCCTGACGGACTCACGCGCTAGCGCTGCCGTGGTCGAAGCAGGCCTGCTGAAGCAGTTCTGCGCCGTCGTCGAAGGTCGGGAGCCGCTGCTCGGTATCGTCGTGATGGACAGGCAGGCGTCAGGCGCTACGACTCCCGATGGTATCGGCGACGTGCCGCTGTTCGACTTTGACGCGCTCGCGGCCGATCAGTCCTCCGACGTTCCGGCTGTCGAGATCGAGGACCGGGCTCCCCTCTCCTATCTCTACACCAGCGGCACGACCTCGGCGCCGAAGGGCGTGATCGGCACCCATCTTGCGATCTACCTGGAATCGCTCGGGACCGCGATCGATACACGCATGACCGAGAACGATCGGTTGAGCGTGGTGCTTCCGCTTTTCCACACGGCCCAACTCAACGCGCTCTGCACACCGGCAATCGCAGTCGGCGCCTCGATGGTGATCCAGCGCGGCTTCGACGCCGTTGGCCTTCACGAAGCCATCGAAAGGGAGCGCATCAGCGTCCTCTTCGCGCTGCCGATGATGATCCAGCAGCTCGTCGAACGGCAGCTCGCACATCCCCGCAACGTCAGCAGCCTGCGCCTGACGGTCTACGCCATGGCGCCGATGCCGGAGGCCGAGCTTCGCCGGGCGATCGAGATCTTCGGGTGCGACTTCAGCCTCATGTTCGGCCAAACGGAGATGAGCCCGGTCTCGACATTCTTCAAGCCCCAGCACCAGCTGAGCCATCCCGGTGCGGTCGGCACGCCGGCCGTCAACGTACAGGTCGCGATCATGGCACCGAACGGTGAGCTGCTTCCGGCCGGCAGCACCGGGGAGATCGTCTATCGCAGCCCGCAGACCATGGCGGGTTATCTGCACAATCCCGAGGCGACCGCGGAAGCTTTCCGCCATGGCTGGTTCCACTCGGGCGACGCCGGCCATTTCGACGTTGATGGGATTCTCTGGTTCGAGGACCGCTCCAAGGACGTCATCAAGACGGGCGGCGAGAACGTCTCATCGATCGAGGTCGAGCTCGCGATCCGGGCCGCACATCCCGACGTGCTCGAAGTCGCCGCAATCGGGCTGCCGCACCAGCACTGGGGCGAAGCGATCACCGCCGTCGTCGTCACCCAGAATGGCGGATCCATTGACGCGAACATGCTGCTTTCGGCCGTCCGGGAGCGGCTAAGCCCGTTCAAATGCCCGAAGGCCGTGATCCATGTTTCGGAGTTGCCCAAGACGGCCACGGGCAAGATCGAAAAAGCGAAGCTGAGGCGCACCTATGCGGCCTATTACCAGTAAGTCGTCTTCCGGCGCAGCCGACTGGCAGCTCGATGCTGCCATGGCAGCGGACATCACGCTCGACGCTCTCTTCCGACGCGCATTCCGCGTTTTCGCCGACCGCACCGCTGTCACCTGGGAAGGCGGGCAGCGCCGCTACCGCGAGGTCGGCGAGCGAGCCTGGCGGCTCGCCAATGCCGTGCGTGCCAAGGGATATGACCGCGGCGACACGATCGCGATCCTCTCGGAGACACGTCCAGAATATGTTGAATGCTATGCGGCCATGGCCGCACTCGGCATCACTGTCGCGACGCTGAACATCCGGCTTCGTCCCGACGAGATCGCCGTGTGCCTGCGCAAGGCTCGTCCCAGTGCCGTCCTCACCTCCGGTACGCTGGCGGGGTTGCTCGAAGGCCTCCGGTCCGAGTTTCCGGACGTCGGCGACTGGATCGCATTCGAGCCGGTGCAGGGCTTCGACGATTACGAGGCCATTCTTGCCGAAAGCAGCGCGGACGAGCCGCCTCGGATCGCCGAGGGCGCGGACATCCACAACATCCTTTTCACTAGCGGCACTACCGGTCAGCCCAAAGGCGCACTCGTGAGCCAGCGAGCGGCGGCCACCCGCGGCTTGCGTCTTGCTCAATGGTTCGGACTGACCGAGAAGGACGGTTTCGTCGGCTGGCTGCCGCTCTTCCACTGCGGTGGAGACGAGTCACTCTACGCGACTTTCGTCACCGGCGGCATCTATGCGACATTCAAGCGCGTCGATATACCGGCCATGTACGAGCGCATCGAGCGCGAGCGGCTGAGCTGGACTCTGCTCCTGCCCGGCGTGATCACCGACTTCATGAACAACCCGCAGCGGCAGGCCAACGATCTGTCGAGCCTGCGCTTCGCCATCGGCTACGCCAACATGATGCCGAACGTCGTCGCGAAGCTGACGGAGACCTTCGGCATCGATTTTTACGACGCCTTCGGGCAGAGCGAGTTCGAGCTATCTGCTCGCACACGGCTGTTCCGGCCCAGGCGAAGCGCCGTCACTACGCAAACGACCCTCGCCGTTGATGGAGGTCCGCGTCGTCGACGAACACATGAACGAGATGCCTGTTGGCCAGCCGGGCGAATGCGTGGTGCGGGGCCCGAGCATCATGTCCGGCTATCTCGATGATGATGCGGCCAACGCTGAGGTATTCAAAGGCGGTTGGCTACATACCGGCGACCTGTTGCGGCGTGAGGAGGACGGTACGCTCACTTTCGTCGACCGCAAGAAATATCTGATCAAGACCGGGGGCGAGAATGTCTATCCCGCCGAGGTCGAGGCCGTCCTCAGCCGACATCCGGCCGTTCAAGAAGCGTGTGTGTTCGGCGTACCGGACGCGCATTGGGGCGAGACGATAAAGGCCGTGGTCGTCCTCCGCCAGGGCCAGTTGGCCGACAGCGCCGAAATCCTCCACTGGTGTCGCGAGCGGCTCGCCGGCTACAAGCGCCCGCGTTACCTGCAGTTCATGCGCTCCGAGGAGTTGCCCCGCAGCACCACCGGCAAGCTTCAACGTCATGAGCTGGCGCGTTTGCCGCTGACCGCCGAGCAACGTATCGGGTGAGGGAGCGATGCAGTGACCGCGCGCGACGGAAGACAATCGACTGACCGGATCCGGGCTCAACGACATCTCAAACGCGTGAACCGCAACTATCTTGTCCTGCTCAACGGGCGTCGTCGCGCTCCAGCTTTTTTTAACGCCGATAGCGCTGCCCTTCTTGCCCACGGTCCGACACCAAAGCAGCATACTTTATCAAATAACAGACCGAAATAATTCGACACAGCAATCATCAGGGAGGGACATCCGATGTATCCAGGTGTGCATGCCAAAATTCGAGCCAATCAGCCTGCTTTTATTATGGCGCAAACCGGCGTCGCCGTAACGTAAGCCGAGCTGGAACAACGCACCAACCGCCTCGCGCACTTTCTTCGCAGCCGCGGGCTCAAGCGCCTCGATCACTACGCCATCTTCATGGAGAACAACGACCGCTATGTCGAAAGCTGCGGCGCGGGCGAGCGCGCGGGACTCTACTTCACCTGCGTCAACTCGTTTCTGACCGCAGGCGAGCTCGCTTACATCGTCAACAACAGCGAATCGAGGGTCCTAATTGTATCCGAAGAGACTCGCGCGACCGCCCTCGCCGCAATCGGCCAGTGCCCGAAGGTCGAAGCCGTGCTGGTGGTGGACGGCCCGGGCGACGGCGACCGTATCCTCAATCTCGACGAGGCCACCGCCTTGATCTTCTGCACCATTTCATCGGTCGAAATAATGGCCTTGCCGGCAAAATGGCCCCAGCGTTTGGGGAAGACTAGGGTATGCTTGCGCCGGAATGGCCAACCAGCGGAGCGTAAGGGCTAAGCGGTGCAAGAAAGGATTAAGGCGCGCGTTCAGCACGACAGTAAAATTTACATCCACAACGACCTTCCCAAGGCGCCAGTTACTTTAATGGCGTCATCCGAGAGAAAATAAAGAAGGGAACGCGCGACGCGATCGCATTCGATGGGATGGCGTGCACCGTTACGTTCATCTCGAAATTGGCGGAGGATCCAAAGCCCATCGAAGCCGGTTAGGTCCTGTGCGTTGGAAAATCAAGAATTGCAGATGCGTCGAACTGCCTCTAAGCGTTAATTCTTTTCAGCTCAGTAATCGTGGTGCACAAGTATCCCACTCGATACCCCACTTGCACGTTTGGTCACGGCTGATCCCGGAACCGAGATGATCCTGCCACTTTCAATGCCGCGCAGCATCAACGTCGGAATGGCAGCTTTGAGCGCCGCAATCACTGAACTTGACCCGGTTTGCCGTTCCCGCTTGTCGTGACCGAGATCTGCACATCGGCCAGGGAGTGATCATCGCAGAGCCGCTCCATATGGAGCAGCCTAGCGTTCGAGCATTCATCGCCCACAACTTGCGAGCAGGCCGTTCATCGCGGCCTGCCCGCAGAAAAGATCGCTAGACGGGCCACAGTTTCAGATCGCGGTCATGCCACCATCGACCGGGAGATCCACGCCTGCGATGAAGCTTGCTTCGTCAGAAGCGAGGAACAAGGCGGCCGACGCGATCTCCTCCGGGCGGCCAAGCCGCCCGAACGGAACAGCGGCGGCGAACTGCGCGCGGGTTTGGTCGGCCCCCTCTTTGGTCGGCGCCTGCTGCTCGAAGATCGGCGTGTCGATCGGGCCCGGGCTGATCGCATTGACCCTAATGCGACGATCCTTTAACTCCGCCGTCCACGTCCGGACGAAGGAGCGCACTGCCGCTTTGGTCGCGCTGTAGGCGGTGAAGCCGGGGATACCCTTGTTCTCGGCGATGGAGGTGATCACAATGATCGCCCCACCATCATTCAGAAGTGGCAGGGCCTTCTTCACCGTAAAGGCCAGGCCCCGCGTATTTATCGCAAACACTTTGTCGAAGCTTTCCTCCGTCGTCTCGGCGAGCGGCTGAGGATCAACGATGCCGGCCCCCGCGAAGAGGATGTCGATCTTGCCCTTCTCGCTGGCGATCCTCGCGTAGAGCCGATCGAGATCGGCGAGTTTGGACACGTCACCCTGCACGTCGGCGACGCTCCGGCCGATCAACGACACAGCTTTATCCAGTTCCATCTGGCGGCGCCCGCTGATGTAGACGAACGCCCCCTCTTCGACGAAGCGCTTGGCGGTGGCGAGACCCATTCCGCTGCTGCCACCAGTGACGAGTGCAACTTTTCCTTGGAGCTTTGGCATTTGAGATTGTCCTCTTTACAAGATGGGAACGGCCGCGCTTGCGCCCGTCGGGAAAACGGCGCGCCGACGATGGCGGCGCGCTCGAAACGATCGTCCGGCCGCTCAGACGGAGCACATGCCGCCGTCCACCAGCAGTTCGCTGCCGGCGACGAAGCTGCTCTCGTCTGAAGCCAGAAACAGCATCGCGGCCGCGATCTCCTCGGGCCGCGCCATACGGCCGAGCGGGATGTTCGCGGCATGCTTGGCGCGTGCGGCGGCCGCCTGCTCGGGCGAACTGGCCTCGGCGTCAATCAGCGGCGTATCGCATGGACCCGGTGTGATCGTATTGACCCGGATGCCGCGATCCTTGAGCTCCATCGTCCAGGTCCGGGCGTAGGAGCGCAGCGCTGTTTTTGAGGCAGCGTAGGCGCTGCGGCCCGGGAAGCCGCGCAGGGCGGCGATCGTGCTTGTCAGGATGATCGATGCGCCATTGTTCAGGAGCGGCAGCGCCTTCTGCACCGTGAACAGCACACCGCGGGCGTTCGTATCGAAATTGTGGTTGAAGCTCTCGAGGCTGACATCGGCGAGCTTCACGCTGTTGACCGCGCCGACATTGGCGACCACCACGTCGAGCTTGCGGCCGTCAGATGCGACTTTGGCGTAGAGCCGATCGAGGTCCTCGATCTTGCGGACGTCGCCTTGCACTCCGGCGACGTTACGGCCGATCGAGGCGATCGTCTTGCCCAGCTCTTCCTGACGGCGCGCGAAGATATAGACGAACGCCCCTTCAGCCGCGAACCGTTGCGCAGCGGCCAGTCCGATCCCACTGGTACCACCGGTAATTACGGCGATTTTGTCTCGTAGTCTCGACATCGTAGCGTCCTCAGTCGTTGGAGTGTGCGCGGCAGGAGCCGCACCCTGCAGAGGGCCGAACCTAAAGGCCGTCTGCTGCCACCGCGGTGTCAGCACGGGGACGGCCTGATGGAATAGAACTTATTCCTGGTTGGAATTGCCGCTCCGCAAGCGCAGTCCCAACCCGAGTTGCCTAGTTTGCGGCAGGCGGTAAGAGCTTGCGGTCGATCAAGGACCGCAGCGCGTTGCGGAACGAGTCTTCGGTATCGACCGTCTTTGCAAACCCGGCCTGGCGCAGCTTGATGGTGCTCACGAAAGCCCGAGGTCCCGCCGGGGCGCCATAGGCGAAAGCGAAGTCCGCATGCTGGTCTCCCTGGCCGACCAGCTCCCGCAGGTTCCGCGAGCGAAGATCGTATTTCGCGACGATCTTGTCCCAGATATTGGCGTTTTCAGCCAAGTATGCCGTCACGCTCGTCGGCGTGTCCGGTCCGGCTTTGGCGCCGACGGTTTCGGCGATACCCGGCCACACATTGCGCCACTCGAACACGTCGCCATTCGTGATGTTGAACGCCTCGTTCGCCGCCTGGGGCGACTGCGCAGCCCAGACCATCACGTCCGCGACGAGGTCGGCATCGGCAGCTTCCCAGACGAACGACGGACCGCCAGGAAAGCCGAACGGTTCACCCTTTTCGCGGCGGATTGCCGCGTAGGCTCCGATAGCGGGGATAACATTCAATGCGCCTGGAGTGGGACCGGTGACGAGCTGCGGACGCAGCGCCGTGTAGTTGAAGCCGTGTTTGGCGCCCATCTCGCCCACATAGGCTTCCTGGTCGAAGAAGAAGTTCGGATGATCCTTGCGGGCATCTCGCTCGCGAGCCGGGATGGGAATCGGATGTAGGTGCACGCCGTAGACCTTCGTTCCCTGCAGGATGCTGATGTGTTGGAAATTGGAGGCGCTTCGGACGATCGGCTCCACCACGTTGCGCAGCATGGCATTGTTGGTCTCGATCTGGTCCTTGCTTGACCAGCCGGCCACTAGCTCGGGCTTCTCGTGCAAAGCCGTGTAGGCGATGTGCGTGATGTCGGTCAGCGGCTCGAATGCAGCGCGGGCCTTTTTCTCGTCCCGCAAATCGACCGACAAAAAGTCAATGTTTCGGCCGCTAGGCAGCTCGGGCTTGCGGCGTGAGACGCCTACCACCTCCCAACCCGCGGCAAGAAACTTCTCGATCGCGGCGACCCCCAGCAGTCCGCTTGCACCTGTGACCAGGACCTTCTTCGGAACGATCTTGCTTTGATTGGTCGTGCTCATGATTTCAATACCTCGTTGTCTGATGAGGAGTGTTACGCGTGAAGTTGGCTATGCGGCGGACGTTGCGTTGGCCTCGAGCCACTTCGTGATGGTGGCCGCGGCATCGCCGTAGAAGGTCCGATAAAGATCTTCGGTTACGTAGCCGATGTGAGGCGTCGCGAGGACGTTCTCCAGCTTCCGGAAGGGGTGATCTGGACCCAACGGCTCAACCTCGAATACGTCGACCGCGGCGCCGGCTATCCGGCGCGCCTGCAGCGCTTCAATCAGAGCCACCTCGTCGACGATCGGACTACGCGATGTGTTGACGAGTCTCGCCGTCGGCTTCATCAGGGCGAACTCGGGTGCCCCGATCAGCCCTTTGGTACGACTGCTCAGGACGAGATGGACTGTCACGATGTCGGCCTCGCGGAACAGCGTCTGCTTATCCACGAGGGTGGCACCGGCGGCGCTGGCTTTCTCCTCAGTGAGGTTCTGGCTCCAGGCGATCACCTTCATGCCGAACGCGAGGCCGATGCGAGCCACTTCTCTTCCGATGTTGCCCAGCCCGACGACACCCAGGCTTTTACCCCTCAGGTTCGAGCCGAGGCTCGTTTGCCATCCCCCGGCCTTGAGCGAAGCGGCTTCCCGGTCGATGCCTCGCATGCTGGCCAGAATCAGCGACCAGGTGAACTCGATGGTGGGTGTGGAGTCATAGCCAGTCGCTGTGACCGCGATGCCGAGATCGGTCGCGGTCTGGCTGTTAATGGAGGCGTTTCGCGGTCCGGTCGACGCTATCAGCTTGAGGTTCGGGAGCTGCTGCAGGATCTCCCTCGTAAGCGGCGTGCGTTCGCGCATGACGCACACCACCTCGAACGACCGCAACCGTTCGATGACTGCCGAGGGGGCGGCCAGGTGGTCGTTGAACACGGTGATCTCGGCGTGCCGACGGACGCCCGACCAGTCGGCGAGTTGCAGCGCAACATTCTGGTAGTCGTCGAGGATCGCAACCTTCATTGGCCCCCCTCCTTCACGGCTTGCCGGCAAAGAACTCGGCCAGAGCTCCCGCCACGGCTTTGGGATCGTTTTCCATCGGGATGTGGCCGGCCGACTTGATGCGAACGAGCCGCGTTTCCGGAATCTCGCGTGCATAGCGTTCGGCATAGTTGATCGTCTGAAATGGATCGTCCTCGCCCCACACCAGGAGTTTCGGCGTCTTGGACTGCAGCAAAGCCGGCAGCATTTCCATCGTGTAGCGGTGGTCAGCAGCGCCCGCGAGCGCCAGCCATGAGCGGGCGACCCTCGGGTCTGTCCAGGGATCAAGATATTCGGTGATTTCGGCTTCGCTAGCCGGACGCCCGAGCGCTTTCACGACGGACACGCGGCGCGCGGCCAGAACATCATCCCGCGTTGTCGCGGCGGCCACTGCCGGATCCCGAAAGCGGGCAACGCCGGGCACCGGCCAAGAGTTGTACATGATGCCGTTCACCACGGCCACGCGCGGAACCTCCACGGCTCCTGCGAGCGCGAGATGCTGCGCCACGCCTCCGCCGATGTCGTGGCCGGCGACCATGACCGGCCCCTTGTGCCCGAGCGCTTCGAGGAAACGCACCAGCCAGGCGGAGAGACGCGGGACCGAAGCCTCGCTCAGGGTGAGCTCACCTCCGGAACGGCCGAAGCCCGGGAAATCGACCGCCACCGGGCGAAAGCCCGCCGCGGCGATGCCGTCGAGCACGGGCTGCCAGACGCGGCTCCAATAGGTGCCATGAAGCAGCAGCACCAAGCGACCTCCCTTGCCGGCGGTAAGATAGCTGATCGGAACGCCGCCTACATCGACGGTCTCACGCTTCGTCATCGGACGATCCTCTTCACATGTTCCTTGCCGAGCCCGATGGCTTCATAGTGCCTGGTCGCATGCTCGAGCTTGGTGAAAACATCTTCGTATCCGAGCGCCTCGCCGTAGGGATCGACATACGTGTATCCACCCGTCACGTGAAAGAGCGTGGCCATTTCCTTCACGTCGTCCGGAACGACCAGCGTGTGCGTCTCGCCGGGCGGCTCGAACGCGTAATCGCCTGGCGCCGCGACCCAGTCATGCTCGAGGTAGCGCCATCTTCCGCGCAGCGTGAAGGCGTGCACCGGTCCGGAATGGCGGTGGCGCGACAACACGCCCGAGGACCGAACCCTAAGGATGTTTATATAGTACCCCTGAGTCACGTTTAGGACGAGAGGCCTGAACGCAACTGTCGGCGACTGCGGGACCCATTCCCGTTCGTCGCCGTCTAGTTCCAATGCCGAGCCGACGAATACATCCGGCGCCATGCCTGCGGGCTGGGGCTTCTGGTAGGCAATCTTGCTCTGATCGATGGAACGGCGCGCGGGCGCCTGCTGTTGCTTCGATGAAGACTTCGTTGTCATTTTGGCCTCCAACACGGAAATGGGACGTCGGGAGATTTGCGGCTCGTTGTCGTCAGACTGCCGGCACTCTTGCGGCGGTCTGTCCGAACAGGATCTTCTTGCCTTCCTCAGTGACGGCGGGACGGCTCGAGTACGGCTCGCCTCTGGCATACGCCCGCTGCGTCCCGGGACGCTGGCGAACCGTATCGAACCAGCGACGCAGGTTCGGGAAGTCGTCCAGATTCTGCTGCTGACGCTTCCAGGGAACGACCCAGGGATAGGAAGCCATGTCGGCGACGCTGTAGCCGTCGCCGGCGATGAACGTGCGGTTTTCGAGATGTCGATCGAGCACGCCGTACAGACGGTTTGTCTCCTTCACGTAGCGGTCGATCGCGTAAGGGATCTTGCTCGGCGCGTAGAGTCCGAAATGGTGGTTCTGTCCGGCCATCGGCCCCAACCCGCCGACCTGCCAGAACAGCCACTCCGTCGCGATCTTGCGGCCGCGTGCATCCTTCGGCAGGAAGCGGCCGGTTTTCTCGGCGAGGTACAACAGGATGGCGCCCAATTCGAACACGCTGATCGGCTCGCCGCCGTCGGACGGTGCGGTATCGATGATCGCCGGCATTCGGTTGTTCGGCGAGATGGCGAGGAAGTCGGGCTTGAACTGATCGCCGGCGCTGATGTCGACCGGGTGGATCGTGTAGTCCAGTCCCGCTTCCTCCAGGAACATCGTGATCTTGTGGCCGTTCGGCGTAGGCCAGTAGTAGAGTTGGATCATCGTCGGTTTCCTCGGCATGTCAGCCACGTGCAGGACGGCGAGCGCCGCCCCCGCCGCGAAGTGAGGGCAGCCTTTTGATGCCGGTCAGGCGGCGGGTTTGAGCTTGCCGGGCGCGGTCCACTCGGCGCCCTTCATGAATGAATCGTTCGGCGTCTCGGCGAGGTGGTTGGTGTAGTTGGAGATCAGCTTGGTCGCGGCGAGCACGAGCACGTCGAGCACCGCACGATTGTCATAGCCCGCGGCCTTGAAGGCAGCGACCTCGGCCTGGCTCACTACGCCACGCTGGCGGGTGACCTTCGCGGCGAACTGGCGCAGCGCCTCGAGCTTCGCGTCGGCGATGGGGCGGCCTTCGCGGACAGCAGCGATCGCGGCATTGTCGACCTTCGCCATGCGCGAGAGGTTGGTGTGACCAGCCATGCAATAGGTGCACTCGTTCTCGTAGATGATGGCGAGATAGACGATGTTGCGCTCCTGCGGCGTGAAACCCGTCTTCTCCGCGATGCTCCAGAGCGTGCTGTAGGCCTCGAGAGCCGCCGGGCTCTCGGCGAGGATGCGGTGCAGGTTGGGGACGAAGCCCCAGCCCTTCTGGATGCCGTTCAGGAGCTCGGCAGAGGCTGCCGGCGCGGTGGTCGTTTCGTGAAGCGTAAATCCGTTGATCATTTGTCTTATCCCTTCTTGAACAAGTGTGGCCGCAACATCACCCATTCCCTGACGCTGCGGCAGACGCGCCCTGGTGATATGATTCATTCCAGTGGGGAATGCGAACTACGCGAGAAGCGTTGCACGATCGGCTCGTTGTATCCTGCCAAAAATGCAGGTCGCGCCTTCGCGCGCGACCAAGGCAAGCACCCAAGGTAGGCAGCCAAAGCTGTAGCCGCCTCACACTGGCCATCGACAATCAGTGAAGGACGCCTGCATTGTGCAGCACCAAGCGTCAGAGCGGATTCAAGTTGGCAGTCGTGTATTCCGTACAGGAATAAGCGTTATTGCCGAGATCGCCGTGCCGAAGTCGCCCCTTGCACAGCACGTACGTGTACACGCGTCATTCCTCGTCTTCTTGCGGAGATCTTTCCATGACATCGAAGTACTCGATCGTGATTGCGCAACCGGTTCGCACAGCCATCGGAACATTCGGCGGCACGTTGAAGGATATTCCGGCCGTTGAACTGGGAGCGACAGCCATCAACGCCGCTCTTCAACGGTCTGGCTTGCGGCCGGATGAGATCGGCACGGTAGTCATGGGAAATACGGTGCAAGCCGGCAACAAGATGAATCCCTCGCGACAGGCGGCGATTCACGGGGGGCTGCCGGTCCAGGTACCTGCCATGACAGTGAATCGCGTCTGCGGCTCCGGCGCGCAAGCAATCGTTTCCGCTGCACACGAGATCCTGATGGGTTCGGTGGACGCGGCAATTGCCGGCGGCATGGAGAACATGGACGCAGCACCGTACTTGGTTGCGCGCGGCCGATGGGGCCACCGTATGGGCGACGGAGTCCTCTATGACAGCGTGCTGCGCGACGGGCTCAACGATGCGTTTTCGGACGCACACTCGGGATGGCACACCGAAGACCTGGTCACGAAGTTTCAGATCGGTCGCGCGCAGCAAGACGAATGGGCCCTGCGTTCGCACAAGCGCTTCTCCGCCGCGCAGGCCGCCGGCAAATTTGCCGACGAGATCGTGCCGTTCGAAGTTGCCGGGCGAAGGGGGGCGAGCACGTTCCTGGCTGACGAGCATAACCGCCCGGACGCGACGATCGAGGCGCTGGCCAAGCTGAAGCCGGCTTTCCGCGATGGCGGTACGATCACAGCCGGCAATGCGCCCGGCTTGAACACGGCCGCTGCTGCGATGGTGCTGGCGGGAGAGGGTTGGGCCGACAAGCGCGGTCTGGCGCCGATTGCCCGGCTCGTGTCGTACGGCATCGCTGCGGTCGAGCCGGACATGTTCGGCCTCGGCCCGATCCCCGCCGTCAGACAGGCGCTGGCACGCGCCGGCTGGAGCAATGGCGACGTCGAGCGCATCGAGATCAACGAGGCGTTTGCTGCCATAGCGCTTGCGGTCATGCAGGAACTCAAGCTGCCACCCGACATCGTGAACGTGGAGGGTGGTGCCATTGCACACGGGCATCCGATCGGCGCGACGGGCGCTGTGCTGACCACTCGCCTCCTCCATTCGATGCGTCGGGACGGCCTCAAGAAAGGTGTCGTCACGATGTGCATCGGCGGCGGCCAGGGGATAGCTTTGGCCTTCGAAATGATCGCTTGAGGATAACCAAAGGAGCCTCCCATGGTCCTTCTCGTGACAAGTGCCTCGGGCGCGAATGGCTCGGGTTACGGCAAGCTCTTGGCGTTCGATGCGGACGGCGAGTTGCTAGGCCCTTTCAGTGAGGACGCCCGGATCGTCGATCCGCGCGGCGTCGGCGTCGACGGTTCGCTGCTCTTTCTCAACAGCGGCTCGGACCGAATTCTAGCGCTCGATGGCAAGGGTCGTGTGGTGCGCGAGACCGGGGCGATACCAGGGCTGAACCCGGGCGGCGGCAATTTCGGCCCTGATGGCCGGTATTATGTCGGATTACGCACTTCGCGGACGATCATGGCCTTTGCGCTCACTCTCGATCTAGCTGGCGAGGTTGTGCTTCCGACTGCGGTGATCCCGTTCCCACGCGGATTTGCCTACGGACAGGACGGAACTCTCTTTCTCGCGTCCGGCATCGGCCCAGGCGGTGAAGGCGACAACGCTATTTTGGCGTTCGGTCCGGAAGGGACGATCAACTCCTCCTGGAAGGTCCAAGATCCAGATCTCAGCCCGCTCGACCTCACAATCGCGCCGAACGGAAATGTGATCGTGAGCAGTGAGCGTCCGTTCGGCGCTCCAGATGCAATGACGACCATCCGCGAATACGATCGGACCGATGGCCGTCTCGTTCGTGTCTTTGCTCCGGATCGGGGGACTGAATTCAGGAAGCCGCGCGGCTTGCGGTTCGGGCCGGACGGAAAGCTGTATTGCGTCGCCCAGGATGAAGTGGTCGCGTTCGATTTTGCGACGGGCAAATCTCTAGGTTCCGTGGTCAGGCTGCCGCGACTCAATGGCCAAGCGATGATTTTCTTTGGATAGGGAGGAAAAGAATGGAGGCGTCGGAAGGAGCGCAGCGGTTCGCGCACGAGCAATGGCCGTACGAGCCGAAATTCAAGCAAGTCAACGGCTGGCGCATGCACTACATCGACGAGGGCGCCGGCCGTCCGGTGGTTCTCCTGCATGGCAACCCAGCCTGGGGCTTTCTGTACCGGAAATTCATCAAGCCACTGACCGCGGCAGGCAGACGCGTGATCGTTCCGGACATGATCGGCTTCGGGCTATCGGAGAAGCCCGTCCGCGAACAAGCCCACACGCTCGACGGCCACATCGCCAACCTGACCGGCCTCTTGCGACAGCTCGACGTGCGCAACGCGACCATGGTTTGTCACGACTGGGGTGGGCCGACCGGCCTCGGGTTTGCCCTGTCCAATCCCGACCGCGCGCGCGCTCTGGTCATCATGAGCACGTGGGCATGGCCGCTGCCTCCGGCTGAATTTCACAAGCGCATATTTCCCTGGCGCATGATGCACGCGCCCCTCGTCGGGCCCTATCTTCTCGGACGCCACAATACTCTCGCTGGTCGCGGGATGTATCTTTCGGTGGTCGACCGCAAGAAGTTCAACACAGAGGCCCAGAGCGTCTATGAGGGCGTTCTGCCCGATCCGGCATCGCGCCTGCTCACATGGACCTGGCCGCGCTGGATACCGCTCGACGAAAGCGCGCGCGGCCTGGCCCGCTTCGAATGGCTCGAACGCGAACTGAGGAAGTCGAAACTCCCGACACTGCTGGTCTGGGGTAGAGAGGACGAGGTCTTCGACCACACCACCTTCGCGACTCGCTTCAAGGAGCTTGTGCCGCACGCCGAAGGACCCGAGCTGCTGACGGGCCGACACTTCCTGCAGGAGGATTCCGGCGAGGAGATCGCCGGCAAGATCAACCGTTTCCTGGACGGCATCGAGGGAAGGCAGCCATGACGGCGATTCAAGTCATCGAAAATCCAGCGATCGAAGGAAAGAGAAGAGCGCTCGTGCTCGCGGAAGACCGCGTCGGGCACTCCCGGAATTCCGTGAATTCTTCGTCAGGCAGTTCTCTCTCGGTACGAACGTGCTGTCGCGCCCCGGATACGTGCGGGCGCCCTCGGGAATGATCTACGCGCTCGTCTTCGTCGGTCGCAGCGGAGAACCGTTTCCCGACGGGATCGAGATCTACGCCCTGCCCGACGCGCTGGAGCCGCTGGACGACCCGGAGGTCGACGCCGATCTTTGGGCATTGCTCAGGTGGATGATAGCGGGCGTCGGCAACGAATGGCGCGTTGAGGAGCTGGATGCGACCGGCCGGCTATACCAGTTGAGCGTGGCCGCGAGCGCGTGACGGATCGCAGACTGCTCCGCTCAATCGGCGAGCGCCGTCAAGTCCCTGGTTTCGTGAAGGACGACACCCGAGAGCGGATCGAATTGGCTCGTCCAAGGCTTGCGCGCGAGCACGGCCGGTGAACGGCGCCGCCCGCCTATCCACGTCCATGGAAAATGCACCGCAGCAGCACCTCAAAATGCAGTGCGGCGACGATGACGATGCTCGCCATGGCGCTCCCCGTCATCGCATAGGCCAATAGCGCGTCTCTGGTCGTTCCGGACAGCGTCTGGGCCGCTTCGAGCGCGATGGCTTTCGCGCGAGCAATCCCACCGGAATTGGCTTTGGAGTTTCGGACGGGCATCGCGATCTGGTCTTCGTAGGTGCTCATCGCTTCTCTCCTCGGCCGGCTCGGACGCGTACAGAGATGGCCAATTCCCGCTCGACATGGCAGATAGGGTGGAGCGATATCGCTCATTCCTGTGGAGAATAGGATGGATCGTCTGGCTTCGATGGAGACATTCGTACGGGTCGTTGAGACCGGCTCCTTCTCGGGAGCGGCCCGACAGCTTCGAGTAGGACAACCAGCCGTCTCGAAATCGGTCGCGCAGTTGGAGGAATATCTCGGGGTCAAGCTACTGACGCGTTCGACGCGAGGACTAACGCCCACCGAAGCCGGGCTTGGCTATCTCGAGCGCGCCAGGCGGGCGCTTGAAGAAGCGACCGAGGCCGAGCTCGCCGCGCGTGGAGCGGGAGCAGGTCTCAAAGGACGATTGCGCGTCTGCGCCGCTGTCACGTTCGCACGGATCCATCTCATTCCGATGTTGCCGCAGTTCATGGCACAGCATCCGGAACTGGACCTCGAGGTGATCCTGGACGACCGTCAAATCGACCTCGTCCAGGAGGGCATCGATGTGGCTCTCCGGATGGGGAAGATGACGGACTTTACTCTGACCGCTCGCCGCGTCGCAAGGTGCAAGCGGCTCGTGCTGGGCACGCCCGCCTACTTCGATCGGGTGGGCACGCCGTCGACGCCGAGTGAACTGAGCAAGCACCAGGCCGTCGTCTATCTGCAAGGAGAAGGAAGCGTGTGGTCGTTCAGGCGCGAAAGCACCGAATTGGCCGTTAGCGTTCAAAGCAGATTGCGGGTGACTGCTGCGGAAGGTGTGAGAGCCGCGGTGCTCTCACATGCAGGACTGACCATCGCGTCGGAATGGATGTTCAGCCCCGAACTGCGATCGGGCGCCGTCCGTACGGTCCTGTCGGAATGGAGTCTCCCGCCACTCGACTTATGGGCGGTGCTTCCGACCGGTCGCGCGGCGACGGCCAAGGCGCGAGCGTTCACAGCCTTCTTCGAGCGTGCGTTCAACGCGTAAGCGATGCAGTCGCGGAGGTATTCGCGCGGCTCATGAGACGAACGAGCATGTCTTCGATCCCGACCGGCATTCAACGTCTCGGGCAGATGAGTACGGTGACACGCAACGGAGCTGCTCATCCCGAGCCTCCTGCAAAGGAGTGTCACCATGTCCCGCACCCCGATCCTGAAGCGCTCACTTAGCGCAAGCGCCGCCGTCGCCATCTTTGCCGCCCTGCTTTCACCGGCAAACGCCACTTATCGGCAAGATACCGTCGCCGTTTTCCCCGATGTGTCGATCAGCGCCGCCACAGATCGTGCGCCGATCGTGTTGACCTCGCGCTTGCCCTGGCTTGCTCCGGTCGGCCATCGGCAACCGCACCAGGCAGATGTCCCCCAGCACGAAGCCGTCTCGGCATGGGAGCAGCAGCAACAGCAGCTAGACGAGGACCTGGACCGCAAGCTTGTCATCTGCAGGGGATGCTGAGCGGCTGCCGTGATCATTCCCGGGCGGAATAAGCTCTAGTCCGACGTGCCCGCTACCTCGCACGGCGGTCTCCTTTAGGTTTCCGCGTGTGAGTTCAACGAAAGGGCGCCGCCGGCGTTCTCCACGCAGACGCCAAAGGAGACCCGTCATGTCGCTTCAAGCCAAGCTCGCCGCCTTCAAAGCCGACTTCGAAGCCGGAAAGCCACCCTACCGCGCTTCTCGCTCGGTCATCGAGACGATGCACCGTGCTACCGCCGAACTGATCGAGTCAGGGGCTGCCCGGCGCGCCAAGAAGGCCGGCGATGTCGCCCCGTCCTTTTCGCTGAAGGATCCGGAAGGCAACGTCATCAGCTCGGCCGACATCCTGAAGCGTGGTCCGCTGGTGCTCAGCTTCTACCGTGGCGTCTGGTGCCCATACTGCAACATGGAGCTGCAGGCGCTCGAAGCCGCAAAGCCGGAGTTCGACCGGTACGGGTCCTCGCTGGTCGCGATCTCGCCACAGACCGCGCCGAACAGCCGCAAGTCGGTGCGTCAGAACAAGCTCTCGTTCCCGATCCTGTCGGACGTGAAAGGCAAGGTCGGCGCTGCATTCGGCCTGCGCTTCAACCTGCCCGAATATCTGGTCGAACTCTACGAGCAGCTCAAAAACGATCTGCCGACGTTCAACGACGACCCGAGTTGGACCCTGCCGATGCCGGCCCGCTATGTCATCGGACAGGACGGCTTGATCCTCTATTCCGAAGTGAACCCCGACTACACCCGCCGGCCCGAGCCAGAGGACATGATCCCGGTCCTCCAGCGGGCGGCCGCCGTCAAGATATGACGGCGCACGAGGCGGCCGGTGGGGCGCAGTGACCATCGGCCGCTGTCCTTCCACTCAAGCACACGAAAGGAACATACCAATGTCCAAGCTGTTCACGCCGACCCAGGTCGGCCCCTACAAGTTGTCCCACCGCGTCGTGATGGCGCCGCTGACGCGGATGCGCTCGGATCCGGACGACATCCCGAGCGACCTGATGGTCGAATACTACACGCAGCGCGCGTCCAAAGGCGGCCTGATCATCTCCGAAGCGACGCCGGTCTCGACCCGCGGCAACGGTTATGCCGGTGCGCCTGGCATCTACTCCGACACTCAGATCGCAGGATGGCGGCGCGTCACCAACGCGGTGCACGCCAAGGGCAGCCGCATCTTCCAGCAATTGTGGCACGTCGGCCGCCAGTCGCATGTCGACTTGCAGCCGAACGGCGACGCGCCGGTCGCGCCCTCCGCCATCGCTGCCGAGGGCTATGCGTACTCCAAGCGCGGCGAAGTCCCGTTCTCGATGCCGCGCGCTCTCGAACTGCATGAGATCCCCGGCATTATCGAAGAGTTTCGGTCGGGCGCCGAGCGGGCTCTGCAGGCGGGCTTCGACGGCGTCGAAATCCATGGCGCGAACGGCTACCTGCCCGACCAGTTCCTGCAGGACGGAACGAACAAGAGGACCGACGAATACGGCGGCCCCGTCGAAAACCGCGCCCGCTTCCTGCTGGAGGTAACGCAGGCCGCGATCTCCGTCTGGGGCGCCGATCGCGTCGGCGTGCGTATCGCGCCGAGCGGCACCTACGGATCCATGTCGGACAGCGACCCGGCGGCGACGTTCGGCTACGTGACGACGCAGCTTGACCGCCTGGGCATCGCCTACCTTCACGTTGTCGAACCGCGCATCAAGGGCACCGAGGAGATCTCGCATGGCCGAGCGCCGATGGCCGCGCAGCATCTGCGGCCGAAGTTCTCGCGGACTTTGATCGCGGCTGGCGGCTTCACCCCGGCTTCCGCGGAAGCCATCGTCACCTTTGGCGACGCCGACCTCGTAGCCTTTGGTCGCCACTTTATCTCCAATCCGGATCTGCCGGAGCGGTTGCGGCAGGGCTTGCCGCTCACCCGCTACGACCGGTCGACCTTCTACGGCGGCGACGCACGCGGCTACACGGACTACCCAACCGCCGAGACGGTAGCCGCCTGAGCGGTCGCGCCTCCTTCATCTATCCGCTAGTGCGGTTGGATGGACGCCAGAGCGTGGCACTCTGCTGATAACGATGCGTCGTCGGCGAGCTCACCGCTCGCCGGCGATTGCGCCCTAAACACCTAGTCGCCGCGCTTCCACACTCGGCCAGCGGCGCGTTCGACACGGGACGGTCTGCGGAACGGAGTGAATGCAATTCCAAGCACTAGACCGGCGGCCGAGACAGTACCTCGGCTATCGAAACGCTCCGCCCGGCAGCAATAGATCGCGATACGGCGCTCATGACCGCTATGTTATCCAGGATCTGCTCTTCCGTGAACGGATAGGACGCTTTGCCTTCGATCGAAAGTGCGAACTGTTCCAGATTGGCGCGTACGGAATCCCTGCTGGACAGTTCCGCGACCGATAGTGACCCGGACCGGTATTGTACGGTCAGCGTGCTCGCACCGGCTTCGTCCGGATGGGACGAGTCGCGGACTTCCGCCCACGCTTCGCTGCCGAAAATCGCCAGTCGGGAGTAGAATGGGGTGGCGAGCACGGTGTTCAGGTAGCCAGTCGCCTTGGAAGCAAAGGCGAAATGGACCGATAGCGTGTCCGCGTAGCCCGTGTTCGACATGCATGTCGCCGGAAATGCAGTCACCGTCTCGATCGGTCCGACCAGATCCAGAAACAGGTCCGTCAGGTGAATTCCCGTCGCCGTCATCGCGAGCGGTATTCCGCCCTGAGCGCTCACCCGCCAATTGTCACCGGCGATACCGCGCAGCTTGTCGTGATTGAAAGAAGCTTCGACGTGCATGATGGACCCGAGGGAGCCGTCGACCAGCAATCTGCGCAGCTCTTCCACCGCCGGCTCGAACCGGCGTTCATGCCCGACGCCGAAGCGAACATCGGCCACGCGGCACGCCTCGAGCGACTTCGAAACTTCCTCCACGGAAAGTCCGACAGGCTTTTCGCAGAAGACATGCTTCCCCGCGCGGGCCACGGCTTCGATTTGTCGGCCGTGTTGGGCATGGGGCGTCGCGAGGATCACGAAGTCGATCGAACCGTCCCCGAGGACGCGCGCGAAGTCCGTGGTAAAGGCCACATCGAATTTGTCTGCGTGCGCCCGATGCTCCTCCCGGCTTCCGACCGCGTACACGATGCGAACGACATCGGAGCCGATCATCTGCCGCAGGAGGTGCTGGCCCCACCATCCCAGCCCGATGATGGCCGCGTTTTTCGGACGAGTCCGCGCCGTCGACGAACTCATCCCTGAAACTCCATCACGTAGAGCCCGCTATTGTAGTCGGTACTGTAGACTACCCCCGACGCATCGACGAAAACATCCGCCGACTGGATGACTTTCGGTCGGCCCGGACGGCTATCGATCAGTTTGGCCGGTGCCGGCGGGACCAACGCGCCGACTTCGCGGGGCGCATAGCGCTCCCGAATATCGAACACCCGGACCCCGGCGTTCTGGTACGTCGCGAAGATAAGCTCGGAGCTGACGAAGCTGCCCGGCCGGTTCTCATGAAGATTGTGCGGGCCGAAATGTCCCTGTTTCGCCTTGTAATCGATATCCGAGGGGGACTTGAAGGTCGAGATGCTGACCGGGTTGGAGGGCTCACGGATATCGAACAGCCAAATGAGCTTCTCGCCGTCCTCCTGATGATCCAGCACGGCCTCGTCGAGCACCACGAGCAGGTCCCGGTCGGGTAGAGGCAGGCAGTTGTGCGTTCCGCCACCGAACGGAGGTGACCAATTCTTGTGAGCGAGGAGTTTCGGTTGCGCGCGATCCTTGACGTCCAGAATGACCATCCCGGCATCGCGCCAGGCGAGATAGGCGGTGTCTCCGTAAACGATGGGGTGATGCAAGCCCTGCCGACTCGAAGGGTCCGCGACCGCGGCTTCGCCAGCGGCGGCGTTCATTCCCGGCAGCCAATACCGCCCTGCCTCCCTCGGCCGGGTGGGATCACTCATGTCGATAGTGATGAAGATGTAGTCGGTGAAGCCGTCGATAAGGGCCGAGGCGTAAGCCCAGCGCCCGCCGGTGTACCACAGTCGATGGATGCCGCCGCCTTCGATCGGCATGAAGCCGATCTCGCGTGGCGCTTCGCCCCGCGAAATATCATAGACGGCGAGACCCGCCCGCCAATCGCGCACACGCTTTCCGACGTCGGCCGTACCGACCTTCCGTCCGAGTTCGCCCTTGTAGTAGGCCTTCTCGTCCTGAAATTCGGGAGCCGCGAACATGTCCTTGGCGTTGATGACGAGGAGCAGGTCGTCGTGCGTCTGGAGGTGGATGTTCCAGGTGTTCTGAGCCGCAGGAACGTACTGCACCGGTTTCGGCCGCGCGGCGTCCTTCACGTCGACGACGCTGAACCCCTTCGAGAACATGTGGCCGATGTACGCGAAGCCACGGTGCACCATGAGCTGGACGCCGTCCGGACGGCCGCCTTGATCGGTATGTCCGATCAGCCGCATGTTGCGCGACAACTCGGGGACTGGAAGATCTTGAATTCCCATGTGACGTACCGAACCTTTTATGCTGAACGAAGAAATGCGGACGACGCGGTGTGCTTGAGAATGCCTGGAATGCTATGGAACTCGCGCCAATGCGCGTCGTCGGCCCCGCTCTCGGGAGACGCATGATCGAGCATGTATTCTCCCAAGGAGCGACCTTGGGCCACGGCCTTCCCGGCAATCGGCAGACGCTCGCGTTCGAACCGAGCGAGGCCTTCGAGCAAGTCCGTATGGCTCGAGAGCGAATCCGCGAGGACCTCCGCGTCCGTGCCAGCCTTGGCGATACCCATGCCGACGTGAGGCCGAGCCACCGCGGCGGCGTCGCCGATCAGCGCTACGCGGCCATACACCAGCTTATCGACCAGTAGATCGTATATCGGCGTGAAGAAGGGTTTGGAGACGCAGAATAGGATATCGCGCATCGGCGGCGGCAGGAAATGTCGCGCGTCCTCCTTCAGATGCGCGATGACGTCGGCTCGCACTTTCGGCGGCGGAATAGAAACGGCGTGGTAGACGCCCTCCTCGTCCACCAGCATGGCGTCCAGGTCGGGTTTGGAGACGGCCCGATACCAGACCCAGTTCCACCGCCGATGACCAGGCCGTAGATCGTTGTCTGGTCCCGCAATCGGGTAGCCGATGTTCTTGTTGTAGGGCGGCAGGAAGAACGCGAACTTGTCGAAGATCGCCGTGTGCGCTTCCTTTGGAATGACACCTTCGTCGGCAAGACCGCGCCAGACAACGTAACCTGCATAGATCGGCTGGATCTCCGGAGCGAACATGTTGCGCACGACCGAACGAAACCCGTCGGCGCCGACCAGTAGGTCGCCGGTCACGCGTTCGCCGTTCTCGAAGGTCGCCGTCACGGAATCGGCATCCTGCTCGATGGTCTTCAAATTGTAACCGAGATGGTGCGTGCCCTGCGGGATCGTGACGCGCATGATCTGATGCAGTCGATCCCAGGAGGTAACGATCTGTTCGTAGGGCAGCCGCTCGATTATGTTGCCCTGCGAATCCAAGGCGACACGCTCGTGGATCGTGACGCCTAAGTCCTTTAATTGCGCGCCGCTTCGCTCGAGCGACTGTATGAGATCGGGATGGGTGACAATTCCGGCACCGCGGCCCCGAAGTTCGACATCGCTACGCTCGTACACGTCGGTCTGCCAGCCGGCCTTCCGCAGAAGTGAGGCTGCGAAGAGACCTGACATGGAGCCGCCGATCACGATCGCGCGGCGTGGAGATGAAGAACCGTTCGTCTTTGTCATCGCAAAGCTCCTCTCAATCTTTCCGCATTTTGGAGAAATCGTACAAGCTCATCAGTACGACTCCGAGCAACGGTGGTCCCACGACCACCACAAGCGAAGCGGCCGACCATCCGGCGATCCCCACTAGCTTACCGAAGAGCCAGCCGGCGAACGGTCCGGGCAGATAGAAGGCCGCGAGAGCGACGGCGCCCGCGTAGCCGATCTGACTCGGATCCACGCTGCGTTGCACGACTGACATGAATCGCGTGAACAAGAACCCGCTCATGGTCAGGCCGAAGATCAGCGACAGCAGCAAGTGAAGCCTGAATTGAGGGATGCCATCGAACAGTATGTAGCCGGACGTCGCCATAAGAAGGAGGCCACCGACGATGCTCCTGTTGCTGATCTTGTCGCCAAGCCAACCGCCGACGACACCAAGCATGGCCCCGATGCCGTACATGCCAAACGCCGCGCCGGCGTCCACGACAGAGAAAGCGAGGACCGTGTGGGCGTAACTTGCGTAGAGCGCCGAGTACGAGAAGAACGAGAAGCCGACGAGCCCGAATGACACCGAGCTCAGTATCAAATTGCGAGTCCAGATCGAGCCAGCCGGTTCCTCGATGTCCCGGACCAGCAACGGTTTCGGACCGGCATCGGTGAATTCCAGGGGAATGACGATGGCGGCGACGACGGCCATGGCGATGCCGGCTATCCCGTAGGCATAGAACGACGCCGACCAGGAATTTGTCCAGCTTTCGAGCCGAGTGCCGAGAACCGGTCCCAGGAACGCGCCCAAACCGAAAAACGTCTGCATAGCGCCCATGGCGGCGCCGCGTTGCGCACCAAAGTACGCTCCCATGCACGCGAAGACGGCACCGACCTGCAGCGCCTCACCGACGCCAGTGAGGGCTCGCAAGACCGTAATACTGACAAAGCCGGTAGCGAGGGGCGTCAGCAGAGTGAACAACGAGTAGCAGACAAGGCCGCCCAACAGAACGTATCGTCGTCCGAACTTGGCCATGAACCAGCCGCTCAGGGCCGCGAAGATCGCGACGTTGACCGTGAAGACAGTGCTAACGAAGCCCGCTTCCGGAAGCGTCAGGCCATAATCCGCACGGATGCTCCCGAGTAGCGCCGGAAAGACCTGGCGGTCCATGGCGTTGAACATGTACGAGACGCCCAGCAGCAGCACCAATCCCACCGCCTGTCGCATGCTGGATGGCTTCGCATCGGACTCCAGCATCGGTGGAGACACGGCTTCGTTCGTCATCATCGTTTCGTTCCTCAGGATTTTTATGTTTTGAATTCTTATTGCTCGACCGGCATCTCGAAGTTCAGGACTGCCAGCTTCTTCAGCAGGTCGGACTGGACCGACTGACTTAGCGGCGTGAGCGGCGGTCGTACGATCTTCCAGGCTTCTCGGCCGGTGAAGTGGGCCAAAGCGCCCTTCATGGCCGGGATCAGTTCGAACGACTGGAAAGTCCTTCGCACTTCGTCTGCCCGCGCCTGCATCGGTCGCGTCTCGTGGGTCGGTCGGCCATCGTCAAGAGCGCGGAACAGGGCGCTGATCGCGGCCGGGTTGATGTTCACCGTCGCGCTGATGCAACCGGCGCCGCCGATCGCTAACGAGTCCGAAAGGAAGACCTCGCTAGCGGGAAAGACGTCGAAGCCTTCCTTGGCGAAGTTCTCGATCATCGCTTTCGAATTCGCCCAGTCTCCGGAGGAATCCTTGGCGCCCGCGATCGCGCGCGGATAGCGCTTGAGGAGTCGCTCGATTAGCGACAGCGTTATCGGCACCTGGGTCAGTTGAGGGATGTGGTAGAGATAGATCGCTAGGTTCGGCTCGGCGACGGCGTCGATCACTTCCGCGTAGTAGGAAAAGACGCCCTCCTCGGAGACGTTCTTGAAATAGAACGGCGGCAGCATCAGGACACCTGCCGCGCCGCTCTGGACTGCATGTCTCGTCAGACGGACGGCATCCTTGATGGAGCAGGCACCCGTTCCCGGCATCAGTCTGTCTGACGGGATACCGGCCTCGATTAGACCGTCGGTCATAGCAATCCGTTCGTCGGTGCTAAGCGAGGCGGCCTCGGAATTCGTGCCGAAGATCGCGAGCCCGGCGTCTTTGTCGAGCAGCCATCGACAATGAGCGAGAAAAGCTGGAAAGTCGGGCTCGCGATCCTCATCGAACGGAGTGAGCACCGGCGCGAGAGCGCCGCCTATCCGATTCCTTCGTCTCGACACATGTTCCTCCTTCTTCGTTCAGACGACGTTTTCGATGGTACTTGCCGCGGCGCTTTCGCCCTGCTGCGGACGTTCGATCGCGGCAACCTTCCGCGGAAGCCCGATGGCGAGAACCTGAGCCAAGTGCATGGCGGTCCGCCCGGTCATGTGCTTGACCTGCTCTCGGCAACTGAACCCGTTCGTGAGGATCACCGTGCCTGCCGGCTGCTTTCGAACCTCGGGCGCGAGAACCAATTCGGCGATGTCGCGCGAGAGCTGGGTGTGGCTCGGATTGAACCCGAAGGAGCCGGCCATTCCGCAGCAGCCGCTGTCGAGCCATGTCGTGCGCGCGCCGGCTCTCTCGAGCATCGCGGTGTCGCCCCGATTGCCAAACAGCGATCTCTGGTGACAGTGCGTGTGAACGAGCACATCGGCGTCCAGCCGAGGCGGCTTGTAATCATGCGCAAGGAGAAAGTCCCCCAATAGGAAGACGCTGCGCGATATCCGCTGGGCCCGGTGATCGTCCGGAAACAACTTGGGCAACTCGTCCTTGAATACGGATAGACATCCAGGCTCGAGACCTACGATGCCGACAGGACGCTCTGTCTCCGCTTCTAACATCGGCGAGAGGACCTCGATGATCCCCTGCAGCCTATCCTTCGCAAGATCCAGATAGCCGAAGTCGTACAGCGGGCGCCCGCAACATATGCGCCGCTTCGGAAGAATCGGCTCGAAGCCCGCGTCCCGAAGGACCGCCACCGCGGCTTCGGCGACTTCCGGCTGGAAATTGTCGCAGAATGTGTCCAGCCACAGGATCACCGGCGGCTTGCCGCGAGAAGCGGCCGTCCGATCCACTTCGAACGCGCGGCGAAAGCCGGTTGCGGCGAATTTCGGAAGATCCCGATCGGGTGCGACGCCTGCAACCCACTTGGAAAAGGATGCGAGTAGCGGCGCATTCGTCATGAAGTTCGTGAGACGAGGCGTGGCGGCGGCGAGCGGAGCCCAATCGCCGATGCGTCCCATGGACCAGGCCTGACGGGGGCGCGATCTATGTTCGTAGTAGCGGGCCAGGAACTCCGCCTTGTATGACGCCATGTCGGTGTGCGTCGGGCAGTCGCTGCGACAGCCTTTGCAGCTCAGGCACGTGTCCAGCGCTTCCTTGACGGCCTCGCTCTTCCAACCGTCCCTTACCACGTCGCCCTGCAGCATCTCCCATAGCAGCCTGGCCCGGCCGCGCGTCGAGTAGCGCTCTTCGCCGGTGGCCCGAAAACTCGGGCACATGGTCCCGCCTTTCGCTGCACGGCACTTCCCCATGCCGACGCAGCGCTCGACCGCGCGCTGAAAGCCGTCGCCTTCCCGGCTCCGGAACGTCATGCGCGTCGAGATCGGTACGACCTTGTAGTCTGGGCCGGCACGCAGGTTCTCGTCAACTCGATATGCGTCGACCACCTTGCCGGGGTTAAGAAGGCCGTCTGGATTCCAAATCCGCTTGAACCGGCGCATCGCTTCCACCAGTTCGTCGCCGAACATGATCGGAAGGAATTCGCCTTTCGCTTGACCGTCGCCGTGTTCGCCCGACAGCGATCCGCCAAACGCAACGACGAGCTCCGCGGCTTCGCGAACGAAGTTCCTGTATTTATCGACCCCCGGTTTCGATCGGAGATCGAACGTGATGCGGGCGTGAACGCAGCCGTCGCCGAAATGGCCGAACAAGGAGGTGCGGTACCCGTACCTCTTCACGAGCGCGTCGAAGGCGCGAAGGTAGTCTCCCAGTCGATGTGGATCGACCGCGGCGTCCTCCCATCCTACCTGCGGGTCGGGTATTTCGGGATCGATGGACAGTTGCGTGGCAGAAGCGCCGTTTTCGCGGATCGACCAGATCCGTTTCTGCATGATCCGATCCGTCACGATCTTCGTGCTCGGTCGCGGACCGAACGGCCTGGCACGGAAAGATGCCGCCGCCCTCTCCGCCTGTTCGATCGCCTGGCTCTCCGTGTCCGCGCCGAATTCGAGAACCACCCAGGCATCGCCGGCCGGCAATAGCTCGATTTCGGCCTGGGCGAGATCGCGCGCCTGCAGGCCTCGGATTATCATCCGATCAAGACCTTCGATGGCGATCGGACGAAAGCGCTCGTAATCAGGGACAGCGTCCGCGGCGACGTAGATGTCGTCGAAGCCGAGAACGAGCAGAACTCTGTAGCCTGGGCTGGCGACGAGATCGACGGATGCCTTGAGGACGAGGGCGCACGTACCCTCGGTCCCCACGAGCGCACGTGCCAGATTGAACCCGTTCTCCGGAAGAAGCTGATCCAGGTTGAAGCCGGACACGCGTCGCTTGATCGAGGGGAAGCGCTCCCGTATCTGGTCCGCATAACAATCCCGCAGATCCCTGAGATCGCGATAGATCTGCCCTTTGCGCCCTCCGGCGAGGATGACGGCTTCGATTTCCTCTTCAGTAGTGGGCCCGACCCAGAACCGTTCTCCATCATAGGTCACGATCTCGAGGGCGCGGACGTTCTCGAGCGTCTTGCCGGCCATCACCGAGTGGGCGCCGCACGAGTTGTTGCCGATCATTCCGCCGAGCGTGCAGCGGCTGTGGGTGGAGGGATCAGGAGCAAATGTGAGACCGTGGCGCTCGGCCGCTGAGCGCAGCGAGTCGCAGACGACGCCGGGTTCGACGAGCGCTGTCTTAGACGCGGGATCGATTTCGATGATGCGGTTGCACGAGACCGACAAATCGAAAACGACGGCATCGTTGACGGTCTGGCCGCTCATCGACGTCCCGGCGCCACGAGCCAGCAGCGGCACCCGATTTTCGTGACAGATGGCGACGCCTTTCACGAACTCATCCAGGGATCGCGGCACGACGACGCCGATCGGCACCTGCCGGTAGTTGGAGGCGTCCGACGCGTACACGGACCTGTGCGCGGTATCGAACCGAACCGCCGAACCGAGCGCGTTGCGGAGCGTCTCCTGAAGGGCTCGCTAATTCTTGCTCATGCGCCGCCCCGAACCCGTCTCAGGAATTCGACGAGCGCTTCGCCGATCTCGTGCGGACAATCTTCCGGCACGTAGTGCTTGGCTTCCACCCTGACCACCGTCTGGTTCGGCCACCCGAGACAGTGCTCGCGGGCCGCTCCGGCCGTGCCGTGGCCCTGCGAGGCGTCGATAAAGAGCTTGGGAAGGTACACGCTCGATCCCATCCAGGCGCTGTAGCGCTCGACCGCCGCGCTCATGTCGGCGGGTTCTCCATCGAAGGGAATGTCGCGGGGACAGACCAGAGTCGGCAACCGCGATTCCGGCGTGCCGAACGGAGCCGCATAAACCGCCTTCTCCTCATCGCTCAATTTTCGGATGACGCCGTATTCGAACAGCATCTTCTCGACGAAGAAGTTGTCGCGCAGCACAAGGTTCTCTCCCTCGGGACCACGCAAACGCCGGAAGGTCTGCTGGCGCTCGGGAGGCATATCGGTCCATCGGCGGGGGCGAACCATCGCCTCCATGTAGACCAGCCCCGAAACGCTATCGGGATAACGACAGGTTCGATTGAACCCTAGAGCGGCGCCCCAATCCTGCACCACGAGCACGACGTTCCTGGTCAAGGCCAGCTTCTCGAACCACGCATCGAGATAGGCGACGTGGTCGAAGAAGCGGTAGGCGCACCGCGGCGATTTGCCAGATTGGCCGAAGCCGATCAGATCCGGCGCGAGCACGCGTCCGAACGGCACTGCATATGGGATGACGTTCCGCCACATATAGGACGAGGTCGGATTGCCGTGAAGGAACACGATCGGATCGCCCTGCCCGACATCGACATAGGCCATCTCGGCATCGAGCACGGACAATCGCTTCATTCCATACGGGAATGCAGAGCTTATCGCCCCACGCTGCACTGCACTGCCTCGGCCAAGCATCAAACTCCTCCCTGAATGCGTGACCGCGACTTCTTATTTCCATCGTTCTCAATCGAACGGCGCGGCGCGTGGCGCAACGTCGGCTTGACTCGCTGCGGACTCAAACGCAAAGTTTTCAGGCTGAGCATGAGCTTTATGAATGCATCCACGCCGCCTCACTCCTTCAATGTCGTTGCTGGTGGCCTTCGAAGCGGCCGCCCGGCATCTCAGCTTCACGCGCGCCGCAGACGAATTGTCGCTCACTCAAAGCGCGATAAGCAGGCAGGTGGCGGCGCTCGAAGCTCTGTTGGAAGTCACGCTCTTCCGCCGCGAAGGCCGGCAGATCACGCTCACGGATGTCGGCGCGAAATATCAGCGCGAACTCTCCGGAGCACTGCAGCGCATTCGCAGCGCGTCGTTGCAGGCCATGGCATTCCGCGAAGGACGAGGATCGCTGCATCTCGCGTCGCTGCCGACGTTCGCGAGCAAATGGCTTATGCCCCGCCTGAAGGATTTCTATCGACAACATCCCGACATACTGGTGCACATCCATTCGCGGATCGGGCATTTCGACCTCGAGCTCGCTGGAATGGATGCCGTCATCGGCGTCGGAGACGGACACTGGCGCGGACTGACATCCCATCTCCTGATGGGCGAAGAGCTTCTTCCGGTCATCAGCCCGGCCCTCGCGGAGTCCAAGCCGGTCATAACGCCGGCAGATCTTGCGCGCCATCTGTTGCTCGTCGTGACGGGCCGACCCTTGGTCTGGCGACAGTGGTTTCATAAGCACGAACTTCCGGATGGAGCGATGCGACTTGGCCCGCAGTTCGAGCTCACCTCGCATCTGGTTCAAGCTGTGGCGGCCGGACTTGGCGTTGGGCTCGTCCCGAGCTGTCTCGTAGAAGACGAATTGCGCGATGGTTCCTTGAAGCTCGCGATCGCTTCACCCCTGCAAACCGGCCTTGGCTACTACCTCTTCGTTCCTCCTCTGAAGGCGGACCTGCCGCATATCTCTGCGTTCAGGTCTTGGCTCATGGGGGGCAAGGACTGAAGTTCTCGCCTGAAGTTCCGAAGCGGACCGCCAAACCTTCGGGCCGGAGGTTAGCTCAAATGCCTCACCGGCACTCATTCCCATTCGGAATAAGTCTTATTGCGGGACACGGCAGTCCAGCCGTTCTCTCGGTCGGCCCCGCTTCTGCGCAACGGATTCTCGACAGTATGGCGGAAGCTGCTGACCCGCTCACGGCCATCTCCAATTTGCCCTGCCCGCCGCGCACTGACGAGGATTGGGCTACCTTCGTCGCGACGATCGGAAACCTCCGTTACTCGGAATGGCTATCGGACCTGGAGCGCGCCCGCCTTTGGTACGAACCACATCTCGACCGCATCTACGAGGACGCCGAGGTTCGGGGCGCCGAGCTCATTCAGCTCGAGCAAATCGCTGGCGGCTAGCTATGCGCTTTTGCATGACGTTGAAAGGCGCGACACGGACTTAATGGCCAAATCATATGAGGCCTACGCCGGGAGGAACGAGACGGCTCCAAATACGCTGCCGTGCTGGATTTACGGCGAAATGTTCCGCGCTCGTAACGATTTTCTGCACGGAAACCCTGTGGCCCGTGACCGCCTTGTCGTCCAATCGTCGGGCCAGAACCTCTACAACTTCGCGGCGCCGCAGTACCGAGCCTGCCTCACGGCGTTTTTGGGGCTGAAGAAGTACGGGCCACCCGCACAGTCAAACGAGTTTATCGCCAAATCGCCGCCGGCGGATGGGGCCGGATCCAATCGGATTGATCGGTCGGCCTTCGTATGGGCGCGATCGCTCTCGCCACGGCAGGCGGCGCCGGCCGCCCGCCCCGACGTCCACATCAATTCAAGAAGACCGCCGGCAGCTACAAGTGGTCGAGAAGGCTTGTTTAGACGTCGGCCGGTGAGCACGGCGTTCAAAAGCGAGCTAAAATCGCGCAAAATAGTAGAGTAGCGTAGAAAATCGGAGCGGGTGAAGCGATTTATATAGATCTACTCATTTTGTGTTGGACGCTTTGTTGGACGTTTTATTGGACACTTTTTGGGCCGAACCAGCGCTGTCACAGCCATCTCCAACCGGCGCTCCTATCTGTTTCAACGTAACCCCAGATCGCCGGCGCACAGCTGAGAGCGCGAGCCCCTCGGCGGACGACTTTGGCCGTCGGGTCATTCATCAAACGGCGCCGCCGACATGATTTGCGATGCCGTCGGAATTGCCTTGCCATGCAACGTGCACCCGGCGGTGCGCGCAACATCGTCGGTCCAGGTCAAGACTTGTGCGGCGGGGTTGTGCTGGCAGTGCTCGACCAGGAGATCGCGGAATTGCGATTTGAACTTCATCCGCGGGTATTTTTCGAGGATTTCCTCGAGAACCTGCGGCGGCACCTGATCAAGGCCCAGACCCAGAAAGTCGAGACCGGCGCCGAGATGGACCAGTGCTATCTCGCCCGCCAGCCGGGTCGGTATTCCCGGAGAGGTGTGCAAAGCGATCGCCTTCCAAACCAGATCCGCACGCTCCGGCGACACCTGATGCTTCGCGCAGAAATCGCGCGCAGCATCTGCGCCATCGACTTCAAACCGATTATCGCGACGGTAGGGAGGGATCAGCCCGAGGTCGTGCAAAAGCGCGGCGCAGAACGCGGCTTCTACATCAGCCACCGGACGGCCGAGGCTTCTGACGGCAAGACTGCCGAAAATGTAGGTTCGAAGACAATGCGCGCAGAGAAATTTGGGCGAACTGGATTCCAAAAGGTCCGCCGCGGCAATGCACAGCGCGGTATCCGGAATTCGAACACCGGCCACAGATTTCAAGCGCGCCAAGGTCATCTCTCGCTCCTAGCATTGAGTCATTCATCCGTCGATGCCCATGGCGGCCTGCCGCGGGGCCTCCGACCGCGTCGGGGCGGGAGTGGCAGGTTCGGGCGACATCCTCGCTATCGGCGTGAAACTCCATGGCGAGGCAGACCTCGGCGATGAGTTCGCTTACCTGCGCGCCAATCATGTGCAATGCGGTAACCGCCGACCCCGCTGCTGATCACGACGACATCATAATTGGCAGCTGCCCCAGATGGTGCCGGGGCAAGATCGCCTCAGTACTCGAACCATCCTGCAAGCTGCCGGTTCTTTTCTTCGGTAAAGGGCGAGTAGAGATGTTCGATCGCGACGTCGGGCGGGGAGATCAGCATCGACTTGGCGTGTGTAAGGGCATCGAAGCCATACTTGCCATAGTAGTGGCCCATCCCGGCGGATCCGGTACCACCGAACGGCATGGTCTCGACGAACAGATGAACGTTCACCAGATTCACGCCGCCTCCACCAAAGGACAGCTGGCCGATGAACCGGTCGATGGCTTTCTGATCGCGGCTGAAGATAAAGCCGGCGAGCGGACGTCCCGTTTTCGCCATCCGCGCCATCGCCTCATCGAATGACTTATAGGTCAGGATCGGCAGGATGGGTCCGAAGACCTCGTCCTCCATGATCTTGTCATCCCAGGTGACGGGATACAGAAGCGTTGGATCGAGATAGTGCGCATCGCGGTCTGACTTGGCGCCGGCGATCACCTTGGCGGGATCGATGAGCGAGGCCAGCCGGTCAACCGTGCGGGCGTTGATGATGCGCGAGTAGTCGGAGTTGGATCTCGGGTCATTGCCGAATAGCTCAACCAATGCCTTCTTGGCCTCGGCGGCGAAAGCGTCCGCCACGGACTCATGGACATAGGCATAGCCCGGCGAGGTGCACCATTGGCCGCCCCAGGCCATCGCACCCCAGACGATCTTCTTCGCCGCATCGGGAATGTTTGCGGTCTCGTCGACGATCGCCGGGTTCATCCCGCCGAGTTCGAGCAGAACCGGCGTGAGGTTTTTCGCTGCCGCCTGTGCAACGATCTTCCCGACAAAGGTGCTGCCGGTGAAGAAAATGAAGTCAAACGAGAGCTTCAGGAGCTCGGTGTTTTGCTCCTTGCCGCCGGCTACGACGGTCACGGCGCTTGGATCGAAATATTTCGGGACAAGGTCGAGTAGCACCTTCGTCGTTTCCGGGAGTGCTTCACTCAGCGTGAGAATACAGGTATTTCCGGCCGCGAGCGCCGCGAGCGCCGGGCGGATCAGCAGGAGCAAAGGTCCGTTGAACGGTCCGATGATAAGCGCCACGCCGTAAGGCTCGCGATAGATCATCCCCTTGTGGCCGGTTTTGGCCAGGAATTGTGGCACCGGTGCTTCGACCGGCTTCATCCACTTTTTCAGCTGGCTCTTCTGGACCTCGCTTTCGCCAGCCGATGCCGCCGTCTCGAAGATGTATTCCTGCGAGGCCGTCTTGAATTCCTTCGCCATCGCCTGCTGGAAGCGCGCCTCGTTCTCCCTGATCATGCGGGCCATGCGATCGAGTTGGTCGACGCGCCATTCGTAGCTGCGTGTGACCCCGGTGGCGAAGAGCGCCTTCTGCGCGTCGAATATTTTCTGAAATTGATTCATCGGAACCTCCGCCAGACGTCAGAATTGCCCACAGACTTTTTCTCAGCGACGCGACGCGGTACGCCGCATCTTCTCGACAGAACGTCTTCGCGTGCGCTCACAGAACGCTCGCCTTAATGGCGTTGATGGCGGTGTTGTCCCAATAACAATCCAGGCGCATGATTTTGCCCTCCGCGCTGTAGCGGATGATGTAGGCGTGGGCGATGCGGTCGGACTTGCCTTTCGTTACAAGGCCAGGGACATCCGCCGGCATGGCGCCGCCGAGCAACGCCTGTACGACGACGATGTTGCCTTCGCCCTGGATCATCTCAACTACCTCGACTCCGAAATCGGGCACTGCTCCCAGCAGGCCGCGCCAGATTTGTTCAAGGCCACCCCGGATCGGCATGTCGCTTTTCTTGCCGTAAGGAAGATACCGTCCTTGCGCGCCGTCAGCGCAAAGAGCCAGCATGCCGTCGACGTCATGACCGTCGTAGGCGGCGAAAAACTTTTCGGTGATCGCCTTCAGATCTAGGCTGCTGCTCATATGACCCCCTTGGGCTGCTGTTGATGGCGGTGAGGCCTACACCATGGTCAGGACCATCCGAAAACGGGCTTCGCCCGACATCATCCGCGCATAAGCTTCCGCCGCCCGTTCGAGCGGCATGGTCTCGACCATGGCGGCGACGTCGCTCATCGCACTGAATCTGAGCGTCGCATCGCCCGCCCGCGGGGTGCCCGTCAGGGCGCCGTCGACGCCAAGTTGCTTGAAGAGAAGCTCGAACGCCGACACCTCGATCGGCTCATCGGTCGCACCGAGCGAAATCACCACGCCACCGCGCCGCAGGCCGCCGAGGGCAGCGGCCACTGCCTTGCCGCCCGACGCCGTGGCCAGCACCACCTGTGCGCCGCCAAGCTTTTGCAGCTCTTTTGCGACGTCGGCTGCGGAGCTGTTCAAATAGTGATGCGCGCCCAGCTCTTTCGAAAGATTGGCGCGGTCGTCGCCGCGGTCGATCGCCACAACCTCGAAACCCATGTGACGCGCGTATTGCACGCCGAGATGACCAAGTCCGCCGACGCCGAACACCGCAACCAGGTCTCCTGCCCGCGCCGGCGCGTTTCTGAGCGCGCTAAAGGTCGTAAGGCCGGCGCATAGCAGGGGCGCCGCATCGACCGAGGAGAGGTCGTCCGGCACGGCAATCAAGCCACTCGCCTTGGCGATCATCATCTCGGCGTAGCCGCCATCGTGCTGCACACCGGTGTAGCCCTGGTTGGTGCAGTTCACGAGATCGCCGTCGCGGCAATAGTCGCAGTATCCGCAGTTGCCGCCGAGAAAGCCGACGCCGACCCGTTGGTCCAGCTTCCAGCCCTCAACGCCCTCTCCGATCGCGTCGATCCGTCCAACCGCTTCGTGGCCGGGCACCCTCGGCCACTCGATTGGCAGGACTCCCTCCACGGTCGCGGAGTCGGAATGGCAGACGCCGCATGCTTCGACGCGGATGCGAACATGACCGGCTGATGGATCGAGCACTGGCTTTTCGGTCAGCTCCAGCTTTCCAGGACTGACCGCCTGCACTGCGCGATAGGTGGATTTTTTCCCCACTTCTCCCTCCGCTGTCTGTTGCTGCAGAGAGAATCCTAGCGGGCCAACACCCCCGCAGACCATGCCATTGGTCCCACGTTTCCTGCCAAATCTGCGAGCCGGTGCGGTCGCGCGCGCGTTCAGGTCACAACGCTCTTGGCGATGGCGATGCTAACGGGGCCGCGCGGCGACGACGCAGCCACAATGGTCGGCCGTCACGTCCCGCCGCGAAGCGGACTGAACATAGGGTTACCGCTCGCTGTCTTGGACACGGGCACTTCTTCCTGCATCACGTCCCAGTGCTCAACCAGCTTGCCATTCGCCACGCGGAAAATATCGACAGCGATCATGGGTTTCGGTCCCCAGCCGACATAGCGGCCGTGCACCATCACCAGATTGCCCTCCGCCACGACCATGCCGGGCTCGTAGGAAAACTCCTTGCTCAAGCCGGCAATCAGGCCAGGAATGGCTGTCCGACCGCTGGGAATGACGGGATTATGCTGAATGTAGTCAGGGGCAAAATAGCGTTCTACCACGCTCGGATCCCGGTCGATGAAGGCGCCGGTCAAAGCGCGAAGGACGATGTGTTTTGCGTCTTCCATTGGTCCGCTCCATCGCTCAATGTTGGAGACGGAATCTACAGGGCCTGCGACACCCCGGACCATGCCATCCGTCCCACGTTTCGTGCCAAATATGGGATTGGAGCCGGTCTCGCGGTCAGGCCGGGAATCGACCACCTCCACTTTCAAGGACACACAGCATCGTCCCGGCTTTATGCCCTTCAGCGCACCGATCGAAAGCGCTTCCTGTAAGAGGTCGGGCTCACGCCCAGGCGTCGCTGAAAGAGGCGACGAAGGATTTCGGCGCTGGTGAAGCCGCACCGCTTGGCGATGGTCTCGAGCTGATCCTCGCTATCCTCAAGAGCACGGCGCGCTGCATCGAGGCGGGCGCCTTCTACAAAAACGCCGGGCGGCGCACCCGCCTCTCGCTCGAAGTTGCGGACGAAATTGCGTGGACTCATATGCACTCGTTCTGCAAGCGCTTCAACTGTAAGATCAGTATCGAGGTGGTCGAGAATCCAACGCTGCAGTTCGGCGATAGGCCCGTCGCCATCGAGCTGGGCTGCGAGATGAGCGCTGAACTGCGACTGGCCCCCGGGGCGCTTGAGGAACAGCACCAGCAGCCGGGCGGTTGCAAGTGCCACGTCGCGACCGAGATCGTCCTGCACCAGCGCCAGGGCGAGATCCATCCCAGCGGTCATGCCAGCGGTCGTGTAGAAGCGGCCGTCTCGCAGAAAGATCGGATCGGGATCGACCTTGATCGTCGGATAGCGCCGCGCCAACTCATCGCAGAAGGCCCAATGCGTCACGGCGCGGCAACCATCCAGCAAGCCGGCTTCCGCGAGCAGGAAAACGCCGGTGCAGATTCCGCCCACCCGGCGAATTCCTCCGGTGGACTGCCTGAGCCAGTCGACACAAGGCCGGGAGGGTTGTTGATCCCGGGCGAGCCCGCCACGATCAGAGTATCGAGCTCGAAAGGTGCTGCCGTCGCAATCGAGCGCGTCGCGTTCAAGCTAACACCACAAGATCCGTCAATCGCTCCGACGTGTTCGGACCAGATTTCGACCTGGTACGGTTTAGCGCACCGTGGTGAGCGCTCGGCAAGAACGAGATTAGCGGCGGCAAAGACTTCGAGCGGCCCGACAGCATCGAGCAACGCGACACCCGGATAAGCGAGAATAGCCACGTGCCGTGGTTCGAACTCGCTTGCGGGGGCGTGCCTGATGGATTGATGCAGCCCCTCCTTGGCGAAGCGCTTGCAGAGCTGCGCACCCAGCCCCCGATCCGGGTCCACGCCCATGATTACGGCCTTATGCATTAGGTCCTCCCAATAGTGCGTGCCGACCCGAACCGTACGACGACGGGCCAGCCGGATGAAGTTGGATCGGGCACAGAGACTGCTCAAGCCGAGATGTGCGCCCGCTGCGCGACTCCTTGGCCAAAGGAGATGTTCTCGCCGGGCATCTCGTAGATCAGGACGACGAGATCGTCCGGTCTCAGGCCGACTTTCTCCACGACGAGCCGGTTCAGCGCGGCGAGCAGCGCGAGGCGCTTATCCTTCGGGCGACCAGAGATAAAAGTCAGCTCGAGGAGGACGAAACGCTCGCTGTAGGTGCAGCCGACGAAGGCGGGCGTGTGGACGAATTGTCCTTTCGGAAGAACGTGCGTGATGCGGAAGTAGTCCTCCGGCGGGACCGAGAGCACTTCCTCGAGTGCGGCCTGCACGGCCGTCCCGATCGTGGCAAGCTCGCTATCCCTAAACGCACCTTCGTGCACATGGATCTTAGCTACGGGCATATCAAAAACCTCCTTCGGTTGTGGGAATTTCCCAGAAATCGCCGACGAGCCCGACATTGCGGAAAATCTCGGCGGCTTCTCGCACGGTCCATTTTCGCCAGTCCGGATAGGCGTGGCGCGCGTACCACTCCCTCCCGAGATCCATGACCTGGACTATCGGCGCCACGGCCCCTATCGGAATGCCGTGGCGGTCGCACCAAGTCCGGACGTCCTCGGGACTGCGGAACGGCAGGACGGTCGCGCAGAAATGGTGGACGCAGTCCCAGGCGTTCCGCGGCGGCACCGCGAAATGGACCCACAGATCGGACTCGCGCACCCTGCCCTTCTCGACATGGATGTCTACGTCCTCGCGCTCGCCGCCGATCCGCGTGTGGATGGTGGCGTCGCCGCCGACGAGCGTGGCTATCCCGCAGGCGCACCACATGCAAGTGGCCCACCATCCCCGGTCATCGCTCTCGACCCATGTCGCGGTCGGAGAGGCGGAGAACGGATGGATGACCCAGGGCTCGCAGACGTGCGTGTGCAGGACGACGCCGTGCGAGTCGGCGAGGCTTCGCAGAGCGCACCGGACGCCTTCGACCGGAACGCCGAGCCGCTTGGCGACCTCGCCCGAATTCGGAATGCGCCCGGTCGCCAGCAGCGGCTCCATGTACCGATAGTGGACCGCGGTCTCGATGTCGCCAGTCACGCTTCTTCCTCTCAGGCCGCAGCAGCAGCCGGGGACGCCTTGATCGCCTTGAGCAGCTCGTCAGTCGTCAGGATTTCGTGCGCGTAGGTCGGGCCATCGATGTTCAGGGCGGCGTGATAGGCTTCGGGCGACCTGGCCGCGGTGGCGTCGCGCACGAGCGTGACGTGGAAGCCGAGTTCCATTCCGATGCGCGCCGTCGCCTCAATGCATGTGTTGGCGAGCAGGCCCACGCAGATGATCTTTTCCTTGCCGTAGCGCTTGAGCTGGTGCTCGAGATCGGTGTTCGGAAAGCCGCTCGACGCCCAGTGTTCAGTGACGACGATGTCGCCCTCCTGGACCTGAAAATCATCGTGAAAGGTGCCGCCCCATGTGCCTTTCGCAAAAGCCTGACGCTCGCCGGCGCCGAGTTGATAGGGCGACGGATACTTCCAGCTCACGTAATCGCCCGGTTCCCAGCGGTGATGGGGCACGTGATAGATCTTGATGCCGGCCTCGCGGGCCGTGCGCACAATGGTGCGCAGGTTGTCGAGAAGATTGACTTCCTTCGCCATGTCCTTGACCCAGGGCCAGAGCTTGCCGCCTTCGCTCAGGAAATCGTTGTAGAAATCGATGCAGAGAAGCGCCGTGATCTTGGGGTCGTAGGTCGTGGTCATGATGTGTTCCTTCGTCGAAAGGGCACGCCTGAGGCTTCCAAAAAAATAGATAATGAATATAATCTATTTTGGCCAGTCACGATTGTTTGCAAGGCGGCGGTTTCTTCAACCGCCGACGCCGGCATACCGTCACGAATCTCGATCGAGTTCGGAAAGGAACAACGATTATGGGTCGCTCATCGCACGAGCAGGCGCAGATAAACCGGCAGAGGATCGTGGAGTGCGCCGCTCGCCTCTTCCGCGAGTTCGGCGTGGACAACGTCTCGGTAGCAGAGGTCATGAGCGCCGCGGACATGACGATAGGCGGCTTCTACAAGCATTTCGAATCTAAGGACGCCCTGGTTGAGGAGGTCTTCTCTCTTACCTTCGAGCAATCCTCGGCTACCTGGCGCCAAGTTTCCGAACGCAAGTACGACGATCCAAGTCTTCGATCGGCCGCCATCGTCGACTACTATCTGAAGAAGAAAGGGGCCGATCAGGCTTGTCCGATGATCGCCTTCGCGCCCCACGTGACGTCCGAGGCCGCCGACGAGTCTTCACGCCAATCCTACAGGAACGGGACGGAAGCCCTGTACTCGCAGTTTCTCGATCACCTGGCGAAGTCCGGCACGGCAAACGGCGCGTCGTCCGATCAGGAAGCCAAGGTCCTGTTCGCGGCGATGATCGGGGCAAGATTCCTCGCCCAAGCGGTGGGGGACGCGGAATGGGTCCGTTCGCTGAAGAGCGCCGTAAAAGCTGAGGCCGCCCAAGGCGCGGCCTCGCTGGAAGTTGCGCCTGCACCTGCCAGAACCGTACGATAACGGCCGCCCGTCGCCGCCGTCGCCCCATGGCGATCATCGGGTCAGCGACGGTTTTTCGGCTACGGCTCCAGTGCCGACGAGACTGAGGTCAAGGCTTTGGAGCCGGGCAGCTGCTACACCGAGCCGGCTGATGCACCGCACTTCGCCTTGACCCAGGATGAGCCTGCGACCGTCTACATCACCGGATTTGGTCCCACCGACACGCACTACATCGACGCCGCTGCCGATCCCGACGTCCCTAACCCTTAAGCGCGATCGCGTCGTGCGGCCATATCGTCCTCTGTCCAACGCGTGCAACAAGGCAAGCGCTTCAGGTCCTGTATCGCAACAAGTTATTGGTGGAACTATGCTGAAAGCGACCGGCGCGGAAGAAACGACATTCAAGAAGGCTGCCGGTAGCTACAAGCGCTCGAGAAGGCTTGTTTAGAGGCCGGCGGGTGAGCATGGCGTTCAATAGGGTGTTAAATCGCGCAAAGTCATAGAGTAGCGTAGAAAATCGGAGCGGGTGAAGCGCTCCGACACGAATTTTTCATTCGATTTCTATCAACGACTCCAATTATTTACGCCTTCGGCCTATTTTCGCGTTGGACGTATTGTTGGACGTTTCGTTCGACGCTCAATTTGGCTCGCCTGCCACTCAAAACTCGTTCTGCCATTATGGAAATCTGTGAAGGACTGGCGTAACGCCTGTATCAGCAACACGGCGCTTCCTCCCAACACGCTGGCACCCACGACGAGCAGGGACAGGACGCGCTCCCAAAGCATCTCGTTGCTGGCGACGTCACATCTGTGTGCACCCGCATTTTTCGTGCGACGAAGTCGTCATAGACTGAGTCGCCGAGCGGCGAAATTTGCCAGAAAATTAACTCACGATTCACCGACTCGGGCGCCCTACCCGATTGGTGCTGGTGTCCGTTTGAACCGCGTGCGGTTTGCTCCAGATCCCGGCGTTCCATATGGACGCCATCGAGCGACATTCAAAGTAGCGATAACCAGAACAGATCTTAGAGATCGCATCCAGCCAACCGCGTCAGTTTGCGATCGAACGTGGAATTCATTTCAGTTCACGGTCCTGACCGAAGTCGTGGCTCAACCTGTGTTTCGCGTCTCAGCTTTGTTGCGGGGACACGCTACCATCCCAAATTGCTATTTCAGGCGGTCGCGTTGCCCTCCGAAGGCAAAGGTCATACGTTCGAAGCGCGTCGAACCATGCCAGCCTTCGCGCATAGCGGACAATTCGAGGCGTGCCGCCGCTTGATCCGAGAAGCCTAGAGTGCCAGACCGCCGTCGATCGTCAGGCTGGCGCCAGTTATGTAGCTGGACTCACGGCCTGCCAGGCCAGATCCTCAGCTCTAAACGCCTGCGCCCGGCCTGGGAATAGTTGAGGACGATGACCTTATTTCTGGGCCGGGGCATATCCATCGGTCAATGTTTGCATGAAGGCCACTAACGCGTTCTCTTCCTGCTCAGTCAGATCCAGGTTCCCGGTCTTGCTCTTGTTCACGTTTTCGGTGGTCTCTGGCGCCGGCCAGCAACCGGTCCCTTCGCGCGGATCATGCGGTGCACAGCGCGGCAGCACGTCGCGTGTATTGTAGAAATGGACGATCTCCTTGAGGCTCTTGAAGTAACCATTACGTCCGTACGCCTTGACGAAGTCTGACGAAGGCCGCTTGTCGACGTTGCGCAGTGTCGGGACCTGGAATCTGCCGCGGTTCTGCGACGCCAATGACTTCGAGCGCGCATCGATGGAAGATGGTTGACTGAGCGGATGGCCGTTCGAGAGGAAAGCCCCGACGCCGCCATCGACAAATCCGGAGCCATCCTTGTTTGCGACGTAACCGCGATCGTCCGAGACGTTTTCTGAATAGTAAGGAAGGTCCGGATTGGCGGGCGTACCGATATTGCTCGCGGTAAAATCCGTAAACAGTGGATCTTCTCCAGGTCCGCCGTCGCGATGACAATCGTTACGCCTGCCCTTCCTGCGAAAGACGTCGTAGCCCTGTTTTTCCTGCGGCGTAAACTGTGCTTTGCCGGCGCGCACGGCATCGTACTTCGATGAAAATGCAGTGACTTCGTGGGACGCGTCGTAGCTGGCGATCGATTGCGCCATTTGGTCGAACGTACCGGCGGCGCGACCGCGATCCACCGCACTCAGACGCGAGGAGCAGGCTCGCGCTGGCGGACGGCATGTGTTCGAATCCGCGGGGATTGCCCTCGCTCTCGCCCTGATAGGCGGCGTCGAAGGTCAGGGTTACGAAGCCGAGCTTGGCCAGGCGTGATGCATACAAGCCGGCGGCCTGCTCCTTCACGTCACTCGCAGGATGACTGACGACGATAGCGGGGCGAGGGCCGACGCCTCCATCATCGGGGGTGTAGAGATGGCCAGCGAGCTTCAATCCCGCGCTGTTGAATTTTACGTCTGACCGCATTGGTCTTCTCCAATTGCAAATGGGACGTGCCGCGATATCCATGCGGCCCTGTCAGGAGGCGACGAGGCTGTTTGCCCGACTATTCGAAGATGGTGTTGCAGCCGAACCGGCCGGGGCCGGTTCGGCAAAGGCAATTACGACCGTATGAAAGCGAGCAGATCCGCGTTGATCACGTCTGCGTTCGTCGTGCACATACCGTGTGGAAAGCCCGGGTATACTTTGAGCGTGCCGTTCTTGAGCAGCTTGGCCTGAAGTAATGACGCATCCTTGTAGGGGACGACCTGATCGTCGTCGCCCTGCATTGCCAACGTCGGCACCGTGATCGCTTTCAGGTCTTCCGTTTGATCGGTCTCCGAGAAGGCCTTGATCCCTTCATAGTGGGCCTTAGCGCTGCCCATCATGCCCTGGCGCCACCAATTCTGGACGATGCCTTGCGAAACCTTCGCGCCCGACCGATTGAAGCCATAGAACGGTCCCGAGGCCACATCGAGAAAGAACTGCGAGCGGCTGGCGGCCAGCGCCTTGCGGAAGCCGTCGAACACCTCGATCGGGGTACCATCCGGGTTTTTCTCGGTCTTGAGCATGAGCGGGGGAACGGCGCTGACCAGAACGGCCTTGGCGACACGGCCTTGTGGCTGTCCATACTTCGCAACATACCGGGCGACTTCGCCGCCGCCGGTCGAATGGCCGATATGGACCGAGTTCTTCAGGTTGAGGTGTTCCGCCACGGCTGAGGCGTCCGCTGCATAATGATTCATGTCGTGACCGTCGCTGACTTGCGACGAACGGCCGTGACCCCGGCGGTCGTGGGCGACGACGCGGTAGCCTTGAGCGAGGAAGAACAGCATCTGCGCGTCCCAGTCATCCGAACTCAGGGGCCAACCGTGATGAAAGACAATGGGCTGGGCGCTCTTCGGCCCCCAATCCTTGTAGAAAATCTGTGTCCCGTCCTTGGTCGTAGCGAATGTCATGGTCTCGGCTCCTTGTTCTTGGGTGGAATGGCTCACCTTGGATTGAGCGGTTGCGGTGATGGGGAGAGCACTTCTCGGTCACCGAACATATTGCGGAATACGAGCGAGTCGATCGCGCTCGTTGGCATTCGAAGTCTCCTGTCGATATGGACGCAGATCAGGGATCAATTTTTGGATGCCGATTGATACCTTATACTTTCTGAGTACGTGCCACGGTCTTTCGTTGCGCTGCGCAACTTCGAGGCCAATTCCGCGGGCCGGCAAGCGTGCCAACTTGAGCTCTGGGTCGGCAAGCCGGCTGCTCAATTCGACGGCCGCCCAGGTAGCGCATCGACCTGGACCGTCGCCGTCATACCGGCGATCAGACGAACTCCATCAGGTACCCGATCGATCTCGATGTGCACCGGCACACGTTGAGCAAGGCGTACCCAAGTGAAGATCGGGTTCACCGTGGCAAGCCCCTGCTGGTTTGGTTGCGCGTTTGAGACGTTAATGCCGCGCGCGACGCTGCCGACCTTGCCGCGAACGATCTGGCGGTAGCTCATCAATTTGATCTCGGCAGGATCGCCCTCCTGCATGGAGGCAAGTTGCGTTTCCTCAAAATATGCATCGACCCAGAAGGAATCGGCGTCGACGATCGAGATCTCGTTCTGTCCGACGGTGGCATAGTCACCCAGCTGCGCCAGGAGATTGGTCACCCAGCCGTTCACCGGGGAACGGATCTGCGTGCGCTCCAGGTTCACCTTGGCCTGATCGCGGTTTGCGACTGCCTGCTGATATTGCGCCTGGGCCACGACCGCGTTCGCGTTGAAGTCCTGTTTCTGTTCCACCGAGACTGACAGGTCATCGAGTTTGCGGCGGCGTTCTGCCTCGCGCTGTGCATTCTGGGCCGTGGCCTGAGCTTGATCGACCGCTGCATCGGCCAACTGTAGGGCGATCTTGAAGTTGGTAGGGTCGATCACAAGCAGTAAATCGCCCTTGTGGACTAATTGATTGTCTGCCACCCGTAACTCGACGATGCGTCCTGCGACCTCCGGCGCCATGGTGACGACATAGGTTCGCACCGTGCTGTCACGTGTCCACGGACCCCCCATATATGCGTTCCACATCGCCCACCCGAGTACCATGGCACACCCGGTCGTCGCGAGCGTTATCAGGAGTGGAATAATTCGGATCGGCGCCCTGTGCATGTTGCGCGCCATTGGCCGGACGGCACAGAAGGCGTGAAGATCACCATTCTTACTCTCCGGTTGGGCTTCAGCATCGAACATTTTGGTTTCAGGATCGGACATGGCGACCTCAGCGTGAAACGGCGAGGACAATTGTCGACAGCACGATGATGTACACCGTGAAAACGAACAGCGCCGGATGCCAGACGTAGGCCAGCAAGCCAAAGCGGCCCCCGGCCCTGCGCAAGACCATGGTAACGCACCATGCCGCCAGCATCATCACGGAGATCGGCGCAACGTAGACGCCGAGCAGATTGATCTCGACGAACTTCAAATTGTTGCTCCTGCGTCAAAATAAGAGCGATGTCGGACCAAAGCGTCGCAGATCGCCAGAACTCGGCCACGCGCTCGCTGCACAAACGATGTCTGCGGGTTGCCCTGCCCGAGTGAGGCAAGCCGTTGATCGAGTGTGGTCAGCCCCGCGGTTGCAGTAACGCTGTTCCCCTGCGCAAGGGCCTCGAGCGCAGAGTCGAGCTCCGAGACCAGGCCCAATTGAGGTGCGAGGTGGCGAAGGCGGATGATGTCGGTCCCGACCGACAGTGCCGCCAAGAGCTGCGCCCGCTGCAGCGGATCGGCTTGGTCCGGCAAAGCCGCGAGGCGGCTGTACATACGGTTTTCCCAATCGTCTGGTGGCCGCTGCACGGCAGCCGTCGCGAGGCGACGCAGGTCGCGCAAGGTCAGCGCCAGCAGCCTTTCGCTCTGCTTTGCCGGAGACAGCGGCGGCAGCAGGCGAAACGACAGGGCCGCAAGGCCGCAGCCCAGAACGATCGCCAGCGCGGCGTTATAGAATTGCACGGTGTCGTAGCTCGTCTGGTTGGCCGGCGCGAGCAGCGGCACGAAATTGCCGGCCAGGGCGGCAAACATCGTTGCCTGCCATGATTGGGCCATCAGGGCACCCGCCGGAACCAGAAAGAGTCCCATCACGATGCTGAAGCCGGCGAAGGTCTCTACATTCGGTAAGCCCGCAAATGCAACGATTGCGGCGCAAACCGCGGCAAGGCCTACCCCCACCGTGAAGCTCATCGCTACCGCGTAGGCCACATCGGCTTTCGGCGCGAAGATGATGACCGAAATCGCCGTAAAGGTGATGGCCAACGCGCCGTTTGGCCAAGCGGTCACAATCCAGAAAACCTCGACCGCCCCTATGGCCACGAATGCGCGCCCAGCATTTACGAGCGCCGGCAGCCAATCGGGCACGTGGAGTCTTCGTGCGGCGGCGGCGACCTTGGTGACGGGCAGAGTCGGCGACCAGTAACGCCAGTCCGTCAAGGACATTGGACAAGCCAGCAAGCAATCGGGCGGTTTGGTCGGCAATCAACCGTAGCGACGGCGTACCGGCCGGCATGGCGATCAGCCGCCGCACTGCCGCGTCACACAGCTGGCGCATCCTGCTTGGGTCGGTCACCCAAGGCGTCGCATGGCCCTGCGACGGCACGGACCGCAGCTCCAGTGGCACGCTGTTCAGCACAGCATCGGCTTCCTGCCGAGCTGCGTCATCCGGCAAGCGCGCGAGCCGCCACACCACGGCCGACCAACCGGCTAGCGCTTCAAACAGGCTGTCCTTTGCCGCCTGTAGCACCTGCGAATGATAGCGAAGCCTCGAGGATTCTCCGATCGCATGGTCGATCGCAGGGTCGAGCGCGATGACCTGCCGTACGAGCTCGCGTTGAACCGGCTGCATGTCAGACAACGCCGATCCGGCCAGTGTCAATGCGGAGCCGAACCTGCTTGCGATTTGGGCCGACAGGGCCCCGAGCAGCGCCGCGAGCCGCCGTGGAGCACCGCCGAAATCCGTCCCGGCAAGGACGATTCCGGCGCACGCGATACCAATCCAGATCTCGCTCACACGGGTGATTGCGAGTGTGAAGGCTTCGCCGTTGGCGCCGCCGATGGCGCCGAGTTCATCGCCGGCAATGATCGCAGCCGTGTAGCCGGCCAGCGCCGCTGCGTAGCTCGCGAAATTACCCAACAGCGTGGCGACAAGCGCGCAGATCGCGCCCCACAACGCCAAACCTATGAGAAAACCGGCGCGGTTTTGCGGAAAACACGCCGTCAGCACCACGATCGCGATCCCACCCACCAAGGTGCCGATCATGCGAAACCATCCCTTGCGCAGCGACGCGCCGAGAAGCGGCTGGCACACCAGCGCCGCGGACGTGCCGGCCCAAGAAGCGTTGTCGAGTTCCAGCCAAAACGCGACGTAGAGAGCAAGACAGACCGAGGCCCACAGGCGTAGTCCGAACAGCAGCGGCGGCCCGGCGGCCCGCGCAGCATTCGCCAAAGCCGCCTCCCATCGGCTAACCGCTTTCTCCGGCGCCAGAGCGCCCTGGTCGACGGTGTCCACCATCTTCAGTCCTGTCGATTACGCGGAGGCATAAATGCAGCAATCCGCCGCAGCGGGGCATTCAGGCTGGCTCCGAAGCAAATGCGAGCACCTGATCGGTCATCACACCCGCCAGCCCGAGGTAGTTCGCCGGGTCGGTCAACGCTTGAATCTCGTCTCGAGAGAGGTGCGCCGTGACCGTCCGCTGCTCGGCGAGCAAGTCCGCCAGCGGGCGATCCTGCTCCAGCGACTTACGGCAAAGGTCGTAGACAAGATCATGCGCCTCGTCGCGGCCGAGCGCCGGGGCGAGGCCCATCATCACGGCCTCCGACACGATGAGGCCGTGCGTGGCCTCGAGGTTTGCCCGCATGCGGTCAGGATGCACCTCAAGACCCCTGAGGACAAACACGGCCTGATTGAGCGCACCGGCCGCCAGCGTGAAGATGCTGGGCAGCGTGATCCATTCGATTTCCCAGGGCCCGGTGGCACGCTCATGATCTTCGTCCATGGCGGTGAGCAGTGCTGCCACCGACTGCCGTACTGAGGCCGCGCAGGCCGTGATATAGACGCAGGAGATCGGATTGCGCTTTTGCGGCATGGTCGAAGAGGAGCCGCGGTTGGCGGCGAACGGCTCGCTGGCTTCGCCGATCTCCGTCTGCATCATCAACTTCAGGTCGGTCGCGAATTTTGCGAGCGTGCCTGTCAGGAGACCGAGAAAGCAGCCCGCCTCGGCGATGCGATCGCGCTCTGTGTGCCAGGCGATATCGGGCTGAGCGAGGCCGAGTTCGCGCGCGAGCGCCTTTTGGACCGCCAGACCCTTGTCGCCCAGCGACGCGAGCGTGCCGCAGGCCCCACCAAATTCAAATACCTCAATGCGCGGCCGCATCTGGTTGAGACGATCGCGATGACGGAGGAACGTAGCGAGCAGCCTTGCCATCTTGAAGCCAAGCGTGATCGGCACCGCCTGTTGAAGATTGCTGCGGCCAGCCATGGGCAAGTCGCGGTGGTCGCGTGCCAGTTTGGCTGTAGCGGCGATCGCCTCGTCCAGCTTGCTCGCGATAATGTCGAAAGACGCACGGATCTGGAGGACGGTGGCTGAATCGGTGACGTCTTGCGTGGTTGCGCCCCAATGGCACCAGTTGCCCGCGTCACCACGGCACAGATGCGCGATCTGATGGACAACACCCAGCACTGGATAGCCAATGTTGAGTGATTCTTCCTCCAGTTTGGCGAAGTCGATATTTTCGACCTTGCAGACGCGCGTGATCTCGGTGGCGGCGTCCTGTGGAATGAGACCAAGTCCCGCCTGGGCGCGAGCGAGCGCCGCCTCCCAGTCGAGGTAGCATTGCGTGCGATACTCGTCCGACCAGATCTGCCGAACTTCCGAGTTCGCCGAACATATTGCGAAATACTAGCGAGTCGATCGCACTGGTTGGCATTCGAAGTCTCCCATCCATATCAGGACTGCATTGAGGTCGGGCGAACCCAACTCTATCGCTCCTTGAAAAGGGCTGCGCCTAGAACGGTATCGAACATGGCCATGTATCCGTCTCCGTTAGCGCCACAGATTCGATCGCGCGAGATCGATGACTTCGTCGGCCCGACCATTCATCACAGCTTTCACCATGTAGAGAGTGAAGCCTTTTGCCATCTCCAACGTAACTGCTGGAGGCATAGAAAGCTCGGTACGGCTAACCACGGCGTCGACCAAAACGGGTCCGTCATGCGCGAAGGCAGTAGCGATTCCATCTTGGACCTTGGCGGGGTCTTCGATCCGAATGCCGCGAATACCGACCGCTTCGGCCATTGCCGCGAAATTCGGGTTCTTGAGCTCGGTCCCAAAATCGAGGAAGCCCGTGGACTTCTGTTCAAGCTCGATGAAGCCGAGCGCGCCGTTGTTAAACACGACCAACTTGGCCGGAAGGCGATGCTGCACGAGGGTGAGCAAATCGCCCATCAGCATGGTAAAGCCCCCGTCGCCCGAGAGCGAGATCACCTGCCTGCCGGGAAACGCGCTCTGTGCGCCGATTGCCTGTGGCATCGCATTGGCCATCGAGCCGTGCCAGAATGATCCGATCAGCCGCCGTTTGCCGTTCATCGCGAGGTAACGGGCTGCCCAGACCGTCGGTAGACCGACATCGCAGGTGAAGACCGCATCCTCAGCTGCCAAGTCGTTGATCGCCTTGGCTATCTGCTGAGGATGAATTGGTGCCTTGCCACTGGCCGGACGAGCAAGCTCATCGAGCCCTTTGCGCGCTTTGCGATAGTGTTGGCGTGCCCGGTCGAGATGAGTAACGTCTCGGTTCCCCTTGAGGCGTGGCAGGAGCGCGTCGATGGTCGCGCGCACGTCGCCGATCACGGCGAGATCGACCGATGCGCGGCGCCCGATGGCCTCCGCCCTCAGATCGACTTGGGCGATCTGGACCCCCGAACCGCGCGGATAGAACTGCCGATAGGGGAAGTCCGTCCCGAGCATGAGCAGGACGTCGCAATCGATCATCGCGTAATAACCCGACGAAAAGCCGATCAGTCCGGTCATGCCGACGTCGTAAGGATTCTCCCACTCGACATATTCCTTGCCCTTCAGCGCGTGAACGATAGGCGCCTTGAGACGCTCTGCGAGAGCTACGACTTGATCATGAGCGCCTTGACAGCCCGAGCCGCACAGCATCGTCACGCGGCTGTCTCCGTTGAGTAGCGTAGCCAATTGATCCAAAGCTTCATTTGCCGCCGGCACGGCAGGCCGGGCTGGCAGGAGATTCGCAGCGCTCGGATCAGATGTCGTGGCGGCCGGCTGCAACGCGACATCGCCAGGGATGACGATGACGGAAACGCCGCGATTGGCGACAGCTTGACGGATGGCAAGCTCCAGCGTGCGCTGCATCTGGTTGGCACCGGACACAAACTCGCAATAGTGACTGCACTCCTTGAACAGTTGCTCCGGATGTGTCTCCTGGAAATATCCGGAGCCGATCTCGCTCGACGGGATTTGGGCGGCAATCGCGAGGACCGGTACGCGGGAGCGATGACAGTCGAACAGGCCGTTGATGAGATGCAGATTGCCCGGTCCGCAGCTGCCGGCACAGACCGCAAGCTCTCCCGTCAGATGCGCCTCGGCGCCGGCGGCGAAGGCGGCGACCTCTTCGTGCCTGACATGCACCCATTCGATCTTGCCCTGCCGACGAATTGAATCGGTCAGGCCGTTCAGGCTGTCGCCCACTATGCCGTATATTCGCTTGATACCGGCTGCGGCGAGGGTTTCCGCGAATTGATCAGCAACCGTCTTTGCCATAGTTGTTCTCCTCATCTCCAGTCAACGTGGAAAGTCTGAAACCCTCGACCCCTACGCCGGTCTGCCATGGTGTGCACTCATATGAGGTGAAGTTGCTTAGCGGCTTCGGTCAGCTCGTCGCGGAACTCGGGATGCGCGAGCTCGATCAATTTGAGCGCGCGCTCCGTCGAGGACAGGCCCTTGAGGTTTACGGCTCCGAACTCGGTGACGATGTAATGAGTGTCGATGCGCGGCGTGGTAACGGGCCCGTCCAACCGAGGCACGATGCGTGACACTTTGCCCCTCGCTGCCGTCGAGCGGGCAGCGATAATCGACTTGCCACCTTTCGACGCATAGGCGCCGCGCACAAAATCGAGCTGGCCGCCCGAGGCGCTGTACTGGTGGCCCAGCATGTGTTCGGAATTGCAGGCGCCGGTCAAATCGATCTGGATCGTGGCGTTGATCGAGATGACGTTATCGTTCTGCGCGATGATGCGGGGATCGTTGACGTAGTCCACCGGTCGGCTCTCGACCGCCGGGTTGTCGTTTATGAAGTCATACATTGACTTCCAACCCATGGCGAAAGTGTAGACGGTTTTGCCGCGGTCGATCGTCTTGCGCCGGTTGTTGACAATGCCGGCGCGCATGAGGTCGATGAGACCTTGGTTCAAGGCCTCGGTATGAATGCCGAGGTCATTGCGATCGTTGAGTGCGGCGCAGACGAGGTTAGGCAGTGAGCCAACACCCATCTGCAGGCACGCGCCGTCCGGCACCAGGTCCGCGATGGTGCGGCTGATAACCCCGTCCTCCGCGGTGGCTCCGCGTGACGGCAGTTCCAACAACGGCACGTGATTTTCGACGATCGCGTCGACCTCCGAGACATGCAGTTCCGCACCGTCACCTTGGACGCGCGGCATATTCTCGTTGACCTCGACAATGAGGCGTTTGGCCGAGCGGGCGACCTTGGTCGAATAATCGTTGCCGGTACCGAAGCTGAAATAGCCGTGCCGATCCATCGGCGATACCGTGTGAACAAAGGTATCTATGCCAATATCGTCGATCAGCAGCCGAGGCGCCTGGTGAAAGTTGTTGGGCACATAGTTGATAACCTTACGCCCACCGTCGTCCATCCCGCGCTTGATAAGTGCGCGTTCGGTAGCGCTGACAAACATGCAATAGGGAATGAGCCGGTCATTGAGCTCATAACGCAGTACTGTCTTGCCGGCGATACTGGTCGCTTCGTAATAATAGAGCCGGACATTCTCTACTTTGCCGGCCTCGGCGCGGTCCGCCAGGGCCTTTAGAAGGGCCGGCGGTTCGGCCATCGCCATACCCATCGAGAGCCTTGAACCTGAGGGAATGGATGCCACCGCCCGATCGGGCGTGGTCAATTTCGATTGGTATCGCGCGCCGATATCCATCGTCGTGTCTCCTGTCATTCAAGCGTTCAGTAGTTAGCGGCTTCCTCGGGGGAGTGGCCGCGCCGATGGACGAGCATGGTGCGCTCGAAACTCATCACCTCGGCGCCCTCCTGGTTGACGCCCCGCGTCAGGACTGTGACGATCCCCTGGGTCGGCCGGCTCTTGGACTCGCGCTTGTGCAGTACGGTGCTCTCGGCATAGAGCGTGTCGCCAGCGAACACCGGATGGCTCGCCTTCACTTTGTCCCAGCCGAGGTTGGCGACGACCTTGGCGCTCACCGTGCGCACGCTCATGCCGGTGAGCAGCGCGAGCGTGAAGGTCGAGTCGACCAGCATCTTCTTCCACTCGGTCTTGGCGGCGTACGCCGCATCAAAATGGACCTGCTGGATGTTGAGGGTCAGCAAGGTGAAGTAAGTGTTGTCGACGTCGAGAACGGTGCGACCGGGGCGGTGCTCGAACACATCACCAGGCTCGAAGTCTTCAAAATAAAGCCCTGAGGTTTCGCGGTAGCGGCGAGAGCCGACGGTCTTATAGGCGGGAAGGATGGTTTCCATGACATTGTCTCCTTCATCACAGTCGGGTTGAATAATTGGTCGTTGGCTTAGGCCTCGAGCCCGGCCGAAACGAGCGTGCGGCGTGCTTTGCGGGCGACAGCCTCGTCGATCATCTGGCCATCCACCGCGCCGACTCCCTTGGTGTTCTCGGCGAGAATCGCGCGGGCTCTTTTCACCGCTTCGGCACTCGGCGTAAGTGCCGCATTGATCGCGCCGATTTGTGCAGGGTGAATGGCGGCTTTGGCGCCGAAGCCGAACGTTACCGCGCCGATAACCTCCCGTTTGAGGCCGGGCTCGTCATGCAGGTCGAAGTACGGCGAATCGACTGACACTACGCCTGCCAAAGCACAGGCGGCGATGAGGCGGGAGCGCACAAAGGCGAGAGGTTCCCAAGCGACGGTCGTGCCCAGGTCGGCCGCCATATCCGCTGCACCCAGCATCAGACCCGCGAGCCGCGGCGTTGCCGTCGCGATCGCTTCGACCGCGGCGAGACCGCGCGCGCTCTCGATCAGACCGATGAGACGGGTCGCTTTGCCGGCCGCAGTCAGGAGGCGATCGAGAATTTCAAGATGGCCGGCCGTCTCCGTCTTAGGGAGCACCAGAAAGTCCGGAGCCGCCGTGGATCCGAGCAACGCGTCCAGATCAGAAATGCCCGCACGCGTGTCGAGCCCGTTGATTCGCAGCGCGTGTAGCGCACCATCGGAAGGGTTTTCCGCCAGGTAATCGAGAGCAGTGGTCCTTGCGCGCGCCTTATCCCCGGGTGCCACGGCATCCTCAAGATCCAGGATTGCAACGTCGGCGCCGGTCTGGGAAGCCTTCGCAAAGCGTTCAGGACGGGTTGCCGGCGTAAACAGCCAGCTTCGGGTGCGGATCGGTGCCTGTTTGGTCATGCGCTTTCCTGTTGGATAAGTTGAGGCCCGCATCGTTGGCCCCTCTGCAGGATGCCTTTGCCTCGCTAAGCAGATTCACCAAGTCCCGGACCTGGATGCTTTCGAGCGAAAGCACGGCGTGCTTGATCTCCCGACTCAACCCCGCGTCGATGCGACCGGCTACGAGCCCGTCGAACTTTTCGACGGATTCCTCCCATGTGAACGGATGGGAAGCGAGACCCGGATAGTCTTGAACCTGGTGCTCGATCACGGTCCCGTCTTGCAGATCGGATCGTGATCTTGGCTGGCATTTTCCGCGGGTATTGAGCCGTGAATTCGTCGTTCGGACGGATCGAAACCTTCTTCAGCAACGCCTGCACATCGGACTTGGCGATGCGCTCCGGCTTGAATTGTGCCGGCGTCACATCGCCATCGATGAGGGCAACCGAAAGCAGGTACGGCAAGCTGTGATCCGCCTGTTCCTTGGTACGGATGACTTTGTCCACGCCGTAAAGGCCGCCACCAGCGAAGTCGAAAGCGAGTTGGAACACCTCTCGCCTCGATCGAGACAATCTTGTTGGGATCGATTTTTCTCTGCTTGGTCAGTTCGACCATGCAGTGAACCGCGGACTGCGTGTGGATCATGGAGTTGTACTTCTTGATGGTGCTCTCCGTGACGCCCTCATAACCCTGCTTGTCCCAGTCGATGTCGATCTTCATTCCAAGAAGGTGGTCAATTCCCAGCGGACCCTCGATCACTTGCAGCGGCCCCTCGACGCCACGACGGGCAAGGAACAAAGTGTTCATGGCACCGAGCGCCGATTGCGCGGAGGCGAGACCCTTCCATTGCGACAGTGGCTTCGCCCGAACGACGGCGAAGGACGCATCGCTGACCGCAGCCATCGCCATGGCGTGGCCAATCTGCTGCTCGCTCAAGCCGAGCAGTCGTCCAGCGGCGGCATTGTGCGAGAAGGCCAGTTGCGCGGTGTGGTCCAAGCCGCGCGTCATGAAGTTGGCATGATCGACGAACCGCGACTGGACCGTGTAGCCCAGGGCCACCCCGAGCATCAGATCGCGGCCGCTGCCGCCGACGTAGTCGGCAATCGTCAGCGCGACGCCGAAATTGTCCGCCGTATGGCAGGTTTCGGTCTGAGCCAGGAAGTTGTCCATGAAGTCGACGTAGCGCACGAGTACGGTGTGCCAGAACGCGGCGTAGATCGGGTTTGCCTTCCCACCACCGATCAACGTCGACGGGCCCGTACCACCAAACTCCGCAACCTGTTCGCGACAGGCCTGAACAGGGCCGGCTCCAAGGGCCGCGAGGCAGCAGCCCAACGAGTCCAGAATGTGAACCGGCAGTTGCTTACGCGACTCGGCCGAGAGGTCGTCGAATTTGGCGCGAGCAGCGTACCTGGCGAGAGCCTCGACTTGGGTCATGACTAGAATCTCCTCTTTGAGTGGACAGGCAGGCGTCTTTAGGAAGTCAGGGCGATGAAAATCCCCATCGTAACAATCGAGCCGATGACGCTGAGGAATACGGCTGAAGCTGCCTCGTCCTGGGCGATGCGGTATTGCAGGGCGAACATGATTACTATCGGCATGGTTGGAATCGCCGTCGCCAGCACCGCCTCGCTGACAGTGGGTTCGCCGTAGCCGACCCATCGCAATCCACCCAAGACCAGGGCGGGCTGCAGGATGTTCTTCAGGAATACGAGCAAGAAGACGTGCGAGTTGGCTTTGATTTTGCCGGATGCGAGCACGATCCCGCTGGCAAAGAGGGCGACGCCCCCGGAGGCGTTTCCCAGCAGGGAAAGCGAGTGGACGACGAGCTGAGGAATGTGGAGCCCACTCAGCACGACCACGAAAGCGAGAACTGGCGCCCAAACCATCGGCTGTTTGACCGTTTCCGCGAGTTTGGCTGCGGGCGACGCCAAATGCTCTTTGTCCTGCGCGGCCAAGCTCGTTCCCTGTGGGTCTCTCCCAGCCGTATCCAGTGTGAGAAGAAGAATCGTGACTGGCACGACGGTGAGGTTGATGACGAGACTGGCTATCGCGATCGGAATGGCGCTGAGCCCTCCGAACAGATCACCGAGGACGGCTGGACCTACGAAGGGCACTGCTGGCGCGGAAGCCGTCAGCGCGTACAGGGCGCTGACGCTCGTTGGGAAGCGAAAGATAATACGGTGGAACAGAAACACCACGCCGTAGAGGCCAATGATGGCGAGGCACAAAGCGATGACCAGCGGGATGTCCTGAGCTGAGTGCCGTGCGCGACGTCGTAACGGTTCCGGCAAAAAGCGTCAGCGGGACGGCATAAAGCAACACCATCCGATTCAGGATCGAGGCATCTTTCGGACCAAGATCGTGACGCCATGCCGCTATGAAGCCGAGCAAGAAGGTGACGACCATCGGAAGGAGTGCGCCCAATATGGTGTTCAGCATTAGCGTCGTCCTCGATCACTGAGCGTTTCAAATCGAGGTGAACCGCCCAGACGCTTCGGGTGCTCTCGACCTCCGGCGCCGTTTTCACGGAGCCACGGAAAGCGAGTTCTTGCGCCAAGCGCATGGACTAGGCGGCGACCGGATTCTCTTTGAAAAGTTCGGCGACCAGAGCCGAGTTGAGATAAGCTCGAACGCGCACGATCTTGTCGGCCTCGAAAAAGAGGATCCAACAGTAACGATTGTCGAATCTCATGCCGTTCCGTGCCGTCGCCAAGGAATGAAGTTCGACCACTGCCTGGTCGCCTTTGACGATGAGATATTCCAGATGGAGCTGAGTTCCCTGTGGAAGCACTTGGCCCAGTTTGGTAAAGGTACCGGCGATAAAGTCTGCCTTGCTGCGATAGCGACCGGCGAGCGGATGAGTGCCCATCACGGTCCAATCGACGTCGTCAGCGACGTGTGTGAAAAAGGCGGCTCCGTCGCCGTTCTCCAGACCTTTGAATACTTCACGAACGTAGTCAGGTGTGACAGCCATCTGATTTCTCCTTGACGTTCTGTGTATTGGTCGACCCTTTACGACTGCGGTGATCCGAGCTTTGGCTCGGCCGCCATCCGCCGCCTACCGAAGGAATTTACGCAGAGGCCGTGGGAAACGCTTGTTAGCTGTTGTAAGATGCCGTTTGTTGTCGTCAGCAGCAGCAACTCGCAGAGCTTGTCGGGCTGAGGTTGGTAGCCAATAACGACAGTCTCCATTGTGACTGTGCGAAACCGGTCCTCGGCTTAAATCCAAACCCGGTGGTCAGGCGGCTACGAAAGATGACGCCATGATGGAACCGGCCACGGCGACCAGAAACGCAATGTCGTTTGGTCCTTTCAGCCTGGACGCGAACCGACGGTTCCTCGTGAGAGGCGGACGACGCCTATGAATGATCGGCGCAACCCACAGTCGAAGGACGTGCTTTCTTTTGGCCCGTTCAGCCTGTTTGCGGCCGAGAGGTTGCTCAAGAAGGCTGACGAGCCGATACCGCTCGGTGGCCGCGCGCTCGATATCCTGATCGCACTCGCGGAGCGAGCCGGGGAAGTTGTCACTCACAAGGAACTAATCTCAACCGTGTGGCCGGATGTGACGGTTGAGGAAGCCAACCTCCGCTTTCAAATGGCAGCCCTTCGGAAGGCGCTTGGTGACGGGCGAGACGGCGCTCGCTATGTGTCGAATGTTGCTGGTCGGGGTTATTGTTTCGTCGCTCCCATCACACGCTCGACGGCCGCCCCAACTGTTCCGGTCAACGGGATCGCCACAACGGAACGAGTTAAAAGGCTGCCGCCGCGACTAACACGAATGGTCGGCCGCGATGACACTGTTCGATCCTTGGCGCAGGAACTCCAGATGGGGCGCTTCGTCAGCATCGTCGGTCCCGGCGGCATCGGAAAAACGACCGTGGCAATCTCTGTCGCCCATACGCTGGCTGATGGATTCCATGACGCGGTGTTCTTCATCGATCTGGCTGCGCTGACCGATCCCCAGCTCGTGCCGACTGCGATCGCATCGGCACTCGGGTTCATGGTGCAAACCCAGGACCCGCTCGTTGGTCTGCTGGCCTTTATTGGCGACAGGAAGATCCTTCTCGTGCTCGACAGTTGCGAGCACGTGATCGGCGTTGCGGCAGCACTGGCCGAACGTGTCGTCAGCGAGGCACCGCAAGCGCATGTGCTGGCGACCAGCCGCGAAGCCCTCCGGGTGGAAGGTGAACATGTCCACCTGTTGTACTCACTTGATTGTCCGCACGAGGATGCCGGCCTGACGGCTATGGAAGCGCTCCGGTATCCGGCGGTCCAGCTTTTCATGGAGCGGGCGGCGGCGAGCGGCTATGGCGCCGCGCTCAGCGATATCGATGCGCCGATCGTCGCCCGGAGCTGCCGCCGGCTAGACGGAATGGCACTTGCCATTGAGCTCGCGGCCAGTCACGTCGGCTCCCTCGGGATCCGTGGAACCGCGGAACTGCTCGACAACCGCTTCAGCTTGCTCTGGCACGGTCGTCGCACCGCGCTACCACGGCACCAGACGCTGAACACGATGCTCGATTGGAGTTACAGCCTGCTTTCGGAGCGCGAGAAGCTGGTCCTGTGCCGGCTGTCGGTCTTTGTCGGGGACTTCACGCTTCAGGCCGCTGACTCTGTTGCGTCGGAGACGGAGACAGACGAGGCGGACGTTGTTGACGCAGTCGCGAGCCTTGTTGCAAAATCCCTGATATCCGCAACCGTCATCAACGAATCGACCTACTACCGGCTGCTCGACACCACGCGCGCCTACGCCGCCGCCAAACTCGCAGGGCGCGGCGAAACGGCTCGCATCGCCCGGCGCCATGCGATCTTTTACTCCAGGTTTCTCGAACACGACGAAATTGTCCAGTCATTGTTCGGGGAACATGATCTTTCCGGATACGCCCCGCATATCGGCAATGTGCGGGCGGCGCTCGGATGGGCGCTGTCCGACAACGGCGATGCCGCGGTCGGCATCGAACTCGCCACCTGGGCCGCGCCGCTGTTCATCGGACTGTGGCTGCTCGAGGAATGCAGGGGTTGGTGTGAACGGGTGCTGGCCACTCTCGACGACGCCAGCCGAGGCACCAGACGGGAGATGGTTCTTCAGGAAGCCCTGGCGCTGTCGTCGATGCTCTCCAGGGGTAACAGCGATCAGGCTCGTGCCGAACTCGAGCGTGGACTTGCGCTTGCGGAAGCTCTTGAGGATAGGCCGCGCCAGCTGCGCCTTCTCGTCGGTCTGAACCACTTTCTTGGCCGACTTGGTGACGTTCGAGGCGCCCTGGCGGTCGCGAAACAGGGCGGCGTCATCGCGCAGGCCGCCAAGCACCCGGCGGGCACCGTCTGGGCAGAGTGTTGGGTGGGCAATGCTCACCACTTTCTGGGCAACCAGGCCGCGGCACAACTCCATTGTGAGCGCGGCACGGCACTCGCGGTCGAACTTGGTACCTTCAACGCCAACTTCTTCGTCTTTGATTTTCGCAGCATCGCGACGATCTTCTTTGCCCGCGCCTTGTGGCTGCGTGGATTCTCCGATCAGGCGCTCAGATTCGTGCGAAGGGCCATCGATGAAGCGGCAAGCCGAGATCACCCAGTTCCGACTTGCATCTCGCTAGTTTATGCCTCGACCTTGTTACTGTGGACCGGTGATTTGCCAGGAACCAGCGACCTCATCGAGCAACTGATCGTACACGCCGGACGACACTCGCTTGCACCGTACCGTGCTCTCGGCATCGCGCTGAAAGGCGAAATTGCCATCGCCCGTGATGAGCCGGAAGCCGGTCTCGATTTGCTACGGAGCGCGCTGGAGACCCTGCGCGCTCCACGGTTCAATCTCCTGATCACGGACTTCATCGGCGCGTTGGCGGAGGGCCTGCGCAAGACCGGGCAATTCGAGGAGGCGATTTTGACGATCAATGGAGCCATTGCGCGCGCGAAAAATAGTGGAGTGGAATTTAACTTGTCCGAACTGCTTCGGATCAAATCGCAGATTCTCGCGGCGCAACATGACCGTGAATCCGCCCTGAACTGCCTGACCGAAGCGCTCACTGTCGCACGCGCGCAATCTGCGCTCGCCTGGGAGCTGAGATCAGCGATGGCCCTGGCACGCTTGCTCGCCGAAGACGGCCAGCGCGAGCAGGCCCGGGATGCGCTGGCTCTCGTATACGACCGCTTCACGGAGGGATTTGAAACCGCAGATCTCAAGTTGGCGCGCGCGCTGCTTGAGGATTTGCGATAGCCATTTTAGTCGCTCCACAGCGCGCTGGAAGCCACGATACCATAGCAGCTCGCAGAGCTTGTCGATCCGGGTGAGTGGCCAATAGCCTTTGTTGGGATTGTGCGGAACCGGCCGTTGGCCTAAAACCCGAACCAGGTGATCAGGCGGCTACGAAAGATGGCGCCATGATGGAGCCGGACGGAGGCCAGAAACGCAATATCGTTTGGCCCGTTCAGCTTGTTTGCGACCGAGAGGCTGCTCGAGAAGGGTGGCGAGCCGATACCGCTCGGCGGCCGCGCGCTTGACATCCTGATCGCGCTCGCGGAGCGGCCCGGGGAAGTCGTCACTCACAAGGAGCTAATCTCAACCGTGTGGCCGGATGTGACGGTGGAGGAAGCCAACCTTCGCTTTCAAATGGCGGCCCTTCGCAAGGCGCTTGGTGACGGGCGAGACGGCGCTCGCTACATATCCAGTATTGCCGGCAGGGGTTATTGTTTCGTTGCGCCAGTCACCCGCTCGACAGCCGCCCGAACGGTTCCGGTCAACGGGATCGCCACAACGGAAAGAGTTCAAAAGCTGCCACCGCGACTAGCGCGAATGGTCGGCCGCGATGACACCGTTCGAGCGTTGGCGGATCAACTCCAGATGCGGCGCTTCGTCAGCATCGTCGGTCCCGGCGGTGTCGGCAAAACCACCGTGGCAATCTCCGTCGCTCATGCGCTGATTGACGGATTCCAAGATGCGGCGTTCTTCATCGATTTGGCTGCGCTGACCGATGCCATGCTCGTGCCGACAGCTGTTGCGTCGGCACTCGGGTTGATAGTGCAGACCCAGGACCCGATCGTTGGTCTGCTGGCCTTCATTGGCGACAGGAAGATCCTTCTGGTGCTCGACAGTTGCGAGCACGTGATCGGCATTGCGGCAGCGCTGGCCGAACGCGTCGTCAGCGAGGCACCACAGGCGCACATCCTGGCGACCAGCCGCGAGGCACTCCGGGTGGAAGGTGAACATGTCCACCTGTTGCACTCACTTGATTGTCCGCACGAGGATGCCGGCCTGACGGCTATGGAAGCGCTCCGGTATCCCGCCGCCCAGCTGTTCATGGAGCGGGCGGCGGCGAGCGGCTATGACGCCGAGCTTAGCGATACCGATGCACCGATCGCCGCCCGGATCTGCCGCCGGCTTGACGGGATCGCACTTGCCATTGAGCTCGCGGCCAGTCGCGTCGGCTCCCTCGGAATCCGTGGAACCGCGGAGCTGCTCGACAACCGCTTCAGCTTGCTTTGGCATGGCCGTCGCACCGCGTTGCCGCGGCACGAGACCCTGAACGCGATGCTCGATTGGAGTTACAGCCTGCTTTCGGAGCGCGAGAAGCTGGTCCTGTGCCGGCTGTCGGTCTTTGTCGGGGACTTCACGCTTCAGGCCGCCGACTCTGTTGCGTCGGAGACGGAGACAGACGAGGCGGAAATTATCGACGCGGTCGCGAGCCTCGTTGCAAAATCAATGATCTCCACGACCGTCATCAATGGATCGGCATACTATCGGCTGCTCGACGCCACACGCGCCTACGCCATTGCCAAACTCGCAGAGCGTGGCGAAGCGGATCGCATCGCCAGGCGCCATGCGATCTATTATTCCAAATTTCTCGAACACGACGAGACCATCCAGACATTGTTCGGGGAACATGGTCTTTCGGGATACGCCCCGCACATCGGCAACGTGCGGGCGGCGCTCGGATGGGCGCTGTCCGAGCGTGGCGAACCCCCGACCGGCATCGAGCTCGCCACCTGGGCCGCGCCGCTGTTCTTCGGACTGTCGCTGTTCGAGGAATGCAGGGGTTGGTGCGAACGGGCGCTGGCCGCGCTCGACGACGCCAGCCGCGGCACCAGACAAGAGATGATTCTTCAGGAAGCTCTGGCGCTGTCGTCGATGCTCACCAGGGGTCACACCGATCAGGTTCGCGCCGCAATCGGGCGTGGACTTGCGCTGGCGGAGGTTTGCCAGGACCGTGTGCGCCAACTGCGCCTTCTCTTCGGTCTATCCATCTTTTTCACGCGACTAGGCGACATCCGCGGCGCCCTGGCGGTCGCGGAACAGGGCAGCGTCATCGCTCAGACTGCCAAGTACCCGGCCGGCGCCGTCTGGGCGGAGTGCTGGGTGGGAAATGCTCACCACTTTCTGGGCCACCAAGCCGCCGCACAACTCCATTGTGAGCGCGGCTTGGCACTGGCAGTAGAGCTTGGTACGTTCAACTTCTTCGGTTTTGATCAGCGCATCCGCGCGCTCGTCGTTCTCTGCCGCATCTTGTGGCTGCGTGGCTTTTCTGATCAGGCGCTTCGAATCGCGCAAAAGATAATCGATGAGGCGGCGAGCCGAGATCACCCAGTTCTGATCTGTACTACGCTATTTTATGCCTCGAAGTTGTTACTGTGGACCGGTGATTTCTTGAGAGCCGGCGACCTCATCGAGCAGCTGATCGCATATGCCGGACGATACTCGCTTGCACCGTACCGTGCTCTTGGCATCGCGCTGAAAGGCGAGCTTGCCATTGCCCGCGATGAGCCGGAAGCCGGTCTCGATTTGCTACGGAGCGCGCTGGAGACCCTGCACGCTCAACAGTACAATCTCCTGATCCCGGGCTTCATCGGCGCGTCGGCGGAAGGCTTGCGAAAGACCGGACAATTCGAGGAGGCGCTGTTCACGATCAATGGAGCCATTGCGCGCGCGACAAATAGTGGAGTGGAACTGGACTTGTCCGAACTGCTCCGGATCAAATCGCAGATTCTCGCGGCGCAAGATGACTGCGAATCAGCGATGACCTACCTGACCGAAGCGCTCGCCGTTGCACACGAGCAATCGGCGCTCGCTTGGGAACTCAGGTCGACGATGGTCCTGGCCCGCTTGCTCTCCGAAGACGGCCGGCGCGATCACGCCCGGCATACGCTGGCTCTCGTGTACGACCGCTTCACTGAAGGACTCGAAACTGCAGATCTCAGGTTGGCGCACGCGCTGCTTGAGGATTTGCAATAGCCAATTGGCCGTTTCACGCCAAGCCGGCGACCATCGCACTATTCTTTCCCGACGGAACCTGGCCCCCTCCCGTCTAACATTTTCTAACGTAATCAAACGGGCCAAGCCGTCGGCCATCAGGCATGCTCGTCGCGTGCAAATTGCCTAGCGTCTTTCGAGCCCGACACCATGATGAAATCCTCCGTTCCGCCGAACGCTCCCGTCGCCCTCCCACCCTTGGTGGCCGCCTACGTTGAAGCAACCAACAGCTTCGATCTCGAGCGATTGCTGGCCACTTTCTCCGAGGACGCTCTCGTCAATGATCAGTTACGGGACTACTGGGGAAAGCCGGCCATCACTGAGTGGGCGACGCGCGATATCGTCGGCGAGAGACTGACGATGAACGTAGTCAAGGTGATCAACCATTATGGAAACTTCATCGTGACGGCGAATGTCGACGGCGATTATGACAAGCGAGGCTTACCTGATCCGCTGGTTCTCGCCTTCTATTTCACGCCCCAGAGCGATTTGATCGTTCAGCTGATCATACTTCGTAATCGATTCGATATTTGAGAATCAACCGCCACGGTCATTTCAAGGGCGTGGATCAATGGACTTCCTTATCCAACTGAAGCTCCTCTTGGACTCGACGCGTCGCCCGAGACGCGCGCTCTCTGCAGCCCGACTAACGCAATCTTACAACGTCAAACTCGCCTAAGTGCCGAGATTGCGCGACGTTCCTCTACGGCGGTCCCTTTGGTTCGCCGCTCCTACGAGCGGGAAAGAACCACCGACCAGATCTACTGAGCGATCGAACACAAGAAAAACGCAGACGTTCATGAAGTGCGATAGTGAAAAGAGGATGATCGACGAACAACCCCTATAAAGTCAAAAGGAGATCACAATGCAAAACTTCTTCCAAAGTGTGAGTTATGGCGGAGGCACGCGATGTGCGGTCTGTGATGGCAGGTTTGGTCTCATCCGGCACTACTCGTGGCGAACCCCGCTTTGTTCCAAGAAGTGCGTTGCTCATTTCAGAGCCCGCCGGGCAAGTGACAGCAATTGGCTGGCGTGGCTGCAAGTCGCCTAAACCAGACGCTGAGAACCGCGCCAGTCTGATAGTGAAGAAGTATGCCGACCGCTAAGGGCTGGTCGCGCAAGTTCGACGAGCCAATCCCGCTGACCGTTTGCCACTCCTCGCGTTCGTGCACGCTTCGAGGTAGCGCGTCGACGTCCGGCATCGACGCGAACAACGAATTGAGGGTATCCTTCTTTGATGTTGTTCAGAACAAAATGCCGCATTTGCTCAAGTGGCGGCGCTTCCAAAAGCCAAAGGAATTTCTACTCCCGAGCCACCGCATCCAGCGTTTCGCGGATACTCGGGATATGATCCTCGGCAATCGGACTGATTTCATATATCATGATGACCTTGCTCCCACCCCAACTATTGCAAAGAAATATCGGCACGAAAATCGAAAATTGGGCACCGCTCAATCCATCCTACGGGTCAGTGTGAGGTCCGTTGAGAGGCAATCTCAGAAGAACTCAGTCTGAGCAGATGTCTTCCGTGTTAGCCCCGACAACGGACATCGCTCGAAGCAGTCGGCATGTCTCAAAGGTGCCAAGAGTGGGAACCTAGCCGATCTTCTCCTACTCGATGATCTCGTCGGCGCGAGCGACTAGAGTGGTCCTTCGCTGCAAGCGTGAGAGCCGAAGCTTCACAGCGTTCTTGATCATTTCTCCGCTGCATTCTCACGAGTTCGTGACGAGGATCAGTTTGGCCTTCTTCCGGCATATTGAGGTCAAGGGCGATCCTTTACGGCCTCGATAGTCTTGACGACATCGAGGTAGATGTTCTCGACGCGACGCAATCGGAATCCCGCCTTCTGCACGTTGCCTACGGTATCTCGATTGAGCTCCGGCCCAAACTTCCGCGTGAGCTGTGTCATCAGATCCATCATGACGCCCAAGGGGCTGATGGCAGCGCTCCGGACGTGCTCCAACATCAGTATCTGACCGCCAGGCTTCAACACGCGGTAAAGCTCTCGCAAACCCGCGATTGGCTTTGGCACCGAGCAGAAGGTGAAGACTGTTACAACCGTATCGAATGTTGCCTCCGGATAGTCCAGGTCGCAGACGTCGGCTTCGCGAAGCTCGATTGATCCTTCATAGTCTGCTGCCTTCAACTTGGCACGTTCCAGCATCTTGGGGCTGATATCGATCGAGACAATATCCGCTCCCGGAGGAAGGAATTTGAAGTCGTTCCCGGTTCCGGCGGCCACATGCAACGTTTTGCCCTGTGCCTTAGCCAGCAGTCTTTGCTTTTCGCCTCCAAGGCGCCTGTCGTCGACTGCGGCAAAGAAATCATAGGCACGGTTTGCGCGATCCCATTTGTTCTGCGTCTGAACGTCCATGGACAACTCCCTCAATCGCCAACCTCCAGTACCGTCCCTCTCAAGACGCAGTTGTACAACTTGACGGCGGCAGTCACCACAATCCCGAAGATCGCGCCGACTGTGATCACGGCAGTCATAGTACGCGAGCCCGCCGCCATCGAATCCCTCATCGCGAACAGCATCCCGCCGTACATCCCGATCAATGATCCCGGCACCATCGTCTCCACGATACCGAGCATTGGGGAAAGCATATAGCTCAGTAGCAGCGACACGATCATGCCGCGCCCGTGCCAATCAGCATGGCCAGCACCCTATCGAATCCCGGAGAGATGATAACGCGAACGACGACGGCCGTTGCCGCGCCAATCACTGCACCGGCCAAATAGTCCCCGATCTGGAAAAGCATGGTCGTCTCCTCCTAAAACAGATGCCGCGGCTACCGCGTTCCGCTCATTGATGACCTGTCCCCGTTTCGGAGCGCAGGTATTTGATCAGCCATTGCGCCGCCCGGTTCGAGACGCTGCGCCGGGAACTGGACAAAGGTTTCGTCGGCACCACTCTGCCGGATACCGCCGCCAATCCGAACGGTCGGGAGCCGCCGCACAGCGTGTTTTGGCAAATCGGCCGCAAATCGCTGGCGGCGGCCATCTACATCGCCGAATTTATGAAATCGAGGCGGGGATCTTGGCGTAAGAGCGCGCATCGCGGGAGTTTGTTTGCGTTGATCACGAGTCCTTGACGTCGGTCATTGGAAAAGCGGCAAGCAGATTGTGACTTTAGCGCTGGCCATTCGCTGGCCATTATTAAACCCAAGATTGTGCGCCATACAATCATCTTGTCGTCAATAATCTGTTTCTACTAACGCCGCCAACTTCTCCAAGTGGCCGGGTTGCGAACCCGGCCGTCATAAATCTTTCAATTCGAAGTTCTCGTTCTCTGCCTAATACATTCCGCGTGATTTTCTTCTTTGGCGTCGAGCACATTCGATGCATTTTCTTATGATATTGCAGCATGATAGATAATAAGCACTCCACCGGAATGTCACTTCACAGCCGGATGTTGGCTATCGACCTGCAGCATCTGCGGTACGCCGTCGCGGCCAGAGATCAGGGGAGCTTACGACGAGCGGCCGAAAGCCGATCGGTCCAGCAATCGACGTTGAGCCGGTGTATTCGCCAGCTGGAGCATTCGATTGGCATGACTATTTTCGAGCGATCGCGTGGCGGCGTTCGCGCAACGGACGCGGGGCGTGATTTTCTTCACGTGGCTCGATCGATCTTGGAGCAA
>CAWGJM010000003.1:0-112148 GCA_963822795.1 uncultured Alphaproteobacteria bacterium
GGACGAATGAACGCTTCGTAGTTACCATTGCTGTAGAACATATGTGTCTCTCCCTGGTTAGCTAACAGGCTGTTGAAAACCCTCGTTCCGAGCGTTTCAGATGAGGCACTTATCGAGTCAGCTTTGTTCGGCACCGACTGCGCAGCCGCTGAGCCCGCACAGGCAATAACCGTCACGAAAGCCAAGGCCGTTGTGCATATTTTCTTGGGTAACAAATTGCCGATGCCTGAGGACGGCAGGGCTTTGATATACTCATCGACGCCCACGGTTCTCCTCCCCATATGGAGACCGCTTAGCTTCGTTCCTTGGCGAGATTCCCCTCCTTCATGCCCGCCATCTGCGTTCAACCAGCTTGGACTTGGCAGCCTTCCGGCGCTTACCTGGCCGTGCCAAGATTGATTGCGCGCGCCTGCTAAGGGGGCGTCCATAGACAACTGAGACATAATCGCCACAGATGGCGAGGGGTTGTTGAGTGGGTTTCACAAATGATGAGTCGCGCGACGTAACATGGTGGGACAATTCGAGCGGCTCAGGCGCGCGCCGCCCGGAAGCGCTATCGGGGCGGCGTGGCCATGGTCGCCCTATAGCGAGGAGAGTTCGTCGCGCGCGGCCTCGGCGAAATCCTTCAGTGGATCGATCTCCCGCACCGCTCTTCAACATCTCATGCAGCTGGGGGATTGTCTTGTTAGGTGCGACACAGGCGTCGGTGGTTGCGCGCATGATCTTCTCGGCACATGCGATGGTCCGCGGCGAGCACCCGACCCGCATCCCGCTGATCATGGCGTAGAGAGCAATCAGCTCTTGAATTTGCGGCTCGTTGCTCATTAGGGCCTCACCATATGCTTTCGATGCCGCCACGATGAAATCCTTGAACAGGTTCTCGCGGCGCGACAGATCGTGGGCGAGCTTCCCAGCCCTGGCCCGAGTACGTTCGCTCAGCCAGCTCGTGACGCCTAATGTCAGGCCACCGACCATTGAGCCCGCAAGCGCCGATAGTGCCGAGAGGTATGCGGCATCCATGTGGATCACCCCTAGCGGTGATGATTTTTCGGTCTCAGCGATGCCGCCGACGCCGTCACCGGGGCTGCCATCGCGCAATCGTCGGCTGCGGCGGCGTCGGCCTTCATGCGCGTGACCGTCGCGTCGATTTCGCTGCGAGGTTCGGCTGCAAATCTCCTCGAACATGCGCCCGCCGCGCATGGGAGCGGCCAGCCAAGTCAAGACATTCGCCCAGTAAACTTTCCTCCTCGCAAATGTTGACCAACCGGCAGAAGCGAGCGGGGATCGATATCCCCCCATCAAGCCGCGCCTACTGTCTTCAGTCGACTTAACAAAGCGTAACTTGGCACCAGCCGCTTGCCTCACTATGCCAAGATTGACTGCGCGTGCCTGCTCAGGGACCGGCGCAAAATTAATTCAGATCAAATCCCTCCAGAGGTGACGCGGCAAGATACCTGACGCGGACAATGGAGGCTCAGACGATGGGAGCGCCCACGATTGTTTGCGTCGAGGTGGAGCGGCCTAGCGGCCGGCTGCGCAAGTGGGAGGACACTCTTAGCGCTCATGTTGGGCAAGTCGATCCCGCGCTTCGCGAGCAGGAGTCAGTGAGTTGCATGCCCATCGATGAACGTTCGTTCAAGGGCCGCATCGAATATGGCGCCCTTGGTGAGATGTTCTTGTGCAAATTCGCGGCCACCAATTATCAGTTCACCCGCTCGTTGACTACACCGGCACCAACAATGCCAACCCCTATTATGCTCGTTTCAGTCTCCAGAGGCAGCTGCAAATTTTTCCAATGCGGCCACACTTGCATTCTCACCGAGGGCGACTGGACCCTGATCGACACGAAGCAGCAGCTGGGGTACATGATCACGAGCCCCGAGATCGAAGCGTTCGTGATGATGCTGCCCCGTCCGTCCGATGCAGCGATTGCCGCCCTGTTCGAGCGTGGCATCGCGCGTCAATCAAGCGGCGGGTGGGGATTGTCGCGGGTCCTGCATGCCATGGTGAACGAGAGCTTCGGCGAGATGCGCCGTCTTTCACCATTGGGCGGAAGAAAACTGGGTGCGGCTATTACCACGATGGCATGGGACGCCTTGCGCGAGCAGATAGAGACGCCGCCGGGGATCGGACGCCACGACGAACTATCGATGCGGGTCAAGGCCTATATCGAGGCGAATCTCGCCGATCCCGAACTCTCCGTGGAGCGAATCGCACACGCATGCAGCATTTCCGTTCGCGCGCTGCACCGCCATTTCGCCGAGGATCCGGCCGGATCCGTATCGCGCTATTTTTGGCGGCGTCGGCTCATCCGCTGCGCCGAGGCGCTTCGAGACCCGAGCCAGGCGCATCGCTCGATAACCGACGTCTGCTTCTCATACGGCTTCAGCAGTTCGTCGCATTTCAGCCGGCTGTTCAAGGATCAGTTCGGAGTTTCGCCGGTTGACTATCGCCTCGCGCTGGCCTGCCCCCTTCGGGTGATCCGGGATCAATGTTAGCGTTGCGACGAAAAGCGTGTGTTAGTCCATAGGCTCCTTGCGAGACCGTTCGCGAAGGCGTTCCATGTGCGGAGCGACCGTCGACGCTTGTGTCGGTCTCGGCGGCTAAACCGGGACGGTAAGTGAGTTATAATAAAAATGGTTGCGGGGAGGCGCAACCACCGATACCGACATTCGTTAATGGTGGCCATTTGACGGGTTCGCGCCTTGATCTTGATGTCTCTGTTGCTCTCCGAAGGCAAAGGTCACACGTTCGAATCGTGTCGGGTGCGCCAGTTTTTTCTGCCGAGCCGCCTGCTGTGATAGGCGTCACCTTGCGGATGGTTTCCCGCCGACATCGCGACGACGCCCCGCCGGCCTTCACCCTCGCCGAGCGCTGTGGAATCTGACGCTGAAAATCCTGCTCAGCATCTGGGCAACGAATTTCGATCCGACCGATTATGGTGTGTTCCAGACTGTGTTCGGCATGATCTTTACCGTCATCATTGCACTCGAGTTCAAGCGCTCCCTGCTGGTGGTGGCGGAGCGGCGCGACAGTGTTGTGCAAGTACGCTCTGTCATCCTGATTGCGCTGCTGGCGGTGGTACGCAAATTGATCATTCTCGATCTGTCGAGCACGGATGCCTTCCATCTGCTGGCGCTCGCCGCAGCCATCCTCGCGCTGGGCGCCGTCTATTGGCTGGTGCGCGACCAAGGGCAGCCGCGCGAAATCATCGCGGCGGGAGACGGATGAGGTTGCATTGCAATGCGGTCGCTACAAAAGCTGACAAAACGAGTTCAAATTCGAAGTTCCTAGCCTGACGCGAGGAAACAGGTTGCCAGCAAACCGACCTGCACTTCTGTTGTTGGCACCTTTGAGACATGCCGGCCGGCACTGCGAACGTCTGTTGATCGGGGTAGACCGGAAGTAGTCGGCGCACAGATTAAAACGACGCACACGGACCGACGCTATCTTCGCAGTTATCCGGCCAGCGTCCTCAGCGGCCTTGCTGATCCGAGATAAGGCATCGTTGCGGCTGCAACTGTAAGGCTGTTGCCTCTCGGCGCCGCAGGGAAGGCCGGCTATGGGCCTTCCGAATGCCCGCTGTCTTTGGTCATCCGTCTCACGCCATCGTATGAGCGTCGGCGCCGCGGTGTCGGCCGGGTTGGCGCCGACGGTCGGTGGCCGCATCGGCCTCCTGATACGGCCAATCGCAAACCTCCCGACGTCGGGAGGCTAAAAGAGCCGCCTGATCGAACCCCTCGTAAACACGAAAAACCGTTATATTTCTAGGGCGCAAAACTTGCGACCCAGGCCGATTTTTCAATGCCGAAGAGACTGCCAGCCCTTTGCGTCGATTGCCGCCACCGGGAGCGATATGGCCGCTTCCTGCGTTGCCGCGTCTGCCAAGGTCCTCGCTTCTCGAAAGGTTCGCGCAAGGGATGGGAGCCGCGACGTCGCAACATCGAGGCAAAGCGGTGGGCCGCCAATCAGCCGGCCGATCGCAAGCGGCCTGATCTCGATGCGTTAATGGCCGATCTCGACGCGCCGGAACGGAAGGCGTTGCAGGCGCTCGAAAATGCCAAGGGCTTTCTTGCCGAGCGTCGCCGAGCGTCAGGGTAAATCTTAAACGTTAAAGGCGGTCCCACCCAGGAGATCGCCATAATGCTCGACGTCGCATCACCCGTCGCCAGCCCTTCACCACGTGTCTCAAACGTGCCAAGTACGGACATCATGCGGATGCCGCGATATACCGCCGAATTACCCAGCTCGGACATCGCCTTGCTCCAGTATGTTAGCGGTAGGCGAGACACCACCCCGATCCGCGAACCTTGGCGGCGAGTAAACCTCAATGTTACGCCGCTAAGAAAACCCCTGAAGGACCGATGCCCGACAGAAAGCGACTTGGACTAGAGAACCCGGTAGACCTATGGTCAAAGCTTCAATGGGAGATCGATCAACTGGGTGTTCCTGTAGACCAAGAGACCGTCGCATCCTATCGAGCGTTCAACTGTGCCGTGACGGCGTGGAGCATTTGCGACTGGGTCTGGAATGCAGCTGCCCCTGACTTGCGCGGCAGCGACATGCGGGAAAAGCGGCGCCAGCAGATTGCGCCCAACCCACACTTCTAGCGAAGCCCTAGAGAAGCCTAGGGAAGCCTAGGGAAGCCTAGGAGGAAGGGGAGGTAGAATAAGGGGGGTATATCTTAGGAAACTGAGTACTCCTCGGCCCCCCTGTCCATAACGTGGAACGTTTTAATAAACAGTCCAAATGGGGAGTTGTCGTCTTGCAAGGCTCGCCCGGGCCCGCGATAGGCCCCACAGAGCCCTAGGGACTCCAAGGACTCGTTTGCGCCCATTCCCGCTGTCAGGGTAGCGAGCGATTTAGGGGCTCTCAGGGACTCTCCAAACTCCGGCAAATGGCATTGGTCAAGAGACCCACGAAATCCCTTGAAACTGCCGTGCTTGAACCGGCTTGGTCCGCTAGGTCTACAGGTGCCTCAGGGGCGATTTGTCCAGTGGCCGCTGTTGGTGGGAGCCTTGGTGCCCGTAGGCTCACGGGTGTCCGCTGTTGAGAGGAACTGAAAATGCGCGTCCTCTTGTAAATAGGGTCGCTTCAATGCCTAAATAGGCGCGCTTCGTCTTCAGGGAGGCAAGAATGGCCATCGCATTGGTTACCGGCGCCAGCAGCGGCATCGGATTAGCGACCGCCGTGACGCTCGCGCGTGGCGGCCATAAGGTTATTGCGACGATGCGAAATTTAGACGGGGCCGGTGAACTGCAGAAGATCGTCTCAGCGGAGAAGCTCGCTGTAACGGTGGCTGCACTCAACGTGGATGACGATGCTTCGGTTAATAGTGCGGTCGGTAAAGCACTCTCGGAGAACGGTAGCATCGACGTTCTCGTGAATAACGCAGGAATAGGGGGTGGCGGATCGGTGGAAGAGGTGCCGTTGGAGAGGTTCCGCGAAGTCATGGAGACCAATTTTTTCGGTGCGCTGCGCTGCATCAAGGCCGTGATACCGGGCATGCGCGAACGTCGGCATGGTTGCATCGTCAATATAACCTCGGTTGCCGGAAGAGTGGCTCTGGCTCCGCAAGCAGCCTACGCCGCGTCCAAGTGGGCTTTTGAGGCGTTGTGCGAGTGCCTTGCGCAGGAGATGAAGGCGTTCAACGTGCGTGTAGCGATCATCGAACCCGGCGTTATCGCTACGCCAATATTCGGCAAGGGAAGGCCGGTGCCCAAAGATAGTCCTTATCCGCACGCTCGGCGTCTAACCGCTAAGTTCACTGCGTCACTTACGAAACCGACATCGCCCTATGTCGTTGGAGAACAAATACGTCAGATCGTCGAGGGTGACAGCTGGCAACTCCGCTATCCGGTCGGACCGGACGCGGTCCCGTTCCTCAAGTGGCGAGCGAGCAAGACGGATGAGGAAATGGTCAACCTTGGGGGACAGAGCGACGAGGAATACAAAATCATGGTGAAACGGGAGTTCGGCTTGGACGTGGTTCTGTGAATACAACCTGAGCGCCTTGTCTTTAGCCGACTGAACTCGGACATTGCCTCTATCTAGCAGCCCGCTATGCTTTGGCGGGTAGAGGCGAAGTCTCCATTTAGGGGCGTTTGTTGACCGAGCGCGTGGAACGTCGACTTGCGGCAATTCTGGCGGCAGATGTCGCCGGGTATAGCCGCCTCATGGGGGCCGACGAGGAAGGCACGCTAGCGCAACTGAAAGCCTGCAGAAGAGCCCTTGTCGATCCCAAAATAGCTGAGTATCGCGGACGCATCGTCAAAACCACGGGTGACGGCGTGCTTGTGGAGTTTGCCAGTGCGGTCGATGCGGCGCGATGCGCTGTCGATGTTCAGCGCGGCCTGACCGAGCAGAATAGCACAGTGCCACAAGCCCAGCGGATCGAGTACCGCATCGGCATCCATCTTGGCGACATTATCCTCGACGACAACGATATCTTCGGTGACGGGGTCAATATCGCGGCGCGGCTCGAAGGGATCGCAGAGCCGGGAGGCGTCTGCGTTTCCGACGATGTTCACCGGCAAATTCGCGGCAAGATCGACAGCACCCTTGAGGATATGGGCGCCCAGTCTCTCAAGAATATCGCAGAACCGATGCGTGTCTGGCGCATTCAGATTGACGGTAAGGCGATGCCGACAATTTCTGCTCGGTCTACCGAAGCACTCGCGCTCCCCGACAAGCCGTCCATCGCCGTGCTTCCGTTCGAGAACATGTCCGGCGATCCCGGAGCAGGAGTATTTTGCAGATGGGATGGTTGAGGAGATTATTACCGCGCTGTCGCGCTTCAAATGGTTGTTCGTGATCGCTCGCAATTCGAGCTTTACGTTCAAAGGCCAAGCCGTCGATATTAAGGAGGTCGGGCGTAGGCTTGGTGTGCGCTACGTCCTTGAAGGGTCTGTACGCAAGGCGGCGGGGAAAGTTCGCATCACGGGGCAGCTGATTGATGCGGTGACAGACGCCCACATTTGGGCGGACAGGTTCGAGCGTGACCTTGCTGATGTTTTCGCTCTCCAGGACGAAGTCACGCTCGCCGTTATCTCGGCCATTCAGCCAAAATTGCTTCAAACAGAAATTGCTCTGGCGACGCGGCGGCGACCCGAGAACCTCACCGCTTATGATTATCATCTCCGAGCTTTGCAGCAGTTCTCCTTGGCGACCCGCGAAGGGTTGGCCGAGGCGCTAAGGCTGGCTCGACGCGCCTTGGAGCTGGACCCTCGGTACGGCTTGGTCGCGGCGCTGGCAGGTGGCTGTCACCATGTCAACGTCACTTTGGGCTATGCTGTCGATCCGCAATTCGAGCGCAAGGAAGCAGTTCGGCTTGTTCGCCTGGCATCGAGCATCGACGATGGTGATCCAGACATTTTAGCATGGGATGCGATAGTCTCGGCGTTCATGGTCGGCGATAGTGAAAGAGCTGTTGAAATGGCTGACCGGGCGGTCGCGCTCAACCCAAATTCATCTCACGCATGGAACTGCAGAGGCCATGTCTATAGGGTTGCGGGGCTGCTGGAGGAAGCGGTCCGGAGCTTTGAACGCGCCATGCGCGTGAGCCCGGTAGACACGTATCTGGTGCATTCGTTTGCTGGGATAGGGTACGCCTTCATTGAGCTTCGCCGCTTTGACGAGGCCATCGCCGCGGGGAAGAAAGCCCTACGTCTGATCCCCTCTCATCCGGGAGCTTACCGCAATCTCGCGTCCGCTTTCGCCCATCTCGGCCGTGACGCTGAGGCCCGTGAGGCGGCGGCGTGTCTGCTTGAGGGCGATCCCGGCTTTACAATATCAGCGTGGATCGCTCGGGGCGGGCAATCAAACTCGAAGCTGACCATCGAGGGTCTTCGGAAAGCGGGATTGCCCGAATGAACCCGGGTACGCTGCCGAAGACGGGATAACCATAATGACCGCTTCTGGCATTTTTCGGACCTGACAAGCCGGACTGACGATGTCCGTTCTTGAAGGCAAAGCTGACTTCCCGGTGGTAAGTCCCGAGTTCTCAGTTTGACCCAACGCGGACTCGGGACCAAACGGACAACGGATGACTAAACTGTTATAATGGGCGTTCAACCTCTCGAGCCGAGGTGCGTCGTGAGTAGTGAGCGCGTGGAACGGCGGCTGGCGGCAATACTAGCGGCGGATGTCGCCGGCTATAGCCGTTTGATGGGTCGCGACGAAGAAGGCATGCTGGCGCAACTCAAGTCGTTCCGGAAAGCGCTCGTCGACCCCGCCATCGCCGAACATCGTGGCCGCATCGTCAAGACCACTGGAGACGGCATGCTAATCGAGTTCGCAAGCGCCGTGGACGCTGCCCGCTGCGCCGTGGACATCCAACGTCGCATGGCCACGCAGAACACCGATGTGCCGCAGGACCAGCGGATTGAATTCCGTATCGGCATCCACTTAGGTGACATCATCATCGATGACAACGACATCTTCGGTGACGGCGTCAACATTGCCGCGCGCCTTGAGGGGATAGGGGAGCCGGGCGGCGTCTGCATCTCCGACGACGCTCACCGCCAAATTCGTGGCAAGGTCGATATCCTTCGACGATATGGGTTCGCAGACGCTCAAGAACATCGCCGAGCCGATGCGGGCTTGGCGAGGACGGATTGCCGACGAAGCTGGTTCCGCGGTCCAAACGGGTTCGTCTCCAGTAGAGCAAGCTCTTGCTCTCCCCAACAAACCCTCTGTTGCAGTTCTGCCATTCACCAACATGAGCGGCGATCCGGAACAGGAGTATTTTGCTGATGGAATGGCCGAGGACATCATCACCGCGCTGTCTCGTTTCAAGGCGCTGTTCGTCATCGCCGGCAACTCGAGCTTCACCTACAAGGGGCGCTCCGTCGATGTGAAGCAGGTCGGGTGCGAGCTTGGGGTGCGCTACGTGTTGGAAGGCAGCGTTCGCAAAGCGGCTGACCGAGTGCGCATCACGGGACAGCTCGTCGATGCCGCCACTGGGGCACATCTTTGGGCAGAACGGTTCGATGGTGGTCTCGGCGACGTCTTCGATCTGCAGGACCGGGTGACTGAGAGCGTCGTCGGGGCGATCGCGCCAGTGGTGGAAAAAGCTGAGATCGAGCGTGCCAAGCGCAAGCCGACCGAGAGTCTCGACGCCTATGCCCTCTATTTACGTGGTTTGGCCAAGTTTTATCAATTTGCTGGCCGGCAAGCCAACGACGAGGCATTGCGCCTGTTCAACAGCGCAATCGAGCTCGACCCAGATTTTGCGGCCGCCTACGGCCGTGCCGCCAATTGCCACGTCTGGGCCAAGGTCAATAGCTGGTTTTCAGACAATCCGAACGACATTGCCGAAGTGACGAGGCTCGCCCAGCGCGCGGTTGAGGTGGGCAAGGATGACGCGATCGCGCTCGCCGCCGCCGGGTGGGCGTTAGCGCATATTGTTCGCGATCTTGAGCTAGGCGCCGCCTTGATCGATCGCGCGCTTGTGCTCAATTCCAATTTGGCCGAGGTATGGAATTTCGGCGGCTGGGTAAAAACCTTTCTCGGCGAGCCGGAAACGGCGCTTGAGCGCTTCGCACGTGCGATGCGCCTGAGCCCACTGGATCCGCGGCTGATTGGAATGCGAGCCGGGACCGCGCATGCACATTTCTTCCTGGGCCGCTATGATGAAGCGGCATCGTGGGCGGCAATGGCATTGCAGGACAATCCGGACTATCAACCTGGATTACGTATCGCCACCGCAAGCTATGCAATGGCCGGACGGCCGGAGCAAGCACATAAGGCTGTGGCCCGGCTGCGGCAACTGAATCCCACGCTTCGTCTTTCCACTCTCAAAGACAGCCTGGCGCCTTATCGGCATGCCGAAGACCTCTCGCGATACGAAGAAGGATTGCGGCAAGCCGGGCTGCCCGAATGACCACCGCAGCTAGTGCTTGCCCGTGGCGACGAACCAGGGAACAAAACTGGTGAACGGAAAGCGAATTACCGTCCCAGGGACTGCGCGGCTGGCACGCTCTCCTGATCGATGACGTGAGCCCCATGCCGGTCGGCAAACAGCTGATTGATGACGTAGCTGCGCTCGTTCCCGGAGCGCATGCCAGGCATGAGCAGCACCTGGATCCCCGGCTTGCTCCGAGAGAGCGATCGTAAATGCGTCTCATGGCGCGCTGTTCGCTATGCGCTCAAGCACCTGGTCCACGAAGGTCGTGTCACCACTTATGCCGGTGAGAAATCGTACGATCGGTTTTATTTGAAGGCCACACCCCTTGCCGGCTAAATTGTTCGTTCCGATTCTGACGCGAGAGCAGGCCAGGTTCATCATCTGGTGCTTGACCTACGATCGCATCCAGCAGAAGGCCGGCGGGTCTCGCTATCACAGCTACGGCTTGCTCACGAAGCTCGCAAAGACGTTCGGCGTAACTCGAGAATGCATCGTGCAGATCAACAAGCGACGAACCTGGCGCAGCATCAAACCAACCAAAACCAAGGCAGCTGTTTTTCGCCAAGAAGCAGGATGAGCCTGGCATGCTGCCGCGAGACGCGATCCAGCGCGCGCAGGACTTCTTCCATAAGGAAGCGAATGAGGCGCTGGAATATTACGCCTGGCTTCGAACGCTGCTCGGCCAGGAGATGACGAAAGAGAAATCGGAAGGGCTTGAAGGTCGCATGGCGTCGACCAAGCGCGAGATCCGCAGCCTGATGGCCGAGATGAGCAACCAGGCGTTCAAGAACCTGCCCTACTTCCACGCCAAAGCCTCTCCGGAGGAAGGCGACCAGCAGAATCCGCTGGATGTCGTCAAGCAGATGTTCCGGGAAATCGACGATGCAAACCGCGGAAGACCGACATGGATGAAGCAGGATCTGAAGCTCGTCAGCAGCAATTCAGGCCCCAGCGTGACCTTGTTCTCCGACGGTAGCCCGGCAGCGCGGCGCACCCCGATCACTTCGGCCAGATCCTCGTGCCGGCTCGACAGCGCATTCGTGTGATCGCGATGCCCACAGCTAGCGGCCCGCCTCGATTTAGGCGATTGCGACCAAGCAGTGAGCTTGCCGATCCTGCGCCACTCCTTCGCCAACCCCTTTTGGTGGGGCTGGCATCGATTTCGCTATTTCTGTCAGACACTTAGAGGTACGCGATACTAGGACCAAGATTCTGTCAATCGCGATTGACAGAATTGAAAATCGAGAAAGGATCGATCCTATGCTGAAAAACCTATTTTTCGAACGACTCGCCACAGGCGCAGCGCATGATGCTGGTCGGCCGCTGCGACGGCAACCGTTCGCCGCCTTCCCACATGGCATATTTCCGCGCCGTCCAGTCGCGCTGATCTCGCCCTTCCTGAAAATCAACCTCGGTCCGCTTCGACAGGAAGACGCGCCAAGCGGCCTCGAAGTCGGCGCGCGCCTCGTCGAAGGTCGCCGCCGTGCCAGTCGTACATTCCCCAGGCCGAGATCCAGATAAAACCTGCATCCCCACTGCCAATGCGGCGCGGCGTTGGGATTGCCGATGCACCGCATGATCGTGCCGGCATGCACGTCGCCGTGGTAGATCAACAAGGCCTCTTGATGGGCGTCAGGATGGCGGCGGGTAAGGACGAACATGCGCTATTGAAGCGCGGTCGGAGCGAGGCGACAAGTCGTCCAAACGTTGGTGTCAGTAGCGCGTGATGTGTCGCCTGTTTGTAGCTCGTGAAGTGTCGTGTTTTGGTGCCCTAGAACAAAGGGGGCACAATGGGCACGGCATCCATTCACGAGGGTGTACGACGGATGCGGTTCTCGGATTTGCTGGAACGGACGGAGGCGAAGGCGCTGACGCAGGAAGCGGCGTCTGAATTTCTCGGGGTCAGCGTGCGGACCTTTCAACGCTGGGCGGAACGCTATGAGGCGGAAGGCGATGATGGGCTGGTTGACCGGCGCTTGGGTCGGCGATCGCCGCGGCGGGCGCCGGAGGAAGAGCTTGAGCGGATGCTGGGGCTTTACCGGGACAAGTACGCGGACTTCACGGTGAAGCACTTCCACGAGCAGCTGCAAAAGCGGCATGGCTATGTGCTGGGCTACACGGTGACGAAGCTGGCCCTGCAGGCGGCGGGCTTGGTGCGGAAGGCGCCGAAGCGTTCGGCGCACCGCAAGAAGCGTCCGCGCCGACCGCTGCCGGGGATGCTGTTGCACCAGGATGGGTCGCGCCACGCCTGGATCGAAGGTCTGCCGGCGATGGACCTGATCGTCACGTTGGACGATGCGACGAGCGAGATCTACTCGATGCTGCTGGTGGAGGAAGAAGGGACGGCGTCGACGTTCCAGACCTTGGGCGAGGTGATTGGCGAGCGTGGCCTGTTCTGCGCGCTCTACACCGATCGCGGCAGCCATTACTTCTACACCCCGAAGGCTGGCGAGAAGGTCTCGAAGACGCAACAAACCCAGGTGGGAAGGGCTTTATCGCATCTTGGGATCGAGCATATCGCGGCGTATTCGCCGGAGGCGCGCGGGCGCTCCGAGCGGATGTTCGGGACGCTGCAGGGCCGGTTGCCGAAGGACCTGCGGCTCGCCGGGATCAGAACGGTCGAAGCCGCCAATGCGTGGCTGAAAGCGCATTACACGGCCGAACACAACGCCGCGTTTGCGATCAAGGCCGAACAGCCAGGCACGGCGTTCGTGGCCGACCGGCACCAGGCCTGGCGCGAGGCGCTGTGCGTGATTGAAGAGCGAACCGTCGCCAACGACAACACGATCGCATGGAGCGGCCGGCGGCTGCAGTTGCCGGAGAGCCGGCTGAGGCCCCACTTCGTCAAGGCCGTGGTTCGGGTTCACGAGTATCCCGATGGCAGCGTGAGCGTGTTCCTTGGCCCGCACCGGTTGGCAACGTTTACTGCCGACGGACAGCAGATCAGCCCCGACGCGCCTCAGCCTGGCAGCGTGCTCGGAGCCGTCAAGGACAAGCCCTTACGGGCGCGCAAGCGCGCGTCCTTGACCGCTCCTGCGCGCGCCGCCGTCGAGATAGCGCGGGTCGGGACGGAGAAACGGGCTTCAAGTCGAACAAAGAAACCGACACGCAGGGCTAACCCGGCGGCAATATCCATGGCATGACCACGTCGGCGGAGCCGTCCACGCCTTCCGGCTCCTCCGCAACTCAACAACGAAGGCGACAGATCACGAGCTACAAAAATACGACATCTTCACCCGCTACGAACAGTCGTCCAAACGTTGGGCTCGGATCGAGCTCGGGCCCCGCTGGCAGATTGCTTCTAACGCGCGGGAAGCCCAATTCGACCGCTCGCCACCAAAAGTTATCGACAGAATTTCTAACTGGGGCCAAGATGCCCAGGTTGATCGGCGGCACCTCGGGGGGCAACCGAATGCTTAAAGATTTTAGTTGGCGAAACGTCGGCGTGTTTTTTGTTGGGTTAGTTGCGGCGAGCTTCCTCGTTTTAGGGGGCGTCATCTTAGCGGTCGACGGCTTGCTGCTCGCTGGACTTTGATCTATCGCCTAGATCTTGCGGTTTTTTATGCGTCGCCTCTCTGATGGGATGATCGTGCCGCTCTAGTGCGACCCCAGTGAGGGAAGTTTTGCTCCGCGGCTATTCGCCGGTACGTATTCGACATTGATCCACCAATCTGTCGCGCTCCTGGCAGAACTCGTCGATCCGGCCCAGCATCCGCGATGGCAAATCCACGGCCGAATTGGTGCTGATACCGGCCCGCTGCAGCGTCGGCGGTGAGACCAAGGCGGCGCCGCCCAAAAGGCTTAAGAGGCGCAAGACGGCCCGCCGGGCAAAAGGAAAATGCTAATGCCCATCACCGGCAAGCGCGGCGCCGGGGAAGATGATAAGCGGGCACAGAACCCGGAAACGGGCCGCGCTAAGAAGCGCTTGAGAATTTGCCGGGTTCCAGCCCGACTACCTGTGTCGTTTGGTTTCAGCTTCAACGTCTGCTTTGGAGCGCATTGCGAACTCATATCGACAATGGCGCCAGTTCCGAAAACCCACGCAGCGCATGAACGGAAGTCGACCGTTTCATTCGATCACCTCGTCGGCGCGATTTGGGAAGCAACTGAGACGCTGCCAATAGTTTGGCCACCTTTATGTTGATGAGGAGTTCAAAACTGTTTGGTTGTTCGACTGGAAGTTCGCGGGCTCACTGCCATCAGCATTGGGCATCGCTGGGAAATCGGCATTTCTAAAATGCGGGGCCCATACACCAAGAGGACACCTTCGTGGCGCGACAGCTCCTGAACCGTTATCACTGAGGGTTAATCAACCGCCCCTTACAAAAGGTCAGACCACCTCGACCGCGAACTGGCGTCCACGCAGCCAGATGCGTAAAACAAAAACAACTTTGGCTTGTTTTGGGAACAGAATGGACGTAACATTCGCGGGTTCAAGGCAAAATGAGACTGAGGGTGTGCATTTCCTGTTGGGCGAGGCAGCTTCATGCGCGCGCGCAATCCAACGAGTGCCCTGAGCTTGACGATCGCCATCGCGGTCCCACTTGCGAGCTCCTTCCCGGCAAGCGCCAGCGAGCACGTTAGCTGCTCGTCGACAACTCCGCAGCTCACGACGTGCAATATCACCGAGCCAAACGTGACGAGGCGACTCTCGCCGTACCCCCAGATCACGTTCAGGCCCGGGGATCGCGTGACTGTGCAGGCGGGCGGCTGCGTCCAAACCGGCGGGCACGGGCGTACCTGGAAACGCTACGTGAACCCGTCCGGTCCGAATTCGGATCGCCTGTATCACGGGCTCATCTGGATTCCGGGTGTCCACTCGGACTTGGTCCGCATTGCGGGCGCGATCACCAATCCGGTCGTCGTCCCCGCGACGGTGGATCCACACAACGCGATCCTCCGCCTCGGGTATGAGGATGACGGCTACGGTGACAATGGCTACGGAGGCCACGATGACGGCACTGAGAACCAGTGCCGTGGCGTCGGAAACGCCTTCGTCGTGCTAAGGATCGACCACGGCCCCACTGGTCCAACCGCGTCGCCCTTCGACCTCATCTTTACCGCGACGGACGCCAATGGATTCCCGCTCAACCCCAAGTGGGCGTGGCAGCGAGACCACCCGGGATCGCTTCCCAACGCCGACACGCAATGCTTCCCGCTCTCGGGCGTTTTCTCGAACACCCAGTGCACGACCCAGGCCCCGTCGATCGACGTGCCGGATGGGTGGAATGCCGGTTGGTGCGCTGTGGGTGCACAGCACAGTATCCACGGACACGTGAACTGGATGCCTGCGACCTGGCAGGGAACGGTATCGTGGGAAAGTCACTCCCGTTCGCTGGCCGATGACGACTACAACATCAACGTCGTGCCGCCGGCGGGAGAGGGACTGACCGTCTCGAGCGAGGGACATATCCACACCGAATTCAACTCCGACGAGACCATTGACCACTTCCGTACGCCTTGGTGGAACTCCTTCCACGACGCGGTGGACCGGGACGATGCGAGCGCGCGCGCCATGATCGACGGCAAGTTCGCCATCGTGGTTGGGCTCGCTGGGCTCGACTGCGAACACGGCTGCGCGACCGAGCTACACCCTGTGTACGCGCTCGCGATTCACGTCAACGATAACCCGCTGGACGATACCTGGGCGATCTTTGTGAGGAACTGGGGAAACGAGGGCTACTGCAGCCAGGATCAGCATCCCCTCGACACGAACCGCATGGCGTTCCTCCTTCCGCGCCCGTCTGCGACCGCCGTGAACGTCAACGTTGCCTCGACCTTCCTGACGAACACGAGTGAGGCAAGCGGGCCGTTGGTTTCACTGATTTCCGGCCAAGGGGCAATCGTGGAGTTCGGGCTTCCCGACCCGGCCAAGGGGGCGCGCATCAACGGCGAACTCCACCTCCAGTGGACGATCAGTCCGGGCGCCGTCGTCGCGGGGGAGCGGCCTGCTGTCGCGGTGGGCCGGCCTACTTTCGCGGGGGGCGGGCCTGCTGTCCCGTTCCGTGAGATGCATGCCGCAGGCGAGGCCCTGGGCCCCCATGTCGTCGAGATCGAGCAGCGCCTGGAAAACTTGGAGAAACAGCTTCCGCCGGACGCACGGCGAGCGGTTACCGACAAGCTGGCGCGTGCGCGGTCCTTTGATGAGGTGACGCCGAGAAAGCTGGAGGCGGCGCTGCCGAAGCCGGTCCGCCCAGCATCCACCCGGGCGGTACCCGATCCGCACAAAGCGCAGCGCGACTTGGAACGCGCCCAGGCGATGTGCACCGCGTTTGGGAGAAACATCCCGGGGATGCCGAACGCCTGCGCGAGTGTGCCATAGTAGAGAGGAAGGCGCACCCTCCGGGAGCGGTACGGTCCGCATCACGGAACAAACTCGATCGCGTAAGCCTGCTTGCTGCAAAGGTTTGCTTCGGTTCCGATCGCAAAAAATGATGTCGACCTCGAGCCGGACGAACCACAATCAGACCGCAAACCCTTTGGGTCAAACTCAGAAGAACTCAGTCTGAGCAAATGTCTTCCGGGTTAGCCCCGACAACGGACATCGCTCGATGCAATCGGCATGTCTCAAACGTGCCAAAGGCCATTGCGCTCACCGAGACCTACAAGCATATTCGGGGGGTCTGAATGCCCGTCCCCAAACTTTTAGCCGCTTGCGGCAAGTTGCTGGCGGTACCTTCTTTTGAAATCTGATGAGCAGCTTGCGCGGGGCCAGCGGTGACCAAAAAGGGCTGGTCCCGCCAATTTGACGATCCGATCCCGATCGGCGATGGCGGCGAACTCCGAACCCTCCGTGATGCTGGCGTTCATATCCTTGTGCTGCCGCCGGCCGAGCCGAGCGCGAGCACTGGCAGGTTGCTATGGAATGCCTGATCTCTGCCGCCGAGAAGGGCGGCATTGTTATGATGGCCCGCATTGCCATGTTGAGGGCGCTGAACCACGGTGACCCTGATCCGACGCCGGCACCGCGCCGCAAGCGCGCCAAGCGCTACAGGATCGTCAGATGACCGTGTTCGTTTATGCCGACCGCATTGGACGATGTTCGCTCTCAGGGGTGACCTGGAGGACATTCGCTCAGATTGAGTTCCTTCCGACTTTGACCCGGTCATTCCGCTAGACAGGCTGTCTCGCCTGGGGGATCATGTAGCGCTGCGTGAACCGGGGCGCCGCCATGGACGTCGGAGGTTGGCTGCGGAAGCTTGGCCTCGAACATTATGAGGCAGGCTTCCGCGAGAATGGGATCGACGACACGGTCCTGCCGAGTTTGACGGCGGAGGACTTGAAGGATCTTGGTGTCGGATTTGTCGGACATCGTCGTAAGCTGCTCGACGCCATCGCAGCCTTGCGCGCTCAAGTAAGCGCACCAGCGCCGTCGCAATCCGATGCGCCTCTGCCAATCGACAAAGCCGCCAAGGACAGCGCCGAGCGCCGCCAGGTCACCGTGATGTTCTCGGACCTTGTCGGTTCGACGGCGCTATCCGCGCGGATGGACCCAGAGAACCTGCGCGAGATCATTTCGGCCTATCAGAGGTGCGTCGCCAATACTGTGAGCCGCTTCGGGGGCTTCGTCGCGAAATCTATGGGCGATGGAGTGCTGATTTATTTCGGCTATCCGCAGGCGCATGAGGATGACGCCGAGCGTGCAGTTCGAACCGGCCTGGGGCTAATCGATGCGGTTGCTATGCTCCCGGCTCCTGAGCCCGCACAGGTGCGGATTGGGGTTGCCACTGGCCTGGTGGTGGTCGGGGGCCTTGTCGGGTCCGGCGAAGCGCAGGAGCGCGGTATCGTCGGCGAGACGCCGAACCTCGCGGCACGCCTTCAAGCCATCGCCGAGCCGAACACGGTCGTTATTGCCGAGGCCACCCGCAACCTGCTCGGCAATCTCTTCGAGCTGCGGGACCTCGGGCCAAAGGAACTCAAGGGGATCACCGGGCCGGTGCCAGCTTTCGCAGTGTTGCGGGCAAGTTCTGTCGAGAGCCGCTTTGAGGCGATGCATCCCGGCGGCATGACTGCACTCGTCGGACGCGAAGAAGAGCTTGAACTGCTCCTGCGGCGCTGGGCGAGAGCCAAGACCGGCGAAGGCCAGGTCGTGCTGCTGTCCGGTGAGCCCGGCATAGGAAAATCCAGGCTCTCCGCCGCGCTCATGGAGGGCATTGCGGCCGAACCGCACGCGCGGTTGCGTTATTTCTGCTCGCCACAGCACACGGACAGCGCCTTTTATCCGATCATCGGGCAATTCGAACGTGCCGCTGGCTTTGCGCTCGGCGACACACCGCAAGCAAAGCTCGATAAGCTCCATGCGCTGCTGGCGCAGACCTCGACGTCCAAGCAGGACGCGGCGCTGTTGGCCGAGATGTTGTCGCTTCCCTAGCAACGCAAACATCGTGGACAATCCAGCGCTCTCGATCGGTCATGGCTGCCATCTTGGCGCGGTGCGCCTTGGTGGCGGCGCTGCCGGTGCCACTTTTTGTTTCGGATTTTGAAACATTATGTTTCATGGAAGTGCTCATGTGCGCCGCCGCTCTCGCTCCCACTGCTGCACGAGCGCGGCCGGCACGCCCTGTTGGTTGGCCCAGCCCAGCGGCGACAGCTCGATCCAGTGCGCCTCTGTCGTGCCCGGCTTTTGCCCGACACATTGCTCGAAATTGATCTCGACAGCCGCCTCATACAGCTCGCGCCAACGGGCTTTCCGATCAGCGAGGGTGATGGTGCGGTGACGCGCGGTGCGCACCGGGTTAAGCGCGGTGATCTCGCGATCGAGCTTGGTGCGGCGGCCACGTTGCAAAATGCGCATATCGTTGCCCCGATGTAAGCCTTTGAAAAACCAACAATAGGCGTGCAAAACCATCGATCCCACTAAGCGTCCGGTTCCGGTTCCCATGGATTATCGACGGTGCGGTCCCTTGGTTGTTTGCGCCACCACTCTTTCGTCGTTTGCTGACTGAGCCGCATCGCCCGGCTCAAGAAATTGATCGCCTTGGTTTCCGCCTGTTGCGCTCTCAGCAACTCCACGAACAGTCCGACATCCAGTTTCTTGCTCTTGGACTGCTTGTCGATCAGCTGCGCAATCTGGCGAGCCGCGACCACGTGCCGGCAGAACTGCGCGAGCAGCGGATAATTGCCACGCATGAAATGCTCGGCCGGCATCACGTTGACAATCGCGCGCCATTCGTCGGCCTGCTCATCGGTGAGATCATACGGCGCGTCTGCTCTGGGAATTGCCGCGGCGATCTTCGGCCTGAGCGCCGCGAACGATGTGGGCTTTGGCATCGATTACTCTTTTCGCACTTACGCGTGTAAAACCAACAGTAGGTCGTTGTAGTTAGGCCAGGGCCGATCGGCGCCGGATCGCGCAACCGTTTTGAAGGTCCCCCCCGCCCGTTCTTTGAGGGTACCCCGTCTCTGGATGGTCACCTTTTACTCCCAATGCGCGATACAACTCGGCATCACGTCGTCACTGAGCGGGATATTGTAAAACCTGACCACGTTGCGCTGGCGCTGCCGGCGATAGTGGGCGCGGTTGCGAGCCCGGGCCGCGGCCGACGTCCGGAACCGCGTCGTCTTGACGATCGGCGGGTAGCCAGGCCTCTGGGGCGTTTTCGCGAGCTCATGGGCCGATCATAGCCAGATCCACCGGAAACGGCACCACGGGCCGCGGCCGGGCGACGCCGGGCGGGTTTCCAGCACGGTCATACCCCAAGCCAAACCCCATGCCATGCACGTCAGACGAAATGGCAATGACACCAATTGCTTGAGCCACGTTTGTGGCTGTTGCGGTGGAAGCCCTTGGGCAGCACGTGCAGCAGGAAGCGCCTGATGAACTCGTGCGGGTGAAGCCTCATCGTCTTCCAGCGGTCGGGGCCGTTGACGCGATAATCCTTCCAGCGGAACGCAATCGCGTCGTCGTCGGCTGCAACGAGGCGGCGGTTCGAGATGGCGACACGATGGGTGTAACGGGAGAGATAGCGCAGCACCTGCTCGGGCCCTGCGAACGGCGCCTTGCAATCGACCACCCACTTGATGCGCCGCAGCGGGGCGATGAAGCGCTTGAACGTTCTCTTGTCGGCGAGTCCGGCATGGGCGTTGAAGAACTTCAACTCGTCGGCGTTGTGCGCATGCATGAGCATCGCCAGCATCTTGCCCCGGAATAGGCGCGCCAGCACCTTGACATGCACGAGGAAGTTGGAGCGCGCGGCGACCCATCGCGCGCCGTCGAGCGAGAGCCCTCCACCTGGCACGATCATATGCACGTGCGGATGATGGGTGAGTGCCGAGCCCCAGGTGTGCAGCACGGCGGTGACGCCGATCCGTGCGCCGAGGCGCTTGGGATCGCTTGCGATGGCGAGCGTTGTCTCGGCCGCCGCCTTCATCAGCAGGTATAGACCACGCGCTTATTCTGGTAGGCGATGTCACGCAGCTCGCTCGGCAACGTGTATACGACGTGAAAGTAAGGCACCGGCAACAGCTCCGCTTCGTGGTCGGTCAGCCATTGGCGTGACGCCGCAGCCTGACACTTAGGGCAATGCCTATTGCATCATCGGCGCCTCGTTTTCACTCAGGAGTGAGCTGTTTCTTGCTTCTTGCCGACTGCTGCCTGGGTTTGATGCTGATCAAGTTCAGCAGCGTTGCGGTCGCGACCATCGCCATGATGCCACCGACACTCAGCGCGATCTGCATCGCAAGCCCGTTTGAGATGTCGAGCAGCGCCATGTAGCTGACCGAAGCCAGCAGAACGCCAAGGCAGTAGGTTGGCAGCGAGTTCTGGCCACAGAGGATCGCGCCGCGCATCACGGGCGTCGTCAGCCCTCGGCAATTGCGAGGCACCAACCATGCCGCCAAAACGGCTATCGCCAAAGGAGCTCGCCAGCGTGAAGTGGTTCACGTTCTGAGTGCGTCACAGCGCCGCTTGGTGCAAATTCTGCCTGAGGTAACCTGATCTTCTATAATGCTTTTCAGATCGGATCATCGAGACCATTGCGGCAGCTGCCGTGAACGCTGCTCCCATTCCCACGCCGCGCGGTTGCGGAATTCAGGTGAAGCCAGATCAAGGCTTCCGGCATCGTCATCAGCCACATTGGTCATTGCTCTCCTGCAAGGCCAAAGTCAGAGCGATGTGTACCAATCTCACCGGCTCACGGCCTTCAACCGCCGATAGCAGGACTTCCATCACCGCTTGCCACTCCTCGCGTTCTTGCATGCTGCGAGGTAGTTTGTCGACATAGTGCCCGGCATCCAGCAGCGTTCGAAGCTCGCCACCGTCCGGCAGCGGGATCGGCTCGTCGGACTCGCGCGTCCAGCCCTTAGCGGTCGGCATACTTCGTCACGATCAGGCTGGCGCGGTACTCCGGATCGGTCGCGTAGCGTTCGGCCTTCTCTCGGGTGGCGCAATGCCAAACCGGAATGCAGTTGCACGTCACGGTCCATCATTCTTGCGGCCAGCGCGTTGACGAGACCACATCATAGGCTGCGCTCGGATCGTTGCCGGGGATTGGATCGGACATGCCCCCATGATTTCCGCCGATTGGGGCCGCCGTGAAGCCGCTAGATTTGGTGGCCGCCAGGTGCAGACCACCATACCCCACGCTCTCGCCATTGTCGGTTTGCGGTTCGGCAGCTCGACCGGGTCGACGAAGCGTCGATCCCATGACACCGAAGTTATCCCGCTACGCAAACAGGTTCGGCGCGCTCACGGATACACTGCCACCATGTCCGAAATTGCGATTTAACCGGACATGTCGCTGACATGTCAAAATCGACGCCAATGACCCTTTTCGGACATGAGGCTGACGGAGTCGCGAAACGCGAACTATGGAATATCGGCACCGTGACGACCGGCCTTAGTCCAACTTGATGTTGGCCACTCGGATCACCTTGCCCCACTTCTCGGTTTCTTCGGCGATGAATTTCTCGAATTCGGCGGGTGCCATCGACATCGGCACTGCGCCCAAATCGGCAAGTCGCGATCTAAACTTTGGATCGGCGAGAGTGGCGTTGGTCTCCTTATTGAGTTTGTCGATGATCTCGGCGGGTGTGCGTTTCGGCGCGCCGATGCCGTACCAGCCGATGGCTTCGTATCCCGGCACAAATTCGGCCACGGTCGGGATGTCCGGCAGCGCCTCCGAGCGCGTCGCAGTCGTCACCGCAAGGGGGCGCAGCTTGCCGCTTCGTACATACGCGATCAAATGAGTTATCGGAGCAAATACGACCTGCACCTGTCCGCCGAGCAGATCGGGCACGAAGCTGCCGCGATACGGAACATGGACCAAGTCGACGCCGGTCGCCGCCTTGAACAGTTCGCCGAAGACATGGGTCGGGCCCCCGATCCCGGCCGACGCCATGTTGATCCTGCCCGGATTGGACTTCGCGTAGGCGATGAACTCGGGAACGGTCTTGGCCGGAAATGATGGAGTGACCACCATGACATAGGGGTTGCCGCAAATGCTTGCGACCGGTGCTATGTCACGAATGAAATTGAAGTTGAGCTTTTCGTAGAGCGCTGCATTCATTGCGTGCGACGCGACGACCAGGAGCAGTGTGTAGCCATCCGGCGGCGCGACGACGACAACTTCGGTGCCGATACTGCCGCCAGCGCCCGGCCGGTTCTCAATGACGAAATTCTGAGCGAGCCGCTCCGACAACCATTGGCCCGTGAGCCGGGCGAGGATGTCGGACGCGTTACCGGCAGGGAATCCAACGATGAAGCGCACCGGCCGCGACGGATAAGTATCCGCCCATGCGAACCGCGACACGGCCGGGAGCGCGACGGCGCCCACTGCCAGATGCAGAAATTGTCGGCGGGGAAGTTTCATGACGATCCTCCACGAGCGTATGCGCGCCCGCTCGGCGCAGATGCGCCCACGAGGCAAATGCGGTTAATTGCTCGCCCGCCGGAGGCACAGTCGCTGCCGTTGAAATTCACAGAACGTCGGCATGTTCCGGTGGCAGCTTTGTGACGACGCTACACCAATTTCCAAGGCGCGTGGAGGGGTTATGTCGCCTTTGGCACGTTTGAGATATGCCGACCGTCTCCGAGCATGTCCGTTCATCGGGGTAGACCGGAAGCAAACGGTCGACGGTCAAAACGACGCGAATGACCCGGAGCGGTCATTGCTCGAAGCATCAAGTCGCGAGCCCGCCAGAGAATGGCAACAGCAAGATCGATCTTCGCTACCATATGAAGCAGGGCCGGTTAGTTATCCGAGACGCGGGCGGATCACTCCCTCAAAAGCCTGTACCTCGGCTTCTGGCATCTCGTAGCCGCGGGCGAGATCGTGAGCCGGGAACAAGAACACTTGCTCAACGCCTGCTTCCTCTCGCGCCTGCAGAAGACGCTCTGCGCAACGCTCTGGTGGACCGAATAGCCCAAATGCATCCGCAATTTGCTTCGCCTGATGCTCAGGTATCGCAGCAGGATCGTGCGCTTCTTCGAGTTCGAAGCCGGCTTCCTTGAGCCAACGCAGGTTTGACGCGCTCGGATAGTTCAGAAAGGGCTGACCTTGAGCGAACCAGCTCCGCACCCATCGCGTTCCCACGTCGGCGTCCGACCCGAGACCGAGCGTAGTCACGAATACCACCGGAAAGCCGGTAAGCGAGCGGCCAGCCCGCCGGGCGCCATCCTCCAGATGACGACGCGCGGCGCGGATGCCCGCTGGATGGAGACCGACCATAAGAAAGACACCGTCCGCCACCTCGCCAGCGAGTTCAATCATGCGGGGCCCGGCGGCCAGCAGATAAACTGGCGTCGGTGACACGCTTCTGTTCCTGAGACGGGTCGACGTCGGACCGAACTCGACGCCTTCTCCGGCGAGCAGCCGCCGGAGATCCACTATCGCTTCGCGCATGACAGCTACCGGTGCGCGCGGCTTCCCTATACTCCGTGTCGAAATAAAACCGGGGGCCACGGTCAGATATGTGCGCCCCGGTGCGATCTCGTCTAGGCTGTGGGCTAACGAAGCGAGAAGCAGGGGGTGCCGAACTGAAGGGCTCGAAGTGGCGGGGAACAATTGAAGGCGGCGCGTCGCCCGGCTCGCCAGCGCCAGCGCCAAGTAAGCGTCGCGGCCACTTGAGGGGTGGTCATGGATGCCGACACCGTCGAAGCCTGCCTCTTCGCAGCGAACGACGAACGCGGCAAGATCAGGCAAGGGCCGACCGACCGGAACTCGGAGAGCTACGCGGACACGTGTCATTAAACGACGCCTCCTGAGTAACTAGACCTTTAAAACTATAGCACGTCTAAATCAGGTGTGCGGGACGCAATGGAATGTCTCCTCGTGGCACTTTTGAGAAATGCCGACTGACCCTCGGAATGTCCGCTAATCAGGGGAAGACCGGAAGTGAGCGACGCACGGTCAAAGTGACGCGTTTGACCCTCAGCGGGCGTCACGACCGTACGGCACTATCATTGTGAAAATCATGCTATGCCTAAAGCCCGCTGGCTGATGGAGCCGACGATGCCTTTGACCCTCTCACCTGGCTACCGGCCTCTCGGCTCTTGCTCCCGCGCAGCGGGCTGGAGCGCAGCGACTTCGTGCAATGGCACCTTTGAGACATGCCGACTGCATTGAGTAACGTCCGCTGTCAGGGGCAACCCGGAAGACATTTGCTCTCACTGAGTTCTTCTCAGTTTGACCCCTAAGGGACCTAATTCCGCGCGCGCGGCTGTCCTAGCCTGCGGTATCTCCCAACAGCCGACGGAGGAGAACATGCGCACCCTCAGATGGCATTTGTAGGCGGATTCGCTGGAGCCTCGATGCCCGGCAACGCCGTGCGGCTCCGTTACCGACCAACGTGGCAAGCATGAAATCAAGCCGACAGTTCGATCCAGGTCCGGTTGGGCGGCTGGCGCGCCGCGGCGGGCATGTCTTGAAGGAGGTACGGCGCCACGGCGCCCGCTGACGAACATCAGCTCGCGATCGGAGGGCTTCCGTTATCTGAGGACAGGCTATCTCCCAGGGAAGCCGCTAGACGGACGATCGGTAGTTGAGATGCCCTGAGTGGCGCCGGGGGGCGGAGTGGCGCCCGAGAACGGGTTCCGCCAGGCTTCCTCGCTTGCTCGGTTGCAGGCGTCCGGGTCGGCACGGTCGCGGCGGTAGCCGTGGTGCTCGCATTCGGTCGCCGCGCCTTGCTCGGTCGAGGTACCAAGTGCCCGCCGCCTTGCAGGGTGCGATCGGTAGGGCGGGTGGCGTGGACGGGCAGCTTGCGTTGCGGATTGGGAGGCATGGTCCCGGCCTTGAACCTTCTTCGAGTTCCTCCTGCGAGCCCGCCTGTGCCTGCGCGTCCTCCCAGGCCTCAAATTGCCGGAATAGTGCTTCCTTGTCGGCCTCCGAGTGGACGTTAGCGACGGTGGGGTTCTCTCGCAGAAATGCCTCAAAGCGTTCTCGCTTTACCGGTTCGACGCTGTGTTTGTCGAGCCATTGCTGCGCGAGCGGTAGGCGATTCCAGCCGGCGAGCGGTGCCTGCAGGGAAACCTCCTTCCACTTGGGATGAAAGGGCGGGTTCTGCAAAGCGGGGAATTTCGTGAAGAAGGCGTCAACGAACAGAGCAAGCTTGCGACTGCGTTCAGTGTTGGGTGGCCAATTGTACGCTGCAAGCACCGCCGGCACTGCGATCGTGTCCACCGTCTCCCCCTCGGGAATCAGGTTCGGATAGTCCTTCGAGGTCAGCGTCGCCGGCAGATAATCGCTCTGCAGGGGAGTCGAATAGTCCACCGCAGCGAGATGAAAGCGGCCGTCATTGTTGAAGGTGGTGACAGACAGGTACGGCTTACCGCCCACCACGATGACGGCGTCGAGGTCGCCATTCTTCAATTTTTCCATTGCGATCCGCTGCTCGATATAAACGAAGTTCGCTTTGATCCCGAGCCGCTCGAAAACTGTCAGTGCAGTCACAAACGTGCCGCCATTGGGCAGGTCGACGCTCACCGTCTTACCCTCGAGATCGTTCAGAGTCTTGACGGTCTTCGGTGCGATGACCTGCATCTCCTCATTGTAGAGCTTGGTCACATAGGTGAACTGCTTCTTGATGTCGTTGGCGAAGCCCTTCTTCTCGAGATAGTCGAGCGTGTCGGCGCGCACGATGCCGAGATCGACGCCTTTCAGGAAAAGGATGTCGGCGACGCTCTGCACCGAACCTCGACCGGTGATCGACAGAACGCGCAGCTTACCGTCGTCGTCGAGCACGGAAGCGAGGTCTGCACCGAACTGCACGTAGGTGCCGCCGATCGTACCAGTAAGCAGCGTGACCGTGTTGGCGTTCATCGCCTTCTTGGTCGAGACCGAGCCGAATTGGAAGACCGCCTTCAGGCTGTCGCTGACCTTGGCCGGGTCATACTCGGTCTGTCCAGCATGGGCCGCAACGCCGGAAGCCATCAAGATCATCGCGGCAAACGTTCTAAGGGACTGACGCACGGCATCCTCCCGATGTGTAGAGATTAGTTCTGAAGTTGAGTGAGACGCTGTTGCGCGTCCGCCGAGCCAAAGCTGGCGGCCTTGCGGTACCAGTCGCGCGCCATCACAGGGTCGGCTCTGATGCTTCGCGTATCGCGCACTCCGAGCACAGCCGGATCATAGGTTTGTGCCAGCAGGAAAGCCGCAGTCGCGTCCTGCGCATTGGCAGCGCGTTCAAGCAGCAATCGCGCCGCGGCGATGTCGCCGAGTGCCAGTAGGCTCTTGGCGCGTGTCATCAGCGCTGCCAACGTTTCGGCATCGAGCGTTTTCGACGGCGCTGCGGCTTGATTCCCTGTACGTGCGGCCGGGGCCTGACTCTGCAGCGCGGCGTGATCGTCGCTTACGATATCCTCGCGGCTCGGTGTTCCCAATCGCGGCGCACTCGCATTGACGCTCGCCGGCGTCACAGGGTCCGACGCGCGAGCCAGAGCTTCCAACAGTATTTGGCGGACAGCCGGTGGATTCGAGGCGGCCTGCGTCGCTGATTGATCCCTGGTCGCGCCGCCCATGGTTGCCCTTGCTTTGTCGATAAGGACGCGCGTGACATCGGAATTAAATACCGCGACCAGGATCGCGAACGCCGAAACCAACAGTCCACCGGCCACGACCCGCGTTAGGACGCTTGTCCGCCGCTGGCTTGCCGCCAAAGGCGCAAATTCCTGCGGATCAGGCTGATCCTGGAGATCGGACAGAAACAATGGAATGGAATCATCTACGGAGAAATCCGCTGACGGCCCGGACGTGTAGGGTGCGTGCTGCGGATCCCTTTGGGGTTCGTCGAACGCCAAGGCATTCGAACCCAGCGATCGGCGATACGTCGTCCGCTCCTTGACGCTCATGCTTCCCTCCCTAACGCAACACGGGAAGCCCCCCGGCGCTAAAGCGCCGGTCCATTCACACACAGAGGTGCCGGGGGAACCTGGCACATGGAGATAACTTCCCCGCCCGTTGATCGTTCCTAAGCAAACGGCCCGATGGCGGCGCGCCCGCAGCTGCAAAAGGCCGCCGCTGTTCAAAGAGGCAGGTTGCTGCGCATAAGCAGCGCTACCTGGCGTGTGCCTCCCCAAAGCTCCACGTCGTGGCCGTCAACGTAACAGCTTAGGCGAGCGGATCGACGTCGTTCAGCTTGCAGGTTTCGATCACCAGTGCTCGGCGCCGCCGTCGGAGCCGGCGAAGAGCGCGTTTTTCCGGTTGACGATGATAGACGGATGGAGTTTTCGACGGGGCAGTTGTCGAGCTTGATATGGCCGTCATCAAGGAAGCGCGTCAGTCCCTCCAGCGCGAGAGCGCATAGCGGATCGCGTCGGCGAGCTTGCCCTTCTGACTGATCAGACCACGCTTTGTGCGTAGCCACTTCTGGAATGCATCGGCGAGCGGCCGGCCTCTCTGTTGTCGAATGAGACGACGCTCTTCGGCACTGCGGCTGCGAATGTCCTTCTCGAGGGCGAAGAACTCGGCGATGTGCTTCAGCATTCGCGAATGTCCGCACTTGGCACGAACCGGACCGTCAGAGATGTCCGCTCAGTGGTCGCTAACAGGGGAAAAGCGGACGGCGTACACGGACAGGCCATTTCGGTCGAGATTGACCTGTGGGTGGCGAAATATAAGTCAGGCGGCGATCGGAGTTTGAAACAGACCGCGGCAATGTGGCCGCCACGCGTGACGGTCAAGCGAGGCTGCAACAGCTGAGGATACGCCGGCGCGTAGCGCGGGGGTCGAGCCGCCGAGCGAACGATGGACTCGATGCGAGTTGTAATACATTTTGTAATCGTGCAGCTTGCGCGCCAAGTCCGCGGCGTTCCAAAAAAATACCCGATCAAAGTACTCCCGCCGGATTGTTCCGATGAGACGCTCGACGAACGGATGTGAAACCGGAGCGGACGGAACCGATTTAATTTCCTCGATCTCCAGCACGCGCAAGTTTGCGAGCCAGCGGTGAAAACGAAAGAGTGGATCGTGATCCGTACTGAGGTATTTCGGTTTCGGTTGCCCAGCAGTGGCGCAATTGAACATGCGGCACACCGACATGCCATCAATGGACGTGGGAGCGACGCCGAACCCAATGATTCGTTTCGAGTGAAGACGTCCATGACCAGCATCACCCAATGGCTCCGCAGGAGGATCGATTCAACGCGGAACAAATCGACCGACCAGACGCTGTCTTTGGCGTGAGCGATGAGAGTTAGCCATGACGGACCATCGGCACCCGGCTCGGGTCGACAGTGTGTGGCAAGCACGCGACGCACGACATCTTTGTCAATTTTGATACCAAAAGCGTAATTGATCTGCTGGGCGATGCGGACACAACCGAACTTTGGATTGCGGCGCTTCATCTCGACGATGGCCGCGATGAGTTGTGTGGAAGGGCCTTTCGGTCCAGGCTTTCGTTTCCGGCGGGAAGAGGAGAACAGCAGACGGTATTTTCGATGGACCAGCGCCTTGTGGAATTCGAATAGCGTGGCCGGCTTGAGAATCGCGGATAGCTTCGGAATGCGATGTGGGCTCACAAAGAGGGTAGTCAGCCCGAGCACAAGGCGATCGAGCATAGTGAGATTCGGCGCACGCTGTCGGGAGCGATTGCTGATCAGGAGTTGATGTTTGAGCAAGAGCGATTCAGCTGCGACCTGGCGCGTGCCGCCCGGGCCGAGGAGTTTCGCGAGGGTCACGAGCAGATGGATCGCCAGGAGGAGCAGATCGCGCATGAGTTGAAATTATCATGCCGGCGTGTGCTGTAGAAAACTATGGAGGGAGGAGTAATGACCTAACAACATAGGGAAGCTGTTTGAAAGATGGTGGTCGGCCCACCGGCATCGGCTTTCAGAGGCGGGTGTCAAACCGCTCCAAGCGGCGATGATTAAGTGTCATGGTCGTGAGCGTTGGAGGAAAAGTACGGATTAAACCGTGCAGGTGAGTGTCATAGAGATGAGCGCAAGCAAACCTTCCGATCACGCGTCGTAAATATAACAATGCCGTCAAAATCAGAGGCGACCGGTACTTCTGAGATAAGTCTGCTGGATATCTGGTTACTGAGCAGGCGGCGGTCGGCGTAGAGGGGGCATGAATTTGACACAGGCTTTCAAACGGAACTGCAGGAACCAGTCGTTCTAATGCAAAGGGAAAAGCACAAGTGGTCACAGCCATGAGGCGAAAGTACCGATGTGGAGCACTGGGGCGGAACGATCCGTACGAGCGTTGAAGGTTCTGTAATGGAGCTGGAGCAAAGGGATCGTGTCAGGTGTTGCATCTAACGTGCAACTGGAAACAGGATGAAACGATGGATGCAATAAAGACAAAGATGTCTGCCTGATGGGAGCAGTGTGAAGCGAGAGTTTCAAGCACTGTTCTGCGAGAAGCCGGAGGTGCAATCCCTTCGGCTTACTCTCCCAATCTACGCAAGACTGCACCACAGCGGCGATTTATGCCAAAGTTGCCAATTCGCCACCCACACGTTCCCGGATGGTTTGTTGTCCCGCTGGAGCAGTCTGTCACATTCGTGTCACCTGAAGCTATGCAGATGCGGCAAGCTCATCCAAATTCTCATATTGCTGCCGTTTTTGCATAGTCGGGGCGCCGATCCTTCCTTATGGTTTCCATCTCCGCTTTCGTTCCAATGGAGTGAAGGAGTTCGCCATGCAACCGACCCGACGATCATTCGTAAGCGGCGCGGCTACTGCGAGCCTGGCATTTTCAGTTCTTAGCGGGATGTCCCGATCCGCTAACGCGCAAGCGGTGACTCCTGTCGATGCGCGGAAAATTGCCGAAGATGCTTACATATACGGCTACTCGCTCATAACGACCGAGGTCACGCGCGTACAAGGAACAAACATCGCCAAGGCTGCGCCCGAGAAACTGGGCGCGCCGATGAACCAGTTCGCGAATGTCCCGCGCTACCCGCCCGCAGACTATCGTGGCGTCTCGGCCCCAAATGCCGACACGCTCTACTCGCTCGCATGGCTTGACCTTTCCGAACCGCAGGTGTTCAGCCACCCCGACATGGGCGACCGCTTCTACCTGATGGAAATGGTTGATCTGTGGATGCACGATCTGGGGTCATCGCCGAGCAAGCGCACCGCCGGCGGAAAAGCCGCCAACTACTTGATCACGGGACCGGGCTGGAAAGGAACCGTGTCGGAAGGGATGAAGCACATCCCAATCGCAACGCGCTACATGGTCATTCTCGGTCGGACCTACGCCGACGGCACTGAGCAGGACTACAAGGCCGTTAATGCGTTGCAGGCGCAATATAAGATCACGCCGCTGTCCGCCTGGGGCAAGGCCCCCTACACACCCTCGGCGCCGCCGGTGAACCCCAATCCGGGCTTCAGCATGACTGACAAACCTCAGTCGGTCATTCTGGACATGGGAACGGGGGGCTATTTCAACCTCATGGCAAGGCTGATGGGAGGGGACGCACCACCGGCAGCGGAAGACGCGCCGATACTCGCAAGCATGGCGAGGATCGGCATTGTGCCCGGCAAGACATTCGAGATGAACAACCTCGATCCCGCCGTACAGGCCGCTCTGAAAGACATCCCGCAGTCTGCCCTGAAAAAGATCGAGGCCAGCAAGGCCAGCCTCGGCGCGATAGTGGACGGTTGGGTGGTCACAAAGGGACTCGGCACCTACGGCACCAACTACCTAAAACGCGCCGTGGTCGCGGCGTTCGGCTGGCCTGCCAATCAGCAGCTCGACGCGGTGTATCCTTACACCGAGGTCGATGCTGCCGGACAGAAGTTGAACGGCACGAGCAAGTACGCACTGACATTCGCCAAGGGCGCGCCGCCGCCGGTCGATGGCTTCTGGTCGATCACCATGTATGAGATTGACCAAGGCTGGTGGTTCGTCCCCAATGCGCTGAACAAGTTTACCGTCAGCCCACGCAACAATCTCAAGCCCAATTCCGATGGTTCATTGACGCTCTATTTCCAGACAGAATCACCGGGCGCGGACAAGGAGGCTAACTGGCTTCCTGCCCCGAAGGGCGACTTCATTGCGATGTTGCGGATGTACTGGCCGAAGGACAGCGATCCCTCGATACTGAACGGCTCTTGGAATCCTCCAGCGGTGAGGAAGGTAAGTTAGACTCTTACAACCTGTGCGCCGTTAAATCGTGACGAATGTCCGAGTTGGGTCATTCTCGACCGAATTGGGCTGCCGGCGTCATGTCCGGTTTACCCCCGGTCGCGACCGTTGGGGCGGACATCCCGGTTCGGCAGCTTCGTGCCACTAACGGAAGTAATGGGCTCACTCGATCACCTCGTCGGCTGTAGTGAGAGCAGCGACTACGGTCAGGTAAGGTCGAGCGTTTTCGGTCTTAGGCGGATTTCAAGGCGCGTTGGCTCGGTGGCCGTGATCAGTTCATGTGACGCGGCGAAGCCATCGCACGATCTCATCCACACAGTTAGGATGATTGTAGATCCCGTGCCGCAGTTGCCAAGACGGCTTGCTGCGTGCGATACCCATAGAGGATTGCCATTGAAGAGAGGATTGCCATTGAAGGTACATTCCGCGGAACTCCAACACCGTAATTTCCAACATCCATCGCAAACTAAAAGGCCGTTCTAAGGATCTCGGTTTGGACGAAGCCGATTCGACCGGCCTGAGGGTGATTACCTCCACCTGGTCCAACGTATCCGGTCCTGAGTCAACCGCAATGTCGCAGGTCATCGCGTTGACAAAAAATTCTCGCCCGAAGAAGGATTTAAATGCACCGGGAACAAAGAACAATATCAGCGCGCCAAAGAAAACGGCGATGATCAGGCCTCCGATCCATAATCCCGATTTCGATAGGCTACTCTCCAGCCCAAAAAACGAAACCAGCAAGAGGAAAACAACGACCACCGCATATATCGCGGGGATCACTGCAACTAGGGTGAGGAAGCTCAAACGCGAGCCGATGGAGCCTGCCGCCAGCGATAGCGAGGCTTCATCATCCACGCCGCGGATAACAAGCATGCGCGCCGCTGCCGCACCTTTGGTGTCGTAGTGAGCCAACTGTTCGATGGCAAGCGCTGCATGCGGGTTGGTAAAGACTTCATTCAACCATTCCATAATGAAAAAGCCCGCCACTACACTCAACACTACGATAATCTGGAACACCAGATTGTCATTTTTCGCGATTTTTCTCACAGCAAGCAGAAGTTCTAGACCTACTGTTTCAGACACGATCGAGTCGAGAACTAGCAGGCTTGCGAAAAGGGTTATCACGATTGCCGCAAGCATAAAGAGCTTAACCGGATATGACAGTTGCAAGGACCTGCGCGCAAACACCCTAAGAAACGGCGTTGCCAAGGTGACGACCCGGATCTGGCCTGCCTTGGAGTCGAGATGTTGCAAGGCACGCAACGCCACGTTTCCTCCGTGGCTATGGGCAATAATGACGGCTGTAGCGTCAGGGTCCTTCAAATCTTCTCTCAGTTGCTTGGATAGGTCTCTCGCTGCGCGGTCGCGGGCACGAACGGAGTTGGCCCCGCTCCAGAGAAATGCGCGGATCGGCCAATCGAGCGACGCACTTTTGAGAGCGGCGTCTAACCTTTCGCAAAACTGCGAACCCTCCTCAAACCACCTCTTGGTCCCACGGAAGTAACCGCGTCTTAGGTCTGACATTTTCGGGAAAATCCCACGGCCCCATGTACCGTGCACGAGAAGGATTGAACACCGGCTCAGCCGTGCAGCATCCGCAGGAGTGTCATCCATCGCAGGCGATATCACGGACCTATTTTCGTTAGAGGCGGGCATGATCATCTCCGCGTCCCTTCGGAAAATCATAGTCGCTTCAAACTAGGATGGCCGACGCCAATCGTCCGCAGCCAACTTTTGCAGGCAGACATAGCCAACCCGACCTGTTATTCGATCACCTCGTCGGCAATAACCAGGAAATCGTGTCGCCTCATTCGGTCCTCCTCGGTGCCGTCTTCGGCCAGCCCATAACACCACGGTGCGTAACTCGCCGCCAGTGGGCTAAGGATCAAGATGTCGGCTTTGGGTCATTAGCGTCGGATTTGACATGTCAGCGACATGTCCGGTCAGATCGCGATCTCGGACATTCCGGCGGCCACGGGCGAGGAGTTTCGGGCCGGCATCCAGCGGGCGATCGACAGAGGCTGGCTGGCGCTCCATGAATCGGGAACCTATGTGAAGTTCACCCCGGCGGGCGCCGAATTGTTTGCCTGAGGCGCCCCGGATCAAGCGTCTGGAGTAGCGTTATGCGTGACACAGATTGGACGCCCTCGATTGTGCCAGGCGACGAGGATCGAGACGTCTGCCTGGTGGTGAACGATTTTGGCCGCCGCGGCCGCCCTGCTTTAAGCGGAGGCTGGCTATCTCAGCACGAATCCTGGACCTACGTGAAGTTCACCCCGGACGGCGCCGAGCTGTTCGCCTAGCGAACAGCCCCATACCGGATCCGGTGACGTCCGGTTTGACGCGCATTCCGGACTCAAGTCAGACATCGCGCCATGTCGGAAATGTGCCAATAGGCGACGTATCAACTGGTGTCGCATGATATAAAAGAGGCCGCCAACTGAGGCGGCCTCGATTCAAGCGACGGCGCAACTTCTTGATGATCTCGCGAAGGTCTGCCGCGTACTCTTCGATGATCCGTCGCGCTCCTCTAGCCGCGACGGTTTGCGCGGCGGCTCATCGTTACCCGGTTGCGGTTCTTCTGGCGGTGACATCCCACGAACGATCGGCACAGAACCAAAAGGTCCGTTGATCTAAATCAAGAGGGAACCATTTCAGTTATGAAATGACAGCGTTTCGCCCAAAATGCGTTAGGAGGGCCGATGAGCGAACATGAGAACCGACAGTTGGTTGAGCAGGCTTACGCCACCTTCAAAGCCGGCGACATCCCGACGCTGTTGCAATCCCTGTCAGAGGACGTCACGTGGCAGTTGCCAGAGATCGAGAACGTGCCTTTTGCCGGCAAGCGACAGGGGCGCGGCGCGGTCGGCGAGTTCTTTTCGACCCTCGCAAGCCTACAGGATGCGCGTTCCTTCGAGGAGCGTGAATTCATTGCTCAGGGCGACAAGGTCGTCGTTCTCGGTCATTACGTCTGGCAGGTCAAAGCCAACGGGCGCACCATCGAGGGCGACTTCGCGCACGTCTTCACCGTCCGCGGCGGTCAGATCGTGGCCTTCCACGAGTACATGGACTCAGCCGCGGTCGCCAAAGCGTACCGTTAGGGCTTTTTTAAGCACCAAGTAGAGCGCTCGGCCAAGGCGCGCCGGTAGGGGCGCTCGGCACCATCTGGCCGCTCGTCTTGAGCGTTTTCAAGTCTTGGTTGGCTCAATACCTTCGGTGGGGCTGATGCTGGCACCGCGGGCCTACTGAACTTGGTAAGAAAACGACGGGGCGCAGAGGATCACCTCGTCGGCGCGCGCGAGAAGCGTTGGTGGGATGGTGAGGCCCAGTCCCTTTGTAGTTTTTGTATTTATAAATCAACTCATATTTGGTCGGGGCCTGCCCGGTCGTCCGCCCCATCGTCGAGACACGCAAACAGATCCCCACCCGCTTTTTTCATAATCACGGCAGGCGGGGCCCCTTGGCACAGTGCACAAAACGAAAGTGCGCCCTTTTCTGAGTTAGCGGCAGGATCCGTAATCGCACCATCGAGCGCAGCGCAAGCCCCGGGCGGCAGGAGGGGAGAAATCACTGCCGCTCGTAAAGCGAACGCCGGAACCGCGAGATCGCGAGATCAGCGGACCGGCAGCATCAAATGCTCGTACTGCGTGCCAGGCCACATCACATAGGGTCTCGTTGGGTCTGCCTTCGCATCGCGTGGATAACCATCCAACATCTTAGCTCCAGAGCCGACGATCATCACGTGCGCGCCGGTCTTAATCCAATTGTTGGCGGGCTCTTCCTTTGTTGCATACGGGTCGGTGTTGCTTGCACCGCCGTCGCCTCGGAGCATGTACATGAACCCTACCTTATTCGCCGACGGCTCCTTGTGATTCATCCAAGCCGTCCCCCATTCCATCGCGTTTTTATCGCCGCACATCGGATCCGGGTTGGCCGGATCGGCGTGACCTGGCATGCACGTCCACTGCCCCGTTCCTTGGCGCAATGTCCGCATCTTGCCGTCATGATCCATAGCGACGACTGTTGCGTCTTTAGCGATGGCCTCGGGCGCCGCCGACAGCGACAGCTTAATCAGCTCTTCGTCGCTCATGTTGTGGCCCGTTCGCTCTTGAGCGAAGCCGTAGCTCGGGGTAAGCGCGAGCACAAACAGAGTTGCATAGGCCAGCGATTTCATCGCGAAATCCTCCCGTGATTTTGATTGATGCCAGCCGCGGAGTAAGCCGAAGGCGGGCGTCTGTACTGAGCCGCTTGCACGTGATTATCCTACGCTCCCTTTTGGCCTCCTGAAAGGCCATTTGGCCGCAAATGAACGATCAGCTCCCCCTGCTACATGTCAGCTTCCGTTACCTTCCCGTGGAGAGCAATGCAGTTAATCGAGGAGTCCGCTTCACTTTAGTGACTGGTCTCGCTTCTTGGTTTTAGGAGAAGAACAAGCGCGCCCTCCGGCACAAACCCTAGCAATTCGTGAATGTCCGAGAAGGTGTCAAACTCAGACGAACTCAGTCTGAGCAAATGTCTTCCGGGTTACCCTCGAAGGCGGACATCGTTCGATGCAATCGGCTGTCTCAAAGGTGCCAGGACCAGACGCGGGGGCAGCACGATTCTGGCGAAAATTTCGCCCGACTGCCAGCTGGATCGGGCGGAGCCGCAGTCGCCGGTCCTGGGTCGAAGGCAGCGAGATCAACTGGATGTAGGCCGGCGACAAACCGTTTGCCACACGGCATTCGGCTCGCAGCGACCAACGTTGCTGCGACGGGTGAAAGCCCTCTGGTCAGTTCGACCCACTCGCCTTCTCTAGGAAACGTTGCACCTCGTGGAAAAGCTGCATCCGATTCTTCTCCAGCATAACGAAATGCGTTCCCTCGCCGATCTCGACGAGCCGCTTGTTCGGGCCACTCGGAAGCTTGTGGAAGAGCGCTTGCGCACCCTCGCTGGGAGTCACCCGATCCCACTCGGCGACGACCACCAGCGTCGGAATCTTGATCCTCTCCGGGTCGTAGTATGGCTTGCCCGCGTCCCAGTAATTGCGGTTGTCCTGGAACACGCCGGCTGGGCTGCGCAGCACTGGAGGCTCTTGCTTTGAACCAACCGGATCGCTGGCCAGAGCGGCCGCCGACCATGCTTCGAACCAGCTCGCCGGCATCAAATCGTCCTTGCGATCGTCGGGTGCGCCGGCCTGCAAGCGCTGCCGCGCGGTCGCCATTGGTGCCGCAACATAAGCTCCTAACGGAGGAGGCGCAGCTTGCGGCGGCGGTGCGGTCCTCAGCCATACCGGCGCATAGAGCACGAGCCGGTCGACCTTGTCATTGTGGTCGGCCGTGTAAGCGCCGATGATCACGGGCCCCCACGACCAGCCCAGGAGACTAAGCTTCGACACACCTCGCCGCTGGAGGATGAAATCGATTGCGGAACCGACATCCTTCACAGCCACATCAGTCGTGACGATAGGAGGATTGTTGGCGGCTGGCTGATCCATTTCCGGCGGACGCGTTGATCGGCCGTAGCCGCGCACATCCACTAAGTACACGTCCCAGCCGTGCTGTGCGATGTAGTCCATCCACGACAGCCCTTCGAGTGGAAGATCGAATGTTGCCTCCGCCGGCTGCGTCGCACCGTGGACGAACAACAACGTCTTCTCGGAGGTAAACTGCTTCATGTCCTCCGGCCGCTTATTTCTGACGTACAGCTTTATTCCAGGATCGGCGGCCTCGATCATGATGTGTTCGGTGACGAGTTTAGGTGCCTCGTCGGTCGCGCGGGCGGACGAGAAGGCGATCAAAGCCGCCAAGGCCGCGGCCAACGCCTCCGCAATGCTTGATATGCGCCGCATCTATTCCTCCCTGGTCACGGACAGACCGATATCGCGACGAAATTGGACCCTAAGTACGATGTCCTGTCGTGAAAGCCGGATGCAAAAACCCTCCAAAAGTGCTGAAATCGACGGGACGCCGCATTCACAACCCTCCAGGAGGTAGAGCGATGCAGGCGGCCAGTAGGCAGGTCTTCTGCTTCGAGGGATTCACGCTCGATCTAACGCGGGGCTGCCTGCGCAGCGACGATCGCGAGATCGAGCTGCGGCCCAAGAGCTTCGAGGTTTTGCGTTACCTCGTCGAGCATGCCGGTCGGCTGGTGCCCAAGGACGAATTCGTCAAGGCGGTCTGGCCGAAGGTCATTGTGTCGGATGAGTCGCTGACGCGCTGTATGAGCGAAGTGCGTCTGGCACTTGGAGACGGCGACCAACACCTGATCAAGACAGTGCCACGGAGGGGCTATCTGTTTGCTGCTCCGGTGTCGCTGCCTGTTACGTATGGCCCATCGGTATCCGATCCTAAACCGACCGCGACACGAGCGGCGAGCGAGATGAGCACGCGGACAGCTCCGCAATCGAACATATCTGTGGAGGTAGGGGAGAGAGATCATGGATGGGCGCACTTGCCGGCCGAGCGACGACAAATCACTGTCATGTTTTGCGATCTCGTCGGATCGAGTGCGCTATCGGCGCTCGATCCGGAAGATCTGCAGAAGGTTCTTGCCGCGTTTCACAGCAGCTGCGCTGAGGTGATCGTCTGTTTCGGCGGTATGGTGGCGCGATTCTCGGGGGGCGGCATTCTGGCCTATTTCGGCTTTCCCCAGGCACATGAGCACGACGCTGAGCAGGCCGTGCGGGCCGGCCTCGGCGTCGTGAACGTTGTGACGCGCATCACCGCCGGGATGATGCCGCCGCTTCATGTTTGTGTCGGCATCGCCACCGGCCTCGTGCTCGTCGGAGACCTCGGCGACCACCACAGCCTGAACGATGCCGTTGTCGGGGGGACGCCCAACCTGGCCTTTCGGTTACAAGGCATCGCTGATCCGGACGCCGTGCTCGTCGCGGCGAGCACACGTGGCCTCGTGCGCGGCTTGTTTGAATGCAGGGAGTTGGGCTCCGTCTCTTGGAAAGGTTTCAGCGACCCGGAGCGAGTTTATCGGGTGTTGGAAGAAAAAGAGATCGAAAGCCGCTTCAAGGCGCTTCACGAGAGCGGGCTCACCCCCCTGATCGGCCGCGAGCACGAGATCGCGCTTCTGCTCGACCGCTGGGATCTGGCCAAGGGCGGTGAAGGGCAGGTGGTGCTGCTCGGGGGTGAGCCTGGGATCGGTAAGTCGCGGATCGCCGAGACGCTACGGGAGCGGCTGCTCGCCGACGAGCCGCATCTGCTCCTCCGGTATCAAGGCTCTCCCCAGCGCACCGCCAGCGCTCTCCATCCCGTTATCGCCCGACTGGAGCACGCCGCGGGTTTCCGCCGGAAGGACGATCCGGAGGCGAGGCTTGCTAAGCTCGAGGACTTGCTCGGGCGGGAGGTCAAAGACGTGTCCGCTGTCGCGCCGTTGTTCGCCGCGCTCCTGGCGATTCGGACCGAGGGGCGTTACCCGCCCCTGGGCCTGACGCCACCGCAGCAGAAGGCGAAGACGCTCGAGGCCCTGGCCGGCCAGCTCGAGGCGATGGCAGCGCGCCGGCCGGTGCTGCTGGTCTTCGAGGATCTCCACTGGGCCGACCCGACGTCTCTCGAGTTGCTCGACATCGTGGTGGACCGGACGCGGCACCTGCCGGTGCTGGCAGTCCTAACCTTCCGGCCCGACTTCGCGCCGCCCTGGACCGGTCATGCTCACGTGACACTGCTCAGCCTCAACCGGCTGGGCCGTCGCGACACGGCGGCCTTGGCGGAGCGGGTGGGAGGCGGCAAGCCGCTGCCGCCCGAGGTCATTGACCAGATCCTCGTCAGGACCGACGGCGTGCCGCTGTTCGTTGAGGAGCTGACCAGGGCCGTGCTGGAGTCCGGCTTGCTCTCTCAGGGAGTCGATGGGTACATGTTGCGGGGACCGCTGCCGCCGCTGGCGATCCCGGCGACATTGCACGACTCGCTCATGGCGCGGCTTGACCGCTTAGCTCCTCCGGCGAAGGCGGTGGCGCAGCTCGCGGCGTGTATCGGTAGGGAGTTCTCGCACGAAATGCTTGCCGCCGTCTCGCCCCTGGGCGCCGATGCGCTGGGCGTCGCGCTCGACCAACTTGTGGCGAGCGAGTTGATCCATCGCGGCGGGATGCCGTCGGCAGTGTCCTACGCGTTCCGGCACGCCCTTGTGCACGAGGCGGCCTACCAATCGCTCCTCAGGAGCCGGCGCCAACAGCTGCACGCTTGCATTGCCCAGATCGTTGAGGCGCGGTTCCCGGAGATCGCCGCGCGCCAGCCCGATTGGCTCGCGCACCAGTACGCGGAGGCGGGCCTTGCCGAGCGCGCGTCGGACTGCTCGTTCGAGGCGGCGCGGTGCGCGAAGGCCGCCTATGCCCTCCGTGAGGCTGCCGCGCACCTGGAGAAGTGCCTTGATGTGGCGCTGACGTCCTCACTTGCTGGCGGAGATCCACAGGCTTCTGTTCCCGGGACGCGGCAGCTTGAGGCCCTCGTCCTGCTCGGAGACGTCGCAAGCCTGATGGGCGACCTCGACGGTGCGAACAAGCACTACGAGCAGGCGCTGGACCTCGTTTTCGAGGCCGATACCAGGACCCGGATCGAGAACAAGCGTCATCGATCACGCGTCGCCATCCGCGGTGGGGCGAGGATCGTGTTCTACGAGCACGGCGGCGGCGAGGATACATTGCTGTTCGTCAGCCCGCTCGCCTATGGATTGGCCGCCATTCAGCCGATCCTCGAGCGGCTGTGCCAGGAGTTCCGGATCGTCACCATCGATCCCCGGGGCTCAGGAGCGTCCGAACTTTTGACGCGGCCCTACCGCCTCGACGAACACGTCAAGGACGTCCAGGCCGTGCTCGCGGCACTGGGCCGCCCAGTCGTCGGCGTCGGGATCTCAGCCGGCGCCAACCTGCTGCTCAAACTCGCTCACGCCGATCCGCGGCTGTTCGCCAAACTCGTCACGGTCGGTGCGCCGCCGAGCGACTTTTCCCGGGCCTTCCACCCCTCCTACCTCGAAAGGCACAAGTCCGATCTGGAGAAGCAGGACGTCTCCGACGTGGTCCGGTCGCACACAGAGCTGGTCTTCTCGGAGCCGGAGATGCGGGAGCTGAGGGAGCAGACGATCAGCAGCCGGCTGCAGCTGCCCTGTGAGACCATCCTGAGCTTCTTCGACCCCGACCCCGGCAAGGACGTCATGCCGCTGCTCGCCGACATCCGGTTACCCGTGCTGGTGACCCACGGGCGCAAGGACCGTCTCCTTGCGTTCGCCGCGGCCGAGCAAATCGCGGCGGGGCTCCCGAATGCGCAGCTTTACGCCTTCGAGGGCAAGGGCCACCTCCCGATCTTCACTGCAACGGACGAGTTCTGCGAGGTGCTGAGGCGTTTCGTCCGCACGGGAACTGCGACCGCCTAAGATGATCTAACGGATTCGAGGAGAGTCCGCTCAGGGTCAATCGCTACGGTTTCGAGATGTCCGCGCTACGTCCGCTTTTCATCTGATAGCGACCAAATCGCAGACGTGCCGACACGTCGTATAAAGTGCGCTCCGCCGCTCGCGAGACCGCCTGTGAGCCCCAAGTGCACCCATGCGGCCGAACAGCGGTCACGGACATCGCGCACCAGAGCACCTGTGGCTCTTACGGACCCAAGCGAACCTTGGTTGACCAAGCCGGTTCACGCACTTCAACTTCAAGGTCTTCGTGGGCATGCGATCATCGACCGTGGTCATGCGAACGCGTCCTTCACTCGCTCAATCGCGGGATGACTTCGGTTCTTGACCTTGATCCAATCCGGTGACCGGCCGGCGCCGCAGTGCCTCGGCGACATCGGTAGAAATATCTCGCGACCATCCCTCAGCGGTGTTGAAGCTGACGACGCGGAACGGCGCGCTTACGGTACACTGCCAACAAGAAAAACAGTCATTCTTGCCGCCCATGAGTAGCAGGAGGTGGATCAGCGGTCATGCCCACTGATCTTCTCGCGTGGCCGTGCGTCGGTTGACAAGTACGCGAAAAGGGGCGTCCACTTCTTGAACGATCACCGCAATGGGCCTCCTCGCCCGATAGTCTTCACATCGAGATGCTGTGAGGCCAATGGGAGGTAACCATGAAGAAGTGCATGCTCGCACTGTTAGTGTTGGCCTTCACAGCCGGTTTTCTGATTCAGTTCCCCGCACGAGTGTTCGCTGGACCTGCCGAGGATGTGCAGGCTGCGATGCTACTTCTCAAGTCGAAGGCTGCGGCGCTGGGTGCACCCACTGTTAACGGGGAGGAGGAAGTCGCCGGCAAGACTCTTCCTGCCTTACATTTTGGACCGACCAAGATGAATAACAACTTTATGCTGGTTGACGAGGTCCAGAAGGAAGCGGGTGGAACGGCCACAATCTTTGTTAAGAGCGGCGACGAGTTCGTCCGCGTGGCAACGAACGTTAAGAAGGATGACGGGTTGCGGGCGATGGGCACGATTCTCGACCCGAAGGGCAAAGCGATCGCGGCTATTGCGAAGGGCGAAAGCTATTTCGGAGAGGCCGACATCCTGGGCAAGCCTTATGTCACTGGCTATGAACCAATCCGCGATGCAAGCAACAACGTCATCGGCATCTATTACGTCGGCTATTTGAAGAACTAATGGTTCCGATCTGACGCAGAGTGTCCGTGAAACGGTCCTCAAGGATCGTACTCCTCGGGGCGGTATTCTTTGATCCGACAAACCGGTTCACCATCACCATTGATGGCGGCCGCCACGGTTAGCGGCCTCCTTCATCTTATTACAGGTCTCCTATGAGGAGGTGTGCTGGATTTGAAATCCGGACATCGCACCGCATGGACTCTATTACACGAAAGGAGCAGCCTTGCGGCCTTAACGTGAGGAGAGGGCCAATGCAAAAAGTAAATCGAAGGTCAGCAGTGGCACTAGGATTGGCAGCCGCTTCGGCCGCCATGGTGAAGCCAGCGGCGGCGCAAACCACGGACATCGTCGGCAAGGACACGACGCCGTGGCCGGGCGTTGTGGTGCGCGCTTATAGCGAGACACCAGCCATCATCCCTGGTTTTAAGAACGTCCAGCTGCGTGACATTATCATGCAGCCGGGATCGAAGACCATGGGTCCCCCGATGATGAATGCCATGGTCTGCCATATCACCGAAGGGGAGCTTCGGATCGAGCAGGAAGGAAAGACTTTTACGGCCAAGAAGAACTTTGTCTGGACCTGCAACAAGGACACAAAAGAGCAGGCGTACAATGACGGGAACGTGGTCGGAATTATGCGGATCACCGACCTAATGGCCTGATGGAGGTCTGCGGAGGCCGCCTCAGTTGGCGGCCTCTCTCATTTCAGCCGAGCGTCCAGTGTCGCTTATTGTGCAGGTTTTCGGACGTCCCGAAGGCGGCTGTGAATGTCTGTTTATCGGGGTACACCGGAAGTCATCGGCGCAGGGTCAGAACGGCGCTTTTGACCCGAAACCGTCGTAATCATGCAACGAATTGCAATCAGCCAAGTTGATTATGGTCGGAAGTTGCGAATTGGAGGAATGTCATGTCTAAGCTCAAAATTCCCGCAGCGCTTCTTGTGATTGGTGCGATGTCGCTCGGCGTACCTGCTATCGCTGCCCCGGTCACTTCTTTATCCGCAGCTGCCAAGCCGATGACGCAGGAGAGTGACCGGGTCCAAGTGCGTTTCGGCGGATGGCACGGCGGCTGGGGCGGCTGGCACGGTGGACGGGGTTTCCCTGCGGGCGCATTGGCCGGCGCTCTGATCGGCGCCGCTATCGCGGCCCCGTACTACGGCGGCGGCCACTATGCATATTATGATGATGACTACTATCCGGCTCCCCCCTACGGCTATCCAGCTCCCCCCTTCGGCTATCCAGCTATCCCCTATGGCTATCCAGCTCAGTACTATCGCTGCCGTCCCTACTGTGGTTGGGGCGGCTAGGACGTGAGGTCGCCTACATTTCGGACCTGTCGAAGCAATCGCCACATATCCGTTGTTGTGCAGGTTTTCGGCCGCCGGAATGATGGTCTCTCCACGCACTCCGACGGCCGGCGGCCGAAAAGCGCCAAGGCAGGAAATCGCGGGTTGGGAACGGCGGTGGTGCCGCAACTATGGGGATTTCGCCGCGGGCGCAGGCGTCGATGTGGCGGAACGAGGCGGCAAGGTACGCAATTTTGCCACGCGGCATGGGCGTGAATTGGGTTGTGAACGGGTCACGGATCGTCTTAGTAGCCCAATCTTGCGCTTTTGAGTTTTGCCGAACGGCAACATTGACGTAACGACGCAAGGGATAACGTTGTCGGCTGGAAGCCAACACAGACATTGATCGTACTTGCATATGTCGAGCATCAGTTTCGTCATCATGAGGTGTCGATCCTGATCTTTGGCGGAACTGGCGTGGGCTTGTGTTTCGGCTGTTGCCCGCGCAGGAAGGTCTCGATGATGCGCATGTTGCTGCCACAGCAAGGGCATGGATGCTCTGGTGCTTTGGGCTCCTCGGGCTGAGCGCTCGTCGAAATCTTGGCGCTGGCCGCCTTGATGTCATCGAGCGGAATGAGCGGCACAGCAAGCAGCCCACGGATACGCTCGATATTCTTGGCGCGGGTTTGACAGGTGAGGAAGCCATAGTAGCGGATGCGGTGGAAGCCTGATGGCAAGACATGCATCAGGAAGCGGCGGATGAACTCGCTTGTATCGAGCGTCATCACCCTGTTGTATCGCTCGGCGCCGTCACGGCGATAATCCTTCCACGTGAAGGTGACGCCCTTGTCGTCGGCCGAGATCAGGCGGCGGTTGGAGATGGCGACGCGGTGGGTGTAGCGCGCAAGATAGCGCAGGACTTGCTCCGGTCCCCCGAATGGACGCTTGGCATAGACGACCCAGTCTTTGTTGTCGTATGGTCAAAAAATTGAGACTGCTCAAAGGCGGCAGCGTTCCAACATTTTTGGTCTTGGGCCGATGTTGCACAACAAGCTTGCCGTGGACGCTTGAGCAGGTACGACGGGGATCGCAAGCAATTCTTGGATACCGCAAGTTAGTGCAACAATTTCAGTGCTCCATGGCAGTGCTTGAACTTCTTGCCAGAGCCACAGAGGCATGGGTCGTTGCGGCCGGGAACGAGCACCTTGTGAATCGGTCGTCGCGTATCGTCGATGGTGTCTCTCGCAGCTGCACGGCGGGCAAGCCAGTACGCATGGATGTTGCGGGCGGCTGGCGCTATCAATTCCACGAACGCCTGATGTCTCGCATCGGCATCCTGGTAAGCCTCGATTAATTCCTTTAGCCTGTCCCAGCCGCTTTCGGTGCCGTAGAGATGGATGGCTTCGAACCAGTCGGGATGCGCTTCGAAGAGCGGTTGCCAACCCGAAGGGTCGAGTGCGATGCCCTTGACGTAGCCGCAGCACCACTCGTCGACAATCGACACAGTGCGTCCTTTGTGGTCGCGTGCTAAGAAAAGCGGCTCATAATACTGCGGGAACTGGGTCAACGTGACTGCAATATCGTTCGCGTGGCGCATCAGTAGGTCAAGGATGCGTTGCGCTTGCTTCTCGCTCGTAAACTCCGGAGACTGCTTGCCTTCCGTAGAATCCCAAACCCACCGCATCCATTCCGACGGCATGATGACCTTCGGCCCCGATAGCACTGCGCAGAGAAAGCCGTCGAGGCCGGACACATCCATTGCATTTTCGAGGCCGTCGTCGGAAAGCAGAAACGCGTCAAGTTCCTCGATCTCCTGATCGATCAGCGGTCTAGATTTGATCGGTGTCATTGGTCAGCCCCATTTGATCACGAAGCTTAGCTTTGCGGACCGATGAGATCGGCCCACCGGCCATTGCCAAATGTTGATCCGGGACTCTTCCAGCTGCTCACGCCGCCTCTTGATGGTAATAGTTTAGGAGCCCACCCAGCCTCTCGCGACATTGCACCGGCTCCTCGTGACGCGTTTGCGTGACCCGACGGAATAACAGGACGTTGGACTTCCCTTGATGATTCCGCTCGGCCTGGTAATGCGCCACATACTCACTCAGTGCTCGCCGCAGGGAGCGCTCACCAAAGACAATGATCTTCGACAAACACTCCTCCTTGACCGATCTCACCCAGCGTTCGGCATAAGCGTTCAAGTTCGGACTTCGCGCAGGCAGCGGGAGCGTCTTGACCCGGCCTGAACTCGATGATCGCTCGGAAGGAGATGGTGTACTTCGTGTCGCGGTCATGCAGGAGATAGCGACAGTCTCGAAGGGCGCCGCATCCCTCCATAGTCACGTTCCGAGCCATTTGCTGCATCCATTGCTCGTTCGGGTGGATGGTGATCCCGGCGATTTCCACCTTGCGGCTCTCGAGATGGATAAAGAACAGCACGTAGTAGGTCACCAGTCCGCGCAGCGTGAGGACCTCCACTGTGAAAAAGTCGGTGCCTGCCAGAACCGCCAGGTGAACCCGAATGAATGCCGCCCAGGTCGTCGTGTGCTTGCGCGCCGGTGCGGACGGCAGGCCGTGACGGCGCAGAACATTGCCGACCGTTTGATCCGAGATCTCATGCCCCAGATTGGCTAGCGCCCCAACAATCCGATCATAACCCCAGGACCGGTTCTCGTCGGCCATGCGAACAATCAATTGCTCAACTTCTCCATCAATTCGTGGCCGCCCCGGGGCTCGACGTGCCTGTGATCCATCGAACTTGCGAGCTATGAGCCTTCGGTACCATGCTAGGATAGTGTCGGGCAGGGCGGTAGCCGCCACCTCGCCGAGGGCCTTTCGGCCCAGTCGATGTCCAATCTCGCCGAGCTTTGTACGTTCGACGTCCGAGAGCTTCAAGCGCCCTTTCAACTGGGACTTCAGGATTCGGTTTTCAGCAACCAAATACTCATTCCGTAGCAGCAGCTCTTGGTCCACGGTCCCGGTGATGTAGGCTAGGATACGTGCCCACTCCATAACTTCCCCCTCTCGCTCGCGGACCCACAATCGGCGCCATGGATCGTCCCACAAAATCTATCGGACGACACGCGGTGAGGCTACGCTGGGATGAGATAATTACCCGACTTTCTTATAGATTTATTTTTTTTGGCCATACGGGATCGATTCCGAAGACGTGTTGGGACCACCCGAAGGGCGCAAGAAACTCGTCGTCGTGGGCGACACGGAAGCGACTGACGGCCTAGCCGAGCACGTCCGTGACGCGGACCTCATGGTGATCGAAGCGACCTTTCTCGAACGCGATGCTGCTATGGCCCTCGACTACGGCCATCTCACCGCGGCGAAAGGCGCCGAGCTCGCTGCGACCGCGGGCGTGAAGCGACTCGTCCTCACGCACATCTCTGGACGCTACTCCGACGAGGAGATCCTAGCGGAGACGACAAAAATATTCCCGAACTCCCTAGTGGCGGCCGACCTCGACCGCCTGACGGTCTGAAGCGTCGCCGATGATATCCACGAAAGAACCTGTCGAATGACTAAGAAGCTAAAGACCTACGAAACTTCGCTAGGATTCTTCGACCTGGCGATAGCGGCGCCCTCGATGAAGGCTGCTCTCGAAGCCTGGGGAGCCGACAGCAATCTCTTCCACCAGGGCGCGGCCAAGCAGAGCGAGGATCCGGACGTCGTGGCGGCGACCACGGCGAAGCCTGGCGTCGTGCTCAAGCGTCCTGTGGGTTCGAATGGGCCCTTCAAGGAACACGCCGAACTACCCGGCGATCTCGCCGTCGACGGCGGAGCGAAGAAGGCCGCGCGAAAAGCTCCGAGCCGCAAGCCACAAAAGAACGCGAAGAAGATCGACGAAGTGGAGGATCGCAAGCCCGCGCTCGCATTCGAGAAGGAGCAGGCGCGCCGAGAGCGCAAACGCGCAAAGGAGGAGGCGGCTCAACGAAAACAGCGCGAACGACGGCAGAAGGATGTCGATAAGGCGCAAAGCGCCTTGGACGCGGCCCGCCGAAGCCATGATCGGGACGCGGCCGGCATTCAAGCCAAGATCGAAGATCTCGAAGAGCAGTCTCGGGCGGAAGAAGCGCGATGGGGAAAGGAGCGGTCCAAACTCGAGGCCGCGCTGCGGCGGACTCGCGGGTAGCAGACGCCGTTCAACTGTCGCTGTCGGTTATTTCACACTCAGGACAGGCGTCGCCGATTCCGACGAGGACCTCCGCGACCGCGACGGCGGCGGCTTCAGACGAGACCCCGGGCGGCGGCTCTTCGCGGGCGATGGCGAAGGCCCGCTCGCGCGCATGCGGGTCGGCGCGATCCCGCATCCAACCATGATCCTCGCATTCGCGGATGGCCCCGGCGTCCTGCAGCACCGAGATGGCCCATCCGCGCAGTGTCCGGATCGCCGGCAGCCGTTCCTTCGTCATCAGCATCGAGATCGCTCCTGCCTGGACGAATCCATTCGTCCGCCCGGTGGTTCCGGGCGCTTAGCACAGAGCAGGGATTCGCTTTTGCAAGGGCTGTGGCTTGTCCACGTGTTCCGCTTGCCTGTGCAAAACGCTAAGCGACAGGCGAGGGAGTCGCAGGGGACACCGAGGAGGAGGCTCGGCAGATCGCATCCGGACGCGATTGGCGGAATCCGCGCTTCGCGGTCTGCGATGCCCTGGACACGCCGGAGGCCGACGTGTTCGGCGATGTCGTCTTTCGGTCCGAGCCGGTTGCGATCAAAGTAGGAAAGCGAGCGGCGAAGCGGAGATGACAGGGAACGCGAACGGTTCTCGTTGGTTTTTTGCTCATGACCGTCTCGCTCTCCCAACTCCTCGAGGATTCGTTCCAGATCGCCTGGGAGTACCTTGAGCGGAGCGGCGAACTGGGAGACGGCGCTTCGGCAAGTCGGTTTCTCAGCGACGTCATCGAGACCATGATCCGTCGGGGCCAGCGCAGCCGGCTGGCACTGTCCAACCGGGCCATTAGCGCCTACCAACGTTTCCGCTCGTCCGGTGCCGCAGGATCAGAACGGGCGCGTTCTTCCGCCCGAGGCGTCTCATCATCGAACCTGGAAATCGGGGATCACGAAATGTCAGCAAACGACGGAGATCTGGTCGACCGGCTGGCGAAGAAGCATTCGGTCTCGCCCGCCGCGGTGCAGGTCGTGCTCGCGGCTCTCCGGAGCGGGGGCGGCCGGATGGCCCAGTTCAGCCACGCCGACTTCGGAGGGATGTCGCAGTGGTCGCCAGGCATGTCGATGGTCGGCGACATGTTCAACACGCAACTCAAGGCCAAGCTGGACGCACTCTGCAGCGACATCGCGGCCCATCTGGACACTGCGGAATCAGCCGGCGGGGTACGTCCTGAGGGAGACGAGGTCAGCTACCGTTCGCCGAACCGATCGGACGACCGGTGGCCGGCCGGATTGGGGAGGCCGGCCGCGGTGGGTGCGCAGAACGATCTCCGATACGCGGTTTTTCCCGAGACCCGGCGGCTGGTGATCGACGATCGAGGTACCGTCTCGGTATACGACACCGGATCGCATCGGATTTTCGGCGTCGCGCAGGCCCAAAGCGCCGATCGAACGCTGACATTCACCAGCCAGGACGGACTTGTGAGAATTGCGGACCTGCCGAAGGTCTCTGGCTGACCGAGGTGCCCGGCACCTCGACCGTGGCACCTTCGTCACCTTGAGATCTTCGTTCGCGACGACCCCGTCGCCTTTGGCTGCGTCAGGTCCTTTTCCCATCCGAATACGGACCGGCCGTCCAGTAGCGGCGATGCGGAGTGCTCGGTAGCGACGAAAGATTCGAACGAGGGTCCTTCAGCCGTGCGCTCGAGCCGGCGCGCCTGGTCGTCGAGACGCTTCAATGCCTGCATCTCCTCGTCGCGTGCAAGCTTTGCGTTCCGGATAGCCGACTTCATGACACGGATGGTCTCGTCGTAGACCTTGATCGGGACCGGGTAGGGATGCCGGTCCTTGCCGCCGTGCGCCAGCGAGAACCGCGCCGGATCCCGGAAGCGATAAGGTGCGCCGTGCACGACCTCGGCCACCATCGCCAGTGACCGGACGGTGCGCGCGCCGACACCTGGCGTCAGCAGTAGGTCCGGAAAGTCGACAGGACCGCGCTCAGCCGCAGCGGCGAGCGTGCCATGCAGCCGCCGCGTGAAAACATCGCTCGATCGCACGTCGTGATGCGCCGGCATGATGAGGTGCGGCAGCAAAGCCTGTGCCGGCGTTTCACCCGTCAGCGCCGCCAGTTCGGACACGATGCGATCCGGACCCAAAACGTCCAAAAGGTCGAGTTGCTTTGCGCGAGAGATTTCCGCGCGCTTGTCCGTCAAGTTGACGATTTCGCCCTGTACCGGCCCGTCGATTGCGCTGTGCGGCTCGTCGACGAAGCTCTTCAGGTTTTCGGAATTCCAATGGTAGCGGCGCGCCTGCTTCATGTCGCCGTTCATGCCCTGCTGCACGACGGTCCACTTCCCATCGTCGGTCACGAAGAACCCGTGCAGATAGAGGTCGAAGCCGTCCTGGACGGCGGCGCTGTCAACCTTTGCGACTAGACGGCTGGCCCGGGTCAGCTTGGCGCCATCGAAGCCGATGCGTTCGCCTAGCAGACGCAACTCGTCCGGCGTCTTCCTTGAATGCTGGCCGCGGCCACCGCACACATGGATGCCGAGTTCGTTCGAGAGGGGTCCCAAGCCGCGCTTGAGGGCACCGATGACGCTGGTGGTGATGCCGGACGAATGCCAGTCCATGCCCATGACGGCACCGAACGACTGGAACCAAAACGGATGCGACAGCCGCTGCAGGAATTCGTCGCGGCCGTAGTGATGAACGATCGCCTGAGTGATCACGGCGCCGAGCGACGACATCCGGGTCGCCAGCCACGGCGGGACACGTCCGCCGTGGAGGGGTAGATCGGCGCTTCCGGTTCGTCTTGCCATTCGCTGCTGCGACTCCAATCACGGTAGAGGATAACAGAGGTGGGGGCGCGCCATCAGACTTTCGCGGCCATCGTCCGGAAGGTGATCGAGTAGCGCTGCGCCTCGACGGCAGGGATGCTGTGTTCCCAGACTTCCCGCGACGGCCCCGACATCATGTAGATTGAACGCGGCCGTGCCTCGAGCGTGAAACGCTCCCACTTGGTGTAGGCGGCCCTCCGAAACCGGAACTTGCACGCCGAGCCAAGCGACAGGCCGAACACCCGGTCGAAGTGCGGCTTGTCTCGGTGCCAGCCGATGCCGACACCGACGTCGTACTCGGTGCAAAGGACCTGGCCAACTCGGGTGCCTCGGCCGCCGAAAGCTTCGACCTTCTCGATGATCGAGCCCAGCCACTCGGGGATCGGATCGGCCTCCTCGAGCCGGCGCATGGTGTAGTCGTATCGGAATCCGAACGAGGCCACGCGCCGTTTGCCTTCGTATTGGCCGAACTGGAAAGGCTGCAGCGGCAAAGCCGCTATGTGCCCGATCGGAGTCTTCTCCGCTGCCGGCGAGACGAACTCCTCGGCATATCGCAGACCTTCAGGCCCCGACAACCTGTCGGCAAAGAGGCTGAATTGCTCGGGCAAGCCGACCTTCCTTCGAGACTAATGGATGAGAGGATATATAGGTATTAAAGCGGGTTTGAGAATATCGGAACGCGCTTCAACAGGGCTTTGGCAGCGCCGGTCCGTATGTCCTCACTCTTACCGGCGGATTTGGGTGGAGACATCGGACTCCTCCCTGCTTTTGCCGTCGATAGGGAAGAATACGATTATGATAATCTGAATAGACTAGGTAGCTAAGTGATCGACGCCGGATCTTCCTTCTCTCCGGTCGCTACGATCTTCAGCGCGCCATCACGGAGGAGCGGGCCGAAGGGCGCGAGGGAGCTATTTTATGCCCTTCAACATCTCCCGTCGATCGCCTACTATTCACCCGATAAGAGACACGGTTCTCGGAAAAACGTTTCGCCATGACAACCGCTCAATTTCCTTCACGGGACGAAGCCCAGAAGCGTCAAAGGAACGACGCCACACTAGACGTCGAGCGCGCGAAGCGGGCGGACAGCGTCAGGAACGCGATCGCGATCACCGAGATGGAGGGAGGTCAGCCTTCCGCGTTCTGCCGCGAACTGCTTATTCTCTATGAAAACGGAGAGATTTCCGGTGCCGAGATGCGGAAGCGCATATTAGGCAAGGCCCGGGGACGAGACCTTGTTGTCGGAACGACGTCATCGGATGTCCTTCAGGACCTCGATCAGAAACTCGGCGAACACGCGCGCCGCTCGTTTTGTCGTCCTGCCGGCTGCGAACACCGCGCTCAATCGATGGTGCCCAAGTCCCAGTCTTCGAAAACGCGCTTCAGCTTGCCTTCATGAAATTCGCGCCGAAGCGGGCCGCTTGAGGACATGACGATTTCGAGATCAGCGACGGCGGCAGCTATGGCGCCTTCGTTGCCCGCGATCCGGGCTCGGCCTTCGATGCGGATCGAGCTCGTCGTGCCGTTCTTCTGGAAGGACCAGGTTGGGTTCGTGCTCTCCGGACCGACGATGATGGAGTGGGACGAAAGATCGGCGGGCGTCTTCGGCTCTCCGGCTCTCTTTAGGTAGACGTTGCTTACCGTCCATCACTTGGATGACTCGCGCTCGCAGCGCATCCTCTGGCTCCTCGAGGAACTCGGGCTTCGCTACGAAATCCGCCACCACAAGCGGGATCCCGAGACCCGTCTGGCGCCCGCTGAATTGAAGCGGATCCATCCGCTCGGCAAGTCGCCGGTCACCGTGCGTCCAAAGCCTGAGCAATGTCGGCGATCAGATCGTCCGGATGTTCGATGCCGATCGACAACCGGATCGTAGAGTCGAGAATTCCGATCTTCTGCCGCACGTCGGCAGGCACTCCAGAATGGGTCATGCTCGCGGGGAGGCTGGCGAGGGACTCCGTCCCGCCTAAGCTCACGGCGAGCTTTAAGATCTGCAGCGCGTTGAGGAACTTGAACGCGGCAGCCTGGCCGCCGACGATATCGAACGAGAACGTGGAGCCGGCGCCGGTGCACTGGCTCTTGAACAGACGACCGGCCGGGGACTTCTCGTCGAGGTGACCGAGGTGATGGACCTTTGCAGCCTTGGCATGGTCGCGCAGGTAGTCCGCGACGAGCCGCGCGTTTGCGTCGGCTTTTTCCATCCGGATGCTCAATGTCTCGAGCGACCGGCTGAGCATCCAGCAGGAGTGCGGGTCCAGTTGGGTGCCAATGGCTCCGCGCAACGCTTTCACGTCTTTCATCACGGCCTTCGAGCCGAGCGCGGCGCCTGCGATAAGGTCGGAGTGCCCCCCGATGTACTTCGTCAGGGAGTACAGCGAGATATCCGCGCCGTGTTCGATCGGCCGCTGAAACACCGGGCCAAGGAGAGTGTTGTCGCACGCGACGAGGGGAGTATGGCCCTGCGCTCGGCCGATCGTGTCGGCGACACGGCGCATCATCGCGATGTCCACCAGCCCGTTGGTGGGATTTGCCGGGGTTTCGATGAAGATCAACGCAACTCGGCCTTTGCTCATGGCGTCTTCCGCTGCCATCGTGACTGCGGCTTCGTCGACGCCGTCAGCAAAGCCAACCGCGCGGATGGACAGACCCGCAAGCGTCTTGGTGAAAAGGGTCTCGGTCCCGCCATAGAGCGGCTGCGAGTGCAGGATCACGTCGCCCGGGCGTACGAACGCGAGGATGGTGGTCGCTATCGCTGACATGCCGGACGAAAACAACGCGCATTTATCGGTGCGTTCGTAGACGGAAAGCCTGTCCTCGACGATCTCGCTGTTCGGGTGGTTGAACCGCGAATAGACCAAGCCTGCGCCCATTCCCTCGGGGGGTTCGCGCCGGCCAGATACGTAATCGAAGAAGTCCTGTCCGTCCTCCGCGGTCTTGAAGACGAAGGTGGACGTCAGGAAGACGGGCGGCTTGACGGCGCCTTCCGACAATTGCGGATCGTACCCGTAGTTCAGCATCAGCGTTTCGGGATGGAGCATGTGGTTGCCGATATGGGTCTTGGACGGAAACGGTTTCACCATTGTCCACCTCGGTGTCTGGAGTAATCTCGTCTCGCGATCCGCCTTGCGGACGGTGCTTCGGCGTCAACGCACAAGATAAACTCTCCAGGGGACGCCACGAAGTCCCTGATGAGGCCACATCGCAAGATCAGAAGGAGGAGCTCGAGGCTATGCCCTCGAAACCTCGATCGTCTGTCGAATTACCTGGCACTGCCGGTCCGACGTAAGGAAGGCGATATCCGAGGCGTCGCGGCCACTTCCGATGCGCACGATACCTTCGATGGGCGCGAGCCTAGTCGGATCGATCAGCCACCAATCGTTTTCGATATAGACCTCGAAGATCGCGTGGAAGTCGGGAGGATCCAGTTGCAAGGCGTAGGCACTGACCGCGCGAGCAGGAATTCCCAATGCCCGAGCAAAGGTGATTCCCAGATGAGTGAAGTCGCGGCACACCCCGGCGCGGTCGACGAACGTCCGCTCCGCCGTGGTCTCGGCATTGCTGACTCCGGCTACATAGTCGACGTTCCGGTGGACCCATTCCAGCGTCGCCATGATCCGTGCCACGCCGTCACCGGCGCCCGCGAACTCGCGCTGCGCGAAGCGCATGAACTTATCCGACGGACAAAATCGGCTAGGCAGCAGAAAGGGCAGCACTTCGCTCGGAAGATCTGACCACAGATGCTGCCGCCCGGATTTCGGAAGCAACCGGCGGACGTTATTTTCGACGAGCGCGACATATCGAATATTCACATCGCCGGACAGGGAGGCGCGAATTCGCCGGTCGCCGTACGGCGATGTGTCGGAAAGAATCTTTGCCGGTGGCTGAAAGTCGAGCGTTTCCGAAAGGACCGATTGGTCGCTTGTGTGCGACGCCTCGATGTTGGCGATGATCTGCGTTGCGTCGGCGAAATTATAGGCGAGCTCCGCCTTGATGGACAATTTCACAGCCAAACTCCGGGGACCGGCGCTACGCCATTTGTCCTGCAAGACTTGCGCCGTCGGCTCCGAGTGCCGATGGCGTAGCAGAACCTCGACGCGGGGAACCAAACGGAACCGGATGCATTGGGAGGCATGGCCGGTACGATCAACCCGACGTCTCACCGTCGAGCTCCATCAAGGCGAAACGCTCATGAGCGATGAAATCCCGCCGCCTCCGTTCGTCTATGACGAACTCGACCCGGCGCTCGCGGAAAAATCCGTGATCGGCGAGGTGGCGGACGCCGTAAAGGGGACCGCGCAAAGAATAGGCGAGGCGGTGGATTCCGGCCGCAAACCCGGGATGCCGCTCAGCGTGTTGAGCAATATCGCCCGCGAAGCGCCGCTGGGATCGCTCCTGATCGCACTCTTGCTCTGGGTGTCGCCGTCGCAAGGCGAAGATAGCAGCCGCGGTCAGGGCGGCTTCGATAGGGCGCTCTACCCAAGTGACCTCGGTATTGAACTCTGGAATGCGGTGATCCTTGGCGCAAACGGCGATGGAGCCAGACGGTCTTCCTACTCCCCAACGTTACTGGGCCGCAGCCACCATCTGGCTTGCGCTCACGCTTTCCGTGCTCGACGGCTCGATAGCCAACGTTGCACTTCCGACGATCGCTGCGGACCTCAACGCCCCGGCTGCGGACTCGGTATGGGTCGTCAACGCCTATCAACTCGCCATCGTCGTCTCGCTTCTTCCGATGGCTGCTATTGGCGAGATGGTCGGCTTTCGACGGGTCTTTCAGCTTGGCATCATCGTCTTCAGCCTCGGATCGCTCGGGTGCACCTTCGCGCATTCTCTGCCGATGCTGGCATTCGCCCGCGCCATTCAGGGATTCGGCGCAGCGGGTATCATGAGTCAGAACGGAGCGCTGGTTCGCTTTACGTATCCTGCAAAGATGCTGGGGCGCGGTCTCGGCTTGAATGCGCTCGTCGCCTCGGCGGGCGCGGCGCTCGGTCCTACGGTCGCGGCCGGCATCCTCGCGGTGGCATCCTGGCAGTGGCTTTTCGCGGTCAACGTTCCGATCGGGATCGCCGCTTATCTGCTGGGAAGAAAATCGCTTCCGGACAACCCGAAATCCGGCTCGTTCGATCTCGAAGGCACGCTGCTGAGCGCGTCTATGTTCGGCTTAGGGTTCATCGGCATTGACCTGCTAACCCGGGGCGGCAACATCTGGATCGGCATGTCGGCGCTGGCTCTGGGCGCGGGATCAGGCCTAGGTCTCGTCCTTCACTCGCGCTCGCAATCAGAGCCGATCGTTCCTTTCGATCTGTTGAAAAATCCGGTGTTCAGCCTTTCGGTCGCGACATCGATTGCGTCGTTCGCATCACAGATGCTGGCGTTCGTGTCGTTGCCCTTCTTTTTCGAGAGCGTGCTTCACCGCAGCCAGGTGGAAACGGGGCTATTGATGACGCCGTGGCCGCTGGCGGTGGGGATCGGGGCGCCCATCGCCGGGCGCCTCGCAGACAGAGTGTCGGCAGCGGTGTTGGGAGCCGCCGGTTTGGTCGTCCTTTGCGCGGGTCTCGCCCTTTTGGCCGGTCTTCCCGAGAACCCGACTGCGGCAGAGATTGCTTGGCGCATGGCCCTGTGCGGTGGGATTCGGCTTTTTCCAGGCACCGAACAACCGCTCGATGCTCTCGGCTGCGCCTCTCGCGCGCAGCGGTGCGGCAGGCGGCATGCTCGCCACCGCGCGGCTTACGGGGCAGACCATCGGCGCAATTCTCGCCGCGATCTCGTTCCGGATCGCCGGCCATTCCGAGACCACAGCGCTTGGCATGCCGGCAGCGTTGGCAGCCATCGCGGCGGTAGCCAGCGGGGCCAGGCTCTATCATCCGGAGGGCGCGCGCCCGGTGAAACCAGCAATCGTCGCCGACGCGCCGTAGCTGCGCCAGTTTTCGAGAGCGACAAGCGCCTGTCGGCTACCGCACAGTCGCCGTGACGATGGAAGAAGAAAAGAACCGACCGTTGCGGCGATAAGGTAATGCCACCCGATGGATCGGCGGACACGCCGTCCAAAGCGTTCCAGCGATCAAGTCATATTACCGTAAAATGACCACGGGCGACGTCCTGGAAATGCTCGATGAACGCGTAATTCACCGCAGCGCCGCCGAGGGCGCCGACGACTGGGAGGGCTTGCGCGGCAACCTTCTGCGTGACCACCAATCCGAAGCGTGCAGCGACCTGAGTCACGAACTTCAGGAGAATCGGCGCGCCTTCCTTGAGGAGGCCGCGTTCAGCGACGAAGCGGGCGGCTTCCGTCACCGTCTTGGCGAGCATACCTCGAACGGCGAAGTATCCGCTTTCCGATGCGTCGGCCGGCCCGGGCCGCCCGCCCAATGCGAAGACCTCGACGCAGGCGAGGGCGGTCTCCGGATCGGACAGGTCCTCTCCCTCGCTGCGAGCGATGTCCGCGATCGACCGCAGCATGATGGTGGTCGAAACCGGCAGTTCGACCGGAAGCGCGGCCAGTCCGAACGTTCCTCCCGCAGCGCCCGATGCCGTCGCGAGCACCCGATGCAGAAATTGCGAATTGGTCCGGGGTGAAGACCGGAGCGTGCGCAATGCGACCTTTAGCGCCGCTTCGAGCCCTTCGAGGTGGCGGAAGCGATGGCTTTGGAGGCAAAAGAGGGAAGCGCGTAACCTATCAGCTCGACGGGCTTGCCGACGAGGTTGGTGAGCCGGCCGGCGAGGCTCGGATGCTCAAGCGACTTGACGGCCCTGCGCAGGGCTTCGCGGTCCTCGATGGTGATGTCTGTGGCTTCTTGCAGAGACAATTTTAATCCGTTCGTCTGGGCGCGTCTGAAAGAACAAGTATGCTGCAGCCGAGTTCCCGTGCGATCACTATAGGGATCGGCTCGGTTCCAGAATTTCCAAAGTCGCACGGTCCTTCCCGTCTGGATAGAACGCGGCGATGGCTTCCGCAAAGATTTCCTGCTTCGAGACTGCGTCGAACAGCGTCATGCACGACCGGAATTTCATGTCGTCTGGAGAGCCGAGGATATCGGTTATCGTCTTTTCGCTTGCCGCCAAAACGAAGCGCGTGCATTCGAGCAGGCGAGGTCCGAGCAGATCGTGCTTCAGGTAAGCGATGGCCTCGGCGCGCGAGCCGATCGCGAAGCGTTGTGCCATCGCGCTGAAGCCGAGACCGGCGATCTGCGGAAAGATGAACCACATCCAATGTGTCCGCTTTCGTCCGCGCGACAGTTCCGCGACGACCTGCCGGTAGACAGGGGCCTGCGCGTCCAAGAAGCGCTGGAGGTCGAACGAATCGCTCACGGAGCTACTCCTTCCACAATCGTCCGAACAGGCTTGTCGGCCGTGCCGGACTCACCGTAACCGGCCTTGGCCGCCATGTCGTCGAACTCCCGCTCTGGAGATGCGTTGTCAGGTTGCTTCCGCCAATCCGCGGCGCCGGCCGAGTGGCAATCGAAAGTAATTCAGCGATGCAGACGCCGCCTTCTCAACCCATGATCCGGACCAATATCCCATTTCGCCTCGATCGGCTTCCCTGGAGCCGGTTTCACCTTCTGGTCGTCGTCGGACTGGGAATCACCTGGATTCTTGACGGGCTCGAAGTCACCATCGTCGGCTCGCTCGGCCCGGCCCTGCAGAGCACCGAAACGCTCCATCTTTCCAGCGCCAACCTTGGAGCCGTTGCTTCCTTCTACGTCGTGGGCGCGGTCGTAGGAGCTCTCGTCTTCGGCTGGATCACGGATCGGCATGGCCGGCGTCTGGTCTTCTACGTCACTTTGATCGTATATCTGTCCGGCGTGCTGCTGAGTGCGTTCGCGTGGGATTTCTGGAGCTTCGCGATTTTCCGGATGATCACCGGGCTCGGCATCGGCGGGGAATACGCTGCGGTCAATTCTGCGATCGACGAGCTCATTCCGGCGAAGTACCGCGGTCGTATCGACCTCGTCGTCAACGGCAGCTTCTGGCTTGGCGCAGCAGCAGGAGCGCTTGCTGTTCCGTTCCTGCTAGACCAGCGACTATTCGCCCCGGATATCGGCTGGCGCCTTGGTTTCGGCATCGGAGCCGTCCTGGGCCTCGGCATCCTGCTGCTCCGTCGTTTCGTGCCGGAGAGCCCGCGTTGGCTGGTGACGCACGGCAGGAACGAGCAAGCGGAAAAGACCGTCAGCGATATCGAAAAGGACGTCGCAAAGGCGACGGGTCAGCATCCGTCAGTGCCGAAGGAAAGCATCGAGGTCCATCCCAAGAAGGTCTTCGGGATCGGATTGATCCTGTCGTCTATGGTCGGGAAGTACCGAAAGCGGAGCATTTTGGCGCTGGTGCTTATGGTGGCCCAATCCTTCCTGTACAACTCCGTCTTCTTCACGTTCGGCCTCGTCCTTTCGCATTTCTACAAGGTGCCCAGCGAACGCATCGGGCTCTATCTGCTTCCTCTCGCGGTCGGAAATTTCTGCGGACCACTGTTCCTTGGGTCGCTGTTCGACACGATCGGCCGCAAGGCCATGATTGCGGGAACGTTCGCCGTCAGCGGCTTGCTGCTGCTGATGACCGCCTATCTATTTGCCGCCGGATTCCTCACTCCAGTGACGCAGACGATCGCGTGGTTTTCGATCTTCTTCTTCGCATCGGCGGCGGCGAGTTCGGCCTATCTGACCGCCAGTGAGATATTCCCACTGGAGACGCGTGCATTGGCCATCGCCTGCTTCTACGCGCTCGGCACCGCCATCGGCGGTAGCACCTCGCCGCTTCTGTTTGGATGGCTCATCGAGTCCGGATCGGCCTGGAGGGTAAGTGCCGGATACGCTCTGGCTGCCGCCCTGCTGCTGATCGCTGCCGGGACGGAATTGGTGCTGGGAATCGACGCGGAAGGAAAGTCGCTCGAAAGCATCGCGGACCCTCTTTCGAGCTAGGTCGTGCAGAGCCCGCGAGCGATCCGATTACATCTTCGGTCATTAGGCTAGAAGCGGGAACGTGCCGGTCGTATTCATCGGAGATTTCCTGCCAGGTCCGAACCCCAAACGCTGCGAAAAATCCACGCCCCCCAAATCGCGGGGCAACAGGTTTGGGCAGGCGATCGCCCAACCGGAAGAACTTCGCCGTAGATGGCGTAGAAGATGCCCAGCTTCGTCTCGCGGTCGTGAGGCCGGTCGCCATACGGCCCACCCACAGGCCGGGGTCTCTGCATCTTGATGACCGAAGCGCCGCCGACGGTCAGGTTGTAAAACCACCCCACGAATGGGGTCTCTCCATCGGCAATTTCAGCCGTTACCTTGGCTTTGACCTTGTAACCACCCCACGAAATGGGGGTCTCTCCATCTGATAGCAGCCGATGTCGTTGGCAGACAAGAAAAATCCACGCTTCGGTTAACGCCTATTATCCACCAATCCATTCTGCTGGCGACAGGCTTGTGACGTTTCTCCGACCTGAGTTCCCCGATAGAACCTCGCTCCGATCTTCGCGGAGTCGAACGCCGGCTTCGCGCCGGCGCGATCCAGCCTAGTCTTCATCGTACCGATGTAGACGCCAACTTCCTTCGACAGCGTCCAGAGCGACACGCAGCGCGCCTTGAGCCGCTTGATCGCCTCGAGCGCGACCAGGATGCCCATGTATCCCTGTGTGTACCGAAAACTTAAATCCGACTATAATGGTGATGAAGTCCGCCAAGGATGGCGCGTGAACGAATGACACCGGTGCGCTGTACCGAGCGAGAAACGGGCGCATCCTTGTTCAAAGACCGATGCGTTCTGACTCCGTTGTAGTAACGGGCGTAAGATTTCAGGATGCGACGCAGATGCGCCTCGCCCAGGACGATCATATGATCGACGCTCTCTCGCCGGATCGAGCCGATCAGCCGTTCGACAACGCCATTCTGCCAGGGTGAGGCCGGTGCGGTAGGCTTGTCCCGGATGCCCATCGCGCGCAGTCGGCGTGTGACGACGGTGCCGTAGATCCGATCGCGGTCTCGGATCATGTAGCGCGGAGCCTCGTTCAGGGGAATGCTTCCGTGATTTGTCGCGCAATCCAATCGGCGGTCGGATATGCTGTGACATTGATCCAGACAAGATCTCTGCGACCGAGCCGGACGATGACGAAAGCATAGAGCAGGTCGAAACCGATGGTCGGAACAACGAACAGGTCCATGGCGGCAATGTCCGGCGCGTGGTTATGCAAGAAGGTCCGCCATCCCTGGCTGGGCGGCCCTCGCCGTTTGACCATGTACTTGGCGACGCCAGCTTAAGCGATTCCACCACGTCATCAACCCGGATAAGGTTTTCGGTACACACAGCTCGCTATTTCGTGCTCTGCACCGGTTTGGGTTCGAAACCCTACATACCGGAGTTGCCGGGCCTGAGCGATTTCGCCGGAGCCCGCCATCACACTGCGCTATGGCCGCAGCAAGGTCTTGACCTGGCTGGCAAGCGGGTTGGGGTGATCGGCACGGGGGCAAGCGGCGTTCAGTTGGCCCAGGAAGCCGCCGCGGTGGCCGCCCACCTCACGGTCTTCCAGCGCACGCCTAATCTTGCGCTGCCGATGCGGCAGAAGAAGCTGGACGACGACACGATTCGCCGCATGAAGGAGGGCTATCCGCTCGCATACCAGAAGCGCAGAACGTCGTTTGGGGGGTTGACTACCAGTTTCTCGAGAAGGCCGCATCCGAGGTGTCGGAGGAGGAGCGGCAAGCGACGTTCGAACGCACCTGGGAGGTCGGTGGCCTTGCGCCGTGGGTTGGCTCGTTCAACGACCTCCTTGCGAACGAAAAATCGAACCGTGCCGCTTGCGATTTCTGGCGCGACAAAACGCGGGCGCGGATCAAAGATCCTGCTCTTGCCGAGATCCTAGCACCGACGGAGCCGATTCACCCTTATGGCACCAAGCGGCCGTCCCTCGAACAGAACTTTTTTGATATCTTTAATCAGTCGAACGTGAGCCTCGTCGATCTCCGCAAAACCCCGATCGAAAGAATAACGCGCAGCGGCATCAAGACGGCGGCCGGTGCGCACGACCTGGATGTGGTTGTCTTGGCTACCGGGTTCGATGCCGTGACTGGCGGGCTGACCAGCATCGATATCCGCGGCACGGAGGGCGAGACACTGAGGGAGAAGTGGGCGAAGGGTGTACGTGCCCATCTCGGAATGGCCGCGGCGGGGTTCCCCAATCTCCTCTTCGTTTACGGCCCGCACAGCCCGAACGCTTTCGCCAATGGACCGACCGGCACAGAGCTTCAGGGCGATTGGATCGCTCAGCTGCTGAACCACGTTCGACAACGCGATTGGGCGCGGTTCGAGGCAACGGCCCCCGCGGAAGAAGAGTGGCGACTGCAAGTGCATGCTCTTGCGGACGCAACTCTCTTCCCGCGCGCGGACTCCTGGTATCTCGGCGTGAACATTCCCGGCAAAGCGCGCGAGATGCTGTCCTTCACTGGCGGTCTCTCGACATACATGGCGAAATGCAACGAAAGCGCCGAACGAGGATACGAAGGATTCAAGATCGGCTCTTCACGCTCGGCTTGAACCACTGCAACAGGGAATCCAAATGACTCAGCGCAACCACCAGACCGTGCCGACGCAGTTCGTCGAAGCCAACGGTATCCGCTTTGCCTATCGCCGCTTTGGCAATCCAGCAGATCTGCCGCTCGTCTTCAACCAGCACTTCACCGGCACCATGGACCATTGGGACCCGGCAGTGACCGACGGCTTCGCCAACGGCCGCGAAGTCATCCTGTTCAACAACGCCGGCATATCCAGCTCCTCCGGCGAAGTGCCGACCACAATCGCGCAAATGGGCGCCAACGCAGTCACGTTCATCAAGGCGCTGGGACTGACGAAAGTCGATGTGCTCGGCTTTTCGATCGGCGGCTTTGTCGCGCAAGAAATCGCCCTTCAGGCGCCCGACCTCGTGAGGCGGCTGGTCCTGGCCGGAATCGAACGGCTGCATTAAGGGAGCTTTGTTGACGGGAGCGTTGTTTCATCGGTTGCTTACGTCCGCTTCTGGGCACGCTTTATCGAGTTGCAGCGTACGGGTTTCCATTCGATGCCGCCCAGCTTGAGGATATCGGAGGTTTGATCGATGGTTGTTTGGTCTCCTTTTAGGTTCAACAGCGGACGAGAGATGGTAAATCGGTTTGCAATCGCTCCGCTGACAACCGATTCTTCCTATGAAGATGGGACGGCTACCGAAAACGAACTCGAATTTGTCCGACGACGTGCTGCCAGCGGATTCGGAGCTACCATTTCTTCCGCGGCTTACGTCGAACAAGACGGGCGCTCTTGGCAGGGAATCGGTGCGACACATGATGGACATTTGTCTAGTCTCCACCGGCTCGCTGAAGCGATGCGTGCCGCAGGAGGTCTCGCGATCCTCCAAATATATGATGGTGGCCGCATCGCAAAGCCCGAGTTGATAGGTGAGCAATGTCCGCGTGCGCCTTCTGCGGTTGCATCGTTGCGTCCCGGAGCAAAGACGCCAAGGGCCATGACGGCCAATGAGGTTGGACACCTGATTGCAAGCTTTCGAGAGGCTGCTTCCCTCGCTCGAAGAGCTGGTTTCGACGGCGTTGAGATTCACGGGGCTAACCACTACGCGGTTCATCAGTTTTTTTCACCTCGGGCCAATCATCGCGTTGATAATTGGGGAGGCACGCTTTCAAAGCGTATGAACTTTCCTCTCGCTGTCGCGCAGGCCGTTCGCGACGCACTCGGTCCAAAGCTGATCGCGGGGTTTCGCGTTACGCCATTTGAGTCCGAGCCGGACGGTTATACGCTTGAGGACGCCAAACTGCTTTGTAATGAACTTGCCAAATTAGATCTCGACTACATCTCCGTTTCGCTCGATGATTATCGGAAGAGCCGACCTGTGGGAGAGGCCCGTGTTTATGATAGTCCGGTCGAAAGGAGTTATACCCCGGCAGAGAGTCCAATCACGGAATTTGCCCGCATTGTAGCGGGCCGCAGTGCGGTCATGGCAAGCGGTGGGATCAAGACGTGCATAGATGCAGAGGGGGCGATCAAAATGGGAGCTGATCTGGTTGCGGTAGGACGCGCTGTGGTGGTTGACCCGGAGTGGCTTTCCAAAGTCCGAAGTAATAGTGAAGCATCGATCCTTGCGGGACTGCCGAAGGACGAACTCGAGATAGCTAAAGCTTTAAGCATTCCTCCGCGAATGGTCGAATATCTGTTGAGCCGTCCAGGTTGGATCCCTCGCCTTTAGACCTCGGCCTTCTCAGACGTCCCTTTGATCGCGTAGATGGGCGTTGACAACGGGCCGCGCTGTCGAACGCGGCGGTGGCGCGTCGAGACGCACGAAGACGGCACCACGGAATGTCCGTTGCATCGATTTTAGAGTTTCTAGTTGCTTCTAGCGTTGGACCTCGTTGGGTGACCGCAGACTTTCAGGATGCCAAGCGGGTAGGAGGCGGTTATGCAAGTTGTCCTTGAAATATTCCTCATATTGGGTGCGATTGCCCAGAATGTTGTTGCCAGCTCTTTGCAGGCATGGGCCTTGCCGTGGGGGTTTCCCCTGCTCGTCGGCCTGTTCGCCTTCTACATCCCGTTAAGACTAAGGGTTGGCGGCAAAAAATGGGTCAATGATCCCAAGGCGAACTGGTTCTTGGGTACACTGGCCTTCGGTGTCCTCCTCTTCGCGGTGACCTGGCTGGTCGAGCGATACATTTTCTATGGAACGGTGAGCTTGGAAGCTACTGAACTCCGGGCCTATCCGGGTGGATCCTTGAAATCCCTGGACGCAACTTCGCTCTCGTCAATCCCAAAATCAATCTCGCCCGGATAGAGGTGAACGGCACATCTACCGAGCTACCAGTCGTCGAGGTGGCCGAAGGCACCCCGCAGCGGCTCAGGGTGGCCATGCCAGATCACTTGCCTACTCAGAAGGCCATGCTGGTCGTGGACGGACCTCTGTCGTCCTCTCTCCTTTCCAACCAAGCGACGGCACAGCTGAATACCCTCGGTGCGCCGAGCGTGTCGGCCGTGGAGCCCACGACCGCCTACCGAAAATCCGATATCAGGATTCACGGGGACAATTTCGACGCACGCATGGATCCTCAGCAGCGTTTCAAGACGACTGTGTGGATCGGCGGAGCGTCTGCCACCGTCACGCGCATCGATCCCTGCGATCCGGGACCGTCGTGCCTGACCGTGCGAGTGCCGGAGGCTGCGAAGTCCGCTCCTGTGTAGGTTTTCGGCTGCCGGGATGACGGTCTCTCCACGGACTCCGACGGCCGGCGGCCGAAAAGCGCCAAGGCAGGAAATCGCGGGTTGGGAACGGCGGTGGTGCCGCAACTATGGGGATTTCGCCGCGGGCGCAGGCGTCGATGTGGCGGAACGAGGCGGCAAGGCACGCAATTTTGCCACGCGGCATGGGCGGTCGCGACGTAGTCGATGCTGTCGGTCGAGGCAAACGAAACTGCAGCGCCACAACTGAGAGAGAAGAAAATAGCGAAGAGCGATAGTGCAAGTGACCAAATAAGTCGCGGTCGAAAATCCATAAATGCTGTGACGTTATTCTATCATCTATCGCTCCGATGAAGTTCAAAAAACTGGGTACAAAAACTGGCACAACGGGCAAGGGGAGAGCCATTGTTTGGATGGAGCTTGCGGTACAGAGATTTTGTGGTAGTACGACCGCTTCACAGTTTAAGGAACAATAAGTGGCTAAGAAAGTGAAGAAGAGTGTCGTGCGCCGCGAATATACCAAAGCGGATGTGAAAGAATTGCGGGCGCATTCGAAGGCAAAAACACCTGTCGTTAAAATTGCGAAGCTTACAAAACGCAGTGTAGGTGCGCTGCGCCAGAAAGCACTCAAGCTTGGAATCCGACTGGGTCATCAGCGCTAGAGGGCGAGGGCATGGCGCTGTTCAATAAGGTGTTCTCGACCAGGACGTTGGTACTGATCGCCTGCGTTCTCGGCGCCGTCATTGTTATGAAAGCGTTGAGCGCGCACTATGACTTCAGCTGGGCAGCTGCGTTAGCGGCTGAATGAAAAAAACCCGCGATTTGGCGGGGCAGGGAATTAGTAGTCCTCGGCTAGCATCAACGTGCCAACGCGGATTGTCTGCTCAGGATCAGCCGGATCTTCTGAGATGGCAAAGTTGGTCGCTACCTCAGCGGAGTATCGACGGCTATCTCTCGTCCGCTACCTCCACTGCTCAACGACAGTCTGTTTCGTGCCGTCCCAGAACAGGAGGCAGTTTGATTGCGGGATAATGTTTAGCGGGCGAAGTGATGGGTAGCAAACCTTCAGCGTCGCCACCGGCTGCGGGCCGTATGGCGAATGTGGAGTACCTGTACCTCGGCCTCGGCTATTCGGTAAAAGATCAGGTAGTTTAGGTGTTTAGGTGGGGAGCTATCAAGACGTGGATACCCGGTTCGTCGGTTCTCCGACCTTCTTTGGGATTGTCACCAAGCGCCCAGGAAAGCTCTAGTAAGCGAGTAACTAGACGGGATGCTGCCGCGGGATTTTCCTTGCCAATAAATGAGCGGATTTGATCAAGGTCAGCCAGCGCTTTGCGGGTGAACCGTACGTTCATACACCGCGATGAAGACGATAATACTCCTCCATTTCGTCCTCTGGAGCAAAATGACCTACATCGGCGGCATCTATCCCTTCGCGGACGGCTGCTCTTTCAGCGTCTGATAAGCGATAAATCCCAGTGCGGCGGGATATTCAATTTCGCGCGCAATTTCGGCTAGTTCCTGCTGATCCGCCTCGGGCCAAGAAGCAATTTCCTTTAAGAGACTTTTGTCGGCGTGTGACATAGCTCAATTATATCACAATGGCCGTTTTCTGCACGGCAAGCAGAGAGCCTATCGGAAAGGCGCGGTCAGATGAAAGTTGTAGTTTGAGGTGCAACAACTCTTATAGTCTTATAGAGTTCGAAATGAGGGTCACAAATTATATCTTGTGCTGTACGGCTCTGTTGAGTCACTATTGGGAGCACCCATCGGATGATCAAGCTGATTTCGGCGCCGATCCGAAGCATAGTGAGATTTCCTTTATTTCAGCTCGCGATAGTGATTGGCGTAATTCTCTGGCTGCAAGCTGCCGATGATAAATCGATCTTCGGCCAGTTATTCAACGGGCTCGACAAGCTCGCCGACTCTACTGTGCAATTGGTTTCGACAGTTTTCACCATAAAATCTTTCACCAAAGCATGGCTCATATCGGGATTTATGATTGCGTTTGTCTACCTCGCGGGTTTGCTAATTTTGTTCCTTGTGCGTCTCATGATCAGAAACGCAATCGACTTCGTAGGGCGGAGTAACTTCTTGTATTTGAGGAATGCCATCGCGCGTGAACGTGGTATTGAGGCTTATCGTGCGTGGCTACCGCTTGAGAGAATTAGGCCGACCCACATTTCTCAGCAAGATTGGGAAGAGGCATTTGCCTGGCCGCCGAATAATAGGCCACCCTATCCGCCACTTAAGCACCGGATCATACGTGGGGTATTAAGCTACGCGGCTCTGATCGTGATTGCCGCTTTTCTCCTACAATTCTTTACGCCTCTTCCAGTTCTGACTTGGATTTTTGGATGGCCGGCCGCAAGGTCCTGATAGCTTCGGCAGCGGGTCTGTGGCTGGCAAAAAGAATGGTACCAAGTATTCCGTTTCGCGAAGCAACAGCATGCGGATGTGGCCGTAGAGTTCGTGAAGGCAGGCTCTGATGAAGCCAAAGAGATTAATCGCATATTGCTGAAAGAAGTGAACAAGAAGCGATACACGGCCAAGCAAATCTGCAAGATGATGCAAGATGAGGGGTTCCCGAAGTTCGATCAGGAGCACCACACGAGACTCTGGAAGGAGTTGGGAGCGAAGGATCCCACCAAGGGGTTTGGTAAAGTCGGCGACTACAAGGGCTGTGTGTACCGAACACTCCTCGCCCGTGCCGCCGGCATGTCCGAGATTGCGATCCAACCGGACATGTCGCTGACATGTCAAAATCGACGCTAATGACCCACAGCCGACATTGTCGTGCCGTGCGGCAATGCTGGTGGTAGTGGTTCGCGCCGGTCCTGAACGGTTAAGCGTTGCGCTTGGTCAATTCCCAAGGAAGTTGGCAAATTGGATGTCGCACCAATACTCAGTAAGCGCAGGATTTGAACGCTGAGTGCATCGCCGGTCGATTTATTTGCAGTCATAACGCCGGGATTAGCCCGCCGCGTCTGGATACTCCGTGCCGGCTTGGGATAAACTGGGCGCGCTCAGCCGCATCCGTTCTTCCCCAAACAATGGGCAGCGTCGGCCCTGAGCTGGTGATAGGCAAACCAACTGTCCATCCAGGGGATACTTGACTCTTGAGCCGCATTGCAGCGATCGAACGGAGGCAAGATGATTGAACAAGCATCCCATCAGATTAGTGCAGGCGAGACGGCGGTCGTCGTCGGTGCCGGGTTGGCCGGCTTGCTCGCCGCGGCCGCATTGTCGGATTTTTTCAAGAATGTCGTCGTCGTTGAGCGCGACAGGTTGCCAACGCGTCCAGGGCTGCGCAAAGGGGTGCCGCAAGGCGCACACGTCCATACGCTTCTCGGCTATGCTGTCGAGGCGTTCGACCAATTGGTTCCCGGAATGATTGGGCGGTTGTACGAAGCCGGCGCGGTTCGTATCCGCAGAAATCAGGACATCTGGTTCCACGATATGGTCGGGCCGACGCCGATCCGGGACGTCGGGATCTTGACGCCGTCGGTCACGCGGCCATTGCTTGAGCATGTCGCTGGAAATCTGATTTTTCGCAAACCGAACGTGACACTGCACGAGGGTACGCGCCTGGTCTCTTTCCTGTCTGACGCTGCCCACAACGTTTGCGGTGTTGCCCTCAACAGCGACGCCGGCGGCGACGAAACGATTTCGGCGGAGCTCGTGATCGATTGTTCGGGGCGTGGTAGCCGCTTGCCGGGCTGGTTGCAGCAACAAGGCTATGGCGCTGTCGAGGCACAGCAACTCGACATCAACATGGGCTACACCTCTGGCACCTTCCGGCCGCCGCCGAAATGGCGCGATAGTTCCTGGGCCTGCCTGATGCTCGCCATTCCTCCCTCGCGACGTGCAGCCTACATCTCACCCGTCGATGGCGGCCACTGGGTCGCAACCACCTACGGGCGTGGCGGCGAATTTGCTCCCCGCGATCTGGAAGGCTTCCTGGAATGGACACGTGGTCTCGCCCATCCCGTCGTCCATGATAGGCTGGCGGAGGCCGAGCTTGTTGGCCCGTTGCGCTCCTACAATATCCCAACCGGAATTTGGCGCCGCTACGATCGCATGGAGCGCTTTCCGGACGGCCTTCTGCCGGCGGGTGAGGGCTTTACGAGCTTCAATCCGATGTATGGACAGGGCATAAGCCTTGCAGCCGGACAGGCCCTCGCGTTGCGCGCCGCCTTGAAGCAAAGCGCGCTAGGCGGCGGCGATCCACTCCGGGGGTTGGCGCCGGCCTATTTCGCCGGATGCTTCAAACTCAACGCTCAAGCGTGGTCGGTCATGGAGACCCGCGACCTCGCGTTTCCAAGCACGCAAGGCCTGCGGCCGGCGGATTTTGACGAACGCTGGAGAGTCAGCCACGCGATCCGCCGCCTCGCGGAAGTTGACCCCGACGTTCACCGCCTCAGCGTGCGGGTCTTGCATCTGATGGAGCCGACCAGCGCCCTGCAGGATCCGAAGATCATGCAGCGGGCTATGGCGCTAGCGGGAGAGACCTAGGTCTGCGCGTTGTTGCCGGCCTTGGCACGCTCGAGACACCGACGCCTTCGAACCGGCGGACCCGAACCCAGCGAGTGATCCCCGACCCGCTTTCTCAGAGCCGCCGAACACAAATCGCTGGGCCCTACATTGCGTCTAGCCGAGGTTGGTAGTCTCCGCTCATTTCCGTTGTTGTGCAGGTTTTCGGACGCCGGCATGAGGAGGCTATCCACGCGCTGCGGCGGCCGGCGTCCGAAAAGCGCCAATGCACGAAGTCGCGGGAGTGTGGCACCCGGCAGTGCAGCGAGTGCTATGGGGATCGTATGTTGGTGGCGATCTCGATGGTGGACGCGGCGCGAGCAGAATGCTTCCACAACTTCCGCGTTTTGGCATGAACGTTGCACAAGTGGATTTTTAATGTTTTTGGCTCGTGTAATTTCAAATGGTTGCGCGTGGCAGAAACAGCACATCCCACAACCATTGCGCGATTGATCGGTCGATCGGTGTTCGGTGGCATGGTGCGGATCAATTTCTTGCGAGGAGAAATATCCACGGCACATTCAAGCAAACTTGGTTTGCGCTATTCGTCAAGACAACTTTGTCATTGCGTGATGGCGGGGTCGATGTGACTCGCCGCATCAGGGTGCCGGCCTGCCAGATGATCCTTGCTGTTCTTGATCATGCGTTGCACGCCGACAATACATGAGCTGATCGTGTTGACCTTGCCACCTCGCCATCGCTGTCCTCTCACCTGGCTACCGGCCTCTCGGCTCTTGCTCCCGCGCAGCGGGCTGGAGCGCAGCGACTTCGTGCATTGGCACATTTCCGACACGGCGCGATGTCCGGCTTGAGTCCGGAATGCGCGTCAAACCGGACGTCACCGCATCGCTATATGGGGCTGTCCTTTAAGCGAACAGCTCAGCGCCCGCCGGGGTGAACTTCACATAGGTCCCGGATTCGTGCCGTACCATCCCCCTTTGTCGACCGCCATCTGGATACCGGCGCGGAACTGCTCTGCCGCGCCGCCGGCCTTTAGAAAAGCGGCGTTGACTAGCTCGATATAGATGCGCCCGTCTTGGCCAGGCTCGATGGCGTTCGCGATGTCCAATAGCTTGCGCGCGGCGGCGTCGGGATCCGCGAAGCGGTTGGGCTCGACGAACTTCATGCGGCTTCCATGTGGGCGACATGGACGTGCTGGCTCATGCCCTTGATGTCGATCATTGCGCCGCAGAAGCATCTGGACTGGCCGCTTGCTAGTTGCGTGGGCAGCTTGCATCCCAGAATCCCACATCGCGTATTTCCACGCTGTCCAGGCGCGGTGCTTCCGGTATTCGTCGAAGTCGGCCTCTGTGCGATCGGCGAGAAAGACCCGCCAGGCTTCCTCGAAATCGGCGCGCGCCTGGTCGAAGCTGGCCGCGGTGCCGGACGTGTATTCCCTTGGATGGCTGCCCGGATAGAAGCCACAGCTCCAGGCTCACGGATCGATGTCGGCTGGATTGCCGGAGCGGATCGCGATCGTTCCGACGCGCACGTCACCGTAATAGACGTGCCAGCATCGCGGGGGTCTTTTGACCGGCGGCGGGTGAGGGCGGGCATGCCGCCATTGAAGCGCCAGCCCTTAACCCGTACGTACAACCGTTTCGCCCCGTTGCTGCGCCTGTATATCGATCTGGCGAGCGGAATCCCTATCGCGAGCCAGTTCAGTCCGAAATGGCTCCGCGTTCAGATCAGTGATTTTCCCGCACTCTCCGCACGTCCACGTATTGGCATCAGCAAGCCGACCGAGGACAACGGAATGTCCGCAGGCGAGGTCAAACAATATCTGGTCGAACATGCTAAGAGCCATGGTGTGCTTACCTTCCGAGGGAATCGCGCTCGGCGCGTGCAGACGCTTTTGCCTGCTCTAGGGCCTTTTCACTGTCAAGCTGTTCCGGGCGGAGGCGGCGGCTTTGGTTCATCGTCCCAATAGAAGAACACAGACGGCCTGCCATCCGAAAAGCGAACCTCGTAACTTCCGCCGATCGGGCCGGGAGGGAAGCCGCTACAGGTTGCGGCTGTGCGGCCCGCGTCTTTCTTCACGGCGTCTTAGGGCTGCGCGTCGCACCAGCGCTTGATGGCGTCAAATTCGAACCGGTCGCCGTTCGGTTTTTCGATGTAGAGCACTTTGACGTGGACCGAATGCCTGATCAGATCGCACGCCCCTTCCAAGGCGCGTTTGTCCGTATCGAATTTGTCCGATTGTGCGGCGACAATTAACTTGGCCGGTCGCATTGCCTCACCGAATTTGCTACCTAAAATGGGTCGTTGCCTCACAGAATTTGTTACCGTCATCGGTAGCAAACCGGGGAGGCACAAATGTCGAAGACGGTCTCGGTGCAGGCACGGCGAGAACTGGTGCAAGCCTTGCGCAGCCGCTATCGGGCGAGTTCTCGCGCGGAGAAGACATGCATTCTGCAAGAGTTTGCGTCGATCAGCGGATATCATCGGAAGTCAGCCATTCGGATCCTCAATGGTTCCTGCGAGTTCTGTGAGCCATCGTTCGCAAGACACCGACCGCGGCTGTACGATGAGGCTATCCGTCAGGCGCTGATCGTGTTGTGGGAGGCTTCGGACCGCGTTTGCGGCAAGCGGCTGAAGGCGCTCCTTCCAGTGCTGCTCCCGGCGCTCGAGCGGCACAAACACCTGCAAGTGGACCCGGCAATCCGCGCCAAGCTCACTGCCATCAGTGCCGCAACCGTCGATCGGCTGTTGCGAGAAGTCCGCTCGGCAAACTCTCGAGGGCGCGCCAGCAAGGCGCCGACGGCGTTGCGCCGAAGCGTACCGATACGGACATTCGCTGATTGGGACGACCCTCCATCGGGGTACATGGAAATAGATCTGGTCGCCCACTCCGGAGAGACCGCGGCCGGCAGCTACGTGCAGACCCTGAGCCTGACCGATCTATTCAGCGGGTGGACGGAGTGCGTGCCACTGTTGGTCCGAGACTCCGCCCTCGTGATCGAGGCGGTCGACGCGCTGCGCGGCAGCCTGCCATTTATGCTGCGCGGTCTGGATGTCGACAACGGCTCGGAGTTTCTGAATGACGCGCTGGTGCGCTATTGCGCCATGCAGCGCATCGAGTTCACTCGTTCGCGGCCATATCACAAGAACGATCAGGCCTGGATCGAACAGAAAAACGGCGCGGTGGTGCGACGCCTGGTCGGTTATCGCAGGTTCGAAGGAATGGCCGCCGTCGAGGCTCTCTCGCGGCTCTACGCCGCGTCGCGGCTGTTCGTCAACTTCTTCCAGCCCTCTTTCAAACTCAAGGAAAAGACGCGTCTCGGTTCACGGGTCATCAAACGTTACCACGCGCCCGAAACGCCGAGCGCGCGACTGCTTGCCTCGAGCGCGATCTCCGAGCAGGTGAAATCGCAGTTGCGCGGAATTGCCGAAACTCTCGACCCCCTGCAGCTCCTCGATGAAATCCGCAGAATGCAGTCGCATCTCGCACTGCTCTCAGAAGGCGGTCATCCGCACACACCCATCGCGCAACAGGACGACCTGAGCCGCTTCTTGAGTGGACTTTGCACCGCGTGGCGTCAAACGGAGATACGAGCGACCCACTGCAAAATCGCCAAACCGCCGCGCTACTGGCGGACAAGGAAAGATCCCTTCGAGACTGCGTGGCCGACGATCCAGCAATGGCTGGAAGTTGATCCGGATCAGACAGGAAGAGATCTCTTCGAACGCCTACAGCATCAGCGCCCAGGCGTCTATCCGAATGGCGAGCTGCGAACACTACAGCGCCGGCTCAAAGAATGGCGCAGCCAAATGGCGCGCAAACTCGTCTTCGGTGTGCGGCAAAGCGCTGTCGGTCCGTCGGTCGCTCGCGAAGCGCAAACAACTTCTGCCGCAAACGCGGCTAACGGTCCGCTGGACGCAAAAGAGCGGGAGCACGTTTTTTGACGGTGTTGCTTCTGACGCTCTGTCCGGTGGCGCGCGGACGCGGGCCCCGACACGATCGAGCATGCCGTCGTGCTCTCGGCCATCAGGGACGCTGCGCGCCGCCGACGCGGTGGTCCGAAGACGGACCATCCTTGACGGCCGCTGTGCGCGACGCGCATTTGCGATGCGCAGGTCGGGACGGAAGGATGGCCCCGATCGAACAAAAGGATGGGGGGACGCCTTGGCTACCCCTGGGTGGGAGCTATAGAGTTGACGGGAAGCGGAAGTCGGCGACCCGCCGACGGCGCCCCCTCCTTCGACCTGGTGGCCCGAGTATGGCCTCGTGGCAAGCCCTGTAAAGGCGGGCCTTCGGCCCCCGCCTCCGGCGGCTATCGGCCTTGACAGGGCTTGCCACGAGGCCACCGTTTGCCACCAACGGGTCGATGGCGGGATCCGGCCTCCGTGCGCACTTTCACCATCCACGCCGAAAAGGCCCCTCAATCTTTGCGCAAGTCCTTAGAATGGGCAGGTTCTTTGAGGTTCGTATGATCGCGCTTGTCGATGGATGCCGCTTGAACGAAACCACTGCTACCGCGCAGCGAGGTTTTTCAAGCTGTTATCGAAGGGCGGGGTGCATTGGTCCCATCAATTACCGAGCTCAAAATCTCGGCTAATTCCATCAACTGCCGTGCACAGGGGCTCACCTGGCCACACAAGTGAGGATCAGCGACGTTCAGGTAACATCTCCGATGAGGCACCTGGGTAACATCTTTCGGTGAGGCAACGCGACCGGCCACCGTAATTGTCGTTCTACATCCGATCCAACTGGCGGCTGGACGTTTTCGTCTCGGGTCCATAGCTTCCACATCGGCGTCCCTCGAATTGGGTTCGTCAATTTCAACCTCTGATCGCTGACATTAGGATTTTGCCCGTACTTCTACGGACTCCATTTTTGGACAGGGGTGTTCTATCAAAGGAACACCGGCGCGATTTTATCACCGAGTATTTTTCGTTAGTCCGGAGTGGCCGCGCGGGGGGGCACCGGCCCCGTGAGCGGCTGCCCTTGCTGCCAGAACGCGTGCGGGAGGTTAGCGGCGCAGGACGGCGGCTAAGGCCCGCATTGGAGCGCCAGCCCTTGGCCCGCTCAATAGAATCCATGCGCTTGGGCATGAACAAGAACAAACACCGAAGCGCCGCGTATCATCCGTGTCTCACTTACCAACAGGGACGGGCAGGGAAAGACTGATATCAAAGGGGTTTTTTTGGTACGACGTGAGACACGTAAACAACGAGAACAAAACGCACATCTTTCTGATGATTTTATTGGCGATCCCAGCAGGACTCGAACCTGCAACCCGCGGAGTAGAAAACCGCTACTCGTCCAGGTTTTGCATTCTCATCGAAAAGCCAAAGGTTACGTCTGTGCGGCCGACCACCGATTGACCACCGAAACCCCGTGAACAAACGGCGACAAAGGTGGTCAAGCGAAGGCAAAGGATGCTTGTTTCTATTGATCTTTTCGAGAGCTATTTACGTTCGGGACGCAGGGCGGATCTGGTTCCGGCATCTTGGTCAGATCGCAACCTGAACCAAATGTCGTTATCGAGATTCGTAGTTTATTGGATCGCGGGCGTCGTCATCGTACATCCTCTCGCTGCTTGAGGATGCGGTCGATCAATCCCCATTCCAGAGCTTCCTCCGGCGTCATGAAGTGATCCCGATCGAGGGTCTGCTCGACCTCCTCGAAGCTGCGTCGGCAATGCTCGGCGTAGAGCAGGATGATCCGACGCTTGGTCTTCAGCATCTCCTCGGCGTGGATGAGGATATCCGACGCCTGGCCCTGGAAACCGCCGAGCGGCTGATGGACGTGCAGGCTCGCATTGGGCAGCGCCACCCGCTCGCCCGGTTCGCCCGCCATCAGCAGGAACGAGCCCATCGAGCGGGCCGTCCCCATGCATACCGTGTGCACCGGCGCCTTGATGTATCGCATGGTGTCATACATGGCGAAACCGCTGGTGACCACACCACCCGGCGAATTGATGTAGAGGTGGATCGGCTTGTGCGGATTATCGGCCTCCAGGAATAATAGCTGCGCGCAGACCAGCGCGGACACGGCATCATTGACTTCTCCGTTGAGAAAGACGATGCGCTCGCGCAAGAGCCGCGAATAGATGTCGAAAGACCGTTCTCCCCGGCTGGATTGTTCGACAACCATGGGGACGAGCTGCATCGCTTCGCGCATCGGCGAACTCCTGTCCTGCTGAATTTCCGTAAACTGGGCCGAGGTGTCAGGCGGCGCGCATCAGGCAACGCCCGTTATTATTCGCGGCCCTTGGCAGCTCGTGCTGGGCTCGCCGGTCCGCCAGCCGGTGAATGATCCTCAAGTGGGTGCCGCCGTCCGCGTTGGGGCTCAATTGAAACGTCACGATGCTGTGCAGGAAGGGTGGTTCGTCGTCCCGCATTCGGTAGCCGATCTCCTCGCCCGGCACCGAACGCACCGGCTCGGCGTCGGCCAATGCTGCTTTCGGCAGCCATCTCTCGCGAAACCCGGCGATGCTGAGCGCCCGCCAGACTTTTTGCGGCGGCGCGTCGAGTTCGTAGTCGAACACCAATTGGTCAGTCTGCGCTTGATCCGCCAAGTCTTGATCTGCCGAAGTCTTGATCCGACACGTCGTTCATTGGTCCATATCCTTCAGCAACGTTTTCAGAGCGTCGACCCGGCGCGGCCAGTAGGCGTGATACTTCACCAGCCATCTGGCGATCAGTGCCAGGCCGGCTGGATCCACCTCGTAGTTCACGAAACGTCCGCGCCGTTGTTCGCGCACCAGCCTGGCGTTGCGCAGCACCGCAAGGTGCTGGGACATGGCCGGCTGGCTGATCTCCATGCCTTCGCGCAACGCGCTGGCGTTCATGCCGCCGGTCGCCAGTTTCGCGAAGATGGCGCGGCGGGTCGGGTCCGCCAGGGCCTTGAAGAGGTCATTCTCGATCATGTCATTAGATAAGCATGCGCTTATCTAATGCGCAAGCCCCGAAACGCGCTTTCGCCGCGATGGGCGCGCGAATATGGAAACGAGGACCAAGAAATTCATCGAGCGCGCGATGAGAACCGGTCAGCCGCGTCTGGGCTGTTTCTTCCGCGAGTAAAGGATAGACCCGCCGAGAATAGCGGGAGGCGATCGTGTTGTCGCGTCGTCGGATCGCGAGCCAACCGAACCCGGAAGAAGCACGATTAGTCGGGGGACAACGGTATCCATTCGGCGACGTCGGTTGCGAGGACGATACAACCTCCGGTAAATAGTATTGTGGTCGTTCGGCTTTTGGAGGGTAATGTCTAGATCGCGTATCTTTGCCGTGTGCGCCATCGCGCTTGCGGGCGCCGCCCTTCTCGCGCCGGCGAACTCCCAGCAGCAGACGCCGCCGGCCAACGGTCCGGCGCTGGCGGCGCAAAGTCCCATGCTCGAACAACCGCGTGCCGCTCAGTCGGCTCAGAAGTCCGAGGCAACGCCTACGGGTGCCGAGACGCCGGCCGCGGTCACGCCTGGCGATCCGCCGAAACAGTGCGTAAGGCCTGACGAGTTTGCGGTAGAGCTCCGGTCCGGGCGTAACCGGGTAGGCGCCGCCATTGTGCTTGCCACGAATTTTCTGCCGACGAACCAGCGCGTCGACGTCGGCGTGCGTGCGCCGTTCGTCGACGGCGTCCGATACTTCGCCGGGATCGACTACGGCGAAGAGACCTACCTCTTCAAGCGGCAGGACGCCGTCACGCACCGCGCGACGGAATCCGATCCGTTGGTGCAGAAGCATCTGCTCGAACCCGATCAGACCATCGTCACGCTGAACATGGGCGACGATCTGGCTTGGTTCTGGAGCCGGGTCGATCTGTATCTCTACACGTGCAACAGCCCGGTCGGGCAATCTCCCTGGCGGTTCTCGTCCGTGAGCGTCAGGCTCAGTCCGTACTGGCTCAGCATCTTTGCCGTCGTCGCGGAGGTCCTCGTCCTCTACCTCTGGATCGCGTTCGCGCTCCGCAAGCAAGATCACACGTTCGCATCGTTCCTCCGCGCATTGAACCCTGCCCAGGTCTCCGCGGGGCCGGATGGGAAGGGCAGTCTCTCGACGTTGCAGACGTTGGCCTTTTCACTGGCCGTGGCCGCTCTGATCACGTTACTGCTGCCATCAGGCGGCCTCTTCATTGCTCAAACTATAGGTCCGTGCTGGTAGTTGCCGTTCTTTGGTCCTTTCGGGGCACCGCTGCCGTCTGCACCACCGTGCATTCGGCACCTCCGCCGCCCGGTGACAGGCGCAGACTTGCATGGCGCGCCCGATCGGGTTTTGGCTCCGCAGCGGGCGGCTTGTGACACTTGTCTCGTTTCAGTGGGACGCATGGGGTTGTCCGTCATTTTTGATCTGCTCCCTGCCTCTGTCCCTCTTCCGAGGAGATGTCGGGTGATCCTGAGTAGCTTTGACAATTCAGAAAAGTCGCGCCGCACGTTAGAATCGTGCGATGTCCGAGTGTGGCACCTTTGCGACATGTCGACTTCTCCCGGAAGCATGTTTCCGCTTTTCGGGGCGCGTTTTGGGTGTCACCATGCTCGTGAAAGGACGGGAGGGCCCCCATGCGCTGGTGTGTCTCGGTCGGCGCGGTGCTTGTTGCGGGGACGATAGTCGGAGGTGACGTTGCTGGCATTGCCGCGCCGAGCCCGAAATCTCGATTCGCCGACACCCAACACAATGTATCATCCGTCAATGTCGAGCTCGTTATCGCCGTCGACGTCTCCTATTCGATGGATATGGACGAACTTGCCATTCAGCGCGAGGGCTATGCACAGGCCATCGTGTCGAAAGACTTCCTTCAGGCGCTGAGGGCCGTTCCGGGTAGCAAGGTGGCCGTGACCTATTTCGAGTGGTCGATGTCGGGCGACGAGAAGATCATCGTTCCCTGGCGCGTGATCGACGGCCTGGAATCGGCGGATGCCGTGGCCGCCGAGATCATGAAAACGCCGGTTCGCCGAGGTTCGAGCACCTCGATTTCCGGCGCGATTGATTTCGCACTGCAGCTGTTCGAGAGAATCCGTATCGCGGGTTGCGGCGCGTCATCGACATTTCCGGCGATGGGCCGAACAACGACGGAGCCCCCGTAACCGGCGCGCGCGACGCTGCCCTGGAGAAGGGCATCATCATCAACGGCCTGCCGATCATGGTGAAGGAGCCATCCCTTTCGACGATCGATATCGAGAATCTCGATCTCTATTACGAGGACTGCGTGATCGGAGGGCCCGGCGCCTTCATCATGACGATCAAAGATCGCGAAAAATTCCAGGAAGCGATCCGGACCAAGCTTGTTCTCGAAGTTGCGGGCCTCACGCCAGAGAGCGGGATCGTCCCGGCCGCCGAGAAAGAGCCCCGGGTGCCCTGTTTAATCGGCGAAAAAAAATCGCAGGAGCGCGGGCGGCGGTGAGTGACGAGATAATCATTCAAAGTCGCGGACGAACAAACCTGTAGGCAGCAGTTATCATGGTCGCAGCCACTGCCCACGCGCCGGGGCATTGGACGACTAAGGAGGGTGACGTGCGAGCTTTGATTTGTTTGGCAATATGGTTCTCAATCGGTGCGATCGCGGTTGCATTCGCTCAGAGTAACCCCGCACGGATCGAGAATCCCAAGGTGCAGGGAGATAATGTCGATCGCTGCGCAGACATAGATGGGGCGAACGATTGCTCGGCGCGCGGCCAGTCGAAGGCTGCCACTCAGATCTGCATCGCGTATGGCTACGCTGATCAAGTGGATTCACATTGGCATGCATCGTCAGGTGTGGCCACACATTACATTTCACAATACGACATGCACGCTGGAGAGGTGGCGGGTCGCTGGCAATCGCGGCCCAGCGATGGTGTGTTTGACTGGGTTGTCTGCAAGAAATAGGAGTGGTCTACGGTCGCCGAAATTACCGACCATCACTGAATGGAAACTGATGGGCCGGCTCTCGCGCATGCGCTCGATGTGCCACCTAACCGGATTACGACGATCATCGATACACACCGTCTCCTTTCGCGGGCGAAGCGGTATCGTTCTCCTCAATCTGAGACTTACCGGTTTTGACCCAAGGCGGACCTCAGCGGTCGCTCTTAAGGTCGGCGTTGTCGCTCCAAACCGCGTTGAGCGCCAATACGCTGGGACACCGGACCTCGCCGCGGAGGGGGTATTGTCAGAGGATATCATGACAATCTATACGCCGTTCGGCAATTCCGACTGGCGAGCGGCCATCCAGTGGATCAAGTCCTTCGGTTCGGAGGGAAAAAAGACCGCCGTGATATCGACAGTCAACGGCGATGCAAACACGTACTTCTACAAGAAACTCGCGGCCCAGAAGGTGGATCCCGCCGTCATCCCGGTGATGGCTTTCTCTATTGGTGAGCGCGAATTGCTCAGCGTGGACACCAGCCACCTCATCGGAGACCTGGCGGCCCGGAATTACTTCCAGTCGATCAACTCAGCAGAAAACGAAGCTTTCGTGAGAATGTGGGCGAACTTCAACGAGCAACGAGACAAAACCACAAATGACCCGATGGAAGCCACCTTCATTGGCTTCAGGATGTGGGCGCAAGCCGTTGTCCAAGCGGGCAGCACTGACGTCAATGCAGTCCGGCAGGCCATGTATGGTCAAAGAATCAAGGCGCCGAGCGGATTCGAAGTTGTGATGAACACCAATCATCATCTTTCCAAGCCAGTCATGATAGGCAAAATAAATTCTTCTGGGTCCTTTGATGTCATTTGGCAGTCGATCAATCCGGTCCGAGCCGATGCCTGGAGTAGGTATCTCCCCGACAGTGCCAAGCGTACGGCCGATTGGACTTTTTCCTTGGGTCTGCGGGGGGTGCATCGAGCCGACATTCAAGGAATGGTAACGGTCTCGGCGTTTCGGAGCGATGCCGCGGCCTTCCGATCATGCGCTAAAAACTTTAGATGTCCGCAAATGGCACATTTCCGACACGGCGCGATGTCCGGCTTGAGTCCGGAATGCGCGTCAAACCGGACGTCACCGCATCGCTATGGGGCTGTTCTTTAAGCGAACAGCTCAGCGCCGGCCGGGGTGAACTTCACATGGGTTCCCGATTCATGGTGCGCCAGCCAGCCTTTGTCGATCGCCCGCTGGATGCCGGCCCGAAACTGCTCTGCCGTGCCGCCGGAATGTCCGTTGATCGGGGTACACCGGATGTGAGCGGTTGACGGTCAAAACGGTGCTTTTGACCATTGCACGAAGTCGCTGCGCTCCAGCCCGCTGCGCGGGAGCAAGAGCCGAGAGGCCGGCAGCCGATCGAGAGGACAGGGATGGCGAGGTGGCAAGGTCAACACGATCAGCTCATGTATTGTCGGCGTGCAACGCATGATCAAGAACAGCAAGGATCATCTGGCAGGCCGGCACCCTGATGCGGCGAGTCACATCGACCCCGCCATCACGCAATGACAAAGTTGTCTTGACGAATAGCGCAAACCAAGTTTGCTTGAATGTGCCGTGGATATTTCTACTCGCAAGAAATTGATTCACACCATGCCACCGAACACAGATCGACCGATCAATCGCGCAATGGTTGTGGGATGTGCTGTTTCTGCCACGCGCAATCATTTGAAATTACACGAGCCCAAAACATTAAAAAAACTCTTTTGCAACGTTCATGCCAAAACGCGGAAGTTGTGGAAGCATTCTGCTCGCGCCGCGTCCACCATCGAGATCGCCACCAACATACGATCCCCATAGCACTCGCTGCACTGCCGGGTGCCATACTCCCGCGACTTCGTGCATTGGCGCTTTTCGGACGCCGGTCGCCGCAGCGTGTGGATAGCCTCGTCATGCCGGCGTCCGAAAACCTGCACAGTTGCAGACCTTCAGCTCTGCGTTAGGCGCCATGCTTTTTTTCTATGATTGCACCAAGGGACGCAATTAGGTACCGAGCGCAATCTGCTTACACGGCCGACGTCGCCCAGGACGTCGTCTTCGGAGTCGCCACTGCCTTTCTGGTCCCCTAAAGGGATCGCACGCGACAAAAGCCCGAGCCGGAAGGAGTTTTTCAGATGTATCGAACCGTGACATGGTGGATCCACATTGCGATCAGCCATCTGGCGAGACCTATAAAAGGTATCATTGTTGTGTTTGTTGCTAATATCGGCTTGGCATCTGTCGCTAGCGCGCAAGTCCCCGGCAGCTTAGAGAATGGTTCGTCGCCAGCCCAGACTCAGTCGACAAGCCGCTACGTCGCTGATGGTATAGAGGCTGACTTTACGAAATATCCTTTTGTAGTCTCTCTATTTGCTAGAAAAGCTCCGAAAGGACGTGAAGCTGAGGAAGAGAAAAAGTGTGGCGCCACTTTGATTGATTCGACTTGGATACTTACTGCAGCGCATTGCTTTGAGCAAATCGGAGATATGGACGTCTATGTCGGTTCTAGAAATTTTGAAAATGGCAAGCGCATCGAAGTATCGGAATTTGTCATTCATGAGCAATACAACAGAGAAATAAAATTCCGGAACGATATCGCTATCGGCAAACTCAAGGACCCCCCGCCCAAAGAGTTAATGTATCGCTTGGTCAACCTGGATGGTGAAAAGTCTGCAATACAGGCGGGTCGTGAAGCTATTGTGCTTGGATGGGGATTTACTGACAAGAGCGCAGTAGTGCAGAAAAATCTTCGAGAAACTAAAGTCAAGATTCTTAATCGTGAGATTTGTCGAAAGGATCAGAGGGAAACGCGGATTAAACGGATATCGGAGGAATTAGCCTCGTACGCAAGCAACTATTTGGTAATCAAGCACTTTGGATCGCCACTAGATGTCCCCGATCGGCAGAAGGTCGAAACAGCGTTGATCTCAACGTTTGCGAACTTTCCGCCCTTGCAAAAAGAGGTAATGGATGATTCGACGACGATTTGCGCTGGTAGTGATCTTGGGGGGACTAAGGACGCCTGCCCAGCCGACAGCGGAGGCCCTCTACTGCTGGAGACCAAACCAAATGAGTTCACACAAATCGGAATCGTCAGCATTGGAAGTGAATGTAATAGGGCAACAGATATAGCGCACGCAACCGTGTATACTAGAGTCAGCCAATTCCGGAGATGGATCGATGAGACGAAGCAGAGGGTTGAGAAAGAAATAAGCTCGCGGCTACGATGTAACCCCGACGCGGTTGATGCAAAGGGTCTACCTATTGGTAATTGTGCGCCGCCTTAGGCCCTCCGCGACGCCGTGCCGTCCAATTTCTGCTAGTGGCGCCTTTGAGACATGCAGACTGCGTGCTGTCGATGTCTGTTCATAGGGGAAGGCCGGAAGTGGTCGGCGCGTTGTCAAAACGACGCGATTGACCCGAATGAGATATGGCGTGCTTCTTGTCTTTGGCGCCCCTGGCCAGCTTCGATCGCTGGCGCGGCAGGAGCACTTGCCTAAATTTTCAGCCGAACGCCCTATGGATTGTGAAAGTTTCGAGTGAGAGAATAGCCCGCGTCACGCTCGGCGGGTGATGGTCGGCCTTTTAAGTGCGAGCCAACATTAAACTGTATCTCGCACGCACTGCGCCGGCACCGTTTGAACGGGCGCCTTTGAACTTGACTTGCAAGCGCCAGCGCAGGAGTGAGCCGTGACGAGAGTTCCATCCTTGGTGATTGTGATCATTGCGGTAGCGCTCGCCGCCGTGGGCGGCATGGCCCTTGCCGCGCAGGACAAGTACACCTTGCAAGTGCCGAATGGCCTCGCGTTCTCTGACTTCAGGGGATACGAAGACTGGCAGGTTGTCTCCGTCAGTCAGACCGAAGAATTGCTCAAGGCGATGGTGGCCAATCCCGTGATGATCGACGCCTACAAGGCTGGCGTTCCCGGCAACGGCAAGCCGTTCCCCGACGGCTCCAAGATTGCGAAGATCGAGTGGAAACTGAAAAAGAGCACGGAGGCCCCCTTTTCCGTTAACGTGCCGGACACCTTGCAAGACATCTTTTTAATCGAGAAGGATACCCAGAGATTCCCGGACACGAAGGGGTGGGCCTACGCCGTGTTTGACTACGATCCCGCGTCCGACACGTACACGCCCGATGCTACTGGAACCGTCAATTGCGGGTTCGCGTGCCATACGATAGTGGCGTCAAAAGATTACATTTTCCACTCGTACCAGAAGCGGTGAACGGCCGCTGAAGTCGCCCCGTTGTGACCATCACATGCGAACAACGCGGCAGGTTCCAAAGCAGATTGCGCCCCTTTCGAGTGCTGGATTGAACCTGCGGACTCGGTGTGCCGGTCCGCGGTGTCTTTGCATTTGAGCCGATCGGCGAACGAATGCAAAGCTGGACGTATTTAGGTTTCTGACCGGAGGATCGGATGTGTTAAAGCATACAAGCACGGCGATCTTGTCGTTTCTGGCCGCCGCTTTGCTATTGCTAGGCAGCACGCTGACTGCAACCGCTGACTCGAGGCTGCCGGACGCGACGGGGGCCGGCTTCGCCGACAAGCTTTATCGGCTGGATTGCGGTCACTCCCTTGCGAACGACGAGTTGGTCTGGACCCCTGGCGAAAATGTTGGACGGAGCATCGAATTCTCGTCGACTTGTTGGCTGATACAGCGGGGAAGCGAATGGTTACTCTGGGATACGGGTGTTCCTGAATCCGCGTTGAACGACCCCAAAGGCTGGTCAACCCTGCCTAAATTGATCGTCTACCATCTAGATAAGACGCTAACTGATCAACTCGCCGCGATCGGACTTAAGACAATCGACATCACTTATGTTGCGCTATCCCATACTCACGGCGACCACATTGGCAATGTTAGCTTGTTCCCGAATTCAACAGTTCTGATGCAGCGAGCCGAGTATGCGTGGATCAGTTCTCCCGATGGCCCGAACGACAACGTGAATCAATTGAAGGCTCTCGCACGTAAGCTTTTGGGTACTCCAAAACATCTTAAACTGCTCGAGGGTGATACAGACGTATTTGGAGATGCTAGTGTTACCTTGGTTTCCACACCGGGACACACTCCCGGCAGTCAATCGTTGCTAGTCCATCTGAAGAATTCAGGCTTCATCATTCTGTCCGGCGACGTCGTTCATCTGGAAGAGAATTTTGAAAAAAACACGGTGCCGTCCTTGAACACCGATAAGGCCGCGTCAATCGCCTCTATGGATAAGATTAGGCAGATGATCGCAACATACAAAGCGAAGCTGTTTATCAATCATGACAAGGCGCAATCTGATACGCTAAAGTTACTCCCAGCATTCTACGACTGATGTCTTCATCAATGCGCTGGCGCGATAGATGGCGCGCTATGCGCGTGGTGGCAATAATACCGTATCCGTCGCGAGCTTTGCGCGAACGCTTTCCGCCCTATCCTTGATAACCTGAGTGGTTTTCTCGCTGTGCCGCAACGCGCAGGCGACGACAATTCTCGCTTCTTTGTGCTGCAAAAGCTTCGCAATCGGCCGATATTTGCAGCCGATGAGATCAATGAGAATGGATTTCATCTCCTCCCCTATATGCAGATTATTGCAGAACTGATAAAAGCGACCCATCGGAGCGTCGATCATGCGGGCGCAAATCTGCTTTTTTGTCAGCATCGTCTTCAGTTTCGTTGCTTGGGGTGTAGTCGCCGGCAGCGTGATCTGGCCGGAACTGCGCCGCCGAGGCCGCAACGAAGCCTTGCGGCCGCTGCTCATGTTTCATTCCTTGCGCTTCGTCGGCTTGGCGTTCCTGGTCCCCGGCGTCGTGTCCCCCGATTTGCCGGCGGTGTTCGCCGAAGGCGCCGCCTACGGCGATATCGTCGCCGCGGCGCTCGCTTTGTTAACGCTGGCCTTACTGCCCGGCAGGCTTGGCATCGTCGCTGCCTGGGTATTCAACCTGTGGGGCAGCGCCGATATCCTCCATGCTAATTACGAAGGCATTCATTTAGGCGTCCAGGCCGGTCAATTGGGCGCTGCCTACTTTCTCCCAACGTTTATCGTGCCGCTCTTTCTGATCACGCACGGACTCATGTTTTGGCTTCTACTGCGAAACGAAAACGAAGCCGCCGTGCCGGCCGCGCGGCGGCCCGCCTAAAGTGAGCCGCGCCACGACCTACGCCGCGGCGGCTCTGAGCAAATTTTCGACCTTGGAGATCCGGCTTTCCGATTGGTTCGTAAAATGAGGGCTGGTCCCTTTTGATTTTCAGGGTAGACCGGGAATCCGGCTCAATGAAGAACCGCCTACACTCGCGTTGGGTGAGCCGACCAAGATAGGAGTCGTCCATGAACCAGGTACAAGTCGAGCAGAAAAGCTATCAGATGCCGCCACAGGATGGGTTTAGCGTCGCACACTTTCTCACCGTTGCCGACGTCGAGCGATCGCTTCGATTTTACGAAACGGTCTTCGGGGGTCGCATTCTGAGCAGAGGTCCGCCAGGGTACATCCAGATCGCGAATATGTGGCTCATTGTCAACGTCGGGGGCGGTCCGACACCAGACAAACCATCGGTAACGCTCAGCGTCCCCGCCGATCCCGATTTAGTCAGCAGCTTTATGAATATCCGCGTTGCAGATATTCAAGCGTGTTATGAACTTTGGCGAAGTCGAGGAGCCAACTTTATCACGGAGCCAAAGGAACAGTACGGCGAGACGTGTTGCTACATTCGCGATCATGATGGCTATATTATAGAAGTTGGGCAAAGCAAGCCGGGCTTCGCTTACGGCTAAACGGCACGACACATGAAAACATCTGTAGTGACCGCGCACGCGGTCCGGCACGGATGAAATATCAGGATACGCCGGATACCAAGCCGGTCCTGGTCAGGTGGCCTGGCATCGTCGAAGCGCAAAGGCACTTAACCGTGCGAGACATGCTTGACGGAATTGGAGGAACATTGCCCGCGATCGCGGCGATGCGCTTTGCGCTCGGGTCGTTCTTCGTCTTGTCCGGATTTCATAAGCTTACGAATAGGGAAAGACATAAGACATTTGTAGAGACGCTTAGGGTCCTTAACATCCCACACGTTGGCATATTGCAATGGTTTGTTCCCGGAGTTGAATTTTTTGGCGGCCTAGGCGTCGCAATCGGATTTCTCACGCCGCTGACAGCCCTTGGCCTTCTGGTGATTTGTGCGGTAGCCCTCTTTACGAACTCTCCAACGGTAGTTGCGAGCTACAAGCCGATTGATCGGGCAGATCGTGTCGACGATTGGCTTTACCAGCCGGAAGTGATGTACGCGTTGATGCTGCTTTATTTTATTGCGGCCGGTGCTGGCCCGGTTTCCATCGATCAGCTTCTGAAGCTCTGGATTGGCTAAGTGAGAGATCCAATGCAGCTTCTGGCGAACTGAGAAATACGATATCCAAATTGGAGGTCATCTATGAACCAAGTACAAGTCGAGCAGAAAAGCTATCAGATGCCGCCGCAGGATGGGATTACCGTCGCGCACTTTCTCACCGTCGTCGACGTCGAGCGATCGCTGCGATTTTACGAGACGGTCTTCGGAGGTGTCATTCTGAGCAGAGGCGACAGCAGCGGCGCGCCGGGGTACATCCAGATCGCGAACACGTGGCTCCTTGTTAACCCCGGGGGCGGTCCGACACCCGACAAACCATCTGTAACGCTCAGCGTCCCCGCCGATCCCGATTTAGTCAGCAGCTTTATGAATATCCGCGTTGCAGATATTCAAGCGTGTTATGAACTTTGGCGAAGTCGAGGAGCCGAGTTCATCACGGAGCCGAAGCCCAAATACGGCGAGACGCGATGCTACATTCGCGATCCTGATGGCTATATTATAGAGGTTGGGCAAAGCAATCCGGGCGTTGCTTACGGCTAAACCGACGAGCTGATCGAATAACCTCGCGACCTCCGCTTGGCCCTAAGCAGCGTTTGGGGGATCTGGCGCACGGGTCGCGACTGCCGCTTTGACCCAATCCGGACTTCGACTGCCAGACTGAACGTTCCATTCATTCGGATGCAACCATTGCGCTCCCATGTGAGTTGAACGAGCTTGCGGGTTTGCCTGAGAAATTTCTCCCCTCGTCACGCAAGGAGGCACGATGACCACAAGCTTTCAAGCCGATATTCGCCCGCTTTTTACTGAGCGAGACATTCAGGGGATGATAAAGGGGTTCAACCTGGCGAGCTATGATGAAGTCAAAGCTCACGCAGCTGCTATTTATGACCGCATTCGTGGAATTGGTGGCGCCGTAATGCCGCCGCCGCCGCCAAGGGGCGAAGGCCCATGGCCGCAATCCCGCATTGATCTGTTCGCTAAATGGGTGGCCGACGGCTGTCCACCTTAAAGGCCCAGCAACGATGGCCGTTGTTGGTGGCAAACTTCGCGTATGTCGCCTGATGGCACCAAACGGACTCGCTCGCGCAGTTCGCTGAGGTCCGTTGTTGAGGGTAGACCGGAAGTAGTCGACACACGTTCAAAATGACGCGTTTGACCCGGAGCGGTCCTCGGAGCGAACTTGAGGTCGGGCTGGTCCGCGCATCTTTGCTGGCCCATGGGAGTTGGCGGGGACTCGAGACAACCAGACAGGCCGTTGATGTCCCGGGGGCGCCAACAGGTCCCGGCTCGAGATCACCTCGCTCCAGGGATAGACGCACCGAGCCAAGGACGGCACTACCGTGGAGGCGCGTCATACGCACGCCTGCGATCTGTCGCGCGCGGGCCGCCGGGCGATCGAGCCCGCATTCCGCTGGGGTCGGACGGCAGCCGATCCGAATGATCGGTCTGAACGGGAGCAGGCCCAGCAGACAAATGTGGGGTTGGAGCATTTAGGCCGTTTACCGTTTCAAATCGTAGCCAGACAGGAAATGCTCTTGCAATCTGCGGATCGCCATCGAGCTGCAGCGCAGTGCCGGCCACGTCGCGCCAATTCGTGTGGCCGAGATAGACTTCGACGTAATCACGGATATTGCCGCGAAGTGTAAGATCGATGGCAAATCCCGGGTCCTTCATGCAGACGTCGACGCCGGATCGTCCGAGGATCAGCCACATGATTCGAAATTTCGTGCGGCTCGCCGGCACGCCTGAAAATTCGAAGCGCAAGACGAAGCGCCGATCCGGCAGCGTGCTCAGATCGACACGCTTGCGCAATCCCCAGATCAAGAGGGCGGGATCAAGATCGGAACGTTTGATCCGGTCGTGGGTGTAGGTCATTCCCCACTGGCCGAGCGCGTGCATTACCACGCGCAAGCCCTCGCCAGCAGGCGTGAGCCAGTACTCGTGGCCGGCACCGTCGGCGCCGCGCGGCCGGCGTTCAATCACACCATGGTCCTCTAGCTCACGCAGCCGCGCGACCAGGACTGCCCGGGAAATCAGCGGCAGGCCGCGATGGATGTCGTTGAAGGAGTGCACGCCAGTCATCATTTCGCGCACGATGAGCGGAGTCCAGCGGGTGGCGAAGATCTCTGATGCCTTCGCGATCGGGCAGAACTGACCATAGCTTGCTGACATGTGTCCCATCTAGTCACCGACAGCCGGAATTGCCAGTCCGAAAAACAGACTTGGCCCAACGCCGCGCCCCGTCCACATGTCAGCGCGACGCCGCGATCTGCGGCATCGTTGCTTTCACGTTCAGGTCGCCTCGTGTCACAGCGACGACATCGCAAGGAGTACTCCGCTATGACCGATTACGTCCTAATCCACGGCGCGTGGCATGGTAGCTGGTGCTGGGCGCGCGTGCGTCGCCTGCTGGCGGCGGGCGCGCACCGGGTGTTCACGCCGACGCTGACGGGAGTCGGAGAACGCTCCCATCTCTTGAGCCGCGACGTCGGCCTCGATACCCATGTCGCCGATGTGGCCAATCTCATGGTTTGGGAGAACCTACGCGACGTCGTCCTGGTCGGACACTCCTACGGCGGTGTCGTCGTACGCCACGTCGCTGACCGGATGCCGGACCGGATTCGCTCGCTCATCTATCTCGACGCCTTCGTTCCCGAGAACGGCAAAACCCTTTTTGATTACCTGCCCGACAACGGCGAGGGCGACCGGAAACTGGCTGTGGCCCATGGCGATGGCTGGAGAGTTCCGCCGAGACCAGCGTCGTTCCTCGCGGTCAATGCGGCAGACGCCGCCTGGGTGGATCGTCAGTGCACGATGCACCCGCTGTCCAGCTTTGAAGCGCCGGCGCAAATCAGCGGCGCCTGCGACGACATCGCAAAAATCGGATACATTCTGGCTAGTGGTTTTGAAGGTCCTTTCGGCCAGTTTTACGCCAAGGCAGGAGAGCGCCGCTGGTGGCAGGAGGAGCTTGCATGCGGGCATGATGTGATGCTCGACATGCCCAATGAACTCACGGCCCTGCTGCTGCAGCGGACGTAGAGAGCGGTCGCTGCCATCGCGCGATGATCCCCGGCCAACTCATATTACTTCAACGGTAACCTGTGGGTGGCGAAATATAAGTCAGGCGGCGATCGGAGTCTAAATCGGTTCCGTCCGCTCCGGTTTCACATCCGTTCGTCGAGCGTCTCATCGGAACAATCCGGCGGGAGTACTTTGATCGGGTATTTTTTTGGAACGCCGCGGACTTGGCGCGCAAGCTGCACGATTACAAAATGTATTACAACTCGCATCGAGTCCATCGTTCGCTCGGCGGCTCGACCCCCGCGCTACGCGCCGACATATCCTCAGCTGTTCTAGCGTCGCTTGACCGTCACGCGTGGCGGCCACATTGCCGCGGTCTGTTTCAAACTCCGATCGCCGCCTGACTTATATTTCGCCACCCACACGATTTCGGGCCGGTTCTTGGAAAGCCCATCGAGGTCGTCTCCGCCAATCACGAAAATAGTCCGGACGTGGCGACCGCTATCGCCCGAACGAGCTTCTGCTTCTGCCGAGAAATATTTTCTCCATCAGCTACGTTTAATGCGGTCAGCTGATGTTGGCTGCTTCGACTAGGTTCGCACGAAACAAATTCCAGCAATTTTTGGCGGCGGACGAGAACCCAAGTTTTCAACCGGCTAAATTCTCGGTCGGGCTGGATTTGAGGTCAACCCGACCGAGACATTGAACAAGCGATGCGTCGTTGCGTCAGAAGGCGATCACCGACGCGCCATTAGGTTACCGAGTTCAACCGCAGTGGCACCTGTTGCATGCGATGGGCGTTAACCACCCACTTCGCTGCTGATGATGTCTCCAAACAGATGCCAGGTTTCGCCCTCGAGCCTTTGCAATCGCAGTTGCTCGATAGGAGCAAAATCGGTCGCGCTGGTCTTGATCGTGATGCCGGGCAGCAGGCCGCCCGATTCCAGTCCCTTGATGCTGGCCGCTTGTTTCATGACGTTCTCGCGGGTTAAATCATCGCCGCAATGCTTCAGCACATACACCATGCTCTGCGCGACGGTGTACCCGTACACCACGAACGCGTCGTTACGGTTCGCCTCGGGATAGTATTTGTCGAGGAACACGTTGAAGGCCTTCATTCCAGCGTCGTCCTTCCACTGCGGGTCAGTCGGGTCCTTGAGATAGGCCGACGAGATGATGCCCTGCGCGGCGTCGAACCCTGCTGGTTTGATGGTCGCACCGATCGAACTTGACACGCTATTGAGGAAGTGGAGCGGCTTCCATTCGATCTCGGCGTTCTTCTTGATCGCCTGGGCCGCGAACTTCGGAATCGAGATGTTCACGAACACGTCGGCGCCGCTCGCTTTGAGCTTGACGATATGGCTATCGATTGTTGGTTCAGTAGTTTCGTAGCTGTCCTCTGCAACAATCATCGAGGCGGCCTTGGCGCCGAGACCATCCTTTAAGCCCTTGAGGTAGTCCTTGCCGTAATCATCGTTCTGATAAAGAACGGCGATCTTGGCGTCGGGCATTTTTTTCAAAATATACTTCGCATAAATTTGCGTTTCACTCTGGTAGCTGGGCTGCCAGCCCATGGTCCAGGGGAATTCCTTGGGGTCGTTCCACTTGGTGGCGCCGGTGGCGACGAACAGCTGCGGCACCTTCTTCGAGTTCATGTATTTCTGGATCGCCGTATTCGGCGGCGTGCCCAGCGAATTGAAGATCAACAGGACCTCGTCGCTCTCCACGAGCTTGCGGGCCTGTTCGACCGTCTTCGGTGGGCTGTAGGCGTCGTCGTAGGAAATAAAGTTGATCTTGCGGCCGTTAATCCCGCCTTCGGCATTGATCTTGTTGAAGTAGGCCTGCTCGGTCTTGCCGATCACGCCGTAAGAGGACGCCGGTCCACTGTAAGGCATGATGTTGCCGATCTTGATTTCGGTGTCGGTGGCCCCGACATCGTATTTCTTTTGCGCGAGCGCGCCGCTGCTGGCTATGGCGGCTATCGCGAGGGCGGCCGAGAAGGCCCCCAATCGCAATTGGTTAGCAGGCATTTCAGGCCTCCCTGATGTTGTGATTCTGTGTTTTTTGATTGGAAGCTCGGTTCAGCTTCGGGTTCATTCAATACCTGTTGCAAGAGGCCGGCAAGAAAAAAGCCCCCGCGACGGAGATCGGAGGCACTCGACCTTCGGGTAAGGTTGCTGGTCATTACGGCCGACTAATAGTCCAGTTTTAGATCATTGCCGACCCGCACACGAAGGCCTCTTTAAAGCGGCGACTTTCGCCACTTCACAACGAAAGAGTTCGGCAACCGAGGCGGGCAATAAAAAACCCCGCCAGTGGGAGATCACCTCTGGACGGGGTTTAAAGTCACATTGGTTGGAAAGATGCACGACTAGAGTGTCGCGCGATCAGAAGATAACATCAAACAAGGTGTCTGAATATAGGGCAACGCGTTGAGCATGAAAATCGCCGACTATCCTGCAGACGACACTTCTGATCAGGCGCTGTTCAGAATCTCTTACGTGAATCGAGGCCTTGTTAAGAATCTCGAACATCGAGCGGGCTCTTCAATTCGGCAGGGCATGAAAGAGGCGGGTGATTAGCCCATTCAATCGTACTAAGCTCTTGTTCGAAATCAGCCTCTAATCAGGATCCTCATTTGTAGCGATCAAGTCTGTCGCGAGGCAATTGAGGCGCTCCATGAACAACAACGACTCTCTTCGCGTGCAGGTGGGCATCATCTTCCTTCTTGTAGCTCTTGTCGCCATGACTGCAATAATTCGGCATCCCAGTTGGTTCGGCGAGGTTGAGCAATCCAATCAACCCGTCGCTCACCGTTCCTCGCTTGACTGATGAGTTACGAAATTGAGAATCGAAGTGCACGATATTCCCTCGGTGGAGAACAGGCTTATTATGGGGTGGACGCGGCGAGCTTGGCAGCGATTTCTTGCATGGGGCAAAGTGGCGCTCGGTAAGAAGAATGAGGAAAAGCCAAAACGCGTTGCAGCGATACAAGTCAATCATCGGCGTGATCTGCAGGCTGGTTGCTCGGCTCACGGCCGTCGCAGTGGTGGAGGCGCCCCGCCCCCAGTGAGGGAGAGGAAAATGCTTACTTTCTGGAATCGAGCGGAGGTCATTTGGGTTGCTCTCGTGCTAACCGTAATGGTCTCAGGGGGCGCCTCAGCGCAAAAGCGCTACGACATCGGCGCAAGCGACACGGAAATCAAGGTCGGCAACATTATGCCGTATAGCGGACCGGCATCGGCCTACGGCGTGATCGGCAAGACCGAACAGGCCTATTTTAACAAGCTAAACGCAGAAGGTGGCATTCACGGACGCAAGATCAGTTTCATTTCCTACGATGATGCTTATAGCCCACCGAAAACGTTCGAACAGGTGCGCAGGCTCGTCGAAAGTGATGAAGTGCTCTTGATATTCCAATCGCTCGGTACGCCGTCAAACACGGCGATCCAGAGATACATGAACGCCAAGAAGGTGCCGCAGCTGTTCGTCGCCACTGGTGCTACAAAGTGGAATGACCCGGAGCATTTCCCTTGGACCATGGGGTGGCAACCGATTTACCAAAGCGAGACCCGAAATCTACGCGAAGATGATTATAAAGCAGAAGCCCGACGCCAAGATCGCCGTGTTTTATCAGGACGACGACTTTGGCAAGGACTATCTCAAGGGCTTGAAGGACGGTCTAGGCGACAAGGCGGCATCGATGATCGTTGCCGAAGAGAGTTATGAGCTTTCGGAGCCCACAATCGAGTCTCAAATTCGTAACTTGAAGGCCTCCGGAGCGGATGTACTTGTCAACATCTCCACGCCGAAATTCGCAGCGCAGGCGATCAGGAAGATCGCTGAAATTGGATGGAAGCCAACGCACTATCTGGCCAATGTCAGCCTTTCAATTGGTAGCGTGATTAAGCCGGCTGGCGTCGAGAATGCCCAGGGAATCATTTCATCGGCTTACTTGAAGGATCCAACCGATCCACAGTGGAAAGATGATGCCGGTATGAAGGAATTTTTCGCCTTCTTGGACAAATACTATCCGGACGCAAACCGGTCCGACGCCGCATTGGTCTACGGTTATACCGTTGCTCAAACGCTGGAGCAGGTATTGAAGCAATGTGGTGACGATCTTACCCGAGACAACGTCATGAAGCAGGCTGCCAGTCTAAACGATCTTGGGCTTGGCGGGCTCCTCCCCGGTATCAAAATCAACACGAGTGCCACCGATTTCGCGCCTATCGAGCAATTGCAGCTAGAGAGGTTCGAAGGTGACACTTGGCATCGCTTCGGCGACGTCATTGGCGGCGAACTCGGCGGTTAGACCAGAGGCTGATAAATCGACGGCTGCGATCCGGATGACGACTGCTGATTGAGGCGGCAGAGAAAGCTGAGGCAGAATGGTGATACACACCAGCTCCCTCAGTCGATTCTCAAACAACGGTCGCCTCCCATTGTCAGGAAAATCTGGCTCGACGGTGAATAGGCCAAAATTTGACGAATGGGGGAGGAGTACAATGCACCGTCTCTGCTTGCTGCTATCTGTCAGCCTGGCTAATTTTGCCTCGACCTTGGTCTTTGCGCAGAGCCCCCCTCATAACCTGATTTTGTTTGTGCCCGACGGACTTAGAGGTCGCATCGTGACGGCGCAGACGGCACCCACGATGGCCGCAATTCGGGACAAGGGCGTCGATTTTGGAAACTCGCATTCACTTTTTCCGACGTTCACCACGGCCAATGCTTCCGCGATGGCAACCGGGCACTACCTTGGCGATACCGGCGATTTCAGCAACACGATTTACACAGGGTACGCTGTCGGACCTGCGAAGGGCACAGTTACTCCGTTTCTGGAATCCGATCCGGTCATTCTCGATGCAGATTCGCACTTCGGCGGCGATTATCTTGACGGAGATACGTTGTTGAGGATGGCACGCGAGCGAGGTTACAGCACTGCGTCAATCGGCAAGCTTGGCCCAACCCTTATCTTTGACCATACCGACAAGATTGGTTCGGAGGGATTGCATTCGATCGTGATTGACGACGCAACCGGTGGTAAGGATGGCGTGCCGCTTTCTAGCGAAATGAGAGACGCGCTCGTCAAAGCCAATCTTCCCCTCGCGACGCCTCCGCGAGGTGAAAATGGCAAAAGCGGTGACGCCAAGACTCCGGGCACGACGGCTGCAAACATTCAGCAGCAGGCCTACATGGCCGACGTTGCCGCCAAAGTCGTCCTTCCGATATTCAAAGCCCGTAACAAGCCCTTCGTATTGGTCTTCTGGTCTCGTGATCCAGACGGCAGTCAACATAACACCGGCGACAGCCTCAATACCCTAACCCCCGGAATCAACGGCCCAACATCAATGGCCGGAATTAAGAACGCGGATGACAATCTCGCGCAACTGCGGAAAGCGCTTGATGATCTTGGTCTCGCCGCGACTACAAACATCATTATCTCTTCTGATCATGGTTTCTCGACAATTTCCAAGGAGAGCAAGACCAGCCCTTCAGCGAAGATATTGTACGAAGATACGCCGAAGGACTTCCTGCCGATAGGCTTTGTCGCGCTTGATCTAGCGAAGGCGCTTAGCCTTCCGCTATTCGATCCCACCGACAATAATAACCGTGTCACCATGGATGCTCATCCTAAAGCCGGCAATGGCTTGCTCGGGCAGGACCCTACGAAGCCCGACTTGGTTGTTGCGACCAACGGTGGATCAGATCTGATCTATTTACCTAATGGGGACAAAAGGCTCGCCGCGCGCGTTGTCCAAGCGCTCCTCGACCAGGACTACGTTAGCGGTATCTTTCTGGAGGATGATCTCGGACAGCTACCCGGCACTTTACCTCTCTCTTTTCTGAACCTGAGGGGCAAGGCTGTGACCCCACACCCCGCCATTGTGGTCAATTTCCGCTCGTGGTCGACGGGCTGCGACGAGCCAACCAACTGCTCAGTGGAGGTAGCCGATACCGTCTTGCGGCAGGGGCAAGGCATGCACGGCAGCTTTAGCCGAGGCGATACTTTGAACTTTACCGCAGCAATCGGGCCAGATTTCAAATCCGGTTGTGTTGATCCGCTGCCCGTCAGCAATGCTGATGTTGGCGTGACTGCGGCAAGGATCTTGGGGTTGGCGCAGAAGCCTAATGGGTATTTGATCGGTCGGGTGATGACCGAAGCAATGCCAGACGGACCCACAGCTGAGTCATTTTCTGAGAGCGTCGAGTCCGAACCTGCCGTGAACGGCCTCCGAACTGTGTTGAAGTTCCAGCGCGTGAGAACGCAACGTTACTTCGATGCAGCGGGATTTCCAGGGCGTACGCTCGGTCTCGAGCAGAAGCAATAGATGGTGGAAGCCATGTTGGCGCTGAAGTGGGGTGCACATCCTCCGCCAGCTCAGGTGCGCCGCCAAATATTCAAAACGGGCGCTTACAGGTTATCAGAAGGGGCTTCAAACATCACGTACGCGAGCATATTGTTGGGAAGAGTGCTTACCGGCGGACTTAGATAGCATCGCGCGGAAGAAATGGATTTGTTGCTAGCTTCACTTAGCGCAAACGGGGAGATACCCCCTCAATGACTTACAGTTCGCCAGACAGAGGTGTGTTCACGAAAACGAACGCCGGGCGAACCAGTGTGTTCAGATTTCCGAACATGCGCGCACTTTGGGAGTCGCCTTCGGCGCGTTCTGAACCAGCGGCCGGATGCGGCGCCCAAACTCAAGAATGCGCGCAGGGGCGCTCGCTTTTTCCGCGCTGGCGATGGCCTTTAGCTGCTCGCGTTCCTGTCGTGTCGGGCGCTCTCATCTTCGCCGTCGCGATGGTGATTTCTCGGGTGATGATGTCGTTCATTGCTCATGAGCAGGAGCTCGGCGTCCGTCAGATCGCGGCCGTTTATCTCGATGGTATTGCCACCACGATCTATCCGCATGTCGTTGCGCGGAACCTGACCAACACAACCGAGGCATTGCGACGAACCATGTGGTTCCACCAGGGCATGAGCGAACAGCGCGCCATTGTGCGCCTGCCGGATGGTAGCGTCTTCGCCGATGTATTCGGCCCCAACGACAATGTCGACAATGATGATCCGCTGCATGATGCTGCACTTCAGCGACGGCTCGAGCAAGAAGATGGATTTGTCATGGATGCGCACAACGGGACAGGCTGGGCTTTGCGCGCCATCGTGCGTGACGGCAAACACGTGGCCGACCTCTACGTCGCCGTCGAGCTTAAGGCGTTGATCGCGGAGCGTGAGGCGCTTCGTCGCGAATTGCTTTTGATCACGGTGCTGGCCGGATTCGGGGCCGCAGCGATCGGATTCCTGATCGTGCATCGCATGGTTCTTCCGGTTCGCTTGCTGACGGAAAGACTCCGTCGTGCGCAGGCGGGCGATTTTGAGCGTGTCTCCCCCGAATTGTTGCCGCCTGCATCGAGCGAGTATGGTCGGCTTCTCAGGGGCTATAATGACCTTGTTCATGCCATAGGCGAACGGGAAGAGCTTGCAGCCACGTTGGCTCAACGAGAACGCGAAAGCGTCCTCGGCCGACTTGCTGCGACCGTGGCGCACGAAGTTCGCAATCCGCTTGGCGGCATGTCGACGGCACTCAACACGGTGCGCAAATATGGAAATGACCCCGGTATCCGCGCAAAGAGTCTCGACCTCATAGAGCGTGGATTGTGGACGATAGGCGATGTGGTGAGCTCTGTGCTTGAATTTCACCGCATGCCGCCCGACAGCCGCCGCCTTACATCCCGAGATTTGGAAGATTTGCGGGTGTTGATCGAGCCTGAAGCGACGCGCCGACACCTGCAGTTAGCGTGGGATTGCCGCGTTCCCGAAACCATCGATGTGGCAGCCACTGAAACACGACAGATCGCACTCAACTTGCTCCTGAATGCTTGTGAAGCCTCTCCACAAGACGGGGAAGTCGGCTTCCACGTTTGGGTTGCCAACAGCGATGCCCGGATGGAACTTGTCCTGGAGGTTATGGATTGCGGGCCAGGACTGCCCGACGCGATTTCAGCAGCACTGATGGAGGGCGGAGCGCAAGATCCGCGTGGCCCACCCAGAGGGCTCGGTATCCGCGTCGTGCGGGATCTTGTAGCGGGTCTCGGCGGACGGATCGCTGCAAACGCCGCAGCCAAAGATTGCGGCTGCCGTATTACGGTCACGCTTCCACTCGGTTCGAAAGCCGAGCAGGAGGTTGCAACATGAATTCGGGAACGCAGCCAAATAAGTCGGTCCGCACGCGGCAACCGACAATCGGACTGATCGAGGATGATCCGATCATGGGGGAGTCGCTGATGCAGCGGCTCGAATTAGAGGGCTATCGCGCGAACTGGTGGAGAACGGGCGAGGAGGCGCTGGCGCAACTGCGGGAAGCCTCGTGCCAGGTCCTCATCTGCGATATCCGGTTGCCGGATCTCGACGGAGAGCAGTTATTCCGCCGTGCTCTTCCCGACCTCGGTGCGACGCCAGTTATATTTATCACCGCATTCGGCGAGGTCGAACAGGCTGTGCGTCTGATGCGAGCCGGTGCCGATGATTATATAACGAAGCCGTTCGCAGTGGAAGCATTGCTCGAAAAGATCGCCGCTCTTGCGAAGCGAGAAATCACCGCCGGAAGCGATTTCCCGGGCCGTAAAACGCTTGGAAGCTCAGCTGCAATGCGAACCATCGAGTCCGAGCTGGAACGCATCAAGGATGCGACAACGCCTGTACTGCTTTCGGGCGAGACCGGCGTCGGAAAGGAGGTCGCAGCTCGTCAGCTTCACGACACGTCAAGCCGCCGGGCACTCCCCTTCATCGTCGTGAGCTGTGCGACTATTCCGATAGAGCGCGCGGAGAGCGTTATGTTCGGTCATGAACGTGGCGCTGTCGCTGGGTCCAGGAGCGCACATGCTGGTCTGGTCGAACAAGCCGGAGCAGGCACGCTATTTCTCGACGAAGTCTCGGCTCTTCCTCTTACCCTGCAAGGAAAGTTTCTCCGACTTCTGGAGGACGGAACGTATCGCAGGGTCGGTGGCGCGCAGGAATTGGTTTCAAACGCGCGCATCGTTTCCTCCACCAACGCCGATCTTCCCAAGCTGGTCGCCGAGGAACGATTCCGCTCGGATTTGTACTACAGGCTGAATGCAATCGAACTTCATCTGCCGCCATTGCGCACTCGACCAGAGGACATCCTCCCGCTCGCAGAGCACCTAATCGCTGAGATTGCGCGCCGGTCCGGTCAAAGGATTCCGTCGTTGATGCCCGCGGCGCGCGCCGCCCTTCGCGACCACGCATGGCCCGGGAATATCCGGGAGCTACGCAATCGGCTGGAACGTGCATTCGGTCTGATCGACGGCCAAGCCCAACTATCTGCGTCGGCGCTGTTTCCTGAAGAAACCCTTCTCGTCTCTCCCAAAAATCGCATTTCGAGCCTTGCGGAGGCGCGCGACCGTGCTGAGCGGCTGCAGATCGAGGAAGCAATTCGACAGACCGGCGGTGAGCTCGGTAAGGCCGCCGTCCTGCTTGGCGTTTCCCGTACGACCTTGTGGGACAAAATGCGTCGACTTGGAATCTCGTGACGGCGCCGATCCGTCGGAAATATAGGCGCAAATCACGGGATAGCGGCGCCTTGATGCGGGATCACGATCGCTGTTCTAATTCGAACGCGGTGGCCAGTTCAGCCTTCACGCCTGGCACAGGAAGTAGCCTCAAACCGCTATCCATCTTATATAAAGTCGGGCGACTTCTAAGGTTTTTCGGGCGCAGGCACGTTGGTCTACGAGAGCCGTGTTGGGCGATTTAGTCGATTCCTCTCGCGGAGGAAAACTGCATGCCAGTAGCCGAACCTAGGCCAATCGCTCCGTCGGAATGCTTCCTCACATTCGTCCAGTGCATGCTCGGTTAACGGGCTTGTTTGAGTTTGACCATGTCGTCGACGGCGGAGCTCAAGAAAATCGACAACACTTGTATCCCGCGTGCTTGGTCTGCCCTCCGAGACAGGGTAGCGATCACTGTGACGCTCGCATCGCGCAACTAGCTGGCTCTGCCGACACGAGTACGCCGGTAGTTTCTCGTAAGGGGCTCGGCCGGAGAATCCCGGCCACCTCCTAAACCCAACAGCCCAAACTTCCCAAAATTTCATGCGCTTCCTCCAATTAGCTTGCGCTCATCAGCACCGATAGGCATGCGCGCGGAGCGCTCGAGCAGTGCGCCGGATAGTGGGACCGAAGGGTCCATTTGATTTGCGCCTGCCGCAGAGGAGAGGTGTTAGATGCCATCAACTGAACATCTCCCTTTATCTCACATTTCCCAGCCGCATCGAGTCCGACCGATCGCCCTATGTAACGCCAAGAGGCAACAAATGACTTTCAAACATCGAAACAAGGCTCAATGTTACGAAGCGACCTGAGGCCGATCTGGGTCGTGCTACTTTCAATTGTATCGAATCTGGAAACCGTTTCCCACTGGCTTAAAAATGTGCGTGAAATTTATGTTCGAATTATCGAACACTTTGCGCAGAACGACTGTTAAGATCTCCGAACGTTGGGCGATTGCGTAAATCTGGGGCCGCGCACCAGATCTCAGCAGCTCGCGGAGCCTGGTACGGGAGTTTAGACGTTGATGGCTCACTGTGACGGTTGAAGAGATCGAAATCCGCTCCCCATAGTCAGACTCTCCATCCGGACGAAGGAGGCAAATTTGAGCAGCATGGTCCTCCTGGATCTATTGGGTGGCGTTGCGCTGCTGCTGTGGGGGCTGCACATGGTCCACAGCGGGATCGTTCGAGCCTTCGGATCCGATCTAAGGCGCTTGCTGGGGACCGCACTGCGCAACCGCTTCTTGGCCCTTCTCGCGGGGGTCGTCGTGACCGCTCTCTTGCAAAGCAGCACGGCGACCGGGTTGATGACCGCCTCCTTCGTCACGGGCGGCGCAGTCGATCTCGCTCCGGCGCTGGCCATCATGTTGGGGGCGAACGTCGGCACGACACTGATCGTTCAAGCTCTGTCGTTCAATGTCACAGCGGCGGCGCCGCTATTGTTCCTGGTGGCGTTATCGCATTCAAGCGAGGCGGCCAGACACGCACGCGAGACCTCGGCCGCGTTGCTATTGGTATCGGTCTGATGCTGCTATCCCTGCACATCCTCCTCGACACGTTGGCACCGGTGGAAGAAGCGCCCGCGGTTGGAACGCTATTGGCTGCGATCACCGCAGATCCCCTGCTTTGCGTCCTGATGGCCGCTATACTGACCTGGATCGCGCACTCCAGTGTCACGGTCGTGTTGTTGATAATGTCTCTGGCCTATTCGGGCTTTATCACGCCTGTGGCCGCACTCGCCCTCACACTTGGGGCCAATCTAGGAAGCGCCGTCAATCCGGTGATTGAAGGTAGCAACAGCAGCAACCCGGCCAGCTATCGTCTGCCGGTAGGCAACCTGCTGAACCGCCTGGTCGGTTGTGCGCTTACGCTGCCATTTCTGCACCCGATCGCTGATGTGCTGACTCGGCTTGAACCTAATGCGTCGCGCATGACTTCTGACTTTCACACCGCCTTTAATTTAGTGCTGGCAATCATCTTCATCCTTCCGCTGGGTTGGCTGGCATCGCTCCTGACTCGATTTCTGCCCGAACGCGCGAAACCGAATAATCCAGCGACACCACTCTACCTTGACGAGACGGCCCTCAGCACGCCTTCGGTCGCGCTCTCCTGCGCCGAACGCGAAGTCCTTCATCTGGGCGATATCGTGGAAACCATGCTGCGACAAGCAATGACGGCGCTGATGACCGACGATCGCCGGCTTGTCGCTGAGGTCAGCCGGATGGACAATGCGGTCGACAAGCTCGATGAGGCGGCGAAACTTTATGTGACGCAGCTCACGCGGGAGAGCCTCGATGAAAGGGATGGTCACCGCGCGATGGAGATCGTCGCCTTCTCGATCAACCTGGAGCACATAGGCGATATCATTGACAAGAACCTGATGGAACTTGCCCAAAAGAAAATCAAGCGGAAGCTTGCGTTTTCGAAAGAGGGCGCCGCGGAGTTAGAGGCCTTCCATCAGGAAGTCTTGAGTAACCTGAAGCTCGCGTTCAGCGTCTTCATGTCCGGCGATGTGAGAGTTGCCCGCCAGCTGATTGCGGAGAAGGCGACGTTACGCGCGGCGGAGCTGGCCGCCGCCGAAAGTCACTTGCAGCGACTGCGCGAACGTCGCCCCGAGAGCATTGAATCGAGTTCCCTGCATCTCGATGTGCTGCGCGACCTGAAACGCATTCACTCGCATATCTGCTCGGTCGCCTATCCAGTGCTAGAACGTGCGGGTGCTTTGCAGCCAAGCCGGCTCCGGTTAGTCGAGCCAGACGACGCTATGCCGGGCGATAATGGCGCGTCCGCGGGCTGAATGGAGGTAGGCATTTATTCGCCGCGCGTTGCGACACGGCTCCAAGTCGTCGACGAATGAAGTTCGGATGTCTGTGACAAGTCCGGTTTTTCGAAAGGAGTCGGAACACTGGTCGAGCAAAGGCAAATTATAGCCATCATGGCCGCAGCAATTCGCGATATGAGGGTCGATTACCCGGCTATCGAACCGGGCGTTGCACGCGAGAGTATTCCTTTCGTCAAGGCCGTACTGAATGCGGATAAAGCTGGCCTAGAAATTGTACAAAAAGAAGAAGGATGCTCGGAAGCCGAGAAAACGAGAGGCATCCAGCTGACGTCACCTGTGTCGTTTGCTCTGAGCGTAAACGTTAATGCGGACATGTGTCGCCGTCGCCGCTCGCACAAGCTTTGCATTCATGACTCGAAAGCTTAGAATTGTTCGTGTACGAGCGTGAGCGCAATGGCGAAATCGTCGAAACTGGTAGCTGCGAAGCGTGGCCGCGTGCTCCTTGTGAGACGCAGGCGCGACGGCCTGTGGATGTTTCCGGGCGGCCGAAAGCGAGCACGCGAAAGCGCCAAAGATTGTCTTCGACGCGAAATCAAGGAAGAGCTTCCCAGGCTAAAGTTGGGTCGGGTGCGCCTTTGGAAACAAGTCAAATCAAAAAATCGGCGTTCTGGTCGAAAGATGAGCGATGCAATCTTCATAGCTAAAAAGGCGTCCGGCCGGCTGTCAATCGGTGACAAACGAGAAATCGACCGTGCTGACTGGCGTGAGCCCCATGGTCTACGCCTGACTGCGACCTCTCGCTACATCCGGGACAAGCTGTTTCCGAAGCGATGACTGCTCCGACAAAGCGGGCTCTATTGTGCTTCCGTTGGCTATTGCTGAACTGACGGGATTGCCAAGTCAGTGGACGAACGCGGCATGCGACCACCATCATGGCTGCGCAAAGGTATTCCAAGCGTAGCCGATGAGCTTTTGAGCGGCCACAAGCAGAGCAAAAGTAACGGCAGTGGCAGCGAGGAAGGTGAGAGCCAGATAGACCCTTCGCAAAGAAAATTCCTCGCCTTTCAAACTGAGGGGACGGCTGTTGGCATATCAATAGTCGTGTGGCTCACGCCGTTCTCCCACCGTCAGCCAAGCTTCTAGCCATAGTCTCTCTCTAAAGTCGATTCTGAGCGAGGCATAGTTGGGGGATGCGCAACAGGGGGGTCAGCATGCCGATTGTATCGAGCAATGTCCGCGTTCGAGGGCAAAGCGGAAGATACATGCTCGCACTGAGTTCTTCTGAGGCGCGGGAGAAAAAGCCAGCGCCCCACTTTGCAGTGATGCTCTTCCCCTGTACGATCGCCCCAACACGACCGGCGTTCAACGGTCGCTACGGCAAGGGGAGGGATTTTCATGCGTCGCAACGTTATCGCCGCGCTCGTGCTCCTATTGTGGGGAGCGGGGCTGACCGCCGCGGTCGCTCAGCAACCGGTGAAGCTCGGTGTCCTCAACGACCAGACGGGACTATACGCGGATTTGACCGGCATGGGCTCGGTCCACGCCGCACGCATGGCGGTCGAGGATTACGGCGGCAAGGTGCTAGGCCGGCCGATCGAAGTCATCTTCGCCGACCACCAGAACAAGCCCGACATCGGCGCCAACATCGCGCGGCAATGGATCGAGACCGAGGGCGTCAACGTCATCCTCGACATTCCTAATTCGGCCGTGGGGCTCGCCGTGCGCGAGGTGACGCGCACGCACGACGCCATTGACATCAACACCGGCGCCGCCACCTCGGATCTCTCCGGAAAAGCCTGTTCGCCGCACGGCGTGCACTGGAGCTTCGACACCTACGGCCTTGCGGCGACGATCGGCCAGGCATTGGTGAAGCAGGGTGGGGATAGCTGGTTTTTCATCACCGCCGACTACGCATTCGGGCATGCCCTCGAGCGCGACACCTCAGCGTTCGTCGCGGCCGCCGGTGGCAAGGTGGTGGGGGCCGTGCGGCATCCGCTCAATACCGCCGACTTCTCGTCCTATCTGCTGCAGGCGCAAGCCTCGAAGGCGAAGATCGTCGCTCTCTCGAACGCGGGCGGCGACACCATCAACGCGATCAAACAAGCCGCGGAGTTCGGCCTGAGCCGCAGCAGCGACCAGCGCGTAGCGGCGCTCCTGCTGCAGTTTCCCGATACCCACGCGCTTGGCCTCGAAGCGGCGCAGGGCCTGACGGCGTCCGAGACTTTCTTCTGGGACCTCGACGATGCGACCCGCGCCTGGACCAAACGCTTCCTCGCCCGCAACGGCGGGAAGCCGCCAAGCATGATCCACGCCGGGACCTACGGCGCGACACTGCACTACCTCAAGGCGGTGGCCGTAGCCGGCACGACCGACGCCACCAAGGTCGTTGCCAAGATGAAGGAACTTCCGATCGATGACTTCTACACCAAGGGCACTGTGCGCGAGGACGGGCGTGTGATGCGATCCTATTATCTGCTGCAGGTGAAGAAGCCCTCGGAATCCAGATATCCCTTCGATTATCTCAAGTTGCTCGCCACGGTGCCGGCCGAGGAAGCGGCGCGCCCCCTGAGCAAGAGCGAGTGCCCGATGGTGAAGCACGACTGAGTGGGTCGCGGCGACGCGTCGAGGGACCACACGTCGGTCGGACGTCGCTCTCACCGATTGTAGCCGATGAAGCTTTGATGGCGGCGTTGCCGAGCGGTTCACTGAGGGAAGGATGCCTGTTCCGGCTGGTAAGGGGCTTGTGCAAACTCTCTCCGAGCCCTGCCTGTCGTTGTAGGGTGCCTCATGGATCGCGCGATGAGCTCCGTCACCAAAAGCAAATTTCGCTTCTCGACTTTTCCAATTTCAGATAAACAACGTGCGGCAGGCGATCTTAGAAAATGGACCTTGCCTCTTTCTCGAATTATCTGATTGGTTTGATCCAGGTCCATGGACCTTGGATCATCTGCGTGGTTGTCGCGCTAGAAAGCGCCGGCGTGCCCCTTCCCGGAGAGACGATCCTTGTTGCTGCTGCTCTGCTAGCCAGCACCACCACCAACCAGATCGACATCGCTGTCGTTGTACTCGCGGCCGCCGCAGGTGCGATCATCGGAGACGGAATAGGATACACGGTCGGGCGTCGCTTTGGTGTGCCCTTTCTTCGCAAATTCGGACGATACATTCGTCTCAATGAAAGCCGATTGCTGATCGGTCGATATCTTTTTTTCCGGTATGGGAGCGCTGGGGTTTTCGGCCGCCGGAATGATGGTCTCTCCAGGCACTGCGACGGCCGGCGGCCGAAAAGCTGCGCGCCTGGGTTTTGTCACCGAGCTTCTCTCCAAGCCGATACGGTACGGCTATATGAACGGAATTGCATTGGCCGTATTGATCAGCCAACTGCCGAAGTTCTTCGGCTTCTCGATTGAGAGCGAAGGACCTTTGCGGAACCTATGGGCGATCGCCAGTGCAATCCTTGAAGGAAGGACAAACTGGGTCGCCTTGGAGATTGGGCTGGGCACGTTGATGGTCATCCTGCTGCTCAAGGACAGCAAACGGCTTCCAGGAATCCTGATTGCGGTAGTTGGGGCAACTGCGGTCGTCGCTGCGCTTGATCTTGGGACCCGTTACGGCGTGAAGGTATTGGGTCCTCTTCCTCAAGGTCTGCCCGGTTTCGCCATTCCCTGGATCGGCTATAACGATCTATTTCCGATGCTCATCGGCGGTTGCGCAAGCGCGCTCGTATCATTTGCTGACACCAGCGTGCTTTCGCGTGCCTATGCTGCACGATTGGGTACGCATGTCGATCCCAGCCAGGAGATGGTGGGGCTTGGCGCCGCTAATCTGGCAACCGGCTTTTTTCAGGGCTTCTCGATCAGCAGCGGCGCTTCGCGTACCCCCGTTGCAGAAGCCGCCGGCGCCCGTACCCAACTAACCAGCGTCGTCGGCGCACTTGCCATCGCCATCCTTCTGCTGGTGGCACCAAACCTCCTTCAGCATCTGCCCACCGCTGCATTGGCTGCTGTCGTCATCGCCGCCGCGATCGGCTTGTTTGAGGTCACCGACCTCAAACGAATTTATCGGATTCAGCAGTGGGAGTTCTGGCTATCGATGGTCTGCTTTGTCGGCGTGGCAGTGCTCGGCGCGATTCCAGGAATTGGCCTCGCAATCGCCATCGTCGAGTTCTTATGGGACGGCTGGCGCCCACACTCCGCCGTGTTGGGTCGCGCCCATGGCGTCAAAGGTTATCACGACATCAAAAGATATCCGGATGCACGCCTGATCCCCGGGCTGGTCCTGTTTCGGTGGGATGCGCCTCTATTCTTCGCCAACGCTGAATTCTTCAAAGAGCGCGTTCTGGACGCCGTGGCAAAATCGCCGACGCCGGTGCGCTGGCTGGTCGTTGCGGCGGAGCCAGTCACCAGCGTGGACGTCTCCGCCGGCGATACAGTCGCCGAATTGGACGAGGCGTTGCACACGCAGGGTATCGAGTTCTGCTTTGCCGAACTGAAAGATCCAGTAAAGGACAAGCTGAAGAGATTTGGACTGTTCTCGCAGCTTGGCGAGCAATATTTTTTCCCACCCATTGGCGCAGCCGTTTCCAGTTACCTGGAAGTCAACGATGTAGAGTGGGAGGACTGGGAGGACCAAGCCAAACGTTAGGAAGTAACATGGCGGGCTTGAATACACACGCCGACTGACTTCCGAGTTTGGCACCTTTGCGACATGCCGACTTCTCCCCGGAATGTCCGTTGATCGGGGTACACCGGATGTGAGCGGTTGACGCTCAAAACGACGCTTATGACCCATTTCGGACATCGCGTGGCTGGATCGCCGCGCAGCGAACCCCTTCCAGTGTGCTGGTTTAAGCCGATACGATGCCCGGTCTTGAGCCTCAAGGGGAGACGGACAATGATGCGCCTTTGGCAACTGTTCTCGCGATATACAAGTCAAGCGCTGTGGGTTGTACCATTCAGCGCAATAATCCTTGAAATGATACTATACCGCCTTCTGGACGCGCTTGGTGACATGCTCGGATGGCAGCTCCAGCGCTTTTCGGCCACCGGTGCGCAGTCCATGCTGGAGACTGTCATCACAATGAACTTATCGTTTGTCGTGTTCACATTTGGGTCTCTGCTCGTTGTAATCCAAGTGGCCAGCGGCCAACTGACACCACGTGTTATTGCCACCACCTTGCTGCGTGACAACGTCGTTAGATACGCTGTCGGATTGTTCGTTTTCACGCTGCTGTTTGCGATTTCTGTACGCAACCGAATAGAGGGAACCGGCGACCAGCTGGTGATCTTGGTGGCTGCGGTGCTCGGCCTGTTCTCGATGGCAGCGTTTCTCTATTTGATCGATTATGCGGCGCGACTGTTGCGGCCCATCAGCATTCTGTCCCGAGTAGGCGAAAATGGCCTTACTGTGATTAAGGCTGTTTATCCTCAACCGAAACAAGGTCCATCGCTGCCGCACATCGAGCCTCCGACTACCGGGATGTTCTCCCGGATCGTTCATCATCCAGGTAGATCCGAGGTCATCCTGTCGGTGAACATAGAGAAGCTTTTGGCGGAATCGCAGAAAACGAATGCCGTTGTGAAGCTCATTCCCGTCGTGGGCGACTTCGTCGGCAAGGACGAACCACTGTTTGCGTTATACGGCAACGTTTCTGGAATCGACGAAAATATACTGGTTTCTTCTATCAACTTTGGGATCGAACGGACGCTGGAGCAGGATCCGACCTTTGCGTTCCGAATTATCCTCGATATCGCGTTGAAAGCGCTCTCGCCGGCAATCAATGATCCAACTACAGCCGTCCTGGCAATTGACCAGCTTCAGCGCTTGCTCCGCAGCGTCGGCGAGCGAGACCTGCGAAACGACAACATAACCGATGAGTCGGGAAAGCTCCGGGTCATTTTCCGCACACCCAACTGGGGAGATTTCGTGAATCTGGCCTGCACCGAACTACGGCGTTACGGTGCGGATAGCATTCAGGTTGTACGGCGGCTGCGAGCAATGATTGAAAACCTGATCCGCACCTTGCCCGAGGATCGTCACGCCGCCCTTCAGGCCCAGCTCGCTCTGCTCGATCACGCAATCGAGGCTATATACAGTCTTCCGGAGGAATTGGCTCTCGCACGGGCAACGGATTCACAGGGCCTCGGCGGGACGCCGATTTGAGAAAAGCAGTCATTTCGCGAATGCCCGCTATTGGCACTTTTCGGACATGCCGGAGTGACCTGACAGTCTGTTCTTGGGGCTAGCGCGTTTGCTCCGGACCATCATGGATATCAGCGCGCATGCGTTCTCATTAGCGGACAGGCCTCGACGGGGCCATTCGGGTCACCAGCGTTCGCATGCGCCGGGAAGACCGTTCCTCCATCTCTTCTTATTCCTCTCGCAGACCTCGGCTGGAAACGGTTGATAGGGTTACGTCATCGCTTGCTCTCCTCATTTCGCCCAGTTCCTTTGTTCGTGCCTAGCGGCCCGTTCCTTCGTCCCGACCTGCGGGTGCAGAGATGCGCCGCGCGCAGGGCCCGTCAAGGTTGGCCGTCGCGTTTGCCTTGCCTCTCGCGCCAGCGTTGCCAGGCCACGCCTTGACAGGCCCAAGCACGGCGCGAGGATTAAGCGGGTCGGTACGCTTACGCTTCATTGGTCTTGACGCACTCGAAGGCGCGCCCTTTGTGAAGAACCGCCCAGGCGACGCGGGCGAGCTTGTTGGCGAGCGCGATCGCCAGCACGTTGGGGGCAACCGCTTCTTGGTGGCTTCGATCCAGGATTTGAGCCCATAACGTTCCAAGTGCTTGATCCTGGCCAGCACAACCCGTGCCGCCTGCACGAACAGAACGCGCAGGTAGCGATTGCCGCGCCGCGAGATTTTGCCGAGGATCGTGCGGTCTCCCGTCGAGATCTGCTTGGGCACCAGTCCAAGCCAGTCGCCGAAGTCGCGGCCTTTGGAGAATACGTCGCCAGTGCCGATCGCGGCCACCATGGCGCTCGAAATGATCGGCCCGATGCCAGGCACCGTCATCAGGCGCAAACATGCCTGATCTAGACGGGCCAGTGCTTCGATCTCGCCGGATAGGCCATCGATGCGCTGATCCAGCCAGCGCCAGTCGCCTGCCAACTCCTCGATGACACGCAACATGCGTGGCGACAGGGCATCGGACATCGCGCCTTGTCCGAAAGGTGCCAACAAGAGACATGCGCTGGTATTCGATCACTTCGTCGGTCGCGGACGAGCCGTGTTGCCCATGGCGTTCGTTCCAAGCACTTGATCCATGTCAACCGCGGCGTCCGAAAAACCAACTCCTATTCTGACTTGGATCGCCATCCGGAGAATGAGCCGCTGTCCGGTGTGATCGCTTTTCGTCCCGAAGCATCGCTGATTTACGTCAATGCCGACACCGTACTGGACTCGGTCTTGGATCGCCTACGCGAGGCTGGCCCTGCGGCCGTCCGTCTGGTCGCCTGTGACCTTTCCGCCGCGCCATATATTGATCTCGCCGGCTCCCTTATGCTGCACGAGTTGCATACTGAGCTTACGCGTCACGGCATTGGCCTGCGCATTGTTGGCGCCCATGGATCGGTGCGTGATTTATTGCGAGCCGAGGGGTTCGAGGAAAAAGTCGGCGGACTCCGCACTAAAACGTTGGACAGTTTACTTCGGACCGATAGTTGAAGGCCTATCCTGCTGAGCAGCCGATTCGATATCAACAGGGGCGCGCCGGAAGCTTTCGCGTTCCGTCGGCTGCTGGTCAGGGAACGATGCCGCGCGGCGCGGAAATCTCGCTTGTAGATGCCGGGATCATACGAGGCAGGCCGCTGCTAGAGGGCGGCGGGGCACGGCAGGCGAGCCGCCCCAGGGCGGCGTGCAGTTTGCGCCCGATAAGGAGCTGACGCATTTGATCTGTATCAACGCGCCGATCGCTCCGTGGCACCAGTCAAAAAGGGTAACGCTAACTGAACCGGTTCGCTAGCTGGGAGCACGGATGGTTGAAGCAACTTTGGGCAACGCAAGGTTCTTTCGTCGAAGTGGGCCGTATTCGCTAGCAGTTGTTGCGAGTACGGCACGCGGGGTTGCGGATGAACTCGAACTGCTCCTCGAAGGCGTGGCCCCCCTGCAAACGGCTAGCCGCGAATGAAGTGAGTTTTCTGGATAATCGGCGTTATGCGTCGGCACTCGATCAGACATCGGCAGGTGCTGTGATTGTGCATCCAGACATGGCAGCGCGAGTGCCCGCTGGGACAATGGCGATCCGGACGACCGAACCATATGCGGCGTGGGCGCGCGTTGCTGCACTCTTCTATCCCGTGCCACCAATTTCTCCCGGTATCCACCCGTCCGCAATTGTCGCAGAGGGAGCGAGCGTCGATCCGTCTGCGGAGGTCGGCCCGCTGTCCGTGATTGAGGCCGGAGCAGAAATAGGACCTGGCTGCCGGATCGGACCTTGCGCGATTATAGGAACCGGCGTGATTGTCGGCCGAGACTGCCGGATTGGCGCACATGCGAGCTTGAGCTACGCGATCTTGGGAGCACGCGTTTACGTCTATCCCGGCGCGCGGATCGGACAGGAGGGCTTTGGGTTCGCCTGCACCAAGGATGGATTTCTGACGGTTCCCCAGCTTGGGCGGGTCATTCTTGAAGACGATGTCGAAGTCGGCGCCAATACGACGATTGATCGGGGATCATCGCGGGACACGGTGATCGGCGCGGGCTCTCGGCTCGATAACCTCGTGCAGATCGGCCACAATGTCATCCTCGGCCGGTGTTGTGTCATCGTCGCGCAGGTCGGTATTTCGGGTTCGACGGTGCTTGAGGATTTCGTCCGGGTCGGGGGGCAGGCGGCCATGGCCGGGCATCTGCGGATCGGCCAATGTGCGGAGATCGGTGCGCAGGCCGGCGTCATTTCGGATATGGCTCCAGGCGCTAAAGTGCTTGGAAGCCCTGCGCAGCCAAAAAGAGAGTTCTTCCGACAAATTGCCACGCTCAAGAAGATGGCAAAGAGAGAAGGATAAGACGGCGAGTCCGTGAGATCGTTCAGCGCTGCTTGGTCCGGCACCGCGTAACCTCTTTCGGCGACAGAGACTTGCGGCGACCACGGAGGACAGCCACGTGCGTTTGTTGTCCAATCTGCTTCGACGCTTCATCCGCCACGGCACCCTGCGGGTCCGTGATGCCGACGGCAAGGTCCATGTCTTCGGCGAACGCCTGCCCGGGCCGGACGTCGCCATTCACCTGCACGATCGCAAACTCTACACCACGCTGTTCATCAATCCGGAGCTATACGCCGCCGAAGCCTATATGGACGGCAAATTGACGCTGGAGGGCGGCGCCGCAATTCATGATTTTCTGCTGCTTTTCTCGGTCAACCGCGCCGGGCTTTATTCGTACGGCTCCCAGAAGCTGATGCGGCGGGTATGGCGTGGCTTGCGCCGCTGGCATCAGGCCAACCCGATCGGGCTTGCCGCCGCTCATGCCCGCCACCACTACGACATCTCGACCGAACTTTACCGTCTGTTCCTCGACGACCAGATGCAATATTCCTGCGCCTATTTTCGAGACCCCGAGCATGAAACGCTCGAACAGGCGCAGCTCAACAAGCTGATCCACGCCACCAGCAAGTTGCAATTAAAGCCCGGCATGGCCGTCGCAGAGATCGGCTCCGGCTGGGGCGGCTTCGCCATTCATCTGGCGCGTGAAACCGGCGCCCATGTCACCGCGGTCAATGTTTCGCCCGAGCAGATCAAGGCAGCACGGGTTCATGCCGAGGCCGCCGGCGTTTCCGATCGCGTCACGTTTTGCGAGTTGGACTATCGCCAGCTCACCGGCCAGTTTGACCGGGTGGTTTCGGTCGGCATGATGGAGCATGTCGGCATCGGACATTTTGACGAGTATTTCCTCAAGATCCGCGAACTCCTGACACCTGACGGCTATGCCTTCATCCATTGCATCGGCCGGATGTCGCAACCCGGGACCACCGGCCCCTTCATCCGCAAATACATCTTTCCTGGCGCCTATGTGCCCGCGCTATCCGAGACCTTCGCTGCCACGGAGCGTTGCGGTCTGTGGTGCGACGACATGGAAGTGCTGCGGCTTCATTATCGCTACACGGTGAAACACTGGCGCGAGCGTTTCGCTAAAAATCGCGCCCGGGCTGCTGCGATCTACGACGAACGGTTCTGCCGGATGTGGGAATTCTATCTCGCCGCCGTCGAACTCGAATTCCTGCATGGCTCTCACATGGTGTTTCAAATTCTGCTGTCGACCAAACGTGATGCGGTGCCGATCACGCGCGATTTTATGATCGACTTCGAGCGGGCAGCCTGGGCGCGCGCAGACGGCCGGCTGAATGACGCCGACTTCGACATTCTACCGACCTTGCTGACACGCGTCGAGGTGATCGAATAGGTCGGCCGATCACTTCCGGTAATGGCACCTTTCGGACCTCCAGCGACGTCCGCTCTATGGTCGCTATTAGGGCAAAAGTGGACATTGAACGCCTTGATCCTGAAATGGTGCCGCGCAGGCGCACGTTGAGGTGAGGACGGAGCCCACCGCTTTTTCCAGCGCAACTCGTTGATCGTGAGAGCCCACCAGCTTAGCCCGTCTTCGCGGATTCGCGGGTTTTTGAGTAATCGGTTCCAAATAAATCAATGGCTTAGGCTAAAAGGTCGTGAC
>CAWGJM010000004.1:0-122464 GCA_963822795.1 uncultured Alphaproteobacteria bacterium
TAAGGAGACGTGCGGGACTAATCCAAATTCTGAACAGCAGCGCTGTAGTGCCGCTCCACTAATGCTCCGATCACTCCGGCAACGGGCGGTCGATGTTCTTGAGCGTCCTCTCACCGAGATCGGTGAAGGTGAACGGCGTCTTGCTCCTGACTTGCTCGAATGCGTTAGCCGAAATGTAGACACCGCCCGGCTCGCATTCGTTCTCGACCCGTGCGGCAACGTTAACGCCGTCACCAAAAATATCATCTCCGTCAATGATGATGTCGCCGACGTTGATGCCGACGCGGAAGGTAATATTTGGGCCGGAACTCCCAGCGTTCCGCTCCGCCATTTTTTCTTGAACCGCCATCGCACACATTACGGCGTCGACGGCGCTGGCAAATTCAACCAGCATTCCATCGCCGGTCGTTTTGACAATGCGACCTCTGTGAGAAACGATTGCCGAATCAAACACCTCGCGCCGGTGGGCCTTCAATGCCTCAAGGGTGCCGACCTCGTCCGCGCCCATAAGCCGGCTGTAGCCAGCAACGTCCGCCGCCAGCACAGCTGCTAGTCGCCGCTCGACCCGGGTGCCGCTCACCTGTCCCCCGACCGGATAATCCCTTCAGACGATAAGGCGATACTAATGCACCGGATTGCCTCGGTCGATGTCTCAGTTGGGTCAATCGCGTCACTTTGACCGTGGGCCGGCCCCTTCCGGTTTACCCCGATCAACGGACATCGTCAGACCGCCCCGGAATGTCGGGTTGGTGCCAATAAGCGACATCCCGAGCTTGGCTTGACATGGAAAGAGGCCGCCAACTGAGGCGTCCTTACTTTGAGATAAGTTGTATGGACGTTCTGACCGCCTTCGGCCTGTTTGCCGTTATCGCCATGCTGGTTTGCTACGCGCTGGAAGGTCGCAGCCATTGGTTCGTGCTCGCGTTCGCCGGATCATGCGCGCTCGGTTCGGCCTATGGGTTCCTCCAAGGTGCATGGCCGTTCGGAGTGGTAGAGGCCATTTGGGCGGTCGTGGCTTTGCGCCGTTGGCATATCCAAATTAGGCCACTGCCAAAATCAAAATAGGCCAGTACCCAGTGATGCTTGGACCGGAAGTGTTTTTGGCATCGAGGTCGATGACGCGCTAGCGATAGCGGAACAAGTTGACGTCTGATGTACCCGGGCAGAGCCGACATGCTCTGCCCTACGGTCATCGCCGCCTCGGGCCATAAGCTGACATCCATATCATGCCAACTGTGCTCAGGTCACTGTTCCATTGTCCACGATCAGACATTGAGGTGTTGCCGTTCTTGGCGGGGCGTCTGTTGTTAGGCGACTCTGGCTGCTAATCTACGCCGTCGCGCATAAAGTTTCGGACAAACAAACCGCGGATGGGATCAGTGAAAAACAATTCGACGGCCCGAATTTCTCCGCTCTTGCGCCGTGCTGTAATGTTAGCGGCGTTGTTGATCGGATGCGCGATTGTCTATGGTACCATCCTCGCGCGATTTGATTTGTCGAGGAAGCCGGGCGAAGCTGAGCTAGGCGCACCCGCGGGCAAGGCTCGTGTTGCCCTTTACGTGCAACCCATTCAAATCGATGCTGTTAACGAATCGATGCAGGTGCGCATCAGCGTCGTGCCTCTGTCGGACGCGAAGGTAACGATTGCTGATCGTGATTTTCTCCTCACGATTCAGCGCGGCGGACAGGTAGAGCATGTGCAAATACAGGCGGGGCAGTTGCTTCCCGAAATCACCTTTGGCTTTGATCTGCACGAAGGAGACGTTCGCGACTATCCGTTGGATCGATATGTATCATTGATGACATTGGCGGCGAGCGAAAGGGCACAGGACGGAAACGAGGAATCGCTGCCGATCCATGTTACCGCGTGGGAGGGCGTTCTCGGCTTTGATGTCAAGGCCAAGTCGATCTTCTCGCAACGATCTGAAGAACTTCAGCTTCAATTCGCCGTCAGCCGGACAGGAGCCGTCTCGTTTTTTGGTGTCGCAATGTACGGCGCAATGCTCGTGATGATGTTATGCGCTTTGATTATCGGCAGCCTCGTCTTTGTCGGGATCAGACGAATCGAGGTTGCGCTGATTGGTGCCCTCGGTGCCGTGATTTTCGCCTTGCCTGCGTTGCGAAATGCCTTACCGGGCGCTCCGCCTCTTGGGGTCCGAGCCGACATATTCATTTTTTTCTGGGCTGAGCTCGGGGCCGTCATCGCGCTTTGTCTATTTATCGCCGCATGGGCGCGCCAGGGCGCACCACCGTGAAGCCGACAACCGGATGGCCATGACCATGTCCGCTTGGGGTCAAAGGCAGCCGTGACGCCCTCAAGGATGGATGTCCGGATTATCCCCCGATAGCGGACATTGGTGAGCTGAGCGTCCGTGGGTCTCGAAAGCCAGCATGTGCGAAATCCATCCTGGCGCCGCCTGATCCGTCTGGGGGCCGAATGGTTCTTAGGACTTCCAAGAGGCCCACTGGTCGAACCACTTCTGTCCCGGCTGCTTGATCATAGCTGCCCGCCGCCCGTTAGACCTGATGCTTCCCGATTTCTACTGAGCCCGAAACGCCACACGTGTGTCTGTGGCGTCGTCGCGTATTCGCGCGGCCTGATGATGGGCAATGGCGTGTCTAGCGCCGCTTCGTCAGCAACCTATGAACCCAAAGGACACCAATGAAAGATACACTAACCTTGCCAGATACGAAGCCCTCAGCGTTGGACTACATAAAGCAGTCAGCGTTGGAGTACATAATCAATTACCTGTTCGACGGATTGGAGGCATGCGAGCGCAACCCCACTACCGATGATTTTGAGCTGGGATACGAACAAGCGCTCCACGACACGATGGTTGATCTTTTGCGCTGCCATCTGCTTGCAAATCTCCCTCCTTGCCCACATGCGGACCAAATGGCCCCTCAGGATTCCTAGGAGAGCCGCTGAGAGTTGGGACCGAAACCAAACGGTATGAAGCCCTGACAGCCTGGCCTTCGTGATGCTGAACATCCGACCACCAAAGCGCTTGAGGCAATGAACGTGAAATACGTAGGAGGGAGGGGCAGAGGAGCCAAAAGCTACCTCGTGAAAGCGGCGTAGGCCCGCAGGCAGACATTGGCCGCACACAGGTTTCCCATGAGGAGCCCGTGTGCGGCCTTTTTCATCCAAAGGCGACATCCGTTCCGCTTCGCGCATCGGTCGGACGGCTCTACTCTGACTTGGTTGGCGGTGTCCATCTCAAGTGCGACAGGTCGAGGCCGAGGTACTGTGCCTTCTCGACTGCGGCGTTGAGCGCGGAGAAACCGAACCGGCGGACCATGTCGTCCGAGCCATAACCGCGCGCGACAGGATTTCCGCCGCTGTGGCCCGTTAGCGCATCATTGACATCTTCATTCACGCCAGCAGCGCGCAATGCGTCCTTGAAGCCGTGCCGGAACGAATGAAATACGCTGCCCCTTGACGCTCACGCGAATGGACCCGGGGTGTGCTCATTTTTCGGACCCACCAACCTGGTGCGCTCTGGCGTGTCTCCCTTGGGCATCCTCGCGCTGGACACACTCCAACGTGGCCGTCGGTTGGCCGAGCGTGGCCCGGGTGATAGTCCCTTGTAAAGACTGGCCTTCGGCCACCGCCTACGGCGGCTGCGGTCTTGACAAAGGACTATCACCCAGGCCCTCGTTTGCCACCAAGAGATCGACGGCAGGGACCGTTGGCGCGCGCCAACGGTGGGTCCGCTAATTTGAGCACACCTGGGTCCATTCTCGTGAGCGTCGAGGTCTGCTTGCATTGTCGATGCCGAGCGAGCGTTTATGACGACCGAACCACTGAGAAAAAGCGGCCCCGTAGTTTCCCTTGGAGTTCTGCTGGATTTCGGGAAAGAGACGGGCCTTCTGGCCATCGGCTTTCCGCCGGTGATCCACGAATGTCAAAAAGCCAATCCGTAGCAGCTCAGGATGAATAGGAACGGCACGGACTGAGTTCTCAGTCTTCACAGTGCGACCGGTTTCATCGTCTTCGACGACGGTCATGAAATGAACGCCCGAAGATGGATCGAGCTTTACGTCGTTCGCGCAAATTGGAGCTAGTTCATTCAATCGAGTGCCGCTAAAAAGTGCCAGCAGTGGTAGCCAGTAGGCGGCCTCTCCCTTACCTCCGAGAGGTCGCTCTCCAAGACGATAGATAGATGAGCCGAACAGCAACGAGAGTTCTTCCGGTTCCCAAGGTCGCCGTTTGGATCGAGGCTCCTTCAAGCGCATTCCCGCTACAGGGTCGGCCCAAGGGACCTCATCGGGGATGACACCGTTGCTGCGCGCCCAGTTCAGCACGCCCTGAAGACATGTCAGCCACTTGTTGATGGTGGCCGCAGTAATGCACACCGTACCGGGATTCTTTCGTGTCCATTCTACAAGCTCTGGCAGCCGCGCCTTCCTGAGCTTTCCGGGTCGATGCTTTGGAACGAGCTGAGCCGCCTCACGAAACTCACGGACATGCCGCTTGTTGATCTGGCGTACATCGAGGTCACCGTGCAACTCGATGAAGCGATCAATCCCGCGAGAGAACTCCATCCGCGTCGAGGTAGGACGCTGCTCCATCTTGTCCCAGCCCTCGTAGGCGGCGCGCAAGCTGCAGCTTGACACCGGGACTTTGCTGCTGGGTTCGATCAACTTCGGACTGTCAATCGCTTCGCCACGGTTGCGCGCACGAACATCCTCTAGGGCACGGACCTCGGCTTTGATTACGGCGATTGCGACCTTGCGGTAGTCTTGGCAATTGGGGTCTAGGTTGATCCGAAATAACTGAAGTAGCTCGTTCAACTCGTAACGGATGAAGTTGATATTGCCGCGGGCCAACGCCTCTTTTGCTGCAGGCAGGACGACCGAGACATTCTCTTCAACCTTGTGCATCATGCGGTCTGACAAGCCCGAGCCTGTCTGTTCAGTAACCTTGAAGGGGGTCTCAAACTCGATCCCCGCCTCGGTGAGCTGACGATGGACGCTCGCAAAAACGGGATCAGAGCCGATGCCTTCTTCGCGCAGTTCCTCGTCCACATTGAGTTGATGCGCATAAAAGTAATCGGCGATCTGTTTGATTTCAGCGTCGGTTAACTCTGTCCGAACCGGATGCTCGACAAGCAGCGCCTCCGCTTGCGCAAGGATGCGGTCGAACTCCATCATGATGGGTTTCGCAAGGACCTTCGCCCGCTTCTCGTCCTTGGTGGCCAGCGTTTGCTTGAGCCACGAAATGCGCTGCTTGGGGACGCCCATCACCCTTGCAGTCGCGACCTCCAGCGCCTTGGGCACCTTTCTCACATGAAAGACGCCGTGTTCGTTCTTGATCAGACCCATTCCAAAACGCATCGTTTATCCCACCGTTTGATACCAGTGCGGCAGGACGAAGCCATTGAACTAATGGATTATTCACAAGAAATAGGGGTTTTCTAGATATCTGGCGCACCCGACACGATTCGAACGTGTGGCCATCGCTCAGATCGCAACCTGAACCGAATGTCGGTATCGGTGGTTGCGCTTCCGGGATTCGAACCTAGCCGTCATGCGACCTTCGCCGAACCGATTGAGTGAAGTGTCTCCGGCTTCTGGTGAGTGTAGCGGCGTAGCATTTTCCAATCCTTGTGCCCGGTGACAAGCGCGACCTGTTCAATGGAAAACCCAGCCTCGAAAAGGCGGCTCGTGCCGTCATGACGCAAATCGTGAAAATGAAGGTCATCGATCTTCAATTCCCGGCACTGGCGACGAAATGCTGTTCCAACAGATCTTCCGTTGTACGGAAAAATCCGGCCTTCGCGCATATTCGAAAACCGTCCTTGCTCCTCAATGATTTTGCATGCGTCATAGCCTGATACATCCAACAGAGGAATTCGCTGGTCATTGCCCTTCTTCTTTCGGGGATCCTTCCGATTTCGAATGAGCAGCATTCGGCCGCTGGCGTCGAAGTCGCGCCATTCAACTCTCGCAATCTCGTCTTGCCGCATTGCCGTTGCGACCGCAAATCGGATGATACGACCAATCGGAATCTGTTGCCGAATGTTTGCCTCCAATGCCGAGACAATACGATCGAGTTCGTCCTGCGTGGGGCGGCGATCACGCTCATCGCCTTTTCCGACAAGCCCGAGACGTCCAAGAGCGATCCGGGCGAGATCGATTGGTTCAGTTGACACGACGACACCGTGCACCGCGGCGGCGTGAGACAGAATTGTTTTGATATATCCAAGATCGATGCCGACCGTCACGGGGCCGGCTCCCTCCAGCGCACGCGCTTTTCCGAATTTGATGAAGCGCTCTCGATCAAGCTCTGGAAGACGAAGATGCCCAAGTCTTTCGTCCAGGAAGATGAGGCTGGCGGTCTTGGAGCGATGTCTTTCCCGACCTCTTCCAAGTCTTGGCGATGGAGCGCGACGAGGTCGCCGAAGAGATGGACGTCGCGAGATTGGCGCGTCGTTGTCGGTTCCTGGCGATCGATTCGCCGCTCGATATCGATGCCCCATTCCTCCGCGTCCTTTCGGCGGAGAAATGTCTCGTTGACATATTTCCCCTTTCGTCGGACTTGGACTCTCCAAGAGCCTGATTTCAGTCTGGTGATAGTTGCCACGCGTGTGCGCTCCGTGTGCACTGAGGCGTCGAAAAGCCGGAAAAAACGTCGCATTGTGGCGTAGAATAGAGTGCACACGACGCGACCTAACGATTTGGATGTACTCGAAAAAAATGCAGACAAATCAATCACATAGATTTACCGTGGCGCCTATGATGGACTGGACCGACCGGCATTGCCGCGTCTTCCACCGTCTGCTGACGCGGCGCGCGCGGCTCTATACAGAGATGCTGACGACCGGCGCCATTATTCACGGCGACCGCAAGCGGCTGCTTAGCTTCGACGCCAGCGAGCACCCTGTGGCACTGCAGCTCGGCGGCTCGGAGGCGCGCGATCTCGCAACGTCGGCGAAGATCGGCGAGGATTGCGGCTATGACGAGATCAACCTCAATGTCGGTTGCCCGTCGGATCGCGTCACGGAAGGCCGCTTCGGCGCCTGTCTAATGGCGGAGCCCGAACTGGTCGCGGCCGGCGTTGCGGCGATGAAGCGGGCGGTGAACATTCCTGTCACCGTGAAGTGCCGGATCGGCATCGACGACCAGGATGCGGAAGTTGCGCTGGACGCGCTTGCGCGTGGCGTCGTTGCCGCAGGCGCCGACGCGCTAATCGTTCACGCCCGCAAGGCCTGGCTCAACGGATTGTCGCCGAAGGAAAACCGCGACGTCCCGCCGCTCGACTACGACAGGGTCTATCGGCTCAAGGCCGCGTTGCCGGATGTGCCCATCATTATCAACGGCGGCATCCGCAGCCTTGCCGAGGCAGGCGCGCATCTGGCTCATGTCGACGGCGTGATGCTCGGTCGCGCGGCCTATCGGGAGCCGTGGCGGTTACTTACCGCCGATCCCGAACTGTTCGGCGAAGCAGCAAGGCATGCGGCCATGACGGACGTGTTCGCGGCGATGACGCCTTATATCGAGCGCGAGCTCGCGCAAGGCACCCGCCTGCATTCGATCGCGCGACATTTCGTCGGCGCGTTTCATGGGGTTCCAGGAGCGCGCGCGTTCCGCCGCTATCTCGCCGAGCACGGCGTCAAGGCGGATGCCGGCATTGCGGTGTTGCGGGATGCGATCGCGCTGGTCGACGACAGCAGGCCGGCCGCGATGGCCGCGTAAAGCTGTTTGGAAGGTTGAGGTGGAAGCTCCAGCTGGAAGCGCAGCTTAGGGACGCAAATCCGTGCGACGAATAACGTCGGACATGTTCGGATCGACGCGGATCGCTCGATCGACGTCGGCGAAATCGCTCTCGCGATGCAAGGCGATGCCGCGATTGATGTCCGCGCCGGCAAATTTCGGATTGATCTTGCTGGCCCGATCGAAGTCTGCGATCGCACGATAATAGCGACCCTTTTCATACCAGATCCTGCCGCGGTCGCTGTAGAGATTGGCATCAGAGAAACCGAATCGGATCGCCCGATCCATGTCGACGAGCGCCCGATCCAAATCCCCTTTGCGTCGCCACATCATCCCTCGGTCATGGAAGACGGCGGGATTGTTTGGGTCGATGCGGATCGCCTCGTCATAGTCGGCGAGTGCACGGTCGGAATCGCCCATGTAATCCCGGGCATTGCCGCGGATGTTGTAGGCTTTCGCGTCATGGGGATCGAGCCGAATGGCTTGATCGAGGTCGGCGATCGCCTGGTGGAAATCACCATCGCGGTATGCAGCGATTCCGCGCTCTCGATGGTATTCGGCTTCGTTCGGCTGGAGCCGGAGAGCTGGCCCGTTGGCGAATGCCTGGACGCCGGTGCCATCCGTCGCGGGCGCGGCGGCGCTCGGCTCGATCACCCTTTCAGGCATTTCCTCAAGCTTGTCGCCTGATCCGTCTCGGGCTGTCGCATCGGTCGGCGTCGCTGGCAGCACAGCCGCCCTCTCGGACGGTGCGCGCGCCGTATGCCCTTCCACCTTGTCTGGCATGACGGATGGCGAGGACATGTGCTCGATCCCAACGGATCCAATCACCAGCACGATGCTGAGGACGGGAACGTAGATCGCTTCCGAAATGATGCGCGTCCACTTCGACCGAATCCGCTGGCGTTCGAGCGCCAGCCGTCGGTCGTAAGCGGCCCGCCGTTTGGCATCGCGCAGGATGGCATCGGCAGCAACAATCTGCCTAAATCGAAATGCGGCATCCGGGTCGCCGGGATGATGGTCGGGATGGTGTAGCTTGGCGGCTGCGCGGAACGCCCTCTTGACGGTCTCAGCGTCGGCATCGGGACGAATACCCAGCAGATCGTAAAGGGTTTTCATGGGCAGCTGTCGCTGACTCCGCGGTCATGCCGTCGGCCGTTACGTGCTGGACACGGTGACTGCGTAGCCGAAGCCATCCTTGGCGATCTTGCCAAGTCCAGGCCAGGGGAAGTGAGAGCCACAGATCATCATCTGGTCGGCGATCACCCGATCAAGCAACTTGCGACGGCTGGTCTCGGCCATCGCGGCGTCCTGGTCGAAGGCTCCGTGCCACCCCGGATGCCTGGCGCAGAGCGCCGGCACGTAGGCGGTGTCGTTGGAGATCATCAACTGCTCATTGCCAGAGCTGACGTGAAAAGCGGTATGGCCAGGCGTGTGACCGGGCGCGCTGACGAAGCGAATCCCGGGCACGACCTCGTCTTCGCCCTCGACCGGAAGCACGTTTTTCCACTTCGGGATGACGGTCTGAATGCGTCGAGCGAGTGGCCTGCGCCCCGAAGGCAACCGGGCGATGATCGATGGGTCGGTCCAGAACTTGTACTCGGCCGCCGGAACAATGATTTCGGCATTGGGAAATACCGGTGCGTTGGTTTCTTTCTCGAGCAATCCAAAGATGTGATCCGGATGGAAGTGCGAGACCAGGATCGTCTCGATCTTCTTGGGGTCGATGCCGGCTTTCTTCATGTTGGCCATCAGCCTGCCGGAGACGAAGATGGACTGTGGATTGAACGCCTGCACCTGGTCGCCGCCTCCGGCATCACACATGACAAGCTTGTCATTCAACTTGATGATGAAGACGGTGATCGGAATCGTGATGAATGCGGTACTGAACCCGGCGGCGGCCAGGGCTTGCTTGGTCTCGGCTACCGTCGCGTTGCTGAAGTAGGCTGGATCATGGGCTTTTTCCCAAGTGCCATCATATAACGCCGTGCACTCGGCATCTCCGACCTTGTAGCGGAAAAAGCCATGGAGCGGATCGCGTGTCTGCCGGACTCGCGTCGGCGCGGCGATTGCCAGGCTCCGGTCGAGCCCAAGCGCAACGCCAGCGACAGCCGCCGATAGAATCAGGCTTCGGCGCGATGTCGCGAACATTTTAGCCACCTGCAATTGGTCAACGCCAATAGGGGTCTCTCGTTAGTTTCAGACGACGTCGAAAATATGACTCCTAAATTGCAGAGGATGTCTGAATTCGGCCCCCTGATTTCAGAGCGAGGAGTTGCGGTAGTTTGGTGCCTCAGGGTCTTTTACCGGCCGCCAAGCCGCGGTTGCGCCGAGATCATGCTCAAGCGTTACGGATAACCGCGCAGCATCAGATGGTCGGAGCGCACTTCCCAGCTCTCCAGCCGATCCAGAAAACTCATGCCGAGCAGGTTGGTCTTCATCTGCCCGTGCGGCACCACCAGCGCCGGCACCGAGCGTTCGACGAGCTTGCCGATCGCGAGCCGGTCAAGCGTCAGCCGCGCGGCCTTGGTGTGCCCGCCGGCGGTTTCGACGTCGACATCGTACTCGAGCAATTCCAGCGGCAGGCCAGCGGCCTTGGCGGTCTCGTAGGTCAGTACGACGGAGGTGGCGCCGGTGTCGACCACCATCGGCGCGGGGACGCCATTGATCTTTGCCCGCAGCGCGAACTCGCCGCCTTGGCGGCGCGCGATTTGCACGGCGCGCGTGGAACCCCTTTCGCGCATCAGCTCGGACACGGTGTCGGAAGCGTGCGCGACCTTTGGTGAGTCCATGTATTCGACCACGACCCCTGCGGTGAACGCGAGCAACAACAAAATGACCATAAGGCGGATCATGACGCGCCTCCGGCGTAGGCGTTGCGGCTTGTCAATCGCGCTCCGGGCGCGCCACCAGCGAGGGCAGCCCCGCATCCGCCATGCGGGCCGGCAATAGCGCCATCACGGCCTGCCGCTCGGCACTTTGCATGCGGTGCCAGCGCGCGATTTCGGGAAGCGTACGTCCGCAGCCGAAACAAAGGCTGGTTTTGGGATCGATCATACAGACTGCGATGCACGGCGTTTCGATGCTCATTCTTGGATAGTGAAACCTGTTCGGTTGCTTGTGCAAGCGCCCCTTCTTGCGCAAGCGCTCTTGGCGCTAAAGCCCGGTCCCGGCACTCATGATCGGCTTATGCCGCGCCCGGTGCCTCTCGTCGTTCACGGCGGCAGCTTCGGGCTGTATCGGCGGCGCTTCCTCAGCCATCGGCGCCAGCGCCGACATCACGCGCTCCGGCGGGAAGGTGATGATCACCTCGGTGCCGATGCGCAGCTTCGATTTCAGCGTGAAGGTGCCGCCATGCATGTCGATCAGGCTCTTGGCGATCGGCAGCCCCAGGCCCGCGCCTTGCTCGGCGGACTTGATCGAATTGGAGCCCTGGCCGAACGAGGCGAGCACGATCGGGATTTCGTCTTCGGCGATGCCGGAGCCGGTGTCCTTGACGCTCAGATATTGCCCGCCGGAGGCGGTCCAGCCGGCCTTGAGCCAGATCTCGCCACCTTGTGGGGTGAACTTGATCGAGTTCGACAACAGGTTGAGCACGATCTGGCGGATCGCGCGTTCGTCGCCCCAGATTTTCGGCATACCCTGCTCAAACACCTCGTGAATGGTGATGCCACGACCCGCGGCGCGCAGCTTCAACAGATGATGACAGTCGGCCACCACGTGCACCAGCGATACCGCTTCCTCGTTGAGCTCGTAACGTCCGGCCTCGATTCGCGACAGGTCGAGAATCTCGTTGATCAGGTTAAGAAGATGTACGCCGGAATTGTGGATGTCGGCGGAATATTCCTTGTAGACCGGCACGGCATGGCCGCCGAAAATCTCGCTCTTCATCACCTCGGAGAAGCCGAGGATCGCGTTCAAGGGCGTCCTGAGCTCGTGGCTCATTTGCGCGAGAAAGCGCGATTTCGCGACATTGGCGGCTTCCGCGCGATGGCGCGCCTCGTCCGAGATCGATTTCGCCTGCTCGAGCTCGCCGATCAGCGCGTCCTTCTCGGCGCGCGCTTCCAGCGTCGCCAGCGTCGTCGAATGCAGCCGGTGGGCGAGCAGGGCGAAATAGCCTTCGGCCGCGACCGCAAGCGCTGCGAGCACGTAGTCGTCGAACCTGCCGCTGAGGGCGAAATTGAGCGCGATGGCGACCGTCACCGGGACGGTTGCCGCAAGCGCTGCGATCGGCAGATTGGCGGCGAGCATGCTCGACACCGCGACCACCAGCAGCATCAGGAACATCATCACCGTGTCGGAGACGACGTCGAGCGCCGGATGGATCAGGATCGACATCCAGCATAGGCCGTAGATCAGGTCGAGCAGCACGAAGCGGGTGCGCCATTTGCGGGTCGCGGCGAGCGTAGCCTGGTCGGCGAGAAAGCGGACGCAGGCGCGGATGATGGCAGCATGAATGCAGAGCACGCCGCAGGTCCAGACTACAGCCGAAATCGGCTGCATCCAGACGCCGAACAGGATGCCGGTCGCAACCACCAGCAACATCACGACATAGGATGCCGAGATCCGGGTCTGCGCATATTGCCGGAGCAGTTCGCGGTCGAAAGCCGGGCGGGTTCCGCTGGTCGACGTTAACCGATCGCGTGCCTCGCGCACTCGCTGCGCGGCGACCCGGCGGCTATTGACCGGCACCGCCATCGGCGGATCGACCGAAAGCTGGACAACTTCAGGCTTATCGGCGGGGTTACTCATCAAACAACACAAATCCTGCCCGCGGACTCAGCGGACTCTTGCATTGTGTATCTGTGCCGCCAAATCCTTAAGAGCTGACTTAAAGAGCTAAAGAATTACGTTAACGGGCGGTTAATTTACCCGTTGTCCGGCGGCTGCGAGATCACCGCTGCAGCCGCGCCAGCAGGCTCGACGTATCCCAGCGCTTGCCGCCCATCTTTTCTACTTCGGCATAGAACGCGTCGACCAGCGCGGTGACCGGCAGGCTCGCCCCGTTGCGGCGCGATTCGGCGATGCAGATCGAGAGATCCTTGCGCATCCATTCGACCGCGAAGCCGAACTCGTATTTGCCGTCGTTCATGGTCTTGTAGCGGTTCTCCATCTGCCAGGACTGGGCGGCGCCCTTGGAGATGGTGTCGATCACGGCGGCGACGTCGAGCCCGGACTTCTTGGCGAAATGAATGCCTTCGGAGAGGCCTTGGACCAGCCCCGCGATGCAGATCTGGTTGACCATCTTGGTGAGCTGGCCGGAGCCCGCGGGTCCGAGCCGCTTGCACATCCGCGCGTAGGCCGCGATGACCGGCTCGGCGGCGGCGTAGGCGTCCTCGGCTCCGCCGCACATCACCGTCAGCACGCCGTTTTCTGCGCCGGCCTGGCCGCCGGAGACGGGGGCGTCGACGAATTTGAAGCCGGCCTTGGCGGCCGCGGCGTCAAGCTCGCGTGCTACCTCGGCTGAGGCCGTGGTGTGATCGACGAAGACTGCGCCCTTCTTCATGCCGGCGAACGCGCTGTCGGCGCCAAGGGTCACCGCGCGCAGATCGTTGTCGTTGCCGACGCAGCACATTACGAAATCCTGACCTTCGGCGGCCGCTTTCGGCGTCGGCGCCGAGCTGCCGCCGAACTTCTCGACCCATTGCTTCGCCTTTGCCTCGGTCCGGTTGTACACCGTGACCTCATGGCCGCCCTTTTTCGCAAGGTGTCCTGCCATCGGAAAACCCATCACGCCGAGACCGAGAAAAGCGACTTTAGCCATGTGTGCTACCCTAGTTTGTGACCTTAGCTTGCGACCTTGGGGGTTCGCCGGCGTCATTGACCTGGCCGGCCCCTTTTCTTGGCTGGGGGCCGCACCATAACTCGTGCGCCGCCAAGGGCAACGGCTTCGTTTGGCGGGGAGGCGGGGTTTTGTGCTAGGATGGTCCCCCTCAACGAAGTTCACAAAAAAGGGAGTGTACCGCATGGGCATGAGCGTAGGCGTGCTCGATCATTTTAATATCCGGACCCGGAAGCTTCCCGAGACGGTCCATTTCTATGAGGACATCCTGGGCCTGGAAAAGGGGCCACGGCCGAATTTTGCCTTCCCCGGGGCCTGGATGTACTCAGAAGGCAAGCCGGTGGTGCACCTGGTCGACATTTCCAAGACCGACGAGCCGCAAAAGCCGGATTCAGGCGTCGTCCATCACGTTGCCTTCGTCAGCCAGGGATTTGACGGCATGCAGCAGCGGTTGAAGTCCAAGGGCATGGCGTTCGATGCGCGGCAGGTACCGGGCGGCGATCTCTGGCAGATTTTCGTCAACGACCCCAACGGGGTCATGATCGAATTGAACTACGAGGCCGCCAAGGAAGGCGGAGTGGCGGCGCCCTCCGAGCGGGCAGATGATGTTGGGGTGAGGTAGCCTTTTGAGCGGGACCGCTCTATGGGTCGCATCGCCAAGTAATCTAGGAGATGCGCCGTGAGCGTCACGCAGCAACAGGTTCTCGACACGCTGGCCAAGGTAGCGTCGCCCCGCGGCATTGCCTTGACCAGCGCCAATGTGCTGTCGGCCATTTCAGTCAGCGACGGCAAGGTGTTTTTCTCCATCAATGTCGACGCCGCTGAGGCCCGCGCCTGGGAAACCGTGCGCGCGCAGGCCGAAAGCGCCGTGCGCGCCATTCCCGGCGTGACCACGGCCATGATCGCGCTGACCGCCGAGCGCAAGCCCGGCGCAAGCTCGCCTCCGCCCCATCGTCATGCTCATGCGCAAGGTCATGCTCAAGGCGTGGCGCCGGTCGCCTCGCACCGGCCGCCGCAAAGCCCCGGCGGCTCGCCGATGGCAAGGCAGGCGGAAATTCCAGGGGTCGCCGCCGTCATCGCGGTCGCTTCCGGCAAGGGCGGCGTCGGCAAATCGACCACCGCCATCAATCTGGCGCTGGGCTTGAGCGATCTCGGCTTGCGGGTCGGGCTGCTCGACGCCGACATTTACGGGCCGTCGGTGCCGCGGCTGACCGGCATTCACGAGAAGCCCGAGCTCAATGACGAGCGCAAGATGATCCCGATTCCGCGCTTCGGACTTGCCATCATGTCGATCGGCTTTCTGGTCGAGGAGGACACCGCGATGATCTGGCGCGGGCCGATGGTGATGTCGGCGATCACCCAGATGCTACGCGACGTCGCCTGGGGCACGCTCGACGTGCTCGTGGTCGACATGCCGCCCGGCACCGGCGATGCCCAGCTCACGCTGGCGCAGAACGTGCCGCTCAAGGGCGCGGTCATCATCTCGACCCCGCAGGACCTTTCGCTGATCGACGCGCGGCGGGGACTGGCGATGTTCAAGAAGGTCAACGTGCCCGTGCTCGGCATTGTCGAGAACATGAGCTATTTCCAGTGCCCGCATTGCGGCACGCGGTCGGATATTTTCGGCCATGGCGGCGCCCGGCACGAGGCGGAGCGGCTCGGGGTTCCGTTCCTGGGCGAGATCCCCCTGCACATGTCGATCCGCGCCACCTCCGATGCCGGTACCCCCGTCGTGGCCAGCGAGCCGGAGGGGCCGCATGCGGCGATCTATCGTGCGATCGGCGCCAAGGTCCGCGATCAGCTCAAGGGCGCGATCGCAGCCACTTGACGTATCATCGCAGGGTTTGCCGGCGCAGGACTTGTAGCGCAGGACTTTTCTGTACAGGACTTTTCTGTGCAGGACTTGCTGCCTCGAGGCGCTATGCGACTTTCGTTAAAACAGTGCAGTCATGCCTTTGTCGCGTTTTCGCTTCGCGACTTCCGTGTTAAGCCCCCCGCCGGAGCGCCGCCGGTTCGACGCGAAATCGCGTTGCCGGAAAGAGGCCGGGGTAATTCTAAGGGAAACCTCCCAACAAGGAGACGGCTTGATGAAGCGTCGTGATTTTCTCAAAGTGTCGGCAACCGGTGCTGCGGCCGCCGCGGTGGCCTCGCCGGCGATCGCGCAGTCATCGCCCGAGATCAAATGGCGCATGACGTCAAGTTTCCCGAAGTCGCTGGATACGATTTACGGCGCTTCTGAGGTGTTGGCGAAATCCGTCGCCGAAATGACCGACAACAAGTTCCAGATCCAGGTTTTTGCCGCCGGCGAGATCGTCCCAGGCCTGCAGGCGCTGGATGCGACCTCCAACAACACCGTCGAGATGAGCCACACCGTCTCGTATTATTATGTCGGCAAGGACCCGACCTTTGCGATCTACGCATCGGTGCCGTTCGGTCTCAATGCCCGCCAGCAGAACTCGTGGTGGTATCAGGGCGGAGGCATGGAGCTCGGCAACGAGTTCTTCAAGAAGTTCGGCGTGATCGGCTTTCCCTGCGGCAACACCGGCACCCAGATGGGCGGCTGGTTCCGCAAGGAGATCAAGACGGTCGCCGATCTCTCCGGACTGAAGTTCCGCATCGGCGGCATCGCGGGCCAGGTGCTGCAGAAGGTCGGCGTGGTGCCGCAGCAGCTTGCGGGCGGCGACATCTATCCGGCGTTGGAGAAGGGTACGATCGACGGCGCCGAATGGGTCGGACCGTATGACGACGAGAAGCTCGGCTTCCAGAAGGTCGCGAAATACTACTACTATCCCGGCTTCTGGGAGGGCGGCCCGACGGTGCACGCCTTCTGCAACCTGGATAAGTGGAATTCGCTGCCGAAGAGCTACCAGGCGATCCTCACCAACGCGACCGCAAACGCCAACACCTGGATGGCGGCGCGCTATGACATGCAAAACCCCTCCGCCCTGAAGCGGCTGGTTGCCGGCGGCACGCAGCTGCGCCCCTTCACCAACGAGGTGCTGGAAGCCTGCCTGAAGGCGACCAACGAATTGTGGGCGGAGATCTCGGCGAAGAATCCCGACTTCAAGAAATCCATCGACGCGATGCAGGCCTATCGTTCCGACGAATATCTGTGGTGGCAGGTCGCCGAATACACCTTCGATAGTTTTATGATCCGCTCGCGCACACGGGGGTGATCTCTTGGTGCTCAATAGCTAGGGCCGCAGGATGGGTTGAGCTCTTCGCGAAACCCATCATCTTCGCAAAACTGCAAGTGGTTGGGTGGGTAGGGCGCAAAACGATACCCATCACATCTGTCCACCTGGCGCGGAGGCGATGGGTTCGCGAAGGGTTCAACCATCCTGCAAGTCAGGCTCTAAGCCTTAAGTCGTAGATCGAGAAAGCCCGGCCTCCCTGCGGAGGCCGGGCTTTTTCGTCGCGGGAACAAAACGGGCGTGGAAATCCGGAAGCGAATGTTCCATGCTGATGGCCAGGCCTCGGCACGAAGGCTGGCACAATCAACACACGAGGGAAATCATGAAACGACGCGATTTTATCAAGGTCACGGGACTTGCCGCGGCGGGGGCGGCGACGATGGCGGCGCCGGCGATCGCGCAGTCGATGCCGGAGATCAAATGGCGCTTGACGGCGAGCTGGCCGAAATCGCTCGATACGCTGTATGGCGGCGCGGAGCTGATGGCGAAGTCGGTTGCCGAAGCGACCGATGGCAAATTCCAGATCCAGACCTTCTCCGCCGGCGAGATCGTTCCCGGCCTGCAGGTTCTCGACGCCGTCCAGAACGGTACGATCGAAATGGGCCACACCGCGTCCTACTATTACTTCGGCAAGGATCCGACCTTCACGTTCGGCTCGTCGGCGCCGTTCGGACCGAACATGCGCCTCAACCAGGGCTGGTACGTCATCGGCGGCGGCAGGGAGGTCCTCAACGAGTTCTACAAGAACTATAACGTGATATCGCTGCTCGCCGGCAACACCGGTGCGCAGATGGGCGGCTGGTTCCGTAAGGAGGTCAACACCGTCGACGACCTCAAGGGGCTGAAATTCCGCATCGGCGGCTTTGCCGGGCGCGTCCTGCAGAAGCTCGGCTGCGTGCCGCAGCAGTTGGCCGGTGGCGATATCTATCCCGCGCTCGAGAAGGGCACGATCGACGGTGCCGAATGGGTCGGACCTTATGACGACGAGAAGCTCGGCTTCTACAAGGTCGCGCCACACTATTACTACCCCGGATGGTGGGAAGGCGGCACGATCCTGCTCGCGATCGTCAATCTGGATAAGTGGAATGCGCTGCCGAAATACTATCAAAGCGTGCTCGAGCAGGCCGGCCACCTCTCCAGCAACTGGATGATGGCGCGATACGACCAGGCCAACCCGACGGCGTTGAAGAAACTGCTCGCCAACGGCACCAAATTGCACGCCTTCTCGCCGGAGATCATGCAAGCCTCGTTCAAGGCGGCGATGGAGTTGCACGCCGAAGTGTCGGCGACCAACCCCAGCTTCAAGAAGGTCTACGAGTCTCTGACGTCGTATGCGAATAACGGCTATCAGTGGTTCCAGGTCGCCGAACTCGGCTTCGACAGTTTTATGGCCCGGCACGCACTGAGCTGATCGCCGGCGTCAACCATTCGGACAAGCAGAAACCCCGGTGCGAAAGCACCGGGGTTTCTTATTTGCGCAAAAATAGCGAGCGTTACGGCTTCGCCGGCGGCCCGAAATCGAGCGGCGGCAGGTCGATCTGTGGCACTTCAATCTTGACCTTGTTCAGATCGACGACGACGGGCTTGTCGAGCAGGCCAGTCACGGTGATCGGGAAGGCGATCACCAGCACGACCATGATCGCCTGCAGCCCGATCCAGGGCATCGCGCCCCAGTAGATGTCGGAGCTCTTGACCTCCTTGGGCGCCACGCCGCGCAGGTAGAACAGCGCAAAGCCGAACGGCGGATGCAGGAACGAGGTCTGCATGTTGACGCAGAGCATGACGCCGAACCAGATCAGGGCTGCATCAGCGCCGACCACCGGCGCCAGGACCTTCTGCGCGATCGGCGCGATCATCGGCAGGATGATGAAGGCGATCTCGAAGAAGTCGAGGAAGAAGGCCAGGAAGAAAATGAAGAGGTTGATGAAGATCAGAAATCCCCAGACGCCGCCGGGCAGGGAGGTCAGCATATGTTCCAGCCAGACGCCGCCGGACACGCCGAGGAACACCACCGAGAAGCAGGTCGAGCCGATCAGGATGAAGGTGACCATGGTGGTGATGCGCATGGTCGTCTCGTAGCCCTGCTTGATCAGGCCGCGCAGGTCGGGAATGCGCACCGCCTCGAGGCAGATCCAGACCACGGCGAAATAGGTGATCGCGAAGGCGAGCTTGAAGACGAGGCCCTCTGTCATGAAGATGCCGACGATAGTGCCGACGCCTGCGCCGATGATGCCGATGATCAGAATCTTGTTGCCGATCGTGCTGAAATCCTTGTGGTGGATCGCCGCCAGCACGATGGCGCCGACCGCGCCCATGGCGCCGGCTTCGGTCGGGGTCGCAAGCCCCATCATCATGGTGCCGAGCACGACGAAGATCAGCACCGCGGAGGGGATGATACCGAGCAGGCATTTCTTCCACAGCGCCCAGCCCGTCAGCGTCCGCGCGTCCTTCGGCACCGGGGGCACGTGATCGGGCTTGAAGATGCCGAGCAGAAAGGTGTAGCCGGCGAACAGCATGATCTGGAACACCGACGGTCCCCAGGCGCCGAGATACATGTCGCCGACCGACTTGCCGAGCTGGTCGGCCAGCACGATCAGAACCAGCGAGGGCGGCACCAATTGCGTGATGGTGCCGGAGGCCGCGAGCACGCCGGTGATGTAGCGCATGTTGTAGCCGTAGCGGATCATCACCGGCATCGAGATCAGCGCCATGGCGATGACCTGCGCCGCCACCGTTCCGGTGATGGCGCCGAGGATGAAGCCGACGATGATGACGGAGTAGCCAAGCCCGCCGCGGATCGGCCCGAACAGCTGGCCCATCGAATCTAGCATGTCTTCGGCGAGCCCGCAGCGCTCGAGGATCGCGCCCATGAAGGTGAAGAAGGGGATCGCCAGCAGCAATTCGTTGGACAGCACGCTGCCGAACACGCGGCCGGGAATGGCCTGCAGGAAGTTGAGATCGAAGAAGCCGAGATGGATGGCCAGGAAGCCGAACGACAGCCCGACGGCGGCGAGCGTGAACGCCACCGGAAAACCGATCAGCATCGCCAGAACCAGGCCGCCGAACATCATCGGCGGCATCATTTCCAGCGTAATCATTGCGTCGGCCTCTCGTATTTCGCGTCGATCGTCACTTCACCCTGGAGGGCGGCGATGCGCTTGATGACTTCCGAGACGCCTTGCAGGGCCAGCATGACAAAGCCGGATGGAATCACGAACTTGATCGGCCAGCGGATCAGGCCGCCTGCGTTGCCCGACATCTCGCCGACCGCGTAAGCCTGCTCGAAGAACGGCCAGGACAGATAGCTGAGCAGCAAGCAGGCCGGGATCAGGAAGAACAACGTGCCGATCAGGTCGAGCCAGATCTGGCCGCGCTCGGTCAGGAACAGATAAAAGATTTCGACCCGCACATGCTCGTTGCGCTTGAACGTGTAGGAAGCGCCGAACATCACCAGGATTGCGAACATGTACCACTGCAGTTCGAGCCAGCCGTTGGAGCTATAGCCGAACGCGTAGCGGATCATGGCATTGCCAGCGCTCACCACGCAGGCGAGCAGCACCAACAGATTGCAGACGTAGCCTATCTTTTCGTTGATCTGGTCGATAGCTGCGCTGACTGCCAACAATGGGCGCATCATGTTCTCCGCGGCGGCGCTATCACGCGAGCGCGCCGACTAGTTCGACAGGCATCGCTTGCCACCACAGAAATCGTATGCGTGAAGCCACGGCACATCTTTAGGAAGCGATTGCAACGATAGTCCTCCCGCAGGTGCTCTTGCCGTCTTGGCTGCGCTGAAGCGGCGCAGCGGCCTATCGGGCCGGGCAGGCTGAAAAAGCAGGCCGCACCATTTCAGCGCCGTCTTGCCGCGTCAATTGGAAAATCGACAAATTGCCGGCCGATCAAGCCGTTGCGCCGATTGGTAAATCCGGTGGCGAGCATGATTCGGAAAAAGCCTACCCCGCATTTGGATAGCGGGGTGGGTACCGGTTTTCCGAAAACATCATGCTCAAATAACAGGTCTCGAAAAATGAGCCAAGGCGGGCTCGCGACGCGATCGCTATTCAACCGCCGGTCACGCTCATGTGCCGGCTGACGGACGGGCGATTGTGCCTACGATCGATGATGAAGTCGTGGCCTTTCGGTTTCAGGCCGATGGCGCGGTCGATCGTGGCGGAGAGCAGTTCGTCGTCGGGAGAGGCCCGGAGCGGCTTGCGCAAATCGGAGGCATCCTCGTGGCCGAGGCAGGTGTGCAGGGTGCCGGTGCAGGTGATCCGCACCCGGTTGCAGGCTTCGCAGAAATTGTGGGTCATCGGCGTGATGAAGCCGAGCGTGCCGCCGGTCTCGCTGACGCGGACATAGCGCGCCGGCCCGCCGCTATTGTCGTCGACGTCGGTTAGCGTATATTGCTGGGCGAGGCGGGCACGGACCAGCGACAGCGGTACGTACTGGTCGATCCGCCCTTCGCCGATATCGCCCATCGGCATCACCTCGATCAGCGTCAGCGCCATGCCCTTGCCGTGCGCCCATTCCATCAGCGAGGGGATTTCGTCCTCGTTCATGTTCTTCAAGGCGACCGCGTTGATCTTGACCGCGAGCCCCGCCGAGCGGGCGGCCTCGACGCCGGCCAATACCTTGTCGTGATCGCCCCAGCGGGTAATGGCGCGGAATTTTGCAGGATTGAGCGTATCCAGCGACACGTTGATGCGGCGCATCCCGCAGTCGCGCAGTTCGCCGGCGAACCGCGCCAACTGCGTGCCGTTGGTGGTCATGGTCAGTTCGCGCAGCGCGCCGCTATCGAGATGGCGCGACAGCGAGCGCACCAGCGACATCACATTGCGCCGGACCAGCGGTTCGCCGCCGGTCAGCCGCAGCTTCCTGACGCCCTTGGCGATGAAGGTCGAACACAGCCGGTCGAGTTCCTCCAGCGTCAACAGATCGGCCTTGGGCAGGAAGGTCATGTCCTCGGACATGCAATAGAAACAGCGCAGGTCGCAGCGATCGGTGACCGATACCCGCAGATAGCTGATGTTCCGCCCGAACGGATCGGTCATTCGACCGAGGCGGGGGGGCATGGGACTCAAGGACAGTCTGTTCATTCAGTAGCCTTGCCGGTAGCCTTATCGCGAGGCGCCAGCCGCGATCGGCGCGGCACTCTATATCAACTTTGATGTAAGCACGATGCAGCTGACGAACAATCCGCGAAACGCCTCTGCCGAGCAGGTGTCTTCCGCTGCTGCAGTGCCGCGATCAGCGGCTCGGTGCGGCGTCACCCGGCGGCGGGGCGGCGTTCGGATCGGGGAACGGCGAGCCGGCGGAGGGCGCCGCTGCGGTCTTCGGCTTTTTCGGCCGCATCGGCTTGCGGGAAGGCTTCGGCGGCGGACCCGCCGGTTGAAGTTCCGCGAACACCGGATTGGGATCGGTCGCCGCTGTTGCGGGGTCGGTGAGACCGCCGGAATTGCGGATCACCTGCACCTGCACGGTGGCCGGCTGGTACTTGTTCAGTGCGTAGCTGACGGAGAAGCCGCCGGTATCCGGCGCGGGCACGGAGACCGAGCAGGGGGTCTTGCAGCCCGGCCCCAGCGACGTCTTGGCATCGGCACCCGGAGGAGCCGACTCGAGCTGGACCTGCATCGATGGCGGCGTGGATTTGAACATATCCAGCGATGGCATCGAGGAACAGCTGGAAAGGCTCGCTCCCGCAACCGCAATTGCGATAACACGACGCATGATCAATTCGTCACCCTAGTGCGGCTATCTGCCACAATGCCCTGGTTGACCATAAGAGCGTCAGAAAGCCCTCGCAACCACGCCTGCCTTGATCGTTAATAGATGGTTAATTCAGCTCGGCAGTCCCACGGAATAAGAAACCTTGTCAAGGCCTTACTTGGCGTTCCGCAGAAGCGTTAGAGCCTTGACCGCCCCCGCCAGCTGGTCCATACGGGCGATCAGCCGGTCCGGTTTGAGATCGGCGATCGGTATCTCGGTATACCCAAACGAGACGCCGATCACCGGTACTCCGGCGCGCCGGGCGACGCCGATATCCGTTCCGGCATCGCCGACCATGATGCTGGAGGAAATCTCGCCGCCGGCACGGGCGATGGTCTGCTGCAGGATGGCGGGGTCGGGTTTGGCGACGCCAAAGGTGTCGGCGCCGCAGATTGCGGCAAATCGTGGGCTCAGCCCCAGCTGGTCGAGCAGCCGCTTCGACAGCCATTCCAGCTTGTTGGTGCAGACCGCGAAACGGAAGCCGCGTGACGACAAATCGTCGAGCGCGCTTTCCAGGCCCTCGAACGGGCGCGAGGCGTCGGCGATATGCGCGGCATAATAGTCGATGAAGTCGGCGGTGAGGCGGGCGATGTCCTGCGGGGTCGCATTGCGGCCTTCGAGCTCCAGGGCGCGTTCGATCAGCCTGCGCGCGCCGGCGCCGATCAGGTTGCGCGCCGTGTGCAGGGGGACCGGCGGCAAGCCCTCGCGATCGAGCACGAAATTGAGCGCGTTGATCAGGTCAGGCGCGGTGTCGACCAGCGTGCCGTCGAGGTCGAATACGATGGTGGGAGCTGAAACCATCCGCGAAGCGCTATCGATCTCCGTTCGATCATGCAAGATGGACAAGCTAGACTTTTGCAGAGAACCGGCGGACGTGAAGCCGGCAGATTGGGGGAAGGTATGCGGGAGTTTTCCGGCAGGACGGCATTCGTGACCGGCGGAGCATCCGGCATTGGGCTCGCGCTCGGGCGCGCCTTCGCGGAAGCGGGCATGAACGTGATGCTGGCCGATGTCGAGCGCAGTGCCCTGGATTCGGCCGTCAACAGCCTGCACCATTACGGACCGAAAGTACGCGGCATCGGCTGCGATGTCGCCGATCCGGGCAGCGTCGACGCTGCGGCGAAGGCAGCCTTTGAAGCGTTCGGCCATGTGCATGTAGTCTGCAACAACGCTGGCGTCGCCGCCGGCGGCGGCATCGACAACATCTCGCTCGACAACTGGCGATGGGTGATCGACGTCAACCTGATAGGCGTGTTGCACGGCATCCGCAGCTTCCTGCCGCATATCCGCGCGCACGGTGAGGGCGGTCACATCGTCAACACGGCGTCGATGGCCGGCATGAACGGCGGTCTCGGCTTCAGCCCTTACACTGCGACCAAATTCGCCGTGGTCGCGATGTCGGAAGGGCTCTCGATCCAGCTCAAGCCACATGGCATCGGGGTCAGCGTGCTCTGCCCGAGCTACGTGCGCACCCGCATCGGCGAGAGCGGACGCAACCGCCAGCCGCGCTATGGCGAGACGCGGCCCCTCGATCCGGCAAGTCCTTCCGGCCAGATGGTCGCCGAGATCGCACGGCGCATCGAGGCGGGGCTCGATCCCTCTGATGTCGCGGCCCGCGTGCTTTCCGCGATCTCCGAGGACGCGCTCTACGTGTTCACGCATCCGAACATGCGCGAGGAGGTCGATCAGCGGTTCGCCGCCATCCAGGCCGCGATGGACGAGGTGACCGCGCCTTAGCTTATTGTTTGAGCATGATCTTTCGGAAAACCAGTACCCACCCCGCATCAAGTGCGGGGCAGGCTTTTTCCGGATCATGCTCCAGCCAAAAGTCGCGGCCTAGTGGCCCATTCGCGCTATTCGCGGCCGCAAAACGACGCTAGATATGCCCGCCGGCTTCCGCGGGGGGCGGCCTGGTTAAGGTTTTCACGTGACGATGGACGAATTGAAACGGCAGGCGGCGGCGCGCGCGCTCGAAGCGGTGCGCGACGGCATGAGGCTTGGGCTCGGCACTGGTTCGACCGCAAAGCACTTCGTCGAACTCTTGGGCGAGCGGGTGCGGGCAGGCCTTAAGGTCATCGGCGTGCCGACCTCGGAAGCGACCCGCGCCGATGCTGCGCGATACGGCATTGCTCTCACCACGCTCGATGAGATCGACCGGCTCGACCTGACGGTTGATGGCGCCGACGAGGTCGACCATTCGCTCAATCTCATCAAGGGCGGCGGCGGGGCCTTGTTGCGCGAAAAGATCGTCGCGGCGGCGTCTGATCGCATGATTGTGATCGCCGACGATTCCAAATGGGTCGAGGCGTTGGGCCGGTTTCCGCTACCGGTCGAAGTCATCCCGTTCGGCCTAGGGGCCACCCGGCGCGCCCTCGCGGAAGCATTTGCGGAAAGCGGCGTTTCGGGGCAAATGGGGGTCCGCAAGGCCAAGGACGGCCACGTTTTTGTCACCGATGGTGGACACTGGATTGTCGACGCCCACCTCAGACGAATCCCGGATGCCCCTCGTCTGGCGGGCCTGTTGAGCGCGATCCCGGGCGTCGTCGAGCATGGGCTGTTCATCGGTCTGGCCAGCACCGTGATACTGGCAGGCTCGCACGGGATTCGCGTTGTTGAGAAAGCATGATCCGGAAACATGGGACCCAGTTTTCCGAAAGATCATGCTCAAACAAAGATGAGATCATGAATCAAAGCGGATCATGATCTAGCGGTTAAATCCCAAGGAGAATCGGAATGAAGAGCGTTTTCAGAATTTTGCCGGCTGCGGGCCTTGCGTTGGGGCTGGTTTTGGCCGCCCTGCCGGCCACAGCACAGCAGGGAGCGCCGCCGCTCAAGCCGGCGACGCCTGCCGCGATCGCGGCGGCCAAGGAAATCCTCGCCATGAAGAACGTGAGCATGATGTATGCCAAGGCCGTTCCCAATGTCGTCCAGCAGACCAAGGATGCGCTACTGCAGAACAACCTCAACTATCAGAAGGACCTGAATGAGGTTGCGGTCGTCGTCGCCCAGAAGCTCGCCGGCCGCGAGAAGGAAATCGGCGACGGCATGGCGCAGATCTATGCCAACGAATTTACCGAGCAGGAGCTGAAGGATCTCGTCACCTTCTACAAGTCGCCGCTCGGCCAGAAGCTGCTTGCAAGCGAGCCGCGGGCGATTCAGTCAAGCATGTCCTTTATGAATCAGTGGGCGGCACAGTTTGCGGAAGCCGTGAACGCGGAATTCCGGGCCGAAATGCGCAAGCGCGGCAAGCAGATCTGATCAGGGGGTCAGAAAGCGGTCGAGGTTAAAATATGGCTGAATTCGACGTCGACCTGTTTGTCATCGGAGGAGGTTCGGGCGGGGTTCGCGCCGCCCGGATCGCAGCGGGTCACGGCGCCCGCGTCGTGGTCGCCGAAGAATACCGGATGGGCGGCACCTGCGTGATCCGCGGCTGCGTGCCGAAGAAGCTGCTGGTGATGGGCTCGCATGTCCGCCACGAGATCGACGATGCCGCGGGCTTCGGCTGGACCATTCCGTCCGCGACCTTCGACTGGCCGACCTTGATCGCCAACAAGGACAAGGAGATCGCGCGGCTGGAAGCGGCCTATACAACCAATGTCGAGAAATCCGGCGCCAGCATCGTCAAGACCCGCGCGGTGTTTGCTGATGCGCACACGCTGCGGCTTGGCACCGGCGAGACCGTCACCGCCAAATACGTGCTGATCGCGACCGGCGGCGCGCCAAACCACGGCGTAGTGATTCCCGGCATCGAGCATGTGATTTCCTCGAACGAGGCGTTTCACCTGACCGAACTGCCGAAGCGCATCGTGATCCAGGGCGGCGGCTACATCGCGCTGGAGTTCGCCGGCATCTTCGCGGGCTTCGGCTCCGACGTGACCGTGATCTATCGCGGCGACAACATCCTGCGCGGTTTTGACGAGGACGTCCGCACCCATCTGCGCAGCGAGATGGAAAAGCAGGGCATCACGATCCTGACCGGCTGCACGGTCGCCAAGGTCGCCAAGCACGGCCACGAGTTCACCTCGCATCTGTCCAACGGATCGAGCATCGCTTCCGAAAAGGTGATGTTCGCGATCGGCCGGCATCCCAACGTCGTCAATCTCGGACTGGAAAAAGCCGGCGTCGCCATCAACCCGAACAACGGCGGGATCGCGGTCGATCATTCGTCCAAGACCTCGGTGCCGAGCATCTATGCGATCGGCGACGTCACCCATCGCCACAACCTGACGCCCGTGGCGATCCGCGAAGGCCACGCCTTTGCCGACAGCGTGTTCGGCAATCGCCCGGTCCAGGTCGATCACACGGACATTCCGACCGCGGTGTTCTCGCAGCCCGAAGTCGGCACCGTCGGCCTAACGGAAACCGAGGCGCGAGCGCGGTTCAAGCGCGTCGATATCTACAAGGCGACGTTCAGGCCGATCAAGGCGACGATGTCCGGCCGCGACACCCGCGTGCTGATGAAGCTCGTGGTCGACGGCTTAACCGATCGCGTCGTCGGCTGCCACATCGTCGGCGATACCGCCGCCGAGATCGTCCAGGCGGTGGCGATCGCGGTCAAGATGAAGGCGACCAAAGCCGATTTCGACGCCACCTTCGCGCTGCACCCGACGGCGGCTGAAGAACTCGTGACCATGCGGACGCCCACGGCGCGGCATGTGCGGGAAGAGGCGGCGGAATAGCGGGCGGCGAAGCCGCAGGATGGGGTTGCGCACTTGCGAAACCGTCACTTCGCTGCGCCTGGTGCGGTGAGGCGATGGGTATCGCAAAGGGCTCAACCCATCCAACGCACTTACACGCATATCCCTGCAATGTAAGCTACTTGCCGCCGAGGTAGTAATGAATAGTCAGGATCTGTATTCGGCTAGCGACGCTCCAATCGTCCGGCGCTTGCATCCACGTCATGTGCAAGATGCGAAAGCGTTGATACGCGAGGTGTGGCGGGAGCATTTTGAATCCCATGACGAAGCGTGGGTTCGAGATTATCTTGTCCTGCCGAACGCGCTCGACGACATTGGTGAAGCCGCGATTGGCGCTGACTCAGGCTGCCTGTTCCTTGTCCAGGAGGTACGAGATCGGGTTGTCGCAACCGGCGCAATTCACGGCATCTCGAAGGATATGTGCGAACTTTCGCGAATGTTTGTCGCGAGCGCGTGGCGAAGGCGCGGGCTCGCAATGGCGCTTGGGCGCCATTTGCTGGACTTCGCACGAGAGAGGCATTTCAAGACGGTGCGGCTCGCTAGCAATAAACAGCTTACGACATCCCACCAGCTATATCGCGCGCTCGGCTTTCGCAGGTGCCAAAGTTGGGACCCGGAGGATGATGGCCACTCCTTGAGCATGCAGCTGTCACTCTAGCGTGGGATGGACGGAGCTTGCGCGGCGGCCGGTTACCGTTAAATTTGCGTCGTAGTCAGGCACCAACGGATTGACTACAGTGGTAGGTCCCTCGTAGAGGATGGTTTGAACGCGCTATGCGCGTTTATTCTCGCTCTGAGCCTTGTGGTGTCGGCGGGTAGTCTGCTTGCTCTGATCAGCCGGCGACTGACGACGCGCGGCCCTTGTACTTGGCGCTTCGGTTGTAACGTTCGTCGTATCGGTCGGCCTGTTCAAACCAGACAAGCCGCCTGAGGTGGCTATCACACCGCAGGTCGAGGCCGTCACGCCGCAGGTCCAAACTGTTGCGCGGCCGGTCCTGATGCCTCATTCAGTTGTTCCCGCTCTGCCCGCGAAGGACGAACCGCTGCCGAACCCAGCAGTCGGCTCAACCGAGATTGCAAGGTCTGCCTTAGAGACAACGACGTTCATCTCGGGACAAAGACGAGGTTATCATTCCGGCAACGACCGTGATGGGCCAAACACTGGAAGCCGAGGACCCTCAACATGGCGCTATGAAATCAAGGAGGGCTTCAAGTTTCCCGCTCAATTTCTGACTTTAACTGCGGTCTCGCTCCGGAACAGCAACCCATGCGCAGAAGCAAAGGTACAAATGCTCACCGGCGCAGTTGGGACCGAAACCATGAAGCGGGCCTCGGATAATCATATTTTCGTCATTGGCAATGTGCTCGACTATCCCATCCCCACAGAGGGCCTCCGATTGAGATTGGCAAGTTGATTGACGACATCAGCGTTGAAGCCATGCTGACCACCGACGTCACTCAAGCGGTAGCCCGGCCCGAGCCGACTTTTCCCGACGATGCGGCAAGAGCTGCGAACTGTCTCGCCGGCGCCAGGAAGCTTGCCGCATATCTTGGAGGTGGAACGGAGCGGCACACGAGCATGATCGTCGCGATCGGTCACGTTGGAGCCGATAGCGTGGTGTATGGCTGTTGTCCACTCTGTCCAAACCACAAGGCCGAGTTTCAAGTCCGTTGGGGAGGACAGGCACGGCCACCGTCGAACACGATGGCTCTCATCGCCAAGGGCCGCGAATTCGTAACGGGAGCCACTAGCGAAGCTAGCGCAGAAATCATGAAGGAGACGTCGACCTGCGTCGCCGACGCGCTCAAATCGAACGCCGCCGAAAATGCAGATCGGGAAGTCCGCGGCGTCAAGATCGAATGCCGAGCTTTCACGCGCGAAGGCGGCGGTGAGGGCGTCACGGTCTACCGAGGCTTTGGTCCTGATCCAGTACGACCCCAAATCTCCGACACGGCAACAATCGCCGTCGATCAAGCGTCACGCGAAATAAAGCTCGAAGACGACAGAAAAGCCGCTGAGACACCACAGTTCGCGGAATGGTATCAAGACCCAACAATTCCGAACAGTGTAAAGAGCTTCGCCATGATGGTTGCGCGGGTGACCGTCATACAGCAGAAGTGTCCTTCGTCTAAATCCCACGATGACAAGATCGCAGGGTGGGCGTCAGACGCCGGAGTTAAGCCGTCCGACATCCGTTCGGGCGGCCGCTACGCTTCTCTTGTGAGTTCGATGTTGGTGGAGATGAAGGCTGAAGCGGTGAACGAAAGTATTGCGAAAGCGTGTGAGGCAATCAAGAAATACGATTGAGCAATTCCTCAGCGCGGATGAATGGGGCGGCTTGGCTTTCGGTCTTGAAAACGGCCGGCACGGAATTGCCGCCTCGCTCCCGAACCGTAACGACAGCCCTGCGATCGCCGTCTTGATTCCGGGGGAAACGACGATCGCTAAATCACTTGCGGGTTTTATCGGCCTTCCAAGCCGTCTCGAGCACGGAGCAAACAGAGCCGGCTCAGAGGTTCCGGCGAGAATGGATTTGTTTTGTGGCCCAATCCAAGATTGTCGCCCTCCTTGGGTTACTCCGGGAACAAAGGGTTCGCGAGCCTATTGGCTTCCTGACACAAACACGATTGGAGAAATGGTATGAACAGTCTCGGGCTCTCTCTGGCAGTCGGGGCAACTGCGCTTTTCACGTCCGTGGCTTCCCCTGCGCCGCTTTCCGCCGATGTGTCGGTCGTACCGCCGAGCAACGTTCAAAACGTTCGCATGGTCTGCAACGAAAACGCTGCTGGCGCGAACGCGGAGAAGGCCGTGTCATCATCGGCGAGCCCCGTGATTCCTATGGATACGCACCTCGTGAGCGTTATATCGAGCGCCGTGAGTATCGGGGTTACGACGAAGACCGGGGTGGTATCGGCTTCCGAGCTCCCGGCGTGAGCGTCGGTATCGGCACCGACCGCTATTGAGTGGCAAAGAGAATCCGGAGGACCCCTCGGGTCCTCCGACCTGGCTAGCCACATCCAATATAAAGCCATCTATCCACGCCGAAGGATGCGCGGGTCAAGCCCGCGCATGACGAGTCAGAGACTAGGGCCGCCGCAGCGTGGCGTCTCCCAAATACCACCGCCGCATCGGGCGCGGCGGTCGTGGTTACCACTACGAGGGCTTCCGTCATGATGGTGCTGGATCAGTCCGTCGTTCCGAGTGTCGTTCTCATCGTCGAAGACGAGATGCTGCTGCGCATGCGCGCGGTCGATATGGTGGAGGATGCCGGATTTACGCCGGTCGAGGCCGTGGACGCCGACGAAGCTGTCGCGATCCTCGAATCGCGTTCCGACGTCGCGCTGCTGTTCACCGATATCCAGATACCGGGCATTATGGACGGCTTGAAGCTCGCGCACGCGGTGCATGAGCGCTGGCCGCCGATCAAGATCATCCTGGTATCAGGGCAGTTGAGGCCGGCAAGTATCGATATCCCTACTGACAGCCGGTTTTTTGGCAAGCCACTGGAGGCAAAGGAGATGATTGCCGAAATGCAGGACATGATCGGCCGTGCCTGAAATCAGCATTTACGCGCCGGAAATCGCAACAATGGCTCGATTGCGGCGGAATCCACTTCCCCCAAAGATATGAGCGGGACCCGACATAAGGTGATAGAATCAGGGATGTCTGAAAATCGCCATCAAAGCCATTTGACGGTCGGCGCGGTGCCTCTCCAGGGGTTCCTGGCCGCGGAGAACGCCACCCTTCGGCTGCTGCTGGAGCAGGCCGAAATCGATGCCCGGCACCTGCTCGCTCAAGCCGGCATAGACGCCAAGGAGCGCGAGGTAGCCGACAAGCTCCAGAAGCTGATCCTCGAGGAACTGCACCATCGCATCAAGAATACGCTGGCGACCGTCAGCGCCATCGCCTCCCAGAGCCTGCGCAACGTGCCGGGCGCCGAACACGCGCAGCACGCCATCGAGGGACGGTTGCTGGCGCTGGGGCGGGCTCATGACCTGCTGTTGCAAGCTCGATGGACCGGTGCGGATTTCGGCAACATCATCCGCGGCGCCACCGAGGCTTTCGACAATCCCGATGTGCCGAAATTCACGATTGTGGGACCTGATGTCCCGATCGCGTCGGGAGCCGTGATCGCGATTGCGATGACGCTGAACGAACTGTGCACCAATACCACGAAGTTCGGAGCATTGTCGGTGCCTGACGGCCGCGTCGACATCGCCTGGACGCTCGAGCCGAAGACGCAGCGCCTGCATCTGAGATGGACGGAGAAGAACGGCCCCGCGGTTCGGGCTCCGGAGAAGCGCAGTTTTGGTACGCGCCTGGTCGAGACCCTCGGCAAGCAGCTCAAGGGCGAGGTGCATTTGACGTATGAGCCCAGCGGCTTCGTGTACGCTTTCGAAGTGCCGCTTGCATCGCTGACGGCGATAGCGCCCTGATTGCGGTCTAGCCGGGGCGATATCCGGCTGTCCACATCGCGATCGCTGAAGCCGGTCGGATGATATTCCAATCACAGATATAAGTTGTGGTAGTGGAACGATCGCCAACAATGGTTGTTGATGAAACGATCCCCAAGCGAAGCGGGACCGGTCACCGACAGTCAGCAGCACACAATGTTGAAATCTCTTGCAGCCTTGGGCGTGTTCGCGTTGCTGGGAGCGTCGGTGATTGCTCTGCCGGGGTTTGCCCCCAAAGCGGAAACCGGTGCGGCTGTTGCATTGGCAAAGGCAGATCGGCTTGAAGTCCGATCCCTTGCTCAGCGTTGTTCGAAGCAGGTTTGGCCCGACTTCGCCACCGCGTGTTTGAGAGACGGCAATTCGACAGCAATCGTGGAAGCTCGGCTTGTGACCGTCCGCCGCTAGAGCATGATCCGCTAGAACAGCTTGGAACCATGATGCCGCATCCTACTCACCCAAACGATTTTCAAATCGACCGCGTCCATAGCGGCGCGGTTTGCAAGGAAATTGGCGACAGGCTCTCGGTTGCGCTAGGCCCGCAATCCGTCGAGTTGCCTCCGCGCTTACTCGCGCTGATCGACCAACTTGCGAAGATTGGACCTCACGAAGACTTCAGATTTCGGCCCGATTGATTTTTTCGTTCATTTTTCTCCCGGGAGGAAAAACCGATGGCCCACCGCTGGATTTGTGCAAATGGTCCCGACCTCTGGCTTAATCTGCAGAAGCGGTACGATCTACACCACGCGCAGCAGGAACTCGGAGAGAAGATCAAGAAAATTCCGACGCTGCAAGTCGCCTGAAACGCAGGGATTTGCGACAGCGCCTCATCCACCGATTTGCCGTCGGGCGAATGGCGCCGACAAGCGCTCGAAAGACATTATTTGGCGCGGCGACGCTGCTGATAACGTGGGCTCGCAAAATGCGGATTGGTGATGCACTGGGCGGCGCGGCCCGATGCCGACTGAGCACACTGCGCCAACGAGGTATAGCCGCAGTCGATATAGCCGCCATCGATGTCGTTGCGATCACCGAGATCGCCAAAACCGGAATCGGCACCGCAGCCTGCTTCGCGATACGCGCGGCGCAGCGTCGCGCTTGTGCCCAAGACTGTCCGTCGCATCGCGTTCTCCGTTCCAGCTTCCACCGATGTTCTGCTCGCAAACAAAAGGTCGTGGTTGTCCGAAGTCACTGGCGTGCGCCAGGACGACGAGGAGCAAGACGTCCGATCCTACGTTTCCGCCTCAAGCCACTCCGCAGCACCGCGCCACAGCGTGTCGCGATGGTCGGGGCGGAAGAAGCCGAAATGGCCGATTCTCGCCGCGCCCACTTCAGCCGGTGTGACGGTGAGGATATCGGGCTCGATTGCGGTGAAGCCGGAGCAGAGCAGTCCGACCGCTCGCCGGGTCGCCCAGGGATCGTCGGCGAGGCAGATGGCGCGCAGCGCGCCGTTATATTTCGCAAAGTTTGGCAGGCCGGCGAGATCTTTCTCGTCGAACAGATAATGCGGGCTCATCACCCAGCGCACCCACTGCAGAAAGGCCTCCTTCGGCAGGTCCTCGCCGATGCCGCTCCAGCCCGGCGCATAGCCGAGCAGCCGGGCGAGGGGGCTGCCGATGAAATTCATCATGGTGTAGACGCGATAGCGCTCGGGCGATGCCATCAGCTTCCAATATGCCGCCTGCGCTGCGATCAGAAGCGCGCGCGATACCTCGGTGTTGTTGGCGAGAAGCCCGAGCGCCTGGCCGCCGAAGGAATGACCGACATAGCCGAGCGGCATATTGTGATAGCGCTCGCGCATCCAGTTAACGGTGGCGGTCGTGTCCAACGCCGCCCAGTCAGACATCGAGGCCTTGAAGCCGACCAGCGATTTCGGCTGATTGTATCCCTCCACCGCCTTCTGCCGGCTGCCGCCGATGCCGCGATAGTCGTAGGTGAGGACGGCGCAGCCCCGGTGCGCCAGGTAACCGGCAAACCCCCGGTAGATCTTGCGCGGCGTGGCGGTTGCCGAATTGATCAGGACGGCGTGGCGCTTGGCGCCGCGGGGCAGGAACAGCGTCGCTGCGAGCTTGTATCCGTCGGCGGCGGGCACGGTGATGTCATCGGTAAAAACGTCGTCCAGCCCAGCTTCGCCCACCGCGATCGCCCCCAAAAAAGGATTTTGGTCCTTCTCTTAAGGAAATGCGAATTAAGCTTTCGCCGCAAGGGCTTGTCTCATGGATTGAAATCCAAGTGGCGGTTGTGCAACAGCCTGTGTATAAACCGGCCCTCCGCAAGCCCCATAAGCTGCGGTTTTTGCTCAAGGAGTTGATCTCATGTCCGAGCGGTGGGCACCCGACAGCTGGCGCGCCAAGAAGGTGCTGCAGATGCCCGAATATCCCGACACCAAGGCGTTGGCCGATGTCGAGGCGCAGTTGGCCACGTTTCCGCCGCTGGTCTTCGCCGGCGAGGCGCGCAACCTGAAGAAGGCGCTCGGCCGCGTCGCCGCCGGAGAAGCCTTCCTGCTGCAGGGCGGCGACTGCGCCGAGAGTTTTGCCGAGCACGGCGCCAACAACATCCGCGACTTCTTCCGCGTGCTACTGCAGATGGCGGTGGTTTTGACCTATGCCGGCGCGGTGCCGGTGGTTAAGGTCGGCCGCATCGCCGGCCAGTTCGCCAAGCCGCGCTCACAGCCGACCGAAAAGGTCGACGGCGTCGAATTGCCGAGCTACCGCGGCGACATCGTCAACGACTTCGCCTTCACCGCGGCCGCGCGCACCCCCGATCCGCAACGCCAGTTGATGGCCTATCGGCAGTCGGCGGCCACGCTGAACCTGTTGCGCGCGTTCGCCACCGGCGGCTTCGCCAATCTCGGCAGCGTGCATCAGTGGATGCTGGGTTTCTTGAAGGATTCCCCGCAGTCGCGCCGTTATAAGGAACTGGCCGACAGAATTTCGGAGGCGCTGAATTTCATGCGCGCCTGCGGGCTCGATCTCGAAAGCCATCCTGAGCTGCGCGCCACCGACTTCTACACCAGCCACGAGGCGTTGCTGCTCGGTTACGAGCAAGCCTTCACACGGGTCAATTCCACGACCGGCGACTGGTACGCCACCTCCGGCCACATGATCTGGATCGGCGACCGCACCCGCCAGCTCGATCACGGCCATGTCGAGTATTTCCGCGGCATCAAGAATCCGATCGGCCTGAAATGCGGCCCGTCGCTGAAGCCCGACGAACTGCTCAAACTGATCGACGTACTCAATCCGGACAACGAGCCGGGCCGGCTGACCCTGATCAACCGTTTCGGCGCCGACAAGGTCGCCGATCACCTCGCCCCCCTGATCCGCACCGTGAAGCGCGAAGGCCGCGTCGTGGTGTGGTCGTGCGATCCGATGCACGGCAACACCATCACCTCCACCTCAGGCTACAAGACCCGCCCTTTCGACCGGGTTCTGTCGGAAGTGAAGAGCTTCTTTGCGATCCACGCGGCGGAGGGGACCCATCCTGGCGGCGTTCATCTGGAGATGACCGGGCAGGATGTGACCGAATGCATCGGCGGCGCGCGCGCCATCACGGACGAGGATCTCAACGACCGCTATCACACGGTCTGCGATCCGCGTCTTAACGCCGAACAGTCGATCGACATGGCTTTCCTGATCGCGGAGCTACTCAAGCAGCAGCGCGGCGGCAAGGTCAAGCCGGTGCCGGCGGCCGCGGGATTCTGAATTGTTGCGGTTCTGGCGGGCCACCATCAACTCGCGTAACGGCCTGGCCTTTGCCATCCGTTCGGAGCAGGCCATTCGCGAGGAGCTGGTGGCGCTGGTGCTGTCGCTGCCCGCGGCGTGGCTGGTCGGGGTGACGCCGATGCGCCGCGTCGAGTTGGTCGGCGCGGTGGCGCTGGTGATGGTCGTGGAACTGCTCAATACGGCGATCGAGAAGCTCGCCGACCGGCTGACCACCGATCACGATCCGCAGATCGGCCGGGTCAAGGATCTGGGCTCGGCCGCGGTCGGCGTGGCGCTGGCGATGGCCGGGCTGTTCTGGCTGTTTGCCCTCGCCGAGCGCATGGGCTCGATCTGAAGCAGGAGGTTGAAGTTGAGCCCGCCGCGGTGCACCATTATCCCATGACCGAACGCGCCGACCAGTTTGTGATCACGCTCGCCCAGTTGAACCCGACGGTGGGCGATGTCGAGGGCAATGCCGCCAAGGCGCGCGCCGCCCGGGTCCGCGCGGCGGCCGATGGCGCCGACCTGGTCGTCTTTCCGGAGTTGTTCATTACGGGCTATCCGCCCGAGGACCTCGTGCTGAAGCCGGCGTTTCAGGCGGCCTGCCGCGCTGTGGTTGAGACGCTGGCGCGGGAAACCGTCGACGGCGGCCCGGCCATGCTGATCGGCAGCCCCTGGGTCGAGGACGGCAAGCTTTATAACGCCTTTGCCCTGCTCGACGGCGGTTGCATCGCTGCGCTCCGCTTCAAGGCCAACCTGCCGAACTACGGCGTGTTCGACGAAAAGCGGCTGTTCGCGCGCGGGCCCGCCGCTGGGCCCGTGACCATCCGCGGTGTCCGGGTCGGCGTTCCCATCTGCGAGGACATCTGGCTCGAGGAATCCGAAGACTACGAGAATGTCGTCGAGTGCCTGGCGGAGACCGGCGCCGAGATTCTGGTGGTGCCGAACGGCTCGCCTTATGCGCGCGACAAGAACGACGTGCGGTTGTCGATCGTGGTCGCCCGTGTTACCGAGAGCGGGCTTCCGCTCATCTATCTCAACCAGGTCGGCGGCCAGGACGAACTGGTGTTCGACGGCGCCTCGTTCGCGCTCAACGCCGACTTTTCGGTGGCCGCGCAGTTGCCGGCCTTTGCCGAGAACATCACGACGCTGCGCTGGACCAGGGGCGAGGATGGCTGGCGCTGTGCTGGCCCGATTACGCCCGTGCTCGAGGGCGATGCGGGCGACTATGCGGCCTGCGTGCTCGGCTTGCGCGACTACGTGCGCAAGAACCGATTTCCCGGCGTGCTGCTCGGCATCTCCGGCGGCATCGATTCCGCGCTGTGCGCGGCGATCGCGGTCGACGCCTTGGGCGAAGAGCGCGTGCGCGGCGTCATGCTGCCGTATCGCTTCACCGCCCAGGTGTCGCTCGACGATGCGGCCAAGCTCGCAGGCAATCTCGGCCTCCGCTACGAGGTGCTGCCGATCGCAAACGCGGTGGAAGGTTTTGAAGCGATCCTGTCGGATACGTTCGCAGGGCTCCCACGCGACATCACGGAAGAGAACCTGCAGGCACGTACCCGCGGCACGCTGTTGATGGCGATTTCGAACAAGACCGGCGCCATGGTGGTGACGACCGGCAACAAGTCGGAAATGTCGGTCGGCTATGCCACGCTGTATGGCGATATGAACGGCGGCTTCAATCCGATCAAGGATATCTACAAGACCGAGGTGTTTCGTCTGTCAGCCCTGCGCAATTCGTGGAAGCCCGATGGCGCGCTCGGTCCGTCCGGCGAGGTCATCCCGGTCAACATCATCACCCGGCCGCCGACCGCGGAGCTGCGCGAGAACCAGACCGACCAGGATTTATTGCCGCCCTACGATGTGCTGGATGCGATCCTGGAGCGGCTGGTCGAGCGGGAGGAGCCGCTTGCCTCGATCGTGGCCGCGGGCTTCGATCGCGCGACGGTGGCGCGGATCGATCATTTGCTCAACATCGCCGAGTACAAGCGAAGGCAGGCCGCACCCGGCGTCAAGGTGACCAGCCGCAATTTCGGGCGCGACCGCCGCTATCCCATCACCAACCGTTTTCGCGACAAGGGCACGCCGTTGCCGGAGCCTGACGAAACGCTTCTCGTCCGCGCCGGTCGCGCGTCGGCTGACGCGTTCGAGGGATAGAGCGTTTCCAGCGAAGTGGGCAGCGGTTCGCTGTCCAAGAAAACGCGTCAAAACAAAAAGCTAAAGCCTCCGTTCCAATTCAATCGGAACGGAGGCTTTAGTTCAACGCGCCGGGATAAAAGTCGGACCGACCGTACGGATTTTGTCCGACGCCGTGCCCGAGGTGGAATCAGCTGGAGCGGGCGGCGGTGTGTTCGCAACAGAAGCGGGCGGGGCGCCTTTTTTCCCGGAAGCGGGCCCAGGCTTCACCAGCGTGCGCTGCTGCATCTTCTTCGCGCTCTCTTCGGTGACGATAATGTCGCCCTGCTGTTCGGCCTCGGCCTTGTCGTCGATCGATTTCAGCGCGTCCGACCAGGTCTGCCCGGGCGCCTTGCAGGCGCAGGACGGATTGAACTCGGTGCGGAAATGGAACGCATTCGGCAGCGCCGTGTAGGGCGCCCCGTTGGTCGAGACGGCCTGGTTGATGTCCTCGCCGGGATTTCGGTACGCGTACAAATTGGCTTCGGTCGCCGGACAAAGCGCCTTGCAGGTTTTCTCGTCGTCGGGGAAGCGGGCGGGTACGGTTGCAAACGAGATCGGGAAATAGCCGCCGTCGCAGGTGCGCACGCAGACGGTGCGATAGGTGCCGGATTGCGGCCCCAGATCGGCGCCGGGCGCGCCCGGATAGTTATTATTATTATTATTGTTGTTGCCGAACAGATTATTGAGGAAGTTGCCTGGGCCGGCGGCGGCGTTGGCATATTGCGGCCCGCAATTGTTCTGTGCGAGCGCGGTCAAGACCGAGTGGCGCTGATTGTCGCGCTCGGCGCTAAACCCGCCGAACCCGCCGCCGCGCAGCCGCTCCAGGCTGCTCATGATCTGATCGAGGTTGGCACGCATCTGCTCGATCTGGGTGTTGACCGGACCGCATTGCGCCGACTGGCCAGAGAACAACGAGAAGAATCCGGAACTGTTGCAGCCCATACGCTTGGCCTGCTGCGTCACGCGATCGAGCTCCGACTGCTGCTTGGCGGCGGCCTCCTGGTAGCGGCGGATCTGGTCGTCCTTGGCGGGATCGTTGCTGCCGCCGCGGTCGATGGTCGCCAGTTGCGCCTCCAGCCGCGGGCAGATCGGATTGACCGGCGGCGCGCCCACCGACGCAGGGGGCGTTGGCGGCATTCCCTGACCCTGATCCATCTGCGCGAAGGCGCCCGTGCTCAAAGCCAGGCCGCCGGCGAGCGCAGCGCAGGCCAGGAATGGTCGGTTCCAAAATCGTCGGCAGAGGGGAGCGGTCAATAATTTCGCCAATAGTTTCGCTAACAGTTTCTTGGCCATATCCGGCCGTTAGGGCGTTCTTCCGCAGCCGGCAAGCCGCAGCTGCCTCCAATAGCCGCTTCTTTCGGCAGCGTCACGTCGTTTCCAGGGCACCGGTGTGGCACCGAAAGCTCGCGAGTTCCGCCTTTCAGCGCTCGCAGGTGATGGCGACATATTCGTCGCAGCCGCCGCGCGGGCAACTAGCGCCTGATTTCGGCACCGACCCGGTGATCTCATCAGGATCGACGCGGCGATAGGACGAGGCCTGCGCAAAATCGCGTGATCGGCAATAGGAACGGGCCGCGTGGGCACCGCATTTGTCGCTCTTGGCGAGGCACTGGTCGACGCCATAGCCGTCGGCCTGATTGGCGATGATGAAAACACGGGTTTCGGCAGAGGCCGCCGTCGCGGCGGCGGCAAGGGATGCGCAGGCAAGGAGCGCCGGAACGAATCGCATGAGGCACCGAGGAATAAGGAAACCGCCTTCATTAGATAAGCCCAAAAGATTAAGAATAATCGACCATGCGGCGGGGCCGCACGATCTGGTCGCCGAAAACGGCTTTTTCGCGGCTCTTGACGGAACACCCAAAGCTGGACCATTGTGCTTGCTATGAACGGTTTCCTCGCCATTTGCGGCATTTGCCGCGAGATTACGCGCTAGCAATTCGCTGGCTGAGGCCGTCTTTTCTCACATGAGATCACTGGACGCCCGGCCGCAGGGGTACGGGATTTCCATGGATTTACGCCTTTACGATACACTGAGCGGGGAAAAGCGGCCCTTCGTTCCGCTCGATCCCAACCACGTGCGCATGTATGTCTGCGGGCCGACGGTCTATGACTTCGCCCATATCGGCAACGCGCGCCCAATCATCGTGTTCGACGTCTTGTTCCGCCTGCTGCGCCACCTCTATGGCGCGGACCACGTCACGTATGTGCGCAATATCACTGACGTCGACGACAAGATCAACGCGCGCGCGGCGCGGGATTTTCCCGCTCTCCCGCTGAACGAGGCGATCCGCAAGGTCACGGAAGTGACCGAGAAGCAATTTCATGCCGACGTCGATGCGCTCGGCGCCTTGCGTCCGACGTTCGAGCCGCGCGCCACCGACCATATCGCGGAGATGCGCACCCTCATCGAGAAACTGCTGGCGGGCGGGTTTGCTTACGTCGCGGAAGACCACGTGCTGTTCTCGCCGGAGACGATGAACGCGGCGAATTCCGTTTTGCCGCGCTACGGCGCACTCGCCAAACGCAGCCTGGACGAGATGATCGCAGGCGCACGCGTCGATGTCGCGCCCTACAAGCGCGACGCCGCCGATTTCGTGCTGTGGAAACCGTCGAAGCCGGGCGAGCCATCATGGCCGTCGCCGGCAGGCATCACCGTCGAGGGCCGTCCGGGCTGGCACATCGAGTGCTCGGCGATGGCGTGGAAGTATCTCGGCGAAGCGTTCGACATCCACGGCGGCGGCATCGACCTGAAGTTTCCGCACCACGAGAACGAACTCGCGCAGACCTGCTGCGCCTTCCACGAGAGCCACATGGCTAATTTCTGGATGCACAACGGCTTCTTGCAGGTCGAAAGCGAGAAGATGTCGAAGTCGCTCGGCAATTTCGTGACGATCCGTGAGCTCTTGAACGACTGGCCGGGCGAGGTGCTGCGTCTGAACATGTTGAAGACGCATTATCGCTCGCCGACGGACTGGACGCTCAAGGGAGTGGAAGAAAGCGCGAAGACGCTCGACGACTGGTACAGGCTCGCCGCCGATATCCGGGATGGGCAACCTGCCGGCGCGATCATCGAGGCGCTTTCCGACGATTTGAACACCCCGCAGGTGATCGCCTCGCTGCACGGTTTGCGCAACGGCGCCGCTCAGGGAAGAGAAGGCGATCGCGGCGCGTTTGCTGCGTCCCTGCGGCTGCTCGGATTCCTGTCTGAGAGCGCGGCGCAGTGGGAGGGACGAAAGCAGCAGGCAAGCGGCATCGATGCCGCGCGAATCGATCGCCTGATTTCCGATCGCACAGCGGCCCGCGCGCGAAAAGACTTCAAGGAATCCGATCGCATCCGCGATGAGCTCGCCGCGATGGGCGTCGTGATCAAGGACTCCAAGGATAGCACCACCTGGGAGATCGCGCGATGAGCTGCCCGGACACACATTTCCCAAGGCACTGGCGCTATTACATCTTCATCAAATGGGCGGTGATCGCGGCGGCGATCGTGCTCGCCTTGAAACTGTTCGGAGCGTTTTGAAGGCGATGGCACAGACCTTGCCCAAACCCGCGATGCGGCCGTTCCTGCCGGCGGACACGGCCATGCTCGCGGCGATCTTCAGCGCCGCGATCGAGGAATTGACCGGCGACGACTATAGCGAAGCGCAGCAGGAAGCCTGGGCCAGCGCGGCGGATGACGAAGAGCAGTTTGGCAAGCGCCTGGCGAGCGAACTCACCCTGATCGCCACATTGCAGAATGCGCCGATAGGCTTTGCCGCGCTCAAAGGCAAGGACCACATCGACATGCTCTATGTGCACCCGAGCGTCGCAGGGCAGGGCGTCGGCTCGATGCTGTGCGACGCGCTGGAAAGGCTCGCCGGCAGCCGCGGCGCCAAGAGCCTCACCGTCGATTCCAGCGACAACGCCGAGGAGTTTTTCAAAAAGCGCGGCTATGTCGCGCGCGAGCGCAACACCGTCACCATCAACGGCGAATGGCTCGCCAATACCACGATGCAGAAGATGCTCGAAACCGGCGGAGCTCAGACATGAGCAGGGAACGCCTCTATCTGTTCGACACCACCTTGCGTGACGGTGCGCAGACCAACGGCGTCGATTTCACGCTTGCCGACAAGCAGGTCATTGCCGAGATGCTCGACGGGCTCGGCATCGACTATGTCGAGGGCGGCTATCCCGGCGCCAATCCGACCGATACCGAGTTTTTTGCGACCAAACCAAAACTCGATCATGCGCGCTTCACCGCCTTCGGGATGACGCGCCGCGCCGGCCGCTCGGCCTCGAACGATCCGGGGCTCGCCGCGCTGTTGGAAGCGAAAGCGGACGCCATCTGCTTTGTCGCGAAATCCTCCGCCTATCAGGTGCGGGTGGCGCTGGAGACGACGAACGAGGAAAACCTCGCCTCGATCCGCGACAGCGTGGCTGCCGCGAAGCGCGCGGGCCGCGAGGTGATGCTCGACTGCGAGCATTTCTTCGATGGCTACAAGGAGAATCCGGAATTCGCGCTTTCCTGCGCGAAGGCCGCCTACGATTCCGGCGCGCGCTGGGTGGTGTTATGCGACACCAATGGCGGCGCCATGCCGCACGAGGTCGAAACCATCGTGGCCGAAGTCGTCAAACAAATTCCCGGCGATCACGTCGGCATTCACGCCCATAACGACACCGAGCAGGCGGTGGCTAATTCGTTTGCCGCGGTGCGCGCCGGAGCGCGGCAGATCCAAGGCACGCTGAACGGGCTCGGCGAACGCTGCGGCAACGCCAATCTATGCTCGCTGATTCCGACGCTGAAGCTGAAGCGCGAATTTGCCGACGCCTTCGAGATCGCTGTGTCGGACGAGAAGCTCGCAAGCCTGATGAAGGTCTCGCGCACGCTCGACGACATGCTCAACCGCGCGCCGAACCGCCACGCGCCCTATGTCGGCGAAAGCGCGTTCGTGACCAAGACCGGGATTCACGCTTCCGCCGTGCTGAAGGACCCGCAGACCTATGAGCATGTGGCGCCGGAGTTGGTCGGCAACCACCGCAAGGTGCTGGTGTCCGACCAGGCCGGCCGCTCCAACGTCATCGCCGAGCTCGATCGCGCCGGCATTGCCTATGATAAGAACGATCCGAAACTTGCGCGCTTGGTCGAGGAATTGAAGGAGCGCGAGGCGGCGGGCTTTGCGTATGAATCCGCCAATGCCTCGTTCGATCTGCTCGCCCGCCGTACGCTCGGAAAAGTGCCGGACTATTTTCGGGTCGAACAGTTCGATGTCAATGTCGAGCAGCGCTACAACGCCAACGGCCAGCGCGTCACGGTGGCGATGGCGGTGGTGAAGGTTGAAGTCGCCGGCGAGCGGCTGATCTCGGCGGCCGAGGGCAACGGCCCGGTCAACGCGCTCGACGTCGCGCTGCGCAAGGACCTCGGCATGTACCAGAAATACATCGAAGGCCTGAAGCTGATCGACTATCGCGTGCGTATCCTCAATGGCGGCACGGAGGCGGTGACGCGGGTCCTGATCGAGAGCGAGGACGAACTTGGCGAGAGCTGGACCACGGTCGGGGTGTCGCCGAACATCATCGATGCCTCGTTCCAGGCGCTGATGGATTCGGTGATCTACAAGCTCGTGAAATCCGGCGCGCCGGCGTGATAAACTGCGTCGTCATTCCGAGGCGATAGGAAGCATCGAACCCGGAATCTCGAGATTCCGGGTTCGCAACTAGCGTGCGCCCCGTAAAGACACCAAGGGTGCATCTCAGATGATCGACCACATCTCCGTCGGCGTCACCGATCTCGAACGATCCGCGCGGTTCTATCAAGCAACGCTGGCCGCGCTCGGGTTTTCGCGGCTGGTAACGCGGCCGGGCACGGTCGGCTTCGGCAAGAGCTATCCGGAGTTCTGGATCAATCTGCGCCAGGGCATGGCGAAGGTCGCGCCCGAAAGCGGCGTCCATATCTGCCTTCGCGCCAAAGCGGCCGCTGAGGTCGATGCCTTCCACGCCGCGGCGCTGAATACCGGCGGCGCCTCCGACGGCGCGCCGGGTCTTCGGCCGCACGATCGGGTGCGCTACTACGCGGCCTTCGTGATCGACCCCGATGGCAACCGCATCGAGGCCGTGACGTTCCCGCCCGAGTAAGAGTTCGAGTAAGAGTTAGAGCCTGCGCGCGATTTCGGGCGCCATTTCCTCCGCGCCCTCGGGGACGAGCGCCGCCGCCGCCCGCAGCCGCGGCAGGATGTCCTCGACCCGTTCGGCCTTCAGAATATCGATGGTGAGACCGGAACGGATGAACTGCGTCGCCCGCATATGCGCGAGCAATGCGAACAGCGGCTCCCAGAAGCCGTCGATATCGGCGAGCAGCACCGGCTTGGCATGGCGGCCGAGCTGCTGCCAGGTCAACTGCTCCACCAGCTCTTCCAATGTGCCGATGCCGCCGGGCAGCGCGACGAAGGCATCCGAGCGCTCGAACATCAGCCGCTTGCGCTCGTGCATGTCGGGCGTGACGATCATCTCCTGGACCCGGGTGAGGGCGTTTTCACGCGCGGTCAGGAAGTCCGGTATGATCCCGGTGACGACGCCGCCGTGATCGAGCACAGAGGTTGCGATCGCGCCCATGAGGCCGAGCGAGCCGCCGCCATAGACCAGGCGAATGCCGTTCTCGGCCATGATCTTTCCGAGACCGATGGCCGCTTCGACGAAATGGGGATTTGTGCCGGGGCCGGAGCCGCAATAGACACAGACGGTTTTAATTTTTGTCATCACAGCCATGTGGCACTGCAGCGGAAATGCGTCAAGCGGCGAGTTGATTCGCCGGGGTGGTCGAATCCAGTCGTAAATACCGGCGATTCGCGAAAGATTTGCGGCCGGCGAGGGTGCATATGACGTTTAGACGCTCTATATGGGCGGTAAATGCAGATGAAAAAAGCTGCATGCACGGCAGCGGTTCTCCAGGCTCTTGATTGATGGCTCATCCTCATTCGTCCCCGCCCTCCAGTGAAGCGCCGACCACCTCCCAGAACTCGGCCGAACGGGCGACCCTGATCGGGACGCTGGTCCACCTGTGGCCCTACATCTGGCCAAGCGACCGCGCCGACCTGAAGATGCGGGTGGTCTGGTCGGTCGTACTGCTGTTGATCGCCAAGCTCGCGACCTTATCGGTGCCGTTCACCTTTAAATGGGCGATCGACGCGCTGTCCGGCAAGGGCAGCGCCCCGTTGGAGTCGTCGAACTGGGTGCTGTGGCTGCTGGCCTCGCCCCTGCTGATGACCGCGAGCTACGGGGCCTTGCGCGTATTGATGGCGGTCCTGACGCAATGGCGCGACGGCATCTTCGCGCGCGTGGCGATGCACGCGGTGCGCAAGCTCGCCAGCATCACCTTCGTCCACATGCACGAATTATCGCTGCGCTTTCATCTGGAGCGCAAGACCGGCGGGTTGACGCGCGTCCTGGAGCGCGGCCGCTCCGGCATCGAGACCATCGTGCGGATGGTGATCCTGCAGTTGATCCCGACCATCGTCGAGGTCTCGCTTCTGATGGGCGTGCTATTGTGGCAATTCGACTGGCGCTATGTGCTGGTGATCCTGATCACCGTCGTGATCTTCATGTACTTTACCTACGCCGCGACCGAATGGCGGATCGGGATCCGCCGCACGATGAACGATTCCGACACCGACGCCAACACCAAGGCGATCGACTCGCTCCTGAACTACGAGACCGTCAAATATTTCGGCGCCGAGGCGCGCGAAGCCGCGCGCTATGACCGCTCGATGGAGCGCTACGAGCAGGCGAGCGTGAAGGCCTACACATCGCTCGCGCTTCTCAACACCGGGCAGGCGGGCATCTTCACCCTCGGCCTCACGGCGACCATGCTGATGTGCGCGATCGGGGTGCGCAACGGCCGCAATACGGTTGGCGACTTCGTCTTGATCAACGCCATGATGATCCAGCTCTACCAGCCCTTGAATTTCATGGGCATGGTCTATCGCGAGATCAAGCAGGCGATCATCGACATCGAGAAGATGTTCAACGTGCTCGCGCGCCCTGCGGAGATCAAGGATATCCCCGGCGCCAAGCCGCTGGTCGTGACATCAGGCAATCTGCGCTTCGAGGACGTCAGATTCTCCTATGAGCCGGAGCGGGCGATCCTGAAAGGCCTGAGCTTCGAGGTGCCGGCCGGCAAGACGGTTGCGATCGTCGGACCCTCCGGCGCCGGCAAGTCGACGATTTCGCGGCTCCTGTTCCGCCTCTACGACATCTCCGGCGGCGCCATCCTGATCGACGGCCAGGACATCCGCAACGTCACGCAAGCCTCGCTGCGGGCCGCCATCGGCATGGTGCCGCAGGATACCGTGCTGTTCAACGACACCATCCGCTACAACATCCGCTACGGCCGCTGGGACGCCAGCGATGCCGAGGTCGAGCAGGCCGCGCAGCTTGCGCAGATCGACGGTTTCATCCGGATGGCGCCGAAGGGCTACGGGACTCAGGTCGGCGAACGCGGCCTGAAATTGTCGGGCGGCGAGAAGCAGCGCGTCGCGATCGCGCGCACGGTATTGAAGGCGCCGCCGATCCTGGTGCTGGACGAGGCAACGTCGGCGCTCGACAGCCACACCGAGCACGAGATCCAGGGCGCGCTCGACCGCGTGTCGCGCAACCGCACCTCGCTCGTGATCGCACACCGGCTCTCCACCATCGTTGGCGCCGACGAAATCATCGTGCTCGATGCCGGCCGCATCGTCGAGCGCGGAACCCACGCCCAGCTTTTGGCAAAAGATGGACTTTATGCCAGTATGTGGAACCGACAGCGCGAAGCCGAAGCAGCGCGCGAGAGGCTGGCGCAGATCGACGACGACGGCGAGGCGATCAACCGCGAACCGCCGGCGATCGAGGAAATTCTGATAACGCCAGCCGCCGCGGAATGATTGTGCCTGCGGGCAAGAATCCGTGGTAATGCCGCGCCCGGCAAGCCAAGCTCTCCCGTGCGGCGGAGAGCGAACAACCGAGTGACGAATAGTCCATGTCCATCACCAATTCCGTTCGCGCGCAAATCCCGCCGATCCACCCGGAGGGCTATCCCTTCATCGGCGGTTTTGCGCTGGTCAGCCTGATCCTGTTCTGGCTGTTTCCGCCGCTCGGATGGATCGGCACGGTTCTGACCATCTGGTGCGCGTTGTTTTTCCGCGATCCGGTGCGGGTGACGCCGGTGCGCGATGGCATCGTGGTGGCGCCCGCCGATGGCCGGATTTCCATGATCACGCAGGCGCTGCCGCCGGCCGAGCTCGGGCTCGGCGACCGGCCGTTGCCGCGCATCTCGATTTTCATGAGCGTGTTCAACTGCCACGTCAATCGCAGCCCGGTGGCGGGGCGGATCGACCGCATCGCGTATCGGCCGGGCGTCTTCATCAATGCCGAGCTCGACAAGGCGAGCGAGGACAACGAGCGCAACTCGCTCGTCATCTCCACGCCCAATGGGCGCGTCGGCGTGATCCAGATCGCGGGGCTGGTGGCACGCCGGATTGTTTCCTTTGTCCGCGAAGGGCAGTCGATCGGTGCCGGCGAGCGGTTCGGCCTGATCCGCTTCGGCTCGCGCCTCGACGTCTATCTGCCCGACGGCACCAAGGCATTGGTCGCCGAAGGCCAGACCGCGATCGCCGGCGAGACCATTCTGGCCGATTTCAGGCTCAACGAGGTTGGCCGCGCGTTTCGCGCGGATTAACCGTCCAGACCCGCGAACCCCCCGCGGCCTGCCGCCGCAATGGCGGACGGGCGCGGCGCTTGCTATATAGCTTAGAGCGTTTTCCAGCGAAGTGGACGCCGGTTCGCATAAAGAAAACGCGTCAAAAAAAGCTAGCGCTTCCGATTCGATCGGAACGGAAGCTCTAGGCAAGCCACCTGCAGGCGAGCTCATGACGCCCTTTGATCGTTCCCCCGAACTGCGCCGCCGCCGGTTTCGCCCGATCCCGGTGCGGATGCTTTTGCCTAACGTCATCACGCTGCTCGCGATCTGCGCCGGCCTGACGGCGATCCGGCTGTCCACGGAAGGGCGAATGGAATTGGCGGTCGCGGCGATCGTGTTCGCCGCGGTGCTTGACGGCATCGACGGTCGTGTCGCGCGCATGATCAAGGGGCAGTCGAAATTCGGCGCCGAACTCGACAGCCTCGCGGATTTCGTCAATTTCGGCGTGGCGCCGGGCCTGATCCTGTACTTCTGGCAATTGCACGAATTGCACAATGGCGGCTGGATCGCGGCGATGGTGTTTGCGATCTCAGGCGGCTTGAGGCTCGCGCGTTTCAACGCTACCATGGACGATCCGAACAAGCCGCCTTTCGCGGCAAATTTTTTTACCGGCGTTCCCGCGCCCGCCGGCGCGATCACGGTGTTGCTGCCGATCTACCTTGCGTTCCTCGGCCTGCCCAAGCTGCCCTCGATACTCACGGCGCTGTACACGCTGTTGATTGCGTTCCTGATGGTGTCGCGCCTGCCGGTGTTTTCGGGCAGGACGGTGCGGATGCGCGTGCCGCCGGAACTGGTGCTGCCGGTATTCGTCTCGGTGATTTTCTTCATCGCGCTTCTGGTCGGCTATCCCTGGCATATCCTCTCGGCCGGATCGGTGCTCTACCTTGCGAGCTTACCCGTGGGGTGGAAGTCCTATCGCGACCACGCGCGCAACCTCGCAGCCGCGACAGCCGCGCCGGCGGCCAATGCTGCGCCGCCAAGCCCTACGCCGCCGTTTGCACCGACGGTGTCCGATGCCCCGCAGGACGAGCGGCCGGATCGGCTGCACTAAACCCTCGAAGCCTGATTCTGAATGCCTGCCGAAATACCTGCCATGAGTTGGGTTCGATCCCGATCTCGGCTATAGGCTGATCCATGGACGGCATCATCAACCGTGCCCAAAAACCAAGGAGAAAACGCCCGTGACCGAACCCGCTTCCGCTCCGCTTGCCCGATCCGTCCTCGAAGCGCTGGCGCGCTATGACACGCCGACGATCTGCAACGCGATGGAAATTGTGGCACCCGAGCGGCGGCTGATCGGCTACACCACCAAGCCCCTGGTCTGCCCGTTTCCCGACCTGCCGCCGATGGTCGGTTACGCGCGCACCGTGACAATCCGCTCGGTGGTGCAGTCCGCTCTCCCGGCCGCCGAGCAGGGCAAGCGGCGTATCGCCTATTATGAATATGTCGGCACTGGTCTCGGCCCGCGCATTACCGTGATCCAGGACATCGACGGTCCCGACGTCGGCTATGGCGCGTTCTGGGGCGAGGTTCAGAGCAACGTGCACAAGGCGCTCGGCTGCCTCGGGGTGATCACAGACGGCTCGATCCGCGACATCCCGCAATGGGCGCCGGGTTTCCAGGCGCTCGCCGGCTCGGTCGGCCCGTCGCATGCCTGGGTGCATGCCGAGAGTTTTGGCGGCGAGGTTCGTGTCGCCGGCATGACGGTACGCTCCGACGATCTGATCCACGCCGACCGTCATGGTGCGATCGTGATCCCGATCGATATCGCCGCAAAACTGCCTGACGCAGCCGAACTCTGCGGCCGCCGTGAGACGCCGATCCTCGAGATTGCGCGAGCCAAGGACTTCAGCCTCGATAAGCTCAGAGAAGCGCTGAAGCGGTCGGCAGAGATTCATTGAACAGGCAGGCAAAATAACGAGGCGTGCGCCATGAACATGGCCGGCAAGACGGTGTTGATCACGGGCTCGACCGACGGCGTCGGCCGCTATGTCGCGGCCCAACTCGCCGCCGACGGTGCCAAGGTCTTGATCCACGGCCGCGACGCCTCGCGGGCCGGGACGCTTGTCGACGAGATCAAGCGCGGCGGGCACGAGGCGCCGACCTTCTATCAGGCCGATCTGTCGTCGCTGGCGGGCGCGCGACAGCTCGCCAACGCGGTGATGGCCGAGCACCAGCGGCTCGACGTCCTGGTCAGCAATGCCGGGATCGGTTCGCAGACGTCCGGCGCGGGGCGGGGCGAAAGCGCTGACGGCTATGAGCTGCGCTTTGCCGTCAACTATCTCAGCGGGTTCCTGCTCGCCTACCTGCTGCTGCCCTTGCTGAAAGCCGCCGCGCCCTCGCGCATCGTCAATGTCGCGTCTCTCGGCCAGCACCCGATCGACTTCGACGACGTGATGATCAAAAAAAACTATTCGGGTTCGCGCGCCTATGCGCAGAGCAAGCTGTCGCAGATCATGTTCACCATCGATCTCGCCAGTGAACTGAAGGGCACCGGCGTCACCGTCAACTCGCTGCACCCGGCGACCTACATGAACACCACGATGGTGCGCCAAGGCGGCATCACGCCGATCTCAACGGTCGAGCAGGGCGGGGAGGCGATCCTGCATCTCGTGCGCGGCGACGATGTCGCCAACAAGAGCGGCCTGTTCTTCAATGGCATGCATGAAGCCCAAGCTAATCCGCAGGCCTATGACGAGATAGCCCGCAAGCGCCTGCGCAAGCTCAGCCTCGAACTTACGGGGCTTGCGGGATAGAGCGATCTCCTGCCTCGCGGTCGAAGCAGCACCTGCCGTCGGCGCCTGCGAAAGTCGGGCCTGATCTTCACTGGCTGAAGCGCCTATTTTGCAACGCTGCGGGGTGGTCGGCCGACAGGCTTCTTAAGGTTTAAGGTTGCCCCGCCGTCCTATTGCTGGCGAAACAGGCCGGGAATCTAGGCCTTTATTAACCAATTGTTATGCCTACCAAATTCGGTAACGCGTCTTTAATGGCGGCCACGTAGGGTCGTGAAAATGCGGCCCGGAATGGCCGCGCGACCGTCCAGGACGGCCGGTCGTCCGCCTACGCGTTGGAGTTTTTTCCATGGACATTATGACGGGCGTTGGGCTCGTATTCGGCATCATTGTCATCGCCACATTGATGCTCCTGGGCGGCGACCTGCACATATTCGTCTCCGACCACGCCGTCATCATCATCTTCGGCGGGTCGATCGCGGCGACGATGATCCGCTTTCCGCTCGGCGTAATGTTGCACGGCCTGCCGCTCGGCGCGAAATTCGCTTTCACCATGAGCCGGCTGTCGGCCCGCGATCTCGTCGATGAGCTCGCCCGCATCGCGGAAATCGCCCGCAAGCAGGGGCCGGTCGGCCTGGAAAAGGTCGAAACCGACGAGCCGTTTCTCGCCAAGGGCATCCGCTACGTCGCCGACGGCTACGACCTCGAATTCATCCGCGACAACCTCGAACGCGACCGCGACAATTTCCTGATGCATCTCGACGAAGGCAGCAAGATCTATCGCGCCATCGGCGACTGCGCGCCGGCGTTCGGCATGATCGGCACCCTGATCGGCATGGTGCAGATGTTCGCCAACATGACCGACCCTTCAAAGCTCGGCCCCTACATGGCGACCGCCTTGCTCGCGACGCTCTACGGCGCGGTGGTGGCAAACCTGTTTTGTCTCCCAATCGCCGACAAGCTGCACGGCAAGCTGCTGGACGAGGAGACCAACCGCACGCTGATCATCGACGGCATCCTGATGATCCGCGATTCCAAAAGCCCGGCATTGGTCCGCGAGATGCTGCTCGCCTACTTGCCGGAAAAGCACCGCCATGAAGAGGGCGAGCCGGTCCCGGCCTGATGGGCTCGCGGCGGTTCGGAATTTAAATCATGGCGAAGAAGAAGCGCGGCGATGCTCACGGAGGCGGTCACGGCTGGTTCGTGACCTTCGCCGACCTGATGGGCCTGATGATGAGCTTCTTCGTAATGCTCGTCGCATTCTCCACCATGGACAACAACAAGCTCAAGATCGTCGCCGGCTCGATGCGCGACGCGTTCGGCGTGCAGACCGACGTACGCTATTCCGGCATCATCGAGTCCGACGGCCTGCCGACGCGCCCCAAGCTGAAGAACGCCGCGCACATTCCGCCCGAGGAAGCCTCCAATACGCCGACCCCTGATGAAAAGGAGCGCAGCCGCATCGATGGCGAGCGCCTCAAGGTCGACCGCGAATTCGCGCTCGCCTCGGCCTCGCTGCGCCAGGCCCTGCAGGACATGCCGGAACTGACCGAAATCTCCAAGCACATCATGTTCGAGGAGACGAAGCAGGGGCTCAACCTGGAAATCGTCGATCAGGACGGTCGCTCGATGTTCGCCGACGGTTCCAAGGTGCCGTATGACCGCACCCGCCGGCTGATTGAGAAGCTGGCGATCCCGCTCAAGGCCACGCCGCTACGCGTATCGATCATCGGCCACACGTCGGCCGGCTTCGTGCCGAGCCGCGGCGACTACGGCCCGTTCGATCTGTCGGCGGACCGAGCCAACGCGGTTCGCCAGATTCTCGAACATGAGGGCCTGCCAGCGGCCCATATCTACGCCGTCTCCGGCAAGGCCGACACCCAGCCGCTATTTCCCGACGATCCCTCGCTGGCGGCGAACCGCCGCGTGACCATCACGCTGATGCGCGAGGATCCGGCGCTGCCGCCCGATCTGAAGCCGTAGCCAGGTTGGCGCTACTATTGTACCACGACTGCTGTATAACGGCGGCTGGCGAGTCGCTTCGCGGCTACATCCGGCGTCGTCGGACGCTGCTATGGTGGCTCGGTTGACGGGCTTTCAGGAAGCGTTGATAGCCGCCTCGGATTAAATCAACCCGCAGAGCATTTCCGCCCGCCATGGCTCTCAGCGCTGCATCCTCCGAAGCTCAAGATGGTCAGGTCACGTCAGGCTTTTGGGCCCTGACGCTCGGAAGTATCGGTGTTGTGTTCGGCGATATCGGGACCTCGCCGCTCTATGCATTTAGGGAGGCTGTCGCGGGTGCCGCTCAAGGCGGGCCGGTCACCCGTATCATGGTGCTTGGCGTTCTCTCGCTGATCCTGTGGGCACTGTTAATCGTTGTCACCGCGAAATATGTCCTGCTGCTGCTGCGTGCCGACAACAACGGCGAGGGCGGTACGCTATCGCTGATGGCACTGGGCCAGCGTGCGCTGGGTTACAGGAGCTGGCCGCTGCTCGCCCTGGGCGTCGTTGGCGCGTCGATGTTTATCGGCGACTCCATGATCACGCCGGCAATCTCAGTCTTGTCCGCGGTCGAGGGTCTCAAGCTCGCAACACCGGCGCTCGAGCATTATGTTGTGCCGCTGACGGTTTTCATCCTGGTCGTGCTGTTCTCGGTTCAAAGCAGCGGCACCGCGCGTGTTGCCTCCGCTTTTGGCCCGGTCATGGTTGTCTGGTTCGGCACTCTGGCGGCGCTGGGTCTCGTTCACATCAGCGACGATCTAACGGTGCTCGCCGCTATCAATCCCTGGTATGCGGTCCAATTCCTGCTCTCGCACGGAACGATTGGCATGGTGACGCTGGGCGCGGTGTTTCTCGCGGTCACCGGCGGGGAGGCGCTCTACGCTGATCTGGGTCACTTCGGGCGCAAGCCGATCCAGGCGGGATGGCTCTATTTCGTGTTGCCCGCGCTGTTGATCAATTATTTCGGTCAGGGAGCTCTGGTGCTTGCCCATCCCGTAGCGATCGAAAACTCCTTTTACCGGATGGTTCCGGAGTTATTGTTGCTGCCGCTGGTGGTGCTGGCAACCGCCGCGACCGTGATTGCCAGCCAGGCGGTGATCACGGGAGCGTATTCGCTGATCCGCCAGGCGGTGCAGCTCAGTCTGCTGCCGCGCTTCGAGGTCCGCTATACCTCCGAGACCCATGCCGGGCAGATCTATCTGCCGCGCGTGAACAGGCTCCTGCTCATCGGCGTGTTGCTGCTCGTGCTGTTGTTCCGGACCTCGAGCGGCCTGGCGTCCGCCTATGGTATTGCGGTTTCCACGACCATGGTGGCCGATGGCATCATGGGATTTGTGGTGATCTGGAAGTTGTGGAATTGGCGCGCGGTGACTGCTGCGGCGCTCATCATGCCTTTTGTCGTTGTCGACACCACCTTCTTCACCGCCAATCTGTTGAAGCTTCTGGAGGGCGCCTGGGTCCCGCTGCTGTTCGGCGCGACGGTGGCGGTGATGATCTGGACCTGGCTTCGGGGCACGGCAATCCTCATGGCCAAGACCCGCCGCACGGAAGTGCCGCTGAAAGATCTGATCAAGAGTCTCGAAAAACGTCCGCCGCACATAGTGACCGGCACGGCCGTCTTTCTAACCAGCGATCCGGGTTTTACGCCGACGGCGTTGTTGCACAATCTCAAGCACAACAAGGTGCTTCACGGGCATAATGTGATCCTGACGATCGAGACGGCGCAGACGCCCCGCGTCGATCTGGCCGGCCGCGTATCCATGGAGACCGTCAGCGAGCACTTCACCAAGGTGCGGCTCCGCTTCGGTTTTATGGAATCGCCGAACGTCCCCAAGGCGCTGGCCATCGCGCGCAAGCTCGGCTGGCAATTCGACATCATGTCGACGTCCTTTTTTGTCTCACGGCGATCGCTCAAGCCATCGACACAGTCGGGAATGCCCCGCTGGCAGGACCACCTTTTCATCACCATGAGTCGCTCAGCCAACGACGCGACGGATTATTTCCAGATTCCCACCGGACGGGTGGTTGAAGTCGGGACCCAAGTCACCATTTGAAGCGGAATATGGCGGGTTATGCGTTTTTTACATGGAGTGGGCCCAAAATCGGTCTAGGCTATGCCATAAGCGCAGGACAATAAGCCGCCTCGCTTTGCTATTGTGCAGTGAAGCATTTTTGAGGCTAAACGCTTCCCTATGACCAGTGAAGTTGCAGCTCCGGCCCCGGAAACCACGGCGGCCAATGGGCATGCTGATACCCACTCCACCGCCGGTTTTGCCGCGCTGACGCTGGGCAGCATCGGCGTCGTCTATGGCGATATCGGCACCAGCCCCCTTTATGCATTGCGCGAGGCCGTGATCGCCGCCAGCGCAGGAGGGGCCGTCACCTCGCAGGCGGTGCTCGGCGTCCTTTCCCTGATCCTGTGGGCGCTGATCATCGTGGTGACCCTGAAATATGTGGTGATCCTGCTGCGCGCCGATAACAACGGCGAGGGTGGGACCCTGGCGCTGATGGCGCTGGCGCAGCGCGGCGTTACCCGTGGTGCAGTCACGATCGTGCTGCTCGGCATCATCAGCGGCGCGTTGTTTTACGGTGACGCAGTGATCACTCCGGCTTTGTCGGTGCTATCGGCGATCGAAGGCATCAAGCTCGTCACCGCGGCGCTCGATCCCTATGTGGTGCCGCTAACCGTGCTGATCCTGCTGGCGCTGTTCGCCGTGCAGTCCCGCGGCACGGCGCGTGTGGCTTCGTTCTTCGGCCCGATCATGTTGGTGTGGTTCGCAATCATCGCCATCGCGGCGGTTCCTGCCGTCGCACGGCAGCCAGAAGTGCTGCTGTCGCTCAATCCGCTCTACGCCGTGTCGTTCATGCTCCACCACGGCATCATCGGTTTCGTCACGCTGGGTGCGGTCTTCCTCGCCGTTACCGGCGCGGAGGCGCTTTATGCCGACCTCGGTCATTTCGGCAAACGGCCGATCCAGACAGCCTGGCTCTTCATCGTGCTGCCGTCGCTGGCGCTGAACTATCTCGGCCAGGGCGCGCTCGTCATCGCCGATCCAAAGGCGGTGGAAAACCCGTTCTTCCTGATGTTTCCGGATTGGGCGCTGATCCCGATGGTGGCTCTGGCGACGGCGGCGACCGTGATCGCGAGCCAGGCGGTGATCACAGGGGCCTATTCGCTGACGCGCCAGGCCATTCAGCTCGGCCTGTTGCCGCGGTTCGAAATCCGCCATACCTCGGAAACCCATTCGGGCCAGATCTTCATGCCGCGCGTCAACCGGATGCTGCTGATCGCGGTGGTGCTGCTGGTGCTGATGTTCAAATCGTCGAGCGCGCTGGCGTCGGCCTATGGCATCTCCGTCACCGGGACCATGGTGGTCACCGCGATGATGGGCTTTGTCGTGATCTGGCGGGTTTGGAAATGGTCGGCGCTCGCGGCCGCCGCGCTGATCGCGCCGTTCCTGTTTCTCGACCTCACCTTCCTGGCGGCAAACCTCCTGAAAGTGTTCGAGGGTGGCTGGGTGCCGTTGGCGCTCGGCGCCTGGGTGATGCTGTTGATGTACACCTGGCGGCGGGGCAGCCGGCTGCTGTTCGAGAAGTCGCGCAAGCTGGAGTTCCCCTTGGCGGACCTGGTGGCGATGCTGGAAAAGCGGCCGCCGCAGCGGGTGTCCGGCACGGCCGTGTTCCTGACCAGCGACCCCGTCAGCGCGCCGACCGCGCTGATGCACAGCCTGAAGCACTACAAGGTGCTGCACGAGAAGAACGTCATCCTCACCATCGAATCCGCGGCCACCCCGCGCGTCGATCCGTCGGAGCGGGTGAGGCTGGAGCAGATCAGCCCGACCTTCACCAAGGTGACGCTGCGGTTCGGGTTCATGGAATCGCCCAACGTGCCGAAGGCGCTGGCGATCGCGCGCAAGCTCGGCTGGCAGTTCGACATCATGTCGACGTCGTTCTTCCTGTCCCGTCGCGCGCTGAAGCCGGCCGCGCATTCGGGCATGCCGCGCTGGCAGGATCACCTCTTCATCTCGCTAAGCCGCACCGCCAACGATGCGACCGACTATTTCCAGATCCCGAGCGGGCGCGTGGTCGAGGTCGGAACGCAAGTGACCGTTTAAGTCTACCCTGTCTCCCTAACCGTTTTGCGGTGCTTGATTTTCGCCGCGCGAGGGGTGAGGTTGGCGCCGGATGGCTGGCTGCCGGCCGAGCCGGGGTTGCCGGTCCAGATTTGATCGTTGGGAGGATATGTGTGGTCAAGGTGCACGATTTGACACCGGAAGAGGTGTCGAAGGGGATGGCGGAGGGCCGCTACCTTCTCGTTGACGTCCGCGAGCCCAACGAGGTCGCGGTTGAGGCCTATCCGGGCGGCGTCGTCGTTCCGCTGTCGAGCTTCGACCCGCAAGCCATTCCGGACCCGCAAGGCAAGCAGGTGGTCTTTGCCTGCCGCTCGGGCAAGCGCTCGGTGACGGCCTCGCTCGCGGCCCAGTCCGCCGGCCTGCCCTATGACAGCCATCTCGCGGGCGGCATCCTTGGCTGGAAGGCCGCAGGCCTACCGACCAAGACCGGCGGCTGACGCCCGTCATGACCTCCATGAACAAGGTCTTTGCCGATCTTCCGGTCACGGTGTTCGAGGCGATGTCGCAAGCCGCGCGCGACAACAACGCCATCAATCTCGGCCAGGGCTTTCCCGACGATCCGGGCCCGGAGGATATCAGGCGCGCCGCGGCCGATGCCGTGATGAACGGCTACAATCAATACCCCTCGATGATGGGCATTCCCGAATTGCGGCAGGCGATCGCCGCCCATTACGGTCGCTGGCATGGGCTCAACCTCGACCCCATGACGGAGGTGATGGTGACGTCGGGCGGCACCGAGGCGCTGACGTCCGCGATCCTTAGCCTCGTCGAGCCCGGCGACGAAGTCGTGGCGTTCCAGCCGGTCTACGATTCCTATCTGCCGATCATCCGCCAAGCCGGCGGCATCCCGCGCTTGGTGCGCCTCGAACCGCCGCATTGGCGGCTATCGGAGGAGATGCTGCGCAGCGTCTTCAGCGCTAAGACCAAGGCGGTGCTGTTCAATAATCCTCTCAATCCGGCCGCGGTGGTCTATCCGCGCGAGGACCTCGAGCTGCTTGCCCGCTTCTGCCAGGAGTTCGACACCATCGCGGTCTGTGACGAGGTCTGGGAGCACGTGACCTTCGACGGGCGCGAGCATATCCCGCTGATCACCATACCGGGCATGCGCGAACGCACCATCAAGGTCGGCTCCGCTGGCAAGATCTTCTCGCTGACCGGATGGAAGATCGGCTTCGTCTGCGCGGCGCCGCCGCTGTTACGGGTCGCGGCCAAGGTGCACCAGTTCCTAACCTTTACCACCGCACCCAACCTGCAGACCGCGGTGGCTTATGGGCTTGCCAAGCCGGACGATTATTTCCTTAACATGCGCAAGGAGCTGGCGAAGAGCCGTGACCGGCTGACCGCGGGACTGGAAAGCATCGGCTTTCCGGTACTGCGTTCGCAGGGCACCTATTTCCTCACCGTCGACCTGTCGCCGCTCGGATTGAACGAAACCGACGAGGCGTTCTGCAAGCGCATCGTCAACGATTACAAGGTCGCCGCGATCCCGGTGTCGGCGTTCTACGAGCAGGACGCCGTGACTTCGGTGGTGCGGTTCTGTTTTGCCAAAAAGGATGCCACGCTCGACACCGCGCTGGAACGCTTGTCAGACGCGGTGCATCGCCGAAGGATGGTGGGTTGACGATGTGGGGCAGGGGCCGATCCAGTTTCATCGCAGCGCTCGCCGCTACCTTGGCTCTGCTTTCGGCTCCAGCAAGGTCTGAGGAACGTGTCGTCAATTTCTACAACTGGTCGAACTATATCGCCCCTGACGTCCTGGAGAATTTTACCAGGGAGACCGGTATCAAGGTGGTCTACGACACTTTTGATGCCAATGAGACGCTGGAGACGCGGTTATTGGCCGGCAAATCGGGTTACGACGTCGTCGTTCCCACCGCCTATTTCCTGCAGCGCCAGATCAGAGCGAACGTATTCCAGAAGCTCGACAAGTCGAAATTGCCGAACCTCGTCAACGCCTGGCCGATGGTGGTGCAGCACCTCGCCACCTACGATCCCGGCAATCTCTACGGCGCCAACTACATGTGGGGAACGACCGGCATCGGCTACAACGTCAAGATGGTGCAGAAGATTCTCGGACCCGATGCCAGAATCGACAGTTGGGACATCGTCTTCAAGCCGGAGAATTTGGCAAAGTTCAAGGATTGCGGCGTCCACATGCTGGATTCCGCCGACGATATTTTTCCGGCCGCGCTCGGCTATCTCGGCCTCGACCCCAACTCGACCAAGCAGGCGGATCTGGAAAAGGCCGCCGATCTCGTAAGCCAAGTGAGACCCTATGTCCGCAAGTTTCACTCGTCCGAATATTTGAGCGCGCTCGCGACCGGCGAGATCTGCCTTGTGGTTGGCTGGTCGGGCGACGTCATGCAGGCGCGCAGTCGCGCCGCAGAGGCCAATAGCGACGTCGAGATTGGCTACGCGATCCCCAAGGAGGGCGCGCAGATGTTCTTCGACAATCTGGCGATCCCGGCCGACGCCGAGCATGTCGCGGAAGCCTATGAGCTGATCAACTACCTCTACCGGCCCGAGGTCGCCGCCAAGAATTCCGACTTCCTGTCCTACGCCAACGGCAATCTGGCGAGCCAGAAGCTGGTCGAACCGAAGATACTGGGCGACAAGAACATCTACCCCGACGAGGCGACGCTCTCAAAACTGTTCGTGATCACCGCGCGCGATCCTGCCACCCAGCGCATCATCAACCGTCTCTGGACCAAGGTGAAGACGGGGAGGTGACGTGGTGACCGAGCGCCCTCGCATTTCGCTCGCGCCCGACGTGCTGGTGGGCAAACCGGTGATCCGCGGCACCAGGCTATCGGTCGAATTCGTGATTGGCCTGATGGCCGACGAAATAGGATGAGGCGGATATCCTTGGCAATTGCCCTGATATTACGCGCGAGGACATAATCGCGTGCCTCGCTTACGCGCGCGATACGCTGAGTTCAGGGCATTCGACAGGCAATAGGGCTTGAGCTTGGTCCAATTTGTTGTCTTTCACCAAACGGTGTATCGCGTGCGCTAGCTCCGTAGTGTCGGTGATCCCCCTTATCCATTGATTGACGAATAGAGGGACGGCCTCGCCGCTGTACACCGATCTGAATGGCGCGGTAGCTCAGCGGCTGGAGATGCAGATCCCGCTCCGGGTCCCATTGAACTCGCACCGGTGAAGCATTTTTTAAATTGGTCCAATCTTGGTAGCTCATCGATGGCTTGGGGTGGCTCGGGCAGCTACGTGCCAAGGCCCACTCAAAACCCTCTCGGCCTATATCGATCGCCAAAATCCGGCGCTGGCCTTCATCTTTGAATCCCGAACCAGCACGATACATCATCCAGAGAAATGACGGCTTGATCCACGTCATTCGATCCCTCTTGAAGGGCGGAGAAACGAAGGTGCCGTTGGCTAGCGCGGCGTCGGCGGTCTGGTCATTATACGCTTGCCACACGCGGATGGTGTACTCGTCATAACGGCGCGAATCTGGTGCTGGGGATATCGCTCATGGCGGGACCGACTTTTTGCGAACGGGAAAGATCGACAGTCGCTCTATCGGGTGTCTTTAGATTTTTCGCGGACGACCGCGCCCCTACCGCCACCGCCGGTGCAACCACAGCCACTGATCCGGATATTCGCGGATCCAGCCCTCGACCACCGAGGTGATGGCCTGTGTTGTGCCCTGGATGTCGATCTTGCCCGTGGCGTCGCGCACCGGCGGGACTTCTTCCGACAATTCGGCGCGAAAACGGTTGTCTGGCAGGCGGATGATGCGCACGCCGTGGATCGGGCATTCGACCCGCCGCAACAATCGCGCCAGCATCGGGTTGGCGCGGGTCTTGCGACCGAAAAAGGTGACCTCGACGCCGCCGGTCAGGTACTGGTCGACCAGCATCGCGACATGCTGGCCCTTTTGCAGCGCTTCCGCGAGCCGCAAGGGTGCGTCGCGGCCGGCCGGGATCAGCGTTCCCATCTTCACCTGCCGTATCTCCTGGATAATGCGGTCGGCGGAGACGATGTTGGGCCGGCGATACAGGATCGCGGCATCGAGCCCGTGCGACACGGCGGCGAGCGCCGGCAATTCCCAATTGCCGAGATGGCTCGCAAAGATCAGCGCCGGCTTGCCGTCGAGCCGAAGCTGCGCGAACAGCTCATGCGTGCGCGGCTGAATTTCGATGCGGCTGAGTTCGGGGTGGGCGGGGTCGTGCTGCCAGATGTGATCGAGATGGGCGAACTCGGCGCCGACCCGGCCGAGATTGTCCCAGACGCCGGCCAGAATGGCCTCGATTTCTTCCGGCGACTTTTCCGGGAAGGCGGCGGTCAAGTTGGCGCGGCCGATGCGCTGCTCGCGCAGCGCGGGTCCGATCAGGCGGGTGATCCGGCCGAACAGATTGGCGGTTTTGATCGGATCGAAGTAGCGGGTGGCGCGCAGCATGCCGATGGTCAGCGCGCCGACCGCGGCCCCGCCGAGCGGCTTGGCGGCGTCGCGAATCCGTGCCTTGGTTCGAGCAATCGGCGAACGCATCGGATCAGGCTGGGGCCGGCTAAGCCGGCTCACGCGTCAGGATCAGCGAGGCGTTCTGGCCGCCGAAGCCGAACGAATTGGACATCACGGCGGTCACTTTCGCATCGCGCGCCTTGTTGCCGACTACGTCCAATGGGATCGCCGGATCCGGGATATCATAATTGATGGTCGGCGGAATCCGCTGGTGTTCGAGCGTCAATAGCGAGAAAATCGCCTCGACGGCGCCTGCCGCCGAAATGGTGTGGCCGACCATCGACTTGTTCGACGACACCGGAATCTGCTTGGCATGCTCGCCGAACACCACGGAAATTCCCAGATACTCCATCTTGTCGTTTTCCGGTGTCGCGGTGCCATGGGCGTTGATGTGGTCGATCTGCTCCGGCGTCATGCCGGCATCCGCCAGCGTCTTCAGCACGCAGCCGATGATCGGCTTGCCGTCCGGGCTCGAGCGGGTGCGGTGAAATGAATCGGTGAGCTCGCCGCAGCCGGCCACGACGCCGAGGATCTGCGCGCCGCGCGCAACCGCGGCGTCATAGCTTTCCAGCACCAGCGCGCCTGCGCCTTCCGCCATGACGAAACCGTCTCGGTTCTTGGAAAACGGCCTGGAGGCTGCCTCTGGCGGCGCGTTGTGGGTCGACAGCGCCGACAACAGCGAGAAGCGGACCACCGCCTCCGGATTGACCGAACCTTCGGTTGCGACGCAAAGCGCGGTATCGGTGTCGCCGCGGCGGATCGCTTCGACGCCGAGCTGGATCGAGGTCGCGCCCGACGCGCAAGCGGTCGACAACGAGATCGGCGAGCCCTTGGTGCCGAAGGTGTCGGCGAGATGCGCCGCGATCGAACCGAACATGAAGCGGTGATGATAGGGCGCGAATTTTCCGCCGCCGCTGATGCGCAGCATGTCATCGTAGTCGATGTCCAGCTTGCCGACCGCGCGGCCCAATTCCATCCGTTGCGGCCACTCGACCTCGACCGGCGCGACCGCAAGAAACAGCGGTCCCGGAAAATCGCCCTTGCGACCGATGCCCGACTGTTCGAGCGCTTCTTCGGTGACCATTTCCGCGAGGCGTTCGGTGAGGCCGGTCGAGCTGAACGGGTCCACGCTGACGAAATCCACGGTCCCGGCCATCGTGGTCTTCAGACCGTCGATGGGAAAACGGGTGATGGTCCGAATCCCGGACTCGCCCGCGGTGAGCTTCGCCCAATTGTCGGTCTTGCCGGCGCCCAGCGAGGTCACGATACCCATGCCGGTAACGACGACGATCGGCCTCCCAAATTTGTCGCGTGGTGTTGCCATGTTGTCCCCGCCCGTCACACCGTTGATGTCACTCGACCGCTTCGACCAGCCCCATGCCTTCGCCCCGCCAGTGACCGGCCCCAACCACGACAATCTGGGACGGCGGCTTGGTCATTTCAATCTCTACGCTCGACGAATCGAGTGGCGGAAACAGCGCGTGGCGCGAAATCGAGAGCGCGGCCAGCCCGAGCCCCAGCGGAAACTGGGTCTCCAAGGTGTGACCGAACCGCGTGCCGGTGGCGCGGACGGCAAAATCGCCGTGTTTTTGCAGAAAAGCGCGCTCCTCCGAGGTGACCGGTTCGGCGCCGGTGGCGCCCGTGATGATCGCGCCACCGCCCTCGATCGGTCCGAGCATGGACCACAGGCGGTCCAGCGTCGCGGTGACGTCACCGGCGCGCTTGCGCTGGCAGAGATCGGCGACCACGGTGGTCAGGCGCGCGAACGGCCTTGCGCCGCGCCCGGTCGCGTGTGCCTTGGACTCGATAACCAGAAATGCTCCGGCCGAACCAAGCGCGAAGCCGGGATGTCGTTCGCGTTCAAAGACCGGCGCAAACTTGTCTTTGAGGTTGAAGTCACCGAACTCGTAGAGCACCAGCAGGTCCTTGCGTTCGCCGTTATGCGAACCGCCGATTAGCGCGATGTCGCTTTCTCCGGCGGCGATTCTGGCCAGCGCAATCCGCGCCGCATCGACGCCTGCGACTTCCTCGCCCATGAACGTTCGCGATGTCCCGCAAACGCCATGCACGATGGCGATATTGCCGGCCAGGAGATTGGAAAGCTGGGTCAGGAACAGCGTCGGGCGCAGATCGCCCATCAGCCGTTCGTTGAGGAAGCCCGGGGCGTCGTTGCCCTTGGCCTGGGCACTGAGAATGGCGGTATCGACGGCGATGTCGCGCTCCCCGCCGCCCGCCGCGACCACCATGTCCATTCGGCCCAGGATGTCCTTGTTGCCCTTGACGCCGGCGGAATCCAGCGCAAGCCCGGCAGCATAGGTGCCGATGCGTTGCCAGGCCTCCATCTGCCGCTGATCGCCCTTTTTCGGAATCTGCGTATCGAGATTGACCGGTGCAAAGGGATGCACGACGTAAGGCGCAAACGCCTTCTCATCGACGTTGATGCGCCGCTGATTGAGCGCGTCCCAATTGGCCTCCAACCCTTCACCGAGCGAAGTGGCAAGGCCGATACCGGTGATCCAGACTTCCGCCGGCTCCGGCTTTGAAGACACCGTGGTCATGGCAGAAGAACCTGTTGCGGAAAGCCGATACGCGTGGCGACTGCGTCCATGTGCCCGCGCAAATCCGGATTGGGGAAGGCGATGTGGCTAAAGGTGAGCGTCGCGTTGCTGCGGAGCTTGCCGCCGACCCTGACCCTCGCTTCGGTCATGGCATAACCCGAGCCTTCATGAAGGATGTTAGCGTCGATTGTCAGCACTTCCCCGGGCGACACGAAGCCGCGCATCTTGGCTTCCTTGACCGCGGCCAGAAACGGCATGCGCTCGAACTTCATCAAGGCAAGCAGCAGCCAGCCCGAGGTTTGCGCCATCGATTCGATCAAGAGCACGCCGGGCATGATCGGATAGCCCGGGAAATGCCCCTCGAAAATGGTGTTCTCGTTAGGGACCTGCGCCTCGACGGTGATGGTCTTCTCTTCCATGTTGAGGTCGAGAATGCGGTCGATCAATTGGAAATATTCGAGTTGCATGACGCGCGGTCACGCGCCCGCGTTCTTGGCCGCGACCAGCTCGTCAATGCGTGCGCAAAGATTCTTCAGCACGAAATACTGCTCGGTGGTCGCCTTGCCGTCGTTGACTTCCTGGGTCCATTTTTCCAGCGGCAGCTTGATCCCGAACGCCTTGTCGATGGCAAAGGCAATGTCGAGGAAATCGAGGCTGTCGATGCCCAGATCGTCGATGGCATGGCTTTCCGGCGTGATCGTGTCGCGCGGAATGTCGCAGGTTTCAGCGATGATCGTAGCGACCTGATCGAATGTGGAGGACATCACTAAGCCTTTGATATACTGGAGATAAATTCCGGAATGGCACAGCGAGCCGGCGTCGCGACCCAATTGCCCCATTCCCGCCGACCGAAAGTAGAGTGCCCGTATATCGGAGCGCCGCCTTTAGTTCAATGGAGGGTAGACGGGGTCGGGCGGGGCGGATTTCGGGTGATTCCACCCGGCTCGAGCTTGTTTTTGGGTTTGGTTTTTTGGGCTTGGTCTTAAGGGGTGGAAATCCGCACGCAGTCGCGTCGTCCCATTAGCACACAATCCTGGGTCCGGCGCAGGTCGGCGATGCTTATGGCAAGCCAAATCCCAATCGCAGTCAATGCAACCGTGAAGGCGAAGGCTGCGATGTTGGCCAGCATGCGATGGTGGAAATCGTCCGGCTCTTCCCGCGGCCGCTCATACCGCGACAGGTCGAGCGGCTCCAGGCTGTTGTCCTGCTGTCGCGGCTGAGCGTTCGTGTTCCCGCGCAAGGTGGGCGGCTGGGCCGACTGGCGCGGCCGGAACTGGAGCACGCGGTGCTCCTCTTCCGTTGCGATGGGCCGCTGGGTCTTCACTGCCGCCGACTCCGGGAGATCCTGTCGTCATTTAGCATGCACGCCGCGCGTCTTGCAGAAAATGTTACGGCACCAAAGTCTGGTCTGCTATTCCTCGAAAGTGTCATGGAACCTGCCGTAGTCGATCCTGACCTTTCCGTCCTCCGACATGCCGAGGACATCCACGTAACGGTGACCGAAGCGGATGTCGGGATGTTCGTAGGATTTTCGGGCATGCACGGTTTGCGCTGCAACAACATCGTATCCGGACACCACCACGACAAACGAGATGTTGGTGGTTTCGAGGTCGTCCGGATTGAGCCCATAAAGCGGGCTGTTCTCGTCGATCACATGGTGCAGCGTCCAGCTCAAGGCGAGCGCCGGGCTCTCGCTGCGTAGCAGCGGTAGCTCGTAGAACCTGCGGAAGGGATGGCCTTCGGCGGTCACGATATTCTTGAACATCCACAGCCTGGCGGTTGCGTTGCCGATGATGTCCTGGCGCTCGTTGGCAAGCCGCACCATCAGGGTTGGTCGGCCCTCATGGGTCGAAATCACGGGGTTGTTGGCGAACAGCAGCCGGGCGCGGGGCCGCGAGAAGCGGGCAAAGATCAGCCCGGTCATCAGCGACATCGAGAAGATGCCTGTGAACAGCTCGACGGTCGCAATGAAATGGCCGTAGTGGGTCTGCGGATGCATGTCGCCGTAGCCGGCGGTCGAGAGCGTCTCGATCGAGAAATAGAGATAGTCGATATAGGCACCGCCGGGCACATTCGAGATCGGCTGGTCGCCGATCCAGTAGAACACCGCGAACACGGCGTTGAAGCCGAGAAACACCAGCGCGGCGCCGGCGATGAAGCTCGGCCAGGACGCGGTCAGGCAGCGATGGCTGATGTCCGCCCAGAAATTGAGATTAAGGCCTTCGGTGATGACTTCGCGTCCGCCAAGCTGGACGACCCGCGGCTTCGGTGTCCGTTCACTCTGGCGCTTTTGCATCTACTGGTCCCGACCGATCTCTAGAGCATGATCCGGAAAAAGCCTGCCCCGCACTTGGATAGCGGGGGGATGTCCGGTTTTCCGAAAAGATCTGCTCAAACAAAAGTATAAAGCTGGATGACGATTCGAAGAAAAGTCATCGCGCTCCAAGGGTTACTGCGGGGCATTTGATCGTCCGCACCGTCGTGCCATAATTGCACGATTTCAGAGACATATTTGGCGGCAAGCAACGGGAGTTTCAAGCCATGGCGAATGTTCGCGAACCGCTGGTTCATCCAATCCCCATTCTCGAATTGCGACCGACCCAGATGACCGTCGGGATGCGTGAGGTAAAGGAAAAGCGCAAGCGCTTTCGGGAGCAGAAGGGGAAGAAGCAAAGCGAGCTGCTCGGCAAGCACATGATCCCGGTCGTGGTGGGGCCCGACAAGCGCTTCTATGTGGTCGATCACCATCATCTGGCCCGCGCGCTGCACGAGGAGGGCGTCGAGGACATCCTGGTGACGGTGATTGGCGATCTCAGGATGGTCGACCGCGACGCGTTCTGGGGGGTGATGGACAACAAGCGATGGGTCTATCCCTACGACGCCAAGGGCGAGCGGCGGCATTTCAAGGACCTTCCGAAGACGATCACCGAGCTGAAGGACGACCCGTACCGCAGCCTCGCCGGCGAATTGCGGCGCGCCGGCGGCTTCGCCAAGGACACCACGCCGTTCAGCGAATTCCTGTGGGCCGACTTCCTGCGCCGCCTTTTGCCGCGCAAGACCGTGGAAGACAATTTCAGCAAGGCGATGGAAAAGGCGCTCGAGCTCGCCAAGAGCGAGAATGCGATCTATCTGCCTGGCTGGTGCGGACCGGCGTCGGACGATTAGCGCAATTTCTACTTCAACGGCGTCATCCTTCGAGACCCATCGCTTTGCGATGCTCCTCAGGATGAGGTCGTTTTGCGTGGCTCGTAGTCAGACCCTCATGGTGAGGAGCGCGTCTTCGCGCGTTTCGAACCATGAGGCCACCGGAGAATCGGCACGCTCCCCGCTATTTCGGCAGGCGTCCCATCAGATAAAACTCGTCGTTCGGCCGCATGCCGGTGACGTTGGCCATCCGGTTCGACAGCGCAAAGAACGCCGCGATCGCTGCGATGTCCCAGATGTCGTCGTCGCAAAATCCGTGCGCTGCGACCGCGGCGAAATCGGCTTCCGAAATCTTGTGCGCCTCGAGCGCTACCTTCATCGCGAAGTCGAGCATCGCCTTCTGGCGCGGCGTGATATCGGCTTTACGATAGTTGACGGCGACCTGGTCCGCGACAAGCGGGTTCTTGGCCCGGATGCGCAGGATCGCGCCGTGCGCGATCACGCAATACTGGCACTGATTGGCGCTCGAGGTCGCGACCACGATCATCTCGCGCTCGGCCTTGGAGAGGCCGCCTTCCTTGTCCATCAGCGCGTCGTGATAGGCAAAGAAGGCGCGGAATTCGTCCGGCCGGTAGGCGAGCGTCAGGAACACGTTCGGTACGAATCCGGACTTCTCCTGCACCGCAAGCAGGCGGGAGCGGATATCTTCCGGCAGCGTGTCGATGGCAGGCGCGGGGAAGCGCTGGGAGCTCGGCTGTGTCATGGGCGGTTCCGGCTGGTGTCGCGGGAAGCGATCGTGCCGAACCATAGTCGATGATGCGCTCCGCGCAAGGCGCGAGCTGCGCCTTGGCGCTATTTGCGTTTGAGCATGATCTTTTCGGAAAACCGGTAGCCACTTTTCCGGATCATGCTCTGGCCGCGTCAGCGCAGCGGCTTCTTCAACAGCGAGAAGCGATCGGGATCGAGGCCCTGCGAGGGCTGCAGCATCGGTGCCTCGAGCGAGGAGAGGCCGCGTACGCCCGGCCGCTCGCCGACGGCAGGATCGTTGGCAGTAGCGTCGCGGCTCGAGGTGGCGCCGCGCCAGCGTTCCAGCACCGCGCCGACGAAATGCATGTCGTGGCCGGCGGTGACCGAGGTCACGGTGGCGATGGTGGCCTCGCTGCGCGGCAATTGATGCGCCGGCACTTCCTTGAAGCGCAGCCGCGTCGGCAGCGCCACGCCTTCGCCGAACGCCAGCACCTCGCGGGTGCCGAGCGAGGGGACGAACGACAGCAGGTTGGCGGCGGCATCCGAGACCGCAGAGCGCAACAGCGCCTGGTCGCGGTCGTTGGCAAGCCGCATCGTGAACAGCGTGTTGCACTGGGAGATGATGGTGGCGTCGAGCTCGGCCGGGCGCTGGGTGACGAGGCCGAGATAGACGCCGTATTTGCGCCCCTCCTTGGCGATCCGGGACACCGCCTTGCGGGTCGGTCCGAAGCCGATGTTGCGGTCGGCCGAAGCGTATCGGTGCGCTTCCTCGCAGACGAACAACAAGGGCGACACGCCGTCGCTCCAGAGCCCGAAATCGAACGCCATGCGGCACAGGACCGACACCACGGAATCGATGACTTCGGCCGGAAAGCCGGCCAGCTGCATCACGGTCATCGGCCTGCCATTGGCGGGCAGGCGGAACAGGTGGCTGATGACTTCGGCCATGGTGTCGCCGCCGACATTGGCGTTGTCGAACATGAAGGTGTAGCGCGGATCGTTGCGCACGGTCTCGATGCGCGAAATCAGCTTGTGATAGATGATGCGCGAGGAGCGGTTTTCCAGTTTGCCCATGCGCTCGTCGATCAGCGAGATCAGGTCGACCAGGCGATAGGGCACCGGCGTGTCGACGGTGTAGCCGATCTGCTTGATGTCGAGGCGCTTCAGCCCGATCCGGTCGGTGTTCTGGTACTGGGTATAGATTCCCTTCGCCAGCGGGATGAGTTCGGCGAGGATGTCGAGTTCTTCGGGCACGCCGGGCCGGCCGGCGAACAGCACGTCGACAATTTCTTCGAAGTTGAACAGCCAGAACGGCAGCTTCAGATTGCGCGGGTTGATGACCATCGCGCGGTTGCCGAAACAGCGGCCGTACTCGTTGTGAACGTCGAGCAGGAAGACCCGCAAATTCGGCCGCGCTTTCAGGATTTCGTTCAGAAGCAGCGACACGCCGGTCGATTTGCCGACGCCGGTCGATCCCAGCACCGCGAAGTGCTTCGAGAGCATCTCCTCGACATCGACATAGGCGATGACGGACGGATCCTGCTGCAGGGTGCCGACGTCGATCTGATCCGATCCGCTCGGCGCATAGACCGTGCGCAAGTCCTGACTGCTGATCAGGTCGACGGCGTCGCCGATGGTCGGATAGTTGGTGACGCCGCGCTGGAATTTCCGGCGATCGAGCCCAAGAATCTCGCCCAACAGGTCGACGCCGGCGGTGGCGATATAATTATCGGAGGTCGGCAGATTCTCGCAGGTGACGTCGGTGATCATGGCGACGATGGTGGAAGTGGCGCACTGGATGCTGACGAACCTGCCGACGGTCGCCCGCACTTCCGAGAGCGACATCTGGCTCGTCGGCAGAAGCCCGACCCGGGCAAGCGAGCCACGCACCGAAATAACACGTCCGAGGGATGTCACGATCATTGAACCTGGCATGTCAGAAATTGGGTCGAGCCCTCACTATGGTGCCCGCGACTGGACAAACGGTTAAGCCGGCGGAAGTGCGGGTTCGTCAAATCCTCTGCATTCCTGATACGATTTTACCTTTGGTCCGAATCGGACGAGCGCCCGGCGCCAAGACCCCGCGGAAAACCGGGGTTTTCCGTGTCCCGTGGGGTCGCGTGGCGGGTTTTGGCTTAAGCTTTGGTTTACCAAATCCGGAAGGAAGCCGTTCCCGCTGGCGCCCCGGCCATCACTTGCGGTCCTTGGCGCTGGCCTCCAGGAATTGCAGCATCCGATGCCAGGCATCCGCGCCAGCCTCGGCGTCGGTCCTCGGCGTGCCTCCTTGCGTGTACAGAAGGCAGCTAAAGCCTTTGGCCTTGAAACCGATGATGTGCGTCGTTCTCGGTCCGTAGGGCAATAGAATGAGATGACCCGCACCTTCGTATTTCAGATGCTGGAACGGAAATCTGAAACCATTCGATTCCAGGCGCCGCATTGGGATGTCGGCGAGAACCGATGACGGCCACATTTGATCGTCGGTGCCCGACACCAGCAGGATCGGGCCGCGAATATTCTCGACCGGTATCGTGGCGCGTTCGACGGCGTGTTCATCGCGAAGGTGACGGAGATAGATCGGCGTGTATGCCTTGGGTTGTCCGGGCTGCTGCGGCGGCAGTGGTTCGACGCTTTCGTTATTCTCTTGCAGGTAGGGCAGGGGCTTGCCGCGGAACGTCCACGACGCGGGCGGCCGCGGATCGTCGTTCTCGGCAAGGCCGATCGGCCAGAACACGATGCCACTCGGCACCCAAGCGCTGGCGGCGTTGATGTCCGGAAAGGTGGCGCCGAGCAGCAGCGCGAGTTCGCCGCCGCGCGATGGCCCCAAACAGCCAGGAACCCGTTGCCCAGCCAGGGTTGCGCCCGCAAGGCGCCCCGATCTTGATGCAGGCCATTGCAAGGGCGTAAGCCTCGATCAAGTTCGAGGCAAACAATCTGGCCGCTCTTTACGCCCCGCGCCGTAAGCCAGCGTCGAAACGGTTTGCCTGAAAATCGTAGCTTGTCCGTCGCACAGAACGGCCACAGCGTGCGGCGAAGAACCAACCACCTGCTGGAATTTCAGCCCCAGATTTTGTGGGAACATCGGCATCGGCGATCGTTCGAGGATTGCGGAGGGCCGAGACGTGGCGTTGGAAAATGTGACGTGACACGATCCGGCACCTCTAAAAATCGGCGCTTAATGAAAGCATAAACTAGGGTAGAAATTTACCTGCGACGTGCCGCATGGAGACGCAAAAGTCCGGCGCCCTTAGGGATTGTTTAGGAATCAGCGCTAGCACTTGACCTGCTACCTCCCAGGAGCGGGCCGACGGCATGACTGAGCCTGATATCCTAAGTCGCAAAATCCACGAGCTGCAGCAATGGCAACGAGTGGCCTGGCGACGAATTTCCGACCCGATGCTCACTGCGTTTGAACACCGCGAAGTTCGAAATCATCTCAAAGAGAGCGACGGGGAGCTGCGTCGCTGTTTGGCGATGATGTCCGAGCGGCTCCGCTTCAGGCCTCGCGTAGCGGAGGAAGTTGGCGACAGCCTCGCCAGAGTTAACTTCCGGCTTCTTGCCTCGAACTAGATCGGACGTCGCGCTGCGTTGGCGAAGAGAGGGCCCGCTGGACCGGCGCGCCACGACCTTGCGGACTTGTACCTGATGTCGCGCCCGAGCTGACGCCGGCTCCACCGATGCCGCCGCAAACGTTTGCGGCGATCAAGAGCGAGTTGAGGGCATCCTTCGACGCTGGCCGAGGTGTCGTGCACCGGCGGCGTGATATCCAACCAGCGAGAGCTTCATTGGCTGGGGCGCCGAAATGCGCGTGTTCTATGGTTGGTGGATCGTCGCCGCTTGCATGCTTGCTGCGTTATTCGGAAATGCGCTCGGCCTGTTTGGCGCGGGGGTGTATCTTCACGAGGTGGTCAAGGCGAACGGCTGGACGATCGGCTTGGTCTCCGGTGCCGTCACCCTGTTCTACGTGGTCAGCGCGTTACTTCTGATCCCCGTTGGCAGCGGTATCAGTCATTTTGGCCCTGGCTTGATCGTCGCCCTTGCCGGGATCGCGCTCGCCAGCGGCGTCATCGAAGTCGGCCAAGCAACCGTGCCATGGCAGGTGTATCTCGCCTTTCTGTTGGGCCGGGCTCTCAACCACGGCCGTCGCGACAACGCTTGCGCCGTGGTTCGATCGACATCAGGGGCGCGCGACGTCGATCGCCTCGCCGTGCGGCTCTCTACCTGCGGGTGGTGGAAAATTGGATCTGAGCGAACGCGAATTGGTCAGCCGATGCTCGCCCACGGCGCGGAAAATCAAAATCTGCGCACGTAGAATCGTCGTAATCTCCAGAAATTCTAGTGCTGAGTTGCGATCGCGGGAACCGCAGCGCGCTTGATGTGATGCGTATGGTCCGTTACCACACTCAACATGCAATTCCAGCCGAATGAGACCGAGACCGGCAACAGCAAGCCTAGTCACGCCGGCAGAAGCTTGCTTTTGATCGCGCTCGGACTGTGTCTGGGGGTCACCGGCGACCGCCTCTTGTCGCCGCCACCCAGCATTTCTGATGTCTCTCAATCCAGCAAACCTGCGCCGTCAGCTGCGTTCTCTCGTATCGGCAACCGAATTGTCGTGCCTTCCGCCTCGCCGTTGCGCTCGCGCCTTGTCCTGGCAAACGCGGTGTCGAAGGAAGTCTCCCATCGGCTGGTGCTGCCCGCAGTTGCAGAGGCTGACCCCGCGCACACCGTAAAAGTTCTGCCGCCGCTGGCTGGCCGCGTCGTCAGTCTCAAAGTTCAACTGGGTGAGCGTGTCACGCAGGGACAGGAGCTTGCGGTTATCGACTCCGGCGATCTGGCGCAGGCCTATTCCGATGACCAGAAGGCGCGCACCTTGCTTGGGCTCACCAAGCAGATTTTCGACCGGCAATTCGCCCTCGAAAAAGGCGGTGGCGCCGCCGTAAAGGACCGCGAGCAGGCACAGAGCGACTACGCCCAGGCTCAGTTTGAATTCGATAGAGCCGAAACGCGGCTGCGGTCGCTCGGCGTATCGGCCGATCAACTGGAAAGAACCAGCCTGCTCTCCCTGAAGGCACCTATCGCAGGCAGCGTGACCGATCTCCAAGTCGCCTCCGGAGATTTTCTGAACGATCCAACCGCGACGATCATGACGATCGCGAACCTCGACACGATCTGGGTCACCGCGAACGTTCCGGAGAAGGACACCTCGTTCGTGTTTGCGGGTCAGTCGGTCGACGTCGCATTCCCGGCCTACCCCGGCGAGACCTTCAGCGGAAAAGTGCTGTTCGTCAGCGATGTGCTTGAGCCCGACACCAGGCGTACCAAGGTCCGCATCGCATTCGACAATCCGAATATGAAGTTTAAGCCCAACATGTTTGCCAATGCGAGCTTCACGGCGCCGATGGTCTCGGAGATCATGGTGCCAACATCGGCACTTGTCATGAACAATGACAGCACAAGCGTTTTCATCGAGGTCGCGCCCTGGTCCTTTGAACGCCGCAACGTCGAGATCAGCCATCAGGAGGGAGAGGACGCCGTCATCAAGAGCGGCGTAAATGCCGGCGAACGCGTCGTCGTCAGGGGAGGGGTTCGGCTCAATGATTGACCGGATTGTCGCGCTCTGCTTGATGAAGCGTTCTGTCGCAATGCTGGTCGCGGTTTTTGCGTGCATTTACGGTGTATATGCCTGGTCGCAGCTCGCGATCGATGCTTATCCGCTTCTCAGCCCGGTCGCCGTGCAGGTCACGACCCAGGTCCCGGGCCTCGCGGCCGAAGAAATCGAGCAGCAAATTACGATACCGCTGGAGCGAGCGCTCAATCTCACGCCCGGTCTGACCAGCATGCGCTCGATCAGCACGTTTGCGTTGTCTCAAATCAACTTGCTCTTTCGTGACGGCGCCGAGGATTACTGGGAGCGCCAGCGCGTCACCGATATCATCGGTGGCGTCACTCTGCCGCCAGGGGCTGAGCCAGGGCTCGACGCGGTAACCTCGCCAGAGGGCGAGATCTATCGTTACACGCTCGAATCCGACACCAAGAACCTGATGGAGCTGTCGGAAATTCAGCGCTGGATCGTCATTCCGGCGTTGCAACAGGTTCCGGGAGTTGCCACGGTCGACAATTTCGGCGGCTTCACACGGGAATTCCGGCTCGATCTGGACCCCACCGAGCTGCTGCGTTTCGGCGTTGGAATTAACGACGTCATCAACGCGATCAACAACAACAACGCCAATGCCGGTGGCGGACGGGTTTCCCGCGGCGATCAGAGCTTTGTCGTTCGTGGCGTCGGGCTCGTGCGCGCCCTCGATGACCTCGGCAATATCGTGGTGACCCAACGTAACAGCCTGCCGATCCTGGTACGGGATCTCGGCAGCCTGAGCTACAGCCATCAGGAACCCGAAGGTATCCTGGGCAAGAATGAGAATCCGGATACCATTGAGGGGATCGTCGATCTCCTCAAATACGAAAACGCATCGCGAGTCCTTGCCGGAATCCACGCCAAGGTCGACGAGCTACGCCGAGAGCTTGAGCCGCAGGACGTTCACATCGTCCCCTATATCGATCGCAGCGATCTTGTCGCGGCAACCGTCAGCAAGGTTGGCCGTACCATGATCGAAGGCATCGCCCTGGTCTGCATAATCCTGATGCTGTTCTTCGGTAGCGCCCGCAGCGCCCTGGTCGTCGTCTTGACGATCCCGTTGGCCATGGTGTCCATCTTCGTGCTCATGAACGCAACGAAAATGTCGGCAAGCATGCTTTCGCTCGGCGCTCTCGATTTTGGCATCATTGTCGACGGCGCGATCGTGGTGACCGAAAACATTCTGAGGCGGCGCGAGGCGAAGCCCACCGAGGAATTGACCGAGGAGGACGTCAGGTCGGCAACCAGCCAGGTGGCACGGCCGATCTTCTTTGCGACCCTGATCATCATCGCCGCATATCTTCCTCTGTTTACCCTTCAGCGGGGTGAAGCCCAGTTGTTCACCCCGATGGCCTTCACGGTCGTTTATGCGCTGTTCGGGGCGCTTCTGTGCACGCTCGCGCTGGTCCCGGGCCTGGCCTATCTGGCGTTCCGAAAGGCGCGTCCCATTCGCCACAACAAGCCCCTGGAACGGTTGGGGCGCGCCTATCGTACCAGGCTGGCAAGATTACTCGGCGAGCCCGTGCTTTCGTTTGTGGCCGCCGGCGTGGCCCTGGTTGGCGTGGCGATTCTCGGCACGACAGTTGGCCGAGATTACCTGCCGGATCTGGATGAAGGTGCGCTCTGGCTTCAGGTCCAATTGCCGAGCGGCCTTTCGCTCGATGCCGCAAGCGAGATGGCGAGCGAAGTCCGGCGTACCGTCCGGGAGTTTCCGGAGGTCTCCTATGTCGTTACCCAGCTTGGTCGCGAAGACGAAGCGGTGGACGCGTGGACGCCCTCGCACATCGAGGCTCCGGTGGGGCTGACGCCCTACGACACCTGGCCGGAGGGCGAGACCAAAGCGGACTTCGTACGAAAGCTGAATGCACGCCTCGGCCAACTGCCCGGGATCAACACCGGGATCAACCAGCCGATCAGCGACATGGTGTATGACCTGGTCGGCGGCGCGCACAGCTCGCTGGTCATCCGGGTCATTGGCGACGATCTCTCGGAAGATCGTCGGATCGCCAGCGAGACAGTTAGTCTTTTACGAAAAATCAGGGGCACCGCGCAGGCATCGATTTTTCAGGAACCTCCGCTTCCGCAGATTGCGATCGAGACAGACCGCGCCGCCGCCGCCCGCTACGGCATCAATGTCTCCGACATCACCAATCTGATCCAGAACGGCATTGGCGGCGGAGCCGTCACGCGCGTCTTCGTCGGAGATCGGGTTTACAATTTGACCTTGCGCTTCCCGTTGAACTCGCGCAGCGACCCCGAAGCGCTCGGCAGCCTGCCGCTGACCAGTTCCAGCGGAGCGCAAGTTCCGCTATCCCAGGTCGCAACCGTCAAGCAGCAGAACGGCGAGAGCGTGATCACGCGCGAGAACAATCACCGGAATCTGACCATTCGAGTCGATCTGGCTGGACGGGACATGGTGTCCTACCTGAACGAGGTAAAGGCCAGGGTCGCGCAATCGGTGCAATTCGATCAAAGCAAGTATCGCGTCGAATATGGCGGGCAGTATGAGAATGAGCAACGCGCGCAGGCGCGGCTGACCCTTATTCTCGGCCTCGTGCTCGGGCTAATGGCCCTGTTGCTGTTCACCGAGTTCGGAAAGCTGCGCCAGGCATTGCTGATCCTCGGCATCGTACCGTTGGCCGCCTTCGGTGGATTACTTGCACTCTACATCAGAGGCGAGACGTTGAATGTCGCCACTGCAGTGGGGTTCATCGCATTGTTTGGCGTCGCGGTGCAAAACGGCATCATCATGGTGGCAAACCTCAACCGGATGCGCGAGACCGGCGCCTCATTGTACGAGGCGACAATTGCGGGTGCGAGCGAGCGCTTCCGCCCGGTGCTGACGACCGCGACGGTGGCAACCATCGGCATGTTACCTGCAGCGATGGCAACCGGCGTCGGCAGCGACGTGCAGCGTGGAGTGGCGACCGTTGTCATCGGCGGCCTGATCCTGGCGACGCTGCTGACGCTCTTCATCCTGCCGACTTTCTATTTCGTGATCGAACGCAGGGTCGAGCGTTGGGTAGCGGCAAGAAGTCAGCAAGCAGTTGAGTGAGCGAAGGCGGGCCGGCCGGGACAGTTGGCAGCCGAGCAAGTCGTGACGGTCGGCAGGGGCGCCGCAGAGTGGGCCGGCCGTCGTTGAAACCGTCCAGCAAGCGTAGCCCGCGAACGCGCCTAAAGGGAAATGATTGTGTTGCTGATTTCGCGATAGGACGCGCAGACACTTCCCGTTGTTTCTGAATTCGCTGCTTCTGCGTGTCGCCTATGCGCCCAAATTGGGCGTATGGTAATTCTTGAGCATATTGCTTCGCCGTGGCGCTATGACGCTGGAGCCACCAGACCCTAGAACCCAAGAATACGCGACTGCCGGCGATTTTGCGCTGCGCCTCATGGGCCGCATTTTCCGATATTGCTGTCGGATATTCGTGGATAACCAGCGTGCCGAAACCATCCTAGGAATCGGGCAATGTCTGATCTCGGGGGAACCCTGGAAGAACTTTGCTCCGTTTGAGTATTGCGCAGCTTGAACCAGAAGGGACTCGCGCTGCTTGGGTCTAGGTTCAAAAATCAAGAGTTTTGCATCACGCGAGGACGGTTCTAAATCAAATCGCAGGTTTTCAGCGAATCCTCAAAAAAGGCGGCGGCTCGCGAAAGGGAAGAGTTTTGGGAGGAACTGAGCGCGTTTCCACGTCGACGCAGGCACGGCGGAGTGAACAGTTCACCGTCCAAGAAACATGGAGACACGAGCCGTAACTAGTTTCGCGAAGAGCCTCATACCGAATCTCCTGTGGCTCGGCACATCGTGCGGAAGATCGGTATTCGCTCGCCGGTATCTGGTCTGCGTCCTCATCTCCAATGGCGGTAGATCACCCTGAAAGCGGGCTCGGTACGCCGAAACCCAAAATCCAGGCCGGTATTTCAGGAACATGGCAGAGTTGCAGCATGACGCCACTACCCTACGGGTGGGCGCGCGCTCCCTAATCCTGTAATCCACCAGCAGGTCCTCGCCGGTCGTACAACTAAACCGGTCGTCGCGGTAGGTCAGATATGGTGTTCCGCCGTCAGCGTCGCGAAAGCTAGTCGCGTTTGGAAGTACCTCGATTTGACGAGCGCCTTCCTGACAGTTGTCACAATAGCAAACCGCGCTCAGGATCGGCTCACCAACGGCCCTGCACTGAACACGCCCGCATGCGCACGAAGCGTATCTGGTGGTCATTACGACTTGCATTGCTTACTCATCTTCTAAGCCTCGGTGTGCGCCCACAGGCGGTAGTTTTCCGATGTCGCGGTCGTCTCTATGCGCCTCCATGGACGGGGCACCGAACAATCCTAGGAATCGGCGCGATGTTCCGTTCCGTGGGGGGACCGGAAGTTGAAGGCAGGGCGCTAAAATGACGCGGTTGACCCGAAGCTGCCGTCGAGTATGAGGGCCGCACGCTAATAGGCGGCGCTTGATTGAACGTCGGCAAGGGCTGCTATTCCGGCAACGAGCGCGCGGATGGGAGAGTGCGATGGATCTGAAGTTGAGCGGGCGAACGGCCCTGGTGACCGGGGCGACCGCCGGCATCGGCACGGGCATTGCCGAGGCACTGGCGCGTGAGGGCGTACGGCTGGTGCTGGCCGGACGGCGGCGGGAGGCGCTGGAGGAGGTGGCCCGACGGGCGACCAGCCTCGGCGCACCGGCTGCGACCATCGCCGTCGGCGCTGTGGCAACCGAAGTGGGCTGTCGCGCGGTCACCGAGACGGCGCTGAGCGCCCTTGGCGGCAGAGTGGATATCCTGGTCAACAATGCCGGCGCCGCGCGCCCGCTCAAGGGCGAGGACACTGAGGCTTTTTGGGAGGAGGCGCTTGCGCTCAATTTCACCTCCGCGCTCCGCATCACGAATCCGCTCGTCGGGCCCATGAAGGCGGCTGGCTTCGGCCGCATGATCAATGTCACTGGCGCCATTTACTCCAAGGCAGTAACCGGCGCTATCCCCTCCAAGGCAGCACTCCTCTCCTGGTCGCGCGCGCTCTCGTTCGAGTCCGTCCGCCACGGCATCACGGTCAACTGCGTCGCGCCCGGCCGCTTCAATCCCGTGCAAGTTCTAGAGAGGCTGCATCCGACCGAGGCGTCGCGGTAGGCCCTTCATTCGCGACAACATCCCGGCCGGACGCTTCAGCGAGCCGGAGGAGTTCGCTGGGATAGTGGCGTTCCTGGCCTCGCCGCTGGCCGGCTACGTCAGCGGCGCCCATATCCCGGTCGACGGTGGCGCCGTGAGGATTCCCGTCTGAATGTCGGCTGCCATGTGGCGTTGGCGACCATCAGGGCTATTGGCGGCGGTAGCGCTGCTGCTGACTTGCCTGCAAACGGTGCCAGTCTTGCCGCAGGCGGCCGTCTTGCTCGGATGCGATCTGGCGCCCGGTCCGAGCTGCCCCGTTGCCGCAACGATTGACAACGAGAGCAGGTTCGTTCCTGCCTCGTACTGACGTTTGACAACGTGTCTAGCTACGGTCGGTATTGGAGCGTTCGCGTCGCTCGCGAAGCAGGTCGAGCCAGAGACATGGGAAACCGGAGCAATGGATCGCAGTGAGGTATTGATCATCGGCGGCGGGATCGCGGGGATTGCGACCGCGCTCGACCTGCTCGACGGCGGCAAATCGGTGCTGCTGCTGGACCGCGACGAGGAGGGCGCCTTCGGCGGGCTCGCGCGCGAAAGCTTTGGCGGGATGTTTTTCGTCAACTCGCCGGAACAGCGCCGTCAGGGCATCCGCAATTCCTCTGAACTGGCGCTGCGCGACTGGCAGAGCTTTGCCGAATTCGGCGCCGAAGATGATTGGCCGAAGGCCTGGGCCGAGGCCTATGTCACGCGCTGCACCGCTCATGTCTATCGCTGGGTCCGCCGCTTTGGCGTGAGCTTCCTTCCCGTGGTGAACTGGGTCGAGCGCGGCGAATTCCGTCCCGGCAATTCGGTGCCGCGCTTCCATATCGTGTGGGGCACCGGCAAGGGACTGGCGGAGGCTTTGATCTTGGCCTTGCGCGCCCATCCCAATACGGGCCGGCTCACGCTTCGCTTCAATCAGCGGGTCGAGCGGCTGACGCTGCGGGGCGGCCGGATCGACGGTGCCGCCGGCATCGATGAGAAGAGCGGCGTGCCGTTCGAAGTCGGGGCCGAGCAGGTGGTGGTGGCGGCCGGCGGCATCAACGGTGGCGATCTGGCGCGGGTGCGGCAGAACTGGCATCGCGACTGGGGCTCGCCGCCGCATGAATTGCTGAGCGGCTCGCACCGCTTCGCCGACGGCAAGCTGCACGATGCGACCACGGCCGTCGGCGGTGTGCTCACGCATCTCGACAACATGTGGAACTATGCGGCGGGTGTCCACCATCCGCGTCCGCGCAAACCCCGGCACGGGCTGTCGCTGGTGCCGCCGCGCTCGGCGTTGTGGCTCAACTGGCGCGGCGAGCGCTTAGGTCCCCAGCCTCTGGTCTCGGGTTTCGACACGCGCAGGCTTGTCACCGACATCTGCGCGCTTGAGCGGCAATATTCCTGGCAGCTCATGAACAGGCTGATCGCGCTGAAGGAATTGGCGATCTCCGGCGCCGAGCACAATCCGTCGATCCGCGATAAGAAGAAACTGGGATTCTTGCGCGATATCCTGCTCGGCAATCGCTGGCTGGTGCGCGAGATGATCGAGAATTGCCGGGATTTTGTCACGGCCGCGACGCTGCCCGAGCTGGTCGAGAAGATGAACGCGCTGCAGGGGGACCAGGCGGTCGAACTTGCGGCGGTGCAGGATGCGGTGACGCAGTATGATGCGACCATCGCCCGCGGCGCGAGCCTGATGAACGACGAGCAGTTGCGCCGCATCGCAGCACTTCGGCAATACCGCGGCGACCGCATCAGGCTCTGCAAATTTCAGCCCATCAACGACGCCAAGGCATTGCCGCTGATCGCGGTTCGTGAATTCATCATCAGCCGCAAAAGCCTCGGCGGCATCAAGACCGATCTTGAGAGCCGGGTCCTCGATGCGGCCGGGCGGCCGATTCCGGGCCTCTATGCAGTGGGCGAGGCGGCCGGCTTCGGCGGCGGCGGCATGCACGGCTTGCGTGCGCTGGAAGGCACTTTCCTCGGCGGTTGCATCCTTTCCGGCCGCATCGCCGCGGCTTCGATCGGTGGCACATCATTTTCTAAAGATGCTTGAGAGGGCAACATGAAGAGAACCGGAGCCTGGCTAACGGTCTATGCCCTCGAAGCGATCGGGGCGCGCTTCACCTTCGGCATTCCCGGCGTGCACACGACCGAATTGTACGATGCGTTGAACAACTCGAACCGGATCACGCAGGTCCTGGTCACGCACGAGGGCGGCGGCGCGTTCATGGCGGACGCCGTCGGCCGTCTGTCGGACTCGATCGGCGTGCTGACGGTGGTCCCGGCCGCGGGCCTGACCCATGCCGCAAGCGGGATCGGCGAAGCCTTTCTCGACGGCGTGCCGATGCTGGTGATCTCGGGCGGCCCGCGCACCGACACCGAACACCGCTATCAATTGCACCAGATGGACACCCATAAATTCATGGGCGGCCTGACCAAGGCGACGTTTCGTGTCACGCGACACGACGAGGTCGTGCCGACGCTGTTCAAGGCCTATGCGATCGCCACTTCCGGCGAGCCGGGCCCGGTGTTCGTCGAGTTGCCCGTCAACATCCTGTTGATGACCGAAGAAATCGGCGAGCTGCCGCACTTCCATTCCGCCCAGCCGCCGTGTGTCGAGGCGGCCACAGAAATCGCGCGCGCGGTCGAATTGCTGGCGGACGCGAAACTGCCCTGCATCTTCGCCGGCTGGGGCGCGCGCGATGCGCCTAAAGAGGTCATTCGTCTCGCCGAATGGCTGGAAGCGCCGGTCGCAACGACCTTGCAGGGGTTGTCGGTCTTTCCCGCCAACCATCCGCTGCATACGGGCTTCGGTTTCGGGGCGTCCGCGGTGCCTTCGGCGCAAAATGCCTTCAGGGATTGCGACTGCATGGTCGCGATCGGCACGCGGTTTTCGGAAATCGCGACCGGCAGCTACGGCGCAAAGGTGCCGGCGAACCTGATTCATATCGACATCAATCCGGACGTGTTCAGCGCCAACTATCCGGCCAAGGTCGCCATATCAGGCGATGCAGGCGCCGTGCTGACGCAATTGCTGCAAGCGATCGAAGCGAAGCTGCCGCGACGAGCCGCGAAGGCTGCGCTGCGCGAACAGATTGCGAAGGACAAGGCCGCCTATCGCGAAAGCTGGTATCGCCACGATGCCGCCGACCTCGTCAACCCCGTGCGCTTCTTCGACGAGCTTCGCCGCCAGATGCCGGACGACGGCATCATCGCGATCGACGACGGCAATCACACCTTCTTAACCGCCGAGCTGATGCCGATCCACGCTCCGAAGAGCGTGATCCTGCCGACCGATTTCAACTGCATGGGCTATGCCGTGCCGGCGGCGATCGGCGCCAAGCTCGTAGCTCCCGACCGCTCGGTGCAGGCGATCGTCGGCGACGGCGCCTTCATGATGACCTGCATGGAGATCTTGACCGCGGCGACCAACGCGCTCGGCGTGGTCTATTACGTGTTCAACGATGGCGAGCTCGCGCAGATCGGCCAGGCGCAGGCGATACCCTATGGGCGCAAGCCCTGCACGCAGATTGGCAAGCTCAACATCGAAGGCGTGGCGCTCGCGACCGGCGCGGCTTACCTGCCGATGAGCGACAATCCGTCGATTGCCGGCGTGATCGGCAAGGCCAACGACATCGCAAATGCGGGCAGGCCCGTGATCGTCGGTGTGCGGATCGATTATTCCAAGAAGACGGCCTTCACCTTGGGCGCGGTCAAGACCAACTTCGGCCGCTTCCCGCTGAACGAGAAGCTGCGCTTCTTGACCCGGGCCGCCGTCCGCCATGTCGTGGGTAGAGCTGATCCGGAAAAGTGGGTACCGGTTTTCCGAAAAGATCATGCTCAAAAGGGCTAGGGGTTGCGTGCGCTTCGGTGTCTGATGGTCCGGATTGACACCGCGGTTGTCGCCGCTAGGCTAGCCGGCAATTGCGGAGCTATTTTCCCAAAGCAACAAGAAACGGGCAAGAAAAAGGGCAGGGTGGAACGCATGAACCGCGTCGTCGCGCGTTGAGCGGGCTTGCGCGTCGTGCCGCGCTGGCGCCCTTCCGCACCCGCAACTATCGTTTCCAGTGGCCTGCCGACCTGCTCACCTCCTGGGCGTTCGAGATGGAGGCGCTCGTTCTCGGCTGGTACGTGATGGTGGAGACCGGCTCGGTTCTGCTGCTGATGGTTTTGGCCTCGCTCAACTATGTCGGCACGCTGATCGCACCCATGTTCGGCGTGATCGGGGATCGCATCGGGCATCGCGATCTCCTGGCGGCGATGCGCGCGTGCTACGCGGTGCTTGCCGGCACGCTGATGACCTTGGCGCTGACGGGTCAATTGACGCCGACTTATGTCTTGGTGATCGTGGCGATCATGGGCTTGATCCGGCCGTCGGATCTCGGCGTGCGCGGCGCGCTGGTCGCCGACAACATGCCGCCGGACCAGATGGTCGGCGCGATCAGCGTGTCGCGCACCACGATGGATACCGCGCGCATCGCCGGCGCCTTGAGCGGCACCGGTCTGTTCGCGGCGCTCGGCATCGGGCCTGCATATATCGCGATCGTCGCGCTCTATCTCACAGCCACGCTGTTGACGCTGTGCGTCATACCGCTGGCGAAAGCGTATCCGCCCGGCCCGGCGGCGGATGAGGTGCTCGCGCGCTCTCCGCTCCGCGACCTGAAAGAGGGCATCGCCTATGTCTGGAGCATGCCGCGGATGCGCGCCGCGCTCTGGATCGCCTTCTTCACCAATATGACGGCGTATCCGATGACCAACGGCTTGCTGCCCTATATCGCTCGCGAGATCTACAACACCCACCAGGCCGGCCTCGGCTATCTCTCGGCGAGTTTTGCAGTCGGTTCGCTGATCGGTTCGGTCACGCTCAGCCTTGCCGGAGGCGTCCGCGTTGCGCGCCTTTTGATCGGCGCGTCCGTAACCTGGTACGCAATGCTTCTGGTATTCGCAGAGATCAGGACCGTGCCGGCCGCGATGGCCTGCCTGATACTGGCCGGCATCGCGCAGAGCATGTCGATGATTTCGATCGCCGTGATCCTGATGCGAAGCTCAAGCGTGTATTTCCGCGGCCGGGTGATGGGCGTACGCATGATGGTGATCTACGGCCTGCCGCTCGGGCTGCTTGCGGCCGGCAGCCTGATCGACCTCATCGGATTTACCGCGACCGCGATGCTCTACGCGGCGTCGGGTCTGGCGCTGATGCTCCTCATCGCACTGCATTGGCGTGAGGATCTATGGCACCTGCAGGCGCCGGCGAATGCAAGGTAGGATACATAGCGGACCGGTTCACGCCCGCCATGTATTTCAAAAGCTCGCCGGCCAGATGCGACGAGGTCCCGTTGCCAGCCATGCCATAGGACAGCGAGTCCGGATCTTTGCGCGCGGCAGTGAGCAGATCTTGAAGGTTCGTGTACGGACTCGTCTTTGAGAGAATGGCGAGCGGCGACGATGCAATCTCGCTGATGGCCGTAAAATCCTTGAAGGTGTCGTAGGGCAATTTAGGATAGATGAACTGATTGAGCGGGTGACCGCTCGCGACCAGGATCAACGTGGTGCCATCCGGCGCCGCCTGCGTCAGCGCCTGCGAAGCGACGATGCCGCCGGCGCCGGGGCGGTTGTCGATCACGGGCCGCTGGCCCCAGGTCTTGGCCAGCGACTGGCCGAGCGTGCGCGCGAGCACATCGACCGCGCCACCGGCTGCATAGGGTACCGGGATGTGGACGGGCTTGTTCGGAAAATTGTCCGCGCGTGTGCCACCGGTCGCTAGCAACAATGTCGCGCCCACGACGAGACAGCCGAATTTCCTAATCAAGCCCAGCATGCAGGTAGCATCCTCTTGCTCTTGTCTTTGCTTCGTACTGCCCGCTCTCGTGATCGCGATCGACTCGACGAGATCGACCGGCGGAACAGCAACGACGAGGACAGCTTGGTTTAGTACTAACGCCCATTATTTTTGTTGACTGGACCTTATCTTTTGTACATTGGTACAAATAGATGGTCACCAAGCCCACCCGCAAGAAGCCCACTGCAACGCGCAAACCAAATCTGCGTGAGGCGATTTTGTGTGCCGCGGAAGAATTGTTCTCGACCAACGGTTTCAATGCGGTCTCGGTTCGCGACATCGCGCAAGCCGCCGGCGCAAATCCCGGCAGCGTGACCTACCATTTCAAGACCAAGGACGGGCTGCTGCTCGAAATTTACCGTCGTCATTGCGGGCCGATGAACCGCAGGCGTTCCGAGTTGCTGGCTGCGGCTAGGCGCGTGCGGAATCTGCAGGATCGGCTGGAGGCAATCGTCCGAGCCTATCTGCTGCCCGCATTCTCTTCCGGCAGCGATCTCGCCGGCGGCGGGGCATGCTTCACGCGGCTGCGCGCGGTGATGTCGGCGGAAGGCAACGAGGTCGCGCGCAGGATCATCGCGCAGACGTTCGACGACACCAGCCACGCTTTCATTGATGCGATTTGTGAAAGCCTGCCGCACATCCCGCGCACCGAAATCGTCTGGCGCGGCCACTTTCTTCTCGGCGCGCTGTATTACACCCTGGTCACACCTGAGCGCGTTTCGCGGCTGTCGCGAGGCGACGCGGATGGTTCCGACCCCGGAAACGCGATCGAGCAGTTGGTGCGGGCAACTGTGGCTTCGCTGCAGGCGGACGCACTCGATCAGCCTGCGCCGTCACGACGGCGATCCAAGGAGCATGCAAAGGGCTAAGCTGGGCCACGAACGATGCCAACGAACGTCACGGACAGCATAAGAGCGAGCAACAAAGCCGCCTTTCCTTGAACGAAGTAGCAAATGCGATGAAAGGGAGACATTGTCATGAGCACACAGTCCGACGTATGGCCAACCTCCGACGCTGCGGCAGGGTCCGGGCAGATCGTCCGTGCCGGTCTTGTCGGCGGTCTTGTCGGCGGCCTCGTCATCTGGATTTACGAAGCGATTGTCTGGGTAGGGGTGCAACATTTGATGCCGATGGCCGGCATTCCGCGCAATGCGACGGGCCTGGTCTTCGGCAAGGAGGTCCAGGATTCACTGGGAGCGCTGGCCTACATTGTCGGCACCGGAATCCACTTCTTCTTTGCGCTCGCCTGGGGCGTGCTGTTCGCTTTCGTCTGGCCGTATTTCCGCCGCCGCGGTTACGAAGCAACGCTCGTCGCCTTGTTCTTTGCCGTCATTCTCTGGATCGTGATGCATGTCGCCATCGCGATCGTCTCGAACAATCATCCGGACTACCTTGATCCCGCGGTGATCATCGGCGGCTTCATGTCGCACTTCTTCTATGCAGTGCCGCTCGCACTGATCGTAAAGCAACGTCTCCGGTGAGGCCAAAGGAACGAAATGGATAGACGGGAATGCTTCCGCTTGCTGACCGGCGTTGCCGGCGCGGCCTTGTGGGCGTCGCAAGCCCGCGGGCAGGGCAATTCGCCTGCGCCGCAAGCGCCGAAGACCATCCCCACGATCGACCCGCCCGATCCGAACACCGAGATTCCGGAATTCAAGCTGCCGACCAAATGCTGCGACTGCCACACCCATATTTTCGGTCCCGCTAGCCGCTATCCGTTCGCGCCCAATCGGCCCTACAACGCGCCGGACGCGCCGCTCGAGGCGTTTCGCGCGGTGCACGCCAAGATCGGCGTCGAGCGGTGCGTGATCGTCAATGCAACCCCTCACGGCACCGACAACCGGGTGGTGACCGACGCCATCGCGCAAAGCGGCGGCGCCTACAGGGGCATCGCCAATGTCAGCGACGAGATGTCGGACAAGGACCTCGCGGACCTCGACAAGGCGGGCATTCGCGGCTGTCGCTTCGCCTCCCTCAAACGTCTCGGCGGCGTCGGCGACATGAACAAGTTCAACCGCATCGTGCACCGCGGGGCCGAGTTCGGCTGGCATGTCGACGTCTATTTCGAGCCGGGCACCATCAGTGAATTTGCGCTCATCTTGAGCGCGCTGCCGACCAGCTATGTCATCGACCACGTAGGTACGGTGATCGCGGCAAAGGGCCTCGACGATCCCGCCTTCAAGGCGCTGCTCGACCTTCAATCCAGCGACGAAAAGTGCTGGGTGAAGATTTCGGGGCTGGAACGGGCTTCCGCTGTCGGCAAGCCGTTCCATGACGCGGTGCCGTTTGCCAAGCTGCTGATCGACAATGCGCGGGACCGCGTGCTGTGGGGCACGGACTGGCCGCATCCAAACGTCAGGATCATGCCAAACGATGGCGAAATCGTCGACCTCATCCCGCTCTACGCACCGGATCCCGAGACACACCAGATGCTTCTCGTCGACAATCCCGCAAAGCTGTTCAAGTTCACCTAAAGGGCATCATGTTCAAGCCGAGCATCCCGGGACCCGATCCGGATACCAAAACCCCGAAATTCAAGTTGCCGCCTCTGGCGTGTGACGCGCATTGCCACATCTTCGGCCCGGGCTCTAAATACCCTTACGCTCCCGACCGGCCCTACACGCCGCCCGACGCGCCGCTCGAAGATTTCAAGGCGCTGCACTTAAAGGTCGGCGTCGGCCGGGCGGTAATCGTCAATGCCAGCGTGCACGGCACCGACAATCGCGTCGCGCTCGACGCCATCACGCAGAGCGGCGGCGCTTACCGGGCGGTCGCCAATATCGATGACGGCATCACCGAGCGAGGCTTGCGCGAGCTTCACGAAGGCGGTTTTCGGGGCTGTCGGTTTAATTTCGTGCATCATCTCGGCGGCGTTCCCGACAAGGGTGTGTTCGAACGGGTAGTCGAGATGATCGCGCCGCTCGGCTGGCATATCGATCTGCACTTCGATGCGATCGATATTCCCGAATATGCGGACATGCTGGCGCGCTTGCCGGTGAGTTACACGATCGACCACATGGGGCGGGTCAAGGCATCGCATGGACTCGATCAGCTCCCGTTCAGGACATTGATCGACCTGATGCGCCGGAACGAGAAGTGCTGGGTCAAGGTATGCGGCTGCGAACGGGTTTCCTCCGCTGGCCCTCCCTTTACCGACGCGGTGCCGTTTGCCCGACGCATCGTCGAGACCGCGATCGACCGGATCATCTGGGGCACCGATTGGCCGCACCCGAATGTCAGGGTGATGCCGAACGACGGCGATCTCGTCGACCTGATTCCGTTGTTCGCGCCGGAGCCGGAATTTCAGCAGAAGATATTGGTCGAAAATCCCGCCCGGCTTTTTGAATTCGATAAAGCATGATCCAGGGCAGCGGCTTCGGCCATCAAGGGGTTGGACGGAAATGACTGTTCTCGCGATCGAGAAGCGGCGCACGAAGGCCTGGTGGAAAGAACTGTGGGTGCAGGTCCTGATCGCGATGGGGCTTCGCATCGCGCTCGGCATGGCCGATGCCGATCTGGCAGCCACGATGCAACCGCTCGGCGATGCCTTCATCAAGGCGATCCGAATGCTGATCGCGCCGATCATCTTCTGCACGGTGGTGCACGGGATCGCGCATTTGGCCGATATGGCCCGTGTCGGCCGCGTCGCGCTCAAGGCGATCGTCTATTTCGAGATCATGACCACGGTTGCGATGGTGATCGGATTGGACGCGGTCAATCTGTTGAAGCCCGGCGTCGGCATGAACATCGATCCCGCCACCGTCAACGCCAGCGCGGTCGAGCCCTATGTCAAGATGACCGCCGCCGTCGGCTTCGTGCCGTTCCTGATGAACATCATTCCCGGCACCATCGTCGGCGCCTTCGCCGAAGGCAACATCCTGCAGGTGCTCTTCATCTCCGTGGTCTGCGGCTTCGCATTGGTGCAACTGGGCGACCGCGCTAAACCGCTGCTGGACATCATCGACATCGCCGCCAAGATGATCTTCGGCGTTGTGGCGATCGTAATGTGGGTGGCGCCGATCGGCGCGTTCGGCGCCATCGCGTTCACGGTCGGGAAGTTCGGCGTCGGTTCGCTGGCCTCGCTCGGAAAGCTGCTCGGGGGCTTCTGTCTCACCTGCGTGATTTTTGTGATTGTCGCCTTCGGCCCCGTGGCGCGGCTTTGCGGGATAAGCGTGCTGAAATTGATCCGCTACATCTGGGAAGAGCTTTTGATCTGCATCGCGACCACATCCTCCGAAACGGTGCTGCCGCGCATCATCACCAAGCTTGAGAATCTCGGATGCGAGCGCAGCGTGGTCGGGCTTGTGATCCCGACCGGCTATTCGTTCAACCTCGACGGCACCTGTCTTTATCTGGCCGTGGCAACCGTGTTTCTGGCGCAAGCGACCAATACGCCGCTCGATCTCGGCCAGCAGATCGGGCTGCTGTTGATCCTGCTCGTGACCTCAAAAGGCGCGGCTGGGGTAGCCGGTGCTGCCTTCGTGGTGCTGGCGGCGACGCTCGCTGCGACCGATCCTGGTCGCCAGCGTCGCACTGGTGCTCGGAATCCACCGGCTGACGTCGCAGGCGATGATGCCAACCAACCTTCTCGGCAATGCGATCGCAATCGCTAAATGGGAACACGCTTTGGATGAAAATCGCCTTAGGCGCGTGCTAAATGGAGAAATCCAGTCGGCGGCGGCGTGACTATCTGCTGCTTGCGGCTCATCATACGGTCCAACCAATCTGAAGAGGGAGCCCTTGTCCCATGAAAACTGGTCTTGTTGTCACCGCGCATCCCGGAGACTTCGTCTGGCGCGCCGGCGGAGCGATTGCCCTTCACGCCAAGCGCGGCTACCGCATGAAGATCGCCTGCCTGTCCTATGGCGAACGCGGCGAGAGCCAGTTCGCCTGGAAAGAGCCCGGCGCGAATCTTGCGTCCGTCAAGGCCGGACGCAAGCGTGAAGCCGAGCGCGCGGCGGAACTGCTCGGCGCGGAAATCGAGTTCTTCGATTGCGGCGACTATCCGCTAAAGCTCAACGAGGCGCATTTCGACCGGATGGTCGACATCTATCGGGAGCTCAATCCAAGCTTTGTGCTGACCCATGCGCTCCAGGACCCCTACAATTTCGATCATCCCGACGCCGCGCACTTTGCGCAGCAGACGCGGGTGGTGGCGCAGGCCATGGGCCACAAGCCCGATGCAAAATACCAATATTCCGCGCCGCCGGTATTCCTGTTCGAGCCGCATCAGCCGGAGATGTGCAACTTCAAGCCGCAAGTGATCCTCAACATCGACGAGGTCTGGGACTTGAAGCGCAAGACGTTCGAAATTCTTGCGGCGCAAAAGCATTTGTGGGCCTATTACGAACGGGTGGCCCTGCAGCGAGGCATGCAGGGCGGGCGCAATTCCGGCAAGGCCATGACCTATGGCGAGGCCTATCAGCGACTGTTTCCGATGGCGGTGGAGGAACTAACATGAAGACGGTGGTGGTTCGAAACATCAAGCGGACCGACGCAGCGCTGGTCAAGCGGCTCGGCGCGCTCGGGGTCGCGACCGTGCACGAGGCCTATGGCCGCTTCGGGCTGATGAAGCCCTATCTGCGCCCGGTATGGACGGGCGCCGAGACCGCCGGCACCGCGGTCACGGTCCTGGCGCAGCCCGGCGACAACTGGATGATTCATGTCGCGGTCGAGCAATGCCAGCCCGGCGACATCCTGGTGGTCGGCTGCACCGCCGATAACACCGACGGCATGTTCGGCGATCTGCTCGCGACCTCGCTGATGGCGCGCGGCGTCACCGGGCTTGTCATCGACGCCGGCGTTCGTGACGCCAAGGCGCTGCACGAGATGCGCTTTCCCGTATGGTCGAAAGCGATCTCCGCCAAGGGCACGGTGAAGGCGACGCTCGGCGCCGTCAACGTTCCCGTGGTCTGCGCCGGCGTCAACGTGCATCCGGGCGATGCCGTAATCGCCGACGATGACGGCGTGGTGGTGGTCTGCCGCAAGGATGCCGCCGATGTCGTGACCAAGGGCGAGAAGCGCCACGCCGATGAAGACGCGAAGCGCAAGCAGCTCGCCGCCGGCGCGCTCGGGCTTGACATGTACAACATGCGCGAACCGCTGAAGAAGGCGGGGCTGATCTATATCGACGAACCGGAGTGCGACTGACGTGACCATGCGCCTGCGCACTTTGCTCGGCGACCACCCCTGCACGGCGGCGCTGAAGAACGGCGCGATCAAATCCGCTTCTGTCGCGTTCGATTTCGTCGACTATTCGCCGACCAACAAAGGTTTTAAGCCGATGGTCCGCGAGCAGGCGTTCGACGTCTCGGAGATGGCGATCGTCACCGACCTGATGGCGAAGAGTTTTGCCAAACCGATGGTGTTGCTGCCGGATGTGGTGCTGGCGCGATTTCAGCATGGTTTTACGCTTTATAACGCGAAGCAGGGAACGCTGAAGCCGGCCGATCTGAACGGCAAGCGCGTCGGCATCCGCTCCTTCACCACCACGACCGGAGCTTGGCTGCGCGGCATTCTCGCCAACGATTATGGCGTCGATCTCAATTCGATCGACTGGGTGACGTTCGAGGATGCCCATGTCGCCGAGTACGTCGATACGACGAAGCGGGCGGCGGCCGGCAAGCAGAATATCCAAATGCTGCTCGATGGCGAACTTGATGCGGTGCTCGGGGAAAAGGTGGAACATCCGGACTTGAAGCCGCTGTTTGCCGACGTGCCGGCGGAAGAGAAGGCGTGGTTTGCGAAGCACGCCGTCGTGCCGATCAACCATATGGTGGTGGTGAGCAAGACGCTCACCGACAATCATCCGGAAATCGTGCGAGAGGTGCATCGGCTGCTCACTGAATCCGCCGCGCGTTCGCCGGCCGGACCACGTTTCGAGCCGGCTGAAATGCTGCGCTCGCTGCAGATGATCACGCGCTATGCGGCGCAACAGCAGCTCATTCCTCGTGAGTACGCGGTCGACGAGCTGTTCGATGACGCAACGCGAGCGCTACGGTAAAGGAGAGTTTCGAATGCAGCCGGAGCCGATCTTCGATCTAGCCCACCTCGGCCACATGGAACTGTTGACGCCGAAGCCCGACGACAGCGAAAAATTCTTCGTCGATGTGATGGGCATGACGGTCAGCGGCCGCCAGGCTGAGTCGGTGTACTTGCGCGGCTGGGACGACTACGAGCGCTATTCGCTCAAGCTCACGGCGTCGAAGACGTCGGGCATGGAGCACATGGCGCTACGCGCCCGTAGCCCGCAGGCGCTGGAGCGCCGCGTCGCTGCGCTCAAGGGCTCCGGTTTTGCGATCGGCTGGACCGATGGCGACATGGGGCAGGGGCCAGCGTTCCGCTGCCGCGATCCCGATGGCCACGTCATCGAACTCTATTACGAGACTGAGTGGTACCAGGCGCCGCCGGAGCTCAAGCCGGCGCTGAAAAACCAGGCGCAGCGTTTTCCCGCGCGCGGCGTCAATGTCCGCCGTCTCGATCACCTCAATTGCCTTGCGGTGGACATCAAGGCCAACCGCCTCTTCTTCGAGAACTACCTCGGCTTGCGAACGACCGAGCAGATCGTGCTCAACGACGGCACCGAAGCCGCGATGTGGATGACGATGTCGAACAAGAGCTACGACTTCGCCTATACCCGCGATCATTACGGCAAGACCGGCCGCTTCCACCACGTCACCTACGCGCTCGACAGCCGCGAGGAGATCCTGCGCGCCGCCGATATTTTCCTGGAGAATGGCGTCCATATCGAGACCGGTCCGCACAAGCATGCGGTCCAGCAGACCTTCTTCCTCTATGTCTACGAGCCCGGCGGCAACCGGGTCGAGGTTGCCAACGCCGGCGCGCGCCTCATCCTCGCGCCCGACTGGAAGCCGATCGTCTGGACCGAGGAGGAGCGCAAGAAGGGCCAGGCCTGGGGCCTGAAGACGATCGAGTCCTTCCACACTCACGGTACCCCGCCGGTCTAGACGCAGAAATTCAAGAAGCGTGATCCTTCTCAAAGATCCGCCTATTGCCGCCGCCGTCCCCCTTGAGCGAGGCGGTGGCAGACCCGGGCCGTTGCACCGCAAACTCCCGCGGCTCGGCCAACCTAACCTTAGCCCTGGGTTAGGTTGTCACTATCAATTTATTATCGTCAGTACTCTGGGCCTTGCGGTCTTGGCAGCGCGATATTCTCAAGGCCGGACTTGATCCCGTCTGATTTTCTCGAGGAACTCGCGCTGTTCCAAACCACGTTGTGTCGATAACCAAAAGCAATGAAGCGCATCAGCTTAGTGGTGATGCGCCGTCGCGTCGATCAAGGAGGCTGGCTTCTCGACGCGACTGATCAAGGAGGGTCCCGTGAACGCTGTCGCTATTTCCTACAATGATATGGTTTATCTTCATTGGAGCATGCCCACAAAGATTCACGGTCGTCTCGGTTCAGCGTGATCCGCCATGAAGCCGGAAGTCAGAAGCGGGTACATTACCTGCGATGGTCGGGTTCAAGACTGATGGCCAAGAAAAGGAGCGGGAAAACAGGAAGGCGCAAGAAGTTCGAGGACACCGACACCTGGCGGGTTCGAGCGCTGCGCAACCTATTGGTACGAAATTGTCCCGATAATGGGGACGCCCGGCAACCTGCGCAGGGATGACTCGCGTTCGATGCGGACGAACAGTGTTTCGCTCGATCCCAAGCACGGCGACTGCGCCGTATTCTTCAATCGCGGCATCGTCTCGACACAGGCGATCGCGCGCGCCCTTCCGAAATCGAAGGTTGGCTGCCGAATATGGCGGACCTGAAAAAGAAAATCGCCGAGCCAGACGATCCGATCCGCGCACCCTGGTTGGAGGTCTCGAAGGCGGAGTTTTGCAGCTTCTCGACCGAGCCGACAAAGACGGCGGTAAGTGCTACTGTGCCACCTACGAACTCTCAGGCCATGACCTGATCAAACATCTCACGGCTCTTGGAAAGAAGAAACTGCACCTGGTGCTCTCCAATGCGGGCGAAGATACCGAGGATGGCAGTGGCGACGGCGACAGCACCAATACCGACGCGTGGAGCGAGCTTCATTCGCTCGGTCTCGATGTAGATGACCGCATGCTCAAGAAAGGCCACATCGGACATAACAAGTTCGTCGTGTATGTCGACGCCAATGGTACAGTCGCCGAGGCGTACGCGGCTCACGTGCACCACCGCTGGCGGTGGAAGATTCAGACGCCTCTCCGCGACAAGTTTGCCGAGTTGAAGAAGAAAAACCCCAAGGCGAAGGCTGCGGAGATCTGGAAGAAAGACATGGCAGCGGTCGGAGAGAGCACGATCAATAAGGTCTGGAAGAACCTTGAGCCGACCGACGCCTGGCAGGATTATTATGTCCAGCACAAGAATTTCCTCGCCGCGGAAACTAACTTCTGGTCCTCGTTCGAGGGAGTGGGTATTGCGACAGAGTTGTCGCAGCCGCCACGACGCCGCAAGGCTCGCTAGGAAGGCCCCTCAAATATCGCAAGACGCATTTTCCTGGAGAACGGCGTCCATATCGAGGCCGAGACCGGTCCGCATAGCATGCGATTCGGCAGACCGTCCTCCTCTATGTCTACGAGCCGGGCGGCAACCGCGTCGAGGCACGCCGCCGGTTTAAGGAGCGAGGTTTGATAGGGGGCGGCAAACCCCCGCACGTCGAGCGGCCGCACCCCTGCGACACTCGCTTCGGTTGCGCCGGGCCGATCTTTCATTTAGGTTTGTGTTAATCAGCTCACACTGGCTGAGGCAAAGTCGTTTTATATTTCGATATTGATCCAGCGACGCCGGGCACCCAGGGTTGATCACCCGGCCGGAGTTTTCGCAATGCAACGCATTTTGCTCAAGCCTGCGCCGGGTCATCCTGCGCCGCAGAACGTCGGTGTTCCCGCTGGCGTTCCCGCTGGCCTGCCACGCCGACTGAACGCGATCGAACAACTTCATCTGGAACACGCGGTCAGTCCGCGCGTGCCGACGCCGGCTTACCGGCCGCTGCGCGTCTATGCCTACGATCCGGCGCTGGGTGCCAAGCTCGATACGGTGGACATCAATGAAGCCACGCTCGAGGTGCGCTGGGAAAGCGAGCTGAAGCCTGGTCCGATCGGCGAGTACATCGAAGTGATCGACGTCGACCCGGCGAGCCAATGTTGCTATGCGCCGGTCGACCTCAACCATCCGCATATTCTGACCAAGTCGGGCCTGACGCCTTCGGAAGCCAACCCCCAGTTCCATCAGCAGATGGCGTATGCGGTGGCGATGAAGACGATCGAGCATTTCGAGATGGCGCTCGGCCGCGTCGCGCTGTGGGCGCCGCGCGAGATTCACCAGGAGGGCAAGGAAACCACCTCCGAATATGTCGAGCGCTTGCGCATCTATCCCCACGCGCTACGCGCCAAGAACGCCTATTACAGTCCGGAACACAAGGCTTTGCTGCTCGGCTATTTCACCGCTTCAGCCTCCGATGCCGAGGGGCTGATGCAAGGCAGCGTGGTGTTCACGGCTGTCTCCCACGATATCGTTGCCCACGAGACGACGCACGCCCTGCTTGACGGCGTGCATCGGCGGTTCCGCGAAGCAACGAATCCGGACGTCTTCGCCTTTCACGAAGGGTTTGCCGACATCATCGCGCTGTTCCAGCATTTTACCTTGCCGGAAGCCCTGAGCCATCAGATCGCGGCAACACGGGGCGATCTTGAAAAGCAGAACCTGCTCGGACAGCTCGCCGTCCAGTTCGGCGAGGCGACCGGCCGCTACGGCGCCTTGCGCGACTACATCGGCAGCGTCCAGGCGCCGACCGACGGCAATCCGAAAGACGCAAAATGGATTCGCCGCCAGCCGAAGCCGACCGACTACGACAACGCCACCGAGCCTCATGACCGCGGCGCGGTGCTGGTCGCGGCCGTGTTCTATGCCTTCCTGCAGATCTACAAACGGAGAACCACCGATCTGCTGCGGCTCGCCACCGGCGGCAGCGGCGTTCTGCCGGACGGCGACATCTCGACCGATCTCGTCAATCGCCTGGCGCGCGAGGCCAGCAAGGTCGCCGGCCAGGTTCTCAACATGTGCATCCGCGCGCTCGACTACTGCCCGCCGGTCGATATCTTCTTCGGCGAGTATCTGCGCGCGCTGATCACGGCGGACACCGATCTCGTGCCATATGACAAGCTTGGCTATCGAGCCGCGTTCATCGAGGCGTTTCGCAGCCGCGGGATTTACCCGAGCAACGTGAAACATCTTTCGCCTGGCAGCCTGATCTGGGAGCCGCCGCCGTTGCCGTTGCGGCAGGGAAAGGTACGCGAGGTCCTCAAGAAATTGTCGACCGGTTGGGACATGAACAGCAAGCGCAGGGACGCTTATCGCTCGTCGAGCGACAATGCGCGGATTTTTTGGCATTGGCTGATGAAAGAGGTCAGCGATGAGGAAGTAGCCGCGCTCGGGCTTCACCGGATCCAGAGGCCGCAGCCGTTCAAGATCGGCGATCAGGACGGCGAGCTTCGCAAGATCGAAGTCCATTCGGTGCGGCCGGTACGCCGGGTCGGCCCCGACGGCAACATACGCTCCGACCTCGTCGTCGAAATCACGCAGAGTTTCCGGCCGAAGGGAATGCCCGGCCGGCGATTCCGCGGCGGCTGCACGCTGCTGATCGATCTTGCGACCGCCGAGGTGCGCTACATGGTGCGCAAGAAGGTCGACAGCCCGAGCCGGCTCGCTGAACAGGTCCAGTTCGGCATCGACACCACCGACGGCTTGCACGGCAATTACTTCGCCGATCCGGCCGGCGTTCGCGAGCCCTTCGCGTCGATGCATCACGTGCACGGATAGGAGACGTCCAGTGGCGCGCACGGCAAAGAAGACGGTAGCGAAGAAAGCGGCGGCTCCGAAGCGGCCGCCGCGACGATCGGGAGCTGCGCAGGGCGGCGCGGCAGGAGCGGCGGCAGGCGCCGCCAGCGCAGTGGTGACGCCTACGGGCAGCTATCGCGCCAAGGTCAGGATGTATCGCCAGGGCCTCGGCGATTGCTTCCTGATCTCGCTGCCGCGCACCGACGGCGGCACCCGGCCGTTCTATGTGATGATCGACTGCGGTGTCGTTCTGGGTACGCCCAATCCTGCAGTAATCATGAAGCAGGTGCTAGACAGCATCGTCCAGGAAACCGACGGAGCGATCGATCTGTTGATCGCGACCCACGAGCATTGGGACCATCTGTCGGGCTTCGTGCAGGCAAAGGATTCGTTCGACAGGCTGACGAAGGTCGGACAGGTCTGGCTCGCCTGGACCGAGGACCCGACCGACGAATTGACCAAGAAGCTGAAGGATGAAAAAGGCCAGGCGCTCGCGGCGCTGCGCATGGGCTTGAACCAGATGCAGGCGGCAGGGGATTCAGATGGCGCGACCAAGCTCAACGGGATCCTGGAGTTCTTCGGCGCCGCCAGCGGGCAGACCACGGCAGACGCGCTCAACAATGTCCGGGCCAAGACCGCCAAGCCACGCTACTGCCTGCCGACCGACCCGCCGGTCCAGCCCGCAGGCACCAATGCGCGCTTCTACGTGCTCGGGCCGCCGCCTGACGAGAAGATGCTGCGCAAGATCAACCCGTCCGCTGGCAACAAGGAAGCCTATGGTTTGGCGCTCGACAGTTTTCGGCTGTTCATGAATGGCGCGGGCACCGCGCTCAGGGATGACGACGATGAACATCCGTTCGATGAGCAATGTGAAATTCCCTTCAGCTACGCGCAAACGGCGCCCGAACTCGGGTTTTTCAGACAGCACTACTGGCAGCCGGGCCAGACTGCGCCCGATGCATGGCGGCGGATCGATACCGATTGGCTGGGAGGTGCGTCCGATCTGGCGTTGCAGCTCGACAGCCTGACCAACAACACCAGTCTCGTGATTGCGATCGAGCTGCCGGGCGGCGACGTCCTACTGTTCGCGGCCGACGCGCAAGTGGGCAACTGGCTGTCGTGGCAGGACCGTTCGTGGACCGTGGACGGCAAGACCGTCACCGGGCCAGACCTGCTCAAGAACGCGATCTTCTACAAGGTCGGTCACCATGGTAGCCACAACGCGACGCTGAGGGCGCAGGGCCTCGAGGAGATGGGGCGGTTGCGGGTCGCGATGATCCCGGTCGACCATGACATGGCGGTCAAGAAACGCTGGGGAAAAATGCCGCTCGACGAGTTGATCACGGCGCTTGGCCAACGCGCCAAGGGCTGTGTGTTGCGCGTGGACCAGCCGAAGCCGCCCACCCAGGAGAACGTGGTCGAGGACAAGCTGTTTTTTGAGGTCACGTTCTGACGCAATATCCGCTTCAATGGCGTCATCCTTCGAGACGCATCGCTCCGCGATGCTCCTCAGGATGAGGTCCCGGACCCTCACGGTGAGGAGCGCGCGTCACGCAGGCAAGTGTACGTGGCCTGCGTAAATTTGGCTACGATGCGCGTCTCGAACCATGAGGCCAATCTATTCAGATCGCGTTCTAACCTGTGCCGACCGCAGCGCCGCCGGCATCAAACCACCGCGCGAAACTCCACCCCGTGCAGGTGGATCGTCGGCGCCACGCCGAAATGATTGCCGCCGAATGCGCGCAGCCGACGGTCGAGCTCTTCCTTGGTGATGTCGAGCGGTATCTGGCAGATCGCCTGGTAGGCGCGGCGCGAGTTTTTCTTAGGTCCCCATTTCAGCGGCTGTTCCGGCAGCGGCTCGCTCTCGGTCGCCAGCGTCTTTGAAAGCCGCCAGAACAGTTGCGCCAGATGCGCGTAGGCGAGCCCCTCGAGGCCGAGCACGTTGATATCGGCGGGAATGGGAAACAGCGCGGCCTCGACGATCGGTCCGGAATCGACGCGCTCACTCATCACATGCACGGTGGCGCCGAATTCGCCAGCCTGTTCATAGAGCGCGAAATGCGCCGGCGCCCAGCCCGGATAGTGCGGCGGACCGGGGTGGAAATTATAGGCGCCGTAGCCGAGACCCCTGAGAATGTCGGACGGCACGATCACCGGCGTCGCGAAGGCGACCAGCCGGCTGCGCCGCAAAATTGCCGCGTCGAGCGCGGCAAGATCGTTCGCGCTCGCTGCCGGCCGAACGGTGAGTTGCGCATTGTGCGCGCGTAACAAAGAGCCCAGCGCGGTCTGTTCCACCGCCCCCGTCAGCAAGATAATCGTATCGAACATCGCGTTTCCCACGCTGCAATGCTCGCCCCTGGGTCACTTTGTCGCAAACGTTCGTTAAAATCCTGTTAACCAAATCGGGAGACCGCGTTGCCGAAGCGTTGCGGGGACGAGGGCCAGAACAGAGTGGAGCGTCCGATGGCCGCACCGGTCGATTTCGCCAGCGAAGAATTTTTTCGTGATCCTGCCGCGGTCGTCGCGCGGCTGCGGGCCTCCGCACCCGTGGTTGCGGCGCGGTTCCCGATTGTCGGTCGGGTCTGGGTCACCACGACCTATGAGGCAACCGCCCGCGTGCTGAAGGACACGGCGGTGTTCACGCTGCGGAAGGAGGGCGGGGCCGTCGCCGGCTTGCGTTGGTGGATGCCGTCGATCATCGCGACCCTTGCCAACAACATGTTGACTACGGACGAGCCCGACCACACCCGCTTGCGCGGCATCGTTGACGAGGCCTTCCGCCGCCGTGCCGTGCTCGAGATGGAGCCGCGCATTCGCGAAATCGCCGACGATCTCGCCGCAAAACTGTTTGCCGCAGAAAACCCGGCCGACCTCGTCGCGCGTTATGCGCAGACGCTGCCGCTGTCGGTGATCTGCGAGCTGTTGGGCCTGCCGGAGGCCGACCGGCCGCAATTCATCGCCTGGGCAAGAGCGAGGGCGCAGTTCACGGGCGCCATCGGCTTTCTGCGCATGATCGGCACGATCCGGAAGATGCGGCGCTACATGGCAGGACGCCTGCATGTGGCCCGCCAGCAGGGCGGCGAGGGATTGATTGCCGAGCTGGTGCGGGTCGAAACAGAGGGGGGACGCATCAGCGGCGATGAAATGGTGTCGATGCTGTTTCTGTTGCTGGCGGCGGGCTCGGATACCACGACGCATCTGATCAGCGGATCGGTCTACGAGCTTCTCAAAGAGCCCGAACGGCGCGATTGGCTGGCGCAGGACTGGAGCCGCGCCAGCCTCGCAATCGAGGAATTCCTGCGCTTCGTCTCGCCCGTGCAATTCTCCAAGCCGCGCTTCGTGCGGCAGGATATCAGTCTTGACGGTGTCAGCCTGAAGAGGGGCGACAGGGTCATGGCCATGATCGTTGCGGCAAACCTTGATCCTGCGGCCGACGCGAACCCCGAACGGCTCGATCTCGAGCGGCGGCCGAACCGGCATCTTTCGTTCGGCACCGGCATCCATTTCTGCCTCGGTCATCAGCTCGCGCGCATCGAAGCTGCATGCGCCCTGCAGGCGCTGTTCACCCGCTGGCCGAAGCTTCAATTGGCGGTCGGGCCGGATGAAATTCTTTGGCTCAGACGGCCGGGTTTGCGGTCGATCGAAAAGCTGCCGGTTGAGGCGGGGGCGTGATCGCCGGGCGATGATCCTAAACTAATCTAGCTCGACGCATTGGCTGCCGCCAAGTTAGAACGCCGCTACATTCTTGAACGGAAGCAGGTCCGAAGACCGGAAAGAAATCGCGTCAAAGCCATGACTGCCCGTGCCTCGACTTGGCGTCTTTCCGTATCGATTGCCGTGCTCTTTTGCGGGGCTTTGCTGGTCGCCTTGTGGAAATGGCCTTCGTCACAAATGCCAGGCGACGGCGCGCGCGTCTGCGGCACGCATGACAGCAGCCGGGAATCTGAATCAACCGGACAAACGGGCGACCGCGTATCGATCGATGCGGCGTTCGACTTTCTCGATGCGCAGATGGATCGCTTTCACCGTTCGACGATCGTCTACTCCGGCCTCGGATTCAGCGCGTACTATCCCAGCGGCAAGATAGGCGATGTCGGGGATATCAGCGCGGACCAGGATCGCTCGTCGCTCAGGATCGACTATCGACCGACGCGCTCGAGCGGGCTGGGGTGGGCCGGAATCTATTTTCTCTATCCCGACGGCAACTGGGAACGATTCCCCGGGCGAAATCTTTCCGGCGCCACTCAGCTCACATTCTGGGTTTGCGCCGATCATGACACCTATGCCGAGTTTTCGGTAGGCGGGATTCGAGATTCCAGCCTGCCATATTCCGACTCGTTGACCAGGCGCTCGACCGGACTGGTTGCCGTGAGCACGACGTGGCAGCGCTACGGGATCGATCTGAAAGGCACTGATCTTTCATCGGTGATCGGCGCTCTTGCGGTAGCGACAAATCGCGATAGGGACACGCGTTCCCGATCGATCTTCCTCGATGACATCACGATCGATCTGCCGAGGCACGAAGAGCCGCGCTTTCTCCAGAGCTACGTTGCGGAAGACTGCCCGGAGGGCGGATCGCGCAACAGTGCGCAGATTTGCGATCAGGCCCTTGTTCTCCTGGCGTTCCTCGCCAGAGGACGTCAGGATGATTTGCGGCGGGCTGAGCTGATCGCGCGTGCCCTGGTCGAGGCGCAGAATAAGGACCGGACGTTCAAGGACGGCCGGCTTCGCAATGCCTATGCCAGCGGGGAGTTGGTCGATCCGCAGGCCGGAACGACCCGCATCCCCGGCGAATACGATCGCAGGGCGCAAGCGTATCGCGAGGACGAGAATGCCGTCGGCTCCGATACCGGGAACATGGCCTGGGCGGCGCTCGCGCTCGTGCAGGCGCATGCGCTGCTGCCAAAGCGTGCCGGAGATCCTTATCTAAACGCGGCCTGTCGTTGACTCGATGGATCGTCGCAAGCACCAGGGTGGATGACGCACGCGGCGGCTTTTCCGCCGGCATGCAGGGCTTTGAGCGGCAGGCGGGCGTTTCCGAGGGACAAGACCGCAGGAATTATCGTTCAACCGAGCACAATATCGATCTCGCTGCGCTGTTCGAACATCTGGCGGCGACGGTGGGATGCGATACCGCTGAGGGTCAGTACTGGAGCGCGCAGATGGCTCACGCGCGATCGTTCGTCGACAAGATGCGAAACGATGAGGCGGCAGCGCCCTATTTTTGGACGGGAACGGGAGCCGGCGCGAATATCAACAAAAGCGTGATTCCGCTGGATGCGCAGACGTGGGCCGTCCTCGGCACGCGCGAGCCTGCTTCCCATGCCGGCGCGCTCGACTGGGCGCTGAAGCATTGTACCGAAAAAGGCAGAAGCGACGCGTTCGATTTCAACTGCAATGACGGCGACGGCGCATGGTGGGAAGGAACGGCACAGGTGGCCACCGCGCTGCGTTGGCTCAAGCGCGCGCAAGATACCGCGCTGGTGCTGACGCGGCTGGAGCAAGCACAATCGAAGACCGGAGAAGCGGCGGGTGCAATGCCCGCTGCATCGCGTTGCGGGCTGACCACCGGTTTCAACTTTACGTTCCATTCCGGCAAGACGCTTCCATGGCTCTACCCGAACTGGCCCCACATCGGCGCGACCGCGTGGTTCATCTTTGCAGCGCTTGGGGCAAATCCGTATTTCGTGGCGGATGGATTGGCGGGGGCACGGTGGCACGCTCAGGGCAATTAGGCAACTAAAGCAGGCGTAGCCCGGATGAGCGCAGCGACATCCGGGGATTTTCATTTGCGTTGATCCCGCATGTCGCGGCGCTCATGGGCTAAGCTACCTCGGTTATGGATGGAAAGTGGATGGCCCAGAGATTCCGCGATTTCCAGCGCGATTTGAGCCGCAAGAGAAGGACGTTATTGGTACGTGGCCTTCGCCTCCCACGAGTGGTTGGGATATTCCGACTGCAGTTGTAGGAAACGAGGCATAGAAAAATATCGGGACTGTGTGCGGGCGGTATGTTCTATCCTAGACCGCTAGGGTTGAACAAGCGCAGGGAGGGTTGGAGCCTGGAGCCGAAGGCGTAACCCGCCGCTCCAGTTACGCATTCATGCTAAACGTGCGTGCGATTGGCCATGTGCGGGCGGATTATTTCCTCTAGATCTGGGCGGCGATGGCGAACGGGTGCGGATGATTTGGATGAACTAATCGTGCTGTGGCTGACCTGGAACGGCGGATTAGGCCTTTGGCTCCAATCCGCCCTACGCGTGCTGGCCCCATATCGGCGCGACCGCGTGGCTCATCTTTGCAGCGCTTGGGGCAAATCCGTATTTCGTGGCGGATGGGTTGGCGGGAGCGCGGGGCCACGCGCAAGGGAATAAGGGGATCAAAGCGCGTAGGCGGATTACGCCTTCCGCCTTCTCTCTCTGAGCTACGGCGGACGGACCCGCGGTGTGATCTATTTCACAGAAGTTCCGAGCTTAACAATGTAAGCGAGGGGGGCGCGCCGTCGAGTGGGTGTTGATCAAGGTTGGAGTACATCGGCGTCATGTCTACGGAACGCAAATTATCGCCGCTGGAGAAGCAAGCCGCGGACGCGTTGCGCCGCGCGAGACGACTTCCCGTCGGGCCTCACCGAAACGATCTACGGAAACTCGCCACGGGCCTGTTATGGCTGCACCGCAACGGCATCGAGGCGTTTGCGCAAATGCGCTCGAACGCGGTAGGCGCCGACCTAGGGGAGCAGAACCGCGAGCCATAATTTCATCAAGGTATGCCCGTAACGGGTTTCAGATAGTTGTGCCGCCTAATTGCAGCCAGAAAAGCATTTTGACTGATCTGATTATGAATCGCTCGGGCAATTTCTTCCCCCTGCGCTATTGTCCGCTTTTTCACGATTGTTTATCGTCATGAAGTCGCCCCGCGATCTCGCCGAAGGCATGAAAATCCGGAAGAGCGAGGACGCGTTCTTTCGCGAGACCGTTAGATTACCACGCTCCGAGGCCCGCAGGCGTGCAAAGCAATTATTCAGCGAATTTCCAAGTGCTACCTATATGACGGAAATCGAGACTTGGCGTGAAAGCGAGGGCATCGTCGAATTTCAAATGAAGCGCCTCAACGATCCACTCGACTGATCCAAGCCACAGCTCATGCCGCTCCAGCAAGCGTAGCCCGGATGAGCGTAGCGACATCCGGGGATTCTCATTTGCGTTGACCCCGCAGATCGCTGCGCTCATCCGGGCCACTTGCCGCACGACCGCGGAATGACGCTGCATGGTCGCTACAGCACCAACGAGGTGGGCGGGATCACGGCGCGGGCTTGGGCGAGTGACGTAAACAGCGTCTCGCAGAGCAGCTTGTCACGTGCCGGGCTCATTTCGTCGCACGTCAACTGAGTCGACCGACGGGCAAATCAGTTCAATTTTGCTCGACGTCGTTTCGCGCGACCGGCTCTCGAGGCGAAAAATCGCATGCGCCTAAACTCTAATTTCTTAAGCGGATTCAATCTGATTTGGGTAGTCCAGTCTCTCAAGAATATTTCGCTTTGCCCGCGACCCAAATCAAACTTACAACTCTCGCCACCCCGTCCCACAAGGGGCGTATCGCGATCGTCACTGACGTTGGTGCGGGATGTGGTGGACGCTTTGGCGGCGCGTTGACGAAACGAAGCTGAAGCGGACGGCGAAGTCGTCTGGTCTATAAATTGATGTTCGGTGAGACACGCCGACATCAAGAAAACCCTTTAAAACAAGCGTTTTTGCGTTAACTTGTTACTTGGTGTTTCGGCCGTTCTCACCAAAATAACGGCCGGGCCGTTGTGATCGGAAGCCAAACCAACGCACAAAGACCCGGCATGGTCCCAAACATCGAGGAGTCCTGAACCATGTCACACGATACCACCATTGAACCGGCCCGCAAGCCGGGACCGCGCGAGCGCAAGCGCACCGTCCTGACCGATCGCTTATGCGAAACGAAGGTCGCGAAGCGGAAGAAATATCACGATCGCCGAACCCGTGGCCTCTATGTCAGCATCACCCCCGCCGGGGTGGCGACGTTCTCCTGCAACTTTACCGACGCAGCCGGCCGGTCGACAAGCTGCAAGCTCGGCGTCTACGATCCGGAGACCTTCAAGGTCGCGGATGCCCGGGGCATGGTCTACGCCATGAAGGCCAAGGGCGGCGCCGCCATCGGCGAGCTGTTGCGTCAGAAGAAGGTGACGGCGGTCAAGCAGGGCATCACCGTGGACCAGCTCATTGAGAAGCGCATCAAGGCGATCAGCGTCTTGGAAAAGAAAGACGACGGCGAGATGCGACCAATGGTCGAGAGCGGCGAAAACTAGCGCGTCATTTGTGCAACCTCGTTAGCCCTCGGCTTGGCCACATGATCGCCCGCGAGGTCACGTCCGACGATATCGCGACGTTGTCGAATGACATCGCTGCCGGCAAATACGTTGTCGACGGCAAAGCCCGCAAGCCGTCGCCCTCGAATGCTCGACACTTCCGGCGCGCCAGACGCCAACCCTTGCAAGGACCTGCCGAAGCTTAAGAAGGAGCGGCCGAAAACCCGCGTGCTTTCCGAGGCCAAGATCAAGGTTTTATGGCATGGCCTCGACCGCAATGATCTGCCATGGGACCGCACAACGCGGCTCGCGATCAGATTCGCCTTGGCCACTATGTTGAGGTCTAACGAGCTGTTGCCGATCCACCGCAGCGAGCTGGACATCAAACGCGGCGTCGCCAACATCCCGGCGCGGCGGGTGAAGAAGCGGCGCCTGATCCGGCAACCGTTATCCGATCTCGCGCTTGAGATCATCAGCGACTCGATGGGCGATAACAAGTTCGCCTTCCGCCAGCCGGTTCGGCGACGCGCCGCTTTCGCGTCAAGCGATGTCGGGCGCGCTCTGCGGCACCAAGAAGACCCCCGGCATTTGCGAATTGCTCGGCATGAAGCCGTTCACGCCGCATGATCTTCGCAGGTCGGCGGCGACGATGTGCGAGCATCTTGGGCTGCCGGGCGGCGATATCTCGCTCTGCTTCGACCATCAGTCGAGCAAGGACGAGAACGGAAACGATTGGCCGGCGGTCACCCAAGACGTCTACAGCCTTGCCTTTGAGGCCAGGGTGGCGAGAAAGCGCAAGGTGCTTGACAGGTGGGCGATCGAGTCGCGCCGGATCATCAGCGAGCCTGCAACCGAGCTGCGGCTTGTGGCCTGATCTTGAACCATGGGAAGTAATAGAACGCCGTCCTTCGGGGCGGCGTTTTTTTCACGGTCCAGCCTTGCCTACCCGATGCGGCGGCGCTTCAATAGGCCATGTCCGATCCCATCCCCGGCAATGATCCGAACGCGGCCTATGACGTGGTCCCTGTCTTATGGCGAGTCGGTGACATAGTTGCCGGCATCCTTTCGATCGGATGTCCTGCAGTGATTTTTGCCCTTCTTCTAGGCTTCGCGCGGATGGCAAACATCGCCGAAACGATTGCTATGGGCCAAGTTTGCATCGTGATGGCCGGCCTGAGCTGGGCGGCCGGGCGGGCCATGCGCTACATCCTGGCCGAGGCTAGAAGCGGCACGCTCTTCGATGATGACTGACTGGTCACGTCGTTTCGACGAGCCAATCCCGCTGCCGGACGGTGGCGAGCTTCGAACGCTCCTCGATGCTGGACGTTACGTCGACGCGCTACCTCGCAACATGCACGAACGCGAGGAGTGGCAAATGGTGATGGAAGTCCTGCTATCGGCGGTTGAAGGCCGTGAGCCGGGTGAGATTGGTACAAGTCGCCCTGACTCTAGCCTTGCAGGAGAGCAAACGACGAGGGAAATCGAGATGGACAAAAATGGCCGCCGCACCATCATGTGGCAGGCTGCTACGGCTAACCCAATCAAAGCACGGCCCCACCCCTGGGGTAGATGATGCAAGGTAGAACCGTGCCCGGGCCACGGGACTAGGCATGGCCCGATGATGATAACGGGGACGTGGCGAAGGTGGTTCCAAACCCTGGGGTCTGCACCGGCGATGGGCTACCAAACCTAGCGGTCGCCAATTGGGGCGGCCTTACTGCTTACTTTTAAATTCCGCGACCATATGAGCGTGATGCCACAGCTCTACGTCTTGACCGAACTTAGGCGCGCAAGCCCCTAGTTTCAACTATGGGGTGAGGGCCTCTTCGGGTGCTGCGCACGCGCATTCCAACATTATGGACGAACAGTTATTTTGTGTCTTCGGTCGGCGGCACTCCCCTCGCGCTCATCAAGCAATACATTGAAAATCAGAAGAGGGTGTGATGGAAAAGCCTCAAATGATTTCAATTGCCGGTCTTAAGGCGCGAGGATGGACACAAGCCCTCATCACGCTCCTTTGGGGAACCGGATGTGGTAGGGCGCAATTCTCATTATGCGAAATCAGCGCCTATGCGCCTCTACGACACCGCAAGAGTAGCTTCCTTCGAGGTGTCGTCAGAGTTTCTTGCTGCAAAAGCGAAAGCTGCTCGGCGTCAGTGCGGAGCAAAGACTGCCGTGGAGACAAAGCGCGCGGCACTGATGCAGCAGGTTCTGGAAATGCACGTTTCTGTTGAAACGCGCCCGGAACATTGGTTGAGACGTGCGGCGATTGAAGCGTATAACGAACGGCACTGGGATGGAGACGGGACGGCGGAAGATGCACCCGCCGAGTTTCTCGAACGCATCACCGTAAACTTGATCCGGCATAATCTAACAGCGTGCGACAGGGCATTAGAGGAAGTCGCTGGTCGGGTTGGCATCGCCTCTGCGGTACAAGCTATTCGAGCAAAGATTTACTCAGCCATAGGAGAGAGCTATCCGGCTTTAGCAGATGAATGCAGTCGGCAATTGATGCGTAGAGGACTGTGATGCCGCGCGTTAAAACCCTGTCCTTCGTCGCCGAGTTCCCGCTTCAGACGACTGCGGCGGATGAGAAGACATTGGATACGCGGCTGAACGCGGCCCGGCACCTCTATAATGCCTGTTTGCAGGAGTGCCTTCGCCGCCTCGATCTGATGAAGCAGTCGAAGGCATGGCAAGCCGCACGCGCCATGCCTGCGACAGTGGACAAGCGTCACAACAAAGCGCGCTCGCAAGCGTTCCGGGCCGAACTTGAGCGGTTCGGCTTCACCTCGCGCGAGATTGAAAAGCATGCGCTCTCCTGCCGCAATGCCTGCTGGATCGGCGATCACCTCGGCAGCCACGACACGCAAACCACGAGTTTGCGCGCGTTCCGGGCAGCCGAGCAGTATGCGTTTGGCAAGCGCGGCCGCCCACGGTTCAAATCGTTAAACCGGCTGAACAGCATCGAGGGCAAAGCGGACGCTGTGATCCGCTACCGCGCCGAGCCGGTTCCCGCCGTGCACTACAGCGGCCTTGTGCTGCCGCTTATGCTCGATCCAAAGGACAAACGCGATTGGCAAAGAGAAGCGCTCGCGGCCAGGACCAAGTATGTCCGCATTATCCGGCGCGAGATCAAGGGCCGCGTTCGCTGGTTTTGCCAGTTGGTGCAAGAGGGCTTGCCGCCCGCTACGCACACCACCAAGGACGGTACTGTCGGACTCGACATCGGGCCGTCCAGCATCGCGGCGGTATCAAGCGACGACGCTATTTTGGAGCAGTTATGCCCGAGCGTCGTCGAACCGTGGAACGACTGCCGGCGGATCCAGCGCGCGATGGACCGCTCGCGACGTGCAAGCAACCTGGACAACTTCGATGCCAAAGGGCGCGCGATCAAGGGTAAGAGAAGGTGGAACAGGTCGCAGCGCTATCAGGCGCTTGCCGCTTCGAAACGCGAGCGCGATCGAGTATTGGCTGCCGAGCGCAAGCGATCGCATGGCGAGTTGGCGAACCGCATTCTCGGTCAAGGGACAACCATCAAAACAGAGGAGTTGAGCTACAAGTCATTTCAGAAGAACTACGGTCGCAGCGTGAAAGTGCGTGCGCCAGGAATGTTGATCTCGATGCTTCAGCGCAAGGCTGCAAGTGCTGGCGGTGGAGTGATTGAGATCAAAACCCGGCATACACGGTTGAGCCAGCTCGATCATACCACGGGCGAATACATCAAGAAGCCGCTCTCGCAGCGGGTTCATGTGTTCGGCGATGGCAGGACAGAGCCGGTTCAACGTGATCTCTACAGCGCGTTTCTTGCGACATGCTGCGATACGAATTTGCTCGACATTCCCCAAGTCAAGATCGCTTGGGCCAGTGCGGAACCGCTCCTGAGGACGGCGATGTCGAGTGTACTTCAACCTGCAAGCGGGAAGGGCTTTGCCCAACCCCACGTCCGTAATGGCGTTAGAGCGGGTCGCCGGATCAAGAGAGTTGGGCCGGCCGTCGATGCCGGGGATGATGTAGCGCCTCCGCAAACAGAGACCGCGAGAGCCCCGGAAAGACTGCCTTCTGCCTCTCTCAGAACCCCCTGGCTTTAGCCATGGGGAGGTTCAGCGTCCACATACTGCTTGGCGCGGTCCTTGGCTTTCTCATCGTCCGAGCAATAAAACTCGAAACGCTTCTGGATGTGGCCATCGTGCCCGATGATATACGCCCGGTATTCGCGCATCGCCGCCCCCTCGGCGGAAGGCTATCTCGGCGGCTCTAATCCTGGGGACGTAAGCCACTCGTTCATACGAGAGGCGATTTCGGTCTGTCTGGCTTTGCGGATCAGCTCATCACGCTCTATCCCAGGTGGGAACGTCTCGGCCTGCTCTCTGAGACGCTTTGCTTCTTCTGCTAGTCGCTTCTCAAAGGAAAACGTGTGCTTGATCCGCCGTCGTTCCATGGCAATCCACCCCGACACCTACGGACATAAATAAATAAAGAGCAGGTTCCTCGGTTCCCGTCTGTTCGGTAGTCTACATAATTCAAAAACCGGCTAACAAGAGGCCGCCAACTGAGGCGGCCTTAACTTGCCCGTTGTCGCTGTCGCCATCGGCGCCAAGCCGGCGCGCCTGCGCCCCACGTGGCAATGACCACGACCGCGCTAGCCGCCGCTCCGACCAGCACTAGGATGACAGTGAGCATGTAAATCATGGCGCACCTACAACGCGACAAACAGTACCCTCTTTCTCAGCCTAATCTGAGCAAAATTGAACAAGTTAGTTAATTAATGGAAGGGGTCAGCACCGGCTATCTGGTGTGCGCCGGCTGATCGCAGGCTTCACAGTAGAAGGTATCCCCAAATTCCAAGCGAACAACCTTGAAACCCGTTGGAATGGCTTCCACACTAAAATCAAAAGCCCGCTCTCCGGGCTGCGAAAGTCTGGCTAATCCCGACATCCTGCAGGTCGAGCATGTAAGTAACTCGGTCCACTGATTGGGGGCTGTCATTCGTGCAAACTCCTGGGCCGCCGAAAACCATCACACGGCGCGGCGGTCGTCTGCTCAGAATTGCTCACTTTCGAAATTTACTCGGCTGTCCTTACTCTTCTGAGCCGAGTTCACAGTAATATCCGACACCTCGGAGATCACTAGGCAGCGTTTGTCAGAAGTGGCAGGCCAATGTTCGCTTTACTCTCGACAGCAGACATCAATGATCACCGGATCAACGTCCGCTTTGTGCCAGAGGAGACTCAGCACCACCGCGAATGACAATCAAGGAGGCGACTAACAGCGGGCCGCTAGCGCAGCCCGCCGCCTTCCGCATTGTTACTTCTGCTCGACGCCCTCGATCCCGACCGCGCGGAAGCTGGCGTATTTGTTACCAACGTCTGCCTCAAGCTGCTTCTGTTTGACTTCGAATGCCTTGACCGCGTCCATATCGGCAAATTGTAAGAGCACCACGCGATTTGGTGGGGGCGATCCACTCAAGCTGATCGCTTTGTTAGGGCCGCCGGCGAGGTATTTGCCGCCGTGTTCTTTGATGTTGGCTTGCGCCTTGGGCAGAAAGTCCTTGGCGTAACCATCCTGATCTTTGACATCGATCTCAGCTACCACATAAGCCGGTAGCTTGACCTGCGCGTGCAACACGCTGACCGCGCCAACGCCCAGAACAAAGCTGGCGATTACAGCCGCCGCAATTTTGTAGTTGGATTTCATCGTCATTTCCTCCCTCGTTGCGTGCGCGGATGCCGGGGCGCACACTGCCCGGTGGAAATCCTTCGACGGGCGCGCCGGCAAAAGCGAAGCGATGCTAGCATCTCGATAACGTCAGGCTGCTGCAATATCCTATTTCATTGACCTCGGCATATGCGCCGCCTGCGCAATCGCTTTCGCAGAAATAAATCTGCGCTCACCCACCTTTGTGAATTGCCAACAGCAGCGAAAAAATTATCGCGCGGCGCGCCCCGGACCGCCACGAGCGACGCACTGTATGACTTTATCCATATAGTAGGATTGTTGATCTGGAGAAACGTAGCAGGAGGGGCGGTCATATTCGTGATATACGTACACCACTTGTCGGCAGTTAGGTCCCTTCAATTCGGCTCGCACCGCACCACGGCATTGACTTTCAATGGAGGATTGCGAATTGAGAACCTCAACGTCCAGAGGCCCTGCGACCGACGGCCCGTTGAGGATAACGAACGCCAAGACGAAGACCGCAGGTCCAAGAGAACACATAGATTTCATTCTCCACCTCGTCTTTGCTAACGAACAATTCAAACTTGTGGTCTAATAATAGCTCGGAAACCTGAATGCTTCAATTTCGAATTGGGTTTGCCGCTGTAGCGGCATGTAACAGCGCCGTCGGGCATGGTGCGCAACTGCGCTGCAACCTCGAAAGAAGACGGGGAGGCGCCTCCCCATTTTTCGAATAGCGGCGAGCCTTCAGGGCGGCCCGTGGGGCTTGTCTTGGCCCGGGATGGTGTCGACCATCGGCCCGATGGTTTTGCCCAATGGGGAGCCTTCTCGCGGCCGGCGCCGGCCCGGCTAGATCGCGATCTCGACCACCATGATCGGTGACGTCTTGAGCGGAAAATTTGGGTACACGACGTACCTGTTTTTCTCTCGATCTCCCGCGCTGTATGTTTTCATGCAATCCCAATCCTGAGAGAGGTACGTACCATCAGCAGAAAGGTCAGACTTCTTCTTGCCGCTGGCGGCAATTGGCATCGCCCTCGCCCCGGCCAATGCTTTTGCACAGAGAGGCGGTGGTGGCGGCCACGGCGGCGGTGGCTTTGGCGCGGTAGCGTATCGGCGAAGCCGCCACCGCCAAAGCCGTGGTGCGGCAAGCATTTCGGCGGACGAGTGCCCGACCTGATGGAGTGGCCCGAGACGTTGCGATCGTGTCAATCCCGGCGTCAACCGGATCGAGAAGAAGCACCGCGTCTCGGTCATACGCGCAGCGAAGCATGGTATTGAACCCCTATCGCCGTCATGACCTAGGCCGGAATGACGAAGCGGCGTGACAGCCCACAATCGAGCCGATCTTCGGATGCACGCTCAAAACGCGCGTCTCGGCCGTTGCGATCGATACGCCGTTGAGCACCACCGTCTTGCGATCGTAATCCTTCTTGGTCGAAACCAAGGTGCCGCCCGATGACAGCGTCATCGCTCGCCTAATTCGGAACAGGCATAAGCCAACGCCTGTTGCACATTGGTCAATGCTGTACTCGTCACGATGATCTCCTATTGTTGCTGCGCCATCGTATCACGATCGGCACACGCGCGCACCTCACGTGGTCGGAAGATCAAATGTTGCAGCTAACAACTACACCATGGCCACCGTCACGCTTGACAACGACGTGGCTCGCGCCATGTTGGTCTGCATCGATGCGATGACGCACAACCTGCAACTAGATCGGTGATGTCGATGCGCGATAACGATCGCGCGGTCCGCGCCTCGAAGTATCGGGATGGGTTGTGCTCCTCGTCGAGCAAGCAAGAGACGTCGACGGCAAAAGGCTGCCTGAAGAAGGTCACCATGGTTTCGCCAGGGTCCTTCCATTTCTAGGAAATGGAAATTATGGCAACCGTAGCTGAATGCGCCACACACTGCTTCGTTTCGGTGACGCGGCTGCGCGATCTCATCGGCGGCGGCCAGATCACGCATCGCCGCAATGGGCAATACGATATCGCCACCGTCCGGCGAGAGTACATCGAGTATTTGCAGAAGGCTGCGCAAGGCCGAAGCGGCGACGCGGTCGGCTTGAGTAAGCAGCGGGTGAAGCTGGAAGCGGCGCGGACCGACGCGATCGAGTTCAAGAACGCGGTCGCGCGCGGCGATTACGTTTCGCTCGATCTGGTCGAGAAGAAGCTCACGCCGCTATTCCAGAACTTCCGTGAACAGGCGCTTAGCATGCCGGGCAAGACCGCCGATAGCGTGGCTTCCGCATGCGGCGGAGATCGCGCGCTGGTCTTTCGCATCCTCGACGACGAAATCAGGGAAATGCTCACCGAGTTGGCGAGTGGCAAGGGCAACGCCGTGTCCGAGCTGCGGCCCGAGCGCCGCGCCGCTGTCGACGACATCAAGGAAGGGATTCCAGCATGAGAGAGGAATTGGCCGAGCTGTGCGCCGAGCTGACGCAGCTCGCCGACCGCGTGCCGCCAGGGGAGCTGCGCGATCAGCTGCAGGGCGATCTGGCGGGCTTGCGCGCGAAGCTGGTCGCGTTGCCGAGCAAGGTCGCCGAGAGGGCATGGCGGACCCGGACAACCCCGAGGAGCTATCGGCCGACGAAGTCCTGGTCGAGCTGCGGGCTGCCGGCATCGCGACGCTTCCAAGCCTGCAGGCGATGATCGCCAACGCCGGCGCGCATCAAGGCGAAGCAGAGCGCCGCCGGCCGCAATTCCCGCTGATCGCATTGACGCCGATGCATCTCGACGACGAAACCGCGCGCCGCGCCGCCGAACGCGGCGAGCTGATCGCCGAGCAGAAGGGCGGCAAGCATGGTCGTTGGTTCGCGACGGTTACCGATATGGAAAACTGGATGGCATCGACCGGGCGTTGGTTCAAGAGCAAGGACGCGGAAGCGCAATGGCGCGCGACCTTGCGGCGTAGGTTTGGCGAGGTTTGAGGCGTGGGACAAACGGACCATTGAGGGCGCATGGTGGCCCCGTGGCCCAACAGAGAGGGAGCCGACGCATGCCGAGATTTTTTGAACGAGGCGATCCGGCCGAGCGGGAGCAACGCGATCTCGAAGCGCAGCTCAAGGGCAAGATCGACCAGCGCGTCGACAACGCCGTGCGGCTGCAGACGGCAGAAACCAAGCTCAACGAAGCCCGATCGAATGTCGAGGCGCTCGCGCTCGAAGCTGACGAGACCGCGCTCGATCGCGCGCTGCAGGCGAAGCGTGGCGCAGAGGACAAGCTCTCCGCGCTGCACGGTACGGCTCTCAAGATCGGCAAGGAAGTTTCCGACATCGAAGCGGCGATCGACAAGGTCGTCGACGGGCGCGTGAGGCGTGAGACCTCGGCCGCCGTTGCCACGATGGCCACTCGGCTCGCCGAGGCGCAAGTTGCCCATGACGCAGCGGCGCTTGAGCTGGAAGCGGCGTCGAAAGAAGGCGGCATATTGATCGCCGAATCCCGGGCCGTTTATGAGTTCACACTGAGCGCGCGCCAGCAGCTTCAGCCCGCGATCCAGATGGTCGTCGCCGCGCTACATGCTCACGCTAAGGCCGTGATCGCTGGCGGCGCGCCGGCAAGCTTGCCGAGGCCGGTGGCGCCGGCCCCGGTGTTGACGGTGGTCCCGGCGGCCGAGCCGGTGCAAACGATCTTCATCAAGAGGAATGTGAAATTTCTCGATCAAGCCGGCAGAACCGTAACCATCGCCGGAAACCGAAGGCATAGCCTGCCGCAGAAGCTTGCCGAGGAGGCGCTTTCGACCAACTTGGCATTGCCGTTGTCAGATCGGCAGCGCATTCGGGACCTTGAATACAATGCTCCCGCATTTTTCGTACCCGATGAGACCAGTTGCGTCTGGCTCGGCACGCCCGGCGCTGAAGCCCCGGTGAGGTCCGCGCGCCCGGGCGGGCCGGTCGTGCATTCTCAGTTTGAGCCGATGGATCGCGGCGGGCCATTCAAGGCGACGTTGGTGCGGCCGGCTGAGCCGGAGCCGATGCCGATGGCCGCAACGCGCAAGGATGGCGAGTCATGATGAGCAATTACCAGCGGATGCGGTGGGAGAGGCAGCGGTTCGATGCTGATCGCCGCCGAGAGGACAACCGCGACACCGGCACCGCGTGGCACGAGGCTGGTCACGTCGTTTGCGGCCATTTGCTAAGTCTAAATCCGAGCAGGGCGACAATCGTCGGCGGTGACGGCTACAGCGGTAAAACGTATTTCGGAGAGACCACGGACGAGGTGACGGATCACGATCTTGCGTATGCTCGCGCCGTCGTTTGCATGGCCGGAGTCGAGGCCCAACGTCTATTCGGCGGGCCTGATGATGGTGGTGAAGACGATGCTGGCTGCGCCGCCATCGCCCTGGGTGCGATTTGCCGATCGGAAGCTGCGATTGACGGCATGATCGAGAATGCCAGAGACACCGCGCGCGGGCTGCTTAAGCAGAATTTTGTCTCACTATGCGAGGTCGCTCTTGCACTGATCGACAAGAGATCGCTCGATGCCGGAGAGATCGAGGCGATCATTGATGGCGATGCTGACGGCGATGTCGACGACGACGGTGATGATGGCGAGCTGCTATCCTCGATCCTCGATCGCCATGGCGGAAGGTCGGTCCTGATGCCGGGTCGCGAGCTGGTCTACTATCGCGTCGGGCCGATCATTTGACCGCGCGAATTGAACCCGATGCGGACGCGCCTGCATCGGTCGGCGACGGGAAATCAGCCGGTTTCTCGGCGCCATAGCGGCGGCGGTCGGGTGTGGTGTCAACCATGCACCCGGCCGCCAACGAATGATCCAACCCCAAGGAGCCACACATGGTTAAAGTTCAGAAACCGAATCCACACCCGGGGCAGCCCACGAGGCCGCCGCTGGCGACGAAGCCGGAATCGGGACAGCAGCAGAAACCAGCGCCGAAACCGGCATAGGAGCCCGATCATGGCGACGCAAGAAGACGCACTGCGGTTAGCCGTTGAGGCCGTCGACAAATTCAGCGGCCCGCTCCACGAGATGACCAAGTCGTTTCATCAGTTTTCAGGACGCGGTCAAGTTTGGTCAGGAGAAAAGTCACCGCCTCGTCGAGATCGGGCTGAGGGCGAAGAGTTAGCCAGAGTCCAAGCCGTTATCTCCTCTCTTTGGGGGCCTGCCCAATTTTGGTCGGGCGGGCCCGGGACGCTCCGGCATGGGCACCACCTCAAACCGCACGTTCAGTGCTGCAAACAGTTTTAAGAGTTGCCCGAGCTGAGGGTCGACCCTGCCCCCGAACGTTTTGTAAAGCTTGTCTCTTCGAAGACCGGCTTCGCGCGCAATAGCTTGAACATTTTGAGCTCGAAGAACATGGTTCAGCGCCAGTGCCACACATTCCAAATCGTTTTCCGCAAAAGCATCAGTAAGATAGGAAGCAATCATGTCCGGCCTATCCCGGAACCGCTCCCTCAGGTTCTTCTGCTCATTATCCATTCAGGCCACGAAATTACCACCAGTGTGTCCTTCTGGATACAGCTTTTCCCGAGAATCCACGTAGGATCGCACAAGATCAAGGATGCCTCCGGAGATTTTGAGTATGAAAAAGGTTCTTTTGGTACTGGCTGCGGTTGGGGCAATGACTACTGCGGCTTCTGCTGCCGACCTTGCAGCGAAACCGTACGTCAAGGCTCCGCCCCCGGTAGCTCCGCTTTATAATTGGACCGGCTTCTATGTCTTCGGTGGCGGCGGCGGCGGCCTGTGGGCGGCCGACCAGCATCTCGTGAACACTTTCGGCAATACGCCGCTGACCGTCGATCAGCGTCAGGGCGGTTCGGGCTGGTTCGGCACGGTCGGTGCCGGTTATGATTGGCAGTTCAACCAGACTTGGGTTGCCGGCGTGTTTGCTGACGGCCAGTTCGGCAGCATCAAGGGCACCATCCAGGACCCGTTCCTCGGGATCGTTGGCATCAGCTCAACCCAAAAGCTTGAGGACTCCTGGGCAGTTGGCGTGCGCGTCGGTTACTTGGTGGCCCCGAACGTCCTGTCCTACGTGAACGGCGGTTACTCAGGTTCGGAATGGAGCCGTTCGGAGTTCTTCGACACCGTTACCGGCCTGAACGTGGGTGCCCACACCAACAGCCTCACCCGCAACGGCTGGTTCATCGGCGGTGGTGTCGAGAACAACCTCGACATCTTCGGCATCCACGCTCCCGGTTGGTTCTGGAAGACTGAATATCGCTCGGCCTTCTATAACGCGAAAACTGTCGATGAGCTGTTCGATACCACCAATCTACCGGTCGGAAACAGCATCCGCTTCAATACCTGGAATCAGACCATTTCGACCTCGATTGTCTACCGCTTCAACTGGGGCGGCGCACCGTTGGTCGCAAAGTACTGATCTTCCTCCCTGCGTCCAACCTAGCTCTAAAGCCCCGGCATCCGTCCGGGGCTTTTTTTCGCGCAATAGGCACGAAAAAGGCGAGTGCAGGGGCATGACAACGATCAAGTCAGCCTCACCCCTTCGCCGATCCCGAGGTCGCCGCGTGCAAGCTGGTAAAGAACTCACCAACGGGGTTCGAACCGATCCAAGACGGAAATTTGTAGGCGGCTGGCCGAACGCTATCTGATCCGAAAATCGCTGAAAAGCTGAGGGCAGCTAGCCGACGAATTTAAGAGCAAAGCGGAGCGCGGCTGATAAGCGTTGTGGGGTTACCGGGGTCCACTCTGCTCACCGGAATGTTTGCATAGCGGAGGCCACGAAACGTCTTTGGCACCCGGCGCGAAATATTCCCGAAACGGTCGGCCCGCAGCTTCCTGCGCGCGATGAGCCGACAATCCCGGTCTTGCCGAACATCTACAGACCATCGTGCAGGGTGAGGTCGGGCATCGTATCTCAAATACGGCGGGCTCTTTAAGAGCGGCAAAGTGGATTGGGGCCACCCGATGCCGGCGAGCGATACCGGCGGCGGGCCGTGATCTCTTGCCGTGCCCCGTGGTGCGTGGTCGGGTCGACCCTCACCCAAGCGAGGGATGATCGGCGCCGACGCTTCACGGGGCTTCCCGCTTGCGCCGGGCTGGCGTAGGATGGGGGAGCCGATGCCACGTAGTAACCCGCATCAGTCAAGCGAGCCGTTATCAGATAGAAACCCGATACCTTCAAGCGTTCGAAAGAAACCCGGGTTCGCAAGAGCCCGGGGTTTTTCCTATTTAGCCGATGATCCGAAAAACTCTTGACCCGCTTGCGCCTCGGCGTCTGCGCCGCCCCCGGCGCGCGATGGTGCAGCGCCTTCATCATTCCAATGCGCGCCATCATCGCATTGCCGCCGGTCTCGGCGACCATCTTAAGAACCGTGGCCGCCGTCTGCCATCGCGTTGCTTGCTGCTCGGCCGGTGGCAGCGCGAGTACGTATTGCGCAGCATCGCGCAAGGAGAAGAGCGACTTGCCGTTCGGAATTGGAATCGGATCGGCGAACCGGCGCGACCAATTCGGAAGCGCGGGCGGTGCGGTCTTGAAGCGGCTGCGGTCGGGCATGCGGCTTAGATGCGCGGGGCCCGCGCGGAAGGCAAGAGGGCGGAGTTACGCCAACCGCAAGGTGAGCTGACGGTCGGGGCCGACGTGCTGATCGACGAAGCTTTCGAGCGCTGACGGCAATTCATCGCCGGCAAGATCAAGGCGGCGCATGACCTCGCGCGCAACGTCGGCCGACCATCCTTCGGCGGTGTTGAAGGCGACGACGCGCACCGGTCGGTCGTACTGCCCGGTGATCAGATCGGTGATCACTATTTGCAGATCGGCGCGCTCTTCGCAGGTCTCGGAATAGGCGCGGCCATAGCGGCCGAAATCATTGAGCACGAGATAGACGGTTGGCTCTTGGCCGTCCGGCACAATCGAAGGCATGACGCAACTCCGGCAACGCGGGCGACGGGATTTAAGCACGGAATGGGGTTCCCGCCAAAAACAAGGCCCCGGAACCGCCGCTCCGAGGCCCGCGCAGCCGCCAGGGTACATCCGCCCGGTCGGCGCCATGTCCGGATATTGCCATCGCTGGCGGCGGTGTCAAACCGCAGGTTAAAATCCGTGTGTCTTTCCTCGGCAGATTGCGCAAGCTTGATCCACTCTGCGGCAAGCCACATTTCCTCGTTGAGTTCGCTGATAGCCTTGGCCGCCTGCTCGCGGCATTCCTCGGCTTCCTTGCGGAACCTATCTGCATCGGTCTTGGTCATGACACCGGGATAATATCCCAAAGTGAATTTTGTGGCGAGAAATTCCAGAAGTGCTAGCCTCTCGGCATTGCAACCAAGGGAGGACACTAAGCGGCTAAACTGATCTGGTCCGCATGGCGCGCTCGCAAGCGCAACCGTGGCGGCGGTCCTGGGCCCCTGTCTTGTCGAGCTCGGCTTCCGCAACACCAACGACAAAACCAGAGGAGTTGGAAATGGCAGAGCTTAAAATCGCTGACGAGACCTCAGTAGCAACAATGGAGAAAGCCGCGAAATTCCGCACCATTGGGGGGCTGATGACTTTCGTTGCAGACCAGACTGACTTTTGTCCCTATTGCCGCAGTTCCTTCGAAATCATCTGCGTAAAATTTAGGTTCAATGGTGCGACAATGATCGCGACGTGTCCGAATTGCGGGATGGCGTGCGGTGAAAGATCGGGCGCTGCGGAAATACTGAACAGCGCCGAAAAATCGTATAGGACGCGTTGGAATTTCTGGCCGGGAATTGCGAGCATGATGGACGCCCTTAATCTGCGATTCAGACACGTTGTCGCTTTCATAGTCGGAGCGCTCATTGTCGCAGCCGTGCTGCGCCACACTATTCACGTTTACGGCGGCTTTTCTCGCGAAGAAATCCGTGCCGGTGCACTAGCCGCCCTGCCAGCCGTAGTGCTCGCAATCATCTTTTTAGAAAGAAAGCGCAGGTAGACCGGCTGCGATCTCGCGACCCGTCCGCGCGGGAGGTGCGGGCGCGAACCACAATACATTGCCGAGTGGGACGAATTGGATCATGCGATCACCAATGACGCTCTCTCGTGTCCGCGACCGTGATGGCCCGAAAATCTCCCAGGAAGTCGCGGACCGTTTGATCGAGGCTATCGAGATCGCCATGAGCGAGCGGCCGGCGCGCGGCAACGGGGCCGCCGCACACGTCTGAGCTTGCGCGCGCCCATGCCTTCCCGAAACTGCGCGGCGGCGTCGTCGAGGGCGGCGGCGCTGCCCCGGTTGTCGCCCAATCCACAGGAATGCGCTAGGTCGCCGCTCAACCCCATGTTGCGCGAGGTGAATTTCGATATAGTGGCGCGGCCAAAGATCGGGGGCATTTCCAGTGAGGGATTGGCTCTTTCTACTGTCACCGTGGCTTGCACTTGTTTGGCCAATAATTTGGGACACGCGCGAGCCAGCCCAAGAAATCGATCCGAATCGGATTGTCGCTCTGGCACTCTTTTGCTTGCTCTGGAGACATTCGCGTTGGCGTGGGTCGCGAACAATACGGACGAGGCAACGCATTCGCTCGCCAGCGCCGCTCTCAAACAGGCAGGAGCAGCCGACAGGCAAGCGCGTGTCATGCAGGGCCAATTGGATGCAATGGAGGCCGACCAAAGACCGTGGATTAAGGCCAACTAAAATTGTCGTCCCACCAATCAAGTTCATCTTGACCAACGTAGGTAAATCTCCCGCATTCAATGTCCAAGTCTTCCCCCGAGCGTTCGCCATGGCGACCGGACATGATGACCTGTTTAAGGAACAAAAGGAGTGGTGCGGAAGGTATAGGAACAGCGAAATGCGGGCGGAAACGTCCTTGATGACAACCAAGGTATTATCATTTTTCCCAACGAGAAGGCCCCTTGGGAAAAACAAGGTGGCATCCTTGGTGCCGGAGTCATTCAATCCGACATAGCAAAGTATTCCTATGCTGACGAACAGGGCAAAAGACCCTGAGTTTTTTGATATATGGGTGCGTTCTCTATGATTTTGGGCGGCCCGGCACGACGCATCAGACGGCTTATGTGTACCGCGTCGCCCATTTGGTTCATCGCGCCGAGCTTGAGACTGCCATGACATTCGCAACCTACCTCGATGAGGTGATCCCCAAGGCAGACATTTTGTTGTTTCCCATAGGTGTTAATGGGCAAACAGATTAGGGAACGGGCGCTTTGACGCACGGCGCGCGGCGGCGTATCACCTGCGGCCATCTCTCTTCGCGGAGATCGCACATGCTCGACGTCGTCGCTGATGATGTTTCCGTCGCAACCGACGCGGCGGTGCCGAGATCACCGGACACGAAGGCTGCGCTCAAATATCTCGAAGCTTCTGGCGCCAACGCGATCAGCATCACCACCGGCCCCGGCGGCACCGTGATCGCGGTCGGCTACAAGGCCGACGCGGTCGCCGTCCATTGGCTGCCGGCGGCCTCGGCGCGCGCGGTCGCCGCACGGGCACGGAAACTCGCAGGCGATGCCGACGAAGTCGAGGCCGTGGTCGCGGCACTCAAGGAGGCGGCGGTGCAATGTCAGGTGAGGTTGATCGAGCACTCCGTCGCAATGGGGCGCGCCGCCAATGCGGCCGAACGGCTCGACGCGTTCATCGATCAGCTCAAGACATCGGGTATTTGGCTGGACTTCACCAAGAGCTCCGGCAACGGCGGCTCGCGGCCAAGGCGCGCGGCGAAGGGTTCATGCCATTCGCGGCGGATCGAGCGGGCAGAAAGCGGCGAACGCCTGTCGGTCAAGGATGTCAAAAAGCTGATCGATGAGGACAGCAGCAAGCAGGAGACGGAAATCAAGGAACTGCTCGCCGTTCGCGAAGCAAGAATCCGCGCCGAGTATGTCATCTCGGGATCACGCAAGCCGCCGCCGGAGCCGGAAAATCCGCGTCAGTATTGGCTGCAATTCTCGCGAACGAAGCACCACCCGGTCACCGAATGTGTGCGGCTGATGACGACCGAGGAGTTCGCCGGTCTCGTCAAGAGCATCAAGAGGGATGGCCTGCTCGATCCGATCATCCTCGTCGAACACGAAGGCGAGGATGTGATCCTCGATGGCGTCTGTCGCGAGATCGCTTGCGTGATCGCTGGCGTCGAGCCGAGGTACAAGAAAATCTAGGTCGATGATCCAGCCCACTACTTTTACGTCGCCAACATTCTCCGTGCACACTGGACTCGGTCTCAGCGTGCGATGGGCTTGGCTATCCTGTCCGAACCCGACGAGGACGAGGAAGCCTACGACCATGAGCACTTGCCGCCGCCGATTGTTGCCGCGCGATACATCCGCGCGCATTCGCCCTTGAACGTCGAGGCCGTGATCAAGGGGACGAGGGACCTATACGGGGCTTACGATCTAGTCGTCGAGGAACAATACAAAGCGCAAGCCGACAGGGATGTGCGCGCCGCGTTGGAAGGGCAGCGGCCTGACCTGATGCGGCTGGTCGAATACGGAAGCATGACGTTCGAAGATGCCGTCGCTGAGCTGACGTGCGAGCCGGTGAGGGGCGCGACGTGAACGATGAGCAAGCTAATCGACATGTCGCGCCAACGGTTCGGCAAGCTCGTGGTCGTCGGATACGCCGGCAGCAAATTCAGAGGCCGTGCCGCGCGGGCGAGCTGGCACTGCCTTTGTGATTGCGGCGCTTCGACCTTGACGACCGGCGCGAAGTTGCGCCAGGGCGTGGCGACGTCATGCGGCTGCCGGACGAAGTTCAAGAAGAAGGAGGAGCCCGACGAAGGGTGATCCGACCCGCGTCAAAAGGGGCGAGAAGCTGACCGTGGCGGCGAAACCGACCGGGCGATGCCGAAGGAGCCCGGGCGCGGAAGGCCATCCGGCGGGCCTCCTAAAAGGCCGATGTCATCTGAAGTTTCTAGTTGTGTGCGTGAGAAAGAAAACAAAATGATCATCAAGAACAACAACGGACCAAGCGAACCATTACCACCGCGAACCGCTGCGCTGCCGTTGGCGCCCGATGGCGCAGATCGCCCCTCGGCCGGGCCGCGCAAAATGCTCGACGAAAAAAAATGCTCGCGATCGTACCCTTCTCGCGCGCCACGCTTTTCCGAATGGAGAAGGCAGGCACGTTTCCGAAAGGGACCTACATCTCGCGGAACAGAAAAATTTGGTACGAAGATGAGATTATCGCGTGGCAAAATTCGGTGGACGAATACAACGCGAACCGAGGCCGGGGCAAAGGGCGCCGGCCGCGTGTTCCGGCTAACCCGGCGAGTCGGAGCGAAAGAGGGGAGTAATTGGCTAATGACCACAGAAAAATGGCAGCCATGCGATTGGGACCCTGTCCCGTGCGAATATCGCCTCAATGGCAACCCCTACATTGTCTGCATCGGCTTGAACGGTCATCCTCGCTGGCCGCGATGGATCGTTCGTGGTCGTAACGGCCTTCCACTGCGCGACGCACGAGGTTGCATCAGGCATTACAGCACGCCGGAAGCGGCCGTGTTCCGCGCCGAGACTCAGCAATTGCTCAAACCAAACTTGCGGTTGATCGAACCATGACAGCAAAACCATGAAACACGCTGAACAACGGCCGATTAACGGCCCGTCCATTTTGGGCGGGCCTTTTTCTGTGTCCGTGCCAGCGCCATAAGAGCTTGTTTTATATGCGATTTTTGCGATCTCTAATTTAAAAAATAAAGTGCTCGACGTAAGGCCGTGTGGTCCTGGCGCCCCGACGCTGGCGCTAAGGTCGTGGAGCGATCCACGGACGACGATGGCAAAAGAGCCCGGTCACCAGGGAGCACGAAATAAACCGTTAAAACCGTTGCGCAGGGAAGGCCGGATGATCCCGGCTACACCTGTGGTGATTACCGTGTGCTTTCACACGGGCCGCGGCTGCACCGGGGTCTTCCCTGGGCCCTCTTATTTTGAGGGTCGTTTTTCTTGCACAGCTTGGGCAGTTCATGCCGCTGAGATCGAGGGTGCGTGTCGGCGCTCCTATCGTGGCCCGTCCTTCGAGACGCATCGCTTTGCGATGCTCCTCAGGACGATTATGTGGTGACACCATGTCAGACGCTTATGGCGAGGAGGCGCGGCGCGCCGTCTCGAACCATGAGGCCTCCGGGGGACTGG
>CAWGJM010000005.1:0-218715 GCA_963822795.1 uncultured Alphaproteobacteria bacterium
GCGGAAGACGCTGTTCGCCTTCATTTCCGGATATTTGTTATAAATCGATGCGACCAATTGTTGAAAAGAGAGTTGCCTAACCCACTTCGCGACGCTCGCGACATATTCCCGGGTCATTGGTTGTAACGTCAAGAGTAGGCGCTGACCCTCGGTTTGGCCAGCCTGCGACAGCCCATAGACCCGGTATCGGCCAGTACTTTGTATCGACGCGAAGTCACGGCGGGCAGATCTCGTCAAGGCCAGCATATACCGCCTGATCGAATGGTCCGTAGTCGTACGGAACGAAGTGGAAGAACGGACCGCCGAGGGCCTGTCGACGCTTCCCTTTCGAGCAGAAAGAAGAGCTTCTGTACCTGGACGGGCGTATAGGTGGCGTTCTCTCCGCCGGCAGCGAGACCGGCCAGCAAAATCTCACTTCGTGTCATTGCAGTCGAATTGGCTAGGTTCTGTTGGTGCTTACTACAGCGCCGCTCATGTTAATATCAATTTAACGGCCCGCGCGAACATTTGATCCGACCTTGCCACGGGCAATTTGGGCTGGAATCGGGCACGAATCACCCATGCGGCATGTACCGGCTGCGAATGACACGGCCCCGCCCATCGTTGGCCGGCGTCAATTGAGCTGCCGCGCCAGCGCCATGTCGATCGCCGGCTGGTACGTGGCGAGGAACGCCGTCGCGTCGGCGTAGTCGAGCGTCGGGCCGCCGCCGACCGCCATCAGGTTGATCTCGATCACGTTCCAGCAATCCGCCGCGCATCGCCGCGTTGAGGTTCGACAGATTGCACATCGTCACGTAAGGCACCGCGTCGAGCGTGGCGGCGATCCGCTGCAAGCCCGTGATGCTTAGTCCGCGCATGGCTGGCGGGATCGACAGCCGTTGCCGCGACCATCTCGCGGAAGTCGCGCAATGAAGCGTTCCGCGCGCTCGATCTGTCGCCGCGACTTCGGCGTCGGTCATCTCGGCATCGGTCATCATGGGTCGGCATCCGGCTCGCCGCGCTCGATCGGCCAGCTTGGTCGCGGCTTCGGATATCTCGGTGCGCAGATCAACACCGCTTGGTCGATCGCGCGCCGCGCGGCCAGATCACGACCGCCGCACCGGGCCGCGAAGCCTGCAGGCGCGACAGGAACAGGCCGACCACCTCTTCCATGTGGCCGACCGCTTCCTCGAGCGGGATCAGGTGCCGTTGCTTCTCGGCAATGCGGAGCCGGATCGGTTCGGACTTCGCCCGCTGAAAATCAGCGTCCGCCTCACTGCGCGGCGATTGCCGCCGCTCGCGCCGCAAGTATCGCAGGTAGGCAACGCGGCTCTGGTCGAGCGGGAAGCCGTCACCTTGCCGCTGGAGCACGCCTTCGGCTTCGAGCTTGCCGATGTAGGTTCGGCTGCAATCGAGGTGCAGCGCCAGCGCCGACGCGCTGACGGTCGCGGGCTTTCAGGTCGCGGTCGAGAGACAGGCTTGGCGACGGACGGGCGATCGATGGTGACGGTCTCGCTCATCGTGTTCGTTCCTTTCCGTCGCGGCAGGATACTCCGATTGCAGCGTCAGCGTGGCGGTCTCACCGCAGCCCCAATGCTGTGAGACCCACTTCCGCTTTCGGGCGGGCATAGCGGACATGGCAGGATTTGCCGCGAGTTCAACCCGGTCGCGAGCGAATGGCGCGGTGCTCGGGGCCCGCTGCTTTCACCCGCCTGTCAGATGATCCTCCATGTTATTGGCGACCTCCTCACAGACAGAAGCCAACTCAAGCATCTCGTTCTGGACGGCAGGATCATCGGTCTGCTCGGCTAGTTGCCGATACATGGTCGCTTGGTCCCGGAGATAGTCAGCCCAGTCCATGCCGCACGATCCGTTGAGCAGGGCGTCGAGAACCATAAGCACGAAACCGGGGATCGTTCCTGCCCAAAAGTTAGGCCCCGGATCGCTCCGAGGGCCGCGACCGCCGGGGTACATCCGCCCGCACGGCGCCATTTCTCAATACTGGGCATAGCTTGCGCGCCTGGCGTGGACTCTATAATCGCGTAGCCCGATGCGGATGAGGGCGCTGTTTGGTCGAATGTTGCCTTCGGGTCAAAGCGGCAGACCTTCGTTCATGCGACAATCTCGACCGGACTGCCGATGGCAAGACCGAGATCGCGGTCCGCCCGCCCCTGATTGACGGCAATTTCGGCAAGCCCGTTGGAGTTCTCATACCAGAAAGCCGTGCGTGGCGGCAGATCACTGAAAGTCCTCGCGCGGTCCAGAACCCGCCCCGCCGCGGCGAGCCTTGCGCCGGGCGACAGCATAGCTGCCCTCAGCCCGGTCATCGCATTGCCGTAGTGATCGACGTAGACGATCTCGCAGAGGTCATCCGGCCAGTCTGCCCGACGATCTGCGCCATCGTGACGTGGCCGGCCGGGGGGCGGATCACCGCGCGCCAGCATGGCTGACACCGGGGCGAAGAGGTCGCGCCCGTGAAAGCTGGCCGAGAGATGCTTCGGCTTCCAGTCGATGTCCCAGCTGCGCGCCTGTCCAGCTCTGCGCTGGATCAGCTCAAACAAGCCGTTGCCGGGGCCGATATACCAGCGGCCGTCGGCCTCTAGAAAAATGGGCGGCCGTGTCCCGCCGACGCCGGGATCGACAACGCAGAGAAAGATGGTTCGCACCGGAAACCATGCCGCATAGGCCGCCAGCAGATACGCGGATGCCTTAGGATTGCCGGCTGGCGCATCGGCGAAGAGGTCGATAATGGGGATGCCCGGCGCCATCTGGTGCAGCACCGCCCTCATCTGACCCGTATACGGGCCGTGCAACCCAAAATCCGTGAACAGCGCAATCATGCCTTCAGCTTGCCCACTGCGCCGGCGCCTTGCAACGTCGCTGTTGGTCAGCGTTATCCCTTCCCCGATCCTTTGACTCGCTAACCGCGAGCCGTCGGCGCCTCTTGCTCAGGGTGGACGGCGCTCGGGAGTGTTCGCGGCCGGCCTCCCGCCAACATCATCGTCTGCGCCGTGAGCAGCCACGGCATCCACATAAATCGCGTGACCTGCACCCAAACGTGAAAGGGTTAACTGCGTCGAACAAGGACCCGATCGCTTCGAAGGACGGTGTTGCCCGCAGGTTGATTGACATCTGCTCCCAATCACCATTCGGCGATTGCCGGTGAACGATATCGATGTCGAGGCCGGGCAAACGAGCGCTTGCTCTTGTGGCATCGATCTCGCTCTCTCGACTGTATGTCCGCTCAGGCATCGGCCTTTACCATCTGCGTGCACCGCTTCCATCCCGCTGGTGATTATCGCTCATCATTCCCGGTAATGAAAGCGCGCAGACTTGCTGCCACGACCATGGCCGCCCCCCGCGGAAGGACAGAACCCCGCCTTCTTGTGGCGCGCGGCGTTTCATCTGCATCGGTTGGAGCCGGTTTGCCGTATGAGCCTTGCCTTCACAGAAGACCTTCGACCGGTCGTATTTAGCTTCCGAAAGCAAGGGTCATTGCCCACGCGCTACGGGAGCCATCAGTTTCAGTCGTTGGGTCGGCAGAGAGATGGCCGCCGCCCCAAAATTGCAGCGTTATCAAAAACGGCGCGGCGTCGCTGCCCTGCTCTCGATCAGGCTGGTCACGGCACCGCGCCCGATCACGCCGCCGGTCAGCTCCGATCTTACACTGGCGCGCAGCCGACGTGGCGATGAGTACGAAATGCGCGTCCGCCTCGACCTGCGTGCCAACAAAAGCCGGGGATGGTGCGCGGCGGCGAGGGGCTGGCCTCCTCGCCGCCACCAATACACCAACCACGCTGCCGGGACATCCCGGCGGCGCGTGGGCGGGGCATCTGCGCTGACGCAGCAGGTGTCTCGTCGGGGCGGGATGCTTTTGGATGCCTGGGGCATCCCGCCCAACCAACCGCGACGGGAATGATGGTCAGGTTGCCGTCGCGTCAGGACTGGATGCTTCTGAACAGGGGCATCCAGCCCGCCTGTACTATGCTTCTGGAAGCCGTTGATGTTGCGCCGGTAAAGGCCGTTCCGAAGGGTGCCAGAACGGCATGATCCAGACCAACGCTGCCGCAATGGCACGCTGGGCGGACGGCTCAAGCTGTATGTACGCTCGACCAACAGATACGCGACGCCAAATTCGTGATAGGCCATGCCCTTCAAGTGTTCAGCGGCATCCGATTGTCTGTCCCGGCCTTCATGATGTCGCCAGAATGGAGCGTCAACAGGGCCGGTGCGTTGGATCGGAGGCGGCACATGAGAAACATCGTGGACGAAGCCGGCGAGATCATCGCGAAAGCAACGGATGACCATACGCTGATCGGCGGCCACCACCGCCTCGCGGTGGCGGCCAGCCTCGGTCAAAAACTGTTCTGGAAACATACCGGCGAACCTGTGAAGCTTGATCCCTTCTTCAAGGGAAGTTCTCATCGAGATACAGCCTGATGCGCAGGCCTCGCCGTCGATCAGGAACGACGATGCCTGGATGCGGCTGGCGGCTTCGACAATGGCCGGAAAGCGAACGGCCCAGTCATGGCCGTTGCGCGTGAAGCAGCGGACGCGCGCGCCATCCCGGCGCACCATCAGCCGGTAGCCGTCATGCTTGATTTCGTGGACCCACAGCGGGCCGGACGGCGGTCGTGCCACCTTCGACGGCTGGCACGGTTCGATGAACCCGGCGGGACGCCGCACGGTCATGGCTGGAGGATAACCGCCGTGCAACGGTTCCTGTTTGGTTCTGCGCTTGGATCACGGGTCAATGGGGACAAGTAGCGACAGCCCTTGGTTGCGAGCATTCCGCCGCTATACTTTCGAACGTTCATTCAATGGTTCGACCATGCCTTTCACGATGCCCGAGAGTTTTACCAAGCTCCGGTCCAATCTGGAAATCAGCTTCCCCCAAGCGACGACGGTTTCGACGCGCCAGCAGGGCGTGCGCGCGACGATTTCTAACGGGTTCAAAATCGTCGAGGATTTCCTTACCGGGTCTTACATTCGTTCAACGATGATATCCCCGCTCAAGGAGGCGGACGTGGATATCTTCGTCGCCCTCGACCCTTCCTACTACCATCAATATAACGGGCAGAACGGCGGGCAGCGCGGCCTTCTCGACTATATGAGGCGCACGCTCCTCAAGACCTACACTTCCACCCCGGACATCTCCCGCAATGGCCATGCGGTGACGATACGCTTTAGCGATTTTGTCGTCGATGTGGTGGTGGGCTTCAAGCGTCAGAACGGCGGCTACATCATCGCCAATGCCGTCAACAACCAGTGGCTTGAGACCGACCCCAAGAAACACGTCGAAATAATCGCGGCTGCAAACAAGGTGCACAATGGAAACCTTGTGCCGATCATCAAGATGCTGAAAAGTTGGAACAAGAGCCACAGCTACTTGCTGCGCTCCTTTCACATCGAGGTGCTCGCGCTGGAGGTATTCAACAGCGTGACGATTTCCGACTTCCCCTCCGGCATTCGGTTCTTCTTCGACCGCGCCCAAGCGAAGGTGGCAGGGCACAATGTCGACCCAGCCGGGTTTGGTGACGACATCGGCAAGTACATCAACACCCAAGAAAAGCTCCAAGAAATCCTGAACCGGCTTCGGACTGGCTTTAAGCAGGCGGCGGAAGCCGAGCAGCACGCTGCTCGGGGTGATTACACCAACGCCATCGCCCAATGGAGGAAGATCATGCCCATCCATTTCCCCGCCCATGGTTGACACTCCCCAAAAGATCGATCCGGTCGGTGACCGATATTTTCGGCCACTTGCGGTCGCTGATGCTACAGTGGATGCTTTATTTTATATTTCAGCGGCGCTGTCGCTCCTTGTTCCGCTGATCGAGCAGCAAGCGCACCCACAGCTCTATGCAATCGCGCAAACGGCGTTCGTACTGTCTGTCATTGCCCTGTTTACCTTATCGCTCGCAGTGCGTGTGTACTTTTCGCCGCGTGCTCAGGTACGGCGCTATCAAGACTTCCTCACACATGCGTTTGGCAGGCCGCTCGCGGCTCAGCAGACTAGTGGGTACTATAACAACGCCGCAACGACGGCGTCCCGAAGGATCGCTGCGCAGGTGCTCGAGAATAGTTTTTACAGTCATGACACCGTGTCGCAAATGGCGAAGGTCGAGCGCATCAAGATCGCGGTGTATGCTGCCCTGTACGTGCTCGTTATCTTGAACAGGAGCACAGACCTTGCCACCATCTCAGTCGTGGCGCAGATCGTTTTTAGCGAACAAGTCGCCTCCCGTTGGCTCAGGCTAGAATGGCTCCGCCGCGAATGTGAACGAACCTTTGATGACGTCTATCGTCAATTCCAGACGAAAGGTCAGATGGACGCCTTTTCTATCGAAGCGCTAGGCCGGTACGAAATTGCAAAGGCAACGGCAGCAATCTCGCTTTCGTCGCGCATATTCCAAAGCAGCGCGGAGCGCACCGACGCCGAGTGGGCGAAGATACGTGCGGCTCTCGGCCTATAATTCTTCGACTGAGGTTGGCTCGCTTCAAGACTATGCGACTATCCGGTCTTCTTTCTCGGCCCCACACATGACGATCCTGAGCGCGTCATCCGGCAGTGGTCGCTGCAATGCTTTGGCTTCATCCCACGGCGCGCGCATCCAAACGTCCCGCCCTTCGTCGGTCGTCAGGATCACCGGCATGGCCTTGGGATGGCCCGGTCCGCACTTGCAAAGCATTTGCAGCAGAATAGTGACACCTCAACAAGGAGAGTGATCCTCCGCTGCGAATTTAATTGCGCTTAGCGAGATGACATCGTTAGTTCCCCTCCAGAGCGACTGACCGGCAATGATGCTGGGTGAGAAAGCGCTGAAAAGAACAACAACACGAGCAAGCACTTTCTTCCTAGGAGAGCCAATTGCCCGGCATCGTTTATGTCGTGGATGACGACGCGTCGCTTCGAAAAACCATCAGGCAACTATTGGAAGCGGCCGGGCACCGGGTCAACACTTATGCATCGGCCCAGCAGTTGCTGGATCGGCGCCCGGACGAAAACAGCCCGGGCTGCATTCTTCTCGACGTCCGGATGCCTGGCTTGAGCGGCCCGGAACTACAGAGCCGTTTGATCGAGGTCGGTTCGACGCTGCCTATCGTGTTTCTGACGGGTTACATGGATATCGCCGTCACCGTGAAGGCCCTCAAGGCGGGGGCACGCAACTTCTTCATTAAGCCTGTGAGGTCGGATGAGCTACTGAAAGCGCTTGAAAAGGCGATAGCGCGACACGAGACGGCACTTGCGTTGAAAGGCGAATTGGAAGCGCTTCAGGCCCGGCTATCGAACCTGACCCCGCGCCAGCGGCAGATATTTGAGATCATCGTGCGGGGAAAAACAAACAAGCATGCCGCGCGCGAACTTGGCAGCACCGAGCGAACGATCAAGGCGCATCGGCAAGTGATCATGAAAAAAATGGACGTCCAGTCCTTAGCTCAGCTTGTCATCCTTGCCGAGCGGCTTGGCGTTCTGCAGGTGTCCGGCCCCAAAGACCAGAACTGAGATAGCCAAACCCGGCGTTGATCGCGTCGCCCAGCGCGGGCGATGGCTGCGCCGGACCCTGAAAGCCGAGCATGCGCTTGTTCCACGCCTCGACGGCGAGCCGGTCGGCTTCCTTGCGTGCTTCCGTCGCCCGCTCTGCCGCCGCCCGGACCGATGCGCCGTAAATGGTCTCGCGTGACTTGCTGCCCATGGCGAGAGGATGCGCCGGGCCGCGCGGGACAGGCAAGCCGCTACAGATTGCGGTGGATAGCGTGCCGGGCACAACGGGGCGACGCAGCCCATGTCAGCGATTGGTGTTAACAGCGCATGCCCGACGTGGGCGCCCACGCCGGGCATGGCGGAGCTCAGGCGTTAACAAAGCTCCTCCGCGCAGTCTTCCGCGCTGCAATGACAAGGATGCTGTCGCTTTGCGCGCAACACCGCGGCTCGTAATTAACCACAAGGGGGGACATACCGAATATCTGCTTCCGACCGAATGTAAGTCTGCTTAAAAAGTTGGCACACTACTACGGGGGAATTCCCTATGTCTGACACCAACCTCACTTTAACGCCCGACCAAGCCGAAAGTCTTCTTCCGTCCGGTCAGCGGGTTCATAGCTTCGTCAATCCGCCATGGGGGCTCGTTGGGTGCGATAGCTCGCGCGAGGCCGTCGTTCGGCTTATCCGCGAGGCGAAGCTACTTGAGATCGGGGGCGAGCGCGCGAAACGGATGAAGCATGCGCTTGTCGTCCATGCTCGCGAGGGCGGGTGCAAGCTTTTTGCAACCGACATGGACAAGGTCGAGGCGATGGAGCGGCGATTTACGGGGACGACGGCCGTCTGAGCCTCTGGCTGCGACGCATCGCAACCGGCGATATGCTGCACGCGGGGGCGAAACGAAAATGATCACCTGCTCAAGACCAGAATGCCAAACGGCGGCCGGCTGTCCGGTGAGTTCTCTCGATCTGTCATCGTCGCCTTCCTCGATCGTTGAAGCCGCAATTTCTTCCACACCGCGCCGCGTGCCGTCAAATTCGTAGTCAACTACGGATTTGGATCACGCCAGCAGCGCCACCGCGACGGTGACAATCACGATGAACAGCGCAGTCTCGATCGGGCTCATGATCCACATCATCGTCAGTCCGGTTGATCGAGCGGCGGCTCGCCGTAGGCATCGGCCTTCTGCCGGGCAGTGTCGGCAATTTTGGTGCGCGTCTCGAACACCCACTTTTCGAACCGACGTCGGGTTGCCAGATCGCCGATCGACGCAACCTGCGCCGGCATGCTCGACATCGCCGTCAGCATCACGCCGCAGATGTCATCGATCAATGCGTTGACGTCCTCTTGCCGCACCAGCTCTTTGCGTTTCTCAGCCAATCTCATTTGCAGCATCTCAGTCTTGGCCTTGAGATGCTCGGTGTCGGCCGCGCTGCGCGGCGTATGCCGGTGTTGCTCGCGCAAATGCTTGATGTAGCGCAGCCGGTTGGCGGTCTGATCGTAATTGCCATCAGTGCGCTGCACGATGACCGCCTGCGCCGTCAACTGTGCCACGTTCTGCCGCGTCATGCCCAAATGCGTCGCCAGTGAATTCGTGGTGACGACATCGTCGGCCACCAGATGGGCCTTGTCGGACTTCGGCTGCCGCTTTGGCGCACGATGCTGCGTCGTCGTTTCGGTCATCGGCATTACCACTTTTCGACGGGGACGCGCCATCTCGCCGCCGATCCGCCGGCATTGCAAGGTCGGAATTCGCGAATGCAGATATCCTGAAGGGTCGCGGTCGTGCGTTCCCCGGGGACTGCTCGACCGCGACCCTTAAACGTATCAGAACGGCTTGCATCCTGAGTGGCCTAGCAACAGGATAGGCGCAAAATGGCAGCGAGCGGAGGGACGATCCGATATGACCGATGCGACGGCAACGCCAGCCCGATCGAAGCGCGGCAACGGCGCGACGCATCTGGTCAGCGGCAACAAGCTGGCGCTGCACTTCGGCGTGGTGCGGCAGCACATCGATCAATTGGCGCAGCAAGGCGTGATCGAGCGACGCAGCGATGGCCTGTTCGATCAGGACGTCAGCCGCCTGAAGTATTTCAACCATCTGCGCGCCGAGCATCGGAAGTCACCGCGCAGCGCGGCTGAAACCGAGCATGCATCGGCAAAGGCGGCGCTGGTGCGCATCAGGATCATGGAAAAGCAACACGAGCTGGTGCGGCAGGACGCGGTTGACGAACTGATCGACCGGATCGCTGGCGTCATGTTGACCGCGTTGTCGAGCCTGCCCGCGCGGTGCGCGCCGCGTGGTGATCTGGTGGTCCGGCGCAACATCGAGCGCGCGGTGTTCGAGCTGCGCACTGAGATCGCCACCATCTGCCAGCAGATGGCCGACGAAGCCAACGAGCCGCCGCTCGATGAGCAATGATGGCATCGGAGGGTCCGATGTGGCGGATGACACCGATCGAGACCGCGATCTTCATCGTGATTGTGACCATCGCGCTGGCGCTGCTGGCGTGATCGTTGACCGGCAGCGGCGCGGTGCCTTTCCGTCGAGGGCTTCGGAACTCCAAATTTATTTTGGAACCTTCGGTGCCAGCCGTTCCGCACGCATGTTTACTTTTCTGTACCTCAGATCGTCCGTAACCTCCGCGCCAACCCAATCGGGAATTTGCAAGACTTGGTCAGGCTGCGCGAGTTCAATTTCGGCAATTACGATACCCTTCAAAATGTCGTCGTAGACGTCGACCTGCCAAGTCGCGCCTTTATGGATGACGAAGTACCTCACCTTGTTCAGAACATTCCCGTCGCACATCGTTCGCAAGATTTCTTCGGCGTCGGTGTAGGGTATCGCATATTCAAATTCTGTTCGGACCATACCCATCCTACGACTTTTCAGGGCAATGGTTGCTTTGTCGTCTGCGATGCGAACTCTGGCTTTATTGCCGTTGTTGCTCGCTATCAATCCATCTCGAATTTTTGAGTGCCGGACGACGTATTTTTTCCATCCATCATGCGCGACAAGAAACTTGCGCTCGATTTCCAGTGGCATTGCTTGCTCACTTCTTCTTGGAAGCAAAAGTCTTCGCCGCTTCGAATGCGCTGAACGCGGTGCCGGTCGTGCCGACCTGATACAGCTTGCCGAAGCGGCTCTGCACCTTACGGATCGCATGGCCATTAACAATGGCGACCGTGCTGCGTGCCATCTGTTCCGCGTGCAGGCGGTCGTATTCGTCAGGGCCGACGCGCTCGATCAGGCGGTTGCGTGCGGCAGAATCGCTCCAGTCGATGGTCATTGGCTTGCTCCTGTAGTGAAGTCACACCGGGATGCGCTTCGTGCTCCGCACCGGAATGCGCAGGGTCGAAACCTCAAGCCGTGTAGAGCCCACGCTTGCGGCGCTTGAGGTCGCCGCTCAGGTATAGCGAATAAATCGACCAGCCATAGTGATCGGCGAATGAAGGCAGATCGCGCAGGATCATGTCCTTGATCTCGCAATGACGCACCGGCCGCTTGCGTTGGCGCACAAAGCGCTTGATCAGTCGGCGGGCCGTCTCAGTCTCTGATGTTGAACAGCACATTTGGTCTTGCTCCATAGTCAGTTGGTCGGCTGCGGCATGGCTTGCGAGAGCCCGGACGATGCCAGCCGGCAATGCGTCGACATCTGCATAACCAGCTGGTTGTTTTTGCCGCGATCGTACAGCCACTCCATGTAGACCGGCTGGCCGTGATCGTCGCGACGGGCTTCGCCGATCATGTAGAGCGACCGATTGCGATTGAGCGAGCCTTGCCATTGCGACTTGCGATCGCTGCTTGCGTCTTGGATGGCATATTGCTCGTTACGCGCCACAATCAGCCCGTTGCGCCGATAGTGGAAGATGCGCCACGCGTGATCCGTGGCGTTGTAGTTCACCTCGACAGACGTCACCGGGTTATCGTCTGCCGTGTCGCCGATGGTGACCGTGGGTGTGCCGCAAAGCAGCGAACCTTGATCGTGCGATACGGCTGGCAGCGGTTCGGGCCACAGCTGTCTTTCGTCGGGACGGACATCAATGCGCGTCTCGGCCGGGATGGTTGCTAGCGGCATCAGCCCGGCTTGCGAGACCCAGCCACCAGTTCGCCCGAAACTGATGTAGCACCAGTCAGCACCGCTGATGCCATCGTCGCGAGCGACGCATTGCTGGGCGCGCACCGTCTGGCCGGCCGGGATGCTGCCGATCAGACCGTGATTGGCGCCGGGACCGTTGCGCACGTTCATATGACCGGCGCTGACGTCGTCGGGGACTCTGAATAACATATCGTTGGCGTTTGCCGCTGCGGTGCTGATCAACAGCATCGCGGTCGCGGCCAAGAGGGACCGTTTCATTTCTGCTTGCTCCAATGAAGTAACCGGAATGGCACTTCGTGCTGCAGCCCGAGGGCTGCAGGTCGAAATGTCACTTCCAGATCATGCGATAGTAGGCCGGTGCGGATTGATGCGAGCCCTTCTTCCATTTCTGAACCACACCAGCGGCGATCATCTTCTGCAGTTGGTTGGACACGGCGAAATTTTCGGCGACATCAAACTCTTTCGAAACCCCCAGCATGTAAGCGACAGTCTGGACTTGCGACCAAGAGAGCCAGTCGCTGGCTTTGTACTCAGCAGGAATTGCAGGTTCTGGATGGGCGATTAACGTCGTTGCAGTGCTCATCGTATTAGCCTCCTATGTTTGAAGAACCGGGGAATGGCACTTCGTGGGACGGCGCATGCGCCGTCCGTCGAAATGTCAGCGGCTCGCCTTGTCTCGCAGGGCTTTGGCTTGCACGCACCATTCGGTGGTGGCCATGCTCTCGAAAACATCGCGGACTTCTTTGATCGCTGCGAGCATCACATCGCGCCTGATTTGTTTCAGCGCAGCGGTTCGATCGCAGCAAGTTCGTCGTCGGGGACTCTCGCGCAGTGCTTATCGTACAGGCTGCTTGTGAACATCCCCATCGCAACCTCATAGTCGCCGGCATGCGCGGCGGTCGTCAGCAGCGCGAGCGCTGCCGCAGTCATCATCAGTCGTTTCATGCTTGCTCCTGTTAGAAGTCACCGGAATGGCGCTTCGTGCGGCGCACCGAAATGCGCGGGCCGAAACGTTAGACGTGCCGCTCGACGCGTCGGGTTTTAGCTCGCAGGCTTTCTGACGGGCATAGTTGCCGACCTACGCCTCACTCGCGATCTGCGTCCCCAACCAGACGCCGTCGCTGAGTGGCAGCGGTTCGTCTGGCAGCGTCAGGTTGGTACGCTTAGGCTGTGACCCGCCTTTGCGCAGCGATATGCCGCGCCGAGAGCACAGCACCACCAAGGTGCCGAGGGTGACGCCATACATCGCGGCGATCTCAGCCTTGGTCGTACCCTCAAGCAGCAGCACTGGAATGCGGGCGAACATGTCGTCGGTTATCCGTGATCTGCTCATTGCAACACCACCGTCATGTTGCACTCGGCCAGCAGGTCGCGGGCGCCCTTGAGCCGGTAGTATTCCTGCCGGTCAACGGGTTTGTTCGACATCTTTCAAAACACTATCGTTTTGTATCACGGGACGTTCGGAACTGCTTGTGAACGCATGCCAAACATTTGGGTTAAGTCGCCAATGCGATCTGAGGGAGTGTCGCGGGCTTGCTCGCCTTCGGTCGTCTGGGATAGGTGTGCCGCTCGCCTACGGCCCAAGGTGCTGTATCTGGCGTTAGCCTATCTTGAAGGCCATGATCGTGCGGCGTCCTTCCGGCTTTATCGAACCGTGCCAGCCGTCGAAGGTGGCGCGGCCACCGTCCGGCCCGCTGTGGGTTCACGAAATCAAGCATGACGGCTACCGCCTGATGGTGCGCCGGGATGGCGCGCGGGTCCGCTGCTTCACTCGCAACGGCTATGACTGGGCCGTTCGCTTTCCGGCCATTGTCGAAGCCGCCAGCCGCATCCAGGCATCGTCGTTCCTGATCGACGGCGAGGCCTGCGCATCAGGCTGTATCTCGATGAGAACTTCCCTTGAAGAAGGGATCAAGCTTCACAGGTTCGCCGGTATGTTTCCAGAACAGTTTTTGACCGAGGCTGGCCGCCACCGCGAGGCGGTGGTGGCCGCCGATCAGCGTATGGTCATCCGTTGCTTTCGCGATGATCTCGCCGCTTTCGTCCACGATGTTTCTCATGTGCCGCCTCCGATCCAACGGACCGGCCCTGTTGACGCTCCATTCTGGCGACATCATGAAGGCCGGGACAGACAATCGGATGCCGCTGAACACTTGAAGGGCATGGCCTATCACGAATTTGGCGTCGCGTATCTGTTGGTCGAGCGTACATACAGCTTGAGCCGTCCGCCCAGCGTGCCATTGCGGCAGCGTTGGTCTGGATCATGCCGTTCTGGCACCCTTCGGAATGGCCTTTACCGGCGCAACATCAACGGCTTCCAGAAGCATAGTACAGGCGGGCTGGATGCCCCTGTTCAGAAGCATCCAGTCCTGACGCGACGGCAACCTGACCATCATTCCCGTCGCGGTTGGTTGGGCGGGATGCCCCAGGCATCCAAAAGCATCCCGCCCCGACGAGGCACCTGCTGCGTCAGCGCAGATGCCCCGCCCACGCGCCGCCGGGATGTCCCGGCAGCGTGGTTGGTGTATTGGTGGCGGCGAGGAGGCCAGCCCCTCGCCGCCGCGCACCATCCCCGGCTTTTGTTGGCACGCAGGTCGAGGCGGACGCGCATTTCGTACTCATCGCCACGTCGGCTGCGCGCCAGTGTAAGATCGGAGCTGACCGGCGGCGTGATCGGGCGCGGTGCCGTGACCAGCCTGATCGAGAGCAGGGCAGCGACGCCGCGCCGTTTTTGATAACGCCGCAATTTTGGGGCGGCGGCCATCTCTCTGCCGACCCAACGACTGAAACTGATGGCTCCCGTAGCGCGTGGGCAATGACCCTTGCTTTCGGAAGCTAAATACGACCGGTCGAAGGTCTTCTGTGAAGGCAAGGCTCATACGGCAAACCGGCTCCAACCGATGCAGATGAAACGCCGCGCGCCACAAGAAGGCGGGGTTCTGTCCTTCCGCGGGGGGCGGCCATCGTCGTGGCAGCAAGTCTGCGCGCTTTCATTACCGGGAATGATGAGCGATAATCACCAGCGGGATGGAAGCGGTGCACGCAGATGGTAAAGGCCGATGCCTGAGCGGACATACAGTCGAGAGAGCGAGATCGATGCCACAAGAGCAAGCGCTCGTTTGCCCGGCCTCGACATCGATATCGTTCACCGGCAATCGCCGAATGGTGATTGGGAGCAGATGTCAATCAACCTGCGGGCAACACCGTCCTTCGAAGCGATCGGGTCCTTGTTCGACGCAGCTAACCCTTTCACGTTTTGGGTGCAGGTCACGCGATTTATGTGGATGCCGTGGCTGCTCACGGCGCAGACGATGATGTTGGCGGGAGGCCGGCCGCGAACACTCCCGAGCGCCGTCCACCCTGAGCAAGAGGCGCCGACGGCTCGCGGTTAGCGAGTCAAAGGATCGGGGAAGGGATAACGCTGACCAACAGCGACGTTGCAAGGCGCCGGCGCAGTGGGCAAGCTGAAGGCATGATTGCGCTGTTCACGGATTTTGGGTTGCACGGCCCGTATACGGGTCAGATGAGGGCGGTGCTGCACCAGATGGCGCCGGGCATCCCCATTATCGACCTCTTCGCCGATGCGCCAGCCGGCAATCCTAAGGCATCCGCGTATCTGCTGGCGGCCTATGCGGCATGGTTTCCGGTGCGAACCATCTTTCTCTGCGTTGTCGATCCCGGCGTCGGCGGGACACGGCCGCCCATTTTTCTAGAGGCCGACGGCCGCTGGTATATCGGCCCCGGCAACGGCTTGTTTGAGCTGATCCAGCGCAGAGCTGGACAGGCGCGCAGCTGGGACATCGACTGGAAGCCGAAGCATCTCTCGGCCAGCTTTCACGGGCGCGACCTCTTCGCCCCGGTGTCAGCCATGCTGGCGCGCGGTGATCCGCCCCCCGGCCGGCCACGTCACGATGGCGCAGATCGCCGGGCAGACTGGCCGGATGACCTCTGCGAGATCGTCTACGTCGATCACTACGGCAATGCGATGACCGGGCTGAGGGCAGCTATGCTGTCGCCCGGCGCAAGGCTCGCCGCGGCGGGGCGGGTTCTGGATCGCGCGAGGACTTTCAGTGATCTGCCGCCACGCACGGCTTTCTGGTATGAGAACTCCAACGGGCTTGCCGAAATTGCCGTCAATCAGGGGCGGGCGGACCGCGATCTCGGTCTTGCCATCGGCAGTCCGGTCGAGATTGTCGCATGAACGAAGGTCTGCCGCTTTGACCCGAAGGCAACATTCGACCAAACAGCGCCCTCATCCGCATCGGGCTACGCGATTATGAGTCCACGCCAGGCGCGCAAGCTATGCCCAGTATTGAGAAATGGCGCCGTGCGGGCGGATGTACCCCGGCGGTCGCGGCCCTCGGAGCGATCCGGGGCCTAACTTTTGGGCAGGAACGATCCCCGGTTTCGTGCTTATGGTTCTCGACGCCCTGCTCAACGGATCGTGCGGCATGGACTGGGCTGACTATCTCCGGGACCAAGCGACCATGTATCGGCAACTAGCCGAGCAGACCGATGATCCTGCCGTCCAGAACGAGATGCTTGAGTTGGCTTCTGTCTGTGAGGAGGTCGCCAATAACATGGAGGATCATCTGACAGGCGGGTGAAAGCAGCGGGCCCCGAGCACCGCGCCATTCGCTCGCGACCGGGTTGAGCCCGCGGCAAATCCTGCCATGTCCGCTATGCCGCCGAAAGCGGAAGTGGGTCTCACAGCATTGGGGCTGCGGTAGAGACCGCCTTCACGCTGACGCTGCAATCGGAGTATCGTACCGCGACGCAAAGGAACGAACACGATGAGCGAGGCACTGGCGCTGCACCCAAACTGCGGCTGGCGACGTGCCCGGGTAATAGGTAATCTAGAAGACGAGACCGCTGCTGCCGGATCACTCCCATAAATTCAATCCGCTCTGCGGCGGCCATTTGATCCCGATTGTCTTCGACTGAGGAGCTACGCGAATGGCAAATCTCACAGTCAATGGAAAAACACACGATGTCGACGCCGATCCTAACACCCCCTTATTGTGGGTGCTGCGCGAATGGATCGGCATGACGGGCACCAAGTACGGCTGCGGAATTGCCCAGTGCGGCGCTTGCACTGTGCATATTGACGGCGTCGCCACCAGGTCTTGCGTAACGCCGCTTAGCCTGGCCGCCGGCAAGCAGATCACCACGATCGAGGGCCTTGCTCAGAACGGCAATCTGCATCCGGTTCAGAAAGCCTGGCTCGAGCACGACGTGCCGCAGTGCGGCTATTGCCAAAGCGGAATGATCATGGCCGTGGCGGCTTTGCTTAAAGACAAGCCGAAACCGAGCGATGCCGACATCGACAGCGCCATCACCAACATCTGTCGCTGCGGCACCTTCCAGCAGGTGCGCGCGGCAATCCACGCCGCGGCGAGCGCGTGAGGGAGGCGACCATGAACTACGTACCGCAGATCAATCGGCGTGCCTTCGTCGTCAGTGCGGCGGCTTTTGGCGGCGGGCTCGCGCTTGGGGTCGATCTTCCATTCGGTGCCAACGTCGTTCGCGCCGCGGACGGCTCTCCCGAGGTGACCGCCTGGGTTGTTATCAAGCCGGATGACAGCGTGATCATTCGCGTTGCCCGCTCTGAGATGGGGCAAGGGAGCATGACCGGCCTCGCCCAGCTTGTGGCCGAGGAGCTGGAATGCGACTGGTCCAAAGTCTCGACTGAATTTCCGACGCCGGGCGAGAACCTCGCGCGCAACCGCGTCTGGGGCAGTCAGTTCACCGCCGGAAGCCGCGCTATCCGCGAATCGAATGAATACGTGCGCAAGGCCGGCGCGACCGCGCGCACGATGTTGATTGCAACCGCCGCCAACGAGTGGAAGGTGCCGGCATCGGAGTGCAGCGCATCAAACAGCGTGATTAAACACAACCCGTCTGGGCGAACCACGACCTTCGGCAAGGTCGCCGAAGCCGCTGCAAAGATCGAGCAGCCCAAGGACGTGCCGCTCAAGGATCCGAAGGACTGGAAGATCGCCGGCAAACCGCTCAAGCGTCTCGACACCGCGCCCAAGCTCACCGGAGCGCAGATTTACAGTCTGGATCTGAAGCTGCCCGGCATGCTGTGCGCCGCGATCAAGGACTGCCCGGTCTTCGGCGGCAAGCTCACGAGCTTTGACGCCGCCAAGGTGCAGGGCATGCCCGGCGTCAAGCATGTGGTGAAGGTTGGCGACAGCGCTGTCGCGGTCGTTGCCGAGCGCTGGTGGCAGGCGAAAACCGCGCTCGACGCGCTGCCGGCGACCTGGGATGAGGGCGAGAACGCCAAGGTCTCGAGCGCCAGCATTGCGGAGTTCCTCAAGACTGGGCTCGACGCCGATCAGGCCTTCGTCGGCAACGAGCACGGCGACGTGAAACAAGCCATTGCCGGCGCGGCGAAGAAGGTCGAGGCAGTCTACGCCTATCCTTACCAGAACCACGCCACCATGGAGCCGATGAACACCACCGTGCTCTATACGGCGGATCGCTGTGAAGCGTGGGTGCCCACGCAGGTCGCCGAGGCGGCACTAGCCGCGCTGTCCGAGGCTTCCGGCCTGCCGATTCACAAATGCGACGTCCACAAGATACCGCTCGGCGGCGGCTTCGGCCGACGCACCACCCACGACTTCGTGCATCAGGGAGTCGCGATCGCAAAGCAGATACCCGGCACACCGGTGAAGTTGATCTGGTCGCGCGAGGAGGACATGACGCACGGGCGCTACCATCCCGTCACTCAGGCGAAAATGGTCGGTGCGTTCGATGCCAACAACAACCTCACCGCGCTGCACATGCGGATTTCCGGCCAGTCAATCCTTGCCTTCGTCAATCCGCAGGGCCTGCAGAACGGCAAGGATCCGTTCGTGTTCCAGGGTCTCAACGCCGGTGGGACAGAAGGCGTGTTCGGTTACACGATCCCGAACCTGTTGATTGACCACGCCATGCGAAACCCGCACGTCCCGCCGCACTTCTGGCGCGGCGTAAACAACAATCATAATGCCATCTACCTCGAATGCTTCATGGATGAGCTCGCCCACGCAGTCGGCCAGGATCCGCTCGAGTTCCGCCGCAAGCTGCTGGCGGATCACCCCAAGCATTTGGCGGTCCTCAATGCGGTCGCCGAGCGCGCAGGCTGGGGCAAACCCGCCCCCAAGGGCGTCTATCGCGGCCTCTGCCAACACATGGGTTACGGCAGCTATGTAGCGGCGTGTGCAGAAGTCTCGGTGAGTGACAAGGGAGCGGTCAAAATCCACCGCATCGTTGCCGCGACCGATCCGGGCCACGCGGTTAATCCCGCGCAGATCGAGCGGCAGATCGCCGGCTCCTTCGTCTACGGGCTGTCCGCCTTGTTCTACCAGGAGTGCACGGTCAAGGACGGCCGCATCGAGCAGACCAATTTCGACACCTACAATTCGATGCGCATCAGCGAGATGCCGAAGGTCGAGTGCATTATCATGCCGTCCGGCGGATTCTGGGGCGGCGTCGGCGAGCCGACGATTTTCGTGGCTGCGCCGGCGGTGCTCAATGCGATCTTCGCAGCGACCGGCAAACGCATTCGGTCGTTCCCGCTGAAGAACCAAAACATAACGCTAGCGTGAACGAAGCGCCGGCGGCCAAAGCGAAGATTCCCCGCAGCGTTCGGAAGCGTACGGCGCCCCGCTTTGGCGGGGCCTTCTTTTGCGTGCTGAGCAGACTGGAGACAGTTTCGCGGCATTAACATCGAGCGGCTGCGCGATGCTCCGGCGGAATGGATAGCCATTGACGCCCTGCTCTTCTGCAGCGGCGACATACTCCGCAAAGGCGTCGAACTGACATTTCGGTGCGGCGCGATGCATGGCGAGGATGTCGAAGAGAGGCGCTAGCGCCGGCTGGCGCACTTTTCGTCGTATCGATTCCGCCGTAGCAGGATCGTTCACATCGAATCTAACCTGATACTGCACTCAGAAGGCACGCTGCTCTCTCCTCCTGGTCGCGCCCAATCTGCCCGTTTTCCGGTCGCAAAGCCTAGTGCTCCCTCATAAGCGGGTCCAGCAGGGCGAAGCCACGACGCTGCTGAAGGCGACAGCGCAAACTAGAGCCAGCGGGGCGACAGATTTTTGCAACTTGGATCACTCGCACCGATTTGGCCGCCCGCGGCGCTTTGCAATCGCCTTTCGACGGCCTAGCATGGATTGCGTACCTCGCTTTGTAGGAGCGCAGCCATGGAACTCACCGTGGTACCCATCACCAAGCCCGATGCAGCCAACTTCATCTTCGGCCAGTCGCATTTCATTAAGACCGTGGAAGACCTCCACGAGGCATTAGTGGGCGCGGTGCCGGGCATCCGCTTCGGGCTTGCCTTCTGCGAGGCCTCGGGTAAGCGGCTGGTGCGCTGGTCGGGTAATGACGAGCCCGCCCTCACCCTCGCGCGTGATAACGCCCTGGCCATTGGCGCCGGCCATACTTTCCTGATCTTCCTGGGCGACGGGTTCTTTCCCGTAAATGTGCTGGCCGCGGTTCGCGCGGTACCGGAGGTTTGCCGCATCTATTGTGCAACGGCAAATTCGACACAGGTGATTGTCGCGCAAACGGAGCTCGGCCGCGGCGTACTCGGCGTGGTGGATGGCGCCTCGCCGCTGGGCGTCGAAACCGACGTTGACATTGCGTGGCGGAAAGACCTGCTGCGAAAGATCGGCTACAAGCTGTAGCAGGGGCCGAGCGGACCTCGGGACGAGGTGCCGTGCTCCTGGACTGTGCGTTCGGTACCGCGGCGGTTGGGCGCATTAAATTCTGCCGCCGGTCTGATCGGGCATGATGCGAACCATTGGTGTGATTTCGGATACTCATGGCCTGCTGCGGCCGCAGGCGCTCGCGGCACTTGCCGGCTGCGATCCCATCATCCATGCCGGGGATATTGGCAGCCCTGCGGTACTTGCGAGGCTCGGCGCGCTGGCGGCAGTCCACGCCGTTCGCGGAAACGTCGATCACGGTGCCTGGAGCGCGAATTTACCTGTGACGCAGCGCATCGAGATCGATGGCTTCCGCATTTATGTGCTACACATTCTGGCCGAGCTTAACCCCCAGGCCGCCGACAACGTCGACGCGGTAATCTACGGTCATTCGCACCAGCCCAAGATCGAGACAACGAACGGCACACTCTTTTTCAATCCGGGCAGTGCCGGGCCACGCCGCTTCCGCCTGCCCATCACCGTCGGCCGCATGACCGTCGAGCATGGCAAGTTGCACGCCGAAATCGTTGAGCTCAGCGTTGAGAATTGACTCGTGCGAAGACGGTTGGGACGGCTGCTACCGTTCTGCCACCGTCACGTTCGTTTTGACCGAGTTTGCAATGAAGCAATTCTCATGTGCAGCGTGATGCATCTTATCGAGTTCTTCTACACTGGGTCTTCGGTTGCCGCTCCATGTGATCTTCGGGCGAAGCTCAACTCGAGTGATCGCCAGCTTGCCGTCAGCGTTTTTCTCCATATGCCCGACTGCCTCGTCCTCGTACGAATCGAGCACGAACTTTTGCTTACAGGCGATCGACAGGAACGTGAGCATGTGACAGCTCGCGAGTGAAGCTACGAAAGCCTCCTCGGGATCGACATTCGCCGGGTTCCCCAGATAAGCGGGGGCCGCCGTCGCCGTCATCGTATGGCCGCCATCGAAGCTCCAGGTATGATCGCGCGGATACCTCTGATAGGAAAACTCAGTTCCGCCGCGCTCCCATTTCAAAGTTACTTTGTGTTCGGACATGTTTCTTATATGGAGTGCGGGCAAGCGCTCGGCAACCATCTCTTTTTTAGAGGACGTCCAGGCAAACTGACTGATGTTGTCGGCAAGTTCACTTGGCGATGTGCGGCGGCTAATCCGCCCTACGCGCTACTAAACGGCAGCTGGCGGAAGTTTGTCGGACATAACTACGCCCGCACTCTTTTGGCTTGGTGCTGCGGCAATGACTTTGATCTTCTGTTGGCCCTTGGCCAGTCGATCTCCTTTGGTTTGAGGATGACGCAAGGTGACGGCGTGTTCTTTGTCTGGATCACCCATCAGTTCAACACAACGACCTCGATGGGCTGACTGAGGCTAAACGTCTTGCCCAAACAGTGCAGCCCCTGGACGTCAAACGACCCATGGCATAGTCTTCGATTAGCAACAGTAGCCGCATCCGCTGGGACCCTTCACGGGAGGACTGATGTATGGGCCAAGCATCATCTACAATCGATTTCGCAACAGCTCTTCGCGATCCCACAGCATTTTTTTCGGAACCTAATGATATTGTCGCACATCCCCAGCTGTCGCGGGAGATGAAGCTTGCACTGCTGCGGCAGTGGGAACAGATTGCACGCAGCCTATCGGTTGCCGAGTTTGAAGGGATGGGTGGCGGTGAGGAGAACAAGCTCGGACGCGTAGAACTAGCGATCGCCCTGGTTGAAAAGCAGCCCTGAGCAGGCGGACGCGGCATCAACTCATTTTCGCCATCGAGTTCGCACGCTCCGTGGATGCCTCTATGGCATCTCACTGTGACTGAGGGCGCCAAACCGCTCCCTCACTTTTCTTGCGCGTCGAGTCCGGAACGGGATTTTCGCCGGAGACAGACGCGCCAAAAGGGGCCTGATGACGATGTCTCCGTGCAGAGACCGGAAATCGGACCCCCCGCGGAAAGGCCGTTTTTGCGGCCATTTCCAGCGTGATTGCGCGAGGACCGAGCATGCAAATCAATGGCGTTGCCCATACGTTCATCACAGCCGGAAATTTTGCGACCGCACGCGCCTTCTACGGCCAACTATTGCCGTTTATGGGCCTTACCATCGTGGCCGACACAGTGAACAGCTTCTATTGTGTCGGCGGCCGTACGGGATTCGGCATTCATGCGCCCGCAGAGGAGTATGCTGGCCAACGATTCCGCCAAGGCTCTGTCGGATTACATCACCACTGTTTTCGGGCGCGAGAACGTGCCGATGTCGACGAGGCGTATGACTTCCTTGTAAAGATCGGCGCACATATCGTTCACGCACCGCGAGAGGACAATTTTGCCCCCGGCTACTACTCGGTGCTGTTCGAGGATCCGGACGGCACGAGGCTGGAGATTAATTATGTCCCGGGCAAAGGATTGCTGGCACCCGGCAAACAGATCGGCGGTGGCTACGCGGACGGTACGCAGAACGGCTAGTAGTCTCGCGCTCGGGGCACAAAGTCAGGTCATGAGTGCGCGAGCACGATGAACAGGCGATTGTTGCTCATGACCACACTGTCAGCGCCCGGTGGTATGCCTTCGGTTAGGTCACGGTAAGTTCAAAAGTGTACAGCGCGGCCCGAGGTGCGGCCTGTCTGCGTTAAAATCGAGTTGGCGCTGTCGGACATAGGCCAGCCAATCAACGCATGGACGCGCCGCCAATGCGGGGCGCCAATCGCCAAAGGGCGGGGGGCGGGTCGAAAAATTAGAAATGGCGGTAAGTTCCAGCGCGGCGGCGCCTCAAAATAGCAACGTGACATGATTCCCAGAGGCCCTTTTTTGAAACAAAATGGGGTTCCGGGTAGTTCCAGGTTCCCGCTACCACCTCAAATTCAAATAGAAGGAAACTCTCTTCTGGTGGAAAGGGCCGAAACCGGCCATAAATCGGGCCGAAACCCCGTCAAACCGGGCCTGAACGGATGCCACGCCGATCCGCAGCCAGCTTGCACTTCCCGGCCTTCACCCGCGTGGAACGGTTGACCCCGCCGCCCGAATTGAGCCCGGACGAGCGCGCCCTCTTCATCGACATCGTGAGTGCGACCCCGGCGGACCATTTCCGCCCCTCAGATGCGCCGCTGCTGGTCGCCTACTGCAGGGCGATTCTGCTTGAGCGTGAAGCCGCCGAACGACTGGCGACGCGGGGCTACGTCACCATCGACAACAGGCCGTCAGCATGGCTTGCCGTCATGGCGCAGGCCAACAAGTCGATGCTGTCGCTCGCCCGAGCGCTGAAGCTGACGCCAACCGCGCGCAGGCCGTCCGCATTACGGGCGGGCAAGCCGGTCACGATGAATTACTACGATCGCATGAGGCTGGAGGAGTCCGGCGATGAAGCTGACGCCGAATGATCTCGACGCGTTGAAGCGCGCCATCGCATGGGGAAAAGGCTATCAGAAGCGCGAGCCGCAAATAAAGGTTTTTCCGGAGCCGATGCCGCTTGAAGGCACGCCGGAATGGATCGAGCTGGCACAGCACCTCGCGGCGAAAGCACAGTCTCACGCGCTTGGCTTGTACCCTTGGCAGGTCGAGCCCTGCTACGCCCGTGACGTTGTCGATGGCGGCTGGGGCGGCAAGCCCGACGAAGTCGCGCTGCGCCAGAAAATGAAATCGCTCAAGATCAGCCTGTGGGAGCCCGATCCGCCCCGTGCCATCGCGAAAGCCGAGCACGGGCGCGCCGCGTAAGGTTTTCGAGTTTGGATATGTCCGCTCTTGTGTAGGTTTTCGGACGCCGGCATGAGGAGGCTATCCACGCGCTGCGGCGGCCGGCGTCCGAAAAGCGCCAATGCACGAAGTCGCGGGAAGTTGGGCACTGGCTGGCAGCGAGTGCTATGGGGATTTAATGTTGGCGCCGATCTCGATGATGAGCGGCACGCCAGCACGACACCACCTCGATGTCTGCACACGCGAGGTCGGGAGAGTGCAGTAGGCGTTTCGGCGCCCGCTCGGAGCGCATCAACGGGCGAACGGCGGACTGGGGGATGGGATTAGGTCGAGAGAGATCGCCGCCGGCGCGGAGCCAGCGCATCGGAACGGGAAAGCCGCAACGTCGACAGGAGGTCTGGCTCATGACGTGTCGATCCTAATCGGTGTCGGCCGCCAGCTCGGCTCGCAGCCGCGCGCGAAAGTCTCGATGACGATCATGCGAGCGCCACAGCGGGGGCATGGGCAGGGCAGCACGCGCGGGCTATCGGGCGCAACATCCGGCTGCTCTTGGGGATCGGCGGCAGGCGGGGCGACATTGAGGAGTGCGCGGGCCGTCGCGATGCTCTCGGCGCGATTGGCGGAGGCAAAGAGCCCGTAGTGGCGGATGCGGTGGAAGCCCTTGGGCAGCACGTGCAGCAGGAAGCGCCTGATGAACTCGTGCGGGTGAAGCCTCATCGTCTTCCAGCGGCCGGGGCCGTTCGTGCGATAATCCTTCCAGCGGAACGCAATCGCGTCGTCGTCGGCTGCAACGAGGCGGCGGTTCGAGATGGCGACACGATGGGTGTAACGGGAGAGATAGCGCAGCACCTGCTCGGGCCCTGCGAACGGCGCCTTGCAATCGACCACCCACTTGATGCGCCGCAGCGGGGCGATGAAGCGCTTGAACGTTCTCTTGTCGGCGAGTCCGGCATGGGCGTTGAAGAACTTCAACTCGTCGGCGTTGTGCGCATGCATGAGCATCGCCAGCATCTTGCCCCGGAATAGGCGCGCCAGCACCTTGACATGCACGAGGAAGTTGGAGCGCGCGGCGACCCATCGCGCGCCGTCAAACGAGAGCCCTCCACCTGGCACGATCATATGCACGTGCGGATGATGGGTGAGTGCCGAGCCCCAGGTGTGCAGCACGGCGGTGACGCCGATCCGTGCGCCGAGGCGCTTGGGATCGCTTGCGATGGCGAGCGTTGTCTCGGCCGCCGCCTTCATCAGCAGGTTATAGACCACGCGCTTATTCTGGTAGGCGATGTCACGCAGCTCGCTCGGCAACGTGTATACGACGTGAAAGTAAGGCACCGGCAACAGCTCCGCTTCGCGGTCGGTCAGCCATTGGCGTGACGCCGCAGCCTGACACTTAGGGCAATGCCTATTGCGGCAGGAGTTGAACGCGATCTCCGTATAGCCGCACGCCGCGTTCTCGCAGCGTGCGACATGCCCGCCGAGCGCCGCCGTGCGACAGCGCTCGATCGCACTCATCACCTTCAATTGCTCGAGGCTCAGATGCCCGCGGTTGGCCTCGCGCCAAGCAGGACCGTGATCGCGGAGAATGTCCGCGACCTCCAGAGCTGGTCGAGCCATGGCCGGCGGCGCTACGGCGCCGGCGGCTCCTTATTGTCCCGCCTCGCACGCCTGCGGCGCGGCGCGCTCAGGCCCTCCAGGGGGCTCTCGATCTTGGCAATCATTCCGGTCGCCACGCGGGTGTAGCGGGCCGTCGTCTCCAACCTCTTGTGTCCGAGCAATGCCTGAATCACTCGAATATCCGTGCCGCGCTCGAGCAGATGAGTCGCAAAGCTATGACGCAGCGCATGGAGAGAGAGCGTCTTGCGCAGCCCCGCGGCTTTGGCGGCTTCCTTGAACAACCGTCCGAACTGGCGCGTAGTCAGCGGCCGATGATCACTGCGACCTGGAAACAGCCAGCGGTGTTCCGGCGCGACGCCGCCGTCATCATACGTGGTCGGCCGCGCCTTCCACCATTGCCGCAACAGCTCGAGGACCTCCGCCGGTAGCATCACGTGCCGGTCCTTGCGGCCCTTCGACTGCACGATGCGGATGATCATCTGCTCACTGTCGATGTCGCCCGCTCGCAGCCGCACCACCTCGCTGGCCCGCAGCCCGCAACCATAGGCCAGCGTTAGCTTCGCTCGCGCCTTCAGGCTCGTCGCCATAGTCAGAACACGCTTGACCTCCCCGGGGCTCAGCACCGGCGGCAGCCTCTCGGGCTCCTTGAGGTGCCAGACCTCGGCCGCCAAATCATGGCGACGTAGCGTGACGCGGAACAAGAACCGCACCCCGGTCATGATCCGATTGCGGTTGCAGATGCTCGCGCCGCTTTCGATGAGGTGCAGTTGGAATCGCCGAACCTCGTCGGGCGTTGCCGTACCGGGCGAGCGTTTGAGCCAAGCGGCGAACCGCTTGCAACTGTGGATATAGCTGCGTTGCGTGTGTGGGTTGAGCTTGCGCGCAGCCATGTCTTCGATCATATGCTGACGCAGCGGACTGACAGTGTTAGTCTGGCTCATGGGGAGCTCCTTCCTGAGTGAGGTTGACGACACCTCAATTCTCAGGACGGGAGCTCTCCACCGCTATCACTATCCTCTCACCTGGCTACCGGTATCTCGGCTCTTGCTCCCGCGCAGCGGGCTGGAGCGCAGCGACTTCGTGCATTGGCACCTTTGAGACATGCCGACGGACACCGAAAATGTCCGCTCATCGGGGAAGACCGGAAGTAGCCGGCGTCGGGTGAAATCGACGCGAATGACCCACAGCCGACGTCCGGCGGTTTAGAAAGTATCATCGATGGTTCAAATCGAGTAAGCTGCCCCAAGGCTGATGGACTATCGCTAAGGCGATTACGGGGTTGACCAACTGCCGCTTGCAGCCCCTCAAGAAGAGATGGAGAGCGCGAAATGATGTGGGCTTATGGCGTACGCACCTTTCGAAGCCATCGTGGTCGCGCAGGTCCAGCCGCTCCACGTGGCGCGACATCCAGCAGCTCGACTGCCTCAACCTGCAGGGAACGCGCAAGGCGATCTACCTCAACGGCGAGATCGACGGTGTTCGCCGCGGGCGCGGCGATACTGTGCTACATGGCGATCTCGCCGGCGGAGGCCCACGATGCGTCGCATCCCGAGCTGGACGGCTGGTATAAGAAGCTAGAGAGCGGGAAGGGTCCCTGCTGCGATGGCTCAGACTCGGCGCACGTCGAACCGAGTGACTGGGAGACACAGAACAAGCCGAGAAGTCACTACAAAGTCAGGCTTGATGGCGTGTGGGCAGACGTGCCCGACGAGGCCGTGGTGACGGGGCCGAATCGTGACGGCCGTACGCTGGTCTGGTATTACGATACTTGGAACGGTCACAGCGGCATACCCGGCAAACTAATTAAGTGCTTCATGCCGGGCACGATGACCTGAGAAGGGGGTTTCAAGATAACGGTGCAAACATTCAGACGTTTCGGAATGTGTTGGGGTTTGGAGTGGCAAAAGGAAAGCAGAAGCAAAAAACTAAGCAGAATAATCAGCCGCCCGTTCAGCCAAGTCCTCAGTCCTCCTCCCCACTGACTCCGATGTCGGCCAGTGTCGATCCGGTCATCAAAGTCAAAGGGCTGGAGCGCGCTTCTCACTGAGTTGCGAGGTCAGCTTTTGGCCCCAAGCGGCCAACTCGGCATGTCCGCTGGATGTCCGCTCTTTGGGGGTGAAGCGGACTCGATATGCTCAATCTGGGTTCTTCCGGGTGTGACCCACCTCGGAAGTCGGGCGGCCAAGTTTGTTGCGCTGCGATAAAGCCACTTCCGGTAAACTGGCCTCACCGGCTTTAAAGGAGATATGTCCATCATGCTGGACCGCATTCTCGATGCAGCAACCGACAACCTCAGGTTCGCGAAGATTCTGGTCCAAATGGGTCTCGATCCGAACAACGTGACCTGGGACGCCATCTTCAACCGCCTGCTGGAAATCTTTCTGCACAACATCACGCTTGCCAATATGTTCGCCCTGGTCGGCGCGATCTTCTTTGTCGCCACATTGCTGACGCACACGATGGTGCCGCTGCGGGTCGCGAACATGATCGGCTGCGCATTCTTCGCCATCTTCGGTGCGCTCACCGGAGCCGTCACGACCTTTTTTCTTTATCTCCTGATGATTCCGATCAATGCCTACCGTCTCCGTCAAATGCTCGCTCTCGTGAAGAAGGCGCGCACCGCAACACAGGGCGACATGTCGATGGAGTGGCTCAAGCCGTTCATGACCGACCGCAAGTATCGCAAGGGCGATATCTTGATGAAGAAGGGTGACGCAGCCAACGAAATGCTGCTGACCGTTACCGGCAAATTCCGGGTCATCGAAATCAACGTCGAACTTCCGCCGGGGCGTTTGATGGGCGAGCTTGGTTTCCTCACGCTCGACAACCGCCGGACCGCGACGATCGAATGTATCGAGGATGGCCGCGTCCTGACTATCAGCTATGAAAAGCTGCTCGAGATCTACTTCCAAAACCCGCAGTTCGGCTATTACTTCCTTGTCTTGACCAGCCAGCGCCTGCTGGAAAATCTCGCGCGGGCCGAAGCCATCATCGCGCAGAACAAGATCGCGCCGCAGACGCCTTTCGCCAACTGACAGCGGTCCGGGGGATTGATCCCGGCCGTCGCCTGCTCCGCCGCCGTCCTAATTCCCACTAGCTTCGCGCGCACGGCGCAGAACTTATCGGGGATCTTTCCAAACGGATCGAGCGCCAAATTGGTGAGCAGATTGGCAACAGTCCTCCCGCTCATCCTTCGCTTGGCAGGGCTTGAAGTGCCGATCATTGCACGCTGCCTGCGGCCATCGCCTCTAAAGCGAAGCTGAAAACAAGAGCGTCTTGCTGCAGTTGCATGAGTTCGTTATTGGCACCAACCCGACATGCCGGGGCGGTCTGACGATGTCCGTTGATCGGGGTGAACCGGAAGGGGCCGGCCCACGGTCAAAGTGACGCGATTGACCCAACTGAGACATGCGCGTGATCTGGCTTGGGCCCGGTGGGCAGTGTGATTGGTTCGTCGAATTCGCGATCCCAGCCGCGTTCGCGCATTTGTCTACACCGTCATCCGGTTGTTTAGGACAAGCTCACTGCCGGATTCAGTGCGCTTGCGCCAATAGGAGTTGGGGCGTTGAATTCCGTTGCGGCCCACGTCAGCGTCCAGTTGGCATGGGGCGAAATTGTTTTCAGCGATCCTAGGAGGACGCCATGCGATATGCTCGATTTTTGGCGGCAGTTTCGAAATTGCGTCGACGAAAGCGCTAAATTTTGAGATCAATTCGTCCAATAGGACCAAGCGTTGTTTGCGGAGCATGTCCAAATTTTCCAAACGCTGCGTCGCATATCCAGTGTTTGTCGCAGAATCTAGAGTTTCGCGAACAGCATTGGTTGCCTTTACAAGCGGCACCCTTTTCTTGGCCAAGATATCGAACATGATCATTGCAGGTTCGGAACTCGCCAGTTCAAGGCGCGCTTTTAGCCTTATGCGATCGGCGTACGCTTCAATCGGAAACGTAAATTTTCGTCGAGCCGGTTCCGACTTGTTCTCTCGGTCATAAAGATCTACGCACATTACGGATTTGTTCCCAGCATCGTTCGCTATTAAGACTCACTAGCCTACTGTAGTGCGGCTGCTCGTCGGGAGTTACCTACCTGCGCCGATCTTAGGGGTACGACGCGCTCGGATTTCTTGCCAGTCATTGCAGCCTCTATGTGTTGGGCGATTCGGTTGGCGGCCGAAACCAGAGCCGTATCGATTTTATGAATGTAGCCTTCCGTGACGCTCGCCCTCGAATGGCCCACCAGTGCTTTGATCGTGGGTATCGAATAGCCGAGATCTTCGGCTGTTGAGCTGAACGAGTGCCGCAGGCCGTGGCTGGTGATCCCGGGCACGTCCTTAGCAGATATCTTTTTAAGCCAGCGCGTCAGGCCGGTGTGGTGCTTTTTGTCATTCGTAATCGACGGAAAGACGTATTTGGAATTGGATTTGGTTGAGGCCGCCTTCAGGACGGCAACCGCCGTCGACCCTATCGGGCGAATGCTCTTGCCGGTTTTACTGTCTCCCAAGCGAAGCGCCATGTGGACGGCGTCCACTTCGGTCTTTAGTAAGCCCTCGATCTCATCCAAGCGACAACCCGTCAGAGTCGCAGCCTTGGTAGCCAATATTCGTTGCCAATGCTCTTGGGCGGCTTCGGCCGCCGCGAGACATTTGCCGAGGCGTCTGTATGCAGCATCATCCAAGCGCCATTCGTGCGTTCCATCCTTGGGACGTATGATACCATTGATGGGGTTGTCCGAGCAGTAGCTCTCGCTCACGGCGTAGCTGAATATGCCGCCGAGCAGCCCCATCGTACGGGCAGCGGTGCCCTTGCCCCCCGTTACGATCGCCCTCCCGCGCGCCTTGGTTTTCACGTCAGCTGCTGACTTGCCGCTGATAACATCGCGCTGGAAACGGTTGGCGTCTGTGAAAGTGAAGTCTTTGACTGTCCTTTTCCCGATCAATGGGATGATATGGCGATTGATGCGGCCTTTGTCGGTATAGAGGGTCGTCGAACTCTTGGCGCGTCCGCGTCGCGTTAGGATCAGACCTTGCTCTGCCTTATCCAGATATTCCTTAGAAAGCTCCTCAATCGTCATCGCGCCGCGTGCGAGCTTCTTGTTTTCTGCTGGATCGGCACCTTTCACGACCTCTGCCAAGGCCAGCTTCGCGGCCCTGCGCCCCTCTTCCACTGTTAGAACGCCATAGCGTCCCAAGGTGAGTCGCCGGCTGCGCCCATTGGCGTTGCGGTACTGTACAATGAAGGATCTGGCCCCGCTCTTCTTTACGCGCAGTCCAAAGCCTGGCAGCTCATCGTCCCAGAGGAAGAGCTCGGAACCGACAGCGCTTGCCGCATCGGCGCTTCTCTTGGTGAGTTTGGCCATAGCCCCTCGGGTAAGCATCGGGTAAGCACGAGCCGGGAAACCGGGGAAATCACGGGAAATGACCGCTGCCCCCAAATCAGTCCATTTTCAGGCTAATACGAGCGTAGGGTATTTCCAAGCCATTTTGGGTAAGCATGGGAAATATTTCCACCCTTGCCCTCCGAAGGCAAAGGTCACGCGTTCAAATCGTGTCGGGTGCGCCAAGACCACCTTCACAGCCCTTCATCAGCTGTCGCCGCCGTCACCGCAAAGTCCGAAGTCGATCATCTCGGCGACGGGATCGGCGCCTTCATCGATCCAATAAAATAAGGTTGCGGTCGCGGTCGCGCGGGTTCGGTGCACATCCGGCCGGCTTGTGCAAGCGTTGCGAGGGTATATGGATGGTCACTCCCCGAGGAGTCAGCGTCAAATGACCGTGTGGATTCTTGTTGTTCTGCAATTGGCGTCAGCCGGCTATGTCGAAACCGTCAGACTTGGGGATCACTCGTTCGCCGACCTCGCATCATGCCAGCGCTTCTATGTCCCGACCGCGCGCGTTCACCGCTGCGGCTGCACCGTGAAAACGTAACTCGCTCTCCTGTTGATTTGCGTCTTCACCTGACCAAGAGAATTCCGAAGAATGCCGCGCCAACGGCGTACCGGTGGTTGGAGGTAGCAACTTCTCTCCGAAATATTCCCATCCGGTGGCGTGACCGCGCGTTTCGGGATCGTTCGTGGCAGCAGCGGGTGGCATCTTTGGCCCTTTATGACGATTACGGGACGAGTTGACGCTATCGATCGGGAACGTCGTTCGCAAACGAGGCTCCGCGTTACATGATCCGAGACCGCGATCGGATCTACGGCACCGTCGTCACACGCCGACTGCGCGCCATGGGCATCCGGGACAAGCCTACCGCACCGCTCGATCCGGCGAGAGAGCGTCGGTCATATGATTGTCTTGGCCGAGGCGCATCTGCGTCGCATCCTGAAATCTTACGCCCGTTACTACAACGGAGTCAGAACGCATCGGTCTTTGAACAAGGATGCGCCCGTCTCTCGCTCGGTACAGCGCACCGGTGTCATTCGTTCACGCGCCATCCTTGGCGGACTTCATCACCATTATAGTCGGATTTAAGTTTTCGGTACACACAGGTCGATCCGTGGCCAAAACGACGCGATTGACCCAGAGCTGAACTCGCGGCCGGGCCGCCTGTTCTTTGGACGGCTTTCGGGTGCAACCTCACGACGCAGTGCCTGTGTTCGCCGGCAGGGTCAACTGAAACGTGGTACCGTGGGGTACGTTTGCCGTAGCCCAAAGCCGGCCCCCGTGAGCTTCCACGAGCGAACGGCAGATCGAGAGTCCCATACCCATGCCGCTCGATTTGGTGGTGAAGAAGGCGTTGAACAGCCGGTCCGCATTCTCGGCAGAAATCCCGACGCCGCAATCCGTCACGCTGACGAGCACTTGGTGTGTCTCGTCCTGACGGGATCGGATCATCAGTTCGCGCGGCCGATCCGTGACCGATTGCATCGCTTCAACGCCATTCATCACGAGGTTAATAATCACCTGCTGCAATTGGACCCGATCCCCGAGGACCATGGGCAGAGCCGGCGCCAACTCCATTTGCAACGATGCCCGGTGGCTGATCAGCTCACGCTGCATCAGCGCGATGACCTCCCAGACCACATCATTGACGTCGAGCGGCACCTTCTCAAGGTCAGTCTTTTTCGCGAGCCCCCGGACGCGCCGTATCACCTCGCTCGCCCGATTGCCGTCGTCGATGATCCATTCCACCGAGCGGCGCACTGCGTCCAGATCGGGAGTTCCGCGGTCGAGCCAACTCAGACAGGCCCCGGCGTTGATGACGACGGCGGCGAGCGGCTGGTTCACTTCGTGGGCGATCGAGGCGGTCAGCTCGCCCAGGGTTGTTATGCGCATGACATGCGCCAGGTTCGTTTGCGTGTCGCGCAACACCTGCTCGGCGTGCTTGCGCTCGCTCAGATCGAGCACGAACGCGACGCCCTCGTCTTGGCCGTCGCCGAATGTCGTCGCGCCGAATAGAACCGGCACTCGGCTGCCGTCTTTGCGAGAGTACTCTTTCTCACGCGGTTGTATGGCTCCGGTCGCCTTCAGCTCTGCGATGGCCCGGTCGTCGGCGTTGCGCCATTCGACCGGCGTCAGCTCTGTCCATCGCAGCCGACCCGAGACAAGATCTTCCCGGGCATATCCGACCATATCGAGAAAGGCTTTGTTGGCTTCGATGATCCGGCCCTGAAAATCCCAGATCAAGACCCCGATGATGTTCGAGTCGACCAGGCGGCGGATCCTGGCCTCCCGTTCCTGGAGATCGTTGTACAGACGGGCGTTCTCGAGCGAGATCGCCGCTTGCGACGCCAGCAGTTTCAGTACCGAGATCCGCGCGGGCGTGAAGACGTGCGAAGCCAGGTTGTTCTCGAAATAGAGCACCCCGATCAGCCTGGACTGCTTCACCAGCGGCAGGCAGAGGACCGACCGGGGAGGCTTCTGACGGATATACTCATCCGCCGAGAAAAGATTCTGCACCAAAGCGTCATCCAGGATCACGCTTTCCCGCGTCCGGATCACATAATGCAGCACCGATTCAGGAAGCTCAGCCGGTGACACGGCCGTTTGGCGCAGCGTGACCTCGACCTGGCCGCGGCCGGTCGCCGCTTCCGCCGCGATCCGCGGCTCGTCACCCGTAAACAGGATGAGCAGGCCACGCTCGGCGCCGGCATGCTCGACCGCGATCCGCAGCAGCGTCTTGATAAGCTCACCGAGGACGATCTCGCTGGAGACTGCTTGCGCGGCCTTCAGCACCGTCCCGACATCCAGCTGCCCGACGGGCGCGCCGATGGTAGTGGTGGGAGATGCAGAGACTGGTGGGTCGCGGAGATACGGATGAAGCTGTTCGAGTTGCCGCACCTTGCCATCGGCTCCCCAACGCAAATAGCCGCAGCGGGCATCCTGCAAATACGCACGGGCAATCTTCTCGAAGCCACGCGCCGCATAGAAGCGGGAAGCGAGTTCATTGGCGAGCGCCTCATTGTGAGTAAAGCCGTTTGCGCGGGCCGAGCGGATGGCCTGTTCGTAGAGGCGCTCGGCATCGAGCTCCCGGTCTTCGATCCGAGCAATCTCGGCGCGGACCAGCGCGGCGCGGGTTTCGAAATTCTCCGGGCAATTCTCCGCCCATATTTCGAGCTGCCCGTGGTGGGCGGCCAGAGCCTCGAGATGCTGTCGGCGCCGGCCGGGGGATGCGGAATCGCAGGACACCGCTTGGCAAAGCGCACCATAGAAATGGTACTCCGCCGCTTCAAAATGTGATGGTGACGTCCAAAGCAGCCGCTCCGCCTTCAATGAGGCATCGAGGGCCGAAGCATAGTCCCCGGCAAAGAAGCGAGCTTGCAGCTTTCGGATCCAGTACCAGCACTCAGGTGCCGCCAAACTTGTGTCGCCCGCCAAACGGCGCTCGAACAGGAGCTCGTCAAATTCCTCGTCGTTGAAGGAGCCGAATTCCGGCGTCAGGCCACGAAGGGTCCGGATAAGGCCGAGCTGCGAGGTGATGACATCGATGACGAGACCGAACCGAGCCTTCAGCGCAAAGTCGAGCCCATTCTCGGCTTCACGTTGCACCTCAACGAGCGGGTCTCCCGCCGCGAGAAGGTTTCTGTTCAGGCCCTGGCAGCTATAGGCCGCAAACGTGAGGTCGCCGGTCTTGTTCGCGGCCTCGAAAGCACGACGCAACAAATCACGGCCAGCCCGGACATGTTTCGTCCATGGCACGACGAGATTTCCGAAGACCATACCGGTCCTGGCCTGGAAGCGCTTCAATCCGCGTTTTTCGATCAGTTCATAGCCGAGCCGACCGAATCGAAATCCGGCCTTGTAGTTGCCGAAGTGCGGTCCTGCTATGACGCCAAGCCATACATAGGCGAAGCATGAACCATCGCTGTTGCCGCGCTCGAGGCTGAGATTGACCATCCGACAGATGACCAGCGAAAGAAAGTTCGCATCCGTAAACAATGCCGGCGGCACGACCCTCGTCAGAAGATCTAGAGTTGCGAGGGATACCGGGTCGCTCATCAAGGGCAGATCGATGACCTCCTCGATCGCACGGGTCCCGAGCTGTGACCAAATCCGCTCGTATTCTCGTCGCACTTCCTCGTCTGTCGGATGCGGCGACCATTCGACGCCCAGATGCCGGAGGTAGGCAAGACAGACGGCGACCGCGCCGTCGCTCTGATCGAGGGTTGTGTACAGATCCACGCGCAAGCATGCTACGGTCGATTGGTCGACAGTCTTTGCGGCGCGGGATGAAAGCATGGTCAAGCGCTCTTCCGCGGCCGCAAGTTCGCCAGTCAGGAACTCGCATTCGGCCCGGTGCAGCTCCAGCGGGAAGATGAGCTCCTGCCGGCGCTCCCAACAATCGTCCGCTAACAGGGCCGCTCCAGCGGTGAGATAGGTGAGCGCTGAGGCGTAGGCGGTCGTGGCCTTGGCGCGCTGGCCCGCGAGCAGGTTGAGTTCGGCCAGCTGCTCACGCTCGTCTCGTGAGGTGATCAAGGCGGCGCCACGGTTGAGCTGATTGACGATTTCGAAGATGGCCTCCTCGCGCCTTTCCGCAGGGGTATGCGCCGCGAGCACCCTTCCGATGCGGAGGTGCGCCTCGGCGCGCAGCCGTTCCGGTATGAGCGAATAGGCGGCCTCCTGGACACGGTCGTGGACGAATTTGTACGAGCCGTCCAAGTGCACGACCAGCTCCAGACGAGTGGCGTCCCAGAGATCCGAACGAACGTCCTCGTTTGACTTCCCAAGAACGATCGAAAGCATCGTGACCTCGGTGACATTGCCGAGGCAAGCGAGCTGCTGCAACGCCGCCTGGGTCGCGAGGGGAAGGCGGCTCAGCTTCCGAACCATAAGGTCCACCACATTGTCGGTGTACCCCTTCGCGTGAAGGCGAGCGAGTTCCCAGCGCCAGCACGCAGCGTCATGATCGAAGTGGAGCAGCCCTTCTTCGGCGAGCGCAGAGATGAACTGAATAGCGAAAAACGGATTTCCGCCCGTCTTCTCATGCACCAGTCGCGCCAGCGGGGCGGCATCGCCTGGCGCGCAGCTAAGCGTATCCGCGATCAGCCGTTCCAGGTCTTCGCGGGAGAGCGGCGCGAGATTAATCTCCTCCACGAACGCTCCCGCCTTGCGGATCGCATCCAGCGTTCGCGGAAGCGGGTGAGAGGGACTGATCTCGTTGTCCCGGCAAGCGCCGACCAGCAGCAGGTGCCGTACTTCCGCGTGCGTGACCAGATGCTCGAGGAGGTCCAGCGTTGCTGCATCCAGCCATTGCAAATCATCGAGGAACAGCGCGAGCGGGTGCTCCTTGCGCGCGAACACCCCGAGGAAGCGCCGGAATACCATCTGGAACCGGTTCTGCGCGTCCTGCGGCGGCAGGTCCGCGACCGGTGGCTGCTTCCCAATCACGAGCTCCAGCTCGGGAACGAGGTTGACGATGAGCTGACCATTCGGGCCCAGCGCCTTGCGTAGGAAGTCTCGCCACCGGCCAAGCTCGGCCTCGCTCAGGCTCAGGAGCGAGCGGACAAGGCTCTGGAAGGCTTGGCCCAGTGTCGTGTACGGAATGTCGCGCTTGTACTGGTCGAACTTGCCGGACGCGAACAGGCCACGTGACGGTACGAGCGCCTTGTGCAACTCGTGTACGACCGAGGACTTGCCGATGCCGGAATATCCGGACACGAGCACTAACTCGGAGGTGCCGTTCGCCACGACCCGGTCGAAGGAAGCGAGCAGAGCGTCGATCTCGCGCTCCCGGCCGTAGAGCTTCTCGGGAATCAGCAGCCGGCCCGATACGTCGCAAGCGCCGAGTAGGAACGGGTCGATACGGCCATGCGACTCCCATTCCGCCAACGCCTGCCGCAGATCGGCCTCGACGCCCGCGGCGGTCTGGTAGCGCTCCTCGGCGGTCTTGGCGAGGAGCTTCATCACCATAGCCGAGAGCGCCCCCGATACGCCCGCGACCCGCTCGCCGGGCGGCACCGGTTGCCGCGCGATATGGCAGTGAACCCACTCCATCGGATCGGCAGCGGTGAACGGCAGCTGTCCCGTCAACATTTCGTAAAGCGTAACGCCCAGTGCATAGAGATCGCTGCGGGAGTCCACCGAGCGGTTCATCCTGCCGGTTTGTTCCGGCGCCATGTAGGCGAGCGTCCCGGCGATCACCTCTGGTGGCGTGGGAGCTTGATGCTCGCGCGGCAGACGCGAGGCAATGCCGAACCCCGTCAGCCAAACGCCGCCGCTTGCCTCGTCCACCAGGATATTTGCCGGCTTGATGTCCTTATGGATGAGGCCACGCTCATGCACATGGCGGAGCGCGCCCGCTAGCGGGATCGCGATGCGCAGGAAATGCGATACGTCCAGTGGCCGGCCAAGCAGTCGATCAAGCGGCGTACCGCCGGGATCCTCAAGCACCAGCGTCATACGGCCGTTATCGTGCGTAAGCCCGACGGGTCGCGCCGCCCAGTCGGCGTCAAGTTCGGACTTGAGCGCATATTCGCGTTCAAGTCGCTCGACGCAACCGGGCGAGGTTTCTTCTGCAGCAACAAGCAGGATCGGCGTCAAACCCTTGCCGGAGCCCCGGTATAGAGCGATGTCGCCCTCCCGCAGCGACGAGAATACGTAGCCCGAGAGCTCGTTCACGAAGGCCTCCTGGCAGGAGGACTACTTTAAGGAATTGATTAGGTTACGTTTGCTGTTGCCCGTCAACCCAAAATCAGGCGCCCAAAAATGCGATCGGTGCCATATTGTGGCTAGACGAGAACCTCGCGGGCCTCTTGCTTATAGAGCCGAGATGCTTGGGCAAGGAAGAATGCACCGACAAAGTGATCGAGAAATCAACTGACTTCCGGTGATGGCACATCGCGTTAGTTAGCGCAGTGCAGCGACATGTCTGGAATTGGGGGAAGACCGGACGTAACCGCACAACGGTCAAAATGGCGCTAATGACCCACAGCAGAACTCGCGGTCGGGTTGCCCGTTCTTTGGGACGGCTCACGAGTGCAGCATCACGACGCAGTGTTTGCGATCGCCGGCAGGGCGAATTGAAAGCTGGCGCCGCGCAGATCGCGCCTTGACAAAAAAGCATAGGCCTCCTCGAACTATCAAATCCCTCCAAGATGCGTTCGACTGACCATGAGATCGTGGCGCCATCGTTCTGGGAATATCCGAGCCGAACCGTGACGCACCGCAGTGAGCGGACGTGCCACCTCGCAGACGTTGGATGTTTGGCCGCATCCTCAGTTTGGACGGCCGTGAGAGCTATCGTTTACGAGAGTACAGAGGTGTGTGTGGAGCGAGGGTGAGGCCTCTACCGAGCCCTCACTCATCTGAGTGACTTATGATTTGAACCGCGTTTCATTATGGCGGCAAACTCCGCAACGCGCTTACCCAAGGGCACGAGCAGCCTCTAATTCCTTTTTATCGATGCACGCTAGTTCTTCAAATAACCGACGTAATAGACGCCGATGATGTTGCCGTTTGCATCGCGGATTGGTTCATAGCCGGTGATGTAAGGCTATGTCGGCCTCTCCGAAATAGTTTTCGCCCTTCGCAATAGCCGCGATGGCTTTACCCTTTGGGTCTAGAACGGTGCCTATCGCCCGCGACCCGTCATCCTTCTAAACGTTCGTTGCCACGCGGACGAACTCGTCGCCGCTCCTAACAAAGATTGTGGCCGTCCCACCCGCTTCTTTCTGAACCTCGTCAACCAGCACGAAATTGTTATTCATCTTGGTCGCGCCAAAATGTAAGGCGGGGACATTCTTGCCAGCGACTGCCTCTTCCCCATTGACAGTGGGTGTACCGAGCGCCGCAGCCTTGGACTTGAGACGTTGCATTGCAGCCTGCACATCCTCGGCAGGCCCGGCGAACACTCGTGCGGGGAATTGAACCAAAAAAACGGCAGTAAGGGCCAACGGTAACAGTGCGAACAAGACCTTCTTCATGGTTACCTCCCATTGGCCTCACAGCATCTCGATGTGAAGACTTTTGGGACGATGAGGACCATTGTGGCGATCATTCAAGCCCGATAAGTGCACGTCTCTTTTCGCGTACCTGTCAATGTGGCCGATCGAAGCGGAGAGGGCCGCGGAAGGACTTCTCAACTACCCTAATGGGTCAGGCGCGCTGTCTGTTAGCCATGTGGCGCCGGCCGGTGGAGTGAAATGACCGCTTCTGACCCGGACATTAGCCCTCGCTGGCCATCCGCAGGCCAAGTTTTAGACTTTTGAACGCACGCGCTTACAATTCTTCGAATTGGACCTCTCTAAATGGGTGTCTAATGGCCGAAGCACGCATCGAGCGGCGCCTGGAAAGAATTCGGGCGCATCGCAAGGAATTGTTTGAGCCGGAGATCGCAAGGCACCACGGCCGCATCTTCAAACTCATGGGCGATGGCCTCCCAGCGTTGTAGATGCTGTAAGCTGCGCGGTAGTGATGCAGCGCTCCATGCTCAAGCGCAATAGCGGTCTTTCACACGAGCGACGCATCGATGTGCGTATCGGGATTAACCTTGGCGACGTGATCGTCGAGGATGGGGATCGTCACGGCGATACCATCAATCTGACTGCACGTCTCCAACAATCGGCTCATCCCAATGGCATCTGCGTCTCGGATAAGGTGAGAATCGAAGTCGAGGGCAAGGTCCACATTCAGTTCGAGAATGGCGGGGAACAGCGACTAAAAAACATCGCGCAAACCAAGGTTTTCCATTGGCGGCCGGACGGAGCATTGGCCTTCGCGCCGTGTGCTTCCAGCAACTGGCGCGCGTAGTCATGAATTTCGATTTCTCGCATGGCTCCATGCTCCCGTTCTGCGCGCGACCGTGAACTCCAGTCGAGCAGCGGGGCCGTAGACGTTGACACCCATCAAGCCCACGCAATCTGCATCCTGGTGGCACCCACGGTGAAGCCGACCAAAAAATCACTTGTGATCAAAGTCACTTCGCCCCGTCCGGTCGTGGGACGAGATGAGTGAGCAGATCCGTCGGCAGCGGAAAGACAATGGTTGAGGACCGCTCGCTCGCGGTGTCGTGCAGGGCTGCAAAATAGCGTAACTGCATCGCCTGTGGTTCCCGGGCCAGAAGTCGGCCAGCCTCGACGAGCTTCTCGGCCGCCTGCTGCTCGCCTCGCAGCGGATCGATCCGATTAGCCGTAGGCTAGTAGCGGATTCCCATGGCCCGCAGTCGGCGTGTGACGGCGGCACCATAGATGCGATCCCAGTGCCGCAGCCGCTGAAAGCCTTTGTAAGACAGTTAGGAAGGTTTATGATCGCTTTTGGTGAACCGATGTGGTCCTTCACGTCGCCGCTTGTGGGGCGCACCGGCGGTCCTGAAAAGTTTCATTCGTCGACCGCAAAGAGACTTTTTCAACAGTATCGGCACTTAGCCGACATCGGCGTTTTGCCAAATGAGCGCAAGCGACTAGACTCTAAACAGACAGTCTTCCGTGAAGAATAATTGCCGAGATCGAGATGGTGTTCGGCCGCATCCTGTGGCTGGCACGGCGCGTGCGCGAGCAGACCCAACGCCAGCGCGGCCCCAAGGTCTACTTGCTGCAAGCCCCGGAGGTGGAGTGCATCGGCAAGGGCAAGGCGCACCGGCCCTACGAGTTCGGCGTCAAGGTCTCCGCCCTGGATCTATCGAGCCGGGCGCTAGTGGCGCCCGATTTGTGATGGATCGGGCGCCAGTGCTGGTGGTTACTCGTAGTGAGCGCAAACGCCAGCGCGCCATCGCACGCACCTGCGGACCTCTCGGCGGGCGTGACGGACGGTTGTCCTTGCCACGCACAGGCCCGTCCACTTGTGTTCTACCCGGACCGCAGGCGGCCGCGACTTGCGTGATCGGGCCGTCTGGCTGAGGAAGCGGCGCAGGCGTCAGAACTTGCGCCGACAAGGCGAAGCTTACCGGGGGCACAGCCGGGGCATACAAAATGTGCTAAGGGTTGCTATGGGCCACTATGGCGCCTTTGGCAAAAAACCCCTGCACTGCAGGGGCTTTTGCAGTTTTACTGTGGCAGAATTTGGCTTGCCATGGTCTAGGGATTGTGGTTCACACGGGAGAGGTCCAAGGTCGATCCCTTGTGCGCCCACCATTTCTGAAGAAATATCAATAACTTGCTAATAGTAGCAAAATCAACTCGATACAACCTATTATAGAATCATTGTAATTATTGAGGAAACTTTGTCACCCCCCGTTGCCACCCAAATGAATAACCTCGGATGTAACAAGCGGCGACGTCGGTTTGACTGAGGCAAGCTATTGCGCTACCCCCTCTAGGAGATTATTCCTACTCTCAGAGCTCGTCAACTCTGGGGGCTTTTGTCGTCTTTTGTCGTACCCTGATGCTATCTTAGGTTGGTATCCTCGACAGCCGCAGCATTCCGCTAGTGTTCTTCGAATTCGAGCACGAAGACAAGGCCGAGGAAGCACGGCGGATTATAGGTCAAACTATCGCTATCGCGGTTAAGATCAAGCCCCAGAAATAGCAAAGCAAAAGCCGGGAGCCACCCGCTAAGGCAGGAACATCCCGGCTTTGCTAGTATCTCAATCCCTGCCGCATTCAGACTGGCCCCCGCTACGCAGGCTCATGACCTGAATATGATAGGTTACAAAGAAAATCCCCTGCTAAGGGGGCCGTCTTCCCGAAATGCGTCTACCCGCTCTGCCTTGTAAATCCGCGCTGCATTAGAGCAGACGCGATTTCAGAAAGTTTATCTTCTATATCAGCAAGTTTATCTTCCATAGATGAGAGCCTTCGTTCAACACGCAATATCCGCGCTTGCTGCTGTTGCAGGAGAGCGCTGTTGTATTCAAAAACCCCAATTGGCGTCTTACAGGATGTGCACTGTACCGAAATCATTCTGGAATCTAGCTCGCCCTTCAAACTCAATTCTTGCACCTTGAAAGTACGGTTCTCGCACTTGCCGCACTTCGTCGTAGCGAAACCGAACATGAGAATCTCCAGTTGCCTGCTGATTCGCGACTTACGTGAGTTGTGTTGGGACTTAAGTACGGGCTTTTCGGGGCGGCTAAAGCCTACCAAAGCCAGCGAAACTTGGCGTACACGGCCGTCAAAGACGGCCTATCGTCTGGTAATTCACCCCGAACAACCGGCCAATCTCTGACAGGCTTTCGCCGGCCTCCCGTCTCCGCTCAGCTTCTTGTATCTGATGCGGCGTTAGCTTCTTCTTCCGTCCGAACTTCACTCCCCTAGCCATAGCCCTAGCTCGTCCCTCTCCGGTTCTCGCTAGGATCAGGCTCCGTGCAAACTCAGCCAGTCCGCCTAGGATCGGAAGCATCAGCTTGCCGTGTGGCGTAGTCGTATCGGCCCAGGTATCAGCCAGCGAGCGGAAGCCAGCCTCTGCCTTGGCAACGGCATCTAGGGTGTTGAGCAAATCGAGGGTAGACCTTGCCAGCCGATCCAGGCGAGTGACCGAACTTAGGCGCGCAAGCCCCTAGTTTCAACTATGGGGTGAGCGCCTCTTTGCTATTAGACATCAGCCAGGTATGTAATAGGCTATGGCGGACTTCAGATCGAACAGGAACGTTCTCTTCTCGTGCAAATACCACGTGGTTTTTTGACCGAAATACCGTAAGCCAGTTCTTAATCCGCCTATCGACGCCAAACTTAAGAAACTAATTCAGCAAGTATGCGACGAGACGCAATCGGTTCGGCTTCACCTCGCGCGAGATTGAAAAGTATGCGCTCTCCTGCCGCAATGCCTGCTGGATCGGCGATCACCTCGGCAGCCACGACACGCAAACCACGAGTTTGCGCGCGTTCCGGGCAGCCGAGCAGTATGCGTTTGGCAAGCGCGGCCGCCCACGGTTCAAATCGTTAAACCGGCTGAACAGCATCGAGGGCAAAGCGGACGCTGTGATCCGCTACCGCGCCGAGCCTGTTCCCGCCGTGCACTACAGCGGCCTTGTGCTGCCGCTTATGCTCGATCCAAAGGACAAACGCGATTGGCAAAGAGAAGCGCTCGCGGCCAGGACCAAGTATGTCCGCATTATCCGGCGCGAGATCAAGGGCCGCGTCCGCTGGTTTTGCCAGTTGGTGCAAGAGGGCTTGCCGCCCGCTACGCACACCACCAAGGACGGTACTGTCGGACTCGACATCGGGCCGTCCAGCATCGCGGCGGTATCAAGCGACGACGCTATTTTGGAGCAGTTATGCCCGAGCGTCGTCGAACCGTGGAACGACTGCCGGCGGATCCAGCGCGCGATGGACCGCTCGCGACGTGCAACCAACCTGGACAACTTCGATGCCAAAGGGCGCGCGATCAAGGGTAAGAGAAGGTGGAACAGGTCGCAGCGCTATCAGGCGCTTGCCGCTTCGAAACGCGAGCGCGATCGAGTATTGGCTGGCGAGCGCAAGCGATCGCATGGCGAGTTGGCGAACCGCATTCTCGGTCAAGGGACAACCATCAAAACAGAGGAGTTGAGCTACAAGTCATTTCAGAAGAACTACGGTCGCAGCGTGAAAGTGCGTGCGCCAGGAATGTTGATCTCGATGCTTCAGCGCAAGGCTGCAAGTGCTGGCGGTGGAGTGATTGAGATCAAAACCCGGCATACACGGTTGAGCCAGTTCGATCATACCACGGGCGAATACATCAAGAAGCCGCTCTCGCAGCGGGTTCATGTGTTCGGCGATGGCAGGACAGAGCCGGTTCAACGTGATCTCTACAGCGCGTTTCTTGCGACATGCTGCGATACGAACTTGCTCGACATTCCCCAAGTCAAGATCGCTTGGGCCAGTGCGGAACCGCTCCTGAGGACGGCGATGTCGAGTGTACTTCAACCTGCAAGCGGGAAGGGCTTTGCCCAACCCCACGTCCGTAATGGCGTTAGAGCGGGTCGCCGGATCAAGAGAGTTGGGCCGGCCGTCGAGGCCGGGGATGATGTAGCGCCTCTGCAAACAGAGACCGCGAGAGCCCCGGAAAGACTGCCTTCTGCCTCTCTCAGAACCCCCTGGCTTTAGCCATGGGGAGGTTCAGCAGTAGGACGTCTCCCGGCTCCAAAGCCGCTAGGGCCTTCTGTAGCGCCTTCCGGTCCGTCTTGGCTCCGCGCGCTCTCCTTCTCAGAGAATATCTTCTCAGCGCCCGCCTCTGTCAGTTTGGCGCACTGATTGTCGAGCCGTCGATACTCGGGCGTAGCCGTAAACCGTCATTTCCCTCTCCCATTTTGGTTGTACCATTTGGTTAGTTCAGGTCTCTGATATCGCTTCGCTTTTCGAACTACCCAAAACTTGTGATTTTTGCACGAGGCCGAAGCAATGTCCGCTACACGGGGTTCTGCCAATTCATTGTCACCCCTGAGTTTGACCCATTACCGGATATCGGTGAATTACACCGACGTTGGAGCTCGGGGCGCAGGGTGGTAACTTCACCTGGATATGTGAAAATCCGATATCGCCTGTCCTGGATGGAGTGCTGGCGGCGACGTCTTTCATTTCGGGTGACAAGAATGTTAATTGGCGCGCCAAAAGAAACCAAAGACAACGAATTTCGGGTCGGCTTGACGCCCGCCACGGTTGCCGAGCTCACGCATCGCGGCCACGCGGTTATTATTGAGAAGTCCGCCGGCGTCGGGTCGGGCCTGATGGACGATGAATATTGCAATGCCGGGGCTAAAATTGTCGACACACCGCAGGAAATATTTGCTCGCGCTGAAATGGTCGTCAAAGTGAAGGAGCCGCTGGATGGCGAGCGCAAGATGTTGCGACGCAGCCAGATTTTGTTCACTTATCTGCATCTCGCGCCTGATTTGGTGCAAACGCAGGACTTGATCTCGAGCGGCTCCGTGTGCATCGCGTATGAAACAGTTACCGCCTCGTCAGGAGGACTGCCGCTCCTCACGCCGATGTCGGAAGTCGCCGGTCGCCTTGCGCCGCAAGTCGGTGCTCATGCGCTTGAAAAGGAGGCAGGCGGGCGTGGTGTTCTCCTAGGGGGCGTTCCCGGCGCTCCGGCGGCAGATGTGTTGATCATTGGCGGCGGCGTCGCCGGCACCAACGCCGCGACGATCGCACTCGGCATGGGTGCTCAGGTGACGCTCGTCGACCGATCGCTCGAGGTTCTGCGGCGCCTCGCGACTCAGTTTAACGGACGCGTGCGCACGATCTTTTCGACGCGCGCTGCGATCGCCGACCTCGTCACTAAAGCTGATCTCGTAATCGGCGCGGTGCTCGTTCCCGGGGCTTCCGCGCCAAAACTAATAACGCGCACAATGATAAAGACGATGAAGCAGGGCTCTGTTTTCGTCGACATCGCCATCGACCAGGGCGGATGTGCCGAAACGTCGAGGCCAACGACCCATTCCAATCCGACCTTTGTGGTGGATGGTGTGGTGCATTATTGCGTTGCCAATATGCCGGGAGCGGTAGCGCGCACGTCGACCTTTGCGCTCAACAACGCTACCCTGCCGTTCACATTGCAGCTTGCCGACAAGGGTTGGCGCCAAGCTTTGAAGGACGACATCCATTTGCGTAACGGCCTCAATGTCTGCGACGGCAAGATCACCTGCAAGCCGGTGGCGGACGCGCACGGACTTGGGTTTACGCCGGCGGAGGCGCTCATCGACTGAAAGGCCCTGGTCGGAAACCCGGAGCCACCTACACACCGCACTTTTCGTACGTAACCAGTCTAACTGACGATATCCGTTTATCGGGGCGAAGCGGACTCGACCCAAAAACGCCGACACTTCCGTTTTTGTGCACAAAACTGAAGTGCCGGCCGGCTCGGAAGATGTCCGTTGATCGGGGTAGACCGGAAGTGGCTGGCCCACGGTCAAAGACATCGGCCAGCCTATCTATCCAGCGTCACTTTTGCATGCAGCCGGGCCTAAGCGTCTCGTCAAGGCCACGCGCCTTCCACCAGCCCGCCGATATCCAGCCGGCGGCGTAAGCGACTTCATCCCCGCGCGTGTCGCGCGTCGCGTCGGTACTTCGCACTGCCGTTCGCCAGTCCACGGCCTTGCTCCAAGAAGGCCCGCCGGGGCAGGACAATCCTCGAAAGCCGCAACGGCTGTGCCGCCCGCAAGATCAAAAACGACAATTGCATGACTCTGCCCCTCACAAATAACTGATCGGTGGGATGGAACCTGAATCGCGCGGGTTCCGTTATGGTGCGCCTGTAAAAAAACCTACGGAGGCTCTTCGCATGCGCAAACTAATCGTCGCTACTGCCGCTCTCGCCCTTCTCTCATCGACCGCTCTGGTCTCGTCGACCGCCTTGGCCCAGGACAAGGCCGGGGCCGCACCCGCAGCCAGTGGCGACACGATGTCCAAGGACACGATGAGCAAGAAGCCGACGAAGAAATCCAAAAAGACGGCCAAGAAGGCCGGCGATGACACGATGAAAAAGGAATGATGAAAAAGGAATAACGACACGGCCGGGCCGCCTTCGGGCGGCCTTTTCGTGTCTGGGCCGTCATCAGGCACTCTGCTTCGGTGCGTTAGCGAGACCTGCAGATTGTTTGGTAGACTGCCGAAGGAAATCGTTGTTGGCTTTGGTCAGACCATTGCGGCGCCCAATCCCTTGTCCTTCAAGCGCCCGGCCAGCCATATCGTCAAGCCGGGCTCGACCTTGCCGCCGACATAGACTTCGCAGATTGCGACGTTGTTCTTGGCCAAGGTCAGAAGCACCCCGATCCAGTAGGCAAACCACAGATGCGGGTCGGTCAGCGCCTCCAGCTTGTGCTGGTCGTGCTCCGACGGCTGATGGTTGGAGGCCTTCCTGACCTCGATCGCCAGCAGATTGTTCGGAATGTCGCGCTGGTGCACAAGGATGTCGGGAAACACCGATTTGCCGAGCGCATCGTCGGTCGAGACGATCGTCCCTTTCGGAAGCCGCAGCATGCGCTCCCCCAACCTGTTGTACTCGCAATCGACCTCCCAGCCTGGGAACTGCCGTTCGACATGCACCGCGAGGCGGTGCGTCAGCGCGCGCTCGCCGAGATCCTTCTCAAGGATATAGGTCTCGTGCCCATAAAATTCCTTCAACGCGATGACGAGTTTGTTCAGCTCGGTCTGCATGCGGCCTCCGACCAAAACATATTAGCTCAGAGCATGATCGGCAGAAGTGAATACCGGTTTTCCGAAAGATCATGCTCAAACAAAAGGCCACCGCGCGCAGGGCTTGCCGTCACATTTGCACTTCGATCAGCCGCGGCCCCGGCTCGGCAATGGCTTGCGCGAGCGCCTTGTTGAATTCGTCGGCGCTGGTGACGGCGCGGCCCTGCACCCCTACGCCCTTGGCGAGCGCGACAAAGTCGATGGTCGGGCGGTCGATCTTGAGCATGTCCTGCGCGCGCTTGCCGGGCTCGCCGGCCCCGACGCCGTCGAACTCGCCGCGCAGGATTTGATAGATGCGGTTGGCGAAGACGATGGTCACGACGTTGAGCCCCTCGCGCGCCTGTGTCCATAGCGATTGGATCGTGTACATCGCGCTGCCGTCGCCGACCAGGCAGATCACCTTGCGGTCCGGGCAGGCCACCGCCGCGCCGGTCGCGACCGGTGTGGAGAAGCCGATCGAGCCGCCCATGTTCTGTAGCCAGTCGTGCGGAGCGGCCGCCGCGGTCGGCGGGAAGAAGCCGCGCCCGGTCGTGATGGATTCGTCGACCACGATGGCGTTTTCCGGAATGGCGCATGCGATCGCCTGCGCGATCGCAGCGTGGTTCAACGGGCCGGTCGGCTTGGCAAGCTCGGCGAGCTTCTGCGGCTTGACGTCGGCCGGCTTGGCGCCGAGCGCGTCCGCCAAGGCCTCCAGCGCCGCCACCGAATTTTCGCCCCACGCGGTCATGCGGTGCACCTCGCAGCCCTCGGGCTTCAGGATGCTCGGCTTGTTCGGATAGGCGAAGAACGCGATCGGTTCGTTGGCCTCGACCAGGACGATGTTCTTGAAATCCTTCAGGATCGGCAGCGCCTGCTCGATCACATACGGAATGCGGTCGATCGAGAAGCGGCTGCGCCCGCGCGCCATCCGCGGATGATAGGTCTGGCCCATCACCTTGCAGCCGGTCTTGCCGGCAATCTGCTGCGCCAGCGCCAGCCCCTGCTCGGTCAGCGCGCTGCCGCTGATCAGGAGCAGGTTTTGCGCCCCCCCGCTGTGCAGGACCTTCGCCGCCCGCTCGACCGCCTGCGCCGAGTAGCCGACGCGCTGGCTTGCGGCCGGCACCTGCGCGATGCCATCTGCATCGTTCCAGGCGGTGTCGGCGGGCAGGATGAGGGTCGCAATCTGCGGCGGCGAGCTTTTTGCGGCCGCGATCGCCGCGGCGCCGTCGGCTGCGACCGATTTCGCGTCAGGCGAGGTGCGCACCCAGGCCGACATCGGCCGCGCCAGGCCCTCGATATCGGAGGTCAGGGGCGCGTTGAAGCCGATATGATAGGTCGCGTGCTGGCCGACGATATTGACGATGCCGGAATTCGCCTTCTTGGCGTTGTGCAAATTGGCAAGGCCGTTGGCGAGCCCCGGACCGAGGTGCAGAAGCGTCGAGGCCGGGGTGCCCTTCATGCGGAAATAGCCGTCGGCCGCCCCGGTCACCACGCCCTCGAACAGGCCGAGCACGCAGCGCATGCCTTCGACCCGGTCGAGCGCCGCGACGAAATGCATCTCCGAGGTGCCCGGGTTGGCGAAACAGACGTCAACGCCGCCGGCCACCAGGGTCCGCACCAGACTTTCCGCACCGTTCATCGTTCCACTCCCGTTGGCGACGCTTTTTCGCTGCCGGAGAGCAGATCAATCATTGTTCGCAGCTTTCGTCAAAGGGGGACGGACATTGCAATTATTCACGGTAAAGGCCGTGCTTTGCTAGCCGCCGCTTTTCGGGATGGCCGACCTCACGCGGCCGTGGCTTGAAGAATCGCGCCCGATATGGCCTTTCTGCTGTCGATTCTCTTGCCAAACTGCCATTTCCACGAGGAAGAATAATGACCCGGGCATATGCGTTACTGGTTGCGGCGGTATTGATCGCGGGCGGCGGCCAGGCGCAAGCCCAGGCCCTGGACATGCGTGATGTCATGAGCGGCGGCCCGAACTTCTTCGCAAGCGGCGGCGCCAGCCCGATCCCGCGGCAGACCGTGAACTTCGACAGCAATTACGCCCCCGGCACCATTATCATCAACACCGCCGAGCGGCGGCTCTACCTCATCCTGCCCAACGGCCAGGCGCTGCGCTACGGCATCGGGGTCGGCCGCGACGGTTTCCGCTGGAGCGGTGTGCACCGCATTTCCGCGAAGAAGGAATGGCCGAGCTGGACGCCGCCGTCGCAGATGCTGGCGCGGCGGCCCGACCTGCCGCGCCACATGCAAGGCGGCATCGAAAATCCGCTCGGCGCCCGCGCCATGTATCTCGGCTCGACGCTTTATCGCATCCACGGCTCCAACGAGCCGGAGACCATCGGCCAGGCGGTTTCCTCCGGCTGCTTCCGCATGACCAATGAGGACGTCACCGACCTCTATGGTCGCGTCTCCGTCGGCACCACGGTGGTGGTAAAGAATTAGAGCATGATCCGGTAAAGCCTGCCCCGCGCTTGACGCGGGGCGGCTACCGGTTTTAGCGACAAACGCGGAACAGGCTTGCGCGGGCGACCATGCTCAAACAACAAGCCTGATCGCGCAACGCGTTTGCACCTTGCGCGCCGTTACCGGTTGCGGCAGCGTTGCCGAACCATGAACATCCCCTCCCTTCCGTCGTCGCACATCGCCGCGGCCGCTTTGGCCGTAATCGCTTTCGGCGGTGTCCTCGCGCCCTCACCGGCCTCGGCCGAAATTGCCGCTATCGCCTCGCGCCAGCGCGCGGAAAAGAAGAGTTTCACCGACGCCGAGATCGCGGACGGATTTTTCAAAACCGCCTTTGGCGCCGAATATCATCTCGCCGGAAGGGTCGACCGCATCCGGAAATACGATATGCCGGTGCGGGTGTTCGCCGACGGCGACCGCACCGACCGCAAGGCGCAACTGGCCAAGGTCGTAGCCGACATCGGCGCGCACGTTCAGCATCTCGACATCGCTATGGCCGAGAGCGGCGACGCCGCCAATATCAGCGTCAAACTGGTGCGCGACCGCGACCTCGACCGCACCATCGCTGACGCCTACGGCAAGGAGCGGGCGCGCGAAATCAAGACCTCGCTCGACCCGCAATGCCTGTCGGGCTTCCGCAAGAACGAGAATTATGAAATCCAGCATTCGGACGTGATTCTCACCGTCGATACCGGCGATTTCGTCTTCCTGGACTGTGCCTATGAGGAACTCTTGCAGTCGCTGGGGCCGATCAACGACACCGGCTCGGTGCCCTGGACCATGTTCAACGACAAGGTGTCGATGGGGTTCTTCGACGTCTACGACCAGTACATTCTCAACCTGCTCTACGACCCCCGCATCAAGGCCGGAATGACGGTGGACGAAGTCAGGGAGGTGCTGCCCGAAGTGCTCTTGGACGTGCGGGCATGGGTGACGAAGGTCAACAACTTGCCGGAGTAAGGAAACTCAATTCCCCGAACTGCAGATCGCCTTGAGCGACGTCCATTCTTCCGCGGTCAGCAATGGCGGACCGCTCGGCGGCCGATCCTCCTCGCTCATCCGCTTCAGCCGATCTTCAGTTAGCGGGTGGCTCGCCAGAATCGACAGGGCGTCATCTCCCTGCTTTCCGGTAACGCGAAACAGCAACTCACCCATCGGTTTGGACGGCCGGCCCAGGCGATGCATCACGCCAATTGAAAATGTGTCGGCGTCCTGTTCGGCCTTGCGCGAATAGGACGCCGTCACCAGCGAGCGCGAGGCAAAGATCACAGCGCTTGAGCCGGTGACGTCGCCAAACAACAGTCCGATCAGGAATGATGTGCCGCCGTTGTAAATCAAGGCACGCATATTGTCGCGATGGTTTAGGTGCCCAAGCTCGTGCGCGAGAACGCCGGCAATCTCGTCGGGATTCTCCGCCTTCGCGAGCAGCCCCTCGAACAGATAGATCCTGCCGCCCGGCAGCGCAAAGGCATTGGGAACACGCGACGGCAACACCGCTGCCTGTGGCAGGGTGTCAAGTCCCGCCTGTTCGCGCAGCCTGTTCACCAATTTGCTGAAAGCCAGTTGTCCCGCCGCGCCATCGCACACCCTGTTGCCAAAAATAGTCCTGATCTGGACGTCGGCGGCATCTCCCACGCGCCGTTCGAGGGCTGGCGGCACCAGCGGCGCCAGCCGATCCGCAGCGAAGGGAATCGCAAACAGCACGACTAAGACGATGGAAACCGTCGCAGCCAATGACCAGCCGACGATCTTCGCAACCCCGCGAGCGTCCGACAATTGCTCGCCGAGCTGCGTGCACCGCGAGACCAGTTCGGCTGCAACCGCGGGATCACGTATCTCAAGCCGCGCCAACGTCGGCGCGGAAAGACAACTCACCCGCAAGATGCCGGGCGGACTGTCCACCCGGCGGACGTCGGCATAGGCCCACGGCACGGGCGCAGAACCGTCTTCGCTGATTTCTAATCGGTCGTTGAACCTGACTTCGACCGTTCGCCGTCGATTGGACGTGCCGTCGTAGAAGATCGCCGGTCCGCCGGGCTTTGCTGCGGTACCCTCTGCGACATCACTATCCATCGGACCGATTGCTCCGCGCCTTAAAACCCGGCGACATCCAGACCGTCGGCAAAGCCCTCACCCAGGGCGCTCACCGGATCGCCCTTTGCCGCAACATCCGCCGCCGCCTCGATGCCATGCACCTGGACCGTCGCCACGACCTTCGCCCAGACATCGCGCAGCAGATAAACGCGCATGACCACATTGAGCGTCAGAACAAAGGCGAGATAGCCGAGCCCCGCCATGATAAATATTGGCACGCTTTTCGTAAGCATGTCCGGCGTAACGGGATGATTTTGGGTGATGCCGTTCGTCTTCGTGAACAGAAAGGCACAGAACGCGAAATACGTTGTCGAGATTATGGAAACCAGCGCGAACCAACCGATCATTTTCCAATAGACGCCGTACAGCGCGCGCCGCAGCAGTGTCGATTCCAGACGAACGTCGCCGAACCGGATGCCGGAAAGCCACCAGCGCCACTCCACCGCCTTGAATTCGGCATAGACGAAGGGCGCCAGCGGAAACAGCACCAAGGCGAAGGGGGCGCACAGCCATAGCCACCAGCCCCGCTTGAAGAACTGCCAGCCCTGTGCCTCGAAGCTGCCTTGAAGGTCGCCGTAGTGCGAATGCCGCATCTTGTAACGCTCCAGCGCGGCTTCGCGCCAGGGCAACGCCAGCCCGAGCGTCAGCCCGACCAGAACTCCCCAGAGCAGCGCGCGGGCGGCATAGGCCCAGCCCGAGCCGTCCATCCAGAAGCGGACGCCGCGCCAGATCGTGCGGGTCAAACGATAGCGGCGTGCGCGATAGATCGCGAACTGTCCGAACAGGTAGAAGGCGAGCAGCAGCGGAAAGCTGCCAAATCCCTTGAGGCGCTCGGCCTCGACGCTGATGAGGAAGTAGGCCAGATAGATCGGGACCAGAATTGCAAGCGCGAACAGAAATCCCAGCAGCAGCTCCTTGCCGCGACCGGTGTATTCGGCGGCATCCCCGTCGAGCTCGGTATGCGACCATAGATGCCGGCGGATATCGGTAGCCAGCCAAAATCGATAGAACCCGACGGTGACGAGTTCCAGGGCGGCACCTCTAACCACTAGCCGAAAAAAATCACTGCGTTGGCCGGTAAATGCAACCGATACGAGTGGCAGCGGCGGCGGTTGCTGCCCGACAAGGCTCATCTGGTTCACAGGTCGACCTCCCAAACGTATCAATCTCGATGATACGTTAAATCGGAGATTTGTCGCCCGGAAGACACCGCCGGTTCGATTCTTCCTGTCAGGCCGATTTCTCGAACAGCTCGCGCCCGATCAGCATGCGGCGGATTTCGCTGGTGCCGGCGCCAATCTCGTAGAGTTTGGCGTCGCGCAGCAGCCGCCCCGTGGGATAATCGTTGATATAGCCGTTGCCGCCAAGCAACTGGATGGCGTCGAGCGCGCATTGGGTGGCCTTTTCGCTGGCATAGAGAATGGCGCCGGCGGCGTCTTCCCGCGTGGTCTCGCCGCGGTCGCAGGCCTTCGCCACCGCATAGACATAGGCACGCGAGGCGTTCATCACGGTGTACATGTCGGCGACCTTGCCCTGCACGAGCTGAAAACTGCCGATCGGCTGGCCGAACTGCTTGCGCTCGTGCATATAGGGCATCACCACGTCCATGCAGGCCTGCATGATGCCAAGCGGCCCCGCAGCCAGCACGGTGCGCTCGTAATCGAGGCCCGACATCAACACGTTGACGCCGCGGCCGACCTCGCCGAGCACATTCTCCTGCGGTACTTCGCAATTCTCGAACACCAGTTCGCCGGTATCGGAGCCGCGCATGCCGAGCTTGTCGAGCTTCTGCGCGGTGGAAAATCCGCTCATGCCCTTCTCGATGATGAAGGCAGTGATGCCGCGCGGCCCCGCATTCGGATCGGTCTTGGCGTAGACCACGAGCGTCTCCGCGATCGGTCCGTTGGTGATCCACATCTTGCTGCCGTTGAGCACATAACGGTCGCCCTTCTTCTCGGCGCGCGTCGTCATCGACACCACGTCGGAGCCTGAGTTCGGCTCCGACATCGCAAGCGCGCCGACGTGCTCGCCCGAAATCAGCTCGGGCAGATATTTCCGCTTCTGCGCGTCGCTGCCGTTGCGGCGGATCTGGTTGACGCAGAGGTTGGAATGCGCGCCGTAGGAAAGGCCGACCGCGGCCGAGGCGCGCGAGATTTCCTCGAGTGCGACGCAATGCTCGAGATAGCCGAGGCCGCTACCGCCATATTCCTCCTCGACCGTGATGCCGTGCAGCCCGAGCGCGCCGAGCTTCGGCCAGAGGTCGTGCGGAAACTGGTTGCTCTTGTCGATATCCGCCGCCCGCGGCGCGATCTCGTGGCTGGCAAAATCGTACACGGTATCGCGTATGGCATCGGCGGTTTCACCGAGGTCGAAATTGAACATCCGATGCGCGTTGGGGATCATGGCGGACGACCTTTCGGGCAAGTTCCTGCGGTTCTTCCGTGTAAAGCCTTATTCTCTGCAAATCCGCTTGTCACGGCCAGAAAAAGCCCGTGCCGCGGAATACCAGCATGGGCCGGGAGCCCTAGGAAACTCGCCCTTGCGTGGGCGCGCGCAACGGGATGTAATTCGCCACAAATCAGCCTTCCGAGCGCGACCTCAAGGATGAAACAGGGAGCAGCCCCATGCACGGGACACTCGATCTCGCACAAGACCCCAGCGGGGCGGAAGCGCGCGAGCGCGCCGCTTCGCTACCGCTTGAGGATTTCGATCCCGGCGATCCCGAGCTGTTCCGCTCCGATACGCACTGGCCCTATTTCGACCGGTTGCGCAGGGAAGACCCGGTCCACTACTGCAAGGACAGCATGTTCGGCCCGTACTGGTCGGTGACCAGATACAACGACATCATGGACATCGAGACCAATCATTCGGTGTTCTCGTCGGCGGCCACGCTCGGCGGCATCACCATCCGCGACGTGTCGCCCGACCTGCGCCGCGAAAGCTTCATCGCCATGGATCAGCCGCGCCACTCTGCCCAGCGCAAGACGGTGGCGCCGATGTTCACGCCCACCCATCTCGACCAGCTCGCGATCAGCATCCGCCAGCGCTCGGCCGAATGCCTCGACAATCTGCCCAAGGGCGATGTGTTCGACTGGGTCGACCGGGTCTCGATCGAACTGACCACGCAGATGCTTGCCGTGCTGTTCGACTTCCCCTGGGAGGACCGGCGCAAGCTGACCCGCTGGTCCGACGTCGCAACGACGATACCGGGCTCCGGCGGCCTGGTTGCGACCGAAGAAGAGCGACAGGTCGAGCTGATGGAATGCGCCGCCTATTTCGGCAAGCTCTGGAAGGAGCGCATCAACCAGGAGCCGAAGAGCGACCTGTTATCGATGATGGCGCATGCGGAGGCGACGCGCGACATGGACCCGAAGAATTTCCTCGGCAACTTGATCTTGCTGATCGTCGGCGGCAACGACACCACCCGCAACACCATGTCGGGCAGCATCTTTGCGCTGAGCCAGCATCCGGATCAGTACGAGAAGCTAAGGAGCAACCCGGCGCTGATCGATAGCTTCGTTCCCGAAGTGATCCGCTGGCAGACTCCCTTGGCGCATATGCGCCGGACCGCGCTTGAGGACTTCGAGTTCCGCAGCAAACAATTCAAGAAAGGCGACAAGGTCGTGATGTGGTACGTCTCGGGCAACCGCGACGAAGAGGCGATCGAGCGTCCGTACGAATTCCTGATCGATCGGGCACGGCCGCGCCAGCATCTGTCGTTCGGCTTCGGCATCCACCGCTGCGTCGGGATCAGGCTCGCCGAGCTGCAGCTCAAAATCATCTGGGAGGAGATCCTGAAGCGGTTCGACAAGATTGAGGTGGTAGGCCCACCCAAGCGGGTGTATTCGAGCTTCGTCAAGGGCTATGAGACCCTGCCGGTCCGCATCGCCGCGTGATCTTGCCCGTCCTCCTATGGGATGAACAACGATGAACGTCCAGATCGCGATCCATCCCGACAAGGCCGAGCTTTTGCGCCTGGCGCGCGAGGAGGCCTATGCGACGCCACTCAAGGATTTTCATCCCGGCGCGCCGCGGCTGTTCCAGAACGACACGCTGTGGCCGTTCTTCGAACGGCTGCGCAACGAAGAGCCGGTGCACTACTGCACCAATGCGCCGATCGATCCCTATTGGTCGGTCGTCAAATATAACGACATCATGCATGTCGACACCAGCCACGGCATCTTCTCGTCCGATGCCGGCCTCGGCGGAATCTCGATCCGCGATGCGCCGCCCGGCTACGATTGGCCGAGCTTTATCGCGATGGATCAGCCGACGCATTCGGCGCAGCGCAAGACCGTCTCGCCGATGTTCACGCCGACGCATCTGGACGAACTGGCGGTATTGATCCGCCAGCGTTCGGCCAAGGTGCTTGACAACCTGCCGCGCAACGAGACCTTCAATTTCGTCGAGCGGGTGTCGATCGAGCTGACCACCCAGATGCTGGCGACCCTGTTCGATTTTCCGTTCGAAGAGCGTCGCAAGCTGACGCGCTGGTCGGATGTCTCGACCGCACTGGCCAAGAGCGGCATCGTGGAATCGCCGGAGCAGCGCCGTCAGGAGATGGACGAGTGCCGCGAATACTTCGCAAAACTCTGGAACGAGCGTGTCAATGCCGAGCCGCGCAACGACCTGATCTCGATGATGGCGCATAGCGACGCCACGCGCCACATGGACCCCGACAATCTCATGGGCAACATCATCCTTCTGATCGTCGGTGGCAACGATACCACGCGCAACACCATGAGTGGTTCGGTGCTGGCGCTGAACGAATACCCGGACGAGTACCAGAAGCTGCGGGAGAATCCGGCGCTGATCGATTCCATGGTGCCGGAGGTGATCCGCTGGCAGACGCCCTTGGCGCATATGCGGCGCACCGCGCTGGTCGATACCGAGATCGGCGGCAAGCAGATCAAGAAGGGCGACCGCGTCGTGATGTGGTACGTCTCCGGCAACCGCGACGAGGAGGCGATCGAGCGGCCGAACGAATTCATCATCGACCGCGCCCGCTCGCGCACTCACCTGTCGTTCGGCTTCGGCATCCACCGCTGCGTCGGCATGCGGCTGGCCGAACTGCAACTGAAGATCGTCTGGCAGGAGATGTTGAAGCGCTTCGACCGCATCGAGGTGGTTGGCGAGCCAAAGCGGCTCTATTCCAGCTTTGTGCGCGGCATCGAATCGTTGCCCGTCCGTATTCCGGCGTAGGCCGCCCCCGCGTTTTGCTACTACCACGGACTGCCCGGCCCTGCTAACCAAGGCTGGCGCCCGCGGTTTTGCGCCTGCGCCTGCCCCGATTCTACAAGCCGAGTTCCAATGACCGCACAAGACCAGCCAGACGAACATGCCGACATCCGCGACGCGGTCGCGAAACTCTGCGCCCAGTTCCCCGGCGAATACTGGCGCAAGCTCGACCGCGAGATGGCCTATCCGAGCGCCTTCGTCGATGCGCTGACGCGGGCCGGCTATCTCTCGGTGCTGATCCCGGAGGAATATGGCGGTGCCGGCCTGAAGCTTTCGGCGGCGGCGGCGATCCTGGAGGAGATCCAGCGCGCCGGGTGCAACGGCGGCGGCTGCCACGCCCAGATGTACACCATGGGCACGCTGTTGCGGCACGGTAGCGAGGAACAGAAGGCGAAATGGCTGCCGAAGATCGCGAGCGGCGAGTTGCGGCTGCAGGCGTTCGGCGTCACCGAGCCGACCAGCGGTACCGACACCTCCTCGCTCAAAACCTTTGCCAAGCGCGAGGGCAATGACAGCTATATCGTCAACGGCCAGAAGATCTGGACCAGCCGCGCCGAATATTCCGACCTGATGATCCTGCTCGCGCGCACCACGCCGAAAGAGCAGGTCAAGAAACGCACCGACGGATTGTCGGTGTTCATCGTGGATATGCGCGAGGCCAAGAAGGCCGGGCTTTCGATCAGCCCGATCCGCACCATGATGAACCACTCCACCACCGAAGTCTTCTTCACCGACATGCGGGTGCCGGCGGAGAACCTGATCGGCGAGGAAGGCAAGGGCTTTCGCTACATCCTCTCCGGCATGAATGCCGAGCGCGTCCTGATCGCGGCCGAATGCATCGGGGACGCCAAATGGTTCATCGCCAAGGCGACGAGCTACGCCAAGGAGCGCGCGGTGTTCGGCCGGCCGATCGGCCAGAACCAGGGCATCCAGTTTCCGATCGCGAAAGCCTATGCCGCGATGCGCGCGGCCGAATTGATGGTGAAGGAAGCCACCCGCAAATACGAGGCCGGGCTCGACTGCGGCGCCGAGGCCAACATGGCCAAGATGCTCGCCGCCGACGCATCCTGGGAAGCAGCCAATGCCTGCATTCAGACCCATGGCGGCTTCGGCTTTGCCGAGGAATATGACGTCGAACGCAAGTTCCGCGAGACACGGCTCTATCAGGTTGCGCCGATCTCGACCAATCTCATTCTATCGTTCATCGCCGAGCATGTGCTCGGCATGCCGCGCTCCTACTGAGACACGAACATGCTGCCGCTTGAAGGAATCCAGGTCATCGCCGTCGAACAGGCGGTTGCAGCGCCCTTCTGCAGCTCGCGCCTGGCAGACGCCGGCGCCCATGTCATCAAGGTCGAGCGGCCGGAGGGCGATTTCGCGCGCGGCTATGATGCCGCGGCGAAAGGCCAGAGCAGCTATTTCGTCTGGCTCAACCGCGGCAAGGATTCCGTGGTGATCGACCTCGCCACCAAGGAGGGGCGGCAACACCTTGAGGAAATGATTGCCGGCGCGGATGTACTACTGCAGAATCTAAAGCCCGGCTCGATGGACAAGCTCGGCTTCTCGATTGCGCGGCTGAAGCAGGATTATCCGGCGCTGATCTGCTGCACCATCACGGGCTATGGCGATGAAGGGCCCTACGCCGATCGCAAGGCCTATGACCTGCTGATCCAGGCCGAGAGCGGCCTTGCCTCCATCACCGGTGGTCCGGAGGGACCCTCGCGCGTGGGTGTATCGATCGTCGACGTCGCGACCGGCGCCACCGCGCATGCCTCGATCCTCGAAGCGCTGATCGCGCGCTCGCGCACCGGCAAGGGCGCCGACATCCGGATTTCGATGTTCGATGTGATGGCCGACTGGCTCGCGGTGCCGCTGCTCAACTCTGAAGCCGGCAACCCGCCGAAGCGGATGGGCCTCGCCCATCCCTCGATCGCGCCCTATGGCGTGTTCCGTTCCAGGGACGGCAAGGACATCCTGATCTCGATCCAGAGCGAGCGCGAGTGGAAAAAGCTCTGCGCCGAGGTGCTGGGACAACCCGATTTGCCGAACGATCCACGCTTCGCCAACATGCTCGAGCGCGTCCGCAACCGGCAACTCACCGACAAGGCGGTCGGCGATATCTTTGCGACGCTGAGCCGCGATGATCTCTTGAAACGCCTGTCCGATGCCGACATCGCGTTCGCCGAGGTCAACACCATGACCGATCTCGCCGTGCATCCGCACCTGCGCCGCATCGAGGTGGATACGCCGAAGGGCGTCGTGGCCTATCCCGCACCCGCCGCCGTTTTCGTCGACCAGCCCCGGCATTATGGCGCCGTGCCCGGAATCGGCGAACAGATCGGAGAACAGGCCGACACGCCCAAAGCCGCCCCTGTCCGGAAATCGTCATGACCGAAAAGCTCGCTGCAAAACTCGACTCTGAAAAACTGGACCTGGATCATTTGCGGCATTGGATCGGCCGCACCACGGAAGCCTCCGACATCGTCACCGCGCATCTGGTGAAGGGCCTGCGCGCGACGCTGTTCCAGGAGATCGGCGAGCCGAAGGCGGGCGATGCGGCGCCGTTCACGGCCCATTGGTGCCTGGCACAGCCAGTGTTTCCGATGTCGCAACTCGGCCCTGACGGCCATCCCACCCGCGGCGGCTTTCTGCCGCCGGTGCCATTGCCGCGCCGGATGTGGGCCGGCGGCGAGCTGCAATTTGTTGATGCCCTTCGCGTCGGCGACGAATCGAAACGGACATCGCGGATTTCCGACATCACGGTGAAGACCGGCTCGACCGGCACGCTGTGCTTCGTCTCGGTCGAACACGTCGTGACCTCGCCGCGCGGCATTGCGATCCGCGAACGCCAGGACATCGTCTATCGCGACATGCCGGGCGGGCCAGCGGCGCCAGCCGAAGCGGCGCCGCCGCCGGCAGCGCGACATCGCGAAACCCATATGGCTGATCCGGTGCTGCTGTTTCGTTATTCGGCGCTGACCTTCAACGGCCACCGCATCCACTATGATCGCGACTATGTCACCAAGGTCGAGGGTTATCCGGGCCTGATCTTCCACGGACCGTTGCAGGCGGCATTCATCGTCGAGCTTGCAGCCAAACTTCGCGGCGGCCAGCCGCCGAAGAAGTTCGTCTATCGCGGACTGCAGCCGCTGTTTGAAGGCAGCGAGTTCTCCGTCAACGCCAACGACAATGACGCCGGCATGGAGCTGTGGACCGCGAACTCCGCGGGACAACCGACCACGAAGGGGACAGCGACGTGGTGAGCTTTGTGACGCCGTCATTCCGGGGCGATGCGAAGCATCGAACCCGAAATCTCGCGATTCCGGGCCTGGTGCTAACGCACCATCCCGGAATGACGGCGGCTGGATTTGGCGCTATTCGGTAAGGTCAGACTCCTTGTCCCCCAAGCCAAACAAAAGCTTCACCGTCAAACAGGCGACCTTCGACCTGTTGCGCGCCTTCGGCATCAGAAAAGTGTTCGGCAATCCCGGCTCGACGGAGCTGCCGTTCCTCTCTGACTGGCCCGACGACATCGACTATGTCTTGGGCCTGCAGGAAGCCTCCGTGGTCGGCATGGCCGACGGCTATGCGCAGGCGACCCGCAACGCCGGCTTCGTCAACCTTCATTCCGGCGCCGGCGTCGGCAACGCGCTTGGCAACATCTATACCGCCCACCGCAACCAGACGCCGCTAGTGATCACCGCGGGCCAGCAGGCGCGCTCGATCCTGCCCTGGCAGCCGTTCCTCTACGCCGAGCGCGCCTCGGAATTTCCAAGACCTTACGTCAAGTTCAGCGTCGAGCCCGCGCGGCCCGAGGACGTGCCGGCGGCGATCGCACGCGCCTATTACGTCGCGATGCAGCCGCCCTGCGGGCCGACCTTCGTGTCGATCCCGACCGACGACTGGACCCACCCGGCGCAGCCATTGGAAGCGCGAAAAATCAGCCGCGAGATCGGCCCCGATCCGGACGCGATGCAGGGGCTGGCAGCAGCGCTCGCGGCGAGCGAGCACCCTGCCCTTGTCGTCGGCCCAGGCGTCGATCGCGCGGAAGCCGTCGAGCTGATGGTGAAGGTGGCGGAGAAAGCCAAGGCCAGCGTCTGGGTCAGCCCGTTCTCGGCGCGCTGTTCGTTTCCGGAGCGGCATCCGCAATTTTCAGGCTTCCTGCATGCATCGCCGAGGCAGCTTTCGGAGGCGCTGCGTGGATACGACCTGGTGGTCGTGATCGGTGCGCCCGTGTTCACGTTCCATGTCGAAGGCCATGCCGCGATCTTCGATGGCGCAACCGCGATCTTCCAGATCACCGACGATGCCGATGCCGCCGCGGTCCCGCCGACCGGCACCAGCATCGTCGCCACCATGAAGCCGGCGCTCGCCATGCTGCTCGAGCTATTGGCGCAGACCAAGCGTGCCACTCCGGCGGGCCGCGAACTGGCAGCGGCGCCCCACGCGGCTGACCCAATTCCAGTGGAATTCCTGCTGCATTCGCTTTCCGCCGCGATGCCCGCGGACGCTGCGCTGGTCGAGGAAGCGCCGTCGCACCGGCCGCCGCTGCAGAAATTCATGCCGATGCGCGGCCAGGACAGCTTTTACACCATGGCGAGCGGCGGGCTTGGCTACAGCCTGCCGGCGTCCGTCGGCATGGCGCTCGGCCGGCCCGAGCGCCGCACGGTTTGCCTGATCGGCGACGGCTCGGCGATGTATTCGATCCAGGCGCTATGGACGGCCGCGCAGCGCGAGCTGCCGCTGACGGTCGCCGTGATCAACAATGCGGGCTACGGCGCGATGCGCTCGTTCAGCCAGGTGATGCAGGTGCGCAATGTGCCGGGCCTCGATCTGCCCGGCATCGATTTCGTCAAGATCGCAGAAGCCATGGGCTGCGACGCGGTGCGCGTCAACAAGGCCGCCGATCTCGCCCCGGCGCTGGCGCGCGCGCTGGCGCATCGAGGCGTGAGCGTCGTCGACGTGATCGTGGATTCCGCGGTGCCCCTGCTCTACGCGCGGCAAGGCCGGGCCTAGCGTCACCGCGCTCGCTGGGAGATGACGATGATCCTGGAAGTCTTTACGAGGGTGTTCGTGGACGCTGACGCGCTCGATACCACCTGCGCCTTCTATCAGGATCTGCTCGGCGGCGAACAGTCCCTTCGCTTTGTCTATACCGAGATGGGGCTGGAGCTCGCCCAGATCTCCTCACCCCGGCTGTCCGTCCTGATCATCGCCGGGCCGCCAGAGAAACGGCGTCCCTTCGAAGCAACGCGTCTGACGATAAAAGTTGACGCACTCGAAGCGGCGCTCGACGTGCTCGCAAAGACCGGCGCCACGCAATTGGAGCCGATCCAGAAGACTCCCGTTGGCCGGAAGACGCGCTTCCGCCACGCCGACGGACTGATTGTGGAATATGTCGATCACGCCAAGCGAAGCTGAAGGCGCGAGGACCGATCCGCGCTTCACGCCTTCCGGTAGGCTTCGCGCATCTTCGCCTGGATCTTGGCCATGCCTGATATCCAGCGGTCGTAATTCTCGGTCTTCTTGCGCATGTAGCCGAGCACCTGCGGGTGCGGCAGGATCACGAAAGTCTCCTGCTCGATGCCGGCGAGCGCGTCTTTTGCCACCTGCTCCGGCGTCAGATCGCCGTCGCCGGATTGCGGGCCCTTCGGGATCGAGCGCAGCATGTTGGTATCGACGCCCTGCGGACACAGGATCGAGACCTTAATGCCGTCGGCTTGGTGCGAGATCGCGAGATTTTCCGCAAATCCCACGGCGGCATGCTTGGTCGTCGAATAGGCCGGGCTTCCGACCTGCGACAACAGGCCGGCGGCGGAAATCGTGTTGAGGAAATAGCCGCCGCCGCGCGCCTTGAAGCGCGGGATCAGGTGCCGCGCGGCGTAAACATGCGCCATGACGTGGATCGCCCAGCTTCTCTGCCAAGGTTCATCCGACGTGCCGCCCGCATTCACCGAGAGCGGGTCAAAACCGCCGCCGATCCCCGCATTGGAACAGAACAGCGCGATCGGTCCGAACCGCCGCTCGGTCTCCTCGATGACGTGCAGGATGTCGTTTTCCTGGGCGACGTCGCATTTGAACGCGGCGCCGTCGATGGAAGCCGCTACCGCCCGCGCGCCGCCGCTATCCATATCCGCGACCATCACCTTGGCGGCGCCGGCGCGATGAAAGGCCTCGCACAGCGCCTTGCCGATGCCATTGGCGCCGCCGGTGACAACCACGACCTTGCCGGTCACCTGCATCGCCGCCTCCCGCTTTTTTGTATTGTCAGGGCAGAACCAGATCGAGCACGGCGGTGTAGTGGCAGGCGGCGCCCAACAGCACGAAACTATGCCAGATCGCGTTCTGGAAGCGCAGCCGTCGCCAGGCGTGAAAGATCACGCCGAGACTATAGAGCGCGCCGCCGGCGAGCACGAACCACAGCGCCAGTTTCGGCAGCGCTGCCACCACCGAATCGTAGAGCATGATGCCGCTCCAGCCGAGCGCCAGATAGAGCCCGACCGAGACGCGGTCGAAGCGGCCGGGCCAGCCAAGCTTGAGCACGACGCCGAAGATCGCGACGCACCACACGCCGACCAGCAGCGCGATGGCGAACACGCTGTCCTTCAACTCCATGATGATAGGCGTATAGGTCGCTGCGATCAGGATGTAGATCGCCGAGTGGTCGAAGCGGCGCAGCACCCATTTGGTGCGCGATACCGGCCAGAGATTATAGCTCGCCGACAGCACTAGCATCGCCAGCAGGCCTGCAACATAGATCGACACCGCGACGATATCGAGCGCGGTGGCATAGACCGCCGTGAGCACCACCAGCGCAGTAGCCGCGATCAGCCCAAGGATCACGCCGATGGCATGCACGATGCCGTCGGCGATCAGTTCGGCCCGGTCGTAGTGCCAGCCAACCGCGTCCGCGGCCGCGTGGACCGAAGTCGTGGCCATTTGTTTCAGCCGGAAGATAGTCATCGTTAACCCTGATGAGGTTTCGCACAGCGATAGATTATAGGTCTTCCGAGGTCAACGAAGCGTTCAAAACCTGTTGGTCGGATCCGGAAGAGTGGCTTGATTTCAGTCATTTAATCGCCACCTTTTCCGGTGCCTGCCCCGCCCGTTTTCCCCGCAGAGTTTGCTGCCCGCATGGCCCCGAGCCTTACCGATATCGTCGAGGAAGCGCGCCTGTCGGCGCGGGCATTGCTCGACTATGGCGAGCACTTCTTCAATCCGACCGTGCGGCTCGGTGTCACCGGACTTTCACGGGCCGGCAAGACCGTCTTCATCACCGCGCTGATCCACGGGCTCACCCGCGGCGGCCGCTTTCCGGTCTTCGAACCTTTCGCCACGGGCCGCATCGCTCGCGCCCATCTCGAGCCGCAGCCGGACGACGCTGTGCCGCGCTTCGACTACGAAAACCACCTGAAGAGCCTGATCGAGGAGCGGTGTTGGCCGAACTCGACGGTCGATATCAGCGAATTGCGGCTCGTGATCGACTACCAACGCTCGAGCGGCGCCGACCGCACGCTGAGGCTCGATATCGTCGACTATCCCGGCGAATGGCTGCTCGACCTGCCGCTGCTCGATAAGCGTTTTGAGCAATGGTCAGCCGAGAGTCTTGCGCTGTCGCGCGAGAAGCCGCGCGTGCATCTCGCGAGCGAGTGGCATGCGCAGCTTGCGACGCTCGATCCCGCGGACCGCGAGAATGAGCAGGCGACGCTTGCAGCGGCAAGGCTGTTCACCGCCTATTTGCGCGCCTGCCGCGACGAGCGCTTCGCCATGAGCCTGTTGCCGCCCGGTCGCTTCCTGATGCCGGGCAATCTCGCAGGCTCGCCGGCGCTGACTTTCTCTCCGCTCGACGTCCCCCTCGACGGTGTGGCGCCGGAGGGATCGCTGTGGGCGATGATGGTCAGGCGCTACGAGGCCTATAAGGAAGTCGTCATTCGACCTTTCTTTCGCGACCATTTTGCCAGGCTCGATCGCCAGATCGTGCTGGTCGATGCGCTGGCCGCGTTCAACTCCGGCCCCGAAGCGCTGCACGATCTGGAGGCGGCGCTCGCCGGTATTCTCGATTGTTTCCGGGTCGGACGCAGCACAATCCTGAGCAGCCTGTTTCGGCCGCGGATCGACCGCATCCTGTTTGCCGCGACCAAGGCTGACCATCTGCACCATCTGAGCCATGACCGCCTCGAAGCCGTGTTGCGACGGGCGGTGAGCGGCGCCGTCGCACGCGCCGAGACCACCGGCGCCGAGATCGACGTGGTGGCGCTCGCCGCGGTGCGCGCCACCCGCGAGGCGCTGGTCGCGCGCGGCCGCGACAAATTGCCCTCGCTGCTCGGGACCCCGGCCCCCGGCGAGACCGGCAATGGCGAGGCCTTCGACGGCGAGACGGAAGTCGCGACCTTTCCCGGCGACCTGCCTGATGACCCGGAAGCGCTGTTTGACGGCAAGACCGCGTTCCAGGGGCTTTCCAGCACGGCTGCCGACAAGAGCGACTTCCGCTTCCTGCGCTTCCGCCCGCCGCGGCTCGAGCGCGACCGCGCCGGCGAGCCGACCCTGCCTCACATCCGCCTTGACCGGACGCTGCAGTTCCTGATCGGAGACAGATTGCGATGAACGAGCGATCAAAACCCCGGCGACCCGCGACCTTCAGGCTCGACCACCCCGGCGTGGTCGTGATCGACGCCGACGACACCGCCCGTCCCGCGCGCGGCACGGTGCAGATCACTCCTGAAACCGACCCTGCGCCGCTCCCGGTCCCGGTGGAAGCACCAATCCTTAAATCCCGCGGCTTGCGCTGGGGCGCGGTGTTCTGGACCGCCGTTGGCGGACTGGTGCTGCTCGGGCTCGGGCTTAGCGTCGTCAATTTGATCGAGGATCTGTTCGCACGCAGCGAGAGCCTGGGCTTGCTGGGGACGGCGTTCGCCTTCGCCGCCGCGCTCGCACTTGGCGTCGTCGGCGCGCGCGAGGCGTTCGGGCTCATGCGGCTGGCGGCGATCGAAAAACTGCATGCGCGCGCGGCCAGCGTGCTCGCGAGCGACGACCGCAAGGAGAGCCGCGCCATCGTGCAGGATCTGTTGAAGATCGCGCACCAGAATCCGCAACTGGCCCGTTCGCGCGCCACCCTGCAAGACCACGCCGACGACATCATCGACGGCGCCGACATGATCAAGCTGGCCGAGCGCGAATTGATGACGCCGCTCGATGAGGAGGCGCGGCGGCTGGTCTCGTCCGCAGCCCAACGCGTCTCGATCGTCACCGCGGTCAGTCCACGCGCGCTGATCGACGTGCTGTTCGTGTTCGTGGCTTCGCTGCGGCTGATCCGGCAACTGGCGCGGCTCTATGGCGGCCGGCCGGGCGCGCTCGGCATGGTCCGCTTACTCCGCCACGTCATCGCCCATCTCGCCATCACCGGCGGCATGGCGGCAAGCGACAGCCTGGTGCAGCAGATGCTCGGCCACGGTATCGCGGCCAAACTTTCACAACGGCTCGGCGAAGGCATGCTGAACGGGCTGCTCACCGCGCGGCTGGGACTAGCCGCGATCGACGTGACGCGCCCGCTGCCCTTCACCGCGCTGCCGCGACCGGTGTTGGCCGATCTCGCGAAAGACCTGCTGCGCAAGCGCGAGTCGGAGGAGGAGTAGCTAAGCCGGAGCTACGATCCTCGTGCGGATATCCCCTGCCAGCACGCGCCAGCGGAACAGCGGCGAGTCCTCTGGCGGCGCAAGCTCCGGCGTCCAGCCGGTCAGCTCTTCCAGCGCATAGGTATCCATCACCAAGCCTCGCCAAACGCGATTGACCCGTTCGAGCGGTTCGCGCACCGCCGTGGTATCGGCCCAGATTGGGCTGGTATTGTCCGGCTCGCGCGCGACATAAAGTCCGGTATGCCCTCTGACCGCTTCCATACCGGGATCACGGAATCCCTGGAAGCGGCCGCGCTCGTTGATCTGGATCACCGGCACGCGGCCGTTGAAATACCAGCGCAGCATCGAATAGGTGCGATAGTCTGTGGTCGCGATCCAGGTCGCGCCGATGTTCTGCAGCTGAGCCTGTGCTCGCGCCACGACCTCTTCGTAGCCCGCCTCGCCGCCGATCGGATCGGCCTGGCCGATGAAATTCCAGGGAGCCGCGACATAATAGAGGAACACGAGAACGACCAGGATCAAGCCGGAGACGATGGCGGTTTTCGCCCATGAGATCGTCGATTTGATCATCCAGACAGGCCAGCCTTCCCGCGGCAGCATCGCGATGTTGATGGCTGTGGCGGCAAAGCCGATCGGCCACATGAACATCGGCCAGGTGTCGCCGACGCGCAAGGTGAGCGACTTCCAGAAGAAATAAAGGAAGGGGACGATCACCGAGGTCGACAGCAGGATGGCGACCGGCTCGCGCGTGCGATATCCGCGCCATGCGGTGAGTGTCAGTCCCGACAGCACCACCGGCAACAGGACGAAGCCGACCAGGCCGAACTGCAGCCCGATATAATCCCCGACCGTGCGCAACGATATCTCATGCACCGTGGTCGCGCGCACCAGCTGGAACCTGAATGACGCCCAGTCGTGCTCGGCGTTCCAGATCAGCACGGGGAGGAACAGAACGAGCGCGATCAGCGCCGCGAGCCACGGGTAGCGCGAACGCAGCCAGCGCCACCGCCAGTCCGGCACCAGCGTGAAGGCCGCGACCGCGGGCAACAGCATGACGGCGGTGAATTTCGAGAGCAGCGCGAGTCCGGCGAATATGCCCGCAGCAAGCCACCAGCGCGGATCGTTGCTCTCGACCAGACGCACCAGCGCCCAGATCATGGCGACCGCGAACGGAATCAGCGCGATATCGGGCGAGACCTTGGCCATCAACAGCCCGTAGTAGAGCGCCGCTTCCGGCATCAGGATCGCGAGCGCGATCGCGCGAAGGTCGTGCGTCATCCGCCGCACGATATCGGCGAGCAGCAATTGCGTGACCAGCATCGCCAGGATGCCCGCAAACCTGACGCCGAAATTGGTGTCGCCGAAGATCGCGGTCCCGAGCCGTATGAACCAGGCGATCATTGGCGGATGGTCGAGGAAGGAGAGCACGAGCTCCTTCGACCAGGTCCAGTAATAGGCCTCATCCGTGCGCAGGTCGATCAGGCTCGCGTAAATCACCCGCATTGCCGTCATGGCCGCGATCAGCGCGATCGCGACGATCAACTGCCGCGAGGCGGTATCGTCTGGTTTCGTGGCGTTGCCGTCGGGCGGGGCTGATATCACGGCGCTTTCTCCCCAACTCTTCAGGGGGTGTCAACGTGTCCGCTTCTTCCCCTGCTGTCTTATGGGAGCAACGCAGCAATCGCTCGCTTGCGGCAACGAGCTGAGGTATTCACTGACGGAATAAACGCCCTCGTGGTTCGGTCTTGGATTCATGGATCAGGTCGCCGCCGGCTCTCGGGAGAAACTGACAAACTTTGTCCGCGGGATCGGTCTGCGGCAGATCCGCCTAGCCTGCGGGCTGGTGCTGTTCGCCTACCTGATCAGCCACTTCCTCAACCACGCGCTCGGCAACATCTCGTTGCAGGCGATGGCCGACGGCGTCTATTACCACACCCTGTTCTGGCAATTTCCACCCGTTGCCATCATCTTCTATGCCTCGGCGCTCGTGCACTCGGGTCTCGGATTTTGGGCGCTGTACCAGCGCCGGCAGTTCAGCTGGAAGGCGATCGAACCGCTGCAGCTCGTGCTCGGTTTAAGTATCCCCGCGCTTGTCGCAGCGCATGTGGTCGGCGCGCGGCTCGGCCAGTCGCTGTTCGGGCAGGAGAAGCTCTATCCGCAGGAGCTTTATTCGTTCTGGGTCGCGCAGCCATCCAGGATATGGCTGATGTCCGCGGTCGTGACCATTGCCTGGGTTCATGGCTGCATCGGCCTTCACTTCTGGCTGCGGATGAGGGCGTTCGAAAATCGCGCCGCGCCGTACCTGCTTGCTGCCGCGGTGCTGGTCCCGACCTTGGCGCTGCTCGGCTTCTACCAGAGCGGGCGAAGCGTCACAGCCCTCAGTCACGATCCGGTGTGGCGGGAGAACAACCTTTCGCCGCGAAACGTCGGGACCCCGGCCCAGCAGACGACGCTGGAACGGATCACCGATGACTTCCTGATCGGCTATCTCGGCCTGATCGGCTTTGTCCTGCTCGCGCGCGGCGCCCGCGTGCTGTTCGAGCGCCGCGTCGGCACCGTCACCCTGTCCTACGGCAACGGCAGGACGGTCCGCGTGCGCAAGGGCCTCAGCGTGCTCGAGGCCAGCCTGCGCAACAACGTCCCGCATGCCAGCGTGTGCGGCGGACGCGCGCGCTGCTCCACCTGCCGCATTCGCGTGATCGGAGATTGCAGCGGATTGCCCGAGCCCTCGCAGCGCGAGGCCTTCGTGCTCGGCCGGGTCGGGACCTCCGATCCGTCGATCCGGCTGGCCTGCCAGTTGCGACCGAGCGCCGATCTCACCTTCTTCCAGCTGTTCACGCCGAGCACGGTCTCGGCCAACGCCCACGCCTCGCATCCGAGCCGGATCGGCGAGGAGCGCTATCTCGTCAGCCTGTTCGTCGATATGCGCGGCTCGACCCAGTTGGCCGAACAGCGGCTGCCGTTCGACACCGTCTTTATCGTCAACCGGTTTCTCTCGGCGGTGTCGCAGGCGGTGATCGAATGCGGCGGCACGCCCAACCAATTCGTCGGCGACGGCATGCTGGCGCTGTTCGGGCTCGCCGGCGGCGCCGAGACCGCCTGCCGCCAGGCTCTGAAGGCGGCGGCGACCATCGCCGCCAATATCGAGGAATTGAATCAATTCCTCAGCCACGATCTGCGCGAGCCGATCCGTTTCGGCATCGGCATTCACTCCGGCGAAGTCATCGTCGGCGACATCGGCTATCGCGATCACATGGTGTTCACCGCGCTTGGCGATGCGGTCAATGTCGCGGCAAGGCTGCAGGACATGACCAAGAGCCTCGGCTGCGAAGCGATCGTCTCGAACGAAGTCCGCACCACCGCCGGCCTTGCGGCCTCCGATCTGCCGCAGCAGGAGGTCGCGATCCGTGGGCGCGCCGAGCCGATGACGGTCAGCGTCGTCGCGGATGCAAAGACACTGGCCGCGCTGGTCGACGCGATCGGCACCGCCGCGGCAGCATGATTAATTGAATCCGAAATTTGCCGGCGAACCCGCTGTGTGACGTTTTTCACATCTGAATTTTTGTTCATCAAATTCTCGTTCACCCGCCTCGAACGCACCTTCTCAAGCCCGCGACTGACAGTGGTAACCGCGCCAAGGCTCAAGCAAAACCGCCGAGGCGCATCATTGAAGGAGATCGACGATGTTACGTAGATTGATGCTTGGACTCGTTGCCGCCGCTTCGCTCAGCACCATCGCGCTGGCGCCGACTGCGGCTTCCGCGAAGCCGTTCGGCTGGGGCTGGGGCGGCGGTGGCTGGGGCTTCCATCACCACCACTTCGGCGGCATCGGCTATATCGGCGGCGTCGATGAGGGATGCTACGTGACCCGCGCGGTGCTCACCCCGTTCGGCTATCGCCTGCGCACCGTCAACGTCTGCTACTGATCGAACCGGCGTTTGCGAAGGTTCGAAAAAGCCCCGGTCGCGAAAGCGGCCGGGGCCCTTGCCGCCGTCACCGTGACCGCCATCGTTGCCGCGCATGCGGCGCCGATCTCCTCCACGCTGCCAGAGGAGACCGTAGCCTTCAAACCGGGGCCGAATCTCGATGTGGTGCAGAACAACTGCACCGGCCGCCATTCGGCCGACTACATCAATACCCAGCCGCGTGACGCTAAATCCAACAGGAATTTTTTTAAGCCGAGGTGACCAAGATGATCAAGGTCTACGGCGCGCCGATCGACGACGCCGCCGTCGGCAACATCGTCGAATATCTTGCCGCGACCTATTGAGTGTGCTGCGCCCGTTGCCCGCTGGCGCGGGCTTCTCCTGTTCCGCGAAACGGAATGCCGCAGAACTGCTTTGTTGCGGCGTCAATGACCATGAAATCGGCAAAAACCTAAAATGCGCCACGATATCGATCATTTCCTGCCGAATAGTGCCGTTGTTTGCGCTACCATGCTCGCGTCAAGAAGCGTATCCTGCAGCGCCGGACATGCCGGTTTGCGGGGGGCCGGGCGTTCGCATTTTTGATCCCGCGGAGACTACGACGGATGGCTAAAGGTACGGTCAAGTGGTTCAACCCGACCAAGGGCTACGGGTTCATTCAGCCAGCGACGGGCGGCAAGGACGTGTTCGTTCATATCTCGGCGGTGCAGAAGGCGGGACTTTCCACCCTCAACGAAGGGCAAACGATCGAATACGAAGAGATTGCCAATCGCGGCAAGACCTCGGCCGAGAACCTCAAGGTCTAGCGCTGCAGTTGCGGATTCCCGGATGCAGTCCGGGGATTGGGCTTTAAGCAAATCTCATTAGACCAATCAATTTGAGCAGACGCGGCGTTGCGTTTCTGTGCGCAACGCGTGTTTTTCGTGGCCAGATCCGGTTGTCGAGCCGGTTGCGTGGTAAATTAGTGGCGACCCTGCAGGCACGCCATGAGCTCCGATTCGACATCGCTTCCGCCGTTCACCGCGCCTTACGCGCCGGACGATGTCGCGCTGGCGACAGGGCTGCTTGAAACGGCTCCGTTGAGCACCGAGCGGGAGCAGCGGATCGACCGGACCGCCGCGCGCCTGATCGAGGCCATCCGCGCCGATGACGACCGGCTCGGCGGCGTCGAAGACATGCTGCGGGAGTTCGCGCTCTCCACCAAGGAGGGGCTGGCGCTGATGGTGCTGGCGGAGGCGCTGTTGCGGGTGCCGAACGCGCGCACCGCCGACCAGTTCATCGAGGACAAACTCGGCGAGGGCGATTTCGTCCATCACGAAACCCGGTCGAACGCGTTCCTGGTCAATGCGTCGGCCTGGGCGCTGGGGATGTCGGCGCGGGTGATCCAGCCCGGCGAAACCCCGCAGGGCACCATCGGCCGGCTCGCCAAACGGCTCGGCGCGCCCGCGGTGCGCGCTGCCACCCGGCAGGCGATGCGGCTGATGGGGAGCCATTTCGTGCTTGGCGAAACCATCGAATCGGCGCTTGGTCGGGCGCGGCCGCAGGCTGCGCGCGCGCCGCGCTATTCCTTCGACATGCTGGGCGAAGGCGCGCGCACCAAGACCGACGCCGAGCGCTATTTCCATTCCTACGTGAGCGCGATCGAGGCGATCGGCACCGCCGCCGATGACCGCCCGCTGCCCGACCGGCCCGGCATTTCCGTAAAGCTGTCCGCGCTGCATCCGCGGTTCGAGGCGGTGAGTCATGGCCGCGTGATGGCGGAGCTGGTGCCGCTTCTGATCGAACTCGCGCAGCGGGCGAGGGCCTACGACCTGAACTTCACCGTTGATGCCGAGGAAGCGGACCGGCTGGAGCTGTCGCTCGAGGTGATTGCGGCGACGTTTGGCGACGCCTCGCTGCAGGGCTGGGACGGCTTTGGGCTTGCGGTCCAGGCCTACCAGAAGCGCGCCGGAGCCGTGATCGACTATGTGGACGGCCTGGCCCGACACCACAGCCGGCGCATGATGGTGCGCCTGGTCAAGGGCGCCTATTGGGACACCGAGATCAAGCGCGCGCAGGAACGCGGCCTCGACTTCTATCCCGTCTTCACCCGCAAGGCGATGACCGATCTCAACTACGTCGCCTGCGCGCGGAAGCTCCTGAGCTTGCGGCCACGGATTTTCCCGCAATTCGCGACCCATAATGCACTGACGGTCGCGACCGTGCTGGAACTGGCCAGTGGCGAAAGCGGCTTCGAGTTCCAGCGGCTGCACGGCATGGGCGAAGCGCTCTATGCACGGCTTAGCGAAGACCGCCCACACCTCGCCTACCGAACCTATGCGCCGGTCGGCAGCCATCGCGACCTGTTGGCCTATCTGGTGCGGCGCTTGCTCGAGAACGGGGCCAATTCGTCGTTCGTGGCGCTCGCAGCCGATGACTCGGTCCCCCCTGCCAAGCTGCTGCGGCGGCCGGCCGACATCATCGGCAGCCCCAGCCATGCCCAGCATCCGCACATTCCGCTGCCGCGCGATCTCTATGGCTCGCAGCGCCCCAATTCGCGCGGCATCGAATTCGGCGAGCGCGCCGCGCTGAACCGGCTGTGTCTGGCGGTCGCGGGCGAAACCGCGGAAATCGCGACGGCGCCCCTGATCAATGGCGCTGCGGCGGCAGGCAGCGCGCGACAACTCTTCAGCCCGATCGACCGGGCGATTTCGGTCGGAAGCGTTGTCGAAGCCTCGCCCGAGCATGTCGATGCCGCCGTCGCCGCCGCCCGCGGGGGAGTTGCGCACTGGAGCGCGACCCCCGCAACAGTTCGGGCCCAGGCGCTGGAGAAAGCCGCCGATCTCCTGCAGAGCCGCGCCGCGCGCTTCATTGGGTTGCTGCAACGGGAGGGCGGCAAGACGCTCGACGACGCGCTCTCGGAAGTGCGCGAGGCCACCGACTTCTGCCGCTATTACGCTAGCCAAGGCCGCAGGCTGTTTGGCGAAGGCGAGACGATGCCGGGACCGACCGGCGAGAGCAACGTGTGGCGCCTGCGCGGCCGCGGCGTCTTCATCGCGATCTCGCCCTGGAATTTCCCGCTCGCGATCTTTCTCGGCCAGGTCACCGCCGCCTTGATGGCCGGCAACGCGGTCGTCGCCAAGCCCGCCGAGCAGACGCCCCTGATCGCGGCAGAGGCCATTCGGCTGTTGCATGAAGCGGGCATTCCGGCCGCCGCGCTGCATCTGTTGCCCGGCGACGGCAAGATCGGCGCCGCGCTGGTCAGCCATCGCGATATCGCCGGCGTCGTCTTCACCGGATCGACCGAGGTCGCGCGCGCAATCAACCGGACGCTTGCCGCCAAGGATGGCCCGATCGTGCCGCTGATCGCGGAGACTGGCGGTATCAACGCGATGATCGTCGATGCGACCGCGCTGCCCGAGCAGGTCGCCGACGACGTCGCGACCTCGGCGTTCCGCTCCGCCGGCCAGCGCTGCTCCGCGCTGCGGCTGTTGTTCCTGCAGGACGACGTCGCCGAGCGCATGATCGAAATGATTTCAGGCGCCGCGCGCGAATTGAAACTTGGTGACGTGCGCGATCCCTCAACCCATGTCGGGCCGGTGATCGACGCCGAGGCCAAGGCGCGGCTGGATGCCCATATCGCGCGCATGAAGCAGCAGGCGCGCACGCATTATGCGGGCATCGCTCCCGAGGGCAATTACGTGGCGCCGCATATCTTCGAGCTTGCGGACGCGGATCAGCTGGCAGAGGAGGTGTTCGGGCCGATCCTGCACGTGGTGCGCTATCCCGCCGAGCGGCTCGATCGCGTTTTGCAATCGATCGAACGCAGCGGTTACGGACTGACGCTCGGCATTCACTCCCGCATCGACGACACCATCGAGGCGGTGATCGACCGCCTTCAGGTCGGCAACGTCTATGTCAACCGCAACATGATCGGCGCGGTGGTCGGCGTGCAGCCGTTCGGCGGCCACGGCCTGTCCGGCACCGGTCCCAAGGCCGGTGGGCCGCACTACCTGACGCGATTTGCCACCGAGCAAACCGTGACCATCAATACCGCTGCCGCCGGCGGCAACGCCGCGCTGCTGTCGGGAGAGGAGTAGCCGTCACGGGCAGGTCCCCCATCGCAGGCAAGTCCCATCACAGGCAAGTCCCGTTGCCGGGGCTCCGCACAGAACTGCCGCAGGGTATCTGCTTCGACAATTGTTGAATTTTCTGCTTCGACGCGGCCTGGGCCAGAACGTCGAACACGCTGGTGGCTGTCAGTTGCGTAGCGCGCCGAAAATCATCCGTGGCCTTGTCAAACTTGCTCTGCGCCTCGTAGATCTTCGCCCGCGCGAAATAGCCCTCGACCGTCTCACGTTGAGCAATCGCCTTGGTAAGATCGTCCAACGCCTTGTCGTTTTCGTGCATGGCCGACCAGGCGATCCCACGCAGGCCCAAGGCGTCCGGATCGTTCGGCCGCGCGGCAAGCACGAGATTGAGGTCGGCCATCGCGGAAGCGGTATTGTACTGCCCGAGATAGGCTCTTGCGCGCAACACGCGGGCGAATGGATCATAGGCGGCATTTTTGCCAACCAGTTGATTGAGCGCGACGACCGCACGGTCGTATTGACCCGAGACCACCATCGCGAGGCCTTGACCGAGTTGCGCCAGCTGGTTGTTCGGGTTTCTATCGAGGGCATTCTTGATGTCGACCAGCCCTTCCGCGCTGTTGCCCTTGATCAACAGCGTGAGCCCTCGCGCGGCGCGCGCCAGATCGTTTGCCGGGTTGAGGACGAGGGCCTGGTCAAAGTCCGCCAGAGCCTTGTCCAACTGCTTGAGGGACATATGCGCCTGGCCGCGTTCGGCAAATGCCGTGTCATCCTTCGGGTTGAGCGAAATCGAGCGATCGAGATCGGCGATCGCCTCCTGCGACTTTCCCGCCGCTCGAACGATCATGCCTCGCCCGAGATAGGCCGTCGCATTGTTCGGATCCAAGCCGAGCGCGTGGCTGATATCAACCATCGCCTGATCCGTCTGTTTCAGGCCGATCGAAACCAGCCCGCGTAGCGCCCATGTCTGCGCGTCATTCGGCTTTAACTTGAGCACTTCATCCATGTCCGCCCGGCTTTCGGCAAAACGGCTCGACGCCATCAGCAACGCCGCGCGAAACCGCAGCGCGATTTCGTTGTGCGGATCGCCGGCCAGCGCCAGATTGAGGCGGGCAATCGCGTCGGCGGGCCTTCGCTGCTGCAAGAGCTGCTTGGCCTGCTCTATCGATTGATTGGTGGGTAGCGCCGGCGGTGGCACGGTTGCCTGCGGCGGAGAGACCACAGCCACGTCCTTCGAAACCGAAGCCGGCGCCGGCTGTCCGCTCCGAACCTTGGCCAGCTCCGTCTGCGTCGCGATCGCGGACTGGCGCAGTTGCTGAGCCAGCTTGTTATCCGGCGCGATCGCGAGCACCTTGTCGAAATCGGCGATGGCGCGGGGATAATCGCCCTTGGCGCTGAAGATCTGACCCCGCGCCAAGTAAGATCCGCGGTCGGCGGCTTGCGGCGCTTGCGCGATCGCGCGCGAGAAATCATCGACCGCGCGATCCAAATCGCCCTTTCGGCGATAGACCTGGCCGCGCCAGAAGAACGCATTTTGCACGGTCGAGTCGATCGAAATCGCCGTATCGAGATCGCTCAGCGCCTGGTCGAGTTGTGCGGTCTCGACATAGGTACGCGCTCGCACCACGTAGGCTTGGGCAAAATCCTGACGCAACGCAATCGCCTGGCTCGAATCGGCCAGCGCCTCGGCCCAGGCTCTTTGCTCATTCTTCAAGATCGCGCGCGAGACAAAGGCGAAGGCGTTTTTTGGATCGAGCTGGATTGCCCGGTTCATATCGGCCAGCGCCAAATCGAAATTGCCGGTCCGCTCCCGTACATATCCGCGCGCCAGCAACGCCGGAACAGACTGAGGGTTGAGCTGAAACGCGGCCTCCGCATCGGCCGCAGCAAGGTCGAGCTTGGAGCGGCCCGCGAAGAGGCGAGACCTGTTCACATAGGCCTTCAGCCGATCGTCCGATGATCGCTGCGGATCGTTGATGATCGCCGAGCACGCCGGCTCAACCTTTTCGGGGATAATGCCGGTGCAGTCCTCGAGATCGCCCGCCAGCGCCGGGCCTGGTCTCGCGCAAAAAAACGCGAACAGCAGCAATGACGCCAGCAGCCGAAAGCAAGAGGACCTCATCGTAGTTTCTCCCTTTGCCAGCGAGGAGTATTGAGGCACGCAAGGCTCGTTGCCCGGGGCTGGTCGGCGGTTATCGAAAAACTTATGACCGACGCGGGCATATTGCCACACTCACTTCGCGCAGCGAGACACGATCAAGTTAGTGATCGGCGAGGACGAGGTCAGCGGCATTCCATGCGCACGTTGCAGGGCCCTCCGTCTTGTCTGGAGGACGGTTGCATCCCTCGCTCAACATGGGTCAAATGGCATTTGATTTCGACCGTAAGCAGCCGTAATTGGGGCACGCGGGAACGGAACCAACAAATTCGCGGGAGCTAAACCACGATGGAAAAGGGCATCTTCGAAGGCCTCAAGGTGCTGGACTGTGCGAGCTTCATCGCGGCGCCCGCGGCCGCGACCGTGCTGTCGGATTTCGGCGCCGACGTGATCAAGATCGAGCCGCCCGGTTCCGGCGACCCCTACCGCAACCTACCCAACCTACCCGGCTATCCCGTCAGCGAACACAATTTCGCCTGGCTGTTGGAGGCCCGCAACAAGAGGAGCCTGGCGCTCGATCTTTCGAAACCGGAAGGACAGGCCGTGCTGCATCGGCTCGCGGCGGATGCCGATGTTTTCATCACCAATTATCCCCCGGCGGTGCGCGAGCGGCTCGGCATCACCCACAAGCACCTCGCCCCGCACAACGAGCGGCTGATCTATGCGTCCTTCACCGGCTACGGCGAGAAGGGCGAAGAAGCCAACAAGCCCGGCTTCGACAGCAATGCCTATTGGGCGCGCTCAGGGCTGATGGACCTGGTGCGCGCGGACACCGACACCACGCCGGCGCGCTCGGTCGCCGGCATGGGCGATCATCCTTGCGCGATGGCGTTCTACGGTGCGATCGTGACCGCGCTCTACAAGCGCGAGCGCACCGGCAAGGGCTCGCATGTCGCGTCGAACCTTATGGCCAATGGCATCTGGGCGGCTTCCGTGCTGGCGCAGGCCAAGCTCTGCGGTGCCAGGTTCGGCAAACGGCGACCGCGCGAACATGCGCTGAACGCGGTGACCAATCACTACAAATGCAGGGATGGCCGATGGATCATCCTGTCGCTGCTGAACGAAGAGCGGCAATGGCCGACGCTAACCCGCTGCCTCGGGCGAGAAGATCTCGTCAATGATCCCCGGTTCGCCACCAAGCCCGACCGGCACGCGCGTTCGCTCGAGCTGATCAAGCTGTTCGACGAGGTTTTTGCCACCAGGGACCTCGCCGAATGGCGCAAGCTGCTCGACGGCAATGGCCTGGTGTTCGGCGTGGTCGGCATCCTGGACGACATTCCGAACGACCAGCAGATGCTGGACAACGAGGTGCTGGTGCCGTTCGAGAACGACACCATGCTGACGATCAACAGCCCGATCTGGGTCGATGGCGCCAGGAAGGTGCAGCCGCGCAAGCCGCCCGGAATCGGCGAGCATAGCGACGAGATCCTGCGCCAGGCCGGCTACGACGAGACGTCAATCCGGAAATTGCGGGCCTCCGGCGCGGTGGCGTAGAGCGCTCTCCGGTTCGCTCGATCATCGCCGGTTGTTTTGTGGCCTCATGGTTCGAGACGCGCGAATGCGCGCTCGATGACAGGCTCGGCGATGCGCCTCGAAGGTTGAAGCGATTGAACTGGAAATTGCTCCGGCTCTCGTTACGACTTCGCAATCAAGCCGCTGACCAGCGCTGAGAGCGAAGCCTTCGCCGCTATTCGAAAATCGCGGCGCGGCGCCGCCAATTGCTGCATCAGCAGGCCGATCAAGGCCGACACGAACAGCTCGGCGTGGCGGCGCGGTTCGGATGAGCCGGCGGCCCGGAGCGCCAGTTCCGCGCTCTGCCGCCAGGTGTCGAACCATTCGACGACGACAGTGCGATGACGTGGATTCCTGGCGGCGGCCAGGAACGCCTCGTAACAGGCGATATGGATCTCGCGCTGCGTTTTCAGTTCCTGGGCATACCAGTTCACGAGCTCGTGGATCCATCCCTCGAGGTCGAACGCCTTGCCCTGCAGGCTGAGCGCCAGCGCGCGCAGGCGGCCGACCTCGCGCGACAGCGCAAAGGCGAGCGCGGCATCGACCAGGATGTCGCGCGAGGCAAAATGATGCGTCAGAGCCCCGACCGACATTTTCGCCTCGGCGGCGACGGCGCGATGCGTCACGCCATCGAGCCCGTTGCGGCCGATGATGCGCAGCGTCGCTTCCATCAAGGGGCGTTCGCGATCGCCGGTCATGTTGACATCTGCCGGGCAAATCCCATAAAAACAACTGTTCTGTTTTACGGAGTATACGTATTGTGGTGGAACGCTGCAAGCCGTAAATCCAAGCCGTAGATTGATGACACGGGAGCACGGCATGACGACCTACCGGCTGCATTACTTCCCGGAATCGGGCAACAGCTACAAGCTCGCGCTGATGCTCACGCTTTGCGGCGAGAGTTTCGAGCCGGTGTGGACCGATTTCGGCAGCGGCATCACCCGCACGGCCGAATGGCGGCGGACCGTCAACGAGATGGGCGAGATTCCGGTCTTGGAGGCCGACGGCGTGCGCCTGACGCAGACGGCGCCGATCCTCCTGAAGCTCGCGGCGCAATATGGCCGCTTCGGCTCGGAAAGCGAAACGGAGCAGTTCGAGCTGTTGCGCTGGTTGTTCTGGGACAACCACAAACTGACCGGCTATATGGCGACCTATCGTTTCCTGCGGACTTTTACGCCGTCGCCCGATCCGCATGTGCTCGTCTACCATCGCAGGCGCCTCGATGATTTCCTTTCCATCCTCGAGCAGCATCTGGAGCGCCACGCGTTCGCGATCGGCGACCCTCCCACGGTGGCTGATTTTTCCATGATGGCGTATCTGCACTATCCTGCCAATGAGACCGGCTACGACTTCGCCGCGAGCCATCCGGCAATAAGCGCCTGGCTCGGACGCATCGCCGCGTTGCCCGGCTGGCTGTCCGCCTACGACCTGCTGCCCGGCAAACGTCTCAGGCACTATGCGTGAGAGCTTGGAGCGGGATGACTTTCTTCGAAATCGTCATCCCGCTCTATCGTTTTGTTTGAGCATGATCTTTTCGGAAAACCGGCGTCCACTTTTCCGGATCATGCTTAGCGATCAGCGCTTGAGCCAGGCCCAGACGATGGCGACCGCGATCACCGCGAGGATGATGGTGAAGGCGATAGTCCAGGCGCTGACGCGGATGTCACCGGTGGTCTGACGCTCGGCCTCGTTCTGCGCGATCTCGCGATCGCGCTGCTTGTTGTCGTCGGAAGAGGTCATCGGCCGATCCCCGCCTAAGTCCCGGCTGTCGTCGCCATCTTGAGTTTAGCATCAATTGATGACGTCTGCTCGACCGCAGCCTTGCCGCCGGTCGCGGCCAGCCGGCTCAAGGAGAACGCCGCCAGCGCCGCACACAGGGCAGCACCCGCGGCGGTCAAGAAAACCACCTCCGTGCTCCATTTCTCGGCCAGCAACACGCCGCCGACCAGCGGCCCGATGATCGAGCCGACGCGGCCGATGCCGAGCGCCCAGCCGATCCCGGTCGCCCGGACCGAGGTCGGGTAAAACGCGGCTGCCAGCGCGTTGGCGGCGATCTGGCCGCCGACGATGCAGAAGCCTGCGGCGAAAATCGCGAGCGTCACGAGAATGGCCGAGTGGCCGAACTGGCCGATGGCGCCGACGGCGAATACGGCCGCAAAATACACCAACGCCAGCGCGCGGAACGAGAAGCGGTCGATGATGCTGCCGAGCGCGAAGGCGCCGACCACGCCGCCGACCTGCAGCATCGACCCGATCGCCGCGGACGCAGATACCGAGGCGCCGAGGTCGTTGAGAACGGTGGGCAGCCAGTTCGCCAGGAAATAGAGGTCGAGCAGGCTCATGAAGAACACGACCCAGAGCAGGAGCGTCACTAGCGTTCGCCCCTCCCGAAACAGATGCAGCACCGGGAGGCCCGAAAGCTGGGTCTCCTGCACCACGAATTGCGCGTCGGGCGAAAACGCCGTCCGCGGACTGATCAACTTCAGCAGTTGCGCCACGCGTTCAGGCGCGCGGCCGGTAGCTGCCAGAAAGCGGACCGATTCCGGCAGTTTCAGTGCCAGGACCGGAACCATGACGAGCGGCGCGATGCCGCCGACGGCAAACACCGAGCGCCAGCCGAATTGCGGGATCAGCCAGGCCGCCAGCAGGCCGCCGAGCGCCGCCCCCAGCGAGAAGCCGCAGAACATGATCATCACCATGGTGGCGCGGCGGCGCTGCGGATTGAACTCCGAGGTCATGGCGATGGCATTGGGCATGACGCCGCCGAGCCCGAGCCCGGTCAGAAAGCGGATCGCAAGCAGCGTGCCGACGTCGTGCACGAACGCGGTCGCGAGCGCGCCGACGCCGAAGGCGAGCGTCGAGAAGATGATGATCTTCTTGCGCCCGACGCGGTCGGCGAGCGGTCCGAACACGAGCGCGCCGATCATCAGGCCGAACAGGCCGGCGCTGAACACTGGGCCGAACGCGCCCTTGGTCAGGCTCCATTCCTTGGCGATCACGGGTGCAACATAACCGATGGCCTGGGTATCGAAGCCGTCGAGAAACAGCACCGCGGCACAGGTCAGAAGCAGGCGGATATGGAATCCGCCGACCGGCATATGATCGATGAAGTCGGCTACATCGATGCGCGAGGTGCCACTAGCCTCGCCCTGAGAAACCGCCATCGTTCCCTCCGCTTAAGAGACGTCGAACCGCGGTTCTTGCTGACCGCTGTTTTCGACGCGGGTAGCCTAACGCGCTTCACGGCCGGCGCAAGGCATCCTTCGAATAGCCGGCGATGCGCTTGTAGCCTTCCGACAGGGCCACCAGTTCCTCGCGGCTGATGACGTCGTCGATATCAGCGAACGGCCGGTCGTTGGTACGTTGAAACACCTCGCGCAGGATCGCGTCCGGCGGATTGTTGCGGTTGGTCAGGACGACGCGCGTGGTCGCCTCCAGCCGCTGCTTCTCGTAGGACGCCAGCGCCGCGACGGGATCGGCCTCTTGGCGCAGCGCGTCGGTCAGCACCCGCACATCGACGATCGCCTGCCCCGCGCCGTTGGAGCCGCGCGGCACCATCGGGTGCGCGGCGTCGCCGAGCAGCGTGATCCGGCCAAAGCTCCAGCGCGGTAGCGGGTCCTGATCGACCATCGGAAATTCCAGCACGCTGTCGGCGGCGCGGATAAAGGAGGGAACGTCGAGCCAGTCGAAATGCCAGTCGGCGAAGGCGCCGATGAAGTCTTCGAGCGAGCCGGCCCGGTTCCAGTCGCGCTTGCGATAGGTCGGCGTCTCGATTTCGGCGACCCAGTTGACGAGCTGCAATCCGTCGCTGCCTGTGACGCGGATCGGATAGATCACCATCTTGCCGTGCGACAGCCACCCAGCGCGCACCATGCTGGCGCCCGACAGCATCGGCCTCCATCGCGTGACGCCGCGCCACATGTTGACGCCGGAATAGCGCGGCTCGCCTTCGTCGGGGAAGAACTGCTTGCGGATAGCCGAATTGATGCCGTCGCAGGCGATCGCGACATGGCCGCGCGCGGTGAAACGGCCGGCGCCGCCCGGCCCGTCTGCAAAGCGCACGGTCACGCCGGCCTCGTCCTGCTCGACGCCGATGCAATGGCTGTTGGTGACGAGCCGGTCGCTTCCCGCACGCGCGCGGAATGCATCGAGCAGAACCATCTGCAAATCGCCGCGATGAATCGAGAATTGCGGGTGGTCGTAGCCGGCGGCGCGGCCGAGCGGCTCCCGATAGATCAATTGCCCGAAACGGTTGAAGAAGGTGGCATCCTTCGTCTCGATCGCGACTCGTGCCAGCGCATCTTCAAGCCCAAGCGCGGCCAATTCCCTGGTCGCGTGCGGAAGCAGGTTGATGCCGACGCCGATCGCCTTGATCTCGGGGACGGATTCGAAGATCCGGCAGGCAATCCCGGCCTGGTGCAGCGCCAACCCCAGCGTCAGTCCGCCGACGCCGGCGCCGACGATGATGACCTCGTCCATGTTTCCATCCCGCAAGGCTTGTGCAGCGATGCAACATTATTAGTAAGGCTACTGTCAATCTGGCAGGAAACCGGTTTTCATCGGGTCTTGATGAAGCACATCCCCATCCGTGTAGCCTCGCTCATCACCTGGCAGGACAAGCCTTCCGCGCAGGTCCAGGAGCTGTAGCTCTTGTCATTCTCCGCCGCGTTGCTGCTCTGCGCGTAGCAATGCGCGCCCCAGCCGTCCTCGTACTGGGTGCCGGCCAATTCCGTGCTGCCGCGCAATTGCGGACGGCTGGCAAAACCGTGCGAGAAGTCCGGCTCCTTGCCGTCGCGGAACGCGGTGACGATGTCGCGGCGCCGGACCTGATCGCCGAAGAAATGCGGCGACGCCGGCACCACTACCGAGTTTGAAGGATTGGCCGCCATCCAGTCGACACCGGGGAAATGGAAGCCGCCGATGCCGCGGGTCTGGTGGCAGCCGCCGCAACTGATATCGTTCAGACGGCGCTCGAAGCCCGCGACCGAATTGATGTTTTGCAGGCGTACGCCGTGCTCGGTGGCCTTCTCCAACGTAGTCACAACGTCGCTCTCGCTGAACAACGGATTGTTGGTGCCGTCCTCGCCCGCAACCAGCCCGAACGCCGGCTGCCGGTCGGACGGTGCAAAACCGATCGGGGTCGGGGCGATCACGCTCTTCGCCAGGAATTTATCCGGGATCAGGATCGTGGCACGATCGAGCTCGGCGAAATGAGAAGGATCGAGCAGCCACGCCTTGAATTCGGCTCCCAGTTTCTCATCCGACAATAGCCGCGCGCGATCGATCTGATCTTCCAGCGGCGATTCTTCGAACGTTGCCGACTTTGCGTCGTAGTCGAACACCTTCATCAGATAGTCGGTGCGGAATTCGTGGACTTCCGATTTCGGCACATGGGCGATCTGCAGATTGGTTTCGATGCGATCGATGTTGTCGGGCGTGACCAGGTCGAGCGGGCCGTCCTTCGCGGTCAGCCTTTCCGCAAGCTCGGCGCCGGTCGACGTCAGTTCGCCCGCAGCAAGCCAGCGCCGGGCGATCTCGGCACAGGTGATCGCGGCGCCGTTGGCGTCGAGCGCATGATCGGCTTTGGCCTTGAGCACGATGTTCAGCGTCATCGGCAGCCTCGGCGATACGTCAAGCTCGCCGATCGCGGGCGCACTCGTCCGCGTCATGCGATAGATCAACCTGATCTCGCCGCAGTTTTCCCGAGACACATAGGCACGGTCCATCCGGTTGACGATGCCGGACAACACGAAGCGCGCATTGGGGGTATTGAACAGCGCGCGGTCAAACAACTGGAAGTCGAAGGACGGGCCGACGCCGATGGTCTCGTTGGGAAGACTGGCCTTATGCGCCACGACATAGCGGTCGAAATCAGCATCCAGCGCCTTGGTGACCGGCGCCATCGACGGCAGCGCGAACAATTCGGGGTTGGTCAGCGGCGTATCTGCCGATCGCGTCGGCGCAAGGATGCGGGTAAGGCCAAAACGACCATGATCGAGTTCGCGCAACGCGAACGGATCGATGATCGCCGTGCCTCGCTCCAGCACCGTGTTTTGCGCCGCGCGCAACGGCGCGGCACCAAAGAGCGCTAGCAGTATGAGGACGGAGAAGCGTAAGGCGCGGTTCATGTCTTAACTAACACCGCGCAAAAATGGCTATTCAAGCGAAACGCGCTTCACGACCCGGTGAGGCGCGCATCAGCCTGTTCGGCTTTATCAGCGCGCGACCACGAGACCCTTGGTGGTGACGACCACCCAGCGGCCGTCCTGCTTGCGGATGGCGTCGACCCGGCCAAGACCCGGCACCGGATCGCCGGCATAGACCTCGTAAAGGCCCGCCCGTCCCTCGATCAGGGCGCCACCGCGACGGACGTCGCGCAGCACCCATCCGTCCAGGGTCGGCAGACGCGCGACCTGGGGTTTCGACTGAGCCACCGACGCGGGCGCGGCCGAGGCTACGACGGGCCGTGTCACCGAGCCCGTCACTTCCTTCGGCTCTTTCGGCTCCCTCGGCGCAGCCGCCATCGCGTTCGCAGCGGCGGGCGGCGCGGTGCCGAGCTTGTCCACGGCGTCGCTGAACTTGGCGAGCTTGTTGTTGGCAGGTTCGGCCAGGGCCTGCTCGATCTTGTCGAGGCGGTCGCCGGTCTGGTTGAACTGGCTCGCACCCGTCTTGGAGGTCTCTTCGAAGCCGGCCTTGAGCGCGAGGATATCGGCGTCGATCCGCGCCACCGAGGCCTCGAGCGCCGGATCGGCTGCGCTGCCCGTGGCATCCGCTGTGCCCTGGCCGACAAAATGAGTGAGGCCAGCGGTGGCGAGCGCCCCGCCCAGCGCGCCGGCCACCGTTGCCAGCGCGAGCACCGCGGCGATCGCGGTAAACCGGCGTTCGCGGGGTGCGGCGGAAACCGGTCCGGACTTCGGCTTCGCATCCGCGCCCTTCTTGTCCCACGAACGATCGCCGGGCGGCGTCATGATCGTGGGCTTGGCGGGGAAGCGCCGTACTTCGGGCTTGACCGCTTCAGGCTTGACCGCTCCAGCCTTCGAAGTGTCGACCTTGGGAACTTCGACCTGGCCGTTTGCAGCCCTGGAAGCTTCGACTTTGGTAGCCCCAAGCTTGGCAGCCTCGGCCATGACTGCCTCAGCCTTGGGAACCTCAGCCTTGGCAGCCTCAGCCTTGGCAGCCTCAGCCTTGGCAGCCTCAGCCTTGGCCGCCTCAGCCTTGGCCGCCTCAGCCTTGGCCGCCTCAAGCATGGCTTCAACTTTGCGTGCTTCAGTTTTGAGAGCTTCAGCCTGTTTGGAAGCTTCAGTCTGTTTGGGAGCGTCAGCCCTAGCAATCTCAATTTTCGGAGCTTCAGCCTTGAGAGCCTCAAATTTAGGAGCTTCGGCCTTGGGAGCTTCGGCCTTGGGAACCTCGAACCTGGGGACCTCAGGGTTCAGAGCCCAAATCCTGGGAGGTTCAGGCTTCATAGCTTCGATTTTGGCAGCTTCAGCCATTTTGGGAGCTTCAGCCTTGGCAGGCTCGACCTTCACAGCTTCGATTTTTGCCGCGTCGGGTTTCGGCGTGGTCTCTTCCTGGTCGGGCGCGATCTGCGGAGACTCGATCTCGGTGGCAGCCGGTCCGGTGGTCCCGAACGGCTTGCTGCTGAAGGAGACCTTGGAAGCGGCCTCCCCGGCACCGGCGGAGCCGGCTTCACCTTGGATTTGCTCAGCCTGTTGTTCGCTCACGTTTAAAGTCTCCAGGAAGAGGTTGACCATTCGGTAACTTTTATTGGTTGCGAATTCCTTACCGGCGCCCAGGCCACCACCGGCCTTACCGAAATTTTAGGGACTCTTCCGAGGCCGATTTTGGCCCACATCGCGGTATCGGCGTGGCACTGACTGCCTCAATCGGGCCATGTTGCCCCGCGGAAAAGGATCGGCCGCGCCCCAGTGTCGTTTGCGCGACAGGTTTTCCCGATTAACATGGCTATAAGGACCAGCCAGCCAGAAGGCGGGGGTACGCGATGGCCATCGAGAAATGCATCAATGAATTTGATGTCGGCGAGGTCATTTTCGAGGAAGGCTCGACCGGGCGCGAGCTTTTCGTGGTGCTCGATGGCCAGGTCGAGATCGCCAAGGTCAGCGGTGCCAGCAAGACCGTCATCGTGACGCTCGGCAAGGGCGAGTTCTTCGGCGAGATGGCCGTCATTGACGGCTCCTCCCGCTCCGCCACTGCGATCGCGGCCACACCCAGCACCCGTGTGATGCGGATCAATCACGCCCGCTTCGTCTATCTGGTGAGCCAGCAGCCGGCGTTCGCGCTGATGATCATGGATGCGCTGAGCAAGCGATTGCGCCTTTCCAACGAACGCACTTACCGAGCCGCAGGCAACCCATGAGCGACCGCCGGCCGAGCCCGTTCAAGACGTTGCTCGACAGCGAGGTCTGCACGCTGATCGAGGCGGCGCCGGACGTCTACCAGGTCCGCTTCAAGAACCGCGCCGCGAACGTCTATCTCGTGATCGGCAGACGGCGGACGATCCTGATCGACGCCGGGCTGTCGAGCAACTATCCGCATCTTTTGACCTGCCTCGCCCATGTCGGGGTGACACCCGACAAGATCGACATGGTGGTGTTGAGCCACGAGCATCTCGATCATATCGGCGCGGCCTATCATTTCGCGGGCCGCAGCTATGTCGCAGCCCACCGGCTTGCCGCCAACAAGATCATGCTGCGCGACGACTTCTCGATGCTGCGCAAGATGTTCAACGAGCCGGACGTGCCGATCGATATCGATATCTGGCTGGAAGAAGGCAACCTGATCGATCTCGGCAATTTCCGCCTCAACGTGATGTACACGCCCGGCCACACCTCGGCCTGCATCACGCTGTTCGACCAGGACAAGGGCCTGTTGTTCGCCGCCGACACGCTGATGCCGGGCGGCGTGATGGGCGGCGTGTTCGGATCCGGCAGCATCGCCGACTACATCCAGTCGCTGGAGCGGATCAAGGGGCTGAACTCGAAGATTCTGTTGTCCGGCCACGGCCGCCTCTCCGACACGCCGCAGGACGACGTCCGCATCGCGATCCAGCGGTCGCACGGGCTGTTGTCGGACACGGCGCAATTGTTCGACGCGCTCGATGCGCGCTCGAATTTCGAGCCGATCATGCAATCGGTGCGTGACCTCAACAAGCTCGACGACGGTTAGGGCATCCCCTCTCCGTTTGACAAACCACCCGGCCGTCTGTTCAAAAGGCTGCAACGACAAGCAAGAACAACCAGGGCAAGAAAAAGAGGGAGAGACGCATGAAGCTTTACGACTCGATCGGACCGAATCCACGCATTGTCCGGATGTTCATGGCTGAGAAGGGCATCGAGATGCCCAAGCAGACCGTCGACCTGCGCGGCGGCGAAAACCGCCAGGAGGCGCATTTGAAGCGCAATCCGCACGGCCAGATGCCCACCCTCGAGCTCGACGACGGCAGCTATCTCTCCGAAATCACCGCGATCTGCGAATATCTCGAGGAGAAACAGCCCTCGCCTGCGATGATCGGTCCGACGCCGGAACAGCGCGCCGAATGCCGGATGTGGACCCGCCGCGTCGATCTCAACATCGCCGAGCCGCTCGCCAACGGTTATCGCTACGGGGAAGGGCTGAAATTCTTCGAAAAGCGGATTCCGGTCGCAGCCGAAGCATCGCCCGGACTGAAAAAGGTCGCGGCCAACCGGCTGCAATGGCTGAACGGGCAGATGGCGGACGGACGGGAATATCTGTGCGGCAAGCGCTTCACGCTCGCCGACATCCTGCTCTATTGCTGGATCGACTTCGGCAACCAGGTCGGCCAGCCGCTCGATCCCGCCAACACCCACATCGCTGCCTGGCTCGCCCGCGTCGGAGCACGGCCGTCGGTAAAGGCGTAGCGTTGTTTTGTCGTCCCGGCGAAAGCCGGGATCCATACCGCGGAATTGGCGGAATCTATCGACAGGCCCGGTCTGGTAGACGACCTTTGCAACAACGAAGGCCGGTGGTTATGGGTCCCGGATCGCGCTCGCTATCGCTCGCTTATCCGGGACGACGAGCAATTGCTTATCGATTTAATGTTCAAAGAGCTGAGGGTATGGGTCCGCATCCTCGCGGCGCGGATGGCGTCCGAGGTTTGCGAAACAACCACCTTCAAAAATGAAAGAGGGCGCAGGGAAGACCGGGTGCTCAGCTCGCACCCGCGGCCCGTGTGCATTGGTAGAAAAGCACACGGTAGTCACCACAGGTGGTGCCGGATCATCCGGCCTTCCCTGCGCAATGGTCTTAACGGCTGGCTCTTTTGCCAGCGTCACTTTCGCGGAATCGCTTCCGCGAAAACTTAGCGGCAGTCAGGGCGCGGGACCACACGACTTCGCGCCGTCCGCGTGAGCGCCGCTCGTCTAGCGAAACCACCGCGTCCACCGCATCCCGCCCCACGTTCGCGACGACGCGTACGCCCCTCTTGCCGAGGCGGGACGATGCGAAGGATGCAGCTGATTTGGGGTAATCGCGAGGCGAAATATCTTTGCACGTAAATCTGGACGACCCAAATCACCTTGAATCAACTCACGAAATTAGATTTTAGGCGCACGCGTTTTTTGGGCCGGCCGGCCGGTTGCTCGAAACGACACCGGGCAAAATTGGACTGATTTGCCCGTCGGGCAAAATGCCGCAAGCCCCGCGTCGATGGCATGCGCTCATCAAATTGCCGTCGACCGTGCCAGGCACTCCCCATTCCGCCGTCAAGTCACGGCGGTAAAAAAAGAATGCAGGGGGCAACGACAAGGCTCGTACCCCGGGCCGCTACCGTATGATAGTTTTATGACAATCGCTGACGAGGTGACGGCGCCCGGACTCATCCATTCTTCGATCGGTGCTTCGTAATGATCGGCAATCCAACGGAAGTCGAATTAAAGCTTTGGGTCGCGCCCGAAGATATCATTGCACTGCGAAATCACCCCCATTTTGCCGATTCTCTGCATAACCCAACTCACGAAACGCTGGAGTCCACCTATTTTGACTCTCCCGATCTTTTTCTGCGCGACCACGGATTTAACCTGCGCGTGCGTCACATCGGAGACAAGCGCGTTCAAACCATCAAGTCGACCGATCACGGCGTAGGCGTCTTCGAGCGATCCGAGTGGGAGCAGACGATCGCGAGCGATCAGCCGGATCTCTCCGGCGTGAAGGACACAGATCTCGGCCGAATTCTGATCGACGAAGTGCGCGAAACATTGAAACCGGTCTTTGAGACCCGGTTCGAGCGCACGGCCTATCACCTGAACGGCAACGGTGCCGACATCGTCATGGCGATCGACGAGGGGCAGATCCTCGCAACCGGCTCTTCGCGTCCGGTCTCAGAGATTGAACTTGAGCTCAGGCACGGCAGCTACGCCGACCTTTTCAAGATCGCGCGCGATATACTCAGCATCGTACCAGCTCACCTCGCTTTCAAAAGCAAATCAGAGCGCGGCTATGAACTGATCGCGAACACAGCGGTCGCCGCCGAGACGGCATCCGATCCACAGCTAAGCGCGGGAATGAGCGCGGGTTACGCCTTCACGTTAATTGGCCGAGCTTGCTTGCGCCATTTGGTCGCGAACGTCCCTGCAATGATGGGGCGCGATTGGAATGCGGTGCATCAAATGCGCGTGGCATTGCGCCGGCTGCGTGCCGCCATTTCGCTGTTTTCCGCCGTGGTGGCCGACGATCGAACTGAGGCGATCAAGACCGAGTTAAGATGGCTGGCAAAGGAATTAGGCCCTGCGCGCGATCTGGATACGCTGCTCTTTGAAGTCATTACGCCGCTGCGCAAGCAGCATGCAAAGCAGCCGGGGCTTGCCAACATCAGCAACATGTTCACGCGCAAGCGTCTAAAGAGCTATCGGCAGGCGCAACAGGCGGTTCAATCGGCTCGATTCCGTACGCTCGTTCTCGACACCTCGGAATGGGTCGAGGCCGGCCCCTGGAGCACCACGGAAGACGCGTTGAGGCGTGCACGGCGTGAAATGCCTGTCGAGATTTATGCCGCCGAACAACTCTCGCATCGCGGCAAAAGGATCAGGCGACGGGGCACAAGGATCAACCACCAGGATCCGCAGCAATTGCACAGGCTGCGCATCCAGGTCAAAAAAGCCCGCTATGCGACCGAGTTTTTTTCCGGCGTGTATCACGGCAAGAAATCCGCAAAGCAGTGCAGGAAAATCAGATCGTCGTTGATGCAACTGCAGAATTGTCTGGGCAAGATCAACGACATCGTGACGCACAAAGCTCTTTTCACGGATATCATCGAAAGTCATGAAAGGGGTTTGACGGCGGAGCAAAGCCGCCACCGCGCGTTTGCTGCCGGGCTCATCATTGGGCATCAACAGGCGCAGGTCGAGAAATTGCTTGATCGCGCGCGCAAGGCGCATTCGCGTTTCGCGCGCGCCAAGGCGTTCTGGAAGTTACCGAGCCGGAGCAGCATCGCGCCACCGGCAGCGGCGGCGGAACAGCAGCGCTAGAGCGCGATGGGATTAGGTTGAATCACCATGGCGCTTCTCAGGTTTTGATTGAGCATGATCTTTTCGGAAAAACCGCTGCGCACTTTTCCGGATCATGTTCTAACTAGGCAATGTTACGAGCGCATATCAGCGACCGATCGATCTCAACCGCTGTGGGTCGGCGGCCTTGGTGGAAGGCGCCTTCGCCTTGCGGCGCCTCTGGGGGCCTCTCGACCTGATCGCATGGCGGCCGACATTGGTCAGAAATAGCTTTTCCAGCGGATGGCTTAAACGCCTGACCGCGGCAGCAAGCGGCAACCATTCAACCGCGACGATGTCCTTCATCACTTCGTAGCTCGGCTGCGCCTCCGCTCGCATGAGCCAGAATCGCACCACCTTCGGCCCACCGCGGGCCTGGTAGGTGATGACGCCAAGAAACTCGCATACCTCGACGCGAAACCCGGTTTCTTCGACCACCTCGCGCCGCGCGCCGCTGACTGGACGCTCGTCCCGCCTGAGCTTGCCGCGGGGCAGCACCCAGAGCTTGTCCTTGCTGCGCTGAACGACCGCCACCCTCGGCCGCGAACCCTTGCGCACCGCAATTCCACCCACCGCGTGTATCGTCCTGCTCACAAGGCTAACCTGTTGTTTCAGCAGTCGTCTTCTACCGTGTAGCAAAACATGCCGCCGCATAAAGCGCAAATTGCGCGACGTTCGTGGTTGTGAACAAGGAAAATGCACCGAAGGGCGATTCGCAGCCGCATCAGAACATCCCGACCGAAAGCGTGCATTTCTCGCGCAAGACGGACATTCGCCGGAACATGAAGTCAGCCAGGCGCCAAACTACCGCATTGCTGCGGTAGTTTGCGGTTCGCCGCCAATCAACCTGTCAGGAGGCCAACATCGATGCCAAGCAGCATCTGGTTTCCAGCGCATTGGTACTGGCGTTCTCGCTGCGCCGGAGCATTGCCGAGGGAACGCAAGGTGCCAGACGTGCGCGTAGCTGAGATCGAAATCGATCCCGCCCAAAGCCGCGGTCGACGCAAAATGCAGGTTTCTCAATTCAACGGAGTTCGGTGCTTGGTAGCGGCGTCATAGATTTCGATCTGGAGCATCGGATAAGTCGACTTCAGCTTCCGACCCGATGCTTCAGCAGCTTCGAGGGTATCGAACTCCGACTTGAAATGACTGTCGACAATCACCACGAAGCCTTCGGTGGGAGGCCTATCGGCACGTGGTGGCTTCTTCTGCTCAGGCTCGTCAATCGATAGAACTGGCTTTTTCATCGAAACTCTCATCCTGGTCGCCTGTCGCGGCGCGTCCCGTTCCCGTCGGCCCCGATGGCCTTGATCTGGCTCAAGACAGCTCAGTCATTGCGGGATTGGAAAAGCAGTGATTGCACTTCACGGCGGCTCGTAAAAGCGAAATTAGTGCTTATCTGACAAACTAACCGATCTACGAAGCACGCAAAGAGCGTGTCAGCGGAGCTGACCAAATGAGCAAGTATCCATCGAGCTTCCTCCGCCGCATCGAGCGACAGTGGGTTGAACGCATCAAATCGCTCACACAGCTCGCGGAGCGAATGTTGCGACACATGTTCGACACGCGGGGTTCGCTGATTGCGATCCCGGTAACAACCATGGACCGACGACGACTTGATCGGAGTCGATCACATGATTGATTTTCCGAATCATAGTCGGTCGTACGACGGAACCCGGCATGCCGTTCGGTTTTGGGGACACGACAGCGCCATCGAGGCATCATTTTTCATCAGCGAGGATGCATTGAGGCGAATTCAACCAGATGCCCGCCCCGAAGCGTCGAGCTTGTTGAACGCGTTCGATTCAAACCGCGATTTGATATGTGCCGCAGCAGCCAGAATCTATGTTCGCGGAAGCAGAGGTTCTTACGATCTGGTTGCCGCCAATTTTTGAACCGTTGCCTGCTTTCGCGGTGAATCAACCAATCCAATTTAGCGGTTCAACTGGCCGGCGCCAGCTCCCTGACCTTCGTCCAGGCGGTTGCCTTAAGGCGGCGGCCTCGGCGGGCCACTGAGCCCGCCAAGCACCCACGCATTTCAGCAAATCCGCAGGGAGCGCAGCGCTACCCCTGCCGCGATTCATGCATCGAGCGATCGGCCAACACGCATACCGATACGGCCCAAGGCGGTAGCCCGGCGGACACCACGCTCCTCTAATCGCCCCCTGGCTGCCCGGCTGGCATCCGCCATAGGGACCTCGGTGCCGACACGGACCGCGGCCGCCGTAAGCGAGAATCACGTGCGCGTCGCCGCTGGCGTCGCCGATAGGCATGGCCTGAGCGCTCGACATTCCGATCATCAAACCCAAAGCGCCGGCGGCTAACCAAGTCTTCAACGTGACGGTACTGCTTTCATCAGATCAAGTGGCTACTGGTCGACATCACGGGCCGCGTCACCGTCCATGTCGTCGTTCGGGCAGCGCCAGCATGCCGTCAGCAGCAGAGCGCGCCCTGTGTGAGAGACGATGACGCGGTCAGCCTGAACCGCCGCCGAATGAACCGTTCATCGGCATAAACGGTTTGGCCCACTCCAGCTCAGCGGCGGCGCGTTTCATGATGATCCGGCTTCGAACGACTGCTCGGGCGATCGCCGTGCTGCGTCGCGCAGGATATGCGCCGCAGTAATTTGGCAGCTTATTGATGTCGCTGGTGAGCGCCAAGATAGCTGCCCGCCGAGTTGATTGCGCCGGCCTCGAAATTGCTGGCTTTGAAATCGGCTTTCAGGCGCGGCAGCGCAGTTCATGTCGGCTCGCGGCGCGAAGCGGCGGTTCGTCGATATCCGATGTGGCGAAAGTGAGACTGGCAAACCGTCGCGGATCGGACCATGCTCGGTCTAGCCTTGGTCCATCCTTGGTCCATCCTTGGCTGGCCGACGGCACCAGCTGGAACCCGAACAAACGACCATCCACAGATCAATTTGTTTCGAGTTGCGGGTTGATGAGGCGATCGGCGATGGTCCATAAGCGTCGCTCCGGCGGTGTTGATTCACCCGCCGCGACGGCTTCAGAAAGATTCCACGTGGCAAACATCTATCGACAGATTGCCGAAGAGCTAGGCGTTCGCGAACAACAGGTCGAGGCCACGGTGGCGCTGCTCGACGGCGGCGCCACGGTTCCGTTCGTTGCGCGTTACCGCAAGGAAATCACCGGCTCGCTCGACGATGCGCAACTGCGCACGCTGGAGGAGCGATTGAATTACCTACGCGAGCTCGAAGAACGCCGCATAGCGGTTCTCAATTCGATCCGCGAGCAGGGCAAGCTGGATGCTGCACTGGAAGCGGCGATTCTCGCGGCCGACAGCAAGGGGCGTCTCGAAGACATCTACCTGCCGTTCAAGCCGAAGCGCCGCACCAAGGCCGAGATCGCCAAAGAGGCGGGGCTGGAGCCGTTGGCCGATTTGCTTCTGACGCAACCGGAGGGCAATCCGGAGGCCGTGGCCGCGCGCTTTATCAATGCCGACAAGCAGGTGGCCGATGCCGCGGCCGCGCTCGATGGCGCGCGCGCCATCCTGGTCGAACGTTTCGCCGAAGATGCCGACCTGATCGGCGCGCTGCGCGAGCAGATGTGGTCGAACGGGCTGATGGCGGCCAGCGTTCGCAGCGGCAAGCAAACCGAGGGCGAGAAGTTCAAGGATTATTTCGATTTCAGCGAACCGCTCACTAAACTGCCTTCGCACCGCATCCTGGCGATGTTCCGCGGCGAGAAGGAGGAGATCCTCGACCTGCAGGTGCTGTCGGAGCCGGTCGCCGCGACGCCGGCCGCGATCAGCTCGTATGAGCGGAAAATCATGCAGCGCTTCGCCATTTCCGATTCCGGCCGCGCCGGCGACAAATGGCTGGTGGAGACCGCGCGGTGGGCGTGGCGCACCAAGATCCAGGTCCATCTCAACATCGACTTGCGGATGCGGCTGTGGACCGCGGCCGAGCAGGAAGCCGTGCGGGTGTTTGCGTCGAATCTGCGCGACCTGTTGCTGGCGGCCCCGGCCGGCGCACGCGCGACAATGGGCCTCGATCCCGGCTTCCGCTCCGGCGTCAAGGTCGCCGTCGTCGATGCGACCGGCAAGGTAGTTGCCACCGCCACGATCTATCCGCACGAGCCGGCGCGGCGCTGGGACGAAGCGCTGGCGATACTGGGCAAGCTCGCGCAGCAGCACCGCGTCGAGCTGATCGCGATCGGCAACGGCACCGCGTCGCGCGAAACCGACAAGCTCGCTACCGAGCTGGTCAAGCAGCTGGCGGACCTGAAGATGTCGAAGATCGTGGTGTCGGAGGCCGGCGCTTCGGTCTATTCGGCCTCGGCCTTTGCATCCGCGGAATTACCCGAGCTCGACGTTACCTTGCGCGGCGCGGTATCGATTGCCCGGCGGCTGCAGGATCCGCTCGCCGAGCTGGTCAAGATCGATCCGAAGGCGATCGGTGTCGGGCAATATCAACACGACCTCGGCGAGAGCAAGCTGGCCCGCTCGCTTGATGCCGTGGTCGAGGACTGCGTGAATGCCGTCGGTGTCGACGCCAACACCGCCTCCGCGCCGTTGCTGGCGCGGGTGTCGGGCATCGGTTCCACCCTGGCGCAGAGCATCGTCCAGCACCGTGACGCCAACGGCCCGTTCAAGTCGCGCAAGGCGCTCAAGGAGGTGCCGCGGCTTGGGCCGAAAGCGTTCGAACAATGCGCCGGCTTCTTGCGCATCACCGGCGGTGACGATCCGCTCGATGCCTCCGGCGTCCATCCAGAGGCCTATCCGATCGTGCGCCAGATTATTGCCGCGACCAAGAGCGACATCAAGGCGCTGATCGGCAACGCGGAAGTCCTGCGCCAGGTCAAGCCGCAAAATTTCGTCGATGACAGCTTTGGCTTGCCGACCGTGACCGACATTCTGCGCGAATTGGAGAAGCCCGGCCGCGATCCGCGCCCAACCTTCAGAGCCGCGGTGTTCAAAGAGGGGGTCGAAACGCTGAAGGATCTCAAGCGCGGCATGATCCTCGAAGGCACCGTCACCAACGTCGCGGCGTTCGGCGCCTTCGTCGATATCGGTGTGCATCAGGATGGGCTGGTGCACATCTCCGCGATGTCGAAGACCTTCATCAAGGATCCGCGCGAGGTGGTGAAGTCGGGCGACATCGTCAAGGTAAAGGTGCTCGAGGTCGAGGTCGCCCGCAAGCGCATCGCGCTGACGCTGCGTCTGGATGAACCATCCGGCGGCAAGTCCGAGGCTGCGGCGCAAGGCGCGCCACGGGGGGGTTCCCGAGTCTCGACGAAGTCGTCGGCGTCGCGCAAGGCGCCGGAGCCGTCGGGGGGCGGCGCATTGGCCGAAGCCTTGCGACGCGCCAGCGAGAAAAGCGGCGGCGGCAAGACCAGAAACTAGTTGGAGGTTTGTCGGCCAAGCCGCGAAGTACCGACTGGCGACTTCATGCGGCCGGACTTTCGAGGGTCGAGACCGCCTCCGATCGGCCCTATGAAATCGGCACTTTTCTTGTTTCTTGCCTGCAAATTTCTTCCCGTCGGAAACGGCGCTGCGAAGCGAGGCTGTTTCAGCGGACCAGAAAAACCAGCTTGCCGCGAAAGTGGCGGGATTCGCTTACCTGGTGCGCGGCCACGGCTTCGCTGAGCCGATAGCGCGTCACTTCCAATGGACGGACGGCCCCTAGCGCAACCAGCGCCACGATGCGCTCGAGATGTTGCCGATCACGTCCGACGCTAGGCCGCAGAGCAACGACATCGCTGCGGTCCGGCTTTGGTGCCTGTGCTCCAGAAGCAATAAAGGCCGCTCGGCCGCCTGATTTCAGCACAGTGAACGACCGCTGCGCGACATCTCCGCCGACGGTGTCGAAGACGGCGTCGCAGTCTCTCACGACCTCGGTGAAATCCACCGCATTGTAGTCGATGATCTCATCGGCGCCAATTTTGCGCAGATAATCATGGTTCGACGCGCTTGCGGTCGTGATCACGCGAGCACCCAGATGTTTTGCCAGCTGTATGGCAAAGCTCGCAACACCGCCCGCTCCTCCCTGGATCAAGATCGTCTCGCCAGCCTGCAGTTGCAATGTGTCTTCGATGGCGCAAATCGCCGTCAACCCGGCGAGCGCCAGCGCAGCGGCATCGACATGTGACAGGCGATCGGTTTTCTTTGCGATGATGGCTGCCTTGATCGCGATCTTCTCGGCATAAGCGCCTTCCTGGCCAACGTCGCAGACGCCGAAGACTTCATCGCCAACACGCAGGTCTCCGACACCCTCCCCAACTGCTGAAACGACACCGGAGAAATCCCGTCCAAGAATGTAGGGGAATCGAGAAAGCTGGTTCGATCTGCCTGCACGCACCTTCCAGTCCGCGCCGTTGACGCTGGCGGCGACGATGTCAGCCACGACCTCGCCGGATGCGGCCACGGGATCCGGCATCTCGCCGAATTTCAGAACGTCCGGCCTGCCGTGGCGTTCGATGAAGGCAGCTTTCATTGATATTCCTCGCTTTGGCAGAACCAAGTTCGCATCTTTGATGACGCATTCAAATCACATGAAAAGTAAGCCGCCCTGCGGCGGCTTGCGTGGTTCGGTGCCCGGCATTTGCCCTGGGTTCTCTTTGGTCAGGCGTTGCCAGCCTCGCGACGGCGACCTCCATTAACCGGCGCTAGCCTTTCTTCGGCGACCAGCCATAAGCCTTGGCGCAGGCACCGCCCATCAGCATGGCCCGCTCGGTGTCGCTCAGGCGGTCAGACTTAAGGAAGGGCTCGACGGCCTGCTCGAAGTTGACGACCGCGAACGCGCGCGTCCAGTCGGTGCCCCACAAGCAGCGGTCGAAACCCCACGCATCGAACACGCGGGCAAGCGGATCCCAGATGTCCGGGAAAGGATACGGCTCCCGGGACAGCGTGCAGGCGCCGCTGACCTTGATCACCACGTTCGGGCGCTTGGCGAGTTCCAGCACCTTCGCAAGGTCGGTCCAGGGCTGCGGCGGTGCGGGCGGCACGCGCGGCTGCATGATGCCCAGATGGTCGATGATGAACCGCGTGTCGGGATGGCGATCGATGAGCGCAGTACCCACGTCCAGGTTGCCCCAGCACAGCATGTTGACCGGAAAGTCGTCGCGAACAGCCGCGCGCAGGATCCGCTCGAGGCCCGGATCGTTCGGCTCGCGCTTGGCCTCCTTCGCCAACATGATGCGGATTCCGACCGCGCCCGGCGTATTCTTCCAGTCCGCGACGACATCGGCCACATCAGGATCGTCAGGGTCGACCGGCTTGACGATGGCGAACCGGCCAGGATGGGCCCGTTGCACTTCCACGGCATAGCTGGCGTCGTAGCGGTACATGGAAAAGGCGGAGATGAAGATCGCGCCGTCGACGCCGACTTTGTCCATCGCCGCCACCATCTCGTCACCCGTGACGTGATCGGGCCAGTTCGGCACACTGTGCCAGGGTCGCTTCGGAGTGTTCGCCTCATAGGCATGGATCTGGGAATCGATAATCGTCATCGGGGCAGCTCCTCTGTGCCAGGCCCGTTTGGACATTGCAGCAGGTTCGTGGTTGCAGCAATGCGGACCGTGCAGATCAGCCATGGCATCGATCGCATGGCTCTCTATCGTTCGTAGAAGCTCGTCCTCGAAGAGCGCCGACCCCAGATCGCCGGCTGCGCTCCAAAGCAGTTTGTCGTTCCTTGCGTGCTACCCTGCAGCCGCATCGATGTCGCGCGGCGAGGCAGTCCGGCCTGGTCGGACACCCTCGTCACCGTGCCTCCTTTGCGGGGGAAGCCCTTTGAACCGGCGCAACGCCTCGGCCATCTGCATGCGCCCGCCGACGCCCGTGATCACCACGTCGACCATTGTAAAGGACGAGTGGAAGTGGCCGCGGGCGTTGAGCTGCTCGACCGGCACACCCGCGGCAACCAGAGCTTCGGCGTAGGCCACACCCTCATCACGCAGCGGATCGAACTCGCAGGTCACGATGAACGCGGGCGGCAGGCCTGCGAGCTCGCCGCGGAGCGGGGAGGCGCGCGGATCGGTGCGATCGGCGGGCGAGCAGTAGATGTCCCAGAACCAGTACATCAGCGAGCGCGTCAGGAAGTAACCCGCCGCATTATCGGTGTAGGACTGCCGATCGAACGCGCAGTCGGTCACCGGGCAGACCAGGAGTTGGCCTGCGATCTCTGGGCCACCGCGGTCGCGCGCCAATTGGCAGGTGACGGCCGCGATGTTGCCGCCGGCGCTCCAGCCTGCGACCAGCACCGGCCCTACCTGGCCGCCCAGCTCGCCGGCGTGCTCGGCGATCCAGCGCGCCGCCGCGTAGCCATCCTCTGCCGCGGTCGGGAAGCGGTGTTCGGGCGCATGACGATAGCCGACACTGACGAACATCATCCCGGTGCGCCGGCACATGTCGCGGCAGAACGGATCGTCGGATTGCTCATCACCCAACACCCAGCCGCCGCCATGGAAATAGACCACGATCGGATGTGGCCCCGGCGTCGCCGGCCGGTAGAGACGGTAGGGCAGCGCACCGTCGGGACCGGGGAGTGTGCCATCGACGACTTCGCCGACCGGTCGGCCGGCAGGACGGCTGGCGTTGAACTGAGCCACGAAGTCGCGCGCACCCTGGGCGCCGAACGACTCGATCGGCGGCAGCTTCATCTCCTCCAGCATGCCAAGGACCAGCCGCACGTCCGGTTGCAGGCGAACGACCTCGCCGTCGTTGCATTGCTCGGCGACGTTCTGGCCGCTGAGTTTGAAGCCCAGCATGCCGCGGCCGACCACCTCGTTGCAGATGCTGCGATAGGGGCCGACGCCACCGGTATAGGGCATCACGCCCTGCGCCTTGCCCGGGACGTTGGCGCCGGTGTACCAGGTGTTGGCGAGCCGATGCAGCGTGAGCATCGAGCAGTCGGCCATGTGCCGCGCCCAGCCGGCCTGCGCCGTTTCGGTCGCCTCGATGGTGTCGAAGCCTTTCTCGCGCAGCGCAATCAGCCGGTCGACCACCCAATCGACGTGCTGCTCGATCGATACGGCCATATTCGACAGCACCGACGGGCTGCCCGGGCCAGTGATCATGAACAGGTTGGGAAAGCCGGCAACAGTAAGCCCGAGATAGCTCTGCGGGCCGTTGGTCCAGACCTCGGACAGCGATTTTCCGCCGCGGCCCGTGATCGGATGCACGGCCATGATGGCTCCGGTCATGGCATCGAAGCCGGTGGCGAACACGATGACGTCGACGTCGAACGTGCGCTTGTCGGTCTTGATGCTGGAGGCCGTGACCTGTTTGATCGGCTCCTGCCGCAGGTTCACCAGGGCGACATTGGGACGGTTGTAGGTGGCGTAGTAGTTGGTATCGAGACAGGGACGCTTGGCCCCAAACGGATGGTCATGCGGGGTGAGCGCCGCGGCCGTCTCAGGATCCTTGACGATCTCGCGGATTTTCTCGCGGAACAGCTCCGCCAGCAGCGCATTGCCGTCGACGTCGACGCCCTGGTCGGCCCACAACTGGGTCAGGATGTAGACGAGATCGCCGGCGGCCCACGCCTTCTCGAACCGCTCGCGGCGCTCGGCATCGCTCAATTGCCAGCTCACGGCCAATTGTTGCGGCCACGGCACACCGGCGAGCGACCAGCGGGCCTGCTCGCGGTAGGTGGCGCGGTCGCCTTCTAGCAAGGCCACGCGGTCCGCCGGTGCAGCACCATTGTGGGCGGGCAGCGCAAAGTTCGGCGTGCGTTGGAACACGGTCAGCTGCGCCGCCTGCTCAGCGATCAACGGGATCGACTGGATCCCCGATGATCCCGTACCAATGACCGCGACGCGCTTGCCGGCGAGATTGACCGCCTGATGCGGCCAGCGGCCGGTGAAATAGACCTCGCCCTTGAAGTCCTTGACACCATCGATCTCCGGCGGTTTTGGCGCGGAGAGACAGCCGGTGGCCATGATGTAATAGCGGCAGGAAACAGAAGCGCCATTGTCGGTCGTGAGCTGCCAGCGTTCCGAGACCTGGTCCCACGTTGCCGCCGCGACCTTGGTGTGAAAGCGGATGTCGCGCCGCAGATCATAGCGGTCGGCGACGAAGTTGAAGTAGCGCAGGATCTCGGGCTGCGTCGCGTATTTCTCCGACCATTGCCACGCGCTCTCCAGCTCCGGATCGAAGGTGTAGCTGTAGTCGATGGTCTGAATGTCGCAGCGTGCGCCGGGATATCGGTTCCAGTACCAGGTTCCGCCGACGTCGTCGGCCTCCTCCAGCGCCACCGTTGTGAAGCCGGCCTTGCGCAGCCGATGCAGGAGGTACAGGCCGGCGAAGCCGGCCCCCACCACCGCGACATCAACCTCAAGCGTGTTAGCGCTGCTCGTCGCTTCCAAAGCACGTGCGTCGACCATTGCGTCTGGCATGCCAATCCTCCCATGTATTTTGTTTTGCTGCAGGCTATCGCCGCGCACCCGGTTTGTCATCTGGGCAATTTCAAACTTCGGCAGTTGCGGGTGCGGCAACTGCGAATGCTCGCCAACTGGGCAATCGCCTCCAAGAACGCCTGAATCGCGCGCTAGCGTGACGATCCGATCGGTGTAGGATCGCATCTGGCGTTCGCCGTGCATCGATACCCGGGGATAATTGAAGTGAAGATGATGGAGGTACCACCGATCAGGATCGGCGTTGATATCGGCGGCACGTTTACTGACCTGCAGATTTTTGACGCACGCTCGGGTGCGATCTTTGGCTTCAAGACGCCGACAACGCCGGAAGACCCTTCAATTGGTCTAATGACCGGAATCAAGCAAGCGGCGGATCGTCACGGCTTCGCGCTCCCTGATGTCGGCTTTTTGCTCCATGGCACGACGATCGCCACCAATGCGATCCTTGAGCGCAAGCTCCCCAAGGCCGCGCTCGTGACCACGGCGGGTTTTGAGGATGTCCTCGAGATCGGCCGTCACGCCCGGCGCGAAGTCTATTCCCTCAATCCGCAGCAACCGCCGACCCTGATCCCGCGCGACTGCCGCATTGGGATCGCGGAAAGAGTGCGGTCGGACGGCAGCATCGAGGTGCCGCTGACATCCGCCGCGTTGGACGGCCTCGCCGAGACGCTCGATAGGCTCAATCCGGTCTGCGTGGCCGTCTGTCTGATGAACTCCTACCTCAACCCGGAGCATGAGCAACGCATTGCCGAGTACCTTACGAAGAGCCGACCTGCGCTCAAGGTCTCGTGCTCGAGCGCATTGAGCGCCGAGATCCGCGAGTACGAGCGCACCTCGACCACCGTGCTCAACGCGCTGTTGATCCCGGTCATCGCGGGATATCTCGAAAAACTCAACCACCGCATGCAGGCGGAAGGGTTTGGGCCGCGGTTGCTTCTCGTGCAGTCGAACGGGGGAGTGTGCGCTGCCAGGACCGCGGCGCTGGAGCCGGTGCGCCTGCTGCTTTCCGGACCGTCAGGCGGCAGCGCAGCCTGCGCGCTGCTGAGCGAAATCCTCGGGGAAGATAACCTCATCGGCATCGACATGGGCGGGACAAGCTTCGACGTCTCGGTCATCCTCAACGGTCGCGTCAACGTCGTCATGCAGGGTGAGGTCGACCGCATGCCGGTGCGCATTCCGATGGTCGAGATCCGCGCCATTGGCGCGGGCGGCGGCTCGCTCGCCAAGGTGCAGCGGGACAGGCGCCTGACAGTCGGGCCCGAAAGCGCCGGCTCGCGCCCAGGCCCCGCTTGCTATGGCCGCGGGGGAGCAGGGCCGACCGTGACCGATGCCAATCTCACGCTTGGCCGGCTCAACGGCGATAACTTTCTGGGCGGCGGGATGCCTCTCGACCGCGAAGCAGCGCGCGCCGCGATCGACACGGATGTAGCGAAACCGCTCGGCCTTTCGGTCGAAGCGGCAGCGGAGGGATTGCTGGCGGTCGTCAACGCCAATCTGGGCGCCGCGATCCGTTTGTCGTTGTTCGAGAAGGGCGTCGATCCGCGCGAGTTCACGATGATCGCCTTCGGTGGCGCCGCCGGGCTGCACGCGGTCGCGGTCGCGGAGGAGACCGGGATCCGACGCGTCGTCTTCCCGCAAAATGCCAGTACCTTGTCGGCCTACGGCATTCTGCATTCGGATCTGATCCATGATCTCGTCCGCTCGCGCGTTCTCGACGCCAAGCCCGAGAGCCTTGGCGCGATCGAGCCTCTGCTCGAAAACCTCATCGCCGACGCGCGGGCAAGGCTCGACGCCGACGCCATCCCCGTGAGCGACCGTCACATCGAGCTCGCTGCCGACATGCACTACAAGGGTCAAGCCTTCGAGCTTACGGTGCCGATGGGCTCCTTGCGGCTCGATGAGGCGGCGCTGTCGGCGCTGATAGCCGATTTTCACGACCTCCATCGCCAGCGCTTCTCCTATTCCAATCCGGGTTCAGCGGTCGAAATCGTGTCGTTGCGCGCCTCGGCAATCGGCCGCCTGCCCAAGCCCGCAACCAAACCGCCGGACGCGCGAGATAGCGGCCAACCACCCGGCATGCGCCAGGTCTGGCTTGCCGGCCGTTGGCGGGATGTCGCGGTCTGGGCTCGCGACGAGCTGTCTGTCGGCGCCACGATCGAGGGGCCGACCGTCATCGAGGAAGCCTACACCAGCGTCCTTCTCACCGATGGATGGTATTGTCGGCGCGACAACAGCGGCCACCTCGTGGCGGGGAGGCATGAATGAACGTGAATGTGGCGAATCTCGAGATCGCGCCGATCGAGCTCGAGATCATCTACAACGCCCTGACCGCTGCGGCCGCAGAAATGGACGTCACCATCTGGCGCACAAGTCGCTCGACCATCGTGCGGGAATTGCTCGACTACTCGACCGCGATCTTCGACCGCGATGGCTGGAACGTCGCGCAGGCGGCCCGCATCCCGAGCCATCTCAATTCCATGAGCTATTTTCTGACCGAAGTCCTGGCTCGTCACATTCCGCCCGACCGGTGGGGTCCCGACGACATCATCGTATCCAACGACCCCTACTGCGGGGGCCAACATCTTCCCGATATCGTCGCCTTCAAGGCAATCTTCCGGAACGGCCGGCGCATCGGGTTCGTCGGCACACTGTGCCATCATCTCGACGTCGGGGGCTCCTCCCCGGGCAGTTACGGCTCGAGCGCCACGGAGATCTTCCAGGAAGGCCTGCGCATACCGCCGGTGAAGCTTGTCGAAGGCGGCAAGCTCAATGAATCGATTCGCGACATCATCCTGCAGAATGTCCGCCAGCCGGACATCCTGTGGGGAGATTTGCAGTCCCAGCTCGCCTCGCTTCACATCGGCGCGGCAAGCGTGGAACGCCTCGCCGTGAAGCTCGGCGAAGTGCGTTTCGAAGCAGCGCTCCGTCAATTGCTCGATCGATCCGAGGCCGCCATGCGGGCGGTGATCGGCCGCATCCCCGATGGCACTTACGAATTCGAGGACCATATCGACGACGACGGGATTTCCGATGCGCCGCTGCGCATCCACGCCAAGCTGATGATCGAAGGTGACGAGCTCACGGTCGATCTCTCCGGCTGCAGCAAGCAGGCGATGGGGCCGAGCAACGCGACGCTGTCGTCGACATGCTCAACGGTCTTCTATGCGCTGATCGCGTCTGCCGATGTACCCATCGCGGCAAATGCGGGCTGCTATCGCCCGGTCAAGATCATTGCGCCGCCGGGCCTGTGCGTGAGTGCTGCCGCGCCGGCACCCGTCGTGCATCGCATTGCCATCGGGCACCGGTTGGCCACGGTGTTGTTCGGCGCCCTGCATCAGGCGGTGCCGGAGCGCATGCCGGCCGCCTATTACGCCGTGTCCTACGTCGTCACGTTGCAGACCATCGATCCCGAGCTTGGCCGTCGCGTCCTGGTCGAGATCGAGGTCGGCGGCATCGGCGCGCTGCCCGCTTCGGACGGCGCCTCGGCGCTGTCGTTCGGCATGCACAACAACGCGAACATTCCTATGGAGATGATCGAAAGCGACATGCCGGTGACGTTTCTGGGTTACGGACTGCTGACCGATACAGGCGGTCCCGGCCGGCAGCGCGGCGGCTTGGGTCTCTGGCGCGAATGGCGGATCGACTGTGCAATGGCGCAGCTTTCGACCAATCTCGATCGCTTCAAGTTCTGTCCCTTTGGTCTCGCCGGCGGAGGCCCCGCGGCGCCAAGCGCACTCTATTTGATCCGCGACGGTCGAACGCAGGCGTTGCCCTCCAAGGTTACCAACATGATGCTGAAAAGTGGGGACATCGTTCGGCTCGAAACTTCCGGCGGCGGCGGCTTCGGCGAAGCCAGGTTGCGGGCGCGGGAGCTTGTCGAGCGCGACGTCCGGCTCGGCTATGTGAGTGCTGCGGCCGCAAAGCACAGTTACGGGGAGAACGGCTGAGCTGAGTGTATCCAAAAACCCCGGGTTTATCTCCGAAGGCCAGCGTCAGCCCGTCGATCTACGATGAGCCCGTTAGACAGTGGAAAAAGGTTGTGCGATGTTGATCCGCGGCGGCGGTGATCGATGACCCTCAGGGAGTCGCGTCGAATGCGGCCGCCGTGCCGAACGATAACGAACATCGGGGGTGGAAGCGATGGCGCGATTTCAGGCGGATTTACGCGTGTGGCTCGCAAGTGTGCTTGCAGGGCTGGCGACCGTCAGTGCCGCGCCCGCGGCGACGATGATCGAAGATGCCGATTCGCTTTGCCGCGGCCTTGCCGAAGCATCGGATGCCGTGCGGATCGACTCCGCGACGCTGCAGGCGCCTTCTCAGCTTATAGTGTTTGAACGCGGGCCGACGCCGGCCGCGCGCATCGCGCCGGCCAACCCCGCGTTCTGCAGGGTGCTCGGTCATGTCGAGCCGACCGATCCCAAGGCGCCGCCGATCAATTTCGAGGTGAACCTCCCGGTCGAATGGAACGGCCGCTCTGTGCAATATGGCGGAGGCGGCTTCAATGGCACTCTCGTCACCGGGCTGGGTCTGCCGCCGGCCTATCCATTCGACACGCCCTCACCGCTCGCGCGCGGCTTCGTCACCTACGGCACGGATTCCGGCCACGAAACCAAGCCCGGCGAGCCGCCGCAGATTTTTGCGCTCAACGACGAGGCCTTCGAGAATTTCGCGCACCGCTCCTACAAGAAAGTGCGCGATGCCGCCGTCGCCTTGATGGTTCGCGCCTATGGCAAGCCGCCGGAGAAAATGTATTTCATGGGATCATCCGAAGGCGGCCGCGAGGCGCTGACCATGGCGCAACGCTACCCGGATGATTTTGACGGTATTCTTGCGCGCGTGCCCGTCATCAACTGGGTTGGACTGCAACATGCAGGCACGCGGTCGGGACTCGCGACCATGGGCGACGGCTGGATCCGTCCAGCCCAGGTGAAGCTCGTCGCCGACGCCGTGCGGCAGGCCTGCGACAAGGCCGACGGCTCCGACGAAAAACTGGTTCAGGACCCTGTGGGCTGCAAGGCGGCATTCAAGGTGGAGTCGCTGCGTTGCGCCGGCGGTCAGAGTGACGATCAGTGCCTGACGGACGCGCAGATCAAGGCAGTCGACACGCTGCATGCGACCTATAAATTCCCGTTCCCGCTCGCCAATGGCCTTGATGATTATCCGGGCTGGGGCGTGTCGGGCGAAGACACGCCCTCCTTCGGTCCGACCGGCGGATGGACCGCTTGGTGGCTGGGCACGGCGCCGCCCGCGCAGCCGCCGACGCCGAACAACGGCATCGCCTGGGTTTACGGCGCCGGCGGCATTCAATATATCTTCGCGCGCGATCCCAAGCTCGATGTCACGACCTACAAGCCGGAAGACCATAAGGTGCGAGTCCTCGAAGTGTCGCAGCTCATGGACTCGACCAATCCGGATCTCAGCCGCTTCCGCGCGCGGGGCGGCAGGTTGATCGTGCTCGAACATATGGCCGACTATGCGCAAAGCCCCTATGCCGGCATTCGCTATTTCGAAAACGTCGAGCGCAAGCTCGGCAAGGCCGAGACGGCGGAGTTCGCGAGGCTCTACACGGCACCCGGAGTAGACCATGTCGGTTCCGGCGCGCCTGCGAATGTCGACATGTTGAGCGTGCTGGTCGATTGGGTCGAGAAGGGCCACGCCCCGGGCGATCTCGAAGTCGCGCAGCAGAAGGTCGAAGCGCCTGCGTTTGCTGTCGTCCGGGCGTTGCCGCTGTGCCGATGGCCGGCCTGGCCGCACTACAAGTCGGGCCCTGCGACTGCCGCGTCGAGCTATTCTTGCGCGCCGTGAAGCCGTAGCGAAGTTCACGCGTCTTTCGCCGTTCGCCAAATGGCGCGGGTTACTTGAGCTGCGTCGAGAGCAAGAATTTGCGCCTCAACGTTCTAGCGGGGGAAGGCACCCGACCGGCTCCCGGACATTGCATCGGCGATTGTCAGAAGCGAAGTCGACGTCGTTGCCGTGATCGGAGCATTCACCGTGGGTGCGGTGCGGCGCGCAACGCCCCCGATGCCGATTGTGTTTTCAACTGTGGGTGCTAGTTTTATCGAGGATCGTCCTGGCACACTTAAACCTCCGCGCATGACGGCGGGCAGTCGGACGTCCGGGGAAAGAAATGGCCGATGTTTCGCTCGACGCCCAAGGCGCCGTTCAAGGCAGCATTCCCGACAGCATCCAAAGAGCGGGCCAAGGTCATCCCACAGGGGATGCCCAGGACTGGCTTAGCGGAATCGAGAAGTCCAAACTCACACCGCGTTACTATCTGACGATCGGACTGCTCGTCCTGCAGGAGATGTTCGAGTTCTACGACTTCTTTCTGGTAGGGTATCTCGTCTCGGTGCTCGCGCCGGGTTGGCATCTCACCTACGGCCAGGGCGCAATGATGCTGCTATCGTCGGGGGTCGGCGCCATCTTCGGCTCGCTGGTCGGCGGCCGGCTCGCCGATACGATCGGGCGCAAGAAGATGATCTGGGGCGGCGGCATGATCTTTTCGCTCGGCGCCGCCGGATGTGCACTGATACCGGACGGCGCCTGGATTCTGTTTTCAATGCTGCGCTTCGTCGTGGGCTTTGGATCGATTGCCGCGGTGAGCGCCCAAAATCCCCTGGTCGTCGAAATCACGCCGACCAGATACCGGACATTTGTTTCCAGCATGATGGTCGTGCCGGTGGCGCTCGGCACGATGTTCGCCGCCATGGTTTCGGCGAGCCTGCTGCCGGTGATCGGTTGGCGCGGCGTTGCTGCCACGGGCGCGATGCCGATCATCACTTCGCTGCTGATCGCATGGATTGCGCCGGAATCGGTGCGCTGGCTGTTGTCGCGCGGCCGCAATGCCGACGCGCGGCGTGAGGCCGCAAAGCTGCTTGGCGTTCCCGAGGCCAGTGTCGCGTTGCCGACCGCGATCGAGCCGGCCAAGAAGCCGGCGTCATTGTCGGAGTTGTTCCAGGACCAGGGGCGATTCTGGTGGGTCGTCGTCATTTGGACCGGGATATCGACCGGCACCTATGGCGTGATCCTGTGGGGACCCACCATCCTGTCCCAGCTTCTGAAGATCACGGCGCACGAGGCCGCGCAATATTTCGTGTACGCCAGCATCGCCTCGATACTCGGCCGCGTGTTGTTTTCGTTTCTGCCGCTCTATATCGGGCGCCGCCGTGCGGCACTGGTCGGAACGTTCATCTCCGTCCTGGTCATGCTGGCGATTTTCGCTTTCTATCGTGAATTCACCGCGGGATGGTCCGTGTTTGCGCTGCTCGTGATTTTTGGCGCGGCGTTCTACAGCGGCTCGTTCTCCAACATGACGCCGTATGTCGTCGAGGTGTTTCCGGTCCCGCTCGGCGGCCGGGCGTTTGGACTGGCCCAGGCCGCCAACGGCGTCGGCAAGATTCTGGGACCGGTTTGCCTGGCGCTGATCGCGGGAAGTAACGATGTGGTTTCGCCGAAAGCGACTGCCGATGCCATCGCGCCGGCCTTCCTGTTCCTGGCGGCCTGCGAATTTGCGGCGCTGATCGCCATCTTCGCCTATCGCCGGGAGCCCCACGGCAAGCCGATGGATCTCGGATAATTCACGCAACGCCCAGCCAAACAACAACAAGCAGAGCCAAACAAGAACAAGGAGAAGAGATGCTCGACATCCCCGTTCTCATTTCCGGCGGTGGTCCGGTCGGCCTCACCGCCTCGTTGCTGCTTTCCCAACACGGCGTGCGCTCGCTCTTGGTCGAACGTCATCCCAGCACGGCCCTCACGCCAAAGGCACGCGGGATCAATGCCCGCACCATGGAGATCTTCCGGCAATGCGGCATCGATGCCGCGATCAGAGACGCAGGACTGGCGGAGGGACGGTTGGGACTAATCGTCTGGACCGAAACCCTTGCCGGCAAGGAGATCGAGCGCCGCGTGCCCGGTCGCGCTACGGCGAAGAACATGGCGGCGACACCCGTCAGGAATTGTCTCTGTGCCCAGGATGACCTTGAACCGGTCATTCGTCGATTTGCGGAAGAAGCGGCGGGGCCGGGAGCGCTGCGCTTCAATACCGAGCTGACCTCGTTCAGCCAGGGGCCCGGCGCTGTCACGGGCATGTTGACCGATCGCACGACGGGGGCGGAAAGCCCCTTCAAGGCGCGCTTTCTGATCGCCGCCGAGGGCGCGCAAAGCCGCGTGCGCCGCACGCTGGCCGTGAAGATGATCGGCGAGGAGAACGTGTATGACAGCGTCAATATTCTGTTCCGCGCCGATCTCACCGAATGGGTCGAACACCGGCCTGCCGCGCTGTATTTTGTCGAGCAGGAAGAGCTGCGCGCCACCTTCCTCACCATCAACGGCAGGGATCGCTGGGGTTTCCTGATCCACAGCCCCAAAAAATACGGCTGGCAACCGCAGGACTTCACGCCGGAATTTTGTGCGGCACTGATCCGGAAGGGCGTCGGCGTGTCGGACCTTGCCGTATCGGTGCTGGGCGTCGGCCCATGGGAAGCGTCTGCCATCGTTGCCGACCGTTATCGCGTCGGCGACGTTTTCCTGGCCGGAGACGCGGCGCATGAGATGCCGCCGACCGGGGGTTTTGGCCTCAACACCGGGGTGCAGGACGTCCACAATCTGACATGGAAGATCGCCGCCGTGCTGCGTGGAAAAGCCGACGACAGGCTGCTCGACAGCTACCACGCCGAACGCCAGCCTTTTGGCCAGATCGTCACCAAGAACTCACTGGCCAACGCCATGTCGATGGGACGCAACGCGCGGCAAAGCGGCGTCCTGCCGCGACGGGAATTCTTGAACGAGCAGGGGCTCATCTTCGGGGCTTGCTACGAATCGATGGCGGTGGTGCCGGACGGCACGCCACGGGTCGTCGCCGACGATCCGGTCACCGAATATCTGCCCTCCGCCCGGCCCGGAAGCCGCGCGCCCCATGTCTGGCTCAAGCGGGGCAACGAGCAGATCTCGACCATCGACCTGTTCGGCCCGCACTTTGTGCTGCTCGCCGGCGCCGAAGGCGACGCGTGGCGACGGGCTGCGCAAGCGATCGGCCCGTCGTGGCCGCCACTGCGTGTCTTTACCGTCGGCAAGGACGCCGATCTCGGCGACCTCGACGGCAACTGGCGCGAAGCGTACGGCGTCGACACGGATGGCGCGGCGCTGGTTCGGCCGGACGGCCATGTGGCATGGCGCAGCCGTTCAGGCGCTTCTGGTCCGCTGGAAGTCTTGCGCACGGTGCTGGATGGCTTATTCGGCCGGATGCCCGCCATTGCGTGACCGGGCGTTTTGGCGCCGGATGGGTTACCCGTTTCGCGAGGCCGGTCCGCAGCGGAAATTCAAGGAGGCTGTATTGCTTTCCACAACGGCGGGCATGCTGATCGCGTTTGCGCTGGCAGCATGGGTTGTCCCCGCGAGCGCACAGGCGCCCTACCCCAATCGGCCGATCCGCATCGTGGTGCCATTTGGGCCGGGCGGCTTCGCCGACATAACCGTCCGTCTGATGGCGCAGAAACTCACTGAACGCACCAACGCCCAGGTGGTGATCGAGAACCGTCCCGGTGCCGGCGGAATCACCGCCGGCAGTGTCGTCACCTCGGCGCGGCCGGACGGCTATACCCTGTTCGTATTCTCGAGCGGCATGGCGCTGTCGAAGTCGTTACTCAAATCCATGCCGTTCGATCCGGTCACCGCGTTCGCACCGATCACAACCATGGCGCAGTTCGACCTGCTGCTGCTGGTCAGGGCGGACTCGCCCATGCACACACTGAAGGACGCGCTCGACGCCGCCCGCGCCGATCCGCGGAAATTCAACGTCGGCACCATCAATCCGGGCAGCACCCAGAACGTCACCGCCGAACTGTTCCGCTCGGCCGCCGGCATTCCGATGACGGTGGTGCCGCACCGCACCTCGGGTGAGGTCCTGATCTCACTTCTCCGGGGCGATACGCAGATCGGTATCGATACCTACGCAGCGCTGAAATCGGCGATCGATGCCAAGCAGGTTCGCGCTCTCGCCTCGTCGGGCAACAAGCGTTCGCCGCTGCAGCCGGACGTGCCGACGCTGCGGGAGAGCGGCATCGACGCCACAGTGGACGGCTGGAACTCGCTGGTAGCGCCGGCCGGCACGCCGCGCGACGTCATCGCTTTCCTCAACAGCAATGTCCGCGCGATCATCGGCGATCCCGACTTCCAGAAGCGCATGATCGAACTGGGCGGCGAGCCGGTCGCGGGGTCGCCGGAGGAGCTCGATGCGCGGCTCAAATCCGACGTCAACATGTGGGCCGCCGTCGTGAAGAAGGCCGGTCTCGAGCAGCAATGAGCAGAGTTTTCCATGTCCGACAGTTTCAAGATCGATGCCCATGTGCATGTGTTCACCGCCGACATGCCGCTGATCGACAATCCGCGCCACGCGCCGACCTACAGTTTCACCGATGAGGGAGTTGATCGCGACGCTCGACAACAACGGCGTCGATCGCGCGGTGGTCGCGGCCGCAAGCCCGTGGGGTGACTACAACGACTACGACTACATCCTGGCCGCGCTCCGCGCCCACCCTCAGCGGTTGCGCGGCACCGCGATCTTCAAACGCCCGATGGAACGATTTGAGCTGGAGGCGATGAGCCGCGAAGGTTTCATCGGCGTGCGGCTCCCCTTCATCGGCCTGCCCAAGCTTCCCGACATCACCACATTCGAGTATCGCGCGCTGTTTCGCCGCCTCGCCGATCTCGACTGGCACGTTCATCCCCATGTCGAGGGCGAGGACCTGCCGAAAATCCTGCCCACGCTGGAGGCCTGTGGCGTCTTCGGCGCGACGGCGCGCGAGCTCTACTTCAACGGCGAGTAACGAATGGGCGCTGGTCGTCGCGCCCTGCGCGGCAGGGAACGACGACGATCGAATGTTCAAATCACCACCGGCTTGTCGGGAAGCTCGTTGCGCTGGGCGCCTTTGGCCGGGAAATATCTTGCGAGCTCCCGCGACACCGCCGCGATCCCCTTGATCACGCCGGCTTCGAAATTTCCGACCTTGAAATCCGCCTCCATGTCGCCGCAGATCTTGTTCCAGCCCTCGGCGCCGACGAGGGTGTCGATGCCGCGGTCGGCCACGATCTCGACCCTGCGGTCGGCGAGCAGCAGATAGATCAATACGCCGTTGTTGTGCGCGGTGTCCCAGATCCGCAACTGCGAGAAGATATCGAGCGCGCGCTCGCGCGCGGACTGCCCCTGGAACAGCGGCGCGCCGTCGAGCGCGCCCTCGACGACAAAACGGACCTGGCCGGAATGCGTGGCCTCGCCCGCCTTGATCGCCTGCTCGATTCGGTCGAGCACGTTCGGCGTAAAGATGCGCCGCTCGCGCCAGCGGTGCTCGATCAGATGTCTGCCGATGCGCTTGATCCCCATGCCGAGCCTTCTTTACCAGCTCCCCGACGCGCCGCCGCCGCCGAAACTTCCGCCGCCGCCGGAGAACCCGCTGTCGCTCGAACTTGAGCCGCTGCTCCAGCCGCCACCGCCGCCCGAATAAGAGCCGCCCGACCAGCCGCCGCGCCTGCCAGGCTGGCGCGATGCGTTCATGCTCGCGGCAAAAATGCTGTCGGCGAAAAAGACAACGACGGAGATGATCGCCCCCAGGATGCCCGCAATCGCCATCGAGCCCAAAAGATACCAGGCGAGCCAACCGATCGCGCCGCCGGTCGCGGCCGATCCGATCAGCCTGCCCAGCGTCTTGCGCAGGATCGCACCGACGGCGGCAACGCCGACAATGAAGAACGGATTGATTGGATTGAAAAAGCCGATCCAGTCGGAAAAATCCTGGCCGTGAGACGCTTCCGGCGCCGGCGCGGGCAGCGTCTCGCCGTCGATTACGGCGATGATGCGCGCAACGCCGGCGGAAATGCCGCCGGCGAAATCACCGCTTCGAAATTTCGGCGTGATCACCTCGTCGATGATGCGCCTCGAGGTGACGTCGGTGAGGCTGCCCTCGAGGCCGTAGCCGACCTCGATGCGGAGCTTGTGGTCGTTCTTGGCGATCACCATTAGCGCGCCGTCGTCGATCTTCTTGCGTCCGATCTTCCAGGCTTCCGCGACCCTGATCGAATATTGCTCGATGCTCTCCGGTTGCGTCGTGGGCACGATCAGCACCGCGACCTGGCTGCCCTTGCGCAGTTCCAGGTTTTTCAAGGTTTGCGTCAGCGCGGCGATGTCGCCGCTACCAAGCGTCCCCGTCAGGTCGACCACGCGGCCGGTAAGCGGCGGCACCGCGACGTCTGCGAGCGCCGCGGAAGCCCAACACAGCAGCAGCGCAAGAAACAAGCTTCTGGCCGCTCTCATCGCGGGCAAAGTCAGTGCTCCCAATTACTTGGAGGGCGTGGGGTTGAAGTCGACCTTCGGCGCGGTCGAGATTTCCTTCTCGTTCTCGACCGTGAAGTTCGGCTTCTCCTTGTAGCCGAACGCCATCGCCGTCAGGTTGTTCGGGAAGGTGCGGAGGCCGACGTTATAGTCCTGCACCGACTTGATGTAGCGGTTGCGCGCCACGGTGATGCGGTTTTCGGTGCCTTCGAGTTGCGACATCAGATCGTGAAACAGCGCATCCGATTTGAGCTGCGGATAGTTTTCCGTCACCACCAACAGTCGCGACAGCGCGCTGCTCAATTCGCCCTGCGCCGCCTGGAACTTCTGGAACGCGGCCGGATCGTTGAGCACTTCGGGAGTGGCCTGAATGCTGCCAACCTTGGCGCGCGCATTGGTGACGCCGAGCAGCACGTCCTTTTCCTGCTGCGCAAAACCCTTCACCGAATTGACCAGGTTGGGCACGAGATCGGCACGGCGCTGGTACTGGTTGACGACCTCCGACCAGTTTGCCTTGACCTGTTCGTCATTGGTCTGGATCGTGTTGTAGCCACAATTGGTGAGGCTGAGCGTCGCCAACGTCGCCAGCACGGTGAAAAACTTTCGCATCAAAATCTCCCGTTACGGTATCGCCTTGAACGTATCAGAACGGGCCGCTCAGGTAAGCGACCAAAAGCCGCTTTCCGCGGCAATATTTGCGAACGGGCAACGGCACTTTGTCGTGTGGCGGGGAAGGCGGGTTCAAAATCCGACCCGGCCCTCGTCCTGGCGAAAGCCAGCACCCATAACCACTGGCCTTCGTGTTTTGCGAGGCCTACCTTCAGCGAGTCTTGACCGATAGATCACGCGGTATGGGTCCCGGCTCAAGGCCGGGACGACCGGGATATGGTTAGGCTCTCGCCTTGGCGTCGTGGATCGCTTTCCAGACCTTTTGCGGCGTCAGCGGTGTGTTGAGCTGCGTGATGCCGAGCTCTGCGAGTGCATCCATCACGCCATTGGCGATGCAGGGCGGGCCGCCGATCGCGCCCGATTCGCCGCAGCCCTTGGCGCCCAGCGGATTGGTGCGGCAGGGCGCGGAATCATCCAGCGTCACCATGATCGGCGGAACGTCCGCCGCGCGAGGGATGCAGTAATCCTGATAGGTCGCAGTCAACAATTGCCCCTCGGCGTCATAGGCGACGCCCTCATAGAGCGCCTGCCCGATGCCCTGCGCGACGCCGCCATGCACCTGCCCTGTCACCAGCATCGGATTGACCGCGACGCCGACGTCATCGACCGTGGTGTAGCGCACCACGCGCGTGATGCCGGTCTCGGGGTCGATCTCGACCTCGCAAATATGCGTACCGTTGGGCCAGCTCGGGCCGTCGACCTCGCCCTGGCTGTCGACCGAAAGCCGCGCGCCGGCTTGCTTCTTCGCAATCTCGAACAGGCTGGCGCGCCGGTCGGTGCCGACCACGCTCAAAAAGCCGTCGCGATATTCGATGTCCTCGACCGAGGTTTCCAGGACGTTCGAGGCCTTTTCGCGCGCCTTCTGAATCAGGTCGTTCGACGACAGCGCAACCGCCGTGCCGCCGACGAACAGCGAGCGCGAGCCGACGCTGCCGAAGCCGGTGGCCAAATCGGTGTCGCCCTGCACCACGTCGATCTTGTCCATGGGGATGCCGAGCGTATCGGACACCATTTGCGTGTAGGTGGTCTGCAACCCCTGTCCCATCGCCATGGTGCCGGAATGCAGGATGACGCGGCCCTCGGCGCTCGCATGCAGCGAGACCTTTTCGGTATGCGCGCGCCCGCCGGTCCATTCGATGTAGCTGGTCAGCCCTCGGCCATAGAGCAGGCCCTTCTTCTTCGCCTCCCGCTTGCGCGTGGCAAAGCCGTCCCAGTCGGCGAGCTTTGCGGCGCGCTCCAGCATGTGGGCGAACGCTCCCGAATCGTAAACCTGCCCCGCCGCGTTGGTGTAGGGCAGTTGCGCGGGCTTGATGTAATTCGCTTTGCGGATCGCGCGCGGATCCATGCCGATCTGGCGCGCGGCGGCGTCGAACAGCCGCTCGACGATGAACACCGCCTCGGGCCGGCCCGCGCCGCGATAGGCGCCGACCGGCGCGGTATTGGTCATCACCGTCTTCACCTCGAAATGCACCAGCGGCAGATCGTAGACGCCGGTCTGCACGAACGGCCCGAGCACCAGCGGGATGATGTTGCCCGTGCCCGATATGTAAGCGCCGGTGCCGCCGACCGAGCGCACGCGATAGGCCAGCACGCGGCCCTTGTCGTCGAGCGCGAATTCCCCAGTGGAAGTGAGATCGCGGCCATGGGTACCGCCGACGAATTCGTCGGTGCGGTCGCCGCGCCAACGGATTTTTTGCCCCAACTTGGTCGCGGCGTAGGCGACGATGCCGTCTTCCGGATAGACATTGGTCTTCTGCCCAAAACCGCCGCCGATATCGCCAACCAAGACGCGCACGCTCTCCTTCGGCCGCTTCAATATCGCCTCGGCCAGCACATCGCGGGTCGAGGCCGGCGTCTGCGATTGCAGGTGCAGGATCAGCCGGCCGGATTTCACGTCGGTTTCGGCAATCGTCGAGCGCGGCTCCATCGCCGATGGAACGAGCCGCTGGCTGACGAGATCAAGCGAGACTTTGTGGGCGGCGCTGGCGAAGGCGGCTTCGACCTTGGCCGCATCGCCATAGCTCATAGCGGCGACGATATTGTCGGGCGCGTCGGGCCAGACCGCCGGCGCGCCCGGCTTGGTCGCTTCGATTGGATCGACCACGGACGGCAGCACGTCGTATTCGATTTCGATCGCTTCCGCGGCCGTCTGCGCCATCGTGCGCGAGGTCGCGACGACGGCGGCGACCGGCTCGCCGGCGAACCGCACGATCTCATGCGCGAGCAGCCGCCGCGGCGGCACCGTCATCGGCGAGCCATCCGGCCGCTTGAAGATCGCAAGCGTCGGAATGGTGCCGATATCGTCCTTGATCAGGTCGACGCCGGTATAGACCGCTTCGACACCCGCCATGGCGGTCGCCGCCCTGGTATCGATCGAAATGATTTTGGCGTGCGCATGCGGCGAGCGCAGCAGGTAGAGCCACAGCGCGCCATCTTCCGGCTTGTCGTCGATGAACGCTCCCTTCCCGGTGAGCAGTCGATGGTCTTCCAGACGTTTGACCGGTTGGCCCGCACCGAAGCGCATGTTGCCGGGAAGAATGTTCATCAGTTTGTCCTTCGAGTTTTTTGTAAGGATTGGGCGGGGTTTAGCGGATTTTCAGGGCTAAACAACCGTACGTCATTCCGGGATGCGCCCTCTTGGGTGCAGGCCTGGAATCCAAAACCACAGCCGGGGGGCCATGGATTCCGAGCCCGCGCTCACGCGCGCCCCGGAATGACGGGCGCCAACATGCAGGGCGCATGCCACTCATTCCAGCTCCCGCAGCACCGCCTCCACGGCCTTGCGTTCGTCGGCTGTGAGCGCAGCTTGTGGCGGGACGGGATCGCCGACGTCGTAGCCCTGGATCGACAGACCGGCCTTGATGCAGGCGGCAAGGTTGTAGCGCGCGAAGGCCTCGTTGATGCGCCACAGTTTCCGTTGCAACGCCATCGCCTCGTCCCAGCGCGCGGCCTTGCACAGATGATAGAGCTCGACACTTTGCCGCGGGATGATGCAGGCGGGTCCCGCCATCCATCCGACGCCGCCGATCAGCATCACCGCTGCCGGAATGTGCGCGGAAGCGGAGAACACTTTGATCTGATCGCCGCAGCAATTCATGATCGAGAGCAGCCGCCCGGTATTGGTGGAAGCGTCCTTGATGTAGCCGATGCGCGGATGCGCCGCGAGCCGCGCGATGACATCGAGCGAGAGGTCGGAGCGCTGGAATTGCGGATTGGTATAGATCACGACGGGAATATCGACGGCATCCGCAATTTCGCGAAAATAGGATTCGACCTGCGTCTCGGTGAGCGGGAAATACGCTTCCAGGATCGCCAGGATGCCGTCGGCGCCGAGCATCTCATAGGCTCTTGCTTGTGCGACCGCATCCACGGTCGAGGTCGAGACCACGCCGGCCACGACCGGCACACGGCCCTGCGCCGCCTCGATCGTGGTCCGCACCACGGAGTGGCGCTGATCGCGGTCGAGATAGGCGAACTCGCCGGTCGAGCCAAGCGGCGTCAGGCCATGGACGCCCGATTTGATCAGGTCGTCGCAGAGCCGGCCGAGCACGCTCTCGCGGATGTCGCCGGTCGCATCGATCGGGGACACGAGATAGGGGAAGAGGCCGTGGAAATCGGGCATGATGGCCGCTGATATAGCGGCCCAGTGCGGCATGACGCAAGCGCGGCACGCAAGCTAGCCATGAAGCGAGGGTGGCTCACCGCATCGGCGGTGAGCCATCCCGTTTGAGTCGTCGAGGTTGGGCCGTCAAAACCGATAGCCAATTCCGGGATAGACCGGCGCGCCGTAATACACTGGAGCCGGACCATAATAGTAGCCATACGGTCCATTGAGATAGGCGTTGGCTGCGATGGCCGCGGCAGTGGCGACGGCTGCGGCAGCAGCCGGATGCAGATGCGGACGCAGAGTCCGCGCTTCGGCCGGCACGCTCGCGGCGGCCGCAAGTGCTGTGACGGTCGCAATCGTCAAAATAAGCTTTTTCATCCGGATGTCCTTTGCTTCAATCATCTGACCAGAGATGGCGTGGCTTGCGGATCGGGTTGGTATCGGTCTGGACAGAGTACGAAGATGGGACCGCCGGTTATGTGCGCGGCATCACACTCAGGGAGGGGGCGAATAGCGAGTGGCGAGTAGGGATGACGTCGAGCAACCAATGCTGAGATACTTCCACTCGCTACTCGCCAGTCGAGGTTTAAGACAGGAACGTCCGGCTCAGCGCCAACTGCTCGGCGGTCGGCGCTTCACCGATCAAGGCTTGCCGGAACGGCTCGAGCCGGACGATCGTCTCGCAATAGCGCTTCAGCCTGGGATATTTCGCGGGATCGATGCTGAGGCCGAGATATAGATAGTTGATCAGGTTCGACACCACGGCGATATCGGCAAGGCTCAATGTCGATCCGACCAGGAATTTTCCATCTGCTTGCGATTCGAGATAGGCGAAAATCTTCGGCTGCACCTCTGTCAGCAGATGATCGACCACCGACTGGTCCGTGGTGCCCTTCAGCATCACGGGATTGATGACCTTCTGGAACACCAATCCCTGGATCAGGCTGCGGGCGATCCACCCGGCATAGCCGTCGAAAAACAGCGCGCGTGCGTACTCGTTGTCGGCGATGGGGAGGATCGACGGCTCTTTCCGCTTGCGTTCGAGATAGAGGCAGATCGCGCTCAACTCTGACAGCGTGAAGTCGCCGTCCTGCATCGCAGGAACCTGGCCGGTCGGACTGAGCGAAAGCCAGTTCGGCGGCGGATTCATCGGAAGCACTGGTTCGAGCTTGTAGTCGATGCCCTTGGCGATCGCGGTGACGACCGCCTTGCGGACATGCACGGAAATCGAAACGCCGTAGAACGTGATCATTGGACTCTCCTGGTGTTATCGCGGCCCGGAATTGGCGCAGCGAATGCCGTTGCCCGAACGCGCCTTTGGACGCGCGGGTCGAAACGTTCGACGTCGGAAATGAGAAGGCTTAGGCGGCCTCGCGCACCGGGAACTGGATTTCGACCAGCGCGCCCTCTAGTCCCCGGGCCCCGGTGATGGGTTCGAGAAAGACCTCGCGGCAGGGACCGGCAATCTCGTAGCCATTGGCCTCGATCCAGGTGCCGATCGTACCGAAGGAACGATGGCTTGCGGAATTGGTGCCTGATCTGACGATCGTCGCCATCTCGTCGACGGCGGCAAGCTCGCTTGCATCAAGCACGCGGCCGCCGGCGATCTTGACACTCGCGTTCGACGGGCGCGTCAGCGAGAAGCCGATATCGATGTCGAGCCTGCCGCAGTCGTCGTTATTGTGAGCCACGACGATCAGCTTGTCGCGCAGCGAGGCGCGGATCAGCCGGGCGCCGTCCTCGGCCACGGTGCGGACCATGCGCACCGCCTCCTCCATGTTCTCGCATGAATGGTGCACCGACAAATAGGGCATCGCATCGATCTGTTTGACGACGACGTCGTAGTCGGCGATGGCGCCCTGTCGGTCGATCTGCGCGATGCGGGACTCGATGTGGCGCAGCCGGGTTTCCTCCTCGCGCAACGACTGCTCCACCTGCGCCCGCTTCATCGTGAGCATCGCCCGCAGTTCGGCCGGCGAGATCTCGTTCTCCAACAGCGGCCCGATCTGCTCCAGCGAAAGACCGAGCTCCTTGAGCGCCAAAATGCTGTTCAGCCGCGGCAACTGCCGCATGCTGTAATAGCGGTAGCCGGTCTGCGGATCGGTGTGCGCCGACCGCAGCAAGCCGAGCTGGTCGTAAAACCTCAATTGCCGCCCGGAGACCTGCGCGATCTGGGCAAATTCGCCGATACGAAACATTGCACGCTCTCCGGACTGGTTGCGCCGCTTCTCTCGATGCGCGCGTTATGCCGGTTTGACGCTACGTCAAAGTCAAGCAGGAATTTTCGGGTTGGCTGCCATTTTGGGGATCCGGGCTTCGGTTCGCGGACTACTCCTCCGTAGCGTTCGGTGCGCACCGGCAGCCCCTGGCAGGGACACGGTGTGCCGAAGAGATTGGTATACGCGCTCGGCGCCCACATCGCCCAGTAACGGCCGCCGGCGCCGACGCTGAAGGCATTCGAGAACGCGTAGGACAGGATCGCCTCGAGCTGCACGCCCTGGCCGGTGCCGGTTTCCGGCGAGACGGTGTCGGAAACGTCGATGCGCTGCAGATGATTGTCGGTGCCGCGAAACGCCACATAGGGCAGGTAGGCGGCATCCGCCGTCAATTTTACTCGATCCGCCAGCGTGACAACCCCGTTCAGGCCGACCCTGAGCGAGTACCATTTGTCGTCTTCGGTGATGCCGAGCGTCGAGGTGGGAACGGCGGGAACGCAGTCGGAAAACGAATTGGCGATCTGGATGCAGCCATGGGCCGACTTGTTCTCTTGATAATAGTTGAATCCAACGAAGCCGCCGACATTGGCGCTCGGCCCACGAAACACCGAATAGCCGACGTCGAAGGTGCCGTAGGCCAGATCTCCGGTGACGTTCGACTGCGTGTTCGAATAAGGGACGGTCTTGAGTGTAACTTGGTCTATGAGCAGCCAATCCTCGTCATGCATGTTGCCCGACAGAATCTCGCCGCCGCCGATAAATCCCTTCACGAAGACGTTGGATGAACTGTCGACGCGGGCGAACAGCTCTCCGGTCGCGGCGCTGCTGTCATAGGTCAGCCTCGAACCCAGTAGCCCCGGCTGCGTCTGAGAGGCACTTGCGTTGAGGTCCTTCTGGAAGCGGCCGGAAGAGTACCAGACGCGACCGCCGATTTCGATTTCAGCGTCTGGAACGAGCGGCGCGTCCGCCGTTCCCCTCAGCTGATAGTCCGACGCCGAGGACTGCCATTGTGCATGCAGGTCTTCGCCAAGCTTGTAGTTCAAGCCCAGCTTCACGGTTTGCAAGCTCTGGCCGACATTGGTCGTGCCGGCGGCGCTCGGAACAAAGCCGAAGAACGACGGCGGAACGGTCTGAAAAAAGCTTGCGGGCGTCGCCATGCCGACGTCGCCGAACTTCGCGTAGTCGTATTCCAACCGAAGCGACCAGGCCGGGGTCAGCGCCCGTTCCACTCCGGCGCCAGCCGTCCAGCCCCATCGCACCCCATCGAGGACGGTGGACGTGGGAGAAAAGGGATTATTGGTGATAATATCGATCCGCTCGTCGAGCCAGGCCACCCCGCCCCTCACATAGAGCAGTGTGCGTCCGGCCGGGCCGGTCGCGAAGCCGGCGCGGCCGGTGACGCTGCCGCCGGCGTCCGGACGGACGCGGCAGTTCGCCGATATGAAGAAGCCCGACGATGCGAAGCAGGTGCCGCTGCCGTCGGCGCTGATCGCATCCGCGTCGGCTTCGACGCCAAGCACGAGCGCCGTGTTCGGCACCTGCCAGTTGTAGCCGATCTGCCCGCCGCCCAGCGCGGCCGAACCTCGGACCGTGCCGCCGAAGATCGGCGGGCCGGCGGGATCAGAAAACGGCGAGCTGCCAAAACCTGCGCCGACATGGCCCCCGAGATAGAGGCCGGTCCACGACCACACGAGCGGCGGCGGCCGATAGCTCGGCATGTCCGCCGCGATCGCGAAGGTGGGAACCAAGCCAAGCGCGAAAACCGCCAGGACCTTTTTCATGCAAAACAACCCAAACTTGCAATCCGGTACGAGCCGTTAACCATGATGGGTCGAAATGCTTAAGAAAGGCTGAGGGGAGAGGTTGGCTAACCATCATCCTTAAGCCGCAATTCAACTTTTTCCGATCACCATCGCAGCGCTTGGTCGGCGGCCCAGGTGCTATTGCTTCGCGCGATCCGCGACTTGCGATGAGTGCCAAGCGAGAGAGGCGAAGCCTCATCACGTGGCGGGCGCATGCGGGCCTTGCGCCGGCAAATTTGCTCACGCGGGCGAGGGCTCGATCTGGCGATGAACGACAATTCCGAAACGGCCTGGCCGCGGCTGATGCGGCAGATATCGGCTGCCCTGATCATCACACTTTCAGGTTGCGTGCAGGGACCGGCTCCCGAGCCGATGCAGACGGCTGCCTCCCAGGCAGAACGTGCCGAGCCCGGCTTTTGCCGCCCAGATCGCGCCCTGCTCGCGCCACAACCGGCGCCCGATTGCGCGTACAGGCGGTCGCACCTGAAGACCATGGACCCCGATCTTTGGGCACGCCTGAAGATCGAATATGAGCGGGAATGCTACCAAAACGCGGAGAAAATAGTGCGTCACCGGCTGCACTTGTTGCAGGCCGCGAACTTATGCGAGGCGCAGACCGCCCGGCGCTAGTGATTCGTCGAAACGCACAATTCAGTCATACTATTGCCGTGCTGCATTTGAATGATCTAGAGCGAAAGATCATTTCTCCACGGTAAATTCGCGGCGGGAATTTCCAGGGGGATGAGTAGAAGAGTAAAATAGTAGAGTTGAGAGTAGTACCCGCGAGAGCGACGATGGAGACGCTGTACAATTTGCTCGGAGCTCTTCCGGATGACAATGCCGAGGAACTCCGGACTGCTTTCCGTCGAGCCGCCAAAGGGGCCCACCCCGACCTTAATCCCGGCGACCCAGAGGCTGGGCTGAAATTCAGGCGGATCGTTCGCGCGAGCGAAATCCTCACCGATTCCGAACAGCGCGCAGCCTACGACCATCTGCTGGAGCTTGCCCGCATCGAACAACGGCAGGTTGCAAAACACGCGGTTGCCCGCACAGTCTACAAGGTCGCGTCGGGCGTGATCGCATTTGCCGTAGCCTCGATCGTATGGGCCGGAGGCTATGCCGTGTTCATGCAACTCAACTCGGGGGCGCTTGCGCCGGCCAAGCAGGTCGAGGTTACCGAGTTTGGACCGACTGAGCTTGCTGCCGCTGCTACAGCTACGCTGCGGGATACGAACGGCGAGAATCCGCCGCCGCCCGAGAAGACCGATGGCCTGCGTGTCACTTCCGAGGCGCTGGTCCCCGCCGCGCTGATGCTGCCGACCGACAGCGGCGGCGCGTCCGGGCCCGACATTGGACCGCCGCTCGACCTCACGGCGAGCGATGCAAGGGCGCTTCGGGAGCACGGCATCTTTGCCTATCGCAGCGGCGACTTGAGCGGAGCGGTCGCCGATTTCGATCGAGCGATCCAGCTCGATCCGAAATTCGCTCCGGCCTATATCGACCGCGGCATCGTGTTCTACCGCTTGCGACGATTCGATCGCGCCTTCGCCGATGTCGCGCACGCCAAGCGCATCGAAAAATCGAGCCACATCACCACCGCCAAGCCGACAGCGGCGGCGGCACCGGAAAAGCCGCGGCCGCCCGAGGCAGTGGCCCCGCCCGCGGGTCCGCAGCTCACGCGGCGGCGGACAGCCGCGGTGGACCCGTCGCGCGGCGAGTTCTTTGCCTCGCGGCGCTGAGGCGATGCCGGCCACTGGCGACACCCGCTCGGCCGGCTATTTGTGATCCCTTATCCAGGCGTCGATCGCCGGCAGCGTGCGCGCCTTCAGATCGGCCGCAATCGCCATCGTCTCCAGCGCGCGCGCCGTCATGACGCGGCCGCCGGATGTCGCCTGAGCCGGCGCGAAATGGAGAAGCTCGGTGGCGTGGGCCTCGTCGCTGAAATTGGTCATGAAATTCGCGACGAACATGTCGCCGAAGGAGGGTCCGAGCTTGACCGCGAGCGCATCGAAATTCTTCTGCACGAAGTCCCAGGCGAGATCGCGCTGCTCGCCGGATGAGGCAACCGTGTTGATCAGCCCGGTGATGATCGTGTTGGGCAGTTCGTCGGTCAGGGTCAGTGCCAGCGTGTCGCGGGCAAGCGCAGGATCGCGCGCGCTCGCAGCCGCAAAGTAATAGCGCACCCGCTCGTTGGTCGCTGTGCTCCTGCGCGCTAGCGCAAGCAGCGCGTCATAGCTTTCGCGATCGGCAGAGTGGCCTACGACATAGCTCACCGATTCACGCAAGGCGCTCGGCAGCGAATTGGGATCCTGCAGGAAGCCCTTAAACCGCCGCATCGCTTCAGCCACGACATCGGCATCGCGGAGGGCGCCGAGCATCGAGATCAGCCTGGCGCGCAACAGCGTGTCGTCGTCATCGCCCGAGCCGCTGCCGTCCCAGCCGAGCCGGTCGAATACGGGGCGCAATTTGGCGCGCGCGTAGCGTTGCAGCGCCGGGCGCTCGACGCGATCGCGCGCCAGGTGGTCGAGCGCGGCAAAGGAATTGATCACTTGGTCCCAGACCGCGCGCTGATCGGTGCTCGCAAGTCGATCGACCACGCCGAAATAGGACGACAGTTCGGTACGACCGGCCTCGACCAGCGCCCAGCTGTCGGCGAGGAAGTTGAGACGGTCCTCCACCGCCATTCGTGGCAGCGACTTCGAAAGCGCCGCGCGATCGATCGGACCGTATTCGACCCGATAATAGCCGATGTCGCCGAGATTGGCCTCAAGCGCCTCGCCGCAGGTCCCGCCCGCAATTTCCGCCGACCCGTCGAGCAGCAGGATATGCGATGGCTGCGCGTTGCCCGCCTCCCCGATCGCCACCGGCACCTGCCAGCGTCGTGCCGGCAGGCCCTCGACCTCTCGATTGCCGGTGAAGGACCGCGCGGGCACGATTGCAAAGCGTTCCTGCCGCAACGCCAAGCGCTGGTCGTCGCCGTTGCAGCTCGTTTCGGCGACCACAAGCGGCACGCCATCCTGTTCGGTGAAGGAAGCCGCGATCGCGGTGACCGGCTTGCCGGCTGCCGCCTCGAGCGCCTGCCAGAGATCGGCGGTGGTGGTGTTGCCATAGGCATGCCCAGCCATGTAGCGGCGGATGCCGTCGCGAAACGCGCCTTCGCCGAGATAGTTTTCCAGCATGCGGATGAAGGCCTGCCCCTTGTTATAGGTGATGCCGTCGAACGCGACCATCGCCTCGCTCTGGTCGGCGACCGGCTGCTGGATCGGATGCGCGGTGCGGCGCGCGTCGAGCGTCATGGCGTACTGCTTCTGGCTGTAGCCATTGAGCCAGGTTTTCCATTGCGGATAGAATTGCTCGGCCGCCTTTTCCTGCATCCAGCTCGCAAAGCCCTCGTTGAGCCAGAGATTGTCCCACCAGCCCATGGTGACGAGATCGCCGAACCATTGATGCGCCATCTCATGTGCGATGACGCTGAAGATGCCGCGCCGGGCGCTGTCCGGATTGCTCGAGGGATCGAACAGGAGCCTGCTCTCGAAAAAGGTGATGCCGCCCCAATTCTCCATCGCGCCGCCAAAGCCGCCGGGCACCGCGATCAGGTCGAGCTTGGCAAGCGGATATTTCACGCCGAAATAATCGTTGTAAAACGCGAGCAGCTTGACGGCGTTCTCCAGCGCGAAGCGCCCGGTCCCGCTCTTGCCTGCCGTCGTCACCACGCCGACCGTGGTGCCGTCGACATCTGCCGTGATCCGCTCCAATTCGCCCGCTGAAAGCACGAACAAATAGCTCGACATTTTCGGTGTCGGCGCGAACGCCACCCGCTTCAGATCGCCGGCGACCGGATCCTCCTGCACCACTGGCATGTTGCCGACCGCAAGGAAGGTCTTCGGCACCGTCACGGTCAACGCGAATGTCGCCTTGAACGCGGGCTCATCCCAGCATGGAAAGATCCGCCGCGCGTCGGCGGGCTCGAGCTGGCTAGAGATCATGCGCCTGGTACCCAGCGCGGTCGGGTAGTCTGTATAGAACAGGCCGCGGCCGAACGAATTGATCTTCGCCGAAAAAGCGATGCGCAGGCGATGCGCGCCCGCGGCAAGCGGCTGGGCGAACGACAGCGTCGCGGTCTCGGTGGCGGCGTCAAGCGAGACTTCTGCGCGCTGCGCGTCATCATCGACGCCGGCTGAAGCGAGCGCCATGTTGACCGCATTCAGCGTCACCTTCGCGGTCGGCTCGCGCACCTCGATGTCGACGCTTTCAGTGCCGGCCAGCGTGAGCTTCTGCAGATCGGGGGTGAGCTCGATCGCATAGTGAACGGGGATGACGGTCTTCGGCAGCTTGCCCGGCGCAGCGTCGAAGGAAAATCCCGGCTCGGCGCGCGCGGTGCCGCAAGCCCACGGCATGGACGCGAGGGCAGCGATCAACGCCGCAGCGAGGTAGCGCAACTTGAAAGCTTGTTCTTGTTGGAGCGCGGAGGTCATTGGCTCGGCCTGCATTCGCTGTTTAGAGGCCGCGACTATCCCAAAAATCGGTGGCCGGCGAAACACCAAACGCAATCACGTTCGCGCGGCCTTCGAGGACGCGAGAACTCCGTCGAAGGACGCCCGCGGCAAGTGGACTTCGCCGGTAAGGTTGTTGTGCCCCAACGGCATTTGCCGCCGCCTGGTTTCCGCGCTGAGCTCTGCGCGGACCTTCGTCATCGCCCGCTGAATCTCGATGCCGGGCGCTGCGATATTGGCGATCAGGGCGCGCGTGAGCGGTCGAAATGGAGCCTTGCGGGCCATCGGGCGCGGCCTCGCCCGGTGCCGTCGCAAATACGACGAGCGAGTTGTCGGGGCCTTCATTTCCAAGGCTCGTTCCGACCGAAACGCGTCTCGATTTCGCTTTCTCAGGGCGGGGAATGGGTTGCTGCGCGAAGCGTCCAGGAACACGAGCTTGGTTTTTGCTTCGCTCATGGTCGATCGCCAGGTCCGCGTCGAACGCGTTGCCCGGCTTGACATCGATTCTGGATTTGATGTCGGCGTCGGTCGCAAGCAGGAACTCGGAGCCGTCAACAGAGATGCCTTGGCCCGAATTATAAAATACAGCGATATCGGCGCCCTTGGCTTTATCGCCGAACTCGAGCAAGCGCTGGACCATCTCGTCGCGCGAAAGATCGATACCCTCGATGACGTCGAATCCCGCGCAAAAAAGTTCGCGCGTGACAGGTGACGCAAAATCGGAAGCCCGAACGCGAGCAGGATTACTGCGCGCTGGCCCATCGGGCGCATGCGGCGACGTCGGATCATCGGGAACGGAAAGCCGACCTTGATATATTGTACATAGATATTGATACTTGAAGCTACAATTTGGACTGTATAAGCTTATGGTCTTGAAAAGGGGAAGAGTCACACCGGAATGATCACGTCATACCAGCTTCGGGCCGCGCGGGCTCTCCTTGATATCGATCAGCGCGAGACGGCGGAACTGGCCGACCTTTCCGTGCCGACGATTCAGAGGATGGAAGCCAGCGAAGGCGTCATCCGCGGCAATGTGGACTCGCTGATGAAGCTCGTTTCGGCGCTGGAAGCCGCCGGCATTGAATTGATCGGGCCGGGCGGCACGAGCACATCCGGCGGTCGCGGAGTGCGGCTGCGGGAGGATGTTGCAAGTCCGAGGGTACTCCGTCCCCGGCAACCCAAGGCCGTTGCCAAGTCTGTTAGCAAAGCCGGTGCGCCGCGCGCCGCGGCGGCCAGGGACCGATAGAGCGGTGTCCGGTTCGCGATAACCATTATCGCTTCCCCCGTGGCCTCATGGTTCGAGATGCGCATCGTAGCCAAGTTTACGCAGGCTACGTACGCTTGCCTGCGTGACGCGCTCCTCACCATGAGGGTCTGACTTCCCGCCAAGCCTGACGACCTCATCGTGAGGGGCATCGCGGAGCGATGCATCTCGAAGGAATGAAGCCAATGGAGCATAAATTGCGATCGAAGAGTCGTTGCCCGAGCCTCACGTCGAACTGGCGCCTTCGGCCGCGGCATCGAGAAGAGCCAAGAGTTCCCGCAGCATCGCTAGCGGCGGCGGCGGGCAGCCGGGAATATGCAGGTCGACCGGAATGATCTGCGAGACGCCGCCCGCCACCGCGTAGCTGCCGGCAAAACACCCGCCATCGCGCGCACAATCGCCGACCGCAATCACCCATTTGGGGCCGGGCGTTGCGTGATAGGTCCGTTCCAGCGCCTCGCGCATGTTCTTGGTGACGGGCCCGGTGACCATCAGGACATCGGCGTGGCGCGGAGATGCAACGAAGCGGATGCCGAACCGTTCGACGTCGTAATACGCATTGTTCAAGGCATGAATCTCTAGCTCGCAGCCGTTGCACGAGCCAGCATCGACTTCGCGGATCGAAAGGCTTTTGCCGAGGCGTTGCCGGGCGGCGCTTCCGACCGCGGTCACCAATTCCCGGATCGCAGCCTGGTCGGGCGAAGGCGCCGGCTCGGTGAGCGGGCCTTGCAACAGACTCTGAAAGAGCAGTTTTCGCATCGTGTGTTCCTAGAGCATGATCCGGGAAAGTGGGCACTGGTTTTCCGAAAAGATCATGCTGAAGCTCTAAAGGTCATGCCCGGAGTACGAACAGTTGAAGGATTTGTTGCACAGAGGAAAATCCGCGACGATGTTGCCCTCGATGGCGGCCTCGAGCAGCGGCCACTGGAACCACGATGGGTCGCGCAAGTGGCAACGTTCGATCCGGCGATCGCGCAAGCGGAGCCAGACCAGAATGTCGCCGCGGAACCCCTCGACGATCGCTATGCCTTCGCGCGCCTCGGGGTGGTTCCGCGGTTCGGTTCGCAACGGTCCTTCGGGAAGCCGGTCCAGGATCTGGTCGATCAAGGAAAGCGACTGCTCGACTTCGCGCACGCGAATCCAGACGCGCGCGTTGACGTCGCCCTCGTTCAGCACCGGTACCTCGAAACGCAAGCTGTCATACGGCGGACAGACGAGCGTCCGGCGCGCGTCGAACGATCGGCCGGACGCGCGGCCGACATAGCCTCCGGCGGCGTATTGCCTGGCCAATGCCTTCGTGAGCACGCCGGTATCGACGGTGCGGTCCTGCAGCGAGGCGGTGTTGTCGTAGAGTTCGACCAGCGCCGGAAATCGCAGGCGGATGTTATTCCGCATGGTTTGGATCGCTTCCCTGCCCTCTCGGCCGAGATCGCGGCTCACGCCGCCGGTCACGATGAGATCGCGCATCAAGCGATGCCCGAACGCCGTGTCCGCCGCGCGCAGCACGTTTTCGCGCAAGACGCCGCAATGGGCGTGAATAAGCGCGAAGGAAGCGTCGTTGCAGATCGCGCCGATGTCGCCGAGGTGGTTGGCCAGCCGCTCGAGCTCGGCCAGCAGCGCACGCAGCCAAACGGCGCGCGCTGGAACGGCAAGCTCGAGCGCTGCCTCGGTCGCGCGCGAAAACGCGTAGGCGTAGGCGACCGTGCTGTCGCCCGAGACGCGCCCGGCGAGTTTTGCCGCCCGAACAAGATCGGCGCCTTGCATCAACCCTTCGATGCCCTTGTGGGTATAGCCCAGCCGCTGCTCCAGCCGAACCACCGTCTCGCCGCTGGCGGAGAAGCGGAAATGACCGGGTTCGATGATGCCGGCATGCACCGGACCGACGGCGATCTGATGCACGCCGTCGCCGATCGCGGCGAGGAAAGGATACGGCGACGCTTCCTCCGGCACGTCGATGCGACCCGCGAGCGGAAAGCAAACGCCCCAGCGGTCGTGATCGAGCCAGGGACGGTTGTCGGGTGCGCCCTTCGCCGACAATCCGTAGAGATCGGCCACGGCGCGTTCCAATCGAATCGCCGGCGGGTGATGCGCGCCGACGGAAGGATAGACGCGGTCGGGGCATTCCAGGCTGATGACCGCGACCCCAGCCGCGGACTCATCCAAAATCGCCATGTGCACCATTGCGGCTTCACCCCATAGTCCGAGCAAGCTCCAGCGCCCCTGTGCGAGCTCGCTGACTGAAAATATCCATGCGGCAGCATCGACCACGGTTCGCGGCCACGGGCGATGCTGCTGGACCCTTTGGCCTTCCGAGATGAGATCGATCAGCGAGAGCATCCCAAAAATCCTGCACTTTATCCGAGAAGGCCGGCGACATGCTGGAACCAGACAACGAGCGGCGCGGGCAGATAGACGCCCGCGGCCAGAACCAGAGAGAGATGCGCAAACATCGGCACGTAGGACGCCTCCGCCGACGCCCTGCTGCCGCGAGGCTCGCCGAAGGCGACGCTGGTCAGGCGCAATGTCAGGGCGCCGAACGCCAGCAACAGCCCGAAGACGAGCGCGACCGCGAGCAATGGCTGCCGCGCGAAGGTCGAGCTGACGATGAGGAATTCAGTCATGAAGATGCCGAGCGGCGGCAATCCGGCAATCGCGACTACGCCCGCCACGAGCCCCCAGCCGAGCGCCGGATGCGTCACCGTCAAGCCGCGGATGCGCGCGACCCGCTGGGTGCCCTTGATCTGCGAGATGTGGCCGACGGCGTAGAAGATCGCCGATTTGGTCAGGCTGTGCATCACCATGTGCAGGAGGCCGGCAAAATTGGCGAGCGGGCCGCCCATGCCGAACGCAAACACGATGATGCCCATGTGCTCGATCGAGGAATAGGCGAACAACCGTTTGATGTCGCGCCGGCGGTAGAGCATGAACGCCGCGAACAAGACCGAAACCAGGCCCATTGTCACCATCAACGGACCGGGCGCGATCGCCACCGGATTGGCGGCGAGCAATATCTTGAAGCGCAAGAGCGCATAGAGCGCGACGTTCAACAGCAGGCCCGACAACACCGCCGAGATCGGGGTCGGACCTTCGGCATGCGCGTCGGGCAGCCAGGCATGGAGCGGAGCGAGGCCGACTTTGGTGCCGTAGCCGAGAAGGAGGAAGATGAAAGCGACATTGAGCAGCTCGGGATCGAAATTGGCGGCATGCTGGATCAATATCGTCCACACCATGGCATCCTGGCCCTCGCCGATCACCGGACGCGCCGCCATGTAGACCAGGATGGTACCGAACAGCGCCAGCGCAATGCCGACGCTGCCCAGAATGAAATATTTCCATGCCGCTTCCAGCGCGGCATGGGTGCGGTAGATGCCGACCATCAGCACGGTCGTCAGCGTCGCGATTTCCACCGCGACCCACATCAACCCGATATTGTTGGACACGAATGCGAGGTTCATGCCGAACATCATGGTCTGGTACATGGCGTGGTAGAACCGCAGATGGATCGGCGTCAGGCGAGCGGTCTCGAGCTCGTGGGCGATGTAGCTGGCGCTGAAAATGCTGGTGGTGAAGCCGACGAAGGTGTTGAGCACGATGAAGACGATGTTCAGATCGTCGACCAGCACATACGTCCCCGGCGGCGGGCGGTCGATGACGAACAGCGACAACGCGGAAAGAAGGGTCGCAAGACTCGCGACGACGTTCAGACGGGCGGTCAGCCGATAGCCGGGCAGCACCGCCAGCAGCGCGGCCGAGCCGATCGGGATCAGGAGCACCGCCGCGAGCGCATCGAATGAATATCCGCTCATCGCCGTTCGCCCCGAAAATCGTCGAGGGCGGAGACATCGACGGAATCGAAGCGCTCGCGGATTCGGAACAGGAAGATGCCGATCACGATGAACGCGATCAGGATCGAGAAGGCGACGCTGATCTCGACCACCAGCGGCATGCCCTTGGCGCCGGTCGCCGCCAGCACCAATCCGTTCTCGAGCGACATGAAGCCCACCACCTGGCTGACCGCATTGCGGCGGGTTACCATGACCAGAAGCCCGAGCAGCACGACGGATAGAGCAAAAGCGAGATCCTCGCGCGCCAGCGGATCGGCTTCCGCGGTCACCCGCAGCATCAGCACCATCGACAGCGCCACCAGCCCCATTCCGGCCAGCATGGTCGGACCGATTCCCACGGCTGACTCGATGTCGCGATGAATCCCGAGCTGCTTGACGATGCGGTGCAACGCCACTGGTATCACGATCGCCTTGAAGACAAGCGCAATCGCGGCGGTCACATAAAGATGCGGCGCGTTCTGGATGAAGGCCTGCCAGGCAACGGAAAGCGCGAGCACGAGTGCGTGCAGCGCGAAGACGTTGAGCAGCGAGTACAGCCGGTCCTGGTACAGCATCATGAAGCTGATCAGGACCAGCCCACCGGCCAGCGTATGCGAGATGTCAAAGGAGAGGCTGTGCATCTGCATCAAAAACTCCTCGACACGAACAGGAGCAGGGTGCCGAGCAGGCCCAGCATCAGCGCAGCTCCAAGGAACTGCGGAACACGAAACACCCGCATCTTCGCCGTCGCGGTCTCGAACAGCGCCAGAAAGAAACCGGCGGCCGCGAGCTTGACGATGTAGGCGATAGCGCCGAAGGCGTAGGCATAAGGCCCGGTCCCGAACACCGCGATCCGCCACGGCACGAACACGCAGGCGATCAGCGAGATGTAGAGCAACAGCTTGAGAAACGCGCCGAACTCGATCATCGCGAGGTGCCGCCCGGAATATTCGAGCACCATCGCCTCATGCACCATGGTGAGCTCGAGATGCGTTGCCGGATTGTCGACCGGGATGCGCGCGTTCTCGGCGAGCGCCACCATGAACAGCGCGACCAGCGCCATGCCGAGCGACACCCGCAACCCGACATAGGAGGACGCCAGGAAATTGGCGACGGTCGAGAGTTGCGTTGAGCCCGCGACCAGGGCCATGCAGAAGACGATCAGCAGCATCGCCGGCTCCGCAACCGTCGCGATCATGACCTCGCGGCTCGAGCCGATGCCGCCAAAACTCGTGCCGACGTCCATCCCGGCCAACGCCAGAAAGAAGCGCGCGCTGCCGAGCAGCGCGACGATAGCGATCAGATCGGCGGTCCAGTTGAAGAGCAGCCCGGTCGCGAAAGTCGGGATCAGCGCCGCGGCTACCCAGATCGCGGCAAAAGTCACATAGGGCGTGAGGCGGAACAGCCACGAGGCGTTGTCGGCCAACACCACTTCCTTGCGCAGCAACCGCAACAGATCGCGATACGGCTGCAGCAGCGGAGCGCCCTGGCGGCGCAGCAGCCGCGCCTTGATCTTGCGCACATAGCCGGTCAGGAGTGGCGCAAGCAGCAGCACCAACAGCATCTGCACGCCCTGCACTAATATGTCCGACATCACGACCATATCGCGAGCACCAGAAGCAGGGTGACGAGGGTAATGAAGACGAGGCTGAGATAGCGCCGGATGGTCAGGAACTGCAGGCGATTGAGCCGCTCAGAGGACAGGCTGACCGCGACCGCGATCGGCTGGTACATTCGCTCCCAGATCAGATCATGCAATTCGATCCGCAGCCGCGCCGGCCTGACATCGCCGGGGGGCGGCATCTCGACATGATCGCGGGCCTCGAACACGGAGCCGAAGACGCGGCGGATTGGCTGCGCGAAGCTGACACCGGAATACTGGGCCGCAGGCGCAGGGTCGGTAAAGCCGCATCCCCAGGCCGGCCCCCGTCGCAACGCGCGCGAGGCAAAGCGGTGGATGAAATAGACAGCAAGCGAGGCGGACAGGGTGATGAACACCATCACCAGCAGTCCGTTGTAGGAACTCTTGCTCTCGGCGATCGGCACGATCGAAAGCCAGGCTTCGTTGGCCTGAATCGGCATGCGGCCACCGAGGATATCCATCGAGACCGGCGAAAGCGCGTCGATCACCAGTCCCGGCAGAATGCCGGCCAACAGGCAAAGTGCGGCGAGAACAAACATCGCGGCAAGCGAGGCGCGATCGACTTCGCCTGCCTCTTCGGCCGCCTCGCTGCGTGGCCGTCCGAGGAAGGCGACGCCGAAGAACTTGACGAAGCACGCTGCCGCCAGAGCAGCAGCCAGGGCGAGCATCGCACCGACTGCTGGCACCATGATCTTCAACGCCCATTGCGGCAGGTCCGGACTGTGCAATACGGCCTGGAACATCAGCCATTCCGAGACGAAGCCGTTGAACGGCGGCAGCGCGGAGATAGCGACGCAGCCGACCAGGACGGCGAAGCTCGTGAGCGGCATGCGGTGAATGAGACCGCCGAGTTTGTCCATGTCCCGCTCGCCCGTCGAGGTCAGCACGGCGCCGGCGCCGAAGAACAGCAGGCTCTTGAAGAAGGAGTGGTTGAGCACGTGGAACAATGCGGCCGTGAAGGCAAGCGCGGCGGCCAACTTCAGGCCGTTGGCCTGAAAGGCGAGCGCCAGACCGAGGCTTGCGAAGATGATGCCGACGTTTTCGATCGTCGAGTAGGCGAGCAGGCGCTTGAGGTCCTTTTCCATCATGGCGTAGAGGACGCCCATGACGGCGGTGATGCTGCCGAGGAAGAGCACGATCACGCTCGCGGGCCAGCTCGGCGGCCCCAGAAGATCGAACACCACGCGAATAAAACTATAGATCGCGACCTTGGTCATGACACCGCTCATCAGCGCCGAGACGTGGCTCGGCGCCGCGGGATGGGCGAGCGGCAACCAGACATGCAACGGCACCAGGCCGGCCTTCGATCCGGCGCCGAGCAACATCAGGATCAACACCAGTGTCGCGACATAGGGCGTATGTTGCGCGCTGCGAATGGCGGCGAAACCGTAGTCTCCCGCCGGTCCGGCCAGTAGACCGAAAGCCAGCAACAGCGCCAGCGTGCCAAAGCTTGCCATCACGAGATAGATGTAGCCCGCCTTGGCATTGCCCGGTTCGCGATGATGCGCCATCACCAGCGCCCAGGACGCGAGCGACATGAACTCCCAGCACAGCAGGTAGGAAAACGCATCGTCCGCCAGCAGCACCAGATTCATGCCGGCGAGAAAGGCGGGGAAGAACGGCAGCACACGGTGCGGCGCCTTTTCGTGACCGCCATAGCCGAGACCATAAAGGCTCGCCAAGAAACCGCCGAGGTTGATAACGACCAGGAAAAACGAAGTGAGCTGGTCCAATTGAAAATGGGCGCCAAGCCACGGCAGGCCCAAAGGCAGGACGACGACGGAATTCGTGGTGATGCCGGAGGTCAGCCAATTCAGCGACACCCCGATCGCCACCACCGAGACCGGCATGGTGGCACCGTAGATCACGATCGACGCGTGCCTGGAGTGGCTCAAGACCACCGCAACCACGGCCAGCGCCAACAGCGCCGCGACGCACCACATCTGTAATGCGACCGCAGGGATCATGTGCCGGTTCGATCCCGGTCGCGCCGCGCCCCGACGTCGGAACGGCTCCCTGACGGATCGTTATTCATTTTCCCTTGGCCCCCTCGACCCTGTCCTGCTTTTCAAGCGAACGCCTCGGCCCTGTCCAAGGCTCGCGGTCCCCTCATCGATGATCTCGATCCCCGCTTTGTCGAACGCCTTGAACAGCTTCATGAGCGAATTGACGTTGCCGCGAACCATCGCTTCGCTCGCTTCCATTCGCTGAATCGTGGGAACCGAAAGCCCCGACAGATCGGCGAGTTGGCGTTGGTCGAGGCCCAATAGAACTCTTGCCGCTCGGAGCTGGGCCGAGGTGATCATCGGAATGGCTTGTCAGCCGAATCGAGGCCGATATCAGACATCATTTTTTCATCCTAATTAATGATGCTATTGTGTCAATAACTCATATGTGAGATATCTATATTGTGGCGTACAGTTTTGGCCACGGATGACGTGTCGCGGCGAACCGAAGGCTCGGACCACCTATGCCGCAAGGACGTTCAACGGCAATAGATTTTCGCCGGCCGGCTTCATCGATGCCGGCACAACGATCTGCACGAAAAGGATTGCCGTCTTGATCTGCCGCAACAACCCTAAATCATCGCCTCACCACCTCAGCGCGGCGGTGTGCACCGGCGCATCCCAGAGCGCGGTCAGGTTGTCATCCAGCATCGTCAGGGTGATCGAGCACCCGGCCATGTCGAGCGAGGTCACGTAGGAACCGACCAGCGAGCGCGAAATAGCGATGCCGCGTTTTTGCAGGATGCGCCGCGCCGCGTTGTACATGAGGTAGAGCTCGAGCGAAGGCGTCCCGCCAAAGCCGTTGACGAACAGCAAGGCGTGGCCGGAAGCACCTGCCTCATGGTCGCTCATGATCGCGCCGACCATCTGGTCGGCGATATCATCGGCGCTGGTCAGCTTCACGCGCTTGCGGCCCGGCTCACCATGGATGCCGACGCCCATTTCCATCTCGTGCTCGCCAAGCGAGAAAGTGGGCGTCCCCGCGGCCGGAACCGTGCAACTCGTCAGCGCAACTCCGATCGATTTGGTTCTGGCATTGACGTCGGTTGCGAGCTTCGCGCAAAGCTTCAGATCCATGCCCCTCTCGGCCGCCGCGCCGACGATCTTTTCAACGACCAGCGTGCCCGCTACCCCGCGGCGCCCTTCGCTGTAAGTCGACTTGTCGACGGCGACATCGTCATTGGTGATGACGCTGACCGCCTGGCCTTCGAATATTTCCGTCGCCATCTCGAAATTCATCCGGTCGCCGGCGTAGTTCTTGACAATGAACAGCACGCCCGGCTTGCCGCCGACCGCGGTTGCCGCCTCGACAATCTGGTCCGGCGTCGGCGAGGTGAAGATCTGTCCGGGGCATGCGGCATCGAGCATTCCGTTTCCGACAAATCCGGCGTGCAACGGCTCGTGCCCGCTGCCGCCGCCGGAGACCAGCGCCACTTTCTGCAGATTGGGCGCGCGGCGGCGCACGAACTTCCGCTCCTCGCCAAGCGCCACGATATCGGCATGAACCGCGACAAAACCGTCGAGGCTCTCCGCCAGCATGCTGTCGACGGAATTGATGAACTTCTTCATGCGTCCCTCCCCGGATTTACGATTTTATTTTTCTCACTTTATTTTTCGTCCAGCATAATGGCGATCAATCGCCGTGCAAACTCCTGCAAGAGCGCGTCGAGCTGCGCGTTTTTCTTGGCGCTTCCGAGGTCGGGCAGATGCAGCGTCAGCATCCGCTCGTGCGGACCTTCGGTGAGCCGACCGACCCGGCGCGGATGCGCTCTCGCATAGGCGCGCAGGAACGCGGTCTTGGCCGGCGGCGGGAAATGACAGACTTCGAAAATCGTCGTGAGATGCTGCGCCGGAATCGGAACGGGATAGGCCGGATTGGAAATCTGGCTGACGAAACTGCGGTTCTTGCCCATGGCGTGCGCCAGGCGGATGCGCAATCCCGATGGCCGGCTATCCAGCACATCCTTGAAGATGCGCTTGTAGGCGGCGACGGCGCCGGCTTCCCCGGACTCGTCGAGCACCGCGTCAGGCACCGCCGCCTCCGTGACTGACGCGATCGATCGCCTGCTTGATCTGCGCCAGCGCCGGCGCATTGACCGAGAGCTCGCGCAGGCCGCAATGCAACAGCGCCGGCACGCAAGCCGGATCGCCGGCCATGTCGCCGCACAGGCTGACGCCGATGCCGTGGCGCCGGCCGTGCTCCGCCGTGCGCGCGATCAGTTCGAGCACCGCTGGATGCAGCGGATCGAGCAAGGGGGCAAGCGCTCCGTTGGAGCGGTCGCTGGCCAGGACATATTGCGCCAGGTCGTTGGAGCCGATCGAAAAGAATGCGGCCTTGAATTCGCCGATCGAGAGCGCTGCCGCCGGCACCTCGACCATGATTCCGAGTTCGGGAAGCATCGCGCCGATGCCCTCCGCCTGCAGGCCCTTCACCACCTCGGCAAACAGCGCGCGCGCCGCCTCGAGCTCCGCAGGCACCGTGACCATCGGAAACATGACCTTGAGATTGCCGCGCACCGCTGCGCGTGCCAGCGCGCGAAGCTGCACCGTAAAAATGTCCGGCCGGGCCAGGCAGAGCCGCAAGCCGCGCACGCCGAGAAATGGATTGGTCTCGCCATCCGGGGTAAAGCCGGGCACCGGCTTGTCGCCGCCGGCGTCGAAAGTGCGGATGGTCACCGGCCGCTTGTCCGCCCAGCGCAGCACCGCGTCATAGGTGCGATACTGGGTTTCCTCGTCCGGCATCCCGTCGTGCCCGGCAAGCAGAAACTCGGTTCGCATCAAGCCGACGCCGTCGGCATATTGGGCGTCGGCGTGTTCGAGGTCCTCGACGCGCTGGATATTGATCAGGAGTCTGATCCGCTCGCCGCGCCAGGTCACTGCCGGCCGCCGCAGAATGGCGCGCGCCGAGGCCCGGCTCTTGCGGTGAATCTCTTTCCGCCGCTCGAACAGGCCGATTTGCGCCACGCTGGGATCAAGTTCGAGGGTGGCGCCCTCACCATCAAGCAGCCCCAATGCGGCGTTGGGGACCGAGCCCAGTTGCACCACCATCGGAATCCCGCGCCCGCGCGCCAGCATCGCGACATGGCTGGTCGGGCTCCCGCGCAACAGCGCCAATCCTCCGCCGCCGGACCAATCGATTTCCAGAAAACGCGACGGCGGCAGATCGTCGGCACAGACGATCGCGCCGCTCGGAATTTTCACGATCTCACTTTCGCCGCCGCGCAGGATCCGCAACACGCGATCGCGCAAGTCGACGAGATCGGACGAGCGCGCCTGGAGATATTCATCGGAGGCGGAATTATAATCCGCGATCTGTTCGTCGAGCGCCGACGACCAAGCGCCATCCGCCGGCGCGCCTGCACCGATCGCGGCAAAGACCGGATCGAGAAAGTCCTGGTCTTCGAGCAAGGCGACCTGAAATTCCAGAATCTGCGCTGCCTCGCCGCCAGCGGCGGCGGCAAGCTCGGCGATCTGCTGGCTGGACGATTGGATGGCATCTCGAAGCGCAAGCACTTCCTGTTCCGGCAAGCCGGCCGTGCGCGCGCCGTCGGCCGTCGAACCGAGGCGGATGAAGGGCCCGCGCGCAAAACCGATTGAGGCGGTCCTGCCACGGTAGGCCAGCCCTGCCACATCCGCGCGCATCTTTTTAAGGTCCCACTTCGGGAAAATCAGTGGCGACGAGATCGACGAGGGCTGCGACCGCCGCTTCGGCGTCCTCGCCGAGCGCCTTGATCTCGATCATGCTGTGACGCGGCGCGCGCAGTGCCATCACCTTGGCGACGCTCTTGGCATTAATCCACTCGGCCGCTTCCGAGGCGCGGATCGATATCTGCGCCTGGAAGCGCTTCGCCAATTTGGTGAGCTTGACCGCCGGGCGGGCGTGCATGCCCACCGCATGCTCCAGCCGCACCTTGCCGGTGACGAATGGCCCGTTCGCGGAAGTTTCCAGCATATTGCTATCCAATCATCGTTCGGCCGGCTTCCATCAGCCGGCAGAAAGTTCCTCAGCTACCGCCCTCACCTGTTCCAGCGAACTGCCGCCGGCCGCTTCGGTCGCCGCCATCACGGCGCCCTCGACGATCGGGGCGTTGCACACGACAACCAGTCCCCGCCGCTCCGGCTCCAGCATTTCGACCGCCATCTCGCTGTTGGTCTCGGCCCCGCCGAGATCGACCAGGATCGCAACGCCTTTCGGCGACCAGGCGTCGTTGATGGCATCCATGATCCCGCCGACATTGGTGCCCAATCCGCCGTCGGGATCGCCGCCGCAGAAGGCGACCTTGACCTCGCTACCGACCATCTGCCGCACCATGTCGGCGGTGCCCTTGGCGATGTCGTTGGAATGCGAAACGATCACGATGCCGACCATATCGCTCATTGCCGCGCCTCCAGCACGCTGCAGACCGCGCACAGGAGAACGCAGCTTGATTTCGCTCCGGGATCGATATGTCCGACGCTACGGGCGCCAAGAAACGACGCGCGGCCCTTGGTGGCCTGCATCGGCGCTGTCCGCGCCACCGCTTCGGTCGCGGTCGCGCGCACCCGCGCGATCAGGTCGGGGCGGCCGGCTTCGGTTTTCAAAATATCCAGAACCGGCACCAGCACGTCGAGCATGGTCTTCTCGCCGGCCTGCGAGCGGCCGCGTGCGCTCACCGCTGCGACGCCGCTGCCGAAGACCTCAGCAAGATCCTCCGGCAGCTTCTTGTGCGACAGCGCGTCGCCGGCTGCGAGAAAGAAGCTGCCGTAGAGCGGCCCGGACGCGCCGCCGACCGTCATCACCAGCGTCTTGCCGATCGTCTTCACCGCTTCGTCGAGCGGCTGCGTGCCAATCGTGTCGAGCTTGGCCAACACCGCCTGACAACCGCGCCTCATATTGGTGCCGTGATCGCCGTCGCCGATCGCCTGATCGAGCGCGGTCAATTCGGCCGCGCTGGCGATGACCTGTTCGGCGGCCTCCTTGACCAGTGACTTGAACGTGTCGGGTCGGAGTGTCATCGGTCTAAGACCTTACTGCATCACGGCGGGGATTCGCCGTCCCGCCGCGTCGAAATAGAGCGGATGCAACAGATGGAGCTCGACATCCTTCCCGGCATCGAGCGGCTGGTGCGGATCCGCGAGCGTCACCAGCATCTCGCCCTTATACTCAAGATGGACATGATTCTGCTCGCCCAGATGTTCGACGCGATGGATGCGCCCGATCAGGCTGCCACCATTACGCGCGGCGATCTGCAAGTGCTCGGTGCGGACGCCGACCGTCTCGGTTCCCGTGGGCGTCGGCACTTCCGGAATGAGGCGGGCGGGAAGGAAGTTGATTTGCGGCGTGCCGAGCCGCGACGCCACGTAACGATCCGCCGGATTTTCATAAATCTCGCGCGGCGAGCCGAGCTGCAGCAGCTGGCCGTCGCGGATGACGCCGATGCGGGAGGCCATGGTCATGGCCTCGACCTGGTCGTGCGTCACATAGAGAATGGTCGCGCCAAGTTCGAGCTGGATTCGCTTCAGCTCCAACCGAAGCTCGGCGCGCAGCTTGGCGTCGAGCGAGGACAACGGCTCGTCCATCAGATAGATCGAGGGATCGCGCACCAGCGCGCGGCCGATCGCCACGCGTTGCATTTCGCCGCCGGAAAGCCGCGTCGCCGGGTTCTTCAATTTGCTCGAGATATGCAACAGCTCCGCCGTCTGCTCGACGCGCTTCTTGATCAGCGGCTCCGGCACGCGGCGCGCCGGCGAGCGCAGGGGAAAGGCGAGATTGTCGTAAACCGTCAAGTGCGGGTAGAGCGAGTATTGCTGGAACACGAAGGCGATGTCGCGCGATCCCGGCGGATCGTCGGTGACGTCGCGGCCGTCAATCAGGATCGATCCCGCGTCGGGATGCTCCAGGCCGGTGATCAGCCGCAAGATCGTGGTCTTGCCGGCGCCGCTCGGCCCGAGCAGCACCACGAACTCGCCGTCCTTCACCGCCAAGGAAAGCTCACGCACCGCTTCGATCGCACCGAAGCGCTTGCTGACATTCTGCAAGGTGACGTCAGCCATGGCCGACAACTCCAAGGCTTGCGGTCGCGATCGCCGAGCCGCTGCGCGCGTCGAACAGCGCCAGGCGCTCGGAGCGGAAGCTCAGTCCGACCGTATCGCCGATCTTCGCCGACAGATTCGACGGCAGGCGCGCGGCGACGCGACCATAAGCCGTGTCGACGGTGACGATCTGGGTGGTCCCGAGATATTCCGCACCGAACACCCGGCCCTTGACCGGCGCGGAATCCGAAAAGCGGATGTGCTCGGGGCGCACCCCCAGCACCAACGGCCCCTCGGCGTGCGCCTCGCGAATTTCGGGCACGGCGATCCTGGCCTCATGGAAGTTGACGACCCGATCCCCCGCTCGCAGGCGGTCGTGGAAATTCAAGAAATTCATCGGCGGCGAGCCGATAAAATCGGCGACGAACATGCTGGCCGGGTGATCGTAGATTTCCTGCGGCGAGCCGATCTGCTCGACCCGGCCGCCGTTCATGACGGCGATGGTGTCCGCCATCGACATCGCCTCGAGCTGATCGTGCGTCACATAAATCGTGGTCGCGTTGATGCGGTCGTGCAGGTCGCGCAGCTCGCCGCACATCAGGTGACGGAACTCGGCATCGAGCGCTCCCAGCGGCTCGTCCATCAGAAACGCCTTCGGCCGGCGGACCATGGCGCGGCCAAGCGCGACCCGCTGCCGGTCGCCACCGGACAGTTTCGATGTCTTGCTCGACAACAGATGCTCGATGCGTAACAGCCGCGCCGTCTCGGTGACGCGTCCGCGGATTTCGCGCCACGCCATGCCCTGGCATTTCAAGGGAAAGCCGATGTTTTCCGCGACGTTCATGTGCGGATAGAGGGCAAACAGCTGGAACACGAAGGCGATGTCGCGAGCAGCTGCGCGGCGGAAGGTGACGTCTTCGCCGTCGAGTAGCACCCGTCCGCCGGTCGGCAGTTCGAGGCCGGCGATCATGCGCAACGTCGTGGTCTTGCCGCAGCCCGAGGGCCCCAGCATCGCAAAGAAGCTGCCGTCTTCAATCGTGAAGTTCGAGCCCTGCACGGCCGTGAACTGATCGAACGACTTGCGCAAATTCTCGACCTTGATCTGTGCCATCGCCCTATTCCCTGAAATGACTGACGACGACAAAGCCGAGCGTGCCGGCCAGGATCGTCACAAACGAATAGCTGTAGAGATCGATCGACCAGGGCTGCACCAGCATGACGATGCCGCCGGCGATCAAGGTCATCGCGAAGGCCTCCCAGGGCCCGCGCCGAAACCAGCGCGATAGTCCGCTCTTGCCGATCACCGAGCCCGTCATTTGCGTACCGCTCCGAACGTGATCCCGCGCAACAGATGTTTGCGCAACAGGATCGTGAACAAGACGATTGGCACCACGAACAGCGTGGTCGCAGCCGCAACTGCCGGCCAGTCCTGGCCGCCCTCGCCGATGATGAAGGGAATGAACGGCGGCATGGTCTGCGCGTCGCCGCTGGTCAGCAGCACGGCGAAGGCATATTCATTCCAGGAAAAGATCAGGCAGAAGATCGCGGTCGCGGCGATCCCGGTCACCGCCTGCGGCAGCACCACCTTGCGCAGCGCCTGCAGCCGGGTGTAACCGTCGACCAGCGCCGCTTCTTCGTATTCGCGCGGGATTTCGTCGATGAATCCCTTCAGCAGCCAGACCGCGAGCGAAACGTTCACGGCTGTATAGAGCAGGATCATCCCGAGCTTGGTATCGGTGAGATTGAGCTGCCGGTACATCAGATAAATCGGGATCGCGACCGCGACCGGCGGCATCATCCGCGTCGACAGGATGAAGAACAGAAGATCGTCGGCCAAGGGAATCCGAAACCGCGAAAAAGCGTAGGCCGCGAGCGTGCCGAGAAAGACGGCCAAAAACGTCGAGCCGAAGCCGATGATCAGCGAGTTGATGAAGCGCGGCACGACCTTGGAGGGCCCTGCGATCACCATGTCGTGCTGGCGCACCAGTCTGTCGTACCAGGTCGTCGCCGGCGGCAGTTTGGCGATGAAATCCGGCGTCTGCCGCGTGCGCACGGTGAAGAGGTTGACATAGCCTTCCAGCGTCGGCTGAAAGATCACCTTGGGCGGATAGGCGATGGCATCGCTCTGCGACTTGAACGCGGTCGCCGCGATCCATAGGAGCGGCAGGATCGCGATCACGGCATAGAGAATGACGATGGTGCCGGCGACGGCCTTCGCCCGCGGCGAGGCCTCGACAATGGAATGCGCGGTGGATTTGGCGATCGCGGTCATCGCTGCTTCACCCGGTTGAGCGCCTTGACGTAGATGTTGGCCGCGCCGAACACGGTCACGAACAGGATGATCGCGAGCGCGCTAGAATAGCCGGTGCGCCATTTTTCGAACGCGGCGCGCTTTAACGTGATCGAGACCAGCTCGGTCGTCGAACCCGGTCCGCCCGAGGTCAAGAGATTGACCATGTCGAACATCTTGAAATTCTCGATGGCGCGGAACAGCACCGCCAGCATCAGGAACGGCACGGTCATCGGCAGCGTGATCGACCAGAATTGCCGCCAGGGCGAGGCGCGATCGACTTCGGCCGCCTCGTAGATGTAATCGGGGATCGAGCGAAGCCCGGCGAGACAGATCAGCATCACATAGGGCGCCCACATCCAGGTATCGACCAGCACGATGGTCCAGGGCGCGAGCGCGACCTCGCCGGTCATGCTGAACGAGCTCGGCGGCACGCCGGTGAACAAGCTAACGAGATAGTTGAACGGGCCGATTTGCGGCTGGAACAAGAGGGTCCAGAAATTGCCGACCACGGCGGGCGACAGCATCATCGGCAGCAGGATGATGGTGGTCCAAAAACTGTGGCTGCGAAACTGGCGGTTGATCAACAGCGCCAGGCCAAATCCGACGAAGACCTGCAGCGCCACCGAAGCGATCACGAACTGCGCCGTGGTCTGCAGGCGGGCCCAGATGTCGTCATCCGTCAAGATGTCCCGGAAATTGTCGAGGCCTACGAACCGCAGCGGCAGATAGGACATGCTGAGGTTGAGGCTGGTGAACGACAGCCGGATCATCCAGATCAGCGGAAAGATGTTGATCGCCAGCAACAGCAAAATCGTGGGGGCAACAAACAGCCATGCGATGGTCCGGTCCGACAGGCCGCCCGCCCGCTTCGCCGCGCGCGACTTGTCCAATGCGCGAGATTTGGCGGCCTCGCCGAGGTCGGCAACCGGAGCGTGGTCGGGATGAATGATCGTGGTCATCTTGTGCTTGGCTTCTTCTTAGCTCGCTGGCCTGGTCTCCCCGGAGCATAGCTCCGGGGAAACCAATTCACAGCTGTCTGCGACCGCCAGCGTCTGCGACAGTTGAGGCTATTCGGATGCCACCGTCTTGCCCTGCTCGCTGAAGACCTTGGTCCAGTCCTTGACCAGGAGATCGAGCGCCTGCTGCGACGTACCCTTGTCGGCAACGACGTAGTCGTGCACCCGCTTCTGCATGTCGAGCAAGAGCTGCGCGTAGGACGGCTCGGCCCAGAAGTCCTTCACGATTGCCATCGACTCCAGGAATTGCGGAGCAAACGCTGCGCTGTTCGGGAAAGAGGGCGCATCGACGACCGCCTTTAGAGCCGAGTAGCCGCCGATTTCCCACCACTTCTGTTGCACCGCGGGCTGGGCGAACCACTTGATGTAGCTCAGCGCATCTTCCTGGTGCTCGGAGGTCGCGACCACCGAAATGCCCTGGCCGCCAAGCTGGGTGAAGTGGGCGTTAGGACCGGCCGGATTGACGAAGAAGCCGATCTTGTCGCCGCCGACATTCGGATCCTTGTAGAGGCCGGGGAAGAAGGCGAACCAGTTCATCTGCATCGCCACCTGGCCCGATTTGAAGGCGTCCAGGCCTTCCTGCATGTAGGCGTTGGTCATGCCCGGCGCGGTGCAGCACTTGTATAGCGCCTTGTAGAACTCCAAGCCCTTTGCCGCATCCGCGGAGTTGACGAAGCCCTGCATCTGGTAGGCCTTCTTCGGGTTCTCGTAGGCGAAGCCGTAATTATAGAGCACGTTGGTGACGCCCATCGTGATGCCTTCCGAGCCGCGCTCGGTGAAGATGTAGGCGCCGTAGACCTTCTTGCCGTCGATGTCGCGGCCCTGGAAGAACTCGGCGATCTGCTTCAGCTCGTCATAGGTCTTGGGCGGCGCAAGCTCGCGGCCATATTTGCTCTTGAATTCCGACTGGATTTCCGGCCGCGCGAACCAGTCCTTGCGATAGGTCCAGCCCACCGCGTCGGCCATCGCCGGGAGCGCCCAATAGTTCGGCGTGTTCTTCGGCCATTCCGAATAGCCCACCACGGTTGCCGGGACGAAATCGTCCATCGAGATGTGCTCTTTGGCGAAGAAGTCGTTGAGCTTGACGTACCAGTGATTTTCCGCCGCGCCCCCGATCCATTGGCTGTCGCCGATGATCAGATCGCAGAGCTTGCCGTGCGAGTTCAATTCGTTGAGAAAGCGGTCGGCATAGCTCGTCCACGGCACGAATTCGTATTTCATCTCGATGCCGGATTGCTTGGTGAAATCCTTTCCGAGCTCGACCAGCGCGTTGGCCGGATCCCAGGCCGCCCAACACAAAGTGAGTTGCTTGGCCGCCGCCGGCTGGCTCGTGACAGCCGACAACGCAACGCCTGCGAAGAGAGCAAGCGCGCCGCCCGCCCACTTCGACCTCATTCCAGTCGCAGATTTTCGCATGTGCTTTCCTCTCGTGACGCATTCCCTCGCCGCGTCCGGAGCGCCCATGTCCGGCAGCAACTTAACGCATCGAAGCCCGAGCGGGCTTGAGACGAACTGGTCACCAAGGAAAGCAACTGGCCGGCTAAGCGCCGATCCCCACTTCCTTGGCGTCGCCTCCAGGCGCGATGTTCAGTTTAGTTTATTACTAAACATACGATACCGGTTTTGCCCGACCGTCAAGCGAAACGTGCGAGGCGTTCGAACAAACCCCAAGGGGCGCCCATCGAGAGCCGGCGGCTCGAAAGATAATCGAAGTAACGCCTGTTGCAGTGCGGTAACTGGAATCGCGCGCGGCAACCGCCCGATCTCGATTTCCGACGTGCGGCGCTCTTGACCGGCGTCGAAGGATTGATAAGGCCGCCCGTCTCATTGATTTAGTTTATGTTTATTAGGTCAGCACTAAACACCAAATGCGGCCGCGTGCGGCCGGTTCAGCTAGCCCCAAGGCGCATTGGCCGCGCTGTGGACCCCAGCTCAGGCTTGACGCCGTTCGACCGTCATCGGCAATTCGGACGCTTGATAGGCCGCGACATCGAGCAGCCAATCCGTCTCGCCGGCCGCGCTTTCCGTTGCGATCGGACAGGCTTCGAAGCCAAGCTTCGCATTAGTGCTCCTTCACCATGCCATTCTTCGCGGTGGGAATGTACCGGCCGACGATCCACCGCAGCGAGGCTGCACGCGCCGCCAAGGCCAGTTCGCGCAACATCACTTCCTCGACCTTGCGGCCGAGAACTCGGCAGCTCATCAACCAGGCGTCGATGTCGAGTGCCGGTTCACCCTGATGCTCGGACCGCCGCGCAATCAGTACCGCGATCATGCCGCTGTCGCCGAACCGGTCCCTCAGCCTCACCTGAAGCGTCAGCGCCGAGGGGTCGGCTGCTCGCTCAGCTCCCTCAGCCTCGGTGTAGCGCCTCGTCAGATTGAACTGGTTCGACTTGTCGATGAGTTGGGAAATGCGGGAGCGGCCCATGACATCGAACGGCGCGAACGAGATCACCATCTGCAGTTCGGAAAGATAGTCTCCGAAGTCCTTGGCCTTCTGCAGGACCGCTACTCTCTTGAATTCCGCCGTATATTCCTCAGCGCGTCGCTTGTCCTCGGCGAAGTACAATACGGCCTCGAAATATCCCGCCGAAAGCAGCGTCCACGCAAACGTCGAAGGATCATTGCCGACCTTCGGCACCGCCACGGCCGGCAAGGCCTTTCACCTGGGCACGTTGCGCCGGATTGTCGTCGAGCAACACCAACCCGTCGAGGCCGATATTGACCGCCTTTGCGATGGCTTCGAGATTGGTGGACTTGTCGATCCAGTTTGCTTGGAAAACGGCGATGTGCTCCTTCTTGAGCAGCATATTGGGATGCTTCTGAAACGGCAGACGGGCGTTCGCTTCAAGGCGCAGCGCGAGCGCGGCTTGTTGCACGGCGAGATAGGCCTTACCCTCGGGTGAGCCCTGACCGAGGACGATCGCGACAGGCCATCGTCGTCGATCGCGCCTCCCCACAGCAAGGCGAAGGGCGTAATCCGTCTCGGTAGAGATCACCCTGAACGCCAGATGATCCGGAGCGCCGCCGTCCGGAGTATCGGAGAGCGAATATTCTCCCGGCCATTCCATGCCGACGATCGTTGACAACAATGCGAGGCCCGCCAGCGCGCGCTCGCCGAGCCAGTCGACGGCAGCGCGGCGGAGCGTGAGTGAGCCGGTCGCCACCGACCTGCAAGGGCAGCTTGCCGGCAACGCCATCGCCATCCTCAATCTTTCGCCTGACCGGATCACGCCGAGGCGGTTCGACACGGAGCTGCGAAGCCAGCGCCGCCGACCGGTGCTTGCCTGCCTCGTTCACGGTCTCACACCACACCAGCGTGATCTTCGCAAGATCGGACTGTTGGCGACGAACCGAAAGCCGCGTGCGCTTGCGATCGGCGGACACGCAGACAATCGAGAGACATTCATCGACAAAAACCGGCATTGGGAACTGCAGCTGGATTCGCGCGATGTCAGGCAACGATGCGGCCGCCTGGCGCATGCGAGCCGCGAGGTATCGTTCGATCGCCGACAACGCCACGTTCATTCCATGAGCGATGCATTTCCGAAGCTCGACACTTCGGCCGACCGCGGCATCGACATGGACGGGGTTATGGTCGCCGGTCAGATGCGCGAAATTCATTTGCGACCGGGCGTCGATGCGCAGCTCACCGATTTCCTGTGCGGCGTCCATGGCGATTCGTCTCGCGAGCGCTTTTGGGATTTGAGCGTCCTATCAGTCCACCGGCGCGATGCCACGTCCCGCATCAAGTCACGAAGAATCCATGGGTTGCGTCACGCCGGAGCTGTTCGACGAGACCATATTCCCAATCGAGATAGGCCTGCATCGCGCGGGCATCGACATCGGTACCCTCATAGGGACGCCGGTAGCGAAGTGACGGATCGGGCCTCGGCAAGACCACCGGCGGCGTGCACTCCAGCGCGCGATCATAGCCGCCGTCAAGAACATAGCTCTCCCACCCCATCTGGGCGAGCCAGGACGCGGTCATGTCGGCGCGGACGCCCATATTGTCGGTCAAGAGGACGCGCGCCCCGCGCACCGGCGCCGCCATGTCGATCTCCTGGACGAGCTGCCCGCCCGGGTAATGGCGGAAACCCGGAATGTGACCGGCGGCATAATCTTCGCCGTCGCGGACGTCGAAGCGATACAGCGTGCGGCGCGTCTGCGCCGTCAGCGCAGTTGCTTCTTCCGGGCTGACATGCCGAACGCCGGCGCCATAGGCGACGTCGCGGGCTTTGGCTTGTGCGCCCGCGAACAGGCCGATCCCGCCGCGCCTGTCGGCGCCGTGCTCGAGGTCCTTACCTGCCAGAGTCCAGCCGATCGTCCCGTTTCTTAACGCCACCACCTTGTTGGCGACACCCGCGTTGATCAGCGACTGGGTGCCGATGATCGAGCGGGTGCGGCCGGCGCAATTCACGACGATGGTCGTGTCGGGATCCGGCGCAATGCCGCCCGCGCGCAGCACCAATTCCGCGCCGGGCACGCTGACGGAGCCGGGGATGTTCATGGTCGCATATTCGTCGAACCGCCGGACATCGAGGATGGCGATATTGGCGTTGCCCGCGATTAGCCGGGCGACTTCGTCCGCGGGCAACGAGGGCGTGTGCCTTCGGGACTCGACCAGTTCGCCAAAGGCTTTTGCATAGGAATTGACATCCCGGAAAAGTTCGTAACCCGCCAGCTGCCAGGCCTTGAGCCCGCCGTCGAGCTGGCGAACGTCGGTGTATCCCAACGCCGCAAGCCGATCCGCAGCCTGTGGCACAAGTCCCTCACCCGCATCGTAGACGACAACCGGCACATCCTTGCGCGGCAGCCTCATCTCGGCTTCGAGCCCGATCCGGTCGGCCGCCATGTTAGCGGCAAACAGCGGATGGCCGGTGGCATAGGCGGCCTCGTGGCGCAAATCGAGCAAGGCGATTTCGTCGCGCAACAGCAGCGCGCATCGGATTTGCGAGGCGGAGATGGTTGGCGGGTTCATGGGTGGCGGGTCGGGACGAGGGGAACCCAGCAATAGCATAGATGGCCCGGTACGTTGAGCCCTCCACGGCGCTCAAATCCATTTTGGATTAAAAGTTGTCCGTCTCGCGGTCGTATTGCAAAATGCGCCATGTGGGTCGATGTTTGGCTGTTGTCTTCGATAACGCCGATCAACCGATCGGGTGTTATGGTCTCGCGCCGACAAACGGTAGCCAAATGCAACAAATTCTCGATCAATTGGGTTCCGCCGGCCAGGGCTTGCCGGTTGATGCCATCCGCGCCGCAAACGCAAATCGAGCGGCAATGGTGCCGTTGTTCCTCACGGCAATCGATCAAGCCGAGGCGGCCAGCCCGTCGACGCAAGTTGCGCTGTTTTTCGTATTCCATTTGCTCGGCCAATGGCGCGAAAAATCGGCCTATCGACCGCTCGCCGCTTTCTTGCGCCGACCGTGGAAAGAACTCGACCCCATCCTTGGCGGTGCCACGACCGAGACCACCCATCGGGTGATGGCCAGCGTTTTCGACGGCGATCCGACCCCGCTTTATGAGGTGATCCTGGACCCGGGAGCGGACGAGTTCATCCGAGCGCGCATGTTCGACGCTCTGGTCATTGTGACCTTGCGCGGCGGGTTGCCGCGCGAGGAGACGGCGCGATTTTTGCGAGCCTGCTACACCGACCTGCAGCCGCAGGACGAATGCTTTGCCTGGGAGGGCTGGCAAGGAGCCGTTGCCATGCTGCAACTCCGCGAGCTCAAGCCACAGGTCGAGCAGGCGTTCGAGCGCGGCTTCATCAGTCCTTCCTGGCTGGCATTCAAGCATTTCGAGCGGGATCTGCAAAGTGCCATTGATGCCGAACCGCAGTCGCGGCAAAGGCAAAATGAATTCGAACTGTTCGGGGATACCATCGAAGAGCTGTCGAGCTGGGCCGCATTCGCGCCGGAACGCGGGAAAAAGCAAGGCTCCGGGATTGCCTGGAACCCGGGAGTGCCCGCCCCGGCCGTCAATCCGTTCAGAGCCGTCGGGCGAAACGATCCCTGTCCGTGCGGTAGCGGCAAGAAGTTCAAGAAGTGCTGTCTCGACTCACAAAGACTCGGCAACTCTCCATCGGTATTGCACCGAACTGACCCGGAACTCGAATGGCCACCGGACCCCGAATGCGACATCGATCAAATCAACGAGGCGATCGGGGAGTATGACCCACTCACGGAGCCAGAGCCGCAACAATGGCTTGCGATGGCTGAGCAGGAACGCATCGATCTGGTGTTGGCGTATCATCGGCGCGAGGGTATTGGCGCGCCGAGCGAAAAGGCGCACGCCGTCTTTCACGTCATTGTCGAGAACCAGATCGCCGATGACACGCTGCCGGTGCGACGCACGGCACAGCGACTGATGTCGGAAGGGCTCGATCGCCACGAAGCCATTCATGCGATCGGCTCGGTGGTTGCTGGAAGCATCTACGATTTGATGGCTGAGACAGGCTCGGACAGCAAGCCGGGTAAAACTACATCCGACCAGGATCCGAGCAAGGCCTATCTTGCTGAGCTGGAAGGCCTGACCGCTAAAGGATGGCTGCGGTCCGCCTGAGCGCCGCGCGGAGCACTGCGACCGCGAATTTGGTGCGCAACTCAGGATAAAGCTGCGTACTCTTGCGTAATTGAAATCGCTATATGACTCCAGCGCCTGTGAAGCAGCGGCGCAGCACCTGGGTATGTTTATGCTATCCCAGGTGCTGGTGCCTTCAAATGCCAGTTCGAAGAGCATGGCGTCCTGCCTTTCACGTGTGCCGGCGGCCGCTGCTTCGGCAGAGCTTCAACCGCGATGACCTCATCAGCGCAATATCCCCGGAACGATTCCGTCACTTGCGCTTCGAAGTTGCGCGCCGGAGAAAGCCCACGACAACCGGCGCGAGCTTTTCGTTGGGCACCCATTCATCCATGGAAATCAGATCGGCATCGAGCTGATCGGTGCGCAATTCGTGCAGTTCGGCGCCTGGAATCAATTTGTGAACCTCGTGGCCAGCGGCGATGGAGTGCGTCTTGTCGTTTCCCGGAATCACGCAAACCGGAAAGTTGATAGCTTTTGAATGCGCTTTCGCTCGCCCCCAGCATCGGGCCATTCACACCGCTTTCGAGATTTGCCCGCCAGCGGTTATGACTGACAGGAAATGATCCCTGTCCCACGCCGTGATCTGCGCGCGTCACGACGGATCAAGCTCGATCAAGTCCCGGAAATGGTCGGTGCGGCAAACTTCCTCCATGCCACCTGCTTGCGCAGCCTCGATATACTGGGTGTAATAGACATGAGAGAGGCGCCTCTCCGCGAAAGCCCCACCGGTGATCCTCATCATCAAAAGTGCTCGGATGCCATCGCGATGGCGGAGCGCCAGAATGGTTGCGAGTCGACACCCCGACGACGATCCTCCAACGATGAATGGCGGCAGTCCGAGTGCTTTCGCGAGCGCGCGGAGATCGTCGACCCAGATCTCGAATTCCGATCCTTCGCCGTCCAGCGAAAGGCTCGATTGACCGGTGTTCCGGCGATCGTGGAGCAAGACCTGAAAGCCGGCATCCGCGACAAGGGTCCCAAGCCCCTTCACCTCAGCCATGCCTCGCCGCGCGCCGGAGACCAGCGCCACCCAAGGACCCCGGTTGCCGAGCACTTGATAGTGCAGGCGCACGGAATTCACATTCGCAAAAGGCATTCGCAGTTCTCCAGGACTAGGTTCCACTGAAACGTGGCTTGCGACCTTCCCGCACGGCGGCGATGCCTTCGTCAACATCATTGGCTCATTCCAGCGCCGCCCGAAGCTCGTCGGAGAGGCGGCGAGCCGCGGCGAAGCCGGATGCTACCTGCATCCTTGCAATTCGCTTCGCCCCCTTGGTCGCCAAGGGACCATTCTCGGCGATGGTTCGCGCCATTTCGTCGAGCGTCGCGTGAACGCTGTCTCGCCCGACGACGCGATCGACGAGACCGATGCGCTCCATTTCCTGAGCATCGATTTCCCGGCCCGTGCAGAGCAGCTCGAGCGCGCGCCCCATGCCAACGATTGAAGGCAGCCGAACCGGTGCGCCGGCACCCGGAAATCCACCCCACTTCGCTTCCGGCGAGGACAGCTTGATGTGGTCGCCCGCGATCCGGATATCACAAGCCAGCGCGAGCTCCACGGCGTCGGCGGTCACGGTCGATCTCGAATCGCAATCGATCGTATGCGGCGAATTGCGATGTCAGTTTACGATCGATCCGGCGCACCGAACCCGCCTGCTGAACGGCTGGGACGACTTTGATGACACGAAATCATTCCGCGAGCAGATCGATGCGTTCAAGGCCGCCGACCGCAAGGTTCGGCCCTGGGCGATCCCCTCGCAGGCGCCACAGTCGCCGACCCTTCGCGACCTATTCGGCCGCCGGAGCTGGAGGGTCGCGGAAACGGATGCGGAGTGCGTCCCACTCGTCAGCACCGAAACGCCGAAAAGCATCGCGGACGTTGCCATCATAGAGCGGCGTCGGGTGGCGATGGGTCTCCTTCAGCGCGGCGAGTGCGGCGTCGCAGGCGCCGTAGACGGTCTTCAGCAAGAGGCCGGGCAGGATGGCAACCTTGTAACCCATCATCTGCGCCTCGCGTAGATCGACCTGCGGGGTCTTGCCTCCCCAGACGACGTTCAGCAGACAGGGGCCGCTAACGCGCCGCGGCACCATCGCCACCTCCTCCAGCGTCTCCGGACTCTCAACGAAAGCGAGGTCCGCGCCGGCTTCGAGCGCCAGATTGGCGCGGCGGATGGCTTCGTCGAACCCCGCGACGGAACGGGCGTCGGTTCGGGCGATGACGACGAAATCAGGATCGCGGCGCGTCGCCACCGCGGCGCGGATCTTGGCCAGGAATTCTTCCGTCGAGACCAATTGCTTGCCTTCGAGATGACCGCACCGCTTGGGCGAGACCTGATCCTCGATATGAATGCCCGCCGTGCCAGCGCGCTCGTGCTCCTGCACCGTGCGCACGACGTTCAATTCGGTGCCGTAGCCGGTATCGCCGTCGGCTATCAGCGGCAGGCTAACTGCCGCCGCAGTGATCCTCGCGGCATTGCCGACCATCTCTGTCATGGTCAGCAAACCGTAATCCGGTAAGCCAAAGGACGCGGAGGTGCCGGCGCCCGTCATGTAGAGGGCGGAAAAACCCGCCTGCTCGATCAGGCGGGCGGTGATGCCGTCATAGGCTCCCGGCGCCAGCAGAATTTCCGGGTCGGCGATCAGCCGGCGTAGCCGTGTTGTCGCTTTCATCGCGATTCTCCCTCCGTATTGTCAGTTCCAGCGGTGCGAGATCTGGCCGCGGAGGCGCAGCATCAGCGAGTTGGCGGCGATCGACACCACGACGATCACGGTGACGACAGCGGTCGACAGCGGCACGTTGTGCTGCGCCATGCCGCTGACCAGCAGGAATCCGAGGCCGCGTTGCGAGGAGAACATCTCGCCGATCAAGACGCCAAGCAGGCTCAGCGAAAAGCTGATCCGCAGACCGTTGACGATATCCGGCAGGCAGGCGGGGACCAGAACCCACAGCATGGTGCGGCCGGGCGAAAGCCGCAGCACCTTGGCCATCCGGATCAGCACGGGCGGCAGGCCACGCACCGCGCCGAGCGTGAACAGGGTCATCGGCACCAGTCCGTGCATGACGCCGAAGGCGACCTTGGCAGACATGCCGAGGCCGAAGACCAGCAGCACGACCGGATAGAGCGTAACCTTCGGGATGGTATAGAAGCCTGCGAGTATGGGCTCGGCGACCTCGCCGGTGAAGCGTTGCACCCCGAAGATCAGACCGAGCGCCAGGCCGATTAGTGCCGAGAGCGCGAACGCTAGAAGGAACGCAGCCAGTGTCGCGGCGGCATGATCCCAGAACATCCACGTGCGCAGGAGGCCGAACAAATACACCAGCGTCTGCAGCGGCGGCGAAACAGCAACGCCTCTGGTCCAGCTGCCGATTGCCTGCCAGAGCGCCAGTATCAGCAGGGTCAGCACGGCAGCGTCGAATGCGCGAATACGCTCGCGTGAACTGCGCCTGGATTGGGCTTCTTCGAGTGCGAGATCGCTCATCCCCTCGAACGGCGGCGCGCCAGCCGCCCCTCCCAGACATAAAGAATTCCGTTGGCGATAACCGCTACCAGCAACACGAACAGCATCAGGCCGTACATCGCGCGGTTGTCGAAGCTCTGATACGCAAAGGAAATGGCGTAGCCGAGCCCGGTGCCGGACAGAATGAATTCGCCGGCGATGACGCCGATCAGTGCATAGCTCAGCGCCAGCTTGAAACCGCTGAACAGGCGCGGCAGGGCGGCGGGCAACACGATCCACCATAGCGTCCGTGCCGGGCTCAGCCGGTGGACGCGCGCAAGTTTCAGCAATACCGGCGAGACGCCGTCGAGTCCCGACAGCGTGCTGATGATGACGGCAGGCGCGGCGGAGAGCACGCCCAACACCACCAGCGGCGCCTTGCCGAGGCCAAGCAGCGCCACCAGCAAGGGATAGAAGATGAAGGTCGGCACGGAGTAGTACGATGCCAGCAACGGGTCGACGACATCGCGCAGCCGCGATGAACGGTGGACCAGCGCACCGGCCAGGATGCCACAGCCAATCGCCGGCACGAAGGCGAGCGCGATGGTCAAGAAGGTGTTCACGATGCTCTCGTCCAGCTCGCCGGAGCCGACGTGATCGATCATCGAAGCGACCATGTCGCTGGGAGGGATGACGGTCAGGGGATCGATGATGCCGGTGCGGCAGCAGATTTCGAGCGTCGCTACCAGCCCCGCCAGTACGGCGATGCGGATGAACAGAACGGCGCGCCGCCGCGTCACGCCGCCCGCCCCATCGTCTTGAGGGACTCCTCGCGAAGGGAAGACCACAAGCGCGCCGTCACCGTGCCGAATTCCGGATCCGAGACGATACGGCTGTCGCGATCGCGCGGCCAGCCGGTCTCCACCATATCGATGAAGCGGCCCGGCCGGGCGCTCATGACGCCGACACGATCGGACAGCATCGCTGCCTCGTCCAGGGCATGGGTGATGAGCAGCACGGTGGCGCCGGTCTCGCGCCAGAGCCGCAGCAATTCGTCGCCCATCAATAGCCGTGTCTGCTGGTCCAGCGCGCCGAAGGGCTCGTCGAGCAGAATCAACCGCGGCCGCGGCACTAGTGTCCGCGCGATGCAGACCCGCTGCCGCATGCCGCCGGAGAGCTGCGCCGGATAATGACCGGCAAACTGAGCCAGCCCCATGAAGCTGACGGCATGATCAACCCGTTCCGCGACTTCCTTTGCCGACAGGCTGGAGGCGCGCAGGCCAAAGGCCACATTTTGGCGGACGCTCAGCCAGGGCATGCTCGCGTCTTCCTGGAAGACGACGCCGATGCCGTCGGGAACCTGGCCGTGCAGTTCCTTGCCTTCGAAGTGCACGCTGCCGCTGGTCGGGCGTACCAGACCGCAAAGCACATCGAGCAGCGTCGACTTGCCGCAACCCGATGGCCCGACGACAGAGACGAACTCACCGCGGCGTATCACCAGGTCGATCGGGCCGAGGGCGTGTACCGCGGGTGGCCCGTCGTAATGGCGGGCCACCCCATTCAGCGCGACATGCCAAGACTCGCTCACTGCTGGCTCGCTCACTGCTGGCTCGCTCATTGCGAGGGGCGCAGATCGAGCGGCAGGTAGGATGTGTCGACGTATTTCGGCCAGTCGACATCGCCCTTGATCTGCCCGGTGATCTGCAGACCCTCAACCATGCGGTTCATGCCTGAGTAATCGAGCCGGCCGTCGCTCCAGTAATTTTCCTTGATGAGATTGTGGATATGCGCCCGGAACAGATCGACGTTCGGGTTGTTGTAGGCCTTGGCCGTGATGTCGGCGGACTCATCCGGGTGTTCCATCGCATAGGCGAGCCCCTCGCGGCGGGCGACGATCAGGCCCTTGATGATGTCGGGATGCGCCTTGGCATATTCCGCGGTCGTGATCATTACGGTCTGCATCATGCGCGGGTCCATCGTGTCGCGCACCATGAAGAGGGGCTTCACCAGCTCCTTGTTCTGCGCGAAAACGAGCTCGTCGGAGAAGCCGGCATCGACCGCGCCGCTGCTGACGGCGGAGAGGTTGGCGCCGAGATCGCCGGCCGGCACCAGCTTCACCTGCTGCTGGGTGATGCCGTTGGCCTTCAGCGCCATCAGTATCACCATGTTGCTCACCGATCCGGGCGCGGTATAGGCAACCTGTTTACCGACCAGATCCTTGATGCTGGCGAGGGCTGAATCCTTCTTCACCACCCACATCTGGTCGGACACGGTTTGCGCGCCGGCGCCGATAATGATGAGCTTCTGGCCGGAATTGATGGCCTGGACGGCTGCCGCCAGCGAAACCTCCCCGAATGGAATGCCGCCTGCCAACGTGTTGCGGACCGCGGTGCCGCCGCCCGCTGCCGTCAGGATACCCGTGACGTCCACGCCGTTCTTCTTGAACAAGCCCTTCTCCATGGCGACCGCATAGGGCACGCCGTAGAATTGCCCGCCCCAGTGGGTGACGGTGATGGTCTCGGCCCGTGCGGCCGGCACCTTCGAGGTCACGATCGAAGCGGCGAGGCCCACGATAAGGCCAATTCGCGCAAGCGTTTTTCCCTTTGCCATGACGTTTCCTTTTTCTATTTATCTTTCTTCGGATTTCCTTGGTCGGGATGGTTGCAGTCAACGACTCATCGGGTCAGTGGCGGCGCTGACGCAGTGACCTCAGGCGGACCGCTTTCCTGGAGCGTAATCGCTTCGAGGCTGCGGCCGTTGGTCTCTACCCTGTAAGCGGCGGCCAGCAGTGCTTGCACCACAAGCGCGACGGCGATGCCAAACGCGACCGCAGCGACACCGCCGGCGTTGAACAGCGCCACCACGCCGAACGGCACGAAGATTGTGGTGAGTCGGCCGACCGTGCTGGTGATGCCGTAGCCGCGCATGCGGACTGCAGTGGGAAACAGCTCGGGTATATATCCGGCAACGATTACCGAAACCATGAAATAGATCAACGTGAACATCAGGAAGCCGAACAGTACCGCCAGTTCCTGCGAGGGTGCATTGGCGAAGGCCGGTCCGCATGCGGCGGCGAGCAGCGATGCCACGATGATGGAAGGTCTGCGGCCGATGCGATCGCTCAACAGCCAGCCGAGCGCCGCGCCGGTCGGACCGCCAAGGGACATCAGCGCCGCTTGGCCGAGCGAACGATTGATCGGCATGCCGTGCTGAACCAGGAAGGTCGGCACCCAGGCGACGAAACCGTAAATGGCGATGCCAAGCGCCACCTGCATGATACTGCCCACAATAGCAGGCTTGATGAAGTCGGCGCTCGCCAGGCTTGTCGGAACCGGCTGGGGGCTCGTTTGTGGCGGGGGCAAGGTGATGCCGTGGCCGCGGGCTTCCTCTTCGACAGCGCCGACAATGTCGTTGGCTTCCTGCTGCCGTCCGTTCACTTCCAGCCAGCGCGGTGATTCCGGCATCCTCTTGCGCATCCAAAGAACGACAAAGGCTCCGAGCCCGGCGATGACGAACATCGGGCGCCAGCCGAAAGCGGGAATGACGAGCCAGCTGATCAGGGTTGAGGCAAAAAGTCCGAAATTGGTCACCAGCGACAACAATGCCGCCCAGCGTCCGCGATGGAGTGGAGGCGTGAACTCAAGCATGGTCGCGTAGCCGATCACGATCTCTGCGCCGAGACCTATCCCCGCGACGAAGCGCGCGCCGATCAGCCAATCCATGTCCGGCGCGACAGCGCATGCGAACGAGGCAAGACCGAAGATCGCGAGATTGAACTGATAGGTGAAGCGGCGACCATAGCGGTCGCCCAGCCAGCCGGAACCGGCCGCGCCAATGACCATGCCGATGAACGTGGCCGAGATGAAGCGCGCGTTTAGCGGAATGCTCGACCAGCCATTATGCACGAGCTCGCCCAATACCGAGCCGGCAAGATAGATGTCGAAACTATCGAAAAACATTCCCGCGCCGATGAGCCAGAGCAGGCGACGGTGAAAGGCCAGGATCGGCAGTCTATCGAGTCGTTCGGCGGCGGAATTGATGATGGCGACTACTCCTTGTGACTGTCGGCGAGGCCATAGCGGTTTTCGAAGGCATGCACCGCCGGAAAGCCCATCAGCGTGTTCATGTCGGCGAACGACAACATGGGGGCCTTGCTGCCCTTACCTGTTCCGGCGGTTTTCAGGTTGCGGTAGACGAGCTGCAGGGCGCCTGCCGCCGTCAGGAAGCCGGAACCAGGATAGAGCGCTATCTTGAAGCCCATCGCCGCCAGTTCGCCCGTCGACAGATATGGCGTGCGACCGCCCTCGACCATGTTCGCCAGCAAGGTCGCGCCCTTGAAGGTCTCGGCGACACGGCGCAATTCCTCCAGGCTCTCGGGACTCTCGACGAACAGCACATCGGCGCCGGCATTGAGAAAGCCCTCGGCCCGCCGCAAGGCCGCATCCATCCCTTCGGCGTAGCGCGCGTCAGTCCGGGCGACAATGAGAAAGTCGCGGCCAGGCCGCGCATCGACCGCGACACGGATCTTGGCGATGGCGTCAGCGGCCGGAATCACGCGGCGGAATTCGGTATGGCCGCATTTCTTCGGAAATTCCTGATCTTCGAGCTGGATGCCGGAAGCGCCCGCGGCCGCATAGCCGCGCACGGTGCGATCAACATTCAACAAGCCACCGTAGCCGGTATCGCCGTCGGCAATGAAAGGAATGCTGGTTGCGCCGGCGATACAGCGCACACGATCGAGCATCTCCGTGAATGTCGCGGTGCCGGCATCGGCGACCCCAAGGGCGGATGCGACGACACCATATCCGGTCATGTAAAGCGCGTCGAAACCTACGCTCGCCGCTACTCTCGCAGAAATGCCGTCATAGACGCCCGGAAGCGTCAGACAACCGTCTCTCTGCAGCAGCGCACGCAGTACCGCTGGCTCAATCAAGCCATCCTCCCGTCGTTTTCCCGGTATCGGCGATGTCCTTGAAGGCGACCTGCCGCTATTTTTTACGCAATATTCAGAACCCTTGCGCTGGGTTTCACGCTACGCTCCTTTACTTCGATTTCTAAGGGTTATTCGGGGAAAATCAATACTTTCGGCTTTTCCCGCTAGCAAGCGCGACGACCCGTGCGATCCGATCAGCTGCGGTTAGCCCAAACCGATCCGCATCCTTAGTTGCGGCTTCTGGGCGAGGACGTCGACCAGCCAAGGTATACATCGTTCGGCAGTGTCCAACGCATCGGCCGATGAAACATAGGTAACGTCCGAATAATACTGTACGGGCGTCCATTGCCCGCCATCTTCGATGTCCCGCCTAAATTCCTCGAACCCGTAGCTGCCATCCGCCCTGGAAAAAATATCCACGCATCTGTCGTGCTCGGAATCTTCGACGCTGACGAAAACGGTCCATGACTTGTCGATGCGCTTTGACCGAACTTAGGCGCGCAAGCCCCTAGTTTCAACTATGGGGTGAGCGCCTCTTTGCTATTAGACATCAGCCAGGTACATAATAGGCTATGGCGGACTTCAGATCGAACAGGAACGTTCTCTTCTCGTGCAAATACCACGTGGTGTTTTGCCCGAAATACCGTAAGCCAGTTCTTAATCCGCCTCGACGCCAAACTTAAGAAACTAATTCGGCAAGTATGCGACGAGACGCAATCGGCGCTGATTGAAATGGAAGTCATGCCAGACCACGTCCATCTGCTTGTCGGCTGCGATCCGCAATACGGCATCCACCGCCTGGTGAAGGGCATCAAGGGCCGGTCTTCGCGTGTTCTCCGTCAGCAGTTCCGGGTGCTGCGCAGGCGCATTCCAACATTATGGACGAACAGTTATTTTGTGTCTTCGGTCGGCGGCGCTCCCCTCGCGCTCATCAAGCAATACATTGAAAATCAGAAGAGGGTCTGATGGAAAAGCCTCAAATGATTTCAATTGCCGGTCTTGAGGCGCGAGGATGGACACAAGCCCTCATCACGTTCCTTGGGGAACCGGATGTGGCAAGGCGCAATTCTCATTAAATCAGCGCCTATGCGCCTCTACGACACCGCAAGAGTAGCTTCCTTCGAGGTGTCGTCAGAGTTTCTTGCTGCAAAAGCGTCAGTGCGGAGCAAAGACTGCCGTGGAGACAAAGCGCGCGGCACTGATGCAGCAGGTACTGGAAATGCAGGTTTCTGTTGAAACGCGCCCGGAACATTGGGTGAGACGTGCGGCGATTGAAGCGTACAACGAATGGCACTGGGATGGAGACGGGACGGCGGAAGATGCACCCGCCGAGTTTCTCGAACGCATCACCGTAAACTTCATCCGGCATAAGTACGACAGGGCATTAGAGGAAGTCGCTGGTCGGGTTGGCATCGCCTCTGCGGAGCTATTCGAGCAAAGATTTACTCGGCCATAGGAGAGAGCTATCCGGCTTTAGCAGATGAATGCAGTCGGCAATTGATGCGTAGAGGACTGTGATGCCGCGCGTTAAAACCCTGTCCTTCGTCGCCGAGTTCCCGCTTCAGACGACTGCGGCGGATGAGAAGACATTGGATACGCGGCTGAACGCGGCCCGGCACCTCTATAATGCCTGTTTGCAGGAGTGCCTTCGCCGCCTCGATCTGATGAAGCAATCGAAGGCATGGCAAGCCGCACGCGCCATGCCTGCGACAGTGGAGAAGCGTCACAACAAAGCGCGCTCGCAAGCGTTCGGGGCCGAACTGGAGCGGTTCGGCTTCACCTCGCGCGAGATTGAAAAGCATGCGCTCTCCTGCCGCAATGCCTGCTGGATCGGCGATCACCTCGGCAGCCACGACACGCAAACCACGAGTTTGCGCGCGTTCCGGGCAGCCGAGCAGTATGCGTTTGGCAAGCGCGGCCGCCCACGGTTCAAATCGTTAAACCGGCTGAACAGCATCGAGGGCAAAGCGGACGCTGTGATCCGCTACCGCGCCGAGCCGGTTCCGGCCGTGCACTACAGCGGCCTTGTGCTGCCGCTTATGCTCGATCCAAAGGACAAACGCGATTGGCAAAGAGAAGCGCTCGCGGCCAGGACCAAGTATGTCCGCATTATCCGGCGCGAGATCAAGGGCCGCGTTCGCTGGTTTTGCCAGTTGGTGCAAGAGGGCTTGCCGCCCGCTACGCACACCACCAAGGACGGTACTGTCGGACTCGACATCGGGCCGTCCAGCATCGCGGCGGTATCAAGCGACGACGCTATTTTGGAGCAGTTATGCCCGAGCGTTGTCGAACCGTGGAACGACTGCCGGCGGATCCAGCGCGCGATGGACCGCTCGCGACGTGCAACCAACCTGGACAACTTCGATGCCAAAGGGCGCGCGATCAAGGGTAAGAGAAGGTGGAACAGGTCGCAGCGCTATCAGGCGCTTGCCGCTTCGAAACGCGAGCGCGATCGAGTATTGGCTGCCGAGCGCAAGCGATCGCATGGCGAGTTGGCGAACCGCATTCTCGGTCAAGGGACAACCATCAAAACAGAGGAGTTGAGCTACAAGTCATTTCAGAAGAACTACGGTCGCAGCGTGAAAGTGCGTGCGCCAGGAATGTTGATCTCGATGCTTCAGCGCAAGGCTGCAAGTGCTGGCGGTGGAGTGATTGAGATCAAAACCCGGCATACACGGTTGAGCCAGTTCGATCATACCACGGGCGAATACATCAAGAAGCCGCTCTCGCAGCGGGTTCATGTGTTCGGCGATGGCAGGACAGAGCCGGTTCAACGTGATCTCTACAGCGCGTTTCTTGCGACATGCTGCGATACGAATTCGCTCGACATTCCCCAAGTCAAGATCGCTTGGGCCAGTGCGGAACCGCTCCTGAGGACGGCGATGTCGAGTGTACTGCAACCTGCAAGCGGGAAGGGCTTTGCCCAACCCCACGTCCGTAATGGCGTTAGAGCGGGTCGCCGGATCAAGAGAGTTGGGCCGGCCGTCGAGGCCGGGGATGATGTAGCGCCTCTGCAAACAGAGACCGCGAGAGCCCCGGAAAGACTGCCTTCTGCCTCTCTCAGAACCCCCTGGCTTTAGCCATGGGGAGGTTCAGAAGCTCTCTTCTTGTCTTTGGTCGGAATAGGCCACCGCATTTTTAGACTAGGCTACCAAAGGTCGAAATGCAGCCCGTAATTTGGCTGCCTCTTGGATATGCAGCCGCGTGGCGCAATGATGGTCAAAGTCGCAATCGTCGCTGTGCAGGGGCTGCTGGAATTATTCCTTCACGCAAAGCTCTTGCGACGGATCTGCTGTGAGCCGAGGCCGACTTTGCTCGTGGGGCCGCCTCTAATGTGTGCAAAGGATCGGATTAGCTATGTCGTTGACTGGTGGCAGGGGAGCGCCACCGCTATTCCTCACACTCGCCGAACTTGCGATATGTCCTTCCAGGCAAGGCTTTCCTTATCGAGCTTGAGCCATTGATGAACATCTGTCCCTAGATCACCCCTTCTGTAGCAAGGAGAATCCGGATGCGCCGTCGAGACCTGCTTCGTTCCAGCTTGGGCGCCGGTCTTGGCGTGGCCATCGGCTCCTCGCTTGGCCTGCCGCGGATCGCGCGGGCGCAAGGCACGCGGACCCTGCGCTTCGTGCCGCAGGCCGATGCCGCCATCCTCGATCCGATGATCACCACCGGCCTCGTCAATCGCAATCACGGCTTCCTGGTCTTCGATACACTCTACGGCGCCGACGAAAATTTGCAGCCGCAGCCGCAAATGGTGGCTGGCCATGTTCTCGAGGACGGCGGCAAGATCTGGGTGATGACCCTTCGCGACGGGTTGAAATTCCATGACGGCGAGCCGGTGCGCGGCCGTGATGTCGTCGCGAGCCTCAAGCGCTGGGCGTCCCGTGATGCCTTCGGTAATTCGCTGTTCAACATTGTGGACGAGATTTCGGCTCCCGATGATCGCACCGTGCGTTGGCGCCTCAAGACTCCCTTTCCCTTGTTGCCGGAAGCGCTCGGCAAGGTCGGCGCCATCATCGCCTTCATCATGCCGGAGCGATTGGCGCAGACCGACAGCGCGATGCCCGTCAAGGAGCTCGTGGGCAGCGGGCCATTCCGTTTCAAGGCGGACGAGCAGGTGCCAGGCGCGCGTCTCGTCTATCAGCGTTTCGACGGCTACGTGCCGAGACCGGATGGCACGGCGAGCATGCTCGCCGGGCCGAAGATCGCGAATTTCGATCGCGTCGAATGGCAGGTCATGCCCGATCCCGCCACCGCGGCCGCAGCCCTGCAGCGTGGCGAGATCGACTGGTGGGACCAACCGATCGTCGATCTTCTCCCGACCCTGCGCGCCAACAAGGCGTTAAAGGTCGAGCTTCTGGACAATGTGGGCAATGTCGGCGTGCTGCGCTTCAATCATACGCTGCCACCATTCGATAACGCGGCTATCCGCCGTGCCGTGCTCTCCGCAGTGAGCCAGCGCGACTTCATGTCCGCAATCGGTGGCGACGACAGCAGCCTGTGGCACGACAAGGTCGGCTTCTTCGCGCCTGGCTCGAATATGGCGAGCGAGGAAGGGATGGAGGCGCTCAATGGGCCGCGTGACCTCGCGGCCGCGGCCAAGGCGATCAAGGATGCCGGGTACAGGGGCGAGACGGTGCTGCTCATCGCGCCTGGCGACTTCCCGGTGATTGGCCAGATGAGTGAGGTCGCCGCCGATCTCTTCAAGCGGCTTGGGTTCAACCTCGACTATGTCGTGATGGATTGGGGCTCAATGCTCAAGCGGATGAACAGCCGCGAGACGCCTGACAAGGGCGGTTACAACGCCTTCTGCACCTATTCGGCCGGTGTCACCCAACTTAATCCGTCGGCCCATAACTTCCTCCGCGGGAGTGGCGACAAGGCCACCTTCGGCTGGGCGAGCAGTCCCAAGCTGGAGGAGCTGCGCGATACCTGGCTGATCGCTCCGGACACCGCGGCGCAGAAAAAGATCGGCATCGAGATGCAGCGCCAAGCGTTCATCGACGTGCCTTATGTACCGCTCGGCGTCTTCTACCAACCGACCGCCTATAAGAAGGAGCTGACCGGCGTGCTCAGAGGCCTGCCCCTGTTCTGGAACGTGCGGCGCGGCTGATCGCCGAGCCTGACAAAAGAGACTCTCATGCTTCCAATCACCGGCTATGTCGACCGCTGGAGCGTGCGCCCCGGCGAGGAGATCAACTTCATGATCGGCGTGCGCGGCGGCGGACGCTACCGCGCCCGCATCGCCCGCGTGATCTGCGGCGATCCCAACCCGCAAGGCCCGGGCTATCGTGAGATTCCCGTCTCCTGGGCGCTGGAGGGCGATCATGACGGGGAGGAGCAACTCGTCGCCAAGGGCTCCTGGATCGATATTCCCTTGCTCGATCTCGGCACCGGCGAACGGCCGATTGCCTTCGCGGCGACGATTTGGCCGACTCTGATCGCCGCAGACAGGCAGGCTGTCCTGAGCTGGAGGGGCGGCGATGGGGCATTGACTCTCGGCATCGCAGCGAAGGGAGTCTTCTGCAGCCTCGTCACGCCGGAGGGCCTCGTCGATGTCGACATCGGCGTCCCCCTCACCGAGCGCGCCTGGCACGATATCGCCTGCCGGTTCGATCCAGCCGCCGGGACGTTGCAATTGGCTCAGGCGCCACGCAAGGCGAGGCTCGACCGCGACGAGCGCACCGAGAAAAGCGTCTTGGCCAAAAGCGCCCGGCTGTCCGGCGTCGGTGCGGTCGCCGTCGCGGCAGAACGTTCAGGCGACGGCGCCCATCTGCACTTCAACGGCAAGATCGAACGGCCGCGCATCGTCGAGGGCGTCGGTGGCGTTGGCGCGGTGCTCGCGACGCAACGCACAGGCGCCGCGACACCCAGCGGGACCATCATTGCCGAATGGGACCTGTCGATCGACATCCCCACGGACATGGCGGCCGATATCGGTCCGGCGAAGGCGCATGGACGCTGCGTGAACCTGCCGACGCGCGCCATGACCGGCTCGCGCTGGACTGGCGCCTTCCATCGCTGGACCGAGCAGCCGGCGCAATGGGGCGCGATTCATTTCCACGATGACGATATCGGCGACGCCGGCTGGACGCCCTCGCTCCGCTTCATCGTGCCGAAGGATTGGGGGAGCGGCGTCTATGCCTTGCATCTCGAGAAGGACGGCGCACGCGACAACATCGTCTTTTATGTGCGCGCTGCGATAGCGGGCTCGCAAGCCAAGGTCGCCTTCCTCGCGCCGACCTTCACCTACACCGTCTACAGCCAGTATCAGAAGAAGGGCCGGGAGGCGCTGATCACCGAGCGGTCGCGGGCCTGGGGCGCATTGGCGCAAGCGCCGGACGGCCATCCCGAGTATGGTGTCTCGCCTTATAATTTCCATTCAGACGGCAGCGGCGTCGTCATGTCGACGATGCGCCGGCCCCTGATCGACAAGCGGGTCAACCAGATCCATCTCGTCGACCCGAGCCCCTATGGCTCCGGCCTCTATTGGATCGCGGCCGACAGCTACATCACCGATCTGTTGACACGCAAGGGCATCGACTTCGAGGTGATCACCGATCACGACGTGCATGTCGAAGGCGCGGAGCTGCTCTCAAGCTACACTGTCGTGCTCACCGGCCAGCACCCCGAATACCACACGACCGAAACGCTCGATGCGCTCGGCGCCTATCTCGAGAATGGAGGCCGCTTCATCTATCTCGGTGGCAACGGTTTCTACTGGAAGGTGGTGGCGCATGCGAGCGGCCCCTTCGCCTTCGAACTGCGGCGCGCCGAGGGCGGCATCCGTCTCTGGGCGACGCAGCCAGGCGAAAGCTACCACGCGTTCGACGGCTCCTATGGCGGCCTTTGGCGTCGCCTCGGCCGTCCGCCGCAGATGTTGGCCGGGGTCGGCTTCAGCACGCAGGGCGAATACAAGGGTTTCCCGTACACGTTCCTCGACGGTATCCTCGATCCGCGCGTCGCCTTCATGCGCCAGGGGATGGAGGGCAAGGCGAAGCCCGGCAGCATTCTCGGCGAGCGCGGGCTGATGGGCGGCGGCGCAGCGGGCCATGAGCTCGATCGCGCCGATACAGGCTTGGGCACGCCGCCCCATGCCATCATTGTCGGGCGGGCGGTGCTCGATGACCCGACCTACCAGCCGGTCAATGAGGAACGTTACGATCACACCTGGCCGGCCGCGCGCGAGGATATCATTCGGTCCGACTTGACGTTCTTCGAGACGCCGAACGGCGGCGCCGTGTTCTCCGTCGGCTCGATGAACTTCATCGGCGCGCTGCCGATCGACAACTACGACAGCGTCGCAGCGCGATTGATCACCAATATCGTCAAACGCTTTGCGAGCTCAGCGCCGTTCCCCGCCCCGCCAACGGCCGACCTCTGAGACATCGCCGCAGCGCAAGACGATGCTGCTTGTCCGTCATACTCGAGGACATGCAATCCTCCATTCCAGTCGCTGATGTACGGATCGGCTACCTTTTGATGGCAATTGTGCCGGCACTAACGAAACGTGCCCCCACGACAATGTATGGCAGGCCATTCATCGTCGATGGCTTGCGCAAGGCGATGGGGGAAAGCATCGAAAAGCAAAAAAATCAAAGTGAAAGTTGCCCGGCAACGCCAATTTCCATTTGCTGAGAGCGGTGGGGCCGACAAAAAGTGGACGGTTACGACCGCGCAGCGGCAATGCCGCGGGATGAGGCTCCATGCTTCTTAGACGTTCTCGGGACGAACTCCTTCAGCAGCCGCCGGGTATTGTCAGTACAACTTATACCATCTGGCCTGCCTTCAATTTTTCGGATTAGGGCGCAAAGCTGTCTCTTGCTTTGACCTAGCCGCTTTTGCATTTTTTCGATATCGGCGACCTTAAGACGCAACGCGCCCATCAGTTCTCCATGCCGCCAGTTGCCGAGGTCTGCGGGCAATATCTGCTTGATTTCATCCAGAGAAAAGCCGGCCCGCTGTGCGCCGACGATGATACCCAAAATGATGACCGTGTCGGGTGGATATTCCCGGTATCCATTGGCCTTCCTGGAAACTGCATTGAGTAGCCCTTTGGCCTCATAAAAGCGGATGCGTGAGGTATTCAGGCCGCTTCGCCTCGCCAGTTCGCCGATTCTCATAGCAAGCCCCGTATTGACATTAAACCTGACTTTAACGTTAGGGTTGGTGCCTATTCAACCGGAAAGGCGAAGTGACTAATGCGCGCATACGTTCTCAAGCGTTATGGGGACGCTGAAGGCTCGCGGCTGATGGATGTCCCCCCACCTACGCCGAGGCCACGCGATATTCTCGTTCAAGTACGCGCTGCGGGTCTGAACCCCGTAGATTTCAAGTTCCGAGAAGGGAAGCTTCGCGCAATTCTACGGCCAAAGCTTCCGTTTGTGCTCGGCAACGAACTCGCGGGTGAAGTTATTGCCGTTGGCGCCGACGTCAAACGGTTCCGCGTGGGCGACCGTGTGTTTGCGCGGGTCGCAAAAGAACGTGCTGGCGCGTTCGCTGAGCAAGCATGCGTCGATGAGGATCACGCCGCGCATATGCCCCGGGATCTGGATTTCGCGGCTGCGGCCGCCGTACCGCTGGCGGGGCTCACTGCCCTGCAAGCACTAAGGGATGAGCTCGGTGTCAAACCAGGACAGAAAGTGTTCATTTCAGGTGGCGCGGGAGGGGTCGGCACCTTTGCAATCCAGATTGCCAAACAGCTCGGCGCACATGTGACAACAACAGCTTCGAAGCGAGGGGAGGCGTTGGTGCGCTCGCTGGGCTGCGATGAGGTGATCGATTATACGACTCAGGACGTGTCCAAAGCGGGAGGTCGATTTGATGCGGGATTTGACCTGATCGGCGGCAAGACCCTGGACCAGATGTTCGAAATCATGAAGCCGGGAACCACGATCGTATCAGTAGCAAATCCTCCGGAACCGCAAACCGCGATCAAGGATCTCGGCGGCAGCCGAACTCTTTCCGCCATCTTCTGGATTATCAGCTACGGCGTCCGACGCCGTGCTCGACGCGCAGGAGTTTGCTATCGATTTCTCTTGATGCATCCAAGCGGCAGCGATCTTGCTCAGCTTGCCCAACTTATCGAACAGGGAAAACTGATGGTCACTGTAGACAAAAGATATCCGTTTGCGAACATTTCCGAGGCCCTAGCCTACGTCGAAAGTGGACGCGCTAAGGGGAAGGTCGTTGTTACGATGGGTTGAACGCTTGCCTCGCCTCTACCAGGCGGTCACGTGCGTATCATAACCGGGCGTACCTAGCTCGCCGCTGGCGCTCCCTCGGGAAGCCGGGGAAATCAACAAAATCAACGCGCCAGGCATTTGTTTGGGGGGAAAACGGCCTCATTGATTTGCAGGGCTTTTCAAGTCAGCTACCCAAACGGACGCACCCCACGGGCCAAAGCCAGAGCCCTCCGAAGGCATGTCTCAAGGTATTTCGTACAGAAAGGAGTTTGAAAGAGGTTAGAGATTTAAAGGACTTTCGAGATCGGTCTTCATCCCTTCGTATTCGCAAGAAATCCGCGTAAGCAACAGAGATACACCCGTAGCTCAGCTGGATAGAGCACCACCCTCCGAGGGTGGAGGTCAAACGTCCGAATGTGTCGGGTGAGCCATTCTACGCCAGAGCGCGCGATAGCGGCCTACGGTAGCCGGTGCGGCGTTCTCGTCCTCCGAGAAATTCCGACCTCGTCACGACCTGCAATCGCAATTTGAGAAGCGCCACAGTGATCAACGCGGTCGGCCCAACTGCTCCCGGGGAGAGCCGGGTGGCCACCGGATGATACTTCGATCATGGCGGCGCCGACCTCAGGGGTGCCACGTCGCCATGTGCGCGGCGTGCGCCGGCCCGTAGGCGCCGGGACCAAAGAATCGGTCGTAGTAGTCGGCGTCGATGTGATGAGCCTGCATCACCCACATCAGATGCATCGCGTCGGTGCCGCCGGGAAAGCGGCCGTAGGTGTCGTGGATGTAGCTGCAGATCGCCTTGGTGCAGGCGAGCCCTTCCGCGCTGATCCGGATCGCGCCGACGCGATGCTCAGCCTCCGACATGCGGTGCGGCACGGGCCCGGTTTCCTTGCTGCCGCGTGACGGCGGCGCAAGCACGGCATCAACTGCTGCATCCATGGTGGAGTGATAGGGCGGACAGCTTGCCTCGAACACGCCGTCGAGCCCAACCGGATTGCCGAATGTTGCTCCGCCATTCGTCGCGACGATGCGGAAGCCGATGCGCTCGAGAATTTCGAGCGAGAGAAATCCGCAGTGCTTCCATCCGCCCAGCCCCAGAGCCTCGGTTGCCAGGAACATGTTCTGGCAGATTGCCGCCGGCTCGCTGAAGACGTAGTAGCAGGCTTGCCGCTCGACGATCGATAGCGGCAGTATCCATTCGGCATCGAGGAAACCGTCCTTCAGCCAGCGCTCCGTGCCGGCTGGCCGATAGCCGTGGCGGTCATCGACAATGTTCATGCCGCCACCCGCAGGCGCGTAGCGGCGCAGCGCGGGATCGACGAACTGCGCGATCAATGAGATCAGCGACGCGCTCACATCGCATACTGGCAGGAACAGCGTCGAGCCCGGCCGGTTCGAATCCCAAAGGTCGTGCCCGCTCAGCGGCAGCATGCGGCGCGGAATGTCGAGCCGACCACGGCGGAGCTCCCGACGCTGCGCGCGGTACGCTTCGAGGAGCTTGGTGCGCTCGTCCGGGGTCTCGATCTCGCGCAGCTTGCTCGCCGCGACGTTGTCATCGAGGACATACAGCCCTTCATCGTTGGTGAAGAAAAGCGCCGTTTGGCCGCCGGGCCGCGTCGTCGGGAATGTGCGGCCGCTGCGGCGACGGTAAGGCGCCGGCGTCGGCAGATCCCAGAGCGCCAGTCCGGAGAATCCGGCGCCCGCGCCCACCAACAAGGCTTCCTCGATCTCGCTCAGGTGGACCGGCGGGTGCGCGGACTTGTACCGAAAGGGCCCCTCCGGCATCTCGAAGCCGAGACCGAACCGCCGCGAACGCCGGCCATAGAGGGCTTCGAACAATGGGTAGCTCCAGGCCAGGTCCAGCAGTTCAGACGGCGTCATCAGCTCGATCCTCGCAAAACCCGCGACCATTGCGGAACGAGCAGAAACCTAGCTCTTTACTGGATCGGTAAGATGGTCCACTTTCGCTCATTGTAGCAGACCACGTCTAGCTGACGTTTTCCGATGACATTGCGCGGATGGGCCGATCTCTACGCTTGGCAGCTCGATCGGGCGAGCCGCACGCCGCTCACACGGCAGATCTACATACAGGTGCGCTCCGCGGTGCTGTCCGGCGCGCTCCGTCCGGGCACGCGCATGCCATCCTCCCGGGCCATGGCATCGAAGCTCGGCGTGGCGCGTGCGTCCGTGGTTTTGGCGTATGAGCACCTGCTCGCTGAAGGCTATGTCGAGAGCCGCCACGGCTCGGGCACGTTCATCGCGGGCGATCTGACCGGCCTTGCATCACGACGGCGCGGCGCTCCGCGCGCGACAAAGCGCGCCGTGCCGACATCGGCGCAGACCTTTTCCGACTTCGAGCGATCGGCGGCGCAGAGCGACGTCCGCCCGTTCAACACTGGCCGCACGCTGATCGATGCGCGCACCGCCGAGACGTGGCGCAGCCTGACCCATCGCGCCGTGCGCCAGCTCGGCGCGAATGACCTCGGCTACACCGATCCCGCCGGCCTGGCCGGGCTGCGCGAGAACATCTGTGACTATCTACGAGCGGCGCGCGCGGTGCGTTGCGACCCCGAGCAGATCGTCATCACGGCCGGCACCCAGCAAGCAATCGACATCGCAATCCGTGTGCTGCTCGCGCCCGGCGACGAGGTGTGGGTCGAGGATCCTGGTTATCCGCTGACCCACGCGCAGTTGCTGCTCGCCAAGGCGCGGCCGCATCCCATTCCTGTCGATGCCCAAGGTCTGGTCGTCGACGCCGGCCTGCGCATGGCACCTCGGGCGCGCGTAGCGTTCGTCACACCATCGCATCAGTTTCCGACCGGCGTTGCGCTGTCCATAGCGCGGCGCCTGGAGCTGTTGGCGTGGGCGCGGCAAAGCGGCGCGTTCATTGTCGAGGACGACTACACCAGCGAGTTCCGCTATTCGGGGCCGCCGCTCGCATCGCTGCAGGGCCTCGATAACACCGAGCAGGTGATTTACGTCGGCACGCTCAACAAGGCGCTATTTCCGGGTCTACGCATCGGTTACGCCGTGGTGCCGCGCGCGTTGCTGCAGGCTTTTGTCGGCGCGCGCTATCTCATCGATCGCCAACCTGCGACGCTGCAGCAGTCGGTTGTTTCCGAGTTCATGCAACAAGGCCATTTCGCTGCGCACATTCGTCGCATGCGCCAGCTATATCGCGAACAGCGCGACGCGCTGGCGGAGACACTGATGCGGCGCGCAGCGGATCGGCTCGACGTTGTGGTGCCCGATCAGGGCATGCACCTCGTAGCCTATCTGCGCGACGGATCATCTGACATCGCTGTCGAGGCGAGCGCCCAACGCGCCGGTATCGTCGTGCGCGCGATCAGCCGCTTCTATCGCACAGCGCACCCTCGCGCAGGTCTCATGCTGGGGTTTAGCGGATTTCCGCGGCAGTCGATCGTACCGTCGGCTGCTCGGCTGGCGACGCTCTTCGCCAGGCGTGTCCGAGCTTAGGCTGCTACATGACCGAAGCCGCAGATCAGCATCGCCGGCTGGTACTTCAGGCGGGCTGCTGCCATGGCGGCGCGCCTCTGGATAGAGCTGGATAGCCCGTCATAGCGCTACGGCGAAGCCTCATATAAGTGCCCATCTTCATCGGCCGTGGCGCGCCAACAGCATTGATGCGCGATCTCGATTGTCTGCTGACAATCAAAGGCGAACTTCATCACAGTCTCACCAAGACTCGGACCACGAAGGCGCACGATCGGCACCTCGGATCGCCGCCGATGTACTTTGCACGCCATGATGGAGATCGGCGGTCGAATGGATCAGCCGGACAACGCAATCCGACTGATGGGTTCACAGGCGGCCAACAGCAGCCCGGCGCCGGGCTATCCATTCATAGTTGGGCGGCGAGCACATCGGCAAAATACAAGAGGCCACAGAGAGTTGTTCGCCGTGATCAATAGCCACACCGCGATGGTTGCGAGAAAGATTGCGAGCCGCGCCACCTCTCGATGCCTTGTCGGTGGCCCCATGGTATCGAAGCCGCATTAATGGCCGCCTCACAGCGATCCAAACTCACCTAGCGTCTTGCTTTCTTATCCGGCCTTTGCCGAGACATTTCCCGCACTTGGCAGGGTAAATTTTGCGCCCCGGTTGCGTTGGCTGCTTGATCTTCCGCAGGCCCGTGCCATCGCAGGCGGGGCAAATAACCTCGGTCAAATCTTCACGCGGTCTTTTCATCGCAATCAATCATCAAAAGCAAACAAAAAACTTTAGTTCACCTTACGCGATGGTCGCGGCTGGTCGCAACCGCGCTACGCAAAATCCATTCGGCTGCTCAGCGCAGCCAGTATTTCTACGGAGAAACCGATTTCGGTTCCCCGGAGTTTAACCGATCACCGGCAAAGATCACCCCGCCATATGAACATGGATTACGACTATCAAGCGGAGGCAAAAGCAGCGATGCGGATGGCCGCCGCAGCGATCAGCGAGACTGAACGGTTGACGTTATTGCGCGTTGCTCTGGCTTGGCAGGACCTCGCTCGTGGTCATGAGGACAAGCTAAGCGCGTCCCTCCAACCGCTGCTCCCACCTATTTCACTGCGGGGGCTCACCCCACGCTGAGGAGCATGCTTGAAGCAACGGACACGCCTCCGATGATGCCTCCTCAGCTATGCCCTCGCGTGCGGCGTTTCGGTTTGCATGCCGCGTCCGCTTTGCTTCGCATGACGGACTCAGCCTGGACATCTTTGCTAGTACCCGGAATCAGAGCTGAGTGATACGGCGGCCTTCGAATCTGCCTTGACGGACCTTTTTCTTGGTCCAGACGAAGGGCTCAGCTTTGCTGCATGCGTTGATGTAGGCATCGATTGCTCCTGGAGGTGTTTGAGGCTTTAAGGAGGTGCCGCTGAGGCGACTGCCCCTGCAAGACCGAGAACCATACCTCCCACGCATAGCACAATGGCCTTCTCGGGCGGCGCTGCATAGAGGCCAACAACATTTGCGGCTTTGGCCGTGAAGTTCGGGTCGTTGCTCTCACACCAGGACTTGCGAGCCGCAAGGTCAATCTTGTGGCTGCGCAGGAACCGCCAGACGTATTGGACGTCAACATCGCCCAGCGCTTCGGCCAGCAATGGTCCGGTCCAGCGTGCAAACCCTTCCGGTGGCGGTTTGCCCAGCAACTTCAGTATCCGCTTGTCGGTGGCCTTGTATAGATCGGCTGCTTGCTAGGGAGCGTTGGTCGAGGATTATTAGCGGGAGCCGAACGAGCGGCCATCCGGCTCCCTGCATAAAGCTGAAAGAACGCGTCGGCCGCCTCTGGACCGTCTGGCAATGTGCTTACGCCACCTTAAAATCGTAAAGCTAATAGGTCTTGAGCAGTGCTAAGCTAAGGAATTGATCAGCACGCTGAGGAGCAGAGCGATGGCTCTCCTAAAACGCGAATTATGTCGTCAGGTAAAAGGCCCTGAGGTCACCCATGCGGATCGCTGCACGCTGATCTTCGATACAGACAGCAAACATTTGTACGTCGAACGTGAGATGGCGCATTTAGATGCCAACGTTGGGGGCGTGGTCGACTACCAAACAGCGACAATGGATATTTCGGATTATCTCAAGCAAGGCGGTCAAACTGCTGGGCACCGCGAGCTGTGGCGGTTGCTGAGGACGCTCTTCAAAGAGACCGGCGATACCGATGGGCTGATCGACTAGCCCTCAATGTTTCGCCCGCCGTTTTGGCACTTTCAGCAACATTCGTTTGGCCTTTAACTCCGCACGTTTTTTGAGTTCGGCCTTGATTTTTTCAATCAGGGTTATTTCATCCGGTGTCTGAATTTTAAGGGTGGAGTTCACGTGCGCGCCCTCCGAAGAAACTGCGTTCCACACGCTAGTCCATTTCCGGAATAGGGCAATCAAAAAAAGCGCTGCATTGGACGCACCCCGACGCGTTCGCCGGAGGACATCGTATGGCTTCCGTGCATGCATTCGCGCTCGCTCGGCACGCGGCTCATTCGATCGCCTCGTTAGCGCGGGCGAGCGAGCCGGACCGAAGATCGCCATCTTCTCGTGGAACCTTGCCGCCGGGTTCGCGTTCCAGGGTAAGGAATACCTGGTGAACCTACCAGCCTCGATCATCAAACCTATGGGGGGAGAGCGGTGGGTTTGTCCTGGCAACAAGGTCCGCTCTCGACGGGAGCAATCGGCCGGTTCCTCGTGCCCGAGCCGCTGCCGAAGAAACTGTTACACGTCGAACCGTTGCGCCGGCGCATGCGCGTGCGCTTCGGGGGAATTTGGATTGCCGATAGCGAAGACGTCCTCCTGCTCTTCGAACCGGGCCGCTATCCAGTAACCTACTTCCCGGAGACCGACGTTTCTCCAAACACCCTGGAACGCATCGAGCACACCACCCAACACCCCGATCTCGGGCTCACGTCCTGGTACAGCGTCCGGGCGGGCGAGCAACACATCGCGCCGCGAGGGGCGTGGCAGCACAGCAGCCTGCCCGCCCACGCAGGCGAACTGCAGGCACGCGTCGCGTTCGCCTGGCGGGCCATGGACGCCTTCTACGAAGAAGACGAACGAATCGTGGGTCATGCCGCTGACAGCTACCACCGCATCGACATTCGTCAGGCCTCCCGTAACCTCGTGGTCCGCCATCATGACCGGATCATCGCCGATACCAAGCGACCGGTAGTTCTCTACGAGTTCGGCTTCGCGCCGCGCTGGTACGTTCCACGCGCCGACATCGATGAGTTCACCCTCACTCCCGTGAAACTCCAGACCTTCTGCCCATACAAAGGGCTCTGCAGCTATTACTCCATTGGTGACGCACGTCTGGCGGCATGGTCGTATCATGATGCCTATCGTGAGGTCAGCCGCATCTCCAACCTAGTGTCGTTCGAACCGGACACCGTCTCGATACATCTCGATGGTACCCAGCTTCATCTTGGGCCGGGTCAGACGGTGGTTCCGCACGGCCCCGATCGCAACCTGAACGTCGCCGAGATGGTCCACCCTGCAAACGGCCATGAGCGAGCACCCGGTGGCGGACCCGCAGCGGCTGCAAGCGACTAGGTGGCTTCCGGTCCCCCATCAAAGCGGAGTGGGACATGGTTCGACTACTATCGGTGAACGTCGGACTTCCGCGCGACATCGAGTGGAAGGGTCGCACTGTACACACTGGGATCTGGAAAAATCCGGTGCGTGGCCGCTGTCGGGTCGGCCGGTTGAATCTGGACGGTGACGGTCAAGGCGACCTGGGCGGCCACGGGGGTGAGCAGCGAGCCGCCTTCGTCTACCAGATCGAATCGTATCGCTACTGGCAGGAGCAGCTGAAGAGGACCGACTTCGTCGACGGACAGTTCGGCGAGAACTTCACGATTGAAGGATTGCCCGACGATGCCGTTTGCATCGGCGACCGTTATCAAATCGGCGACGCAGTGTTCGAGGTCACTCAACCTCGCGTTACCTGCTATCGCGTTGGCATTCGGATGAACGAGCCGCGCATGCCGGCCTTGCTGACATCCAGCGGACGGCCGGGGTTCTACTTCCGCGTCCTGCAGGAAGGCGAGGTGGGCGCCGGCGACGAAATCGTGAAGGTGGGAGAGGCGAACGAGCGAATGACCGTCGCAGAGATCAATGCGCTTCTCTATTCGCCCAATCATGCCCGCGATCGATTGGATCGCGCCTTGCGGATCGAGGCGCTTTCGCCTGGATGGCGCTCGTCGTTTGAGAAATTACTGCAGAGCCCAACAACTGCCGCAGGAAGTGGCAACGCGGGGCTCGCGCCGGCAGCAGCTGCGCATCCGGTTGCACCAGGATTTCGGCCGCTCGCGGTAGCGGCGATCGATCAGGAGTCCGCGGACGTCCTCTCCCTGTTGATGCGAGATCTGGACGATCAGCAGCTGCGAGCGGCTCTGCCGGGTCAGTACGTAATCTTGCGTCTTCGACGGACCGGCGGTGGCCCGCCGCTCTTTCGCAGCTACTCGCTCTCGGGTCCCCTCTCGACGGAGCGTTATCGAATCAGCGTGAAGATCGAGCCAAATGGGGCGGCTGGAACCTACCTGCGGAAGCATGTCCGGGTGGGCGATGTTCTCGACGTCAGCTCGCCGCGCGGAAGCTTCATTCTGCAGTCCGGGGAGCGGCCCGTGGTGTTGCTCAGCGCGGGAATCGGGGCGACGCCTGTTCTGGCGATGCTATACGCGCTGGCGGCGACCCGCTCGACACGACCGGTCTTGTGGCTGCACGCGGCTCGTGACCGGCAGCATCATCCATTTGCCGCCGAAGTCCGTCGCATCATGCCCGCGCTCACCCACGGCCGCAGCTATGTTTGCTACAGCAGGCCGGACTCGCGCGATAAGATGGGCGAGGATTTCGACGCTGCCGGTCACCTGTCGCGATCGGTCTTCGACGAGGTCGGCATCCCGCGAGAGGCGGATGTCTACCTCTGCGGGCCGACTCGCTTCATGGCAGAGATGAAAGAGGCGCTCGCAGCCTTGGACGTGGCGCCGGAGCGGATTCATGTCGAGATCTTTAACGGCAGCGAGTCGATGACTTCCGGCGTCGTCGGCGCAGCGACGCGAGCTCCACATCTGCCCAAGGACGACGCCAACACCGGTCCGCTGGTATCGTTCGCGCGAAGTGGCATTGCCGTACACTGGAAGGCGTCAGCCTACCAGAGCATTTTGGAGCTGGCCGAGGCGTGCGACGTCCCGGTCCGTTGGTCGTGCCGGACCGGTGTTTGTCACAACTGTGAGAGCGGTTTGGTTTCGGGCGCGGTTGCCTATGAACCGCGACCACTCGAGAAGCCCGCCGACGGCAACCTCCTCGTTTGCTGCTCACAACCGATTGGTGACGTCGTCATCGATTTGTAAATCCTGACCGGGATTCGATTTTCCGACTGAAGAACCGTCACGGTTCACTTCCAGGAGCGTCCGGTCGCGAGTGAAGGATCAGGGCGGCGTATATCAGAGAAGACGAGGCGAGGCGCGATGAACACAACCTGCATAGCGGCCGTGAAGCTCTCAGTCGAGGTGATCACGTTGTCGGTGCGCGATGTCGAGCGAGCGCTGCGGTTCTATGTCGACCAGGTCGGCTTCACGCTCGACGTCGACTATTCGCCGAACGACGCGTTCCGCGTCGTGCAACTCACTCTGCCGGGTTCCAGCTGCTCGACACAAATCGGTAGCGGACTCACCGATGCTCCCGTTGGATCAATTCGCAACGTCTATCTCGTCGTCACCGACCTTGAGGCTGCACAGAGCCGCCTGCTCGAACCTGGGGTCGAAGTCGGTGAGATCCGGCACAAGGAACCCATTGACGCCTGGGACGGAGGCTTCGCGCCCGGGCCCAACCCCGCGCGCAGGGATTACGCCAGCTTCGCCGACTTCTCGTACCCGGATGGCAACAGCTGGGTGCTACAGGAACGGGGTTACCGCGATAGGGCAGCCCGACTGCTTTGAACGCTCATCATGTGGCGGCGTAAGTGATCGCAGAAACAGCTACATTCGGCGGCATGGCGCTCCGTTCAGAACAATACCGCGAACCCGTATGTTATTGAAGTAACGATATAATTTTATCTTCTGAAAAAATGCCTGCTGCTTTGCCCGGTTTTGACCTTGCAGGCCCAAACGAAGCGCTCCTCATTCAACGCCGTCGGTCTGGTGGAATTGGCCGATCGACGAAAGTCCAGGCGCGTCCGCCAGGGCCAAAGGCTCGACCAGCAGGCCTTGTCGTTCGTAGCGGCGGCGCGTTCGGCCACGACAACGGCGTATCTGGCGCTTTTCGCCTTCGCTCGCCGCGACAGCAGCGCATCGCCCGCGGGCAAGAACGCGAGACCATCAAGACCGACGCAGACCAGACATGCCGGTCCGGGATTTTCCATCATCAGAAGGTCACCGGTTTTGCCGCATCGGTGACCGAACTTAGGCGCGCAAGCCCCTAGTTTCAACTATGGGGTGAGCGCCTCTTTGCTATTAGACATCAGCCAGGTATATAATAGGCTATGGCGGACTTCAGATCGAACAGGAACGTTCTCTTCTCATGCAAATACCACGTGGTGTTTTGCCCGAAATACCGGAAGCCAGTTCTTAATCCGCCTATCGACGCCAAACTTAAGAAACTAATTCAGCAAGTATGCGACGAGACGCAATCGGCGCTGATTGAAATGGAAGTCGTGCCAGACCACGTCCATCTGCTTGTCGGCTGCGATCCGCAATACGGCATCCACCGGCTGGTGAAGGGCATCAAGGGCCGGTCTTCGCGTGTTCTCCGTCAGCAGTTCCGGGTGCTGCGCAGGCGCATTCCAACATTATGGACGAACAGTTATTTTGTGTCTTCGGTCGGCGGCACTCCCCTCGCGCTCATCAAGCAATACATTGAAAATCAGAAGAGGGTGTGATGGAAAAGCCTCAAATGATTTCAATTGCCGGTCTTAAGGCGCGAGGATGGACACAAGCCCTCATCACGCTCGTTGGGGAACCGGATGTGGTAAGGCGCAATTCTCATTATGCGAAATCAGCGCCTATGCGCCTCTACGACACCGCAAGAGTAGCTTCCTTCGAGGTGTCGTCAGAGTTTCTTGCTGCAAAAGCGAAAGCTGCTCGGCGTCAGTGCGGAGCAAAGACTGCCGTGGAGACAAAGCGCGCGGCACTGATGCAGCAGGTACTGGAAATGCAGGTTTCTGTTGAAACGCGCCCGGAACATTGGGTGAGACGTGCGGCGATTGAAGCGTATAACGAACGGCACTGGGATGGAGACGGGGCGGCGGAAGATGCACCCGCCAAGTTTCTCGAACGCATCACCGTAAACTTCATCCGGCATAATCTAACAGCGTACGACAGGGCATTAGAGGAAGTCGCTGGTCGGGTTGGCATCGCCTCTGCGGTACAGAGCAAAGATTTACTCAGCCATAGGAGAGCCATAGGAGAGAGCTATCCGGCTCTAGCAGATGAATGCAGTCGGCAATTGATGCGTAGAGGACTGTGATGCCGCGCGTTAAAACCCTGTCCTTCGTCGCCGAGTTCCCGCTTCAGACGACTGCGGCGGATGAGAAGACATTGGATACGCGGCTGAACGCGGCCCGGCACCTCTATAATGCCTGTTTGCAGGAGTGCCTTCGCCGCCTCGATCTGATGAAGCAGTCGAAGGCATGGCAAGCCGCACGCGCCATGCCTGCGATAGTGGAGAAGCGTCACAACAAAGCGCGCTCGCACGCGTTCCGGGCCGAACTTGAGCGGTTCGGCTTCACCTCGCGCGAGACTGAAAAGCATGCGCTCTCCTGCCGCAATGCCTGCTGGATCGGCGATCACCTCGGCAGCCACGACACGCAAACCACGAGTTTGCGCGCGTTCCGGGCAGCCGAGCAGTATGCGTTTGGCAAGCGCGGCCGCCCACGGTTCAAATCGTTAAACCGGCTGAACAGCATCGAGGGCAAAGCGGACGCTGTGATCCGCTACCGCGCCGAGCCTGTTCCGGCCGTGCACTACAGCGGCCTTGTGCTGCCGCTTATGCTCGATCCAAAGGACAAACGCGATTGGCAAAGAGAAGCGCTCGCGGCCAGGACCAAGTATGTCCGCATTATCCGGCGCGAGATCAAGGGCCGCGTTCGCTGGTTTTGCCAGTTGGTGCAAGAGGGCTTGCCGCCCGCTACGCACACCACCAAGGACGGTACTGTCGGACTCGACATCGGGCCGTCCAGCATCGCGGCGGTATCAAGCGACGACGCTATTTTGGAGCAGTTATGCCCGAGCGTCGTCGAACCGTGGAACGACTGCCGGCGTATCCAGCGCGCGATGGACCGCTCGCGACGTGCAACCAACCTGGACAACTTCGATGCCAAAGGGCGCGCGATCAAGGGTAAGAGAAGGTGGAACAGGTCGCAGCGCTATCAGGCGCTTGCCGCTTCGAAACGCGAGCGCGATCGAGTATTGGCTGCCGAGCGCAAGCGATCGCATGGCGAGTTGGCGAACCGCATTCTCGGTCAAGGGACAACCATCAAAACAGAGGAGTTGAGCTACAAGTCATTTCAGAAGAACTACGGTCGCAGCGTGAAAGTGCGTGCGCCAGGAATGTTGATCTCGATGCTTCAGCGCAAGGCTGCAAGTGCTGGCGGTGGAGTGATTGAGATCAAAACCCGGCATACACGGTTGAGCCAGTTCGATCATACCACGGGCGAATACATCAAGAAGCCGCTCTCGCAGCGGGTTCATGTGTTCGGCGATGGCAGGACAGAGCCGGTTCAACGTGATCTCTACAGCGCGTTTCTTGCGACATGCTGCGATACGAATTTGCTCGACATTCCCCAAGTCAAGATCGCTTGGGCCAGTGCGGAACCGCTCCTGAGGACGGCGATGTCGAGTGTGCTTCAACCTGCAAGCGGGAAGGGCTTTGCCCAACCCCACGTCCGTAATGGCGTTAGAGCGGGTCGCCGGATCAAGAGAGTTGGGCCGGCCGTCGAGGCCGGGGATGATGTAGCGCCTCTGCAAACAGAGACCGCGAGAGCCCCGGAAAGACTGCCTTCTGCCTCTCTCAGAACCCCCTGGCTTTAGCCATGGGGAGGTTCAGACTTCCACTCCCTGTTCAATGGAAATGGCTGTACCACCACCAGATCGGGGGCACGGCTTGCTTTCTCTGCCAAGCGTTGGCGTTTCCGCTCGGAAAGCTCTTGCGATACCCAATGGGTCCGGTACAGCGCTTCGATCGTTGGGTGACCGCTTCGGCTGAAGCGCAGCGTCTGACGCCGTGGGCTGCGCGCGACATAGCTGGTCGGGCTCGCGGACAAGCCTCTTTGGGCCGCCCAGGACCGAAACAGTTTCATGGCCTCCGATATGCGCGGCAGGTTGGTCTGGACAACGCGTTCGAGGTGGTCGATCTGACCTCGCCGCCACTGTTCCACCTTCCCGGCATCCAACCACCCGATCCCGACCAGCACGTCTATCGAGCTTGCATAGCCTTGGGCGGCCAGCGCCGCCTCCGCGGCCTTGACGACACGCTGCGCAAGTGCGTTCCGGTTCTTCGGGTTCATCGCAGTAAAACCCCGGTGCTGAAACGCGGCGCCCACGCGCGATGCGCGCCGAATGTTTCAGCCATTATCGATCGAGCAGCGCCAGATTTTCAAGGTCTTGTTGACGTTGTTTCGTTCGTCGATCATAGCTGGCTTGGTTCTTGGTGCAGACGAGGCTATAGGGCCGGCCGCGACGATCGGTCGCCACATCAAGGTCGCATCGTGCTTGCCGGATCGTCTCCTCGAGGTGACCGCGGGCGCCTTCGGCGGCCTTCAAGGTCCATATCTTGCGCCCCGGATCGGCAAGAAAGCGCCCCAGATCGCTGCAATGCGGGCAATGACAGGCGAGGTCATTCGCGCGGCTCCAGTCACCCGGCGCCTCCAGAGGTTCCGCGACGCGGGCTCGCAGGTGATCGCGACAGGCGATGCGTAGTCGCTGGACAGCAGCCTTATCCCGGATCATGACCGACTGGATGAGTTGCCGGGTCCCGGGAACAACAACTTTGTCGAGGCCATAGGTCTTGGGCCACGCCAATACGTGGTCCGCCGCGCACAACGCCAGTTCCTCGTTCACGCACCCGACCGCATTGAACAGGTCGACGACAAAGCTCGATGACATGCCGAGATCATGGTGCCACGGGTCGCGCGGCGGCGCGCGCGAGGGGTCCCCCGGCAGCGACTCGACCAGGGCGGCGGCCGCGCCGGCCAGACTGGCCAGGCGCTCGACAGGTAGCGTCTTGGCCGCGTGAGCCAGCAGGGCGCCGCAGGCACTGAACGAGATCGCGGCCGTTCCGGCGACAATGCGTTGAAGCAAGACCGCCATCCGATCCTCTGAAAGTAGCAGCAGCGCAGCGAGGATGGCTTCACTATCCCCCTTTTCGTGACGGCCGCCGGCGATCACGGTGTCCGCGAACGCATCGATGCGTTCGGTGTCCGCGAGCCACGTCAGCAAGGTCAACATCCGCGCCGCCTCGCTCGGTCCTTTGTCGTCCTTCGGGTACCCTGCCTGGGTGGACCACGCAGACAGCATGTATCCGGCGAGTTGGTGCGCCTGCTGCCACAACAACGATTGCCGATCTGCTCCACTGGCGATTCAGCGCTCGGTCAGGTCTTCCAGATAAGGCAAGGTGACGGACCGGCCCGCCTGATTCAAGATCGTGAACATGTGCTGGCGCGGCCACAGCACGAGCGCGGCCCGCCGGTAGGTGCGTTCGAAAGAGGCGCCTTCGTTGCCGGTCGCCTCGTGGAAATGTTCCTCGTCGGGATCCATCTCCGCGAGGGCATCCGGCGGACAGATTTCGTCATCCTCGAGCGGGAGCTCACCCAGTGCCGAGGGTGCGCCGTCTAGTTGCCGCCATTCGGACAGGCGCACGCTGCGCTCGCAAACCTCGCCGGCCTCGAATTCTTCCTCGTCCGACCATCGGCCGCCTCGCGGACGGAAATCAGCCGCGTATTCGGCAATTCCGCTCTCCTCGACAGCAAGCTGCGCCAGATGCACATCGCAGCCGGCTTGCGACACGACGGGGACGAGCACGCCCGCCACGGCCGCGTCGGCCCCCTTCAGTTTGTCGAAACCGAGTTCGGCCGATGTATAGGCGTGGTCCAACGGATAGACCAGTTTCCAGGGCACATCATCATCCGGCGATGGCGCGGCGGCGGCCCATTCTCGCAGTAGAGCGAGCGCGTCGTGCTGCGCAACCTGGTAATCTGGCGGCTCGGGCGCCGGTCCCTTCTCCCTGCGCAACAGATTGTACACCAGAGTCAGTCGGCACCCCGAGGTGACCGGCAACACCTCGTGCGGACAATCGGCATAGAAGGCCGCGAACACCGCTTCGGACGGCTCCTCGCCATGCAGGGCAAGGCTGACCTCGCGGCCCTTGTGCCTGATGACGAGTCCACCGCCGGTTGAGGCCGAGGGCAGCACCACGACGAGCGTTGCAAACATGCCGGGTGATTTTTCGGTATCACGATGGCTGACGAAAAAGCTGCCCTGATCATAGATCAGAAGAATTCGGCTGCGATCGGCTCGTTCACCCCGAGTCCTTCGGCGGCGCGCGCCACCATCGCCTCCAGGGCCCGCGCCCAATGCTTGCCACCGATCAGCACCCGGTCAGCACCGATCTGCCAGGTGCGCCGAACATCGGTATCGACCAAGGTATCGGCACCGCGACCATAGGGCGCGCGCTCGGCGACGGCGATGAGTTGCTCGGCGGGGGCCGGTAGCAACGGCAGCGCGACGATGCCGAAGCCGTCGACCTCCAATCGCAGCGCCGGGATTTCGATGGCGCCGGACGCGTAGAAATCGCCGGGCCGCTGTACCGTTACCAACACCTCTGCAAGTCTCGATGCGATCGACACCATGGCGAGCCGCGTGCCTGCCTTTCGATGGAGATAAGCTGCCAGAATGTCGGAGAGCACCCGTGGCTTCAAGATCAGGTGCGGCGTCGTCCACCAAGACTTTGCAGGTGTTGCCCCAACATGACCCGGGCGCCAGAGTATGTGCAAGATCAACGGCGGATTGCTCGGGGCGGATAATGAAATCTGGACCATTCGGCTGGGTTTGCGACTTTTTTCCTCATGGTTGCAATTGGCGCGCCACGATCGACGAAGACGCGTTCCGCTGCGGCGGCGATCTCGGCTTGAGACCAGACAGGTGCGCGGAGTCCATATGTCCGTGATGCGGCTAGGATTCGGCGACTTTTGCTAAGTCCTCGGCGGCGACATCGAACATTCTCGTGCAAAATCGCAGAATGGCGCTCCCTAGCGAAGCCGGGGAAGCCAGCAAAATCAACAAGCCAAGCAATGGTTTGGGAAAAAGTGGCCTGATTGATTTGCAGAGCTTTTCAAGACATTCGCCCAAACGGGGACAGTACGCCACTTCAAAGTCGCCCAGAGCGCTGGCGGCAAAGTCACGTTCGAAGCGCTTCGGGTGCGCGTCGCTACAGAGCTCGGCACGCCAGGACCAGGAGTCTTTGTGCCAGAGGTGGCAACGAGGGTCTGCAGAAAGCAGCTTTTTGAATCTGCGATCCGAATCTCAGCTGCACCGACATTAACCGGCTGGGCGAGTGCGCGAAGCTGGAAACCACCGCCCTCGGTTCTCATGCGCCCGCTGCCCTGGAATCGCCCCCTCGACCCGTTCGGCGAACGCGTCCGGCGGCGTGCAGGCCTCAGCTGCGTGACGAGCCCTTTCAGCACCCCGGGCCTTCGCCGCCGGCGACATGTCGGGCACCCCGCAAGTCGCGGTCTTCAGCGCGAGCTTCTTCATAAAAACGATTGCGCAATCGGTTTCGTATGCCCATAATCCTCCTAAGCTTGGATCAATCGACGAAATCCATGCATGGGGAGAGAAGCGTGGCGACGATCACCGACGTGGCTCGCAAAGCGGGAGTTTCGGTCTCGACCGTCTCGCATGTCTTGAACCGCACGCGGCGGGTCGCGCCGGACACCGCGCGCGCCGTGGAGGCGGCGATCGAGTCATTCGGCTACCGCCCCAACATCATGGCGCGCAGCCTGAAGGCTGCTTCGACCCGCTCGGTTGGCATCGCCATCTCCTCGATTTCCAATCCCTATTTCAGCGACATCATTTGCGCGATCGAGACCGAGTGCGCTCGCCTCGGCATGATGGTCTTTCTTTCCGACACCGAGGACGACCCGAGCCGGGAGTTCGAGGTCATCATGGCCCTGCATCAACGGCGCGTCGACGGCATCATCCTCGCGCCCAGCCCCGATCCCGAGCGTCGCGCGCTCGCCTATCTGCGCGACGTCGGGCTGCCCTGCGTGCTCGTCGATCGCATGCCCGACCCCGCCTTCGATCAGGTCGGCGTCAATAACCGCGAAGCAATGCGCAATCTCGTCGAGCGGGTCGCCGCGCTCGGTCATCGCCGCATCGGCTATGTCGGCGGCAATCCCGGCTTTGAGACCACGCTCGAGCGCATTGCCGGCTATCGCGATGGCCTGGCTGGCACCGGCGGCGTGATCGACGAAGACCTTCTTGTCACCGGCAGCGCGACGACGATGAGCGCGATGCAGGCGGCTGAGCGACTCCTCGACCTCGACCATCCTCCGACGGCATTGGTCGGCGGCAATAATCTCGCGACGATTGGTATTATGAAAGCGATCCGCAAGCGCGGATTGCGGGTGCCGAAAGACGTCTCGATCGTCGGCTTCGATGATTTCGAATGGGCCGACTGCTTCGAGCCGCGCCTGACGCTGGTCGCGCAGCCCTGTGCGGAGATCGGCCGGCGCGCTGCCTTCCTGCTCATGGAGCGGATCGCCGCGCCCCAGGGTTCGCGGCGCACCATTCATCTCGACGCCGCGATCGTCGAGCGCGAATCCTGCGGCAGGCCGAAATGAACACGAGCGCTCGAGATCCGCTGCTTGCCATGCACGGCGTCGTCAAGAGCTTCGGCGGCGCGCAGGCGTTGCGCGGCGTCGATTTCGACCTCGAGCGGGGCCAAGTCCATGCGCTGCTCGGCGAGAACGGCGCCGGCAAGTCGACACTGATGAACGTTCTCTCCGGCGTGATCGAGCCGGATCACGGCGAGATCCTGATCGACGGCTCAGCCGTCCGATTCGCCGATCCCCGTGCCGCGCAAGCCGCAGGCGTCGCGACGATCTTTCAGGAGCTCGATCTCGTTCCGAGCCTCGATGTAACCGCAAATCTGTTCCTCGGTCGAGAATTGACGCGGGCGGGCGTGCTCGACCGCGGCGCGATGCGCCGCGCGGCGCGGGCGAGACTGGAGGCGATCGGCTTCGATGTCGATGTCGATCAGCCGGTCGGCGAATTGTCGGTCGGCCGGCGACAGATCGTCGCGATCGCCAAGGCCCTGACCTACGCGTCGCGAATTCTCGTGATGGACGAGCCGACGGCCGCGTTGACCGCGGCCGAGGTGCAGAGACTGTTTCATGTGATGCGCGACATCGCCAGGCGCGGTGTCGGCATCGTCTACATCTCGCACCGGCTCGAAGAGGTTCCCAGGGTCGCCGACCGCGTCACGGTTCTGCGCGATGGAAGGATCGCCGGGACGGCGCCGCCGACCGCGCCGCAATCCGATCTCGTCTCTCTTCTCGTCGGACGGGCGCTGACGGAGCTCTATCCGCGCCGCAGCGGCGCATTCGGCCGCCGCGTGCTGCGCCTGGAGCGGGCCGCCTATTGCCCGCGCCAGAACAGGGCCGGGTGGCGCGCGCCGCGCGATGTGTCGCTCGAAGTGCGCGCCGGCGAGGTCGTCGGCTTGGCCGGTATCATGGGTGCTGGACGGACCGAGCTTCTCTCGACGCTTTACGGCGCGGGCGGCCCCGGCGCCTGGTCGGGCCTCGTCGAGGTCGAAGACAGGCCAGCCAAGCTCGCCTCCGTCCCGGAAGCCCGCCGCGCCGGCCTCGCGTTTGTCAGCGACGATCGACGGGGCGCCGGCTTGATGCTGCGCGACAGCGTCGGACGCAATCTCGTCGCCTCGATCCTGCGGCGCGTGTCGCCATTCTTCCTGATGTCGAAAGCGCGCGAAGCGAGACTCGCGCGTCAAGCGATCACAGCCTTCGATGTGCGGCCCCCACGGCCGGAGCTCGCCGTCGGCGCGCTCTCCGGGGGAAACCAGCAAAAGGTCGCACTCGCCAAGGAAGTGCTCGGCGAGCCGCGGCTGCTTCTGCTCGACGAGCCGACGCGGGGCGTCGACGTCGGTGCGAAGGGCGAAATCTACGCCCGCATTCGCGAGCTTGCCGCGCAAGGCGTCGGTGTTCTCGTCGCTTCCAGTGAAATGCCGGAACTGATCGGCCTCTGCGATCGCATCGTCGTGCTGAGGAGCGGGCGTACAGTCGCCGAGTTTCCCGCAGGCTCCGCGGAGGATGACATCCTGGCCGTAGCCGAATCCAATCAGGACGACAGCGATGAATGACGCCGCAACGCTGCTCAAATCTATGGCAGGGCAGCCGGCGCCGACGCGCCGTCTTGATTTCTTCGCCATCGCGGTCCGCTTTCAAAGCGTCATCGGCCTCATGCTGGTTGCGATCGGCGGCGTCATTTTCTCACCGCGACGACACGGCTCCATCTTGTTCCTAGCGCCGGACAATATCGCGAACATCGTCCGGGCGATTTCCGAAACGGGAATCATCGCGGTCGGCATGACATTCGTCATCATCACCGCGGGGATCGATCTGTCGGTTGGCGCGCTGCTCAGCCTTTCGAGCGTACTCACCGCCACGATCATGACGACCTGGGGCTGGGGGTTAGTTCCGACGCTGCTCTTCGTCATGATCTGCGGCGCTCTGTTCGGCTGTGCGCAAGGTGTGATCTCGACCCGCTTCCGCCTCGAGCCTTTCATCGTGACGCTCGCAGGCCTGCAGGTCGCGCGCGGCCTGGCGCTGGTGATCTCCAACAATCAGTACATCAACATCTCCTACGGCGATGGTCCAGGTCTTGCGCCGCCGATTTTCTCCGTGCTGGGCGACCGGCTCTTCGAGAACACAGTTCCGGTCGCGACATTGGTGTTTCTCGTCGTCGCGATCGTCGCCACCTTCGTGCTGAACCTCACGCGGTTTGGTCGCTATGTCTTTGCGGTTGGCGGCAACGAGCGGGCGGCGCGGCTCTCCGGCGTGCCGGTGACGCTGGTCAAGATTTCCGTCTACGCGATCACGGGTCTCGTGTCCGCCATCGCCGGCATCGTCCACGCCGGCCAGTTCAATTTCGGCAGCGCCAATGACGGGACGGGCTATGAATTGACCGCGATCGCGGCGGTGGTGATCGGCGGGACCAGCCTTTTCGGCGGATCCGGCTCGATGATCGGCACGATCGCCGGCGCGGTCATGCTCGGCGCATTGGCCAACGTCCTGCAGCTCAACAACATCAATGCGGCCCTGCAATTGCTCGCGACCGGCGCGATCATCGTTGTGGCCGCGGTTCTTCAATCTCTCGTGCGTCGCCGCGAGGGATTGGGTCGTTAATTATCAGGCGACGCAACACCTGGCGACGGACCAAGCGCCGCCGGGACGAAGACCGCCCAGAAACGAGAGCGGCGGATTGTTCGAGACAAAACAGGGGAGTAAATCATGAGATGTCTATCCATCAGGGCAAGGTCCAGGCTCTGGTCCAACCTAGTGCTGAGCGCCGGCACGGCGACACTTGTCGCCAGTGCGGCGCAGGCTGCGCCGCTGGTCAAGGAGTGCGGCAAGAATGGGCAATATGTGGTCGGCTTTTCGCAGGCCAACAACGCCGAGCCCTACCGCCAACACGTCAACGACGAATTGGCCGCCGCGGCGAAGAAAGTGCCGCAATTCACGCTGCAGATCGCCGACGGGGCCGGCAACGTGAACACGCAGACTTCGCAGATGGACAACTTCATCACCCAGAAGGTCGATCTGATCCTGATCTCGCCCTTCGAGGCCTCGCCTCTGACGCCAGTCGTCGCGCGGGCCGTGAAAGCCGGCATTCCGGTCATCGAGCTCGATCGCAAGACGGTCGGCGATGCCGGCAAGGATTATACGGCCTTCATCGGTGGCGATAATTTCAAGATCGCCGAGCAGGCGGGCAAATACGTCGCCGACAAGCTCTTGCCGCAAGGCGGCGAAGTGGCAGTCCTCGAAGGCCTGCCGAGTTCGACGCCGGCGGTCGAACGGCTCAACGGCTTCAAGGCCGGCGTGAAGGAGAATGCGAAGATCGACGTCGTCGCCGAGCAGGCGGCCGACTGGCTGCCGGACAAGGCGCAGACCGCCTTCGCCGCGATGCTGCAGGCCCATCCGAACATCAAGGCCGTGTACGCCAGCAACGACATGATGGCTGCAGGCGCGCGGCTCGCCGCCAAGGGTGCCGGCAAACTCGATCAGGTGAAGATCCTCGGTACGGATGGCTTGCCTGGTCCGGCCGGCGGCATCCGCGCGGTGGCGGAAGGCGAGTGGGCGGCAACCTTCACCTATCCGACCGGCGGGCCGGAAGCCATCGAAATGGCAAAGTCGATTCTGCTCGATTGCGCAGAGAAAGTGCCGACCGTGGTGACTGTGCCGACCACCGCGATCACGTCCGACAACGCCAAGCAGCTGATGCGCAACTAGACTGAGACTAAGCGAATTCTTCCCATTTCGTTCGACGCCGCGGGCGGGGCTTGAAATCGGCCTCGCCCGCCGCACGCTGATCGGCTCGGCATTGCTTAGGGGAGCCCTACTCCGCCATCTCCACCGGCTACTGCGAGGCCCGGCCAGAGGCCGCTCCGCCATCGCGATCACGCACTATGCGTTCCTATTCAGATGTCAAACAGCTGGAGGGCAGGAGTCCCGGTCGAAGAATTTCGCCAAGATATCCACGACGAACCTACAGCCTTCGATGATACGGGCTTGCGCCTGCGCCACCGCCTGGTGAGCGGAGCGGCCCGGCCGGAAGCCGTAGCTTATGCTCGCTGAATAGGCGGTGCCCATGTCGGGCGCTTCGAGTGAGGCGGGTGAATGCCGTCGCCGATTGTTCTCCTCGGCGGCGGCAGTCGGGAGCTGTCCACCTTTCTCAGCCTGAAGGACGCGTTTACGACTTCAATGTGGAAGCCGTTCCGGCCGGTTTTAAAGTCGTCCGCATGGCATATGGCGAAACCTTCTCTTGTAAGGCTTGCGACCGCCTAGCGATCACCAACTACCCAGGTCCATTGTATTCGAGGAGCGAGTAAGGGCCGCCTCAGTTGGCGGCTCATTCATTTGGAATGTTGCATGTTGGCACGACATGCCGACCGGCTCTCAATATGTCAGGTTATCACCGGAATGATCTTTTCGTTCCAGAGATTCTTTCAGTGGGCCTCTTGGAGTGAGCAAAAGTGCTCACTCCAAGATCAACTCTTATTCCCTGCTCGCCATCGGCACTGTGCTACAAGGAGGCGGACAATCGGCTTTCGTCGGTCTGATTGCATGTTCGAAGCCATAAGCGAGTAGCTGGCGCGGGCTGATCAACCTTGCTCGTAAAGAAATGGCCAAGCAATTATGATTTTTCACCAAACCCCCGTGCCCCCCAAGGTTCTTGTCGTCGAGGACGAGATGATGCTGCGCATGCGCGCGGTGGACATCGTCGAGGACGCGGGGTTCACTCCTATCGAAGCAGTGAACGCCGACGAGGCGCTCGCCATTCTTGAATCACGCTCGGATATCGAGCTTCTGTTTACGGACATTCAAATGCCCGGCAGCATCGATGGCCTCAGGCTAGCTCACGCCGTCCATGAGCGCTGGCCGTCCATCAAGATCATCCTTGTTTCCGGCAAATTGACGCCGACTGAAGCCGAAAAGCCAGTCCACAGTCGCTTTTTTGGAAAGCCGCTGGAGGTAAAGCAGATGATCGCGGAAATGCAGGAAATGATTGGGCAGGGTTCCCTAAGCATCATACAGGCTGATATTTCCCCGGTTCTCGCAAAGGCCGTGCAGACTGAAACGCGAAAGATTCCTGAGACGGCACGATCAACTAGTTCTGCTTCCAACGAGATTTTGACGGCAGAAAACGACAGCCTTCGTCTATTGCTCGAGCAAGCGGGCATCGACGCAGAGGTGCTACTGGCTCAGGCTGGCATCGACGCAAAAGAGCGCGAGGCCGCCGACAAGCTGCAAAAACTAATTCTGGAGGAGTTGCACCACCGCATCAAGAACACCCTAGCGACTGTGAGTGCCATTGCCTCGCAAAGCCTGCGGACAGCAACAAGCATCGAACACGGGCAACACGCGATCGAAGGGCGACTAGTCGCGCTCGGTCGAGCGCACGATTTGCTTTTGCAGGCGAGATGGGCAAATGCCGACTTTGCAAATACGATCCGCGGCGCCATAGCGCCGTATGACAGCGAAGGCGCCGGAAGATTTTCGATCGCGGGTCCCGACATCAAAATCACGTCCGGAGCGGTGATAGCTCTGGCAATGACCCTCAACGAACTTTGCACTAACACTACGAAATTCGGAGCACTCTCGGTGCCGGCGGGCAGCGTCGACATTGCATGGAAGATTGACGAGGGAATGGAGCGGCTGCAGCTAACCTGGAGCGAAAAAGGTGGTCCCTCCGTCCGTGCACCGTCCCGACAGAGCTTTGGAACGCGCTTGATCGGGTCTCTTGGCCAACAATTGAAAGGCCAAGTCAAACTAGCGTATGACCCGACCGGCTTTGTGTATACGCTGGGCGTTCCAATGTCGTCGCTTGTCGCGTCGGCCTGAAGAAAGCAACTGTCTCCATCACGCTGTGCTGTAATCAGAGGTTCTGATCTCTTCTCGTGGCACCAACCGGACCGGTCTCGCGATGTCCGTAGATCGGGGTAGACCGGAACTGATCGGCAAAGGGTTAAAACGGCGCGATTGACCCATCAACGGAGTGCCTCCGGGCTCAGAACGACGGGCAATTTCTGCGGCTTCTGCCGCCGTCATCTCGAAGCCGCCGACGAACGTTCCGGTTCACTGCGCATCGATCCGCGATGACGCGGGGGGCGACGCAAGCTTGGATCGCTTTGCTCGACTTGTTGTCGACCAAATCATGTGCCCGCTCGAATGCACGGGAGCCCAGCGCGGCCCTCATCAGGGCGACTCCCAAGACATACGCCCGAGCATCAGCAGCACACCGTATCCAGCGCTGACGAAGCTCGGCAGGTTTCCAGAGTTTTCGGCCCAGACGCCAATCACGCCGCGGCGCCTTGGGCGGCTGGGCGGCGCCACAGATGTGCCTGCGCAATTGCCGGTGTGCTGACCGATGTGTTTCGGCTTTGCCGGATCACCACGGGATCGTTGCGTTTTCCCAGCGCGTGAACGTGCCTGAAGGACCGTCGGGGCCAAGCAGCGCAACGAGCACCACCTCCCGGGAGCCCTGCTCGACAAACTCCGTGCCCTCATATCCGTTGAGGTTCGTCTTGGTGAAGCCCGGGGAGACCAGGTTGACTTTTGATCCCGGTCGACTCCAGCTCGATGATGATGGCCAGCGTTATCGCGTTGAGAGCCGTCTTCGACGCCGGGTATACGGGGCCGTAGAACGCGTGGTAGGGGAAAGCCGGGTCCGCGTTCGTCGTCAGCGAGCCGACGCCGCTCGACACGTTGACGATGCGAGCGTCCGACGACACGCGGAGGAGCGGCAGCATCCCCTGATAAACGGCCAGCACGCCGAACACGTTGGTCTCCCACACCGCACGTATTTCATCGAGGGACGCGTTGCTCGCGAGCGATATCTTCGCGTAGTCTTGAAGGGACAAGCCGAGCTGCTGCTTTCTCGTATTCGAGATAACCGCATTGTTGACGAGCAGGTCGAGGCGGCCAAACTCCTTGCCGATGCGCTTCGCTGCGGCGGCGATCGAAACCTGGGGAAGCCAACAAAATCAACAAGGTAAGGGTTCGTTTGGGGAAAAACGGCTTCATTGACTTGCAGGGCTTTTCAAGAGAGGCACCCAAACAGCGCGGGACGCACGCGAGTCTTCCAAGGACTTGACCAGACACCAGCCACTTAAGGTCTCCTAAGGGATTGCGGTGCAGACGTCTGTGCCCCCTGGGATACTCGCCTGCTGTTCCGCTAGCTCTTGCCCCATCGAGGCCCTTCGCGGCTACGCCTTCCCCCTTCGCAGGAACACGGTGACGATGCCGGCGATAGGGATGCCGAACATCACGGTGTGGGCTACGAGCTCCTTGACGATAATGGCGGGCGAGAAATCCGGATTTGGGGCATTCGACAGCGGCACGACGATGAGGTTCATGACAACATAGGCGATGACGCCGAGCAGCGTGCCGCCTATCAGCCAATGCTCCCGCCACCAGCTCTGCCGAAACGCCAGCGCACAATAGAGGCCGGCAGCGATGATCGAGATGCCATAGTGCAGGCCAGCGCCGAGCACTGCCGTACCCATGCCGCCCCCGAATGCCAATTCGCCCAAGAGCCCGGACGCGATCAGCTGCAGGCCGTGCGTCAGCGTGCCGCCGAAGATTGCGCCGGCGGCAACCAAGTTGGTGGTGCCAGCGAGCAGCCCGGCCCCGAGGCTCGCGAGGATTTTTGCGGTCGGCGCGGAGGTCATGGCCCTCTATCCCGTGGCTGAGGCGGGGCCAGCGACCGTCTTCTTGAGCGCGCCCGGGTCATAAGAAATGCTCATCGATCAGCTCTTTGTCGCGCCAGGTCTGCCAGGCGACCTCCTCCATCACGCGCGTCGAGCCGTTCTTGCCCATGAACTCGAAGCGCCCGCGGATCGCTGTGTGATCCTGGTCGAGCAGCACCGGCCCGAGTCGCGCCGTCTTCACGCCCCCGACTCGCGTCAACACCTGCCGCTTCCTTTCCGCAAGCTCCTCGCGGCCGTGAAGCGGTGGGTTGTCGTTCTCGCGGATCGAGGCGGCGGGCGCATATAACTGCTCGATGGCGCCGACATGGTCGTTGGCCATCGTTTCGGCGAAGGCTTTGAGTGTGGCAAGCGAGGCCGTTCTACTTAAATTTACTTACCGACTACCAGTCGGTATTTATCGACCGGAAGTCGGAAAGTCAATTGCAAAGATTTTGCGTCTCGCTAAAATGTGACCGCGGCTACCCAGTCGGAGCGGCGTCAGGCGGCGATCAAGGCGGCGAAGCGCCGGTTTGGCGAGCACGGTTTTTGCTAGGACCACGATCGACGCCGTCGCCGCTGCCGCCCGCGTCGCCAAGGCCGTGCTTGGTTGGGAGCGCTCGCGCGAGATCGACAACCGCCATTTCGGCGGCCGCTTCGTACTCGCGCTCGAGCACACGATGGACGACGGCCTGATCGCGCGGTAGCCGATCGAACCACTGTCGCGGCTCCTGCTTGGCGCTGTCACCGAAGCCGCGATTGCCTGTTCGGGCCGCGACCAGCATTCGGCTGGAGGCGACTATGCCCGCGCGTTCCAAGCGCTGCTCGCGCGCTGCGGGTGAAATAGGGAAATAGGAGCGAGGCAGCAGCCAGAGTGCGAAGCGAGATGCTGCCGAACGTTTCAACCGGGAGTCCGAGCACATCCGCCAGTTGCTTGCTGACTCGCTCGTCCTCATAGAAGCGCTTGTGTCTGGCGCGTCGCCGGCTGCATCGGCAGATTCCATGTCATCGCGCCAGTCGGGGGTTCGTCAGGGGTCCGATACAGCGCTCACCACTATCGCAGTAGAACCGGCAGGCACCCCTTACTTGTGAGGCGGCAGTTTCATTGCCCGACGAAAGCCGCCTTTCGCGCGCAATCCACCGGCACCCAAACTGTCCGCGTGGCACCCGCAAATCCCGATGATCATGGGACCGTAAGCGCCGTCTGGTCGGAGCCTCTGCCGCGCGCCCAGCATGAGCGACGTACCCCATCCATGGGGAGGCAGCGCGATCTCAGTTGCTCCGCCCTTTTGAGAGGCCGCAACATTTCTCGCAAGCCTTTCGACTCCTGCGTCGATCGAACGCATGACAGGCAGATCCGCGACATTCACAGCGATCCATAGCCGGTCTCTAGTTTGATGCGCTCCTGTCGCACTACCCAGAAAATCTCTTCCAAGGCCAAGTTTTCAAGTAGCGCTCAGCTTTTGATATTATTACTGTATAGTTTCGTGCCCGGTGTCTACATTCGCCTGGCGAGTGCTAGTTCCGCTTCTCAGAGCCATTGTAAGTGGCGCCTGGTGCTTTGGACGGGGCTCGGTCACTACGGAGTAGAAGCTGTGCTCAAACCGGAAAGCTTCCCAATCGACAAGATCTACGTTCCGGTGAAGAGGAGGAAAGCTCTCAAACCTGAAGTGGTTCAAGAAATCGCGGAGAGTATTCTGCAAATCGGACAACAAGCTCCAATTCTTGTTCGGCCTGACGAAGACCGCTTCGTTCTGGTCGAGGGGCTTCATCGGCTGGAAGCGTGCAAAGCGCTTGGGGAACGAGCAATCATCGGACTGTTGGTCTCAGCTGAGGTGGCGCATCAGAAGACGCTTTCACCCCAAAGTGCAAAAGCAGAAGCAGAACGCCAGAAGATGGAGCGACTAAGAAAACTCCGTCTCGAAAGGGAGGCCGCGGAGAAACTAGGCATTGCGGCAAGAGCTGTCTTGGAGACAGAAACAGCGGTGCTTCAGCGAGAACACCCGGAGAAGACTATCCGGAACAATCTCAAAGCAACGTCGAGCCAGCTGGGTCGCAGGACTTCAGGATCAACACCAAAGACGTTATCGGAATGGGTCAAGCAACAAGAGCGCGATGGTGGTCGTTATTGATTGTCGACCGAGTTACGGCACTACCAAAGATCACAAGTTATGGCGTTTTACTACGGTTTCCTTCCGTAATGAATCTGCTCGGCTGAAGCGCACAGATCGATCTCTTCTGACGTGAAGGCTGATCGCCGGGCTCTAGCGTCCGGACTCAATTGATCCAGCCGCGACAGAGTGGATTTGTATTACACATGCCGGAATAGACTGAAGATGTCCGTTCATCGGGGTAGACCGGAAGCGGCCGACCGACGGCCAAAGTGACGCGATTGGCGCCTTTGCGACATTTGAGTGAATGACCACCTTCTATCGTCGCAAAGAGAAGCTTCCCTTCGTCGGCGATAATTACCCCGACCTGCTTATCGAATGCGGACGCCTGCGCACTTGCCGTAGCATTCGATGGCCGGAACCAAGCCGACATGCTGAAGTGTAGTTCGGTCTGCTTTGAGCTTCGCTCGGAGGTCACCAAAGTCGAAAGGTGATAGCTTTTTGCGGCGCGTTACGATCGTGAACGGTACAACCGGCGAGAACCGTGACGTCGATATTTGCGGATTGTTGGTCATGATTGGCGCCGATCCGTGCACCGTATAGTTGCGAGGCACCGTCCAGCTTGACGAAAAGGGATTCGCACGAACCACGTTCGAGACGGCCCCGGCCAATTCAAGTATGAGCGGTGGCGCCCTCCGCTCGCCGTCGTCATTCAGAACTGACCAGGTGCGCAGTGGCTCGGTGAAACGCGTCGCCTCGGCCGTGGGAGAAGGTTCGGTAGTGATTCACGCCATGCACCAGTATCTTGCCTGCGCCAACTCGATGACGAACTGCAGCAAGTTCTCGACGCATCACCATCCATACCGATACGGCCGTCAAACATGGCGCCACGCGCGAAGAGATCGCTGAGGCGTTCGGCGTGGCCATCGCCGTCAATGCGGGCGCAGCATTGGTCTATTCCGGGAGGGTCATGGACGCCTTTGCGAACAAAGCCGTGCCGGCGGAATGATCGCCTGCTCCGCGCAGCCTAACGCGAGGTCGCCTGGTATTCCTTGCGCAGGTTGTCGAGCGCCCTACGCAAGCCGTGGAGTTGATCCAGCATTTGAAGAATAACTCCCACGCCCTCATTGTTGACGCCTAAACCCATCTGCAAATCCCGAATGAGCTGCGCTCGCGCAATGTCGATCGCGGAGAAGTTCATTCCGTCGGACGTATGTTCGGGCAGCAACCAACGCTCTTCCAGCCAACCATCCAGCGTCTGCGCCTCAAGGCCAGAACGGACCAGGAATTCCTGTTTGCTCATAGTCATTACGACTTATCCTGGCGCGGGTCATATGCCTTCCCTGCCTCCCAACTCGACACGAATGCTTCGAGGTCGGCGTCCGGCGCCTTGGGAAGAACCACTTTGAGCTTGACGAACTGATCGCCATGGCCACCGCCATGTTTGGGCGCGCCTTTGCCTCGTAGGCGCAATGTCGTTCCCGTGTTCGATCCTTTGGGAACTGCCAGGGTGACCTCACCGGCCGGCGTCGGGACCCTGATCCGCCCGCCGAGCACGGCCTCTGAAAGAGACACCGGCACTTCCAGCGAAATGTCGTCTCCCTGGCGCGTAAAGCGTCGGTCGGACAGGACCTGGACTTCAATCAGCGCGTCGCCTGCACCGCCCTTGCCTACTCCGGGCGCGCCCTTTCCGCGCAGTCGAAGGATCTGGCCGTCGACCAGGCCTGGCGGGATAGTCACGTCGAGCGTGCTGCCATCTGGCAGGCCCAGGCGTTTGTGCCCACCGGTGATCGACTCCACAAACTCGATCGGCAGGCGATATTGCAGATCTCGCCCGCGCCGGTTTGCATTGGCGCTCGCGCTGCGTCTCAGAAGCTCTGCGAAACCATCATCTCCATCCATGAAATCGGCAAAGCCTGAACTATCCGCGTACGGATGATGCTGATCCGACGAAGCGAAATCCCTGTAATAATTTTGTCGCGGCCGCTCCGCCCCTGTCGCATCCATCTCGCCGCTGTCGTAACGCTTGCGCTTCTCCGCATCGCTCAAAAGGTCGTAAGCCCCGGCTATCTCCTTGAATTTCTCTTCGGCTTTTTTGTCGCCTGGATTGAGATCCGGGTGAAGCTCCTTTGCCAGTTTACGGTATGCCTTCTGAATATCAGCAGACGACGCAGTGTTGGCGACGCCCAGAATTTCATATGGGTCTTTCACTGCCTGCTCCGCGCCAGCCTCAGTCAGCTTACGATCGGGAAATTCGCAACAAAACGTTCGACGGCTCTCAGGAAGATTGATTCAATCAGACATTAATTACACCGCGGCTTGTCGTTGGGAAGGCAAATCCTGCTCCTTCGGTTCGAGGGCCGCCGACATTGCTTCTTCGACATGTTCGATCCAGAAGAATTCGAGCTGTTTGCGAACCTCCTCCGGAATGTCATCGAAATCCCTCCTATTCCGCGCTGGTAGCAGAACGCGCTTGACCCCGGCTTGAGCTGCCGCGATCACCTTCTCTTTGATTCCGCCCACCGGCAATACAATCCCGCGCAGACTGATCTCTCCGGTCATGGCCGTATCGCTGCGTATTGTCCTCTCCGTCAGAAGCGAGGTCAGCGCCATAAACATGGCAACACCCGCGCTCGGTCCATCCTTGGGAACGGCGCCGGCTGGGACGTGAATATGGATGTCGCTTTTCTCGAACAAGGACGGATCCACGCCGAGCGATGCGGCCTTGTTCTTGACTATGCTGAGCGCCGCCTGCGCGCTCTCCTTCATCACGTCGCCAAGCTGCCCTGTCAGGATGAGCCTGCCGCTTCCCGGAACCCGGGTTGCCTCGATAAACAGGATGTCGCCACCGACGGGCGTCCACGCCAGCCCGGTGACAACACCCGGCACGCTCGTGCGCATCGCGACCTCGTTTTCGAACATCACCGGACCGAGGATGGTCGGGATATCGCTTTTCTGAACGCGAATTGGCCCGGTCTTTCCTTCGGCAATCTGAACCGCCGCGTGCCGCAACACCCTGCCGATGGCACGCTCCAGATTTCTGACGCCAGCCTCCCGGGTGTAGTGATGAATGATCTCGCGCAGCGCGTTGTCGGAGATCTCGAACTGGCCGTCCTGTAATCCGTTCGCATCCATCTGACGGCGAACGAGATAGCGGCGCGCTATCTCAAATTTTTCGCTCGCGGTATAGCCAGCAAGGCCGATGATCTCCAACCGATCCCTTAACGGGCCGGGAATCGTGTCCAGGACGTTCGCGGTCGTTATAAAGACCACACGGCTCAAGTCGAACGGAACTGCAAGGTAGTTGTCCCGAAAAGTATTGTTCTGTTCCGGATCCAGCACTTCCAGAAGCGCGGCCCTCGGATCGCCGAGAGCGCCGCCGCCCCCAAGCTTGTCGATCTCATCCAGCATCATGACGCAGTTTCGTGTTCCCGTTTTGCGCAGCGCCTGAATGACATTGCCCGGCAAGGCACCGATATAAGTCCGTCGATGACCGCGAATTTCAGCTTCATCATGCACGCCACCAAGGCTCACACGCACGAATTTGCGCTGTATGGCACGCGCGATCGATTGTCCAAGCGACGTCTTGCCGACGCCTGGCGGCCCGACGAAGCAGAGAATGGGCGCCTTGCCTTGCGGAGCCAACTTTCGCACCGCCAGATACTCGATGATCCTTTGCTTGATCTTGTCAAGACCATAGTGATCCTCATCAAGAATCCGGCGCGCCTCGACGATATTGATCGGCGCCTCCTCGGGCAGCTTCCACGGCAAATCGATCAGCCACTCAAGATAGCTGCGGACCATGCCATATTCCGCAGCCGCTTCGGGCATCCGCTCCAGTCGTCGCAATTCCTTGCGCGCCTGTTCATCAACTCCCTGAGGCATATTAGCCTTCGTGATCGCATCGCTGAGTTCGGCGATCTCGACCGCCTTACCCTCCTCGCCTTCGCCAAGCTTCTTCTGAATAGCCGCCAGTTGCTCGCGGAGCAGGATTTCGCGCTGCCGTTCGTCGAGTGACGCTTTCGTCTGCTGACCGATTTCCTGGGAAAGGCGCAGCACTTCGATCCGATGAGCCAACAACCGCGAGACCTTTTCCATTCTGACCGACACGTCGGTCGTCTCCAGCAAATCCTGCTTTTCCTCCGGCTTGGCATCCATGTAGGAGGCGATGATATCGGCCAGCCCCCCGGGAGAGTTCGCGGCCTCGATCGCGCCGACCAGTTCCTCCGGAACTTGCGGCAAGAGCTGCAAGACCTCAAGCGCCTGAGTGCGCAGATGCAAGAAACGCGCTTCGATATCGGAAGTAAGCGGATCGTTTGCATCTGGAATCTGCTGCACACGCGCCACGAGGAATGGCCAACCGTTCAGGAATTCGATGGCTTCGAAGCGCTGGTAGCCCTGACATACCAAATAATGGGAACCATCCGGCGCCGTTATATAGCGGACGATATTGGCCGCCGTTCCCATGCGGTGAAGATCGATCGCAATTGGATCGTCAGTGGCTAGATCGCGCTGCATCAGAATTCCAACCTGCCGCTGATCGCGCAGCGCGCGCTGGGCGGCCGCAATCGATCTTTGCCGTTCGATGGTGACTGGAACAATCATGCCCGGGAACAGGACAAGATTGCGGACCGGGATGATGATCAGCGCGTCAACTGGAGGACTGGCGGTTACGGCGTCGCCAACCTCTCCCGCCGTCTGCGAGGCCCGGGTCTCAACCATGAGCCACTCCCATTTTCTCCAGCGTGACGAGCACACAGCCGTCGACTATGGCTCGGCGAACGCGCTGGTATCTTCCAGCCGGAAGCCGAATGCGACGTTCAAATCGGCCTTGCGGCAATTCCAGTCGATGGATCGCTGCAGTCCGAAGCACAGATGGGAGTTGGCGCGTCCCGGCGACCAAAAGATCGCCGTCGTCAATGATCGTTTCGACCTGATCGGCGTCGACGCCTGGCAAACCCACAAACACGAGAACCTCTTGATCGGTCTCGAGAATATCGACCGGCGGTTCCCAAGCCGGCCCCAGTTCGGCCGGCTTCGTCGGCCGAAAAACCTGCCGGTGAAGCCGCTCCGCGCGGAGGAGCATTGCGCAGGCTTCAGACCACATCAAATTAGGATAACTTCTATCCATTCTTCTTTGTCCTCAAGATCATCCGTATTTCGACGAAATGCAGAGCCTGACGAATAGCACCGGCCGGTATCCAGGGCGCACCTGTCAACGCGTCGAGCGCTGACACATGGCATCAAAGGCAAAAACCAGTGTCGTTCATCGACAGCATTCGATCACACAAAATCGGTCTTCAAGTTCAAGCAATCTCTCCCGCAGCTTTGCAGGAAGAGCAGGATCTGCCTTGTGAAGAGTGTCGCGAAAGCTGATCTAGCTGCGCCGATACCTGTTCACTGTCTCAGTAGCACCACTGATATGGTCGCTTCAAAGCCCGAAATCACGGAATTTTAAGCCGATTTCTTGGTATTCCTGTCATCCTCGACCTCCGTAAACTCCGCGTCCACAATATTCTCGTTGCCAGAGCCGGCTCCTGGGCGTGCAGTTCCGGACGTATTCTGGGATTGTGCGTAGACAGCCTCACCAATTTTGGTGGACGCCTGTTGCAGCGCGTTTGTCTTGGCGATTATCGCCGCTGCGTCATTGCCTTTTAATGCCTCCCGCAGATCAGCCATGGCATTCTCGATGATGCGGCGGTCGGCATCACCAACTTTGGAGCCATGCTCGCCCACCGTCTTCTCCGTGGTATGCAGAAACGCTTCACCGTGGTTCTTGGCCTCAACGACCTCCTTGCGCTTCATGTCATCGGCGGCATGTGCCTCCGCGTCCTTCACCATCCTGTCGATATCAGCCTCCGACAGTCCTCCCGATGCCTGAATCTGGATACGCTGCTCCTTGCCGGTGCCTTTGTCCTTGGCGGACACGTTGACGATGCCGTTGGCGTCGATATCAAACGTCACCTCGATTTGCGGCATGCCGCGCGGAGCCGGTGGAATGCCGACCAAATCGAACTGGGCCAGCGCCTTGTTATCTGCGGCCATTTCACGCTCGCCCTGGAACACGCGAATGGTGACAGCATTCTGGTTATCCTCAGCGGTAGAGAACACCTGGCTCTTCTTTGCCGGCACCGTTGTATTTCGGTCAATCAGACGCGTAAAGACACCGCCGAGCGTTTCGATGCCAAGCGATAGCGGCGTAACGTCGAGCAGGAGCACGTCCTTGACGTCTCCTTGCAACACCCCGGCCTGGATTGCAGCTCCGATCGCGACAACTTCATCTGGATTGACGCCCTTATGAGGCTCTTTACCGAATATCTTCTGCACAACTTCCTGGACCTTGGGCATCCGAGTCATGCCGCCCACCAGAACCACTTCGCCGATATCGGACGCTGAAAGTCCGGCATCCCTGAGCGCGTTGCGGCATGGCTCGATCGTTTTCTGCACGAGATCGTCAACCAATGACTCGAATTTCGCTCGCGTGAGCTTGACCGCCAAGTGCTTTGGACCCGATTGATCAGCTGTAATGAACGGTAGATTCACCTCCGTTTGCAATGTAGTCGAGAGTTCGATCTTGGCCTTTTCGGCGGCCTCCTTCAGTCGCTGCAGGGCAAGCTTGTCGTTGCGTAAATTGATGCCCTGCTCCTTCTGAAACTCATCGGCGAGATAATTGACGAGCCGCATGTCGAAGTCTTCGCCGCCAAGAAACGTATCACCATTGGTGGATTTCACCTCGAAAATACCGTCGCCAATATCGAGGATTGAGATATCGAATGTCCCACCGCCAAGGTCATAGACGGCGATCTTGCTCTGCTTTTTCTTCTCAAGTCCGTAGGCGAGCGCCGCAGCGGTCGGCTCGTTGATGATGCGAAGCACCTCCAGACCGGCAATCTTGCCGGCGTCTTTTGTCGCCTGCCGTTGTGCGTCATTGAAGTAGGCCGGCACAGTGATGACCGCCTGATCGACTTTCTCGCCGAGGTTGGCCTCCGCCGTCTCCTTCATTTTTTGCAGAATGAATGCCGAGATTTGTGAGGGTGAATAGGTCTTTCCGTTAGCCTGCACCCACGCATCTCCGTTCGAGGCTTTAACGATCTTGTAGGAGACCAGGCCCTTGTCTTTTTCGACCAGGGGGTCGTCATAGCGACGCCCGATCAGCCGTTTAACGGCAAAAATGGTATTCTCCGGATTAGTCACCGCTTGCCGCTTGGCCGGTTGGCCCACGAGGCGCTCGCCGTCACTCGTAAACGCGACTATGGAAGGCGTTGTGCGCATACCTTCGGCGTTCTCGATTAGGCGCGCCGTCTTGCCATCCATCACGGCCACACATGAGTTGGTGGTACCGAGGTCTATGCCGATGACTTTACCCATGACGTTTAATCCTTCTCATAGTGGTTGGAAGATAGACTAACGTGCGTCGCGGAAAGCGGCGGCCCTTTCATGTCGGGTGACAGCAAGATGGAAGGTATGGGCTATGCTGCCCAACTGCGAACCTGCTACTTCCCTGTAACCTTTTGCCCACAGCTGAGGGGCGCGCCCCAATGCGCTGAAAAGGCCACCCTCAAGTGCTGTCGCTCCGGGCTGGTCGGAGCTATTGTTTGGCCGAATCGCGTTCAGCATCGATATCCTCCCGAAGCGTAAGCAAGGGAAAGGATCAGCGACGAAACGGTAGCTCCAGCACCCCTCTCGCGCAAGGCAATCAAACTGACACTCTTGCGCTGATCGATTTTTTCACGATCTTCGCGCCGCAATACTTTCGAACTTTTCGGTACTACACATCTTCGTGTGCGTCTTCAGCGGACGGTTGTCCGGCCGATCTAACGTGCAATACTGCTTGCGCTATTGAGTGCGACAGCGGACTCTTGCTGCGGCCGGATGATGTTTCGGCTAGCGAGCTAGATGGATTTATGTGTTCGCTTTGGGCGCACGCCTTCGTTGTTCCCGGAACGCGACTACCGTACGAAAGTATCCGCCGCGCCGACACTTCAAATTCCTATTCGAACAACCACGGCTTTGGTGCTCCCCACCGGAACGTAGGATTTCGTCCAGCACGGAGTGTTCGTCTTTTGATGGAGTCACGCCCGTGTCAGATCTCGTCGTCATCGTCTATCCCACAGAAGCCAAAGCGGAGGAGATGAGAACGAAGCTCCTCGGCCTACAGAAAGAGTATTTAATCGAACTTTCAGACGCCGTGATTGCCGTGAAACAAGACAGCGGCAAGGTCAAACTGGATCAGCTGATGAACACCACCGCTGTGGGGGCAGTGTCGGGCGGATTTTGGGGCCTTCTGATCGGCTCTCTCTTTCTCATGCCTCTATTGGGCGCGTCGCTGGGCGCAGCGTCCGGAGCCCTTGGGGGTGCTCTCACTGATTTCGGCATCAATGACGCCTTCATGAAAGAATTGTCGGCCAATCTGCAGCCAGGCAACGCCGCGCTGTTCGTCCTGATCCACAAGATGACCACCGACAAGGTGCTCGACGCAATGAGAGGAACGGGTGGCACCGTACTCAAGACCTCTCTTGACCACACGAAAGAACAGGCGCTGCGTGACGCACTCGTTGCCTCGCCCGGTTTTGGTGCGTCAACAGCTCCTGCGGGCACTGCGCCTTCGTCCTGACATCATGGTCTCCATAGGGGCAGCGTTGGTCGATGGACAGCCATAGACAGCCAAAGAGATGCCCGATGCAGAATGAACATCCCCAGGCTTTTGCTCACGACCATCGTTGGATTGGATCTATCCGCCTGGGTTGAATCAAAGATCCCGCTTTCGACCCAAGCGCGGCCTACCGCGGGACAACAGTTTGAACTGAATCAATACGAGGGTTTCAAGGATGGAAGGGCGCAGGATTTTCATTCGGCCGTCTATCAGTGGAAGGGTGGCAGATACATTCGCGCGGGCGGCTTGGCGCGAGACGTGAAAAGTTTGGTTAGCCGAACCGCTTGAGCGCGACGCTCTCATTCTCTTAAGAGTCCGGCCGCAGACTTCAGGCCGGATTGCAGAGTTTTCTGAGCATGAGGCGGATTGATGCGAGGCGCAAGAACGCCAAGGCCTTTCGGTTGAGGCACTCCCAATCTTTGGACAAGCGGCGGCAGCGGTTGAGCCACGCAATGGTGCACCTCGCTGGCCCGCAATCCGCAATCATAGGTTCGGTCTGGTATCGCTCGCGCCTTCAAGGTTGTCGCGATGGTCAGGACACGCTTGACCTCCTCGGGGCTCAGCACTGGCGGCAGCTTCTGCGGCTCCTTGAGGTGCCAGACCTCGGCCACCAGATCGTGGCGACGTAGCGTGGCGCGGAACAAGACCCGCACCCGGTCATGATCCGATTGCGGTTGCAGATGCTCGTACCGCTCTCGATCAGGTGTAGCTGCAATCGGCTCACCTCGTCGGGCGTTGCCGTATCGGGCGAGCGTTTGAGCCAAGCGGCGAACCGCTTGCAACTGTGGATGTGGCTGCGCTGATTGTGTGGGTTGAGCTTGCGCGCAGCCATGTGTTCGATCATATGCTGACGCAGCGGACTGACAGTGTTAGTCTCGCTCATGGGAGCTGCTTCCTGAGTGAGGTTGACGACACCTCGATTCTCAGGACGGAAGCTCTCCACCGCTATCACTATCCTCTCACCTGGCTACCGGTATCTCGGCTCTTGCTCCCGCGCAGCGGGCTGGAGCGCAGCGACTTTGTGCGATGACACCTTTGAGACATGTCGACGGATACTGGGAACATCCGTTTACCAGGCTAGACCGGAAGTGACTGCTCGGCGGTCAGAACGACGCGAATGACCTATCTGAGACATCGGCGTGATGACCTTAAACCTATTTATCACTAGGCTATAGGCTAGATTGATTGTTGGTTGCGGCCGCTGACGTACGTCACCGTGCTGCAACCGCCCACTCGAGGAGGCCGCCCCGTGACCACGCTCGTTGAGCGCCTCGACTTGCCCGCGGCGTTGCCACGCGCGCGCAGTCGGCACGACACCGAAATCGACACCGTTCAGTTCGCGAAGGCTGCGCTCGCCGCGGCCAAGCAGGAGGGGCTGCAGCTCGCGGTGCGGGCGCGCTATGTTGCGCTCGCCATAATCGCCTGCCTGTTGCCGATTATCGATCCGACGTGGGAGCAGCTTTACTATCTGGTGCTGCTTGGCCTATTCGCGCTGATTGGCTGGGGTCAGGTCAGGGTTGGGCGGGTCGGCGTGTCAAGGTCAGAGCTTGCGCTGTTGTTCTGCGACCTTGCGCTGCTGACATTTATCGCCGTTGTACCGAATCCCTTCAGCTCCGCGCACTGGCCAGTGGCGATGCAATACCATTTCGGCAACTTCATCTATTTCTTCGTGCTGCTGTCGGGCGCGACACTGGCCTATTCCTGGCGCACTGTCATCGCGGTCGGCACGTGGACCTCCGCTCTTTGGATTGTGGGCTTGGTCTGGGTGTGGTGGCAGCCCGATCGCGATCCCGAGATGACCGCCCGCATCGCAGCGGCGATAGGCAGCGATCAAAGGCTGTCCCAGCTGATCTCGCCCAACTCGATCGTGTTCGGCGCGCGCATCCAGGAGATCGTCGTGTTCATGATTGTCGCGGTGACACTGGCAGTCGCGGTGCGCCGTGGCAATGATCTCCTGATCCGCCATGCTGCAATTGAGCGCGAACGCGGCAATCTCGCGCGCTACTTCTCGCCAAACGTGGTGGAGGAATTGTCTAAGCACGACGAACCACTGAAGCAGGTGCGCACGCAAAACGTCGCCGTGCTATTCGTCGATATCGTCGGCTTCACCGCCTTTGCCGACGTGCGCACGCCGGAAGAAGTTGTGCGCACCTTGCGCGAATTCCACGCACTGATGGAGCAGGAGGTGTTCCGTCACAGCGGCACGCTCGACAAATACCTTGGCGACGGGCTGATGGCGACCTTCGGCACGCCGTTCGTCGGAGAAGCCGACGCCAGCAACGCGCTACGCTGTGCGCAGGCTATGATGGCGGCGGTGGATACGTGGAACGGCGAACGCAAAGCGACCGCCGAAGTGCCGATCCGCGTCAGTTTTGGTTTGCACTACGGGCCGGTCGTGCTCGGCGACATCGGGCAGACCTGTCTTGAATTTGCGGTGATCGGTTCGACAGTGAACGCCGCAAGCCGGCTCGAAACCTTGACCCGCGCGCTCGACTGCGAGCTAGTGGTGAGCGAGGATCTCGTCGAGCGGGCCAAGTCCGAACTCGGCAGTGCAGATGCGGTGTTTCAGCCACTGATGGCACAAGCCCCGCAGACGATCCGCGGGCTTGAGCACCCGATCGCGATCTGGATCCAGCCGCGCGGGGAGTCATAGATCCTGGTGATCGCAACAGCCTCGGCGAGTTCTTGAGCCTCAGCAGGACAGGAAATGGGCAACAACAAGTGGCCTTCTTAAGAGGGCCGTGCCAGTTCTGGAGTGCACCCCTAGCTTGGGACAGAAAAATGGTGACAGTTCTCCTTTCTAGGGAGGACTATTTGAGCACCAACGAACCAAGCCGATTCAGTCGGGAATTTAAGCTCGAGGCGTTGCGCCGGATGGAGGCGGGGGAGAACGTGAGCGATCTGGCCCGGCAGCTCGGTGTTTCTCGCAAGAGCATTTATCAATGGCGTAACCGGTGTCGTCTGGGCGGCAGCAAAGCCTTGCGTGGCCGCGGTCGTATGACCAACGCCGATCTGTTGGCTCACGAGGAGAGGCCAGCAGCAGAGAAACAGCCCGACAAGGAGGCTCGACGAACCTCACTGGAGGAGCTGGCCCGGGCGCAACGGCGAATTTCTGCGCTTGAACGCAAGATCGGCCAGCAACAAGTCGAGCTCGATTTTTTTCAGCAAGCCTTGCGGCAAGTCAGGGATTAACGCCTGCGGAGCGGCGTGCCTGGCGGGACGGCATCTACGAAGTCATCCAAGCGATGACGACGTCTCGGTCGCAAGGCGAGATCGGAATCGAGCGCATGTGCCAGCTCGGAGGCATCAGCCGATCCGGCTATTATCGGCATTGGCAGCGATCGGCGCCCCGCCAGGAAGAGACTGGCCTTCGGGACGCGATTCAGCGTTTGGCCCTTAAGCATCGCTACTATGGCTACCGACGGATCGGCGCTCTCCTGCGGCGTGAAGGCTGGCAAGCCAATCACAAGCGGGTTCTGCGCTTGCTGCGCGAGGACAATCTTCCGTGTCTACGCCAAACCCCGTTCGTGCCCATGACAACCAACTCGCGCCATACCTGGTGCGTCGTTCCCAATCTGACCCGTGGTATGGTGCTCAACGGCCTCGATCAGCTCTGGGTGGCGGATATCACGTATCTGCATTTGGCAGAGGAGTTTGGCTACCTGGCCGTCATCCTGGATGCATTCAGCCGCAAGGTTGTCGGCTGGGCGCTGGATACGCATCTGCGAGCGGAACTCGCGATTTCGGCTCTGGTGATGGCCATCACAGCACGGCAGCCGAAGCGAGGCAGTCTGATCCATCATTCCGATCGTGGGGTGCAATACGCTTGCAGCGAACGTTCGCCAGATGCGTACCAGCAATCTTGTGCACATCGGCACACGAAGCGCGCTCTGGCCCCCTAGGGCAAGCAAGGCGCGAATCTCCTCAAGAGTGAACCCGAGGTCGCGGGAACGCCGGATGAAAGCCAATGTGCGTTTTTCGGCTGGTCCGTATACCCGTCGACCGCTTGCCGTTCGGGGCGGCGCCGGCAACATTTTGATCCGCTCGTAATAGCGGATGGTCTCAATGTTCACGCCGCTACCCTTGGACAGCTCACCGATTGAGATGTTTTCGGCTCCCGAAGACGTGATGGTGCGCATGAAATAGTCCTTGATCCTGTAGTCGCTACAGGATGCATGGTTTAACCCATGATAATCAAGCAAGCTGATCACATTGCGGACAGGCGGCGGCAAACCCTCATGGCGGCAGGCGGCCTTCTTGGGGCCCTCGCGGCTTCGTCGTGTTGCATCTTGCCCCTCGCCCTGTTCGGTCTTGGGGTGAGCGGAGCATGGATCGGGAACTTCACTCGGCTTGCCCCCTATCAGCCGTACTTCCTCACCGCGACGCTCGCGTTCCTCGGGTACGGCTATTGGCTGGTCTACCGATCCTCAACGCGCGCCTGCGCCGATGGCGAGGCCTGCGCGCGCCCGTTGCCAAATCGCCTCGTCAAAACGGGCCTCATCCTCGCAACCATTCTCGTCGTCGCCGCGCTCGCCCTCGACTTCATCGCACCGCTCTTTCTCAACTCGTAACCGGAGAATTCCCAATGAGCAAGATCCTCGCCCTTGCGGCCTTTGCCGTCGCCATCATCGCCTCGCCAGCGGCGATGGCCGCCGATAAAACGATCACCTTGGCCGTGAACAATATGGATTGCGCGGCCTGCCCCTCCATCGTCAAAGGTAGCCTGGAAGCCGTGCCCGGCGTTGCCAAGGTTGCTGTGTCCTTCAAGGACAAGACGGCAACGGTCATCTATGACGACGCCAAAGCCAATGTGAACCAACTGACATCGGCGACCACGAAGGCGGGCTATCCATCCGCGCCCAAGAGCTGATCCGATGCTGCTTCAATCGACCATCACTTGTCCGCACTGCGCCGCCACGAAATCGGAGACCATGCCGACCGATGCCTGTCAGTTCTTCTATGAATGCACCGGCTGCGGCACAAAGCTAAAGCCCAAGTCGGGCGATTGCTGCGTGTTCTGCTCCTACGGCTCGGTGCCGTGTCCGCCGATTCAGGCAATACGCTCCGGTGAACCGGGTGCGGCCTCCTGCTGTGCGTAACAGGCGATGACCAACGCGCCGACCCAAACCGCGCGCGACTGGCTTGGCAGCGTGCACGCCAGCTTGCCGGCGTGGTGGATGCCTAAAGCAGCCATTCTTGCCGGTCTGTTTGTTCCTGTATCTGCTCGCGCCGTGATCTGGATCATCGCCCTCATCTGGATGGGCACGGCGTGCTTATTGAACGCGAGGCGGTGCAATCGCACGCACTGCCGCTACACCGGCCCTTATTATTTTACGATGATCGTACCTGTGTTCGTGGTGGGCATGGGGGTCGTTTCCACAGGGAATTATGGATGGATTTCTTTGGGCGCGTTCATTGTCGGCGGGAGCGGGCTCATATGGTGGGCCACAGAGCGGACATGGGGGAAGTTCTCTTAGTATGAGAGCCGGACGTAGCTCACTGCGCGACGTCCGTTGGATGGTCCGGCCGTGCTCCTGCCCCGCCAGCAAGCTAAGCTGGCAAGGGGCACCAAAGACAAGGAGCGCGCCATGTCTCAGACACCCAATACCGCGATCGCCGTGATCGGCATCGATATCGGCAAGAACTCGTTCCACGCTTGCTGGCTCGTAGCCGGCACCGCCCAAGCTAGCATCGGCGCGCTGCATTCAACAGCCGTCGCGCGACCAATTCTGTCGCGCTACCCGAAGATCGCTCGTTTACATCGACGCATGCGACCCTCGTTCTCCGCAAGCCGATCGCGGCGACCGCTTCAATCCAACCTCAGCAAACCCGAACCTGCGACAAAATCCCCATAGCGCCCGCGGCACCGCCGGTGCCCACTTCCCGCGATTTCGTGCCTTGGCGCTTTTTGGACGCCGTCTGCCGAGCGTCTCGTCGTTGCCGGCGTCCAAAAACCAGAACAACAGCGGACTCTTGCGCTCCGCAACAAATTTGCGTGTGATTCATAGTGAGGCCAAGAACACAAGGTTAAATCTGGCGCTCGCGATCAAAAGACTAAGGTCGTACGCGCCTCTTCAACACGATGATCAGAAACAGGCCTCCGACGGCGGCGGTCATCACACCGAGCGGCAATTCCTTCGGTGCAAGGACGTAGCGCGCGCTGGCGTCCACCCAGACGGTGAAGATGGCTCCCATCCCGGCTGCGATCGGAACGCATCGTCCGATCCGCGCGCCGACGACCCAGCGGGCGCAATGAGGAACAATCAGGCCCACGAAGCCGACCGCGCCGGAGGTCGACACAAAAACGCCGGTCATGAGTGCTTGACGTCGATGCCGAGGGTGTGCGCGCCCTCATCTCCAATCGAGAGCGCGTCGAGGCCGCGTGCCCGACACATGATCCAGGCTCCGCCGACGGCAAGGGCCACTATCGGCGGCGCCAGCACGTTCCAGCGGGCGTTACCGAAGCTGCCGAGCATCCAGAACAGCGCGCTTTCCGCGCCGCGATCGCTGGCGTTGAAGATGAGGAGATTGGTCGCCGCCATCAGAACGAAATGAACGGCGATCCCCGTCAGGACCAGGCGCTCCGTTCCGAAGCCGCCGAGCTCCAAGGCCAGGACAAAAACCAGTCCCATCGAGACCAGCGCGCCGGCGAAGGCTGCGAGCGGAAGGGTAACGAGGCCGAGGACCGATCCCGTATAAAGGATGACGATCACCGCGCCGACGGCCGCACCCGAGGACACGCCGAACAGATAGGGATCGGCAAGAGGGTTGCGGGTGATGTTTTGCAGCACTGCACCAACGATGGCGAGGCCCGCGCCGACGGAGGCGCCGAGGATAGCGCGAGGGATGCGCAAATCAATTACGATACTATGCTGTCCGAGCGTCCAGCTCGGCTCGACGCTGCCGGGCGACAGCGCATCGCGGATAATGGCGATCACCATGCCCGGCGCGATCTCGACCGCACCGACACCGATCGCGACGATTGTCGACACAAGCGCGACCGCCAGCAGCAATAGCAGTAGCGCGGGAAAGCGCTTGTCCTTCTGCCCGATCGTCGGCCAAGCGCTCGAGGCCTCTGTCATTTCGCTACTGGCCGAACAATTCGGGATGAATAGTCTTGGCGAGCCGCTCCAGCGCATCGACGTTGCGCGGCGACGGCGAGCGTTCGGCATAGGTCATGAACAGAATGTGCCGGTTCTTGACCGCGCTGACATTCTTCAGGGCCAGACTTGTCGTCAGATAGTTCATGATGTCCTCGTGCGAGATGAGCGGATTGGACACCACAATCCATTCCGGATCGCGGTCGATGACGACGTCCCAGCTCACGTTGACATAGGAATCCTTGATGTCGTCAAAGATGTTTTTTCTGCCTGCGAGATCGAACAGCAGCCGCGGCACGCCTTCGGCGCCCATGGTGCGCGGCGGATTGTCGGTGTTGCAGAACCCGCAGTACATCATGCGCGGACGCGTCTTGGCACTGACGATACGATCCGTGACAGCCGCCACCCGCTTGCGCAGGTCCGCGACCATCGCCTCCGCTTTCGGCGCGATATCGAAGATCTGGCCGAGCGCCAGGATGTCGGCGTACACCGTCTCCATCGAAATCGGTGGACGAGGGCCGACGCGGATGCAGCTCTCATAGAGAACGTAGGTCTTCACACCAGTTTCGGCGAGCCGCTTCGGCGTCACATCCGGCTCGCTCAGGCCGTATTGCCAGCCGGCGAAGTAGAAATCCGCGTTCTGGCCGAGAATTGCTTCCGTGGTCGGATAGCGATCGGAGAACTGCTTGATCTTGTCCATTACCCCGGGTGGCGCGACGATCTCCTTCTCGCCGCCGCCTATGCCGGCAACGCCGACGAAACGATCGATCAAACCCATGTCAATGACGGTCTGGACCAGGTTGAAGTCGTTGACGACTGGGCGTTTAGGCGGCCCGTCGAAAGTCACCTTGTCGAAGCACGATTGCACTTCGACCGGATAGCCCAAGGCGGGCGTCACAATAATAGCCAGCGCAAGGGCAAGGCTTGATATCGCCGATTTCAGCATCCGGAAGGTATCCCCGTTAGTCAAATATCGAGATGGAAAGTCAAACGCGGCCGGCCGGTGCGCGGATCGTTGTCGCGATCGACCACGACGCCGTAGATGGCCGCTAGCACTACCGGATCGAGCACCGCATCAGCTGTGCCGAGCGCCTGTACGCGCCCGCGGTCGACGAGGCAGACGCGGTCGCTCCAGCGCGCCGCAATGTTGATGTCGTGGAGCGTCGCGATGACGGTGACACCGAGCGACGACGCGACGTTCAGCAGTTCGAGCTGATGACGGACATCGAGATGATTGGTTGGCTCGTCGAGGATCAAGAGCGCAGGGTCTTGCGCAAGCGCCCGGGCGAACAGGACCCGCTGAGTTTCGCCGCCCGACAATGTAGCGAGTGGCTGATCCGCAAGAGCGGTCAATCCCATTACATCGAGCGTCCGCGCCACGACAGCCGCGTCCCGCGGTGTCCCACCGCTCCAAGTCTTCCGATGCGGTAACCGCCCGAGGGCCACGACTTCAGCAACAGACAGGCCGAGCCCGGGTTCTGAATGCTGGGCAAGCACAGCGATACTTCGCGCTCGCTTGGTCGACGACACTTTTGCGAGTTCAGTGCCGTCGAGCAGAACTGCGCCGCTTGTCGGACGGTGCCACGAATAAAGACAGCGCAGCAACGTCGACTTGCCGCTGCCGTTTGGACCGATCACGGCAAGCTTCTCACCTCGCGCGACGGTGAGGTCGATCCCGTTCAGGATCGATCGATCGGCGACCGCGAACTGAACCGCCCGGGCAGCGATGCAACTTGCCCCGCCATCGCTGTTCGCGGCGCCAGCTTCAGTCCCAGGATTTTCGGAAATGTGGGACATCCGCACGTCTGTCCGCGTTAGCGTCGCAAGGCGAGCTGATGATGGAGACAGATGGAGAAAAAAATACCGGGTCGCACCGGCAGATTTCGCGTGCAGAGCATACATCCCTCCAACCGTCCCACCGACGGCTTCGGTTGCGTTGCGCTGGCCGGTCTCCTGGCTCGCGGGTCAAAGCCAGGGCGTCCTTCCCAATCCCATCGGGATCAGTGGTCGCTCGCCCTTCGCTCGCCGCTCACAGTTGCGGGGGCAGCTGCGGATTTTCCAAAACCGGGCTTCACCGCATTCCCGTTGCCCCTTTATCGGGGCACCAACGTCCGATGATGCTTGCACGGAGCGACAAGGAGAGCAAGATCGGTCATCGGCATTCGTTCCACGCAATGCGACGGTCAGTCGGTCTTGCCCATGGCCAATGCGACTTTCAATGAGCTCCATCTCGTGAGTTTGTCGGATGCCTCGCAACAGCATTTCGCACGGTGGCGTTTGGCGCCGCCTCATCGTTTAGTCAATCTTTCAGTCTGTATCGCAAGCGCAGCCGGCAACAGATTGCTTCTATGTTCGACTGCTGCCCTGAGCGAGGCGCTTCGCCAAGCTCCAACTAGAGACCGGATACATTGATGCAAGACGGCTTACCACCAGATCGACGAAAACCTCTTGCAACGCGCGGCCGGACCATACATTGGGTCAAAAGCTGTCCTCAGGCAGCGTTAGCGGCAAGTCCACTGATCCCCTAAGACCGGACATTCGGCGACCGCGACGGCATGTCTCAAAGGTGCCAATTCCGGACTTATCGGCAACACGTCTTGAGGTGTGGGGTAGAAATTCCCCGGGCGGGTTCAGTGTCCTGCATGAATAGCGTCGTTGAGATAGATGCAGGTAAGGACGGCAAACACGTAAGCCTGCAGGAACGCGACCAGAAGTTCGAGCGCGGTCATCGCAACCGTCAACGCGAGCGGTAGTATGCCGCCGATCCAACCAATCGCGCCAAGCGAGGTGCCGAGCAGCGCAACGAATCCGGCGAACACCTTGAGCGTGATGTGGCCGGCCAACATGTTGGCAAACAGACGCACGCTGTGTGAGAGCGGCCGCGTTAGGAAGGAGATGATTTCGATCGGGACGACAAGTGGCAGGATGTAGATCGGAACGCCCGAGGGCACGAAGATCCTAAAGAATTTCAGGCCGTTCCTGTAGAAGCCGTAGATCAGCACCGTGAAGAACACGAGCAGCGCCAATGTGGCAGTAATGATGATGTGGCTCGCGACCGTGAAGGTGTAGGGAATGATGCCGATCACGTTTGAGACCAGGATGAACATGAACAGTGAGAACACTAGCGGGAAGAACGTCATCCCTTCCGATCCGGCGGTGGAGCGGATCATAGAGGCCACGAACTCGTAGCTCACTTCGGCCATCGACTGGAAACGCCCGGGAACCAATTGCCGGCCTGCAGCGCCACCCACGATCAGCAAGCAAATTACCGCCACCGAGACCAACATGTAGACGGACGAATTGGTGAAGTAGATGGCCTGATTGCCGATCTGGCCGATTTTGAAGAGGTTGTCGATATTGAACTGGTGAATCGGATCAAGGGTCATGCGCGGTTCCATGTCAAGCGGCTCAGCCGCTAGGCGAATTCGGCATTAGCGAACGCGAGGTCATAGAAGCAGTCTTCTAGATTCCACCGAAAAGGCGTGGTTCTTCGAGCTGCACAGGCGCAGAAGCATCTTGATTGCCGCAAGGCAGAGGTGCGCGCCACAATGTTCCGTGCGTCACACGGGTGAAGCTACATCATCCGCGACTGCCGAACCATAAGTCAAAGATGTTGACTTAATAGGTTGCCAAAAAGGTCGATGTCCGAGTCGGGTCATTCGCGACCGGATCGTGCCTGCAGCAAGTCTGGCCATGTCCGCTATGCACCGAAAGCGACTGAATTGCTGCGCGGCCACGAAACGACGCGATGTGCCAACAAGCGACATGCGAAGTTTTCATTCTTGGCTACGGCGCCCGGCGCCAAACGACGGAAAAAGGACCCTACGGCTTCAGCTCCGGAAAGGCTGTGTAGACGTCTTCTTCGATCAAACCGGTATGGCGAGCATAGACGCTTGCCTGTGGGCTGAATTGGTGCAGCAGATCGTAGCGATCGTGCGATCTTCGAAAAAAGAAGAGACCCGAGGCTAACGTTGCGCGAGCGAAATAGGTTCGCGGCGTGGTGTTGAACTTACATGGGGCTACCCCAATCCTAGGAGTGGTACCATGACCAGAAAGGTCAGACTTCTTGCCGCTGTGGCGGCAATTGGCATCGCCCTCGCCCCGGCCAATGCTGTTGCACAGAGAGGCGGCGGTGGCGGTGGTGGCGGTGGCGGCGGTGGTGGCGGCATCGCCGGTAGCGGCGGCCACGGCGGCGGTGGCTTCGGCGGTGGCGGCTTCGCCGGTAGCGGCGGCCACGGCGGTGGTGGCTTCGCCGGTAGCCGCGGCCACGGCGGCGGTGGTTTTCAAGGCGGTGGTTCCGCCATGAGCGGCAAGCAGTTCGGCGTTGCGCCTCCAGCGGCTATCGGTGCTGCGCGTCCGGCGGCTGTCGGTCTGCGCGTCCAGCGGCTTTCGGTGCCTTTGCGCCAAGAGGAATGCATGTCGCCGGTTTGCACCATGGTCCTTTCTTCCACCATGGCAATTTCTTCCATCATCGTCATCACTTCCGGCGGTTTGCGATCGGCTTCAGCGGACCGGACAGCTACTATGATTATCCGTACTATTACGATGACTGCTATCAGCTCCGGCATGTGCCGACGCGGTACGGCTGGCGCTGGGTGCGGGTTAATGTCTGCGACTGACGCGGGACAAGCGATTGCCGATCAGGTCCTCTGCGAGCGCGAGGACGCCTGCTATTGCGGCGCCGGAGGGTGCCATGCCCTCATTGCCGTCTAGTGCTGCCGCCGGCAACGACGATCTTCAGAGGTCACTGAGTGCCGCCGGTCAAATAGATATCAATCGAGACATCGCATGACGGGCAACGCTGAGCCCCGTCAGAACGGTGCTCATTGAGCCGTGGTTGGGGCGCAAAGCCGGTGGACGCTCAGGACGAGAGTCCGGTCAGGGTCAAACTGAGAAGAACTCAGTACGAGCAAATGAAACCGACTTAGCCCGACCAATATTTGACGCTCGGCCCGCGCTACGAGCCTCGGACTTAACGAAAGTCGAGGTGGAAATAATTCCGGCGTGAAGGCATCGTCTTTGACGACGCACCCGCGTCCGAAAGAATTGACCATCAGGAGTGAAGCTGCGATGTCCAGGACACTTTTCGCGATAGCGGCTCTCATTTTTATTCTCGCCTCATCCTCCGCGTCGGCACAGGCGCTCTGGACGGCTGACACGGCGAAGGGCAGGGCTTTGGTCGGCGCCAAGGGCATGACGCTTTATACGTTCGACAAGGATGTCGGTGGAAAGTCGATGTGCAATGGACCCTGCGCCGAGAACTGGCCGCCTCTGTTGGCCTCTGAAGATGCCAGGCCAACCGGCGACATGACAATCGTTGCTCGCGTCGACGGCAGGAGCATGTGGGCGTATAAGGGCAAACCACTCTACACTTTCAAGAAAGATACGGCGCCAGGCCAGATCAACGGCGACGGTCTTCTCAACGGCGCATGGCACATGGCGAAGCCATGATTGATCGATGAACGGAGCGCTGAGACGGCGTCTCACCGTTCGGGGCGCGTCAGGCACCAGATTGGCGCGGCGAGGTCGCATTCCGGGCATAGCAAGCATCACAAATCGGGAGCGCGTTTATGAGTTCGCGGCCGCGCTATTTGACCTTGATCCCACCCTTGATCATCTTGCGCCAGCGCGCTTCCTCAGCCTTAAAATAGCGGTCGAGCTCGTCCGGCGGGCTCGCCACCATGACCAGGCCCTCGTTGACGCCGAGCCTGTGGGTGGCGAATTGGCAACTTTGGCATAAATCGCCGCTGTGGTGCAGTCTTGCGCAGATTGGGAGAGTAAGCCGAAGGGATTGCACCTCCGGCTTCTCGCAGAACAGTGCTTGAAACTCTCGCTTCACACTGCTCCCATCAGGCAGACATCTTTGTCTTTGTTGCATCCATCGTTTCATCCTGTTTCCGGTTGCACGTTAGATGCAACACCTGACACGATCCCTTTGCTCCAGCTCCATTACAGAACCTTCATTGCTCGTACGGATCGTTCTGCCCCAGTGCTCCACATCGGTACTTTCGCCTCATGGCTGTGACCACTTGTGCTTTTCCCTTTGCATTGGAACGACTGGTTCCTGCAGTTCCGTTTGAGAGCCTGTGTCAAATTCATGCCCCCTCTACGCCGACCGCCGCCTGCTCAGTAACCAGATATCCAGCAGACTTATCTCAGAAGTACCGGTCGCCTCTGATTTTGACGGCATTGTTATATTTACGACGCGTGATCGGAAGGTTTGCTTGCGCTCATCTCTATGACACTCACCTGCACGGTTTAATCCGTACTTTTCCTCCAACGCTCACGACCATGACACTTAATCATCGCCGCTTGGAGCGGTTTGACACCCGCCTCTGAAAGCCGATGCCGGTGGGCCGACCACCATCTTTCAAACAGCTTCCCTATGTTGTTAGGTCATTACTCCTCCCTCCATAGTTTTCTACAGCACACGCCAGCATGATAATTTTCAACTCATGCGCGATCTGCTCCTCTTGGCGATCCATCTGCTCGTGACCCTCGCGAAACTCCTCGGCCCGGGCGGCACGCGCCAGGTCGCAGCTGAAATCGCTCTTGCTCAAACATCAACTCCTGATCAGCAATCGCTCCCGACAGCGTGCGCCAGAATCTCACCATGCTCGATCGCCTTGTGCTCGGGCTGACTACCCTCATTGTGAGCCCACATCGCATTCCGAAGCTATCCGCAATTCTCAAGCCGGCCACGCTCTCAAATCCACAAGGCGCTGGTCCATCGAAAATACCGTTTGCTGTTCTCCGCTTCCCGCCGGAAACGAAAGCCCGGAGCCGAAAGGCCCTTCCACACAACTCATCGCGGCCATCGTCGAGATGAAGCGCCGCAATCCAAAGTTCGGTTGTGTCCGCATCGCCCAGCAGATCAATTACGCTTTTGGTATCAAAATTGACAAAGATGTCGTGCGTCGCGTGCTTGGATCGCCGGCTTAACACGTCTGCCTAGGTGCCCGAGGCTGGCAGTAACCACCCCCGCGATGCGGTCGAGAAGCGCGCGAGCTATCTTAAAACTATCTTAAACGACGGAAGCAAGCCTCGCCGCCGCTCGCGCTGCAGATGGATCGCGGAACGTATTTTCTCAATCCATTCGACAAGCCGGCAGACCGATACGGGTGGAGGCAGTCATGAGGTGCATGCGTGCGATCGTTGCGGGCACCGTGGCAGCTCTTGCGAGCTCCGCATCAGTGGCGGCTGACGACGCCAGCCTTCTCAAGCAAGCGCAGGAAATTTTTCGGCCGCTTCTGAAGCATGAGAGCGCCTCTGAAACTTGGGAAGCCAAAGAGCGGATTGCTCTCGGGCGACGGCTGTTCTTTGATCCAAGAATCACGGTGGACGGCAATGTGAGCTGCGCGACATGCCACCAGCCGGCACTATACGGAGTTGACGGATTCTCCAAGTCGATCGGCGTACAGCAGCGCCCCGCATCCGCGCAACGCGCCGACCGTCCTGAATTCGGGTGCCAACATCATCGTCCACTGGCGGGGCGATCGCGAAGTCTCGAGGACCAGGCCATCAAGGCACTGGGATCTCCGACCGCCGATGGTCAGCCTGACATAGGAGCTGTTCTC
>CAWGJM010000006.1:0-77767 GCA_963822795.1 uncultured Alphaproteobacteria bacterium
CGCCGAAGTAATCACGCGCCATTTCTACGGCGCTCATCATTTCAACGTGCTTTCAGACGCCGTTGGCGCTCAAGAACCGTCCGAACTGGCAATACCGCCATGCCTGGCGTCGGGCGTACTTGAAGTTCGAGCATACGACCGTCGATCGTCCGGCCTCCCCGGACGCCAGAACGCCGTGGAGCCCCCGCCGATGAAGGTTCCGATCATTCGGAACCATCCTGAATTTGACGGACGACCGGGTGCTCCGTCCCAATGACTTGTCATCGGGGATCTTGGCGTTGCGACACGGTTCCGCCGATGGCTAGCGAGGCCTGGCTTTGATGAGTATAGATTATTGGTCATGAGCAAAATCGAGACGATCGGCGCGTTCTGGTCCGAGCTTCCTTTCATTTTGGAGGAAGCCGAACAGATGACCGACGACGAGGATGCGGCTGCGATGCTGATCGAGTTTCTCGAGCAGTACCGTGGGACGTGGCAGCGGATTGTCGTGACGATGCGCCTCTCGGGCGCCAAGCGCGCGTTGTTCGAGCGGTCGCTTGCGGTCTTGGCCGAGCGGGACATGGATGATGGAATCCCAGCAGGCTGAGGACCTGGCGGCCCTGGCTGGTCGCGCAGTGGCGGCGTTGACGGGCCGACCGTATTGGCGGCCATCGAAATAGCGGCGACTACGATGGCCACCCGCGCGCTCGCCGGCGCCCGGCAGGCACGCATGCTGGAGATGATCGGGCGCCGGCGCGCGCAACACATGGCCCGGATGGTTTCGACGAGGCCGTGGCGTGGCTCATCGCGCTTGATCTGATCGAGCGGGACGCCGCAGGCGGCTTTCGGCTGAGGCCGGAGGCAAGTCCTGCGTGGTGCGGCCACGACGAAGCCCAGATCGATAACCCGCCTTCTGACCTATGTGGTTCCGCTGCGAATGACCGGCGACCCTGAGTGGCAACATGACGGGACACCGGACGATGCATGGCGGGCCCGCGAGGCAGCCGTCTATGCGAGCGCGATGGAAACCAAGCGATCAGCACGCCCCACTCCCCGGTCACACGAGACCATTTTGCCCTAGGCGGAGAACCCGAAAGCCTGGCGGTGATACGCGAGATAGCGGCGTTCGGTCGACGTCGGTCTTTTCTTCAGATTGCCGGGGAGGCCGAGCAGTCGCTTTTGGGCGGCCGACAGGCGAGAAGTTAGCATCCGTCCGTCGTCATCGAAGCTGACGTAGCCCTTGTCGAACGGGATGTCGATGTTCGCCATCAGCAGGATGCCGTTGGCTGGGTCGAGGCGTTCGACGTGGTCGGAGTTCCTCCACGGCTTGACGTGGGAAGCCCGCAGCAGGTCGCCGGACCGAGCAGCCGGTGACGGCGCATGCGTGCCCCCAGCGCTCGTCGAGGTCCTTTCTGAACTTGCCCTGGTCTCGGCCACGCCGTGAGGTCCGCCCACGCGATGGGTCGGCGGCTGGCAACAACCAATACCGGGAAAGGACGGCGGCATCTTGAACGAACTATTTGATTTTTTTCTCCGCGGCCGCTCACCGACCCCAGAACCAGCCACTTCCAGCGCCGGGCTGAACCGATTACGATGCGCTTCCCTGAGCATCGGGTAAGGGCATGACACAGCGCTCCAGAGCAGGATCGACCAAACCGCGAAGCCGCACGGCGCCGGCAGCAAAACGCCGCCGCAGAGTCGAGACAACTCGAGGTGTTACCTCATCCGCGTCGAAGGAGGAATTACGGTCCGAGCTGCTTAGGCGCAAACTCTCAGAAGCGCGCCGGCAGCAGCGGCGTACCGAGGAAGCATTGCGGGAGAGCGAACGCCAGCTCCGTCAAATTATCGACACGGTACCAAGCTTCCTCTGGTCCGCTGACCCCACCGGCGAACCGACATATGTCAACCAGCGCGCTTTGGACTATAGCGGCATGCGGTTTGAGGAATTTAAGCATGGCGGTTGGGAGGCTTTCATACACCCGGCCGATTTTCCAGGAACGATGAAGGCCTTCGGTCACGCAATTGAGACCGGAACATCCTACGAGACTGTGCATCGCCTGCGTCGGTGCGACGGCGAATATCGTTGGCACCAAGCTCGCGGTGATCCCCTGCGCGATCGGGATGGGCGCATCATACAGTGGTATGGCCTCGCTATTGACATCGATGACGCCAAGAAGGCTGAAGACCGGCTTCGCCGCAGCGAAGCCTATCTGGCAGAAGCACAAAGACTGACCCATACCGCTACCGCGGCCTACAATGCGACGGAGATCCTCTATTTTTCTGACGAGGCTTTCCGCCTGTTCGGGTTTGATCCACTGCGGGGCCTTCCAAGCCGAGAAGCGGTGTGGCAACGGGTCCATCCAGACGACGTAGACACGGTGAACGAAAAGGTCGAGCGCGCATTGCGCGAAAGGAGAAGTTTCCAGAACGAGTTCAAACTCAAACTGCCAGATGGGACGGTCAAACACGTCGATGCAGACATCATGCCCGTGTTCTCTGCAACCGGAGAGCTCGTAGAGATTATCGCCACGGCGGTCGACGTGACAGAACGCAAGCGGGCCGAGGACACGTTGCGCCGGGGCGAAGCCTGGCTTGCACAGGCACAGAGGCTAAGCCACACCGGTACCTGGGTTTTGGACGGGACAACAAAGCATTTCCTGTATTGGTCGGACGAGAGTTACCATATCTGGGGGGTTGATCCGCTGCAGGGCCTTCCAAGCCAAGACGATATGTGGGAACGCGTTCACCCAGACGATCGAGAAAGGGTGTGGGGTGAAGTCCAGGAGGCATTGCGCGAGAAAAGAGATTTTCTTGCCGAGTTCAAAATCCTACTGCCTGACGGAACAGTCAAACACCTGGAAGGAAACACCCATCATGAATTTTCCCCACTGGGCGCGCTACTCGAGGTCATTTGCACAAACGTCGACGTCACGGAACGGAAGCGCGCCGAGGACACGTTGCGCCGCAGCAAATCCTGGCTCTCACAAGCTCAGAGGCTAAACCACACCGGTACCTGGGTTCTGGACGGGACGACGAAGCGTTTTCTGTATTGGTCGGACGAGAGTTACCGGATCTGGGGGTTTGATCCGCTCAAGGGCCTTCCCACACGAGACGCTTTGTGGGAACGCATTCACCCAGACGATCGAGAAAGGGTGTGGGCCGAAGTCCAGGAAGCATTGCGCGAGCAAAGAGACTTCTTTGATGAATTCAAAATCTTGCTGCCTGACGGAACAGTCAAATACCTCGAATCAAACACCCATCATGAATTTTCCCCACTTGGCGCGCTATTCGAGGTCGTTAGCACAAGCGTCGATATCACGGAGCGCAAGCAGGCCGAGGACACGTTGCGCCGCGGCGAAGCGTGGCTTGCACAGGCACAGAAGCTAAGCCACACCGGTACCTGGGTTCTGGACGGGACGACGAGGCGTTATCTATATTGGTCGGACGAGAGTTACCGGATCTGGGGGTTTGATCCGCTCAAGGGCCTTCCAGGCCGGGACGAAACTTGGGAACGCATTCACCCAGACGATCGAGAAAGGGTGTGGGGCGAAGTCCAGGAGGCATTGCGCGAGCAAAGGGATCTTCTTTCCGAGTTCAAAATCCTGCTGCCTGACGGAACAGTCAAATACGTCGAAATAAACGGGCATCATGAATTTTCGCCATGCGGCGCGCTACTCGAGGCCATTATCACAAACGTCGACGTGACGGATCGGAAGCGCGCACAAGACGAGCGTGAGCAGCTCCGTCAGCTTGAGGCAGACCTCGCCCACATAAATCGTGTGAGCATGATGGGAGAAATGGCTGCCTCGCTGTCCCACGAAATACTGCATCCGATCGCGACCGCTCGTAACAACGCCCGTGCGGGGATGCGCTTTTTGGAAATGAATCCACCGAATCTGGATGAGGCCAGGGAAGCGCTCGGTTGTGTCGTCAAGGATGCGGACCGAGCCAAAGATATCGTCGGACGGATTCGTAATCAGATCAAGAGAGCGCCTCCGCGAAAGATGCGTTTTTGCCTCAATGAAGCTGTCAACGAGGTAATTGTCATGGTGCAAAGCGCAATCACCAAGAGCGGGACCTCGTTCAGCACTCGCCTGATGGATGGTCTGGTTCCTGTTCAGGGTGACCGCGTTCAGCTGCAGCAAGTACTCGTGAACCTGATCCTGAATGCGGTCGAAGCGATGAGCTCAATCGAGGACGGGACGCGAGAGTTGTCGATCAGAACCGAGCAAAGCCAAAGTGGCGGCATTCTCGTCGCAGTGCACAATTCAGGGCCCGGCGTTGATCCGGTAAACCTTGAGCGAGTTTTCGAACCCTTCTACACCACCAAGACCAGCGGAATTGGGATGGGGCTTTCGATTTGCCAGACCATCATCAATGGTCATGGAGGCCGGTTGTGGATGAGTGCCAATGAGCCTCGGGGGTCCGTATTTCAGTTCACCCTGCCCGCGGCCCAGCAGGACCCTTGAGTTGCCTTCAAATCGGTGTACCGGCTGCAAAGCCGAACGCAGGCACCGTTCGAGATCGTCGTCGTCCACTGGCTTGCTGAGGTAGCAAACAACTCCGTCCTTCAGGGCCTGATCCCTGACGACTTCATCGGGGTACGCAGTCACGAGGATCGTAGGAATCGCGTGCCCTGTGTCGACCAAATGCCCGTGCAGCTCGAACTCCGGTCATTCCGGGCATGTGAACGTCGGCGACCAGGCTGTCGGTTTCAGGCACGAGACGTGATGCCAGGAAATCGGCTGCTGACGGAAAAGATTCGACAGTGTAGCCGAACAACATCACGAGCTTTCGCAGTGATTCTCGAAAGGGCTGATTATCGTCGACGATAGATACGATCGTGTGGTTCAACATTGCGGCTTCCGGGAAACTTCGTGGCTCCGACATACCCGCGGCGCAATACCTCGCGCCGGCATGCAACTTTTTTGTAATGTCGGTGACATTCCCCAATGATGCAATGCCGGCGCCCCTAAGCGATGGCTTAGGCCTTGGGCTATCCGCTTAGGGAGCAGATGCTGTTCAAATCAATCGATTGTGCGTACTATTAGAGCCATCGCAGGAAGAACGCGCTGCCTTTGGGATACCGAGGATGGGTGAGGCGAATCCCAGTGTCTTGGTCATCGATGACGATCCCGAGTTTCGCGACTCGGTTGCGCGTCTCTTGCGGACGATTCGCCTAGAGACCCGGCAATTTTCGTCTGTTTCGGATTTTCTCAAGGTCGATCCGCCGGAGGGCCCAACTTGCCTTGTACTCGACGTGAGGATGCCGGGGCGAAGCGGTCTTGAACTTCAGCGCGACCTTGCCGCTGCGAACAGGCAAGTGCCGATCATCTTCATCACAGCGCATGCCGACGTGCCGATGACCGTGCAGGCGATGAAGGGCGGCGCCATGGAGTTCCTCACAAAGCCATTCCGTGATCAGGATTTGCTTGACGCTGTGGAGGCCGGTCTCGCTCGCGATGGTGCCCGCCGGGAGAGTGAAAGGGTATTGACTGCGCTCAGGGAGCGCTTCGACAAGCTCAGCTCCCGCGAGCGTGAGATCATGCTCCATGTCGTGGCGGATCGCCTCAACAAACAAATCGCCAACGATATCGGCATCGCCGAGTCTACGGTGAAGGTGCATCGCACCCACCTGATGCGGAAGATGAAGGCACGTTCGCTTCCCGAGCTCAGCCGGATGGCGGACACCCTCAACGTGAGACTGCAGCAGCCGCAGAACTCCTAAGCCGGCCTAGGGGCGCTGCCTCAAGCGTTTTGCGCGAGGGCAACTGTCTCTGCGAGGACGATTGGGTGCTCGATCACTGCGGTCTCGATCGCGACCCGGGTCCCGTTTCCCCCGAGCCCGCACTGGGAGTTTTACCAGTTGACTATTGGGTGCCGATCGCACGTTTGCGAAATGATAATCATCCGACCAACCGGGTGCACCCTCGATAACCTCAAATCCGGAGCGGCAAATGACGGAGCTTTTGATTACCGGCCTACATCACGACCTGAGCAGGAAGCGTTCCTTCGTGCACTTTCAATGGAAAAATGATCCCGAGAAACATCTGAGTTTGGATGTGCCGTTTGAATGCAACTTGGACAGGTTGCCGAAGGAGGCGAGAAAGGCGCTCGAGGCACTCTCAGAAGAACTTGCATTGGCGACAATTGTAACGCCCACATAATGTGCAACTCCGCGATCAGTCACGCTTCAACGTCCATGCCGCCGATCGTACCGCGCGAGCGCTTCGGCGCTGATCTCGGCGACCCGGCGCGCGTATGCGATCTCGACCTCGGATAGGCCCGCGCGTATCCGGGCCCACGCCGCCTTGAATTGGCCGCTTGCAATCGTCGAGGTCAATGCCGGTCCCGCGCTCATCGCTCGCCTGCGGCCGGCCGGGCAAGGTGACACGACCATGACCATTGCGGGCGATCATGCGGCGCGCCGACACCAAGGAAGATGCGGCCGATGGGAAGGCCGCGCCATCGGATCGCGAAGTCGTCAGCGTAGCGCTGGCCGGCGATTGCGGTGGCGCGGAGGGTTAGAGTTTCGGGGGCGGGCATGCCCCATGATTCCGCAGATCGGGCGCCGAGTGAAGCCGCTAGCGATGGAGCCTCACTGATTTGGTGACGCTATAACGTGATCCTGCAACGTTTGTCTCTCACCTCGCCACCGGACAACGGCATGTGGCGATGTTTGGGAGCCATGATGCGCATCAAGGAAGCGGCAAGCGCTACATCAACCCGGCACGGCCGCCTGGCGATAATCGACCTGTTCAAGCCCATCATCATGGCAATGCCGCAGGACGAATCAGTGTTTAGGGAAGAATGCCAGAAAACCCCCGTTTCCATTGTCATCGTCAAGCCTGGAACCAGGGAAGAAAGACTGTGAACGGAAAGCAAATCACCGTCACCCAGGGACTGCGCGGCTGGTTGATCCCCGAGCAAAAGCCCACGCGTGAGCTGCTCTCGAGCGATCGTCGACCGATGACCTGGCGCGCGATCAGATACGCGCTAAAGCACCTCGTCGACGAGGGTGTAGCGAGCGGCCGCCCGAGGTGTATTATATCAAAGGCCACTCTCGAGCCGCGGCGATCCCGATCAACGAGGCTGGAATTCGTTGGGTAAAGGAACTTTCCCCAAAAAACAGATCCTGACGCGAGAGCAAGCCAGGTTCATCATCTATTGCCTCGCCTACGATCGCATCGAGCAGAAGGCCAGGGGGTCTCGATATCACAGCTACGGCTTGCTCACGAAGCTCGCAAAGACGTTCGGCGTAACTCGAGAATGCATCGTGCAGATCGACCGGCGACGAATTTGGCGCAGCATCAACCGACCAAAACCAAAGCAGCAGTTTTTCATCGAAGGAGACCCTAAATGATTTGCGCAAAATGCGAATGGATCGTCAGCCCCCTCGACGACAAAAGCGCGGTGCGCCGATCACCTCGGCCGCAGCATAGAGCGTTTTAGACCGGCCGCGACCCCACCCGTATGTGCAAACCAGGTGGTTGGAACGTTGATCTAGATCAAGCAAAGAATGCCGGTGGGGCACAAGTCTGTCGTCGGGTGCCCGGGGTCGCGCGTTGGCGCGGCGCATGCCCCTTGAGCCAGCGGACGTTCGTCAGTCTAAATCGTCGCGCTCATCAGACGATGGGATCGAGGCAGATGAACGAAGACTTTGAGCAGTTCTTGGCGACAATTATCGAGCAGTGCCTCGACGAGCATGACATGCAGCCGCCGCTCTTCGTCCGCACCGTGGGTGACAACGGCAGCGTGCTGGTGGCGGACTTCAACGAAGGTGCGGAATTGACCAAGCACTGCGGGAACGACACGTTCACGCTGCCCATCAAAATCACGATCGTCAGCCAAAACAACAGCACCGCGCGCCTCGTCATCGAGCGCGACGGCAATATCAGCCGGTTTCACTGATCATCGAAGTCGCAAGGGCATTTCCGCACACGCCATTGGGCCGCTGGTGTGGCTCACACCGCCGAATGATCCAGCCGCTCAGCGATCACGACCAGTTCGGCCAAGAGGGACCAATGACCGTCTGGATTTACGTCGATGTCAGCAAGGAAGTCGGCGACGTCGATCATCTAAAAGTCTTCGCGAGCAAGGAAGCCGCCGAGGCGTGGTTGAACGAGAACGATCCGGAAGGCTTCGCGTTCGAATATGAGGTTCTGGAGTGAGCCGGACACAGGCTGCTGCGGCTAACCCAATGAAAGAGGGCCGCCAACTGAGGCGGCCTGAGGCCGATTGAACCTTTTAGCGCTCACCGAGACCTACAAGCATATTCGGGGGGCGTGCGTGCCCCGTCCCCAAACTTTTAGCCGCTTGCGGCAAGTTGTTGGCGGCACCTTTTTTTGAAATCTGATGAGCATCTTGCGCGGGGCCAGCGGTGATCAAAAAGGCTGGTCCCGCCAATTTGACGATCCGATTCCGACCGGCGATGGCGGCGAACTCCGAACCCTGCGTGATGCCGGCGTTTGTATCCTTGCGCTGCCGCCGGCCGAGGCCGAGCGCGAGTACTGGCAGGTTGCCATGGAATGCCTGATCTCTGCCGCCGAGAAGGGCGGCATCGTTATGATGGCCCGCATTGCCATGTTGAGGGCGCTGAACCACGCTGATCCTGATCCGGCGCCGACACCTCGCCGCAAGCGCGCCAAGAGCTACAGGATCGTTGGATAACCGTTGCGCCTGGCGGGTTTTGCTTGCCCGGTGCCGCGATTCGCCGCTCTACTGCTGCAATCGTTATCGCGAGGAGAGAGCGACGTGGCGAGTGGGACAGTGAAATGGTTTAACGGCCAAAAGGGTTATGGCTTCATCGCGCCGGATGGCGGCGGCAAGGACGTTTTCGTCCATATTTCGGCCGTCGAGAAGGCCGGCCTGGACGGCCTGCCGGATGGCGTCAAGGTGACGTTCGATATCGTCCCGAACCGCGGCAAGGAATCGGCGGAAAATCTGCGGGTGAAGTAAGTCCCCCAGCGGCTTTCTGCTGCAGCGGTCCTTCGGGCGTCCCGGCGCCGCGCGTAGGTTCGTTATTTCCACCTGGGCAGTGGGTGAGGTAGCGGCCGCATCAAAGGCGCGTGGGCGGCCCTGAGGCCCCGGGGACGCGTCATCGGTCGCGCGCCAGCTTGCGGCGTCGCCAATGATGCTTTTTGCCCGGCGGCTCGAAAACGCGCTAATTCAAAAAAGACTACACGAGGCGAATGCTGCGGTCGCAGCGCTCTTCCCTCAGCGGGGTGACCGACTGCCCGCGCGGTAATCGAAGTCGCCCTTGAACTACGCTGCCGGATAACGTCCGATGTTGGGAGCAAAGCGGAAAACATCTGCTCGCAGTGAGGATTTCGCATTTTGACCCTAACCCGACATTCGCACCGTATCCGCTCGCTCCCCATGCAATTCGCGGAATGCCTCGTGTGAGAACTGCGGACACTCGTCGTTGTCACTATCTCGCGAAAGCGTTTCCGACGGGCCTCACTTCTAGAGGCCCGTCGGAACATTCGTTATCGTGCAACAGGAACCAACCCCTGCGGCGGCAACTGCGGTCCTGCCGTCAGGGCTGGCTGCATTACGTTTGTCACAACGTATTCACCGATCTTGAGCCCCATATCCGTGCCGACTTGGGTCGAGAAGCGGTAATGGAAGCCGGACCAGATACGAGCATTCGCAACCTCATTGGCAAAGACCGTCGTGTTGGTAAAGCGGTGGGTCACGCCGGGTGCAGTAGTGCTCGTTATCGCGATCTCGGGAATGTCCTCGGTTCCGAGCGCCGCCTTAATGACGCCCGCGATCGTGCCGCTGAGGATGCAATGCGCGCACGGGTATTCCGGGTGCATCGGCGTATTGTCGATCGGCTGCCAAGTCGCCTCGCGTTCCGTGACGTCGTTGCCGTCAATATCACCATTGCGGATGGCAGTGATTGGGCGCCAGAAGTTGTAATGGTACTTGGCGTCGAACACGGCTATGAGCGCGTCGTTGAGGCCAACCGCTGCGAGCGTCATAAGCCGTGCGCTCTCGCCGACACTCATCTGTTTGGCGATTACGAGCTGACGTACGAATGGATGATAGGCTGGCGGACCGACCATGAGCCAGAACCGGGCGGTCTCGGTCTGCTGCGGCGAACGCTTTGCACTAGTCTTGCCGCCGTAGTCCTTGATCTCGTTATAGTCAGTTGCCCATTCCTTGCTCGACAGCGAAATCGGCGGATCTGGCCGGAATTGGGATGCCGTCGTCAGGGCGAACGGCTTCACTTTCGACCAGGTCGAGGCCGCGGTGATAGACGTCGGCACATATACGCCCGGCGTGGTCCTCGGTCGGTAATCATCGACCGCGTCGTGGCCATCGTTTGCGCGCGCCTCTAACACCTTGGCAGCAACCGCCTCGCCGAGCTTGATGCCATCCGCTTTCGCTGCACCATCATCGGGGATCGACGCGAGATAGGTCGCGAGCGTAACCTTCATTTCGCCAGCAGTCTTTTCATCAATTGTCGCCAGCACTGCAGCGGCAGCCGCCGCCGCAGCGGCTTCCTTGGACGTGGCCGGGTCCGCGGGCAGCTGCACCAGATACGGTTGGTAGCGCCGCTCAATCGAATTAACCGCGTCGAACATCGCGGCGTGGACCATTCCCATCATTCGCTGAGCTGTGTAGACCTGCTGTGACACGCCGACAGGCCCTGCTGGCATAACGACAGCGACGGCTTTCTCGTCCCAGTCGGTAATGACATTGGCGCTTGCCGACATAGGAACGCCAATGGCAAGCCAAGCTCCGAATATGATGGCCGAAGCTGAATGGCTCAGAGGCATATGTCCCTCCTTGAGGCTGTTGAAGATGTAACTGAAAATGCGCAAAGCAGACCGCGTGCAGCGGGCGAGTGATACCGCTGACAAGACAGATGAAATTGCGTCGCTTGTTCGAGTAAGTCGCCATCTGCTTCCCCGAGAGACCGGACGACCTTGCACGTGAGACTAAAGATCGGTCGATCGGGAATGTGAATAAGCTCACATCGCGACGTCGGGTTCTGGCACAAAACGGACCAGCCAGGCCGGTCTCGCGAAGTCCGTAGACCGGAAGTAGCGGGCTGAGCGTCAAACCGACGCGAATGACCCCAAGCTGTCGTCATAACGCTCGCTGGAAAGCAAGCGCGCGCCCAATCACGTCGATATGCCTCGGGAAACTACGTCAGCAACATTGCCGAACATCGATACGAACACACCACTGTCGTGTTCCCTGATCGAGGGGTAAACTGCGCTCAAGTTTACTCTCCTGCAAGGCCAAAGTCAGAGCGATGTGTACCAATCTCACCGGCTCACGGCCTTCAACCACCGATAACAGGACTTCCATCACCGCTTGCCACTCCTCGCGTTGGTGCATGCTGCGAGGTAGTTTGTCGACATAGTGCCCGGCATCCAGCAGCGTTCGAAGCTCGCCACCGTCCGGCAGCGGGATCGGCTCGTCGAACTCGCGCGTCCAGCCCTTAGCGGTCGGCATACTTCGTCACGATCAGGCTGGCGCGGTACTCCGGATCGGTCGCGTAGCGTTCGGCCTTCTCTCGGGTGGCGCAATGCCAAACCGGAATGCCGTTGCACGTCACGGTCCATCATTCTTGCGGCCAGCGCGTTGACGAGACCACATCATAGGCTGCGCTCGGATCGTTGCCGGGGATTGGATCGGACATGCCCCCATGATTCCGCCGATTAGGGCCGCCGTGAAGCCGCTAGATTTGGTGGCCACCAGGTGCAGACCACCATACCCCACGCTCTCGCCATTGTCGGTTTGCGGTCCGGCAGCTCGACCGGGTCGACGAAGCGTCGATCCCATGACACCGAAGTTATCCCGCTACGCAAACAGGTTCGGCGCGCTCACGGATACACTGCCACCATGTCCGAGATTGCGATCTAACCGGACATGTCGCTGACATGTCAAAATCGACGCTAATGACCCCTAGCAGACGTTGGATGTTTGGCCGCATCTTCGGTTCGGGCGGCCGTAAGAGCTATCGCGAACTACGGCTGGAGCTGTTATGCTGCCCTCACCGTCAAAGCCGAGGAACTGCTCCGCATGAACGAGAGTATCCACGGAGAAAGGACCGCTTCTGAGCCGCAAGATCGCAGTTCGAGCGCGGCACATTCGATCGAAGTGCCCCCTGAAATCGTCCGAAAATGGCAAGAGTTTGTGAATCTCCTTGCCGAGATCATGCACGTGCCCTCTGCCTCCATAATGCGGGTCGATCCTCCCCACATCAAAGTTTTCGTCTCCAGCACGTCCAAAGGAAATCCATGCGAGCCGGGCACTCTCGATACGGGACCTTATTGCGAGACCGTCTTGAAGACCGGTCAGCCGCTGCTCGTCCCTGACGCTCTCGAGAACGAAGCATGGAAAGCAAACCCGCATGTCAGGCTGGGGATGATCTCTTACCTGGGCTTCCCGATCGGTTGGCCCGATGGCCGCTTATTCGGGACGATTTGCGTTCGCGACAATAAAAGGAACGAATATAGCGAGGCTTATCTCAAGCTACTGCTGCACTTCCGCGACATGTTGCAGGCTGACTTGAAGTCATTCGCAACATTGCACAGTCAGCTCGAACAGCACGAAGCAAAGATCCGGCCCCTGGTCGACGCCAACATCATCGGGATCATCATCTGGGATCTCGAAGGTCGCATTCTTGAGGCAAATGACGCGTTTCTCCGCATGGGGGGATACGATCGAGAGGATCTTATCTCGGGCCGCCTGAACCGAACGGACCTGACGCCGCCGGAATGGCGCGAGCGCGACGCGCGGACTGATGCAGAGCTGAAGATGATCGGGGCAGTCCAACCATTCGAGAAGGAGTACTTTCGGAAAGACGGGGGCCGCGTACCCGTGTTGATCGGTTTGGCTGCGTTCGGCGAAGAACGAGACCAGGGCGTCGCATTCGTGCTCGATCTGACGGAGCTCAAGCGCGCCGAGGAAGCATCGCGGGAAAGCGAAGCGAAATTCCGAGACTACGCGGAAAGCGCCTCCGATTGGTACTGGGAAACCGATCCTGATCACAAATTCACACGCCTCACGGAGGACGAACGACGTCTCGCTCGCGGCTTCGCGACTGTGAGCCGGATTGGGGTGCCCCGATGGGAATTCGCAACGGACGTCCAATCGGAGCCGGAAAAGTGGGAGCTTCATCGGTCTATGCTCGAGGCGCGTCAGCCGTTCCGCGATTTCGTCTACCGGGCCACACGAAGCGACGGATCTGTGGTTTATAATAAAATCAGCGGCAAGCCAGTGTTTGACGCCAACGGAGAATTCCGCGGTTATCGCGGCACCGGCACCGATGTTACGGCATTGCGGACGGCAGAAGGAGAAGCTCGCGAAAACGAGCAGCGATACCGCAAGGCGGAACTCGAGCTCGCGCATGCCAACCGCGTCGCTACCATGGGCCAGCTCGCCGCCTCGATCACTCATGAAATCAAGCAGCCCATTACGGCGGCACGCACATACGCCGCTGCTGCACTGCGGTTTTTAGACAAACGCCCACTCGATGTGGCGGAGGTGAGGGAGGTGCTCACCTGCATTGTGAACGAAACCGGTCGAACCAGCGACGTCGTCGACCGGATCGGGTCTCTCATCAAAAAAGCGCCACCCCGGAAGGAGGTCGTCGACCTCAATGCGGCGATGCTGGAGGTGACCGCCCTAACCCGCAGCGAAGCGGTCAAGACCGGCGTCAGGGTGGAGACGCAATTGGCGGGCGAGTTGCCACGCATCCAATGCGATCGGGTGCAACTGCAGCAAGTGATGTTGAACTTGATCGTCAATGCCATCCAGTCGATGAGTGGCGTTGAGGACGGCAACCGCGAATTACAAATCAGCACCGTGAGTATCGAGCCGGAAGGCGTGTGCGTCGCGGTGCGGGATACCGGCCATGGGCTGCGCCCGGAAAGCCTGCCGCGTCTCTTTGAACCCTTCTACACAACCAAGCCCGACGGCATGGGCATGGGCCTCTCGATCTGCCGCTCGATTATCGAAGCCCATGGTGGGCGGCTGTGGGCGACCGGGTGCGAGCCGCGCGGTGCTCTCTTTCAGTTTACGATCCCCGCTGACTGAACCGCCATCCGTGATCGATGTCGCTTATTGGCACCTTTGAGACATGCCGGGCCGGTCCGACGATGTCCGTTGATCGGGGTAGACCGGAAGCGGCCGGCCGACGACTAAAGTGACGCGATTGACCCTTTTCGGACCTTGGCCGCATCTCACGGTGTTGCGCGGAAAACTCTGCCAGCGACTTTCCAAACAGCAAACCGTACGGAGACAGGAGCACGCCTCACATTGCCGACGTACGGGAAAAGTTATAGTCTTTTCAGCGAGCTGCTAGTTGGACGTGCCGACTGTCCCTTTTTTCTAATTTTAACGGCAGCGCTCATGCCGTCGGCAGGCATCATCCTAGACCTATAATTGGTCTGTTCAATCGCAGTCGAAATGACTGTTCGCAACCAAGCAATGCAATAATTTTGCCAACGGGAGGGAGTAAGTCACATGAAAACCAAATATACTGTTGCGCTGGCAATGGCCGCGAGTTTTGCGCTTGGTGCCCTGGCGGTCCAGGGACTTCACGCACAAGCAAAGCCTCCTGGCTACGTCGTCGTTGAAGTAGCCGTGACGGACAAAGACGGCTATGCGAAAGAATTCATTCCGCCCGCTGCAAAAGCAATCGAAGAGGGAGGCGGCAAATACGTCGTGCGAGGCGGAAAAACCGCATCCTTTCAGGGCACGCCACCTGCATCGCGGGTAGTCGTGCTTGAATTCGAGAGCATGGATAAGGCGCAAGCATGGTGGGATTCCCCGGGTCGTAAGAACTCGCAGCCCATCGGCGACAAGTATGCGACGTTCCGCATTTTCGCAGTGGAAGGCGCAACACCGTAGGCGGCGTTGCTCTGTGCCCGAGGGCTTAGCAAATTAGCTTTTGAAACTTGCTGCGCAAAGTGAAAGCATCCCTTTTCTTGAGGCCGCCTCAGTTGGCGGCCTCTTTCGTAAGTTCGAACTGACCGTCTGTACCCTTTCGCTCTTCGACCTTGGCCAGATAGGCCTGATGTTCGAGGAGCTTCGCAGGGAGTTTCTCGAGCAACTTTTCGATATCAATCCCGGCTTCGCGCCATTTGTCCGCGATTTCCCCCTTCTTCTGCCAGGTCGCGATGCCAGCAGAAGTCATCATGTCTCGAACCTTGGTCATCTGCGTGGAGAGCGTTTGGTAGTTCGCTCGGCCGGATGAACGATCGCGTGGAGCAGGAGACCTACGGTGTCGACAAGAATGTGCCGCTTCTTGCCCTTGATCTCAGCGCAACGTCTTCGTTGTCGCTTCTAGCCCGCATCGTAGCCGTGCGGATCAATGCATGCCCCCCGCCTGCGCAGCGTCCTGATCGGCGAACACCTTGAGATGCTCGGCGTCGCCGACTTCCTTGCTTGTATCGACATAGACCCAGTCTCTGAAACGGGCCCTACTTCTGGTCTGAAATTCCCAAGATTTCCTGAGAGCGACTTCAAAATTTTCGGGGCTTTACGCTCGATGATGATCGGCCGAACGCTGCGGTGTCTCGTGTTGGATTTAGTCCCACCGTGGTGTTGGATGCACGTCCATCGCACTATGTCCGAGAAGTGCACAATAGCCTAAGTCGCGAGATTATTCGATCACCTCGTCAGCGGGGGTGAGCAAGATCGGAGAAATCGTGACGTCGGGTTGCGGAGATTCGAAATTATCAACCGCTGGAACGGCATCTCTGTGGGCGTTCACGAAATGGATCGAAAGGCTAATGCGGTCGCGAGGAGGCCAAAGGCATGACAAACCGCTCTTTTCGGTTGGCAAGCTGATCGCCATCGCATTTAATGCCACTCAAATAGTAGGACGTTGGGTCTATTCTCGCGGGTCGGCCGCCACACAGCTTTCTCGTTTTAAGGAGTTCATTATGCGCACATGGTTTCGTTGGGTAGTCCTCGTGGTTTTCGCGTCGCTTTCCGTTACTTCGGTGGCTTTAGCGGCCAACGAGCAGACAACTCATCCCTCCAAAAAATCTTCGGCCGCGAAAGCCAAAGCTTTAAAGGCCTTGGCTGCCATACCGGCCCCAAAGCCTCACCGCATCCTCATTCAAGTCGATCAGAATGATCCGGCGGTGATGAATCTCGCCCTCAACAATGCGACCAACATCATCGAATATTATCGCTCAAAGGGCAAAGAAGTAGCCGTGGATGTCGTGACCTATGGCCCCGGTCTCCAGATGCTGAGAGCCGATACGTCACCGGTCCAGGACCGGATCAAGCAATTGAAGAACATTGCATTCCCGAGCACGATTCAGTTTTCGGCGTGCAACGTCACGAGGGAAGGCATGGAGAAGAAGGAGGGGCATCCGATCGACATCTTGTCGGACGCGGTGGTCGTCCCTTCGGGCGTCATCCATCTGATGGAATTGCAAGAGGACGGCTGGAGCTACATCCGACCCTGACAGGCGATAGCGTTTTCCAGCGAAGTGGGCACTAGTTCGCTGTCCAAGAAAGCGCGTCAAAACAAGAAACTGGAGCCTCCGTTCCGATTCAATCGGAACGGAACGGGCTCTAGCTTCTAAGCTAAGGCAGCGCTCCGTTCAACGTACGCACGGGCCTGTTTGCCGTTCCATGGCTGCTTTCGGACGAGGTTTTCGCGGTCGCGGGCCCCCACTTGCAGGCCGTCCCGATTTTCTGCCGAATGGCGGATAGTCCGGTAAGCTGGAAGGTTGCCTCGCGGCGGACATTGCCGTTGTCCGCGACGGCGACTTTCAGCGTCGCGCCCTCCGGCATCGATCGCAAAGGCTCGACGGCATCGTACTTGTAGGTGGCGGTCTTTCCATCCGCCGACAGAATCCATGGCTGCCGAACAACCGGCCGGTCGTTGATTTGATACTCAACCAGCAGGTCGTACCGGCGTGGCACGCCCCACGCGCCATCCGTTCGAATGAAGAGTTCGGTGTGTTGGGCGCGGCATCGAACCGCGAGAATATTCGGGCCGTCTTTTGCGTTCGACGTTGAGTGAAGGACCGCGGCCACGAGCGGGCTATAATCAATAGGCGACGTTGTCTCGCTCACGATCCAATCCGTTTCCTGTGCGGGCTTATCGTCCTTTTTGGCGGAAGCATGTGACGGGATCGCGCCGGGGGGCGCTTCAGCCGCCGAAGGAGGAACGCTCGCCGGAGCAGGCTCAGGCGAGGCATTCGATCGCCTTGCCGCTTCGCCGGCGGGATCGCCGCCGACCGAAACCGGCTGATCGGTTCGACCGGTCTCTTTCGAAGCGGCGCGTTCTGGAGACGCCGCCGGTGGCGCAGTCTCAACCGGCGGCTCTGGTCGAGCGGTTTCGGAAGAGCTTACAGGCGGCGCAGACTGGATGGGCGCTTCGGCTGCCGAGGGAGCGACGCTCGCCGGAGCAGGCTCAGGCGGGGCATTCGATCGCTTTGCCGCTTCGCCGGCGGGATCGCCGCCGACCGAAACCGGCTGATCGGTTCGACCGGTCTCTTTCGAAGCGGCGCGTTCTGGAGATGCCGCCGGTGGCGCAGTCTCAACCGGCGGCTCTGGTCGAGCGGTTTCGGAAGAGCTTACAGGCGGCGCAGACCGGATGGGCGCTTCGGCTGCCGAGGGAGCGACGCTCGCCGGGGCCGTCTTGGGTGAAGCATTTGATGGCTTTGCCGCCTCGCCAGCCGGCATGCTACCGACCGAAACTTCCGGCTGACTGGTTCGACCGGTGCCCTTGGAAGCAGGGCGCTCTGGAGATGCTTGCGGTGGCGCAGTAGCAACGGGCGGACTTGGCTGAGCCGTTTCCGAAGAGCCTGGAGGCGCGGAACGGGAGGACGTTTGGGACAGAACGCGGTCGAGGCATTCAAGTTGAGCCGCTCTGGCCTGGGCAGAGCAATCCGCGCGCTGCGTTGGATCGTTTGGCATTTTGGCACAGATCGCGTTGGCAAAATGGGCTGCCTCGATGCACGATTCCAATCCGGATATGCTATCGCTAGCGGATTGCGCATGAGCGGCACCGCCCACAAGACATAGTGCAACACTCGCCAGTCGGATCCACATCACGGACGTCCGCTTTGCTTGGTGGAAGCCGATCGATCGAGCCATTCCTGCGCGGCCTGAACACGTTCCAGGCCAGGGGCTTGGGTCCTGAGGTTCACGTCCTTCCATTTTGGGTCGAATCCCGGTGATCGCAGCTTGTCGATCCGGCCGAACAGCAGGTCGACAAATCGCGCGACCCGACGATAGCGCGGCAAGTCCGGGCGCCACTTGTACGAAGCCAGGATGGTAGGAACCGCAATCGTGGCGATCCGCTGGTCCTTGGCAATGAGGTTGGGATAATCCGCAGCGTCGAGATAGGAGGAAATGTAGTAGTCCTGGAATTTGGGGCCAAATTCGACCGGAAGGAATTTGAACCCTTCTTCCCATTTTCCCTTCACAAAGGCGTCGACCGGCTTTGAGGTGACAAAGACGACGGCGACGATCTCCCCGCGTCGCATCTGCTCCAACGCGACGGGATGCGGGATGAACATCTTGTCGACATCAATCCCGAGGCGACTGAAGATCAGCGGGCCGGAATAGGCGGCGGCAGTGCCTTGGGTATTGAAGTTGACCTTTTTGCCGGCCAGATCCGCGAGTGTTTTGATCTCGGGTCGAACGAAGATGTGCAATTCGGAAGGGAACAGACTAAAGATGTAGGCGATGCGCTGCTGGATTTGCGGGACCTGGGACTTGTACTCCTCCAGGGAGTCACTGTTGATGATCGCGGTATCAACCCCCTTCAGATAAAGCAGATCATTGACGTTCTCGGTGGGGCCACGGGTGACGATCGGAAGCACCTGCATGTCGCCGCCCTCGTTGACGACCCGGGCGATTTCCGTCGCGAAACGAATAGGCGCACCTTCCAGGAGCCCACCGGCCAAACCGATTGTCCCGGCGTTGAGCCGATCTCTGATCTGCGTTTCTTCGGGCACGAGGGGCGGCCTTGGATCTCTCGATGGCCGACGGGGTTGAGCGATGGTTGGCTCGACGAGCACAAAAAGAGCCAACAGCACGACAGCAACTCTTGTGAAAAAAATCATTGCGATCTCTCGCTAAAAAGAAGCCCAACTTCTGGTAAGTCTTTTCAATCTCCTCGCTCTAAAGGCGAATTAAGTGATTGAATATACACTATTTTTTGCTAATCCCGATACCCTAATTACCGGCCGCGGTGCCGAACATCTCTTCCCGACAATGGATATTGGGGAGATCAACGACCACGGGCTTTGCCGTTTCTTCTCACCAGTGCACTGAGGTCAGGCTCGAAAACCAGAATCTCACCATGTCGCAGCGCGTCGTATCCCGCGCGAGTGGCCAAAGTCCGTGTGGGTCAAAGTCAGAAGAACTCAGTCTGAGCAAATGTCTTCCGGGTTACCCTCGAAAGCGGACATAGCTCGATGCAGTCGGCATGTCTCAAAGGTGCCATGAACGGACTCATGCACCGCAGCAAACAACTCGTTATTCTATCACCTCGTCATTCTATCACCTCGTCGGCGCTGACCACGATCAATGGCGGCACTGTAATCCCAAGCGCCTTCGCAGTCCTCAGATTGATGACCAGTTGATATTTTGTTGGCAACTGAACGGGAAGCTCCGACGGCTTTGCGCCGCGGAGAATGCGATCCACATAGCCGGCCGAGCGCCGAAATATATCTCGGAAGTCGGCTCCGTAGGAAAGCAAACCGCCATCTCTGGCGATAACAGGCGTCTGGTAGACTGCAGGCACATTGCTGCGTGCCGTCAAGGATATGATTAGAGCACGATGGACTTCCACAAAGTTGTCCGGCATGCCGAGGAGACCGCCTCCAGGCTCGCGCCCAAGTGCGGCTATAGCCGTTTCGATTTCAGCATCGTCATGAACGGGCGCTACGATTAGGGCGACCTTTAAAGACCGGGCAGCGGCCTCGAAAAAGGGCAGCGCATAGGATTTGATATAGGGAGCCGTGTCGGGGTTAAAGATCATTGCGACCCGCTTGAGGTCGGGCGCCACCCCCGTGAGCAGCTCAAGCCACTTGCTCGCGATTGACGCTTCGACTGAGCTGAACCCAGTGATTGACGAGGTACGCTCGCAACGAATCCGGAACCAACCGGATCTGCGACGACCGCAAATACAATTGGGATCGTCAGTGTCTCGCGCTTAAGCGCAGCGGTCACGGGTGTCGAGTTTGCCAGAATCACATCGGGCTGTAGATCGACTAACTCTTTTGCGAATGGGCGCATCACATCAGTGCGGGCAGGTGCCCAACGAACTGCCATCCGCAGGTTGCGGCCTTCGATCCACCCCAATTCCGAAAGCCCTTGCGTGAACTCGGCGAGCAAACCGGCCATGCCTTTGATGAAATCGCGCCGTCTCATTGCCTTCCTCCAAAGGCTCAGGACAAGGCATCGTATCGGCTTAAACGAGCCAATTGAAGGGTAACCTAGTGTCCGCCTTGAGTTGCCGGCTCAATCGGTCGACGCAACACAAGCGTTAAATCTCTCTGCTGGGGTTTCAAATTGCAAGGTCAACCAAAATAAGCTTGGTGGACCTCTTTGGTCTTGGCGAGTTCGCTTGGATTGCCTTCCGTTACCACCCTGCCTTTGGATAAAACATATCCGTAGTCGGAGATCGCAAGCGTTTGATGCACGTTTTGCTCCACGAGAAAGATGGAAATGCCACGCTCGTTGATCTTGCGGATGATGTTGAAATTCTCCTTGACGAAAAGTGGCGACAAGCCGAGCGAGGGCTCGTCGATCAGCAGCAGCTTCGGCGCCCGCATCAGGCCCCGGCCGATCGAGACCATCGCCTGCTCGCCGCCCGACATGGTGCCAGCGAGCTGCATCCGGCGCTCGGCCAGGCGCGGGAACAAGCGAAAGATTTCCGCCATGCGCTCCTGGGTGACTGCTTCCGAGGGTTCCTGGTAGGCGCCGAGCCGTAGATTCTCCTCGACCGTGAGCTTGGGAAACACTTTGCGGCCTTCCGGGATGCAGGCCACGCCTGCGGCGATAACCTTGTGCGTCGGCAGCGCGGTGATGTCTTGGCCGTCAAATGCGATACGGCCTGCGCGCGGTGGCGTCAGCCCCAGGATCGAGCGGATTAGTGTGGTCTTGCCGGAGCCGTTAGAGCCGAGCAGGCATGTAATGCGCCGTGGTTCTATCTTGAGTGAGATGCCTTCGAGCACATCCGCCTTGTCATACGCGGTGTGGACGCCCTCGATTTCCAGCAGGCCAGCCATCTACTCCACCCCCAGATAGGCTTCCTGCACTAGCCGGTCGACGGCGACCTGACGGTACGGGCCTTCCGCGATTTTGCGGCCGAAATTGAGTACCACGCAACGTTCGGTGATGCGCTCGATCACCCCCATCTCATGCTCGACGATAATGATGGTGAGATTTCGGTTGAGATCGCGGACCTGCAGGATATCGTCCATTAATTCCTTGGTCTCGTCATGCGTCATGCCGGCCGACGGCTCGTCGAGCAAAAGGAGCTTCGGCTGATTGATCAGCGCTCGGCAGATCTCGATGCGGCGCCGGTCGATCATCGGCAGTCCGCCGACAGGCTCGAACATCCGCTCGGCGAGCTGCGGCTCGAATACTTCGACGAGCGTGCGCGCCGCGCCATAGTTGGCCTCGAACTCGCGCTTGAACTCACCGCGCCGGATTAGATTGAACCAAAGCCCCTGGTTGAGCCGTTTGTGGTTGCCGATCATGATGTTGTCGAAGATCGACAACGGCAGCGACAGCCGCGAGCGCTGAAAGGTGCGGGAAATGCCGGCATGATAGACCGCGGGCGACGAGGCACGTGTAATGTCCGCGCCATCGAAAGTGACAGAGCCACCGTGGGCGCCGTAGATTCCGGTGACGACATTGAAAAACGTCGTCTTGCCCGACCCGTTGGGTCCAATCAGGCCGATAATTTCGTTGGGCACGACAGCAAGATCAAGATTGTCCAGCGCCACCACGCCGCCAAATTTCCGGGTCAGTCCGCGGGCTTCTAACAAATAGGTCATGGCCGCCACCCTGGGAAATAACGCCGCACCGGCCGCGGCAGCAGTCCCTCCGGACGGAACAGAAGCATCATGATAACGATCAGGGCAAACAGCAGGATTCGGTATTCCTGGATGGTCTGCAACTTCTCCGGCACAACCACGACGATGAAGGTGGCGACCACTAGCCCCCACGGGTTGCCAATGCCGCCGAGCAGCAGGATCGACACCATGATCAGCGAATCGGCGAAGGTGTAGTTATTGGGCGCAACAAAGCCGCCGACCATACCGAACAGCGCGCCTGCAACGCCGATAAGGAAATTACCGAGTAGGAAGGCGGTGATCTTCCAGCGCGCGATATTTAGCCCGAAGCAACTCGCCGCGATCTCATCGAGTCGTAGCGCATCGAGATTGAGTCCGATCCAGGACCGCTCCAGCCGTCGCACCAACACGAAGGTGCCGGTCAGTAGCAGCGTGCTGACTACGAAATAATTGAGATAGAACGACATCTCGATCTTACCGATCTCGAAATTGTCGTTGAACGACCAACCGAGGACACTCATGCCCTTGACTTGCATGCCCTGCGGGCCGCCGAGCACGTCGTTGACTTCCAAGAACGTCTTGAGCAGCAGCGCAAATGCGATGGTAACCAGCGCGGCATAGTGGCCGCGCGTGCGCAACACCGGGAGCAGCAGCAGAGATCCAATCAGCGCGGCGAGCATCCCGCCTATCAGAAGGACGAGGAGACGCGGGACGGCAGTGTAAGCGCTGAGCACTGCGGAGGTATAAGCGCCGATGCCGAAGAACGACGCGCCGGCGAAGTTAAGCACTCCGGCGTAGCCAAACTGAATATTCAACCCGAGCGTCGCCACAGTATACAGCAGCACGGTGACGAACAGCAGCAGCACGAAGTGATTGTCGTGGAAGAACGCCGCCACCACGCAGGCGGCGAAAATCGCGTAGACGCCGAGCACATCCTCCCGGTCGGCGAAGCTTCGGCTCACCAAGTTGAGCCAGCCCAGGTAATGGGCGGCGAGCACGGCAACCACGGCGAACACCAGAAGGCCGATTATGAGCGGTTGCTTTTCGGCAGCCAGCAGCGCGATCAGATAGGTGGTCGATAGCGCCAGACCGACGACGCCCGGCAGCAAGGGAGCCCGCGGTTTTTGCATAACTTCCGACATGCGCTCAGACCCGCTCGCTAATTTTTTCCTGGATCAGTCCGGTCGGGCGCCATGCGATCAACGCGATCACGACGGTGAAGGCAAACACGTCCTTGTAGGCGCTGGCGAACGGCAGCGCGACGGTGCCAATGGTCTGCAATGCTGCGAACAGAAAGCCGCCGAGGATGGCGCCGTAAATACTGCCGAGCCCGCCGATGATCGCGGCGGCGAAGCCGATCACGCCAAGATAAAGCCCCATGCCAAAATTGATCTCGTTGTAGTAGAGGCCGTTCATGATGCCGGCATAGGCGGCGAGCGCCGATCCGATCGCGAAAGTTACGAGCACGACGGCGATGAAATTCACCCCCATGGTGCGAGCGGTTTCTTCATCCTGCGCGACTGCGCGGATGGCGAGGCCGAGCTTGGTCCTGTTGAGCAGAAGCTGCAACCCGACAATCACCAGCCCGCCGGCCACGAGCATCAGAGCGTTGTCGAGCCGCAGGTTGAACTGACCGAGGTTAATTGAAGCAGTCGGAAGCAATGCCGGGAACGGTTTCGGGTTGGCGCCTTGGGGGTAGAACAGCCGAACCAATTCGCGCAGCACCGTGCCGAGCATCAACGTGATCAGCAGCGTATTGAGCGCCGGCGCCGAGCGCAGCGGCATCACCAGATAGCGCGCGATCAACATGCCGAGCGCGGCCATGGCGAGGATCGCGACGACGAGCATCGCAAGCAGCAACAGAGGAGTGGAACCGACTCCGGCCGAGCGCAGCCCGATATAGGTCGCCAGCGCCGTGAAGGCGCCGACCGTAAGCACGTCGCCGTGGGAAAACTTGATGATGTCGAGCACACCGAAGAACAGCGTGAAGCCGACCGCGACAAGCGTATACATCATGCCGAGCATGAGACCGTTCATGACGTATTGGGCAAGTAGCCCCACATCCATGTCTTTAATCCTGGCGCGTTGGGAAGGCGAAGCGGGACGGAAATGCTGGTGCCGCCCGTCCTGCCTGTTCCCTATTTCTGTCCGGGGAGCTTGCGCTTGCCCGTGGCGTATTCGCTGTCGTCCCACTCCACGAACTTGCCGTCCTGGACCACGTATTTAGTGATCACGGCCACGGTGTTCTGACCGTGGTCGTCGAACGTGACCTTTCCGACAATAAAGTCGCGCTCTTTTACGTTGGCCAATTCCTCGATGACCTTCTTACGATCCGGACCGACCTTTTCGATCGAGTCGAGGATCAGGTCCATGGCGGCAAAAGAGAAAGCGCCGTAAGCTTCGGGCGGGTTGTCGTATTTCTGCGCGGCATAGTTCTCCATGAAGAACTTGCCGCCCGGCAGCTTCTCAGTCGGCGCACCTTCACGGAACGCGAGCGACCCTTCGGCAAGCGGTCCAAGGCCCTGGATAAAAGCATCCGACACGATGCCCGAGGTGCCATCGAACACGGCCTTGATACCAAGCTTGTCCATCTGCGAGCGGATACGCACACCGATGGGCGTAAGTCCGCCGAAATAGATGACCTCAGGATTGAGCGCCTTGATCTGTGTCAGCTCGGCAGTGAAGTCCTGCTGGTCGGCAGTGACGCCGAACGTGCCGACGATCTTTCCGCCCAGCTTGGCGAAAGCCTTGCTGAAATACTCGTTGTGACCCTTGCCGTAATCCGTCGTGTCGTGGATCACCGCGACATTCTTGAAACCGATCTTGGAGATGAGCTCGGCATTGGCGTCGTTTTGGTTGATCATGGTCCCGTTAACGCGATGTACCTCTGCATACTTGGCGCGGTAGGTGATGTCTGGCAGCACCGCGCCCCACACGATGATCGGAAAGCCGAATTTGTGATAAACATCGACCGTAGCGATCGCGGTGGCGGAGCAATAATGGGTGGCCGCGGCGACGATTTCCTTGTCCGCCGCCATCTTGGTGGCGACCTGCACGGCCACGTTCGGCTTGCATTCGTCATCGAGCACGACGAGTTCGTATTCGTATTTCGCCTTCGCATCGGCGTTGCGCAATTTGACGGCAAGATCGGCCGAATTGCGACCGCCGAGCCCATTGGCTGAAACGCCCCCGGTCAACGGCCCGATGAAGCCAACCTTGACCTTGTCCTTCGCCTGCGCAGTCGCAACCAGCGCCCCAACGAACAGCGCGCTTGCGAAAATAGAACTCAGTTGCCTGGCTATTCTGGACATCGTATCCCCCTCCGGCTTGGTGATGTGCTCCGACCTTCAGTACGATTAGGCTCGGCCTGCCCGGCCGGATGACGATCCCGAAGACGCTTTCCCGAACCAGCCAGTTTCCAGCCGGGAATGATGCACTGCAGTAATCCACCGCAAGATTCCTGCTTTGCCCTCAGGTGTCTCATCAATAAGCGTGGGGAACTTCGCAAGTTTGGGGCTTCCGGCGCGGCGGCCGTCTGTAGATCTTGCCGGGAAGTACGGGACTTTTCATCTCGAAGCTCGCGTTGGCACATAATTTTTGCAGCTGTTGGCGCATGGCCAAGCCGCCAAACTGTTTCGAATACCTCACTGCCGGGGCATGAACAGCGCGCAGACACTACCAAGGTCGACCTCCGAAAAATGGAGGGCCAAGTCAAATTAATGGCAAAGGCAGACAAGCTTTTCCGTGAGCACGTTCGCAAAATACCATCGATAGTAAAGACCCGATCGGACACGAAAATCAAGGACGCCCATGGAATCTGCTAGTCCCGAGTATCTCAGAAAAGAAAGAACGATGCGCACCCGCGTCGGCGCGAGCAAGAATGCGCGGCGGGATGATAGGATATTGATAACGAAGTTTGTACCCGATCGGCGGTTCGCTGGTGGATCGCCGCGCTTGGTCGCTTCAATTTTTTGTCCACTCCCCGATCGGCACCTCCACGAATACCAGCCAGCCGGGCCCCGTGACGCGCGCGTAAACCACCACCACCTCTTGATCGTTCGTGTCACGCGCCATGCGGACCGACCCTGTCGAAGGTGTCGTGCGGGCCTCCTGCACTTGGGCAAGAGATGACACATCCCGCAGAGACTTACCCACGCTAAAATCTGGATGCGCGATGACACGACCCTCGGCGCTAACAACATAAGCGACGCCGTGATCGCCGACCTTGGTCTGTTGCACGATTTCCCACATTGGCTTGAGATTGAGTTCGACGACGCTCACACCAGCTGACCGCAAACCGGCCATTCCCAAGGTCATGTAAGGCTCCGATTCGACGCATGTAGACCGGCCCGTAATAGATCTTCTTCGCCACCGTCTCTGTGAATTTGGCTTCCTTGGAGTAGTCAGTGCCGCTGCCAACCACGTCCATGGCTAGGCGCGATACCTTGATAAACTCCTTGCCTTCGGCGTCGAGGTGCGACAGTTCGGTGATAGCAGGAGTCTGGCGCAGAAGCCGCAGCGCGTCGAAACGACGCTGGTCGGTACCTGCCGTGACGGCAAAGCTCACAGATCGCATCGCATTCCCCCTCTGACCTTCCATGTATTTGGCTCGTCTGGGTCCAGAAAAAAATCTAGGCCAGACCGGCTGCGCCCCGGATTGACACTACGGCAGTGGGTCGCTGTGTGGCCGCTGCGAAGCATGCATCGCTTTTGGTCGCTTCGAAGAAATGTTCTGCCCCCGGTCATTCTTCCACCGACGATGGTCCGGCAAATTGCCGAATCCTGCACATCTGCAGCCTTTGCGCAAAAGCGAAATTTGCTTCGCTTATCGGCCGGGGCGGGCTGTCAGCCTCTGACTGGCGCGATACGTGTTATAATTCGGCGGAGACGAGCGTGTCTGTTGCGTTCGGCGACGACTAGTTGTATCTTCAATATAGCTTCGGATACTAGGCTCGTTCACCTTGAGCCATCGCGAGTTGCGATGCATAGCCCTGCACGGTGGTAACACAATTTCACCGAAAGGAAGAAGCTGCCATGGAAAACACAGATCATCACGACATTTCAGTGAAGGACCTCCTGGGCCGGCTAGAAGAGAAGCCGGATAATTCCGTGGGTCCGACGATCCTCACGGGCCGCGCCCTCAGCCGGAGTGCTGACACCGTTCACCTGGCGATTGCGGGAGGCATCGTTGGCGTACCTATCGCGAACATCGTGGCCGTGCTTCCCGTTGCTGGCTACAAAGTCCCGCCCAATGCGGTGCAGATCGCCATCAGAAATCCGCAGGAAATTCGGTCCCTTCTGAGCGTCGGAGCGGTGCTCGCAAGCGGCTCAGGCGGCGCGACGGCGGAAGAAAAACTCCCCGACGGTTTTGTGGTCGACAACGGAACGTTCGTGGCAGAAGGCGTTGGTGTCAGCACCTGCGTTTACACCAACACCGACACAGTCAGCGGCGGTCAGGGTGAACTTGACCAATCCGATGATTGCAATGCGACTTCGTGCTCAGCGGACGATGAGATAGAGTGAGATACTTTTCATGAATGGAGGATCAAATAGTGACTTTGAACAATGGGTTGCTCAACTTCCGATGTCGGAAGTAGAGTTTGGTGATGGTCTAGTGCTCACCGGCTGCCTCCTTCCGACGGAAGCCGAAGAGGTTCGCATTGTTGTCGGCGAGTTCTGCTTATCATTTTCCCGCGGCGATGTCCTGGGCGTGGCGCCAGTGGGAGCTGCAGAACATGTTGGTATGAAGCCACCGACCGGAACGGCTCGAATAGCCGTTCGGCGTGGGGCGCCACTGCTCGACGCCCGTCTCGGCATGCTGATACATGAATCATCGCAGAGACCGTTTGCTCTCTCGAGTCGGCCCTTGCGGCTGACCCTTGACCCGGCACCGCGATACCGCGAGCTCGAGCGCCAGTTTCTCCTGAGCAATTCGCTCGTCGGTGCATGATCCTCATTCTCTCCAATCCACAGGATGCCCATGCGCGCCATATCACGCAACTCTTGCAACGCCGCGGGCGCGATGTTGCCTCCCTATCGCGGGCAGACTTCGGGCACGTAGCCTCGCTAGCGTTTCATCCCGCGGCAAGCCAAGGAGCAATCACGCTAGGTGACGGAACGAGGATTGTCTCGGAAGACGTGTCCGCTGTTTGGTACCGGCGTCCAGGCCGTGTCCGCGTCAATCCTGTGATTCGCGATGAGCTCGATCGCGCCTTCGCCGACACTGAGTGGACGCAGGCTCTCGACAGCTTCTTCACTGTTGCCTTTCGTCGCAACATTAGTCCACCGTTGAAGCAACGAGCCGCGACGAAACCTGTGCAACTTGCGCTGGCGGTGCGGGCAGGGTTTCGGGTTCCGGATACGCTGATCACGAGCGACCCGGACCAAGCTGCCGCCTTCGCACAAAAATGGTGCGGGGCGGTCGTGCACAAGGCAATGACCGCACCGCCTCACCAATTCCTCGATACTCGCGTTTGGGACACGGACGCCGCCCGACATCTCGATGACCTGGCGCTGTGTCCCACAATATTTCAAGAGCGCATCATCGGCCCTGCAGACGTGCGTGCGACCATCGTCGGCAGACAAGTCTTTGCAGCATGTATCGAGACGGTTCGCGGACGTGCGGGGGTCGATTCACGCCTCGACCATGATGCGCCCTGCACTCCGTACGAGCTTCCACGAGCCGTCGAATCGGCGATCCTGCAGCTGATGGACGAACTGGGACTTGTATTCGGAACAGTCGATTTGAAGCTGGCCAACAACGGTGAGCACGTGTTTCTTGAGGTCAACCCTCAGGGGCAGTTTCTCTACATCGAGATCCTCACTGGACTTCCGATCTCGAACGCCCTGGCTGAGTTCTTGTCTTCCGACTAGGCAAGACAGTTGACCCCACGCCGAAACACATAAATCATGGCAGCTTAAATGTCCGTTAATGGGATGGTCCGGCCGTGCTCCTGCCCCGCCAGCAAGCTAAGCTGGCAAGGGGCACCAAAGACAAGGAGCGCGCCATGTCTCAGACATCCAATACCGCGATCGCCGTGATCGGCATCGATATCGGCAAGAGCCGATCAGGCAACGCGGTATATTGGCGAGCCGCGCTTCCACTTGGGCCGCGCGACAACTTTTGCCGCAGCACGATGGCGCCGAAAGGCGACATAAGCCCCTCCACGCGCCTTGGAGATTGGTGTAGCGTCGTCGCGGAGCTGCCATCGGAACATGCCGACGTTCCGTGAATTTCAACGGCAGCGACTGTGCCTCCGGCGGGCGAGCAATTAACCGCATTTGCCTCGTGGGCGCATCTGCGCCGAGCGGGCCGCGCATACGCTCGTGGAGGATCGTCATGAAACTTCCCCGCCGACAATTTCTGCATCTGGCAGTGGGCCGTCGCGCTTCCGGCCGTGTCGCGGTTCGCATGGGCGGATACTTATCCGTCGCGGCCGGTGCGCTTCATCGTTGGATACCCTGCCGGTAACGCGTCCGACATCCTCGCGCGGCTCACGGGCCAATGGTTGTCGGAGCGGCTCGCTCAGAACTTCGTCATTGAGAACCGGCCGGGCGCTGGCGGCAGTATCGGCACCGAAGTTGTCGTCGTCGCGCCGCCGGATGGCTACACGCTGCTCCTGGTCCTCGCGACGCACGCAATGAATGCGACGCTCTACAAAAAGCTCAACTTCAATTTCATCCGCGACATAGCACCGGTCGCAAGCATTTGCGGCAACCCCTATGTCATGGTGGTCACTCCATCATTTCCGGCCAAGACCGTTCCCGAGTTCATCGCCTACGCGAAGTCCAATCCGGGCAAGATCAACATGGCGTCGGCCGGGATCGGGACCGTGACCCATGTCTTTGGCGAACTGTTCAAGGCGACGACCGGCGTCGACTTGGTCCATGTTCCGTATCGCGGCAGCTTCGTGCCCGATCTGCTCGGCGGACAGGTGCAGGTCGTATTTGCTCCGATAACTCATTTGATCGCGTATATCCGAAGCGGCAAGCTGCGCGCCCTCGCGGTGACGACTGCGACGCGCTCGGAGGCGCTGCCGGACATCCCGACCGTGGCCGAATTTGTGCAGGGATACGAAGCCATCGGCTGGTACGGCATCGGCGCGCCGAAAAGCACGGCCGCCGAGATCATCGACAAACTCAATAAGGAGACCAACGCCACTCTCGCCGATCCAAAGTTTAGAGCGCGACTTGCCGATTTGGGCGCAGTGCCGATGTCGATGGCACCCGCCGAATTCGAGAAATTCATCGCCGTAGAAACCGAAAAGTGGGGCAAGGTGATCCGAGTGACCAACATCAAGTTGGAGTAAGGCCGGTCGTCACGGTGCCGATATTCCATAGTTCGCGTTCCGCGACTCCGTCAGCCTCATGTCCGAAAAGGGTCATTCGCGTCGTTTTGGCCGCGGATCGACCACGTCCGGTCTACCCCGATCAACGGACATCGTCGGCGCCAGTCGGTATGTCTCAAAGGTGCCAATGCACGAAGTCGCTGCGCTCCAGCCGCTGCGCGGGAGCAAGAGCCGAGAGGCCGGTAGCCAGGTGAGAGGACAGCGATGGCGAGGTGGCAAGGTCAACACGATCAGCTCATGTATTGTCGGCGTGCAACGCATGATCAAGAAACAGCAAGGATCATCTGGCAGGCCGGCACCCTGATGCGGCGAGTTCACATCGACCCCGCCATAACGCAATGACAAAGTTGTCTTGACGAATAGCGCAGACCAATTTTGCTTGAATGTGCCGTGGATATTTTTCCTCGCAAGAAATTGATTCACACCATGCCACCGAACACAGATCGACCGATCAATCGCGCAGTGCTGTTTCTGCCACGCGCAACCATTTGAAATTACACGAGCCAAGAACATTAAAAATACTCTTGTGCAACGTTCATGCCAAAACGCGAAAGTTGTGCAAGCATTCTGCTCGCGCCGCCGTCCACCATCGAGATCGCCACCAACATACGATCCCTATGGCACTCGCTGCCAGCCAGTGCCCAACTTCCCGCGACTTCGTGCATTGGCGCTTTTCGGACGCCGGCCGCCGCAGCGCGTGGATAGCCTCCTCATGCCGGCGTCCGAAAACCTGCACAAGTGCGGACATTCGCGAATGCTGAAGCACATCGCCGAGTTCTTCGCCCTCGAGAAGGACATTCGCAGCCGCAGTGCCGAAGAGCGTCGTCTCATTCGACAACAGAGAGGCCGGCCGCTCGCCGATGCATTCCAGAAGTGGCTACGCACAAAGCGTGGTCTGATCAGTCAGAAGGGCAAGCTCGCCGACGCGATCCGCTATGCGCTCTCGCGCTGGAGGGACTGACGCGCTTCCTTGATGACGGCCATATCAAGCTCGACAACTGCCCCGTCGAAAGCTCCATCCGTCTATCATCGTCAACCGGAAAAACGCGCTCTTCGCCGGCTCCGACGGCGGCGCCGAGCACTGGTGATCGAAACCTGCAAGCTGAACGACGTCGATCCGCTCGCCTAAGCTGTTACGTTGACGGCCACGACGTGGAGCTTTGGGAAGGCACACGCCAGGTAGCGCTGCTTATGCGCAGCAACCTGCCTCTTTGAACAGCGGCGGCCTTTTGCAGCTGCGGGCGCGCCGCCATCGGGCCGTTTGCTTAGGAACGATCAACGGTCGGGGAAGTTATCTCCATGTGCCAGGTTTCCCCCGGCACCTCTGTGTGTGAATGGACCGGCGCTTTAGCGCCGGGGGGCTTCCCGTGTTGCGTTAGGGAGGGAAGCATGAGCGTCAAGGAGCGGACGACATATCGCCGGTCGCTGGGTTCGAATGCCTTGGCGTTCGACGAACCCCAAAGGGATCCGCAGCACGCACCCTACACGTCCGGGCCGTCAGCGGATTTCTCCGTAGATGATTCCATTCCATTGTTTCTGTCCGATCTCCAGGATCAGCCTGATCCGCGGGAATTTGCGCCTTTGGCGGCAAGCCAGCGGCGGACAAGCGTCCTAACGCGGGTCGTGGCTGGTGGACTGGTGGTTTCGGCGTTCGCGATCCTGGTCGCGGTATTTAATTCCGATGTCACGCGCGTCCTTATCGACAAAGCAAGGGCAACCATGGGCGGCGCGACCAGGGATCAATCAGCGACGCAGGCCGCCTCGAATCCACCGGCTGTCCGCCAAATACTGCTGGAAGCTCTGGCTCGCGCGTCGGACCCTGTGACGCCGGCGAGCGTCAATGCGAGTGCGCCGCGATTGGGAACACCGAGCCGCGAGGATATCGTAAGCGACGATCACGCCGCGCTGCAGAGTCAGGCCCCGGCCGCACGTACAGGGAATGAAGCCGCAGCGCCGTCGAAAACGCTCGATGCCGAAACGTTGGCAGCGCTGATGACACGCGCCAAGAGCCTACTGGCACTCGGCGACATCGCCGCGGCGCGATTGCTGCTCGAACGCGCCGCCAATGCGCAGGACGCGACTGCGGCTTTCCTGCTGGCACAGACCTATGATCCGGCTGTGCTCGGAGTGCGCGATACGCGAAGCATCAGAGCCGACCCTGTGATGGCGCGCGACTGGTACCGCAAGGCCGCCAGCTTTGGCTCGGCGGACGCGCAACAGCGTCTCACTCAACTTCAGAACTAATCTCGACACATCGGGAGGATGCCGTGCGTCAGTACCTTAGAATGTTTGCCGCGATGATCATGATGGCTTCCGGCGTTGCGGCCCATGCTGAACAGACCGAGTATGACCCGGCCAAGGTCAGCGACAGCCTGAAGGCGGTCTTCCAATTCGGCTCGGTCTCGACCAAGAAGGCGATGAACGCCAACACGGTCACGCTGCTTACTGGTACGATCGGCGGCACCTATGTGCAGTTCGGTGCAGACCTCGCTTCCGTGCTCGACGACGACGGTAATCTGCGCGTCCTGTCGATCATCGGTCGAGGTTCGGTGCAGAGCGTCGCCGACATCCTTTTCCTGAAAGGCGTCGATCTCGGCATCGTGCGCGCCGACACGCTCGACTATCTCGAGAAGAAGGGCTTCGCCAACGACATCAAGAAGCAGTTCACCTATGTGACCAAGCTCTACAATGAGGAGATGCAGGTCATCGCACCGAAGACCGTCAAGACTCTGAACGATCTCGAGGGTAAGACGGTGAGCGTCGACCTGCCCAATGGCGGCACGTTTGTGACTGCACTGACAGTTTTCGAGCGGCTCGGGATCAAAGCGAACTTCGTTTATATCGAGCAGCGGATCGCAATGGAAAAATTGAAGAAGGGCGACCTCGACGCCGTCATCGTGGTGGGCGGTAAGCCGTACCTGTCTGTCACCACCTTCAACAATGACGGCCGCTTTCATCTCGCTGCGGTGGACTATTCGACTCCCCTGCAGAGCGATTATCTGCCGGCGACGCTGACTTCGAAGGACTATCCGAACCTGATTCCCGAGGGGGAGACGGTGGACACGATCGCAGTGCCGGCGGTGCTTGCAGCGTACAATTGGCCACCCAACACTGAACGCAGTCGCAAGCTTGCTCTGTTCGTTGACGCCTTCTTCACGAAATTCGCCGCTTTGCAGAACCCGCCCTTTCATCCCAAGTGGAAGGAGGTTTCCCTGACGGCACCGCTCGCCGGCTGGAATCGCCTACCGCTCGCGCAGCAATGGCTCGACAAACACGGCGTCGAACCGGTAAAGCGAGAACGCTTTGAGGCATTTCTGCGAGAGAACCCCACCGTCGCTAACATCCAGTCGGAGGCCGACAAGGAAGCACTATTCCGGCAATTTGAGGCCTGGGAGGACGCGCAGGCACAGGCGGGCTCGCAGGTGGACTCGAAGAAGGTTCAAGGCCGGGACCATGCCTCCCAATCCGCAACGCAAGCTGCCCCTCCACGCCACCCGCCCCGCCGATCGCACCCTGCAAGGGCGGGCACTTGGTACCTTGACCGAGCAAGGCGCGGTGACCGAATGCGAGCACCATGGCTACCGCCGCGACCGTGCCGACCCGGACGCCTGCAACCGAGCAAGCGAGGAAGCCTGGCGGAACCCGTTCTCCGGCGCCACTCCGCCCCCCGGCGCCACTCAAGGCATCTCAACTACCGATCGTCCGTCTAGCGGCTTCCCTGGGAGATAGCCTGTCCTCAGATAACGGAAGCCCTCCGATCGCGAGCTGATGTTCGTCAGCGGGCGCCGTGGCGCCGTACCTCCTTCAAGACATGCCCGCCGCGGCGCGCCAGCCGCCCAACCGGACCTGGATCGAACTGTCGGCTTGATTTCATGCTTGCCACGTTGGTCGGTAACGGAGCCGCACGGCGTTGCCGGGCATCGAGGCTCCGGCAAATCCGCCTACAAATGCCATCTGAGGGTGCGCATGTTCTCCTCCGTCGGCTGTTGGGAGATACCGCAGGCTAGGACAGCCGCGCGCGCGGAATTAGGTCCCTTAGGGGTCAAACTGAGAAGAACTCAGTGAGAGCAAATGTCTTCCGGGTTGCCCCTGACAGCGGACGTTACTCAATGCAGTCGGCATGTCTCAAAGGTGCCATTGCACGAAGTCGCTGCGCTCCAGCCCGCTGCGCGGGAGCAAGAGCCGAGAGGCCGGTAGCCAGGTGAGAGGGTCAAAGGCATCGTCGGCTCCATCAGCCAGCGGGCTTTAGGCATAGCATGATTTTCACAATGATAGTGCCGTACGGTCGTGACGCCCGCTGAGGGTCAAACGCGTCACTTTGACCGTGCGTCGCTCACTTCCGGTCTTCCCCTGATTAGCGGACATTCCGAGGGTCAGTCGGCATTTCTCAAAAGTGCCACGAGGAGACATTCCATTGCGTCCCGCACACCTGATTTAGACGTGCTATAGTTTTAAAGGTCTAGTTACTCAGGAGGCGTCGTTTAATGACACGTGTCCGCGTAGCTCTCCGAGTTCCGGTCGGTCGGCCCTTGCCTGATCTTGCCGCGTTCGTCGTTCGCTGCGAAGAGGCAGGCTTCGACGGTGTCGGCATCCATGACCACCCCTCAAGTGGCCGCGACGCTTACTTGGCGCTGGCGCTGGCGAGCCGGGCGACGCGCCGCCTTCAATTGTTCCCCGCCACTTCGAGCCCTTCAGTTCGGCACCCCCTGCTTCTCGCTTCGTTAGCCCACAGCCTAGACGAGATCGCACCGGGGCGCACATATCTGACCGTGGCCCCCGGTTTTATTTCGACACGGAGTATAGGGAAGCCGCGCGCACCGGTAGCTGTCATGCGCGAAGCGATAGTGGATCTCCGGCGGCTGCTCGCCGGAGAAGGCGTCGAGTTCGGTCCGACGTCGACCCGTCTCAGGAACAGAAGCGTGTCACCGACGCCAGTTTATCTGCTGGCCGCCGGGCCCCGCATGATTGAACTCGCTGGCGAGGTGGCGGACGGTGTCTTTCTTATGGTCGGTCTCCATCCAGCGGGCATCCGCGCCGCGCGTCGTCATCTGGAGGATGGCGCCCGGCGGGCTGGCCGCTCGCTTACCGGCTTTCCGGTGGTATTCGTGACTACGCTCGGTCTCGGGTCGGACGCCGACGTGGGAACGCGATGGGTGCGGAGCTGGTTCGCTCAAGGTCAGCCCTTTCTGAACTATCCGAGCGCGTCAAACCTGCGTTGGCTCAAGGAAGCCGGCTTCGAACTCGAAGAAGCGCACGATCCTGCTGCGATACCTGAGCATCAGGCGAAGCAAATTGCGGATGCATTTGGGCTATTCGGTCCACCAGAGCGTTGCGCAGAGCGTCTTCTGCAGGCGCGAGAGGAAGCAGGCGTTGAGCAAGTGTTCTTGTTCCCGGCTCACGATCTCGCCCGCGGCTACGAGATGCCAGAAGCCGAGGTACAGGCTTTTGAGGGAGTGATCCGCCCGCGTCTCGGATAACTAACCGGCCCTGCTTCATATGGTAGCGAAGATCGATCTTGCTGTTGCCATTCTCTGGCGGGCTCGCGACTTGATGCTTCGAGCAATGACCGCTCCGGGTCATTCGCGTCGTTTTGACCGTCGACCGTTTGCTTCCGGTCTACCCCGATGAACGGACATGCTCGGAGACGGTCGGCATATCTCAAACGTGCCAAAGGCGACATAACCCCTCCACGCGCCTTGGAAATTGGTGTAGCGTCGTCACAAAGCTGCCACCGGAACATGCCGACGTTCTGTGAATTTCAACGGCAGCGACTGTGCCTCCGGCGGGCGAGCAATTAACCGCATTTGCCTCGTGGGCGCATCTGCGCCGAGCGGGCGCGCATACGCTCGTGGAGGATCGTCATGAAACTTCCCCGCCGACAATTTCTGCATCTGGCAGTGGGCGCCGTCGCGCTCCCGGCCGTGTCGCGGTTCGCATGGGCGGATACTTATCCGTCGCGGCCGGTGCGCTTCATCGTTGGATTCCCTGCCGGTAACGCGTCCGACATCCTCGCCCGGCTCACGGGCCAATGGTTGTCGGAGCGGCTCGCTCAGAATTTCGTCATTGAGAACCGGCCGGGCGCTGGCGGCAGTATCGGCACCGAAGTTGTCGTCGTCGCGCCGCCGGATGGCTACACGCTGCTCCTGGTCGTCGCGTCGCACGCAATGAATGCAGCGCTCTACGAAAAGCTCAACTTCAATTTCATTCGTGACATAGCACCGGTCGCAAGCATTTGCGGCAACCCCTATGTCATGGTGGTCACTCCATCATTTCCGGCCAAGACCGTTCCCGAGTTCATCGCCTACGCGAAGTCCAATCCGGGCAGGATCAACATGGCGTCGGCCGGGATCGGGGGCCCGACCCATGTCTTCGGCGAACTGTTCAAGGCGGCGACCGGCGTCGACTTGGTCCATGTTCCGTATCGCGGCAGCTTCGTGCCCGATCTGCTCGGCGGACAGGTGCAGGTCGTATTTGCTCCGATAACTCATTTGATCGCGTATGTACGAAGCGGCAAGCTGCGCCCCCTTGCGGTGACGACTGCGACGCGCTCGGAGGCGCTGCCGGACATCCCGACCGTGGCCGAATTTGTGCCGGGATACGAAGCCATCGGCTGGTACGGCATCGGCGCGCCGAAACGCACACCCGCCGAGATCATCGACAAACTCAATAAGGAGACCAACGCCACTCTCGCCGATCCAAAGTTTAGATCGCGACTTGCCGATTTGGGCGCAGTGCCGATGTCGATGGCACCCGCCGAATTCGAGAAATTCATCGCCGAAGAAACCGAGAAGTGGGGCAAGGTGATCCGAGTGGCCAACATCAAGTTGGACTAAGGCCGGTCGTCACGGTGCCGATATTCCATAGTTCGCGTTTCGCGACTCCGTCAGCCTCATGTCCGAAAAGGGTCATTGGCGTCGATTTTGACATGTCAGCGACATGTCCGGTTAAATCGCAATTTCGGACATGGTGGCAGTGTATCCGTGAGCGCGCCGAACCTGTTTGCGTAGCGGGATAACTTCGGTGTCATGGGATCGACGCTTCGTCGACCCGGTCGAGCTGCCGAACCGCAAACCGACAATGGCGAGAGCGTGGGGTATGGTGGTCTGCACCTGGCGGCCACCAAATCTAGCGGCTTCACGGCGGCCCCAATCGGCGGAAATCATGGGGGCATGTCCGATCCAATCCCCGGCAACGATCCGAGCGCAGCCTATGATGTGGTCTCGTCAACGCGCTGGCCGCAAGAATGATGGACCGTGACGTGCAACTGCATTCCGGTTTGGCATTGCGCCACCCGAGAGAAGGCCGAACGCTACGCGACCGATCCGGAGTACCGCGCCAGCCTGATCGTGACGAAGTATGCCGACCGCTAAGGGCTGGACGCGCGAGTCCGACGAGCCGATCCCGCTGCCGGACGGTGGCGAGCTTCGAACGCTGCTGGATGCCGGGCACTATGTCGACAAACTACCTCGCAGCATGCAAGAACGCGAGGAGTGGCAAGCGGTGATGGAAGTCCTGCTATCGGCGGTTGAAGGCCGTGAGCCGGTGAGATTGGTACACATCGCTCTGACTTTGGCCTTGCAGGAGAGCAATGACCAATGTGGCTGATGACGATGCCGGAAGCCTTGATCTGGCTTCACCTGAATTCCGCAACCGCGCGGCGTGGGAATGGGAGCAGCGTTCACGGCAGCTGCCGCAATGGTCTCGATGATCCGATCTGAAAAGCATTATAGAAGATCAGGTTACCTCAGGCAGAATTTGCACCAAGCGGCGCTGTGACGCACTCAGAACGTGAACCACTTCACGCTGGCGAGCTCCTTTCATAAACTAAATTCCAACAAGCGCCGTGACAAATGGGCTCTCAGGCATGCGCCAAAGCAAATGCGCGTTGGCGGCAAATGAGTTCAGAGAACTTGTGGTGGAAACTATAGGTCCCTCAAGAGCGTGATGCAGCTCGAAATCGCGACCGGTTCACGATGACCGAGGTGTCTCGGCCGGGCTCGTAAAGCGAGGTCGGCAAAATTTGGCTGCCCGACCACGGCATCAACAAATGATCGCGGTGCCGCACACGGTAGGTCCATGTTGCTAGATTGGGGTAACCAGGTGCACGATCGTATCGCCCCCCCAAGCCATTGGTCGACGAGCTGCCGCAGCTGAAAGGCCAGGGCCGCGACCTGCGAATAGATGCCTGCCGAGGCATCGCGTTGTGGTGCATCTTTCTTGACCATATTCCCAACAACATCGGAACTTGGCTGACGCTGCAGAACTACGGCTTCAGCGATGCCGCGGAGGTATTCATGTTCGTCTCGGGCGTAACCTGCGCGCTGGCCTATGGCAAAGCATGGCGCTGCGAGGGCTGGACCGGAGTGATTAGCCGGACGCTGCGGCGAAGCTGGGACATTTATGTCGCATTTCTGCTGCTTACGCTCGCCAGCGCCATCTTAGTGCACCTCGTCGGCGGCGGCCGTCTTGCTGACGAGAACAATACGCGCATTCTCTTAGACCAGCCGGGCGAGACGCTCGCGCGCGCGGCGATCTTGCAATACCGTCCGGTCAATACCGACGTGTTACCCATCTTCGTGCTTCTTCACCTCTTGTTCGCGCCGCTGCTGTGGCTGCTGCTGCGAGTGCCGAACCTGACGCTTGGCGCCTCGCTCGCGCTTTATGCGCTGGTGCATGTTTGCGGCTGGACCGTCCCGGCGTGGCCGAACAGCCACTGGGCCTTCAATCCGATGGCCTGGCAGTTGCTGGTTGTGCTTGGCGCGTGGTGGATGATCGAGGGCAACAGAAGTCCAGCCGTGGGTGAGGTCACGCACGGCGCTTGTATTAGCCGTCCCGTTTCTGCTCTTCAGCTTGGTCATCGCATTGAGCTGGCGCATCAAACCGCTGGAAGCACTGATCCCGCAGACGCTGACGCAGCTGCTTTACCCATTGGACAAGTCGAATCTCGACCCATTGCGACTGCTGCATTTTTTGGCGATAGCCGTTTTGGCGGCATGGTTGGTGCCTCGCAATTGCCGAGGGCTGACGACGCCCGTGATGCGCGGCGCGATCCTCTGTGGCCAGAACTCGCTGCCAACCTACTGCCTTGGCGTTCTGCTGGCTTTGGGCAGCTACATGGCGCTGCTCGACATCTCAAACGGGCTTGCGATGCAGATCGCGCTGAGTGTCGGTGGCATCATGGCGATGGTCGCGACCGCAACGCTGCTGAACTTGATCAGCATCAAACCCAGGCAGCAGTCGGCAAGAAGCAAGAAACAGCTCACTCCTGAGTGAAAACGAGGCGCCGATGATGCAATAGGCATTGCCCTAAGTGTCAGGCTGCGGCGTCACGCCAATGGCTGACCGACCGCGAAGCGGAGCTGTTGCCGGTGCCTTACTTTCACGTCGTATACACGTTGCCGAGCGAGCTGCGTGACATCGCCTACCAGAATAAGCGCGTGGTCTATAACCTGCTGATGAAGGCGGCGGCCGAGACAACGCTCGCCATCGCAAGCGATCCCAAGCGCCTCGGCGCACGGATCGGCGTCACCGCCGTGCTGCACACCTGGGGCTCGGCACTCACCCATCATCCGCACGTGCATATGATCGTGCCAGGTGGAGGGCTCTCGCTCGACGGCGCGCGATGGGTCGCCGCGCGCTCCAACTTCCTCGTGCATGTCAAGGTGCTGGCGCGCCTATTCCGGGGCAAGATGCTGGCGATGCTCATGCATGCGCACAACGCCGACGAGTTGAAGTTCTTCAACGCCCATGCCGGACTCGCCGACAAGAGAACGTTCAAGCGCTTCATCGCCCCGCTGCGGCGCATCAAGTGGGTGGTCGATTGCAAGGCGCCGTTCGCAGGGCCCGAGCAGGTGCTGCGCTATCTCTCCCGTTACACCCATCGTGTCGCCATCTCGAACCGCCGCCTCGTTGCAGCCGACGACGACGCGATTGCGTTCCGCTGGAAGGATTATCGCGTCAACGGCCCCGGCCGCTGGAAGACGATGAGGCTTCACCCGCACGAGTTCATCAGGCGCTTCCTGCTGCACGTGCTGCCCAAGGGCTTCCACCGCATCCGCCACTACGGGCTCTTTGCCTCCGCCAATCGCGCCGAGAGCATCGCGACGGCCCGCGCACTCCTCAATGTCGCCCCGCCTGCCGCCGATCCCCAAGAGCAGCCGGATGTTGCGCCCGATAGCCCGCGCGTGCTGCCCTGCCCATGCCCCCGCTGTGGCGCTCGCATGATCGTCATCGAGACTTTCGCGCGCGGCTGCGAGCCGAGCTGGCGGCCGACACCGATTAGGATCGACACGTCATGAGCCAGACCTCCTGTCGACGTTGCGGCTTTCCCGTTCCGATGCGCTGGCTCCGCGCCGGCGGCGATCTCTCTCGACCTAATCCCATCCCCCAGTCCGCCGTTCGCCCGTTGATGCGCTCCGAGCGGGCGCCGAAACGCCTACTGCACTCTCCCGACCTCGCGTGTGCAGACATCGAGGTGGTGTCGTGCTGGCGTGCCGCTCATCATCGAGATCGGCGCCAACATTAAATCCCCATAGCACTCGCTGCCAGCCAGTGCCCAACTTCCCGCGACTTCGTGCATTGGCGCTTTTCGGACGCCGGCCACCGCAGCGCGTGGATAGCCTCCTCATGCCGGCGTCCGAAAACCTGCACAATAACGGTCATTCGGTTCGCGCTTGAAAAATGGCACCGTCGGTCTCTTTCTTCGCCGACACCCGCCGCCATGTGCCGAGTCGACGGTTCTCGCAATGGGAAAGTCACTGGGTCGCTGACAATGAGACAGCCTTTCAAGCCCGCGGCAGCTCCGCGAGGTCGAGACCATCGCCAAGGCGGGACATGAACTCCAGCGTGAATGGCCAGGCTTGCCGCGCTTCGGCAACCGTAAGGTCGGGGTCCTTGCGCATGAGCTGCCGCCCCATTCTCCGTGCCTCGCTACGAGCCCCCGTCATCGCCGCAGCGGCGACCGCCACACGCTGCGCCCAGAAGGAGCCCCGGCTCGTCCTGACACCGCTTTCCACCCAGCGAACCGCGTGGTCGTAGCGGCCGGCGGCAAAATGCGCACAACCCATGCCGATGAAGCTCAAATGGCGTAACGGCTCGAAAGGCATCAGATGAAGGGCCGTGGAAAGCTCGCGGATCGCTGCCTCGCTGTCACCCAGATAGGCCGACATCCAGCCGCGGCGGACCCAGGCATAAGCGAGCCATGGGTCAAGCGCCAAAGCGCGCTCAAGGCGTCGGTCGGCTTCGTCGAGACGACGCGCCAGCACCAATGCGCCGCTGCTGAGGGTTATCGTCAAGGCGTCGTTTGGCGCAAGCTGATAGGCTTCATCGGCCAATTGCAACGACAAGGTCCTGTCGCGATCGGGAGTCGAACTGAAGCGGTGCGAGGCCCGTTGTCCCCAGCACCATCCTGCCACGGCCTTTGGCAAGCCATAGCTCGGCGCCAGTTCCTGAGGGCGGCCGAGTTCTTCGAGGGCAGCGTTGCATTGCTTCGGGGCAACCGCAAACGCAGAAGGCAAAGTGACCAGGGTCAGGCGCATGGCCTCATCGAGACCGTCATCGCGTGACGCGCGTTCGCTCACTCGAATGGTTCTCGATGGCAGTTCACCGAAGGCACGTCGATACTCCGCAGCAAACCGGCCGAGCTGAGCAAAGCCATTCGACAATGCGATGTCGGTGACGGTGTCTTCCGGACCCGCGTGCAGGAGCGCCTGGCGCGCCCGCGCCAGTCGCATCCGGCGTGTCCAGCCGAGCGGCGTCGTGCCGAGAAACTCCCTGAAATGTCTTTCGAGGGTCCGCGGGGCCACGCCGCTGACCTCAGCAAGGCGATCGAGCTGAACCGGCTCTGACAGGTGGCCGCGAAGCCAGTCAAGCGCGCGTATCAAGTCCGCCGGCAACGCCGAGGGATCCGGGGTCAGGCCGATTTTCGTTCCAAGATCAGGCGTCGGCATGTCGACACACCCCTGAACCAGTTGCAGCCCGACGACTGTAACACGTTCCCGGTTTCGTGGCGAAATCTGCATAGTGCGACGAAAAAGGTATAGCTGGCGCCCTCCGGCCTGCCGTAAAATGCCATAGGCCATCGCGATTTACGAGCGCGATTGCGATTTACGAGAACGGGAGACGGATCATGCTGAAGGCATCACTTTCGCTGGTCACGGTATTGGCCGGCGTGTCACTCGCCCATCCAGCCTTTGCCCAATCGGACGATGACAAGCTTGGCAAGGTCCATTTTGAAACGTCATGTAACGCCGATGCGCAAAAGCTGTTCGACCGCGGCATGTTGTATCAGCACTCGTTCTGGTACCGCGCCTCACAGAAGATGTTCGAGGATACGCTGAAGGCCGATCCCGCGTGCAGCATCGCCTATTGGGGTATCGCGCTGAGCCTGCTGTGGAATCCGCATATCGCACCGCCGACGAAAAATCTCGCGGAGGGGGCGGCAGCGATCGAGAAAGCGAGAACGGTCGGCTTCAAGACCGAGCGCGAGAAAGGCTATGTCGACGCGCTGGCGGTGATGTATACGGACTATGACAAGGTGGATCACCATACGCGCGTCGTCGCCTATGCAAAAGCGATGGAAGCTCTGGCACAGAAGTATCCTGGCGACGACGAGGCACAAATCCACTATGCGCTTGCGCTCAACACGTCGGCTTCTCCGGCCGACAAAACCTATTCCAACCAGCTCAAGGGTGCGGCCATCCTCGAGCCGATCGCCTTGCGGCAGCCACTGCATCCGGGCGTGGCGCACTATCTGATCCATCTCTACGACTATCCTGCGATCGCAGATAAGGGAATCGAAGCCGCGCGGCGCTACGCCAAGATCGCGCCAGATGCACCACATGCTCTGCACATGCCCTCACACATCTTCACTCGGGTCGGCTATTGGCGTGACTCGATCTCATCCAACGTCGCGTCAGCACGGTCCGCAAAGGAATCGAGAGACCTCTCCGACGAGCTGCATGCGATGGACTATCTGGTCTATGCCTATTTGCAGCTCGGACAAGACGATAACGCCAAGGCCGTCGTCGACGAGATGGGGACGGTCACCGGCTTCAGCGAGACTTTCATTCCCGGGCCTTACGCCGAGGCAGCCTCGCCCGCACGCTATGCCTTGGAGCGCGGCGACTGGAAAGGCGCGGAAGAGCTGACGGTGCGACCGAGCCCGCTTGCCAACGTGCAAGCGATCACTTATTTCGCGCGCGCGCTGGGAGCCGCACGGGCTGGCGATCCAGAAGCGGCCAAGCCGGATATCGCCAGAACTCGGTGAGCTTCGCGACAAACTTCGCGAAGCAAAGGACGGATATTGGTCGGAACAGGTCGACATCCAGGCCAGGATCGCGTCCGCCTGGCTGCTCTACGCCGAAGGCAAGAAGGATGAGGCGCTGAAGGCCATGAGCGACGCCGCAGACGCGGAGGACCGCACCGAGAAGCATCCGGTGACGCCAGGCGTTCCAAAACCGGCGCGGGAACTCTATGGTGAGATGCTGCTCGACAGTGGCAATGCGAAGGACGCGCTGACGGCTTTCGAGGCGACCTTGAAAAAGGAGCCGAACCGGCTTGGCGCTCTTGCCGGCGTGGCGAGAGCAGCTGCCAAACTCGGCGACGCCTCCAAGGCACGCGATTATTTTGGCAAAGTCCTCGAACAAGTCGGGAGTGGGGGAAATACCCGCATCGAGGTCGCCGATGCGCGCAAGTATCTTGCAGGGCATTGAACGGTGAAGGCAGGTAACGCTCCTGCGCGCGCGGTGTTGTTGCTTGCGCTGATCCTGCCGGCCGCACCCGCCGGAGCCGACCCACTGCAGCTTGTCGGCTATTCCGGCTATCTCGGCGAATGGGAATTGACGGCCACCGTGACAGAGGACGGCTCGACCACGCCAAAAGGATATTCGGGGCCGTTGTCGATGAAGCACGTCGGCCTCTGTACGCAGGACGGTCCGGAGGAAAAAAGTGGCAAGATACGAGTTCAGATGATGACGTCCGAATCGCACATTGAGGCCACGCTATGGGTGGACGGTGTCGAATGCAGCTATCACGGACTCTTGTCCGACTTTTATACTGGAACCATGGATTGCTCCGGCCGCGAACGTGTCCCATTGAAACTTTGGATCAAGGAAACGAAATAGGTTCTGTCGGCTTTGGGTCAATCGCGTCGGTTTGACCCTCTGCCAGCCACTTCCGGTCTACCTCGATCAACGGACATCGTCAGACCGGCTCAGCTGGTCCGTTTGGTGCACGAACGGAAGTCGGTTCTGCGTTGGCAAAACGGCATTTCGGTCCCAGCTCAATTCGCAGAGCCTCCAGTTCTTGGACGCATTTCATGAAGCGTCGCACTCCGAAGACTAACGACTCGTTTGAGAACTCCGGGGCTAAAGCTTAGGCTGCCCTAACGGTGCTCAAGAATTTATCGACTTCATCCCTTAGATGGGTGCTGTCGCTCGACAGCGACTGAGCAGCCAACAGGACTTGCGAGGAGGCCGAGCCGGTCTCAGTAGCGCCGCGCTGCACATCAATGATGTTCGACGACACCTGTTGGGTGCCCTGAGCCGCCTGTTGCACGTTGCGAGAGATTTCCTGTGTCGCCGCACCCTGTTCTTCTACAGCCGAGGCAATAGTAGATGAGATCTCCGACAGCTTCTCGATCGTGCCGCTGATCGTTCCGATCGCACGGACAGATTCTTCGGTTGCCGCCTGAATGCTCGTAATCTGCTGGCCGATCTCGTCAGTCGCCTTTGCTGTCTGCTCGGCGAGCGCTTTCACTTCAGACGCTACGACCGCAAATCCGCGGCCGGCCTCGCCCGCACGAGCCGCTTCAATGGTCGCGTTCAGCGCCAGCAGGTTGGTCTGACCGGCAATGGTATTGATCAATTCGACGACATCTCCTATGCGGGCCGCGGCTTTTGACAACTCGCCAACACGATCGGTGGTCCTACGAGCCTGTCCGACGGCTTCGCTTGCGATACGCGCCGATTCCTGTACCTGACGACCAATTTCGTTGACGGATGATGATAGTTCTTCCGCAGCGCTTGCGACCGACCGCACATTTGTGGATGCTTCTTCCGAAGCGGACGCAACCATCGTCGCCATCTCCTCGGCGCGGTTCGCGGTCGATGTAAGCGTCCCAGCGGAAGCCTCAAGCTGGGCAGATGCCGTCGTTACGGTGCTGACAATGCCGCCGATCGCCCGCTGAAACTGGTCGGCCAGCTTCATCATATCGGCCTTGCGCCGTGCTGCCATGCGCGCCTCGGCCGCAGTCTGCTCGGCTCGCAGCCTGTCCGCCTCGATCATGTTGTCCTTGAAGACCTGGACTGCACCGGCCATCCCGCCGATCTCGTCGCTGCGATGAATTCCCTCGATCTCAACCGACGTATCGCCGCCCGCGAGAGCCTTCATAGCCGTGGATAGCATGTCTATCGGAAGCGTGATGCTGCGCGCCATCAGGAAAACGAGAGCGACAGTGACCAGTAAACCGACCGCAATGATGGACGCCAGTATAATCAGCGTCCGCGTGGCGTCGCCACGCTTTGCGGATGTAAGTGCCAGTAAGTCGGCCGCGACTTGGTCCTCGACAGTCTTGAGCATGTCGATGCGCGCGGTCGCAGCATTGAACCAGGTCGCGCCGTCAAGGCCTGTCATCTCACCAGAAAGGCCGCCACTTGCGATCGTCTCCCGCATTTTTTTAATGCTGGCGACGACCTGGCCCGACAGTGTTCGTTCGTAGAATTCGCGTTGTTCGGGCTTCGCCGCCGCCACGAACGCCGACAAATAGATGTCCTGTGCGGTTACCTGCCCAAGGACTTTGCGGTAAGCTGGCAAATCGAACCGGCCCACAGTGATGCCACCTGCCGCCATGGCGCGCTCCTGGCCCGCGTGCTCCTTACCTTGGGTCAAATTCAAGTAAGCGGAGAGGGCCGTCGAAACGTCGACCCGGCTAGAGACGTTGGCAACGCTCTTGGTCACGTCGAGCAGCTTAGCGATCATATCGGTAAAATAGGCAGAAGAATCCGATACCGCGATTGCCTGCGCATCGACGTCGCTGCGCCGCCCGTCGAGAGTGGCGACAGCGGTTTCAGCATACCCCACGGCTTCCTTGATCTTACGCGATTCTAACGCTGCGAATTTCTTCAAAACAGCCGACACCGCCTGCCGCTCGTCGTCGGTACGCTGACGCTGTCCCGATAATTCCGTGCGCATCTGCGCACCCCTGCTGCTCAGGAACACCGCAGACATGCCGCGCTCGCGCTGGAGCTCGTGAACGAGCCGACTAATCTTGCCAATGCCATCAGCCAGCGTGTTCAATTCTGCCATCTCGATACGCTCTGCCCAATTGAACCAGACCAGGTGCACAGCAAGACCGACAAGGACCACCACGGGGACCGCGATCGTAAGCGCTAGACGACGAGAGATGTTGAGATGTTCGAGCATGTCTACGTCCCAATTCTGCTTGGCAGCGACGTTCCGGAAGTCTGTCTGCATGAACGATGATCGCGGAGGCGAATTTCCGAACCGCATTTCAACTTGTAGGAGTAATTTCAGTATGCAACCTCATCAGGTTGCCTATTTACCAGGCAATCATGCCGCAAATCACCAAAAAGATGGTTAATCGGGATATGGTCGTTGGATGCGGCCAATGTCTCAAATGGTCATTAGCGTCGATTTTGACGTGTCAGCGACATGTCCGGTTAGATCGCAATCTCGGACATGGTGGCAGTGTATCCGTGAGCGCGCCGAACCTGTTTGCGTAGCGGGATAACTTCGGTGTCATGGGATCGACGCTTCGTCGACCCGGTCGAGCTGCCGGACCGCAAACCGACAATGGCGAGAGCGTGGGGTATGGTGGTCTGCACCTGGCGGCCACCAAATCTAGCGGCTTCACGGCGGCCCTAATCGGCGGAATCATGGGGGCATGTCCGATCCAATCCCCGGCAACGATCCGAGCGCAGCCGATGACGTGGTCTCGTCAACGCGCTGGCCGCAAGAATGGTGGACGGTGACGTGCAACGGCATTCCGGTTTGGCATTGCGCCACCCGAGAGAAGGCCGAACGCTACGCGACCGATCCGGAGTACCGCGCCAGCCTGATCGTGACGAAGTATGCCGACCGCTAAGGCTGGACGCGCGAGTTCGACGAGCCGATCCCGCTGCCGGACGGTGGCGAGCTTCGAACGCTGCTGGATGCCGGGCACTATGTCGACAAACTACCTCGCAGCATGCAAGAACGCGAGGAGTGGCAAGCGGTGATGGAAGTCCTGCTATCGGCGGTTGAAGGCCGTGAGCCGGTGAGGTTGGCACAAGTCGCCCTCACTCTGGCCTTGCAGGAAAGCAAACCGATGAAGGGAGCGCGACGCAAGCCCGTCAAGAAATGACGAGTCGTTCGACAGCCACCGGCTCGAGGTCCGTGGCGTCGACGTCGGTTTCGCAGTAGGCGCCCCCGCGCCGGCCAAAATCGTTTACCACGAGGCAGACGTCCTGATGGTCGCCGCTGGGGACTTCCGCGAGATGCACCATGCTCGACGATCTCGACATTGAAGCGCCGGCCAAACCGAAGCCGCGCGCATCGGCATCATCGAAAGCCGCGATCAACTTTCTGATCGTAAGCTGCGCGACCGGGATCAGCATCATCGGCGATACGGACGGCATCGCGATCTCGGTCGGCATCAAGCGCGACGCCGTCGCCATCGATTGGTTGCGAGCGGAGAAGGCCCGCTCGGTCGCGGCGCTGCAAGAGGCGGCGGCGCAATGCCGGGCGACGCTAACCCCGCATGACGTCGTCATCGCGCGCGGGCGTCCCAGCCGAACAACTCGACGCGTTCATATCATCGATGCGCGGTACGGGCGTGCTCGAGGAATTTACAAAAACCTACAAACGGCGGCGCTTGGCTGCGATGGCGGACGGGCGCAGGTTCATGTCCTATAAGGTTGCTGAGCAACGCTTGCGGTCGGCGATGGTGCCGATCTTGATGGCGGGCGGCAGGCCGGTGGTCGGGCAAAGCTTGTTCGCGACAATTTTCGATAGCTGATTTTTGCACTTTCCCATTTGCAAATCGGTTTCGATTCCGTAAAGGTCGGCAGACCACGCCAAGGGCTACCTCCTCCCTGCCCGCACCGATATCCGCGAGTTGCATGAGTGTCGTAACTTCAAGCAATCTCTCACCGAGATGAGTGCGAATATTCCTCAGGTCTCGATATAGTTTGTTAATGGCAACGGGGTCTCTGAAAAACGGATTAGGATCACTTAATTTAAGCCCGAATTCCTTTTGCAAAGGCGCTTCCTTGTATTGCCTTCCAATCACACCAAAATCATGTTCTGAGGCATCGTTGATTCCAATGTATGCGACCAAATGCGCTCCGAGGCACCAGTTTGCTGCATCCTGATTAGCTTCGCATATCTCAAAGGACGTGAGCAGTTGGGCGAAGAAACGCGCTTCCTCGAATCGGCCGCAAGCGCTTGGCAAGAATTGTCTTACGGAAGAGTCGATTTCGGTTCGCTGCAGCAGTCCATAGAAGCCGTTCGCGTCAACGTCCGGTTTGATGCAAGGAGTTAGCGCGCTCGCCGCCAGGATTCACAAGCTCGCCTCTGGTGTGATCGCGCCATACTGAACTAAACTGGCGTGATGAAATCCGACCGAGCTAGTTTCAGTAAAGACCAATGATGGCGGTGGAGGCTACGCCGACCCCGGCGGCGGTCAAGCCTAAGGCGGGTAAGGCTTTGCTCCGACGCTTGCCTATGGAAGAGCGCTTCGGCATGGCACAATTCTCCCACTCTGTGACTTCGGCAATGGTTTTGATGGTGGATTTAGCCCCCTATCAAATTGCTCGGTTGAGCCGCTAAGTTGAGCCGCTAAGATGTCGTCTCCTGAGCATGGGTATGTCTTCTGTGGACAAGGGTTAAATTGACGCAGTAGCATTGCTCGAGTGCAGTCTTCTGTCCGGCCTGTTGATGCAGTCAGTTGAGACTGCCGGCCCTGATGGAGTCCGCGAACAAGGTCCCATTCTGCCCATCAGGCTATGACGCCTTGGACATCAGCTGGGTTGTCCCTGTTGGGAGAGGCGGACGGGCAGGAGCCAAATGATGCGATTGAACATGCTTGGCGGGCTTCTTCCGTTCAAGCCTCGCGAGGCGTTGAAGGACGCTTTCGCGGGCGTGACGCTCGCGTCGATGAACATTCCGCAGGTCCTCGGCTACACCCGCATCGCCGGCACCCCCGTCGTCACCGGCCTCTACACGGTTCTGCTGCCGCTGGTCGCCTTCGCGGTCTTCGGTTCCTCTCGCCATCTTGTCGTGGCGGCGGATTCCGCTACCGCGGCGATATTTTCCAGCTCGCTCTCCCGCATGGCGCCGCTCGCCAGCGAGAAATATATGGCCCTGGTGGGCATGCTGACGCTGCTGACAGCGGGCCTCTTGCTCCTGGCGCGGGTCTTCAAGCTGGGCTTCCTCGCCGATTTCCTATCGCGCACGGTGCTAGTCGGGTTTCTGACCGGCGTCGGGATTCAGGTCGGCATCGCGATGCTCGGTGGCATGCTCGGCGTCAACGTCATTTCGCACCGCACGCTTGGACAGCTCTGGGAGGTCGTGCGCGGGGCGCCGGCGCTTAGCCCGCAGACGACAGCCCTGTCGATCTTCGTCGTGGCGAGCATCCTCCTCGGCCGCCGGTTCGCGCCGCGGCTTCCGGTCTCGCTGGTGGTTGTTGTCGGGACGATTGCCGCTAGCGCATGGTTTCAACTGTCGAAACACGGCTTCGCCGTAATCGGCCCGGTCCCCGGCGGATTGCCGTCGCTCAAATGGCCGGACGCGAACTGGCGCGAGACTTTGGATCTGCTGCCGGTCGCCCGGTCATGCTTCGTCATGATCATCGCGCAAAGCGCGGCGACCTCGCGCGTATACGCGACGATCTTCAAAGAACGCGTCGACGAAGACGCAGACATTCTGGGCATAGCCGCCGCCAACGCCGGAGCGGCGGTCAGCGGGGCCTTCGTCGTCAACGGCAGCCCGACCCAGACGGCAATGGCGGATCAGGCGGGCGCGCGCAGCCAGGTCGCGCAGCTCGCCTTCGCCGCCGTCGTGCTTGTCGTGCTCTTGTTTCTGACCGGTCCGTTGCGGTACCTGCCGCACTGCGTGTTGGCGAGCATCGTGTTCACCATCGCGGTCGGCATGGTCAATGTTCAGGGCCTCAGCGACATCCGGCGCGAAAGCCCGGGTGAATTCCTGCTGACGCTTTTCACCGCAGCGGCCGTGCCGGCGATCGGCGTCGAACAGGGCATTCTTCTCGCGATCGCTCTCTCGCTTGTCCGACACGTCCGCCACAGCTACCAGCCACATACGATGGTGCTCGCTCCGGGCGTGACAGGCCGGTGGGAGCCGGCGCCGGCCACGCCTGGTTCACAGACCGAACCGGAACTCATCATCTATCGGTTCGGCGCGGACCTGTTCTACGCCAACGCCGATCGCTTCGCCGACGAGGTGCGCTCTCTCGTCGACAAGGCGCCCGTGTCGGTCCGGTGGTTCGTGCTCGACGCCGGCACGGTGACCGACCTTGACTATTCCGCCGCTCGGACTGTCCGCGACTTGCTCCGCGAACTCAAAGCCAAGAACGTTGGCGTCATGTTCGCGCGCGTGAACACCTATCTACGCGCGGATCTCGACAGGCACGGCATAAGCGCGAAGCTTGGAGAAGCGCGGATCTTCGTGACGCTTCACGAGGCGATCGACGCGACGCGCCCCGGCGGGCCTCTGGCTGGTCCGGATGCAAGAAGCGCCCCGCCGACATGATCGGTGCCGCCCTCATAATCGGGCAAAATCGCCAGCGGCGAGATCGAGGACTTGACTTCAGCAACCACGACAAATGTTCTTCATTGCAGCATCGGTTCGCGCATTTTCTGCGCTGAGCGGATCAACGTATTTCTCTTGCGCCGACGCCGGCGTTTTGGCCGTTGCAGACTTACCTGGGGCAATGGGTGGCGAGATCTTGTCGTAGCAAGCAAGCCGCGCACTGGCCTTGGGTATCGACGGGCACTCCGTCTGTGCAATTGCGGCCTCGGAAAACATCCAGAGTAAAAACAGCGCAATAAATTTCATTTTTTTTAATCCCGGGCACCACGACCGAGATTTAGCGGTACACCATTCTGCCGCGCGATGTTGCCGTTATATTCGCACCATCTTGTCTGTGGGCGCACAGGTCTCCGCACCGTCGGCCTGGCGCAGCCCTCGCTACCGGCCCCCAGGCCTCCGCGGGGTCGCATTCCACGTCCTTTCGTCGGCCGAGGCAGCGCTTGGCGCCGGCTTCGATCTCGAGCGCATCGGCTTGCGCGCGGTGCGCGGCAGCGCCCCTTCTTTGTGAAACTTACCAGTTTTGCAACAAACTGCTGGACGTGGAAAATATACGTGTTACGGCTTGCGAAACTTCCTTGTGAAAATAAGCACGCAAATGGCCATTCTCGGATACGCCCGCGTCAGCACTCAGGATCAGAACCTTACCGGCCAGATCGAGGCGCTGAAGGCGGCCGCCGTAGATGGCGGCCGAGACGTTATCGAACGTGAGCCGATACTGATTGCATGGCGCCACTGCCGGGTCCGCACGCCGGACCGATCGACGATCTGCAGGGATCGTCGGTTCGCTCGGAGCCGCCCCGAGGTAGTCCTTGCTTCGGAAGCGCGTGGGGATCATTCGTGTCTCCACTTCCGTTCAAACCGCCTGGCACTAATGGAGCGTGGCCGCCTCGTGAGGTGGCCTCCCGCTTGTAGCTGTTCGGCAAGGCGGACCCAGGTATCAGGCGGACCAAAGCTGCCTGACTTTGCAAAGAAATGGATCGTGCTGCCTTTGCCACCGACGGTCCCGAAGGCAATACCTTGGTGAAGCTCGCCCTCGACATGAAGCCATTCGGCGTTGATTGCAGCGAGACATGCGGCAGCAGTATCGCCCCCAGCCATGGCGATTGCCGGCGATTTGAAGCGGCGCAAAATTACAGAAGCGGCGAGGCCTAGCCGCTCTGCAACTTCCAACGCCCTCGTACTTGTCACCTCGGTCGACTCCGGCTGCAAGACGAGGATCGCCGGTTCTTTCAACTCGTTTAGCCGCCGTTCGATCAGGGCGTCAGCGTACTCCCCGACGGCGACCGGGACACTGATCTCTTCGGCTCCGGCGCGCAGCAATGCTGATACCTGTTCTGAACTCGTGTGACTTCTTGACCCGACGACGTACAACAGGACATCCGGCGCTTTGTCCAGACTGCGGTTAGGTGGATACCCGCTTGATGAGGAGGCCATGACGCGCGCGAGCGCGCGGCCAAGACCCGAGGTGCCGACCGGCAGCACGTCTCCCGAATGCTCAACGACGAACCGCGCTAAAGCATCGAGATCTTCCTCGGTCTCGGTGTCGACAACGTAAGCATGCAGCCCCGGACCAGCGGCGAGCGTCTGAAAGCGCACACCAGAACACTGATGAATTGTCAGCTCACCGGTTTCCGCGAGGAGATCGGGAAGGTGAGCGCTTTGCGGCACCTCGGAATCGGCCGGCCCTGCCCTGCGTGTCGGCACGGGCGCGCCGTTCAAATAGACAGTGCCTTCGCGCATGACGCGTTTCTGGTTCGGGATTGCAGGCGAGATGAACGCGTGCCGGCAGCCTGTAGCGCGCAGCGCGGCGACGATCTCGGCCCCAACATTCCCGCGCAGAATCGAGTCGATCTTCTTGAAGATCATCGCAGGCCGCAAGGACTGCAGCGCAGCGATCGCGGTGGCCACCCGCTGCGCGGCCTGCTCCGATGGCAGATGACGGCTTTCGGTCGTAAGAGCGATGACGTGGGCCCCCGCTTCAACGAACTTGCTAACGTCGTCGAGCCGCAGCATCACCCAGGTGTCGATGGCGTGCGAGGCAAAAGGTGCAGAGGTGTCCAGCGCGCCGGTGAGATCATCAGCCACGACCGCAAGCGGGAACGATTTTGCGCGCATGGATGATCAAGCCGTCACAAGCTTGCTGGCATATCTGATCGTAGCGTTCATGTTCTCGTGACGCGCGATTCCCTTCCAAGCAACATCGAAAGCGGTCCCGTGGTCTACGGAGACGCGCAGGATCGGCAGGCCGAGGGTGACATTCACCGTCGTGTCGAAAGCGATGAGCTTGGCGGGAATGTGGCCCTGGTCGTGATATTGAGCGACGACAAGGTCGAATTCGCCGCGCACCGCGCGATAAAAGACCGTGTCGCCAGGCACGGGTCCGATCACATTGATGCCGTCCTGCCGCGCCGCCTCGATTGCCGGATGAATGCGCTCGATCTCCTCGCGTCCGAACAGGCCATTCTCGCCGCTATGCGGATTGAGGCCGGCCACCGCAATACGCGGGCTGGCGATTCCCATGCGCTTGAGGTGCCGGTGTCCCATCCTGATAGTCGCGAGTTCGCGCTCAGTAGTCGCGCGCGCCACTGCCCCTGCCAGCGAAACATGCGTGGATACATGGATGGTCGAAAGCTTCTCCGACGCCAGCAGCATATAAGAAGACTTTGTATTAGTCAGATGCGCGAGCAGCTCGGTATGACCCTCGAACGGGTGTCCGGCTGCGTGCAACGCCTCCTTGTTGATTGGTGCCGTGACAATCACGGCGATGTCACCCGCGAGTGCAGCTGATACCGCCCGCTCGATATAGGCATAGCTTCTCGCCCCCGCTGACGCGCTCATCACGCTGTCACGCACCTCACCTGCCGCCGACGGCTGTATATCGACAACGACCGGCTGGTCGACGGTGTCGTCGCCCAGCCCGCCGCCGAAGCGCAACCCGGCCTCGACCAGCGCATTGGCCCGCTGCATGAGCGCCCTGTCGCCGAACACGACGAACCTCCTGCGCTCTTCGGGCCGAAGATCGGCAAGTGATCGGCAGATGATCTCCGCACCGATCCCCGCAGGGTCGCCCATGGTAATGCCGATGCGTGGCAGCCGAGTCATTCCGATCCCCTTCAGTTGGGAGTGAGATTCGCCATCCGGGCGACGCGGGACCATTGCGTCGTCTCGGAGGCAATATAGCGCGCGAACTCGTCGGGAGTATCGGCTGCGGGCTCCGCTCCCAATGTCGCGAGGTGCTCGCGGAGATCGGCCGCTGCCACCGCCTGACGGAGAGCGGCATTGAGCTTGCCAATGATCGGCTCCGGCGTCTTCGGCGGCGCGACGACGCCGACCCAGACGCTGACCGCGAATTCCGGCAGATCACCGGATTCGGCGACTGTCGGCACGTCCGGAAGCAAGGGCGACCGCTTCGCACTCGAGACGGCGACTGCACGCAGCTTGCCCGACTTGATGTATGGGAGCGCCACGGGCAACGTCGGGAACATCATTGGAATTTGATTTGCCAGGACAGCGGTCACCGCCGGCGCGTCGCCCTTGAACGGCACATGGACGATGTCAATGCCAGTCATCGTCTTCAGCAACTCGACGGTCAGATGGTTCGACGTGCCGATGCCTGCCGATGCGTAGTTGATGCTGCCGGGCTTTTCCTTCGCAAGCTTGATCAGATCCTTGACGCCGTGCACTGGAAATGCCGGATTGACCACCATGATGTTGGGCGACGCGGCGACCAACGCGACCGGCGCGAAATCCCTGGTCGCGTCGTAGGGCAGGTCTTTGTACAAGGTGGACGCCATCGCGAGGTTGCTGACCGAGCCGAGAAGCAGCGTGTACCCGTCGGGTTCGGCGCGGGCCACCTGATCGGCGCCTATGGTGCCGCCAGCACCGGGGCGATTTTCGACGATTACCGATTGGCCGAGCGCTTCCGACATTTTCGGTGCGATCAGGCGTGCGACAATGTCATTGATGCCGCCCGGCGCAAAGCCAACCACCAGATGAATGGTGCGGCTCGGAAACTGATCAGCCGATGCGGCGGCAGGGATCGCAAGGGCGAGCCCGGCCGCGAATATCGCCTTAATCAGCGATCTGAAGTGCTTCATTGAATCCTCCCTTCTTTATGTTGGACGATTATGCGGCGGCCGTCACCCTCTTTTCGATGTTATGATGCGGCTCATCTTCGCCGAGGCTTACGGGCACGCCGCTGCGTTGAAGTGCCGAGCGCACAGTCTCGATCGGAAGCTGGTTCCAGTCGCGATCGGCAGCAATTGCCGCGAAGGTGCCCGCGGCCTGTCCCTGCAACCCGATCGGCGCCATGTTGCGGGCGAACTTGTCGACGTCGTGCGTCATCGAGGCGCAACGGCCGGCAACGACGAGATTCCTCAGCCCGGGCGTCAACATGCAGCGCAGCGGAAATTCGAAACGCATCAGCTTGAGCTGGAGCTTGCGCGCCCATTCATCGTTCTGCGAGCCTTCGTGACCATACTCGGGACCGTGAATCTCGGCGTTGCCGTAATCTACTGAGGTCATCACCGCGACCGAGTTGTCGAAGCGCTTGCTCTCTTCTAGATCGAGCTGGGTCAACGTATAGCGGCCTCGGATACGACGCGTCTCCCGCACGCCGAGATATGCCGAGGTGTCGATCAGGAAACTGTGCTCGAAGCCAGGCAGCAATTGCCGGCACACGCGGACGACGTCGCGAAGCTGCTTGCGGCCATCGATTTCCGCCTTGGTGACATCGGCGGCATTCGTTCCGTCGATATTGTAGACGCGCGTGCTATTACAGATCAGCATCGCGCGGTCCGTATGCTCCTTGTGGTTTACGCCGCTGAACCGGAGGTAGTTGATTGGCGACGCTGGGTCCATGAGACCGTTGCGCTTGGCCTTCTCGACGATGGAAAAGAAACCATCTATGCGGACGATGCCCTGATCGAGATCGACAACGCGGCGACCGTCGTCTTGCGAGAAGTCCTCGGGATGACTGTCGATGTAGTTGTTGAACCTCGGCAAGTCGATATTGCCGATGCGGCCCATGACAGTTGTGGGCCGCATCGCACCATCTTCTTCGCGGCCCTTTACAAAGGGCGCGCCGGCGCGCGCGGCCACGTCGGCATCACCGGTGGCATCAATCACGACCTTGGCGAGGATCGCCTGCCGGCCCGACTTGTTCTCGATGACGACGCCTTCGAGGCGATCGTCTCGGACCAGAGGCTCTGAGACCCAGGTGTGGAGAAGCAGATCGGCGCCTGACTCCAGAACGAGATCCATCGCCGTAAGCTTGTAGGCCTCGATGTCCCAGGGAACGACCTCGCCGAGGCCAGCGCCCTGCTCCCGCGCCAGGCGCGAAAAGAATTCGCGAGGGAAGCCGACGAGCTCGCTTGCGGGGATAACGATCAACCCCATAGCCGAGCCGGTGGCGGTGCCGCCAAGAAAGCCCGCACGCTCGATGATGAGAAGTCTTGGCGCCGTTGCGCGCAGCGGCCACCGCCGCTGCAATGCCTGCCACGCCTCCGCCGCACACCAGGACGTCAACGCGCGCGACGATCGGAATCGCGCGCGCATCCTGCTTCAACTCATCCTGAAAGACTTCAAACACGCGTGTCTCCTCAATGGGAATTTGCTGAATCGGCTTATCGGGCGGGCTGTCCGGGAAACCATCGTCGATAAGATTCGATGTACGCGTCTCGTGCGATGAGGATATGGTCCCGGCAGATGGTCAGGAGTTCTCTGCTCATCGCCCGACCGCAATGCATCAATGATGATCCAGTGCTCTTCGCGCGACCGCGCGAGATATTCCGGTCTCGCGATCGAGAACGAGCGCACCGGGTGCGCCCTTTGTCCATACAAATTGATTGCATCTATCAGCTCGGGGTTTTCGCATGCTCCAAAGAATGCTTGATGGAAGCTGATATTGGCCCGGAGCGCCGTCCGGGGGTCTCCCTGGTGAACAGCATCGTCGTGCCGTTTCTGCGCTTCGATGATCCGCTGCAGATCGTCCGGACGCGCACGACGCAACACTTCGGCCGCAGCGGAGAGCTCAAGAATTTCGCGGACCGCGTAGATGTTCTCTACCTCGCGCGGTGTCAGAGCGCGCACCAGCGCACCGCGATTGGGCTGGCGCTCGACAAGCCCAAGCCGGTCAAGGCACGCCAGAGCTTCACGAACCGCGTGGCGCTTTACGCCGAACCTGTCGATCAGCGCGTCTTCGACGAGGCGCTCGCGCGGATGCAGGAAGCCGAGGACTATTTCCTCCTCAAGCTGGCTTACCAACGCCGTGACGGCGGCTTCCGCCGTCCGTCCATGCGGCCGAAGAAGGTAGGAGGCAGTCGTCACATCTGTCGGGGTCATCCAGCATTTGATGCAAAGGGATGCTAAATATTATTGATAAGTTTATCAACTATATTATCCGGTTGATATAGTTATACTATTCTCAGATGAGGTATCGATGCGGTTCGCTGTCCTGGACCGACGCTTCAGCATGACATCTCGGGTAAACGCGATCCCTTCGCTGCCACGGGGCGACCTAGGCCGCCCGCACCATGTTCAGGAACCTGTCGACTTCGAGCTTGAGGCGGCTGCTTTCGCTTGCGAGCGCCTTTGCAGAGGCAAGGACCTCTCCCGAGGCCGAACCGGTTTCATTCGCGCCTCGGCTCACGTCCGTGATGTCGGTCGCAACCTGGCTTGTGCCCTTAGCGGCCTCACCGACATTCCGGGCAATCTCCTGCGTTGAAGCGCCCTGCTCTTTCACTGCAGCGGCGATGGTCGACGCAATCGACGAAAGCTGACCGATCGTTGTTCCAATCTCGGTGATTGCCGCAACGGAGTCTTGTGTTGCGCTCTGCATGCCTGCGATATGATTCGCGATCTCACCGGTCGCCTTCGCAGTCTGCAAAGCCAGCTGCTTCACCTCCGAGGCGACAACGGCAAAACCCTTGCCGGCGTCTCCCGCGCGCGCCGCCTCTATAGTGGCGTTGAGCGCAAGAAGATTGGTCTGCTCGGCGATTGCGGTGATCAACTTGACCACATCGCCTATGCGCCCTGCAGCCTGAGAGAGCTGGTTGATGCGCGCGTCCGTCGCCTCAGCTTGCCGCACTGCCGCGTTGGCGATGCGCGCTGATTCCTCAACGTGACGGCTGATCTCATTCACCGAGAACGTCATTTCTTCCGTGGCGGAGGCAACCGAATGCACATTGGCAGAGGCCTGCTCCGAGGCTGAGGCGACGGATGCGGATAGATTTTGCGTCTGATCTGCGGTCCTTGTGAGCGTGCCAGCCGCGGCTTCAAGTTTGGTCGAGGCGGACGACACCGTATCGACGATTTGACCGACGGTCGCCTGGAACTCATCGGCGAGCTTGATGGTGTCTGACTTGCGCCGAGCGGTGGCTCGCACTTCCGCTTCCTTCTGCTCCGCCTCCATCCTTTCGATGCGAACGAGGTTCTCCCTAAACGCAAGTGCAGCGCGGGCGTTATCTCCCACTTCATCACCGCGATTGGCGTATGGCACTTCGACTTGCTTATTGCCGTTCGACAGCTCGATCAGGACGGAACCGATCGCACGGGTAGGCGCAGAGATGCTGCGACCAATCAACCAGGCCAGCACCAAGCCGAGCGCGACGGCGCCGATCGAAAGCATCAGGATCAGGCGTTCGGCATTCGAAATTTGGGCCGCGGTGTCCTCTTCGATCTGCTTCTGCTCGACAATGCCCGATTGCTTGACTTCATCGGCGTCGGTCGCGATCGCCTGCTCCATCGCTGCCATCTCGCCCTTCATGAGCGTTTCGATCTCGGAAGCGTCAGAAGCGGCCTTCCCATAAGCATCAGCGTAGCGGCTCAGATCGGCATTGAAGGTGTCAAAGAGATCGCTGACCTCCGTATCGGCGAGCGCGAGGCCGAAACGCTTCATCGTTTTCTTGAGATCCGTGAAAGCGTTTTCGGTCGCCGCTGCCGCGGCTTGATCGTAGCGCGTAATCGTCTTGTTGATATTGCGACGGACAAGCATGAGCTGCTTGAACGTCTCACCTGCAACGGTCAGCGTATTCGGATCAAATGCCCTGCGAACCGCCCAGCCTTGGAGCTCCTCGATTTCGCCGTGGAGCTTGACGTCGGTCGGGTCGAGCGCCTCGTGGACCAGTTTCTCCTGATCCTTGCGCAAGCCGGCCATCTCGTCGAAGTCATTCGAGTAGCTTGCGAACTGCTCGGCGAGATGTCCGATCCTGGAAGCACGTTCACCATCCTTGATCTCTGCCAGCGCCTTCCCGAGCACCTCGCGCAGGACGGAACGGCTCTTATCCGCCGCGGCATGATCGGCATCAGTGCCCGAGATCGCGAACTCGCGCACATTGTGCCGGAACGCCAAGAACCCGCGATCCACTTCGCGTGCGAGCTCGGCCACAGCGACACGCTGATTGAAGTTTTCGAAGCTGTACTCGACCCGATTGAACGCGAGGTTGGAGACCATGGATAACGCCCCCATCACGACGAGCAGGCAGGCGAAGCCGATCGCGATCTTGGTCGCGAGCTTTCGGTCGGTGAAGAGGCGGCTGATGTGGCGCGACGAAGGAATTTTGGACGATTTCGTCATGATGGCGCCTCGATCGCGCATAATCTTGTATGCAAAAATAGAACTTGAACCTTGGCCCGCCGAAGCGCGAGTTCGTTGGATCAACCTTAGTTCGCTGAATTTGCGGCTGAAAGTCCGAAACTCGGATTTAGGCCACCACAGTTCTTGCATACAACAATGGGTTTAAGCGATCATTAATTCCGTCGATGATCGCCTGCGATCAGCTGCCCAACTGCGCCAGAGCGTAGTCATAGGTACAAACCGAAACCCGCGCCGCGTCGCGCATCTCGCCTGCCGTCATGCCATGACGATAGAGACTGCTGCCGAGCCCGAAGCAGCGCACCCCGGCGGCCATGTAGGTGGCAAGGTTCTTGTCCGACACGCCCCCCACCGCGCCGACGACCGTCTGCTTCGGCAGAACCGCGAGTTGCGCGGCGATGCCCAAAGACCCGAGAACCGATGCGGGAAAGAACTTCAGCGCCGAAGCTCCGCAACGAAGCACCAGAATCGCCTCGGTCGGTGAGAGCACGCCGGGCATGCTCGCCATGCCGAGCTTCTGCGCCATCGCCAGGACATCGGTGTCGACGCCTGGAGCGACCATCAATCGCCCGCCGATCTCGGCGACACGCGCGCAATCGGCTGCGCTGAGCACAGTGCCCGCTCCTCAGTCCCTTCCAAAGCGCTTGCACAGACGCTCGATCGAAACAAAGGGGTCAGGCGAATTGAGCGGCACCTCGATCAGCTCAAAGCCAGTCTCGATCAACGTCTCCACGATCACCTCCGCCTCATCGGGATGAAGACCGCGAAGAATCGCAATAAGGCCTCGTTTCACCTTCGGCCACGGACCGGGCTGTGTGATGTCAGACCGCCGTTCCCCAGATGTTGGTGGCGGCCTTGATCAGACCGAGCCGTGACGCTTCATCGGCATCAAGCGTCGTCACATCGAAGCCCTGTGCACTCAGTGCGGCCTCGTAGAGCCGGCCAAGGCCGCCCGTTCCGATCAGGCGCTACGATTGGGGCGGGCCGAACCGGTCGATGGCGTCTGCGATCTCGGTTCCGATCAGAAGGCCCGACAGCCGCGCCGCCCCATCGACGCGCTGTTCAAAGCCGAGAAGCTGCGCGGCGCGCAGCCGAAACAGCGACGCGGTCAACCCCGCCGGCGCAGCCAGTGCCCTCGTAACACCTTCCTGGAGGTGCCTGCTGTCCGTGCCGAGCCGACCGGCCAACTCCACCGCATGGGCGAGGATGGTGTGCTGCGAGATCGCCGAGAACAGCTCACCGGACATGTAGGTGGAGAACTCGATGATTTCGCCGGCGTCGATCTTGATCCATTTCGTGTGGGTGCCGGGGATGCATACAAGCCCCGTGAAATCGGGCTCGGTCACGCCAAGAAGTTGCGTTTCTTCTCCGCGCATGACGTCGGGCTGATCGACGCGCGCTTGAGCGATGCCGGGCAGGATGCGGATATCCCCGCGCGCACTGACACGAATGGCGCCCTCGTGCAGCGCATCGAGACGCGTCGGTGTCTTGAGATAGGGCGCCTCGGCCCAGCCCTGCCGCGCGCCCGCCATGCCGCAAATCAGGACCGGTATTCCATCCGGAGCGCCGAGCCTTGCGAGGTGCTCACGCAGCACCGGATCAAAGCCGGTACGGCCACAGTGCAGCATGCCTTCGACGCCCCGGCTTTCCGCCAGAGACTCTCCGCGCACCGACATCAGCCAGCCGCGAAAGCTGCTGGTGCCCCAGTCGACCGCCACAAAAGCTCCCAACGCCTTCCCCGACAAATGTGCAACCTTCATCGCTTCTCCAAGGCAGGTCGCCCTGCTGCTCCGTCGAGACGGTAGATGCGCCTGGCGTTGTCGTGGAGCAGCATCCGCTGCTCTGCCGGCGGCCGATCGGAGATCGCCGCGAGGAAGCAGGCGAAAATATCGTCGAAGGAGCCGACAAGGCTGTCGACGGGATAATTGCTGGCGAACATGCATCGATCGGGACCAAAGATGGAAATCGCGTCCCGGATCACCGGTCCGTTGCCTTCGAGCGTCCAAGACAGACCTGGACGTCCGAGTCCGGAAATCTTGAGCGCGACGTTTGGCTCCGCCGCAACGATCTCGAGATTGCGCCGCCACGCGGCGAGTCCCTCCGGACTTCTGTCCGCGGGCAGAGCGGTATGATTGACGATGATCGCCGTGTCGGGAAGGTCGCGCGCAAGCTGTGCGGCGGCATCAAGGTGCCACCAGGGCGTTTGCAGGTCGAAGGAGAAACGATGGCGCGAGAGCCGCTCATAGCCGCGCCGCCAGGCCGGATCGTCCATCGATCCTGGTTGGCCGCGGCGCGCCGCCTGAGCGTCGGCTGCAGCAGCCGGTTTCTCTCGAATACCGCGCACGAGCGGGCTCGCAGCATGGCTTGCAAGCACCTCCTCCGCGTCCGAACCGGCGAGCGCGGCATAGGCCACGCACGCGCTCGGCAATCCAGTGGTGCGAGACAGGCCCTCGAGCCAGGCCGTCTCTTTACAGGTTTGGGCACGATCCCATTCCGCCTCGATATGGATGGTCTGAACAATGTGAATCCGCGCGGTATCCCGGCGATAGTCCTGCGGCAGATATGAGCGGCGGATTGCGCCGTAGTCGCCATAGCGAAACGGGATCTGGACGGGCTCCTCGAGCCAAGGATAGCGGCCATGACCGAGTTGCCAAAAATGTTGATGAGCATCGATGACGGAAGGACCTCGACCGATCACGCTTCCCGCCGAGGAGCTGAACTCAGCGGCCATTATCGCTTCTCATACCTGTCAATGATCGAAGCGGTATCCCGCAAGCTGCTTCCGTGCTCGACGTGCGCGGTGTATTGGCGGCGTGCCGTCTCGACCATCGGGAGATCAAGGTCCAGCCCACGAGCAAAGTCGGACAGCGCATTCAGGTCCTTGAGAAGCTGACGGGAATAGGCCTTCGGCGGATCAAAAGCTCGCGCCTGCATCTGGGGATAGATCTTTCGCAGCAGTCCCGAATCGGCAAAACCTCCGGCAAGGCAAGCTGGCAAAGCAGCGGCATCGATCCCGCAGCGTTCGGCGAGTGCGAGAGCTTCGGCCATCACGACATAGCCGGTCCCAACGATGGCCTGGTTCACCATCTTGGTCATCTGGCCGGCCCCCACTTCGCCCATGCGCGTGAAGTTCGCGGCGAGATCACTGATCACCATTCGCACGGCCTCGACATCCTCCACGATGCCGCCGGCCATCACCGCGAGAGTGCCTTGCCGGGCGGCATCCGGACCACCGGAGACCGGTGCATCGACCCAACCCGTGCCAGTGGACTCGCGGAGCCGCCGCGCGAGATTGCGCGTGGCGGCGGGTTCGATCGTCGAAAAATCGACGAGAATGCGGGGAGCAGCCGTGGCCTCTGCAACGCCTCGCTCACCAAAGACGCAATTCTCCACGGCCTCGGTGTGAAGGACGCAGACAAGCACGACGTCGCTTGCTTGCGCCACGGTCGCCGGCGAGTTGCAGCGGATGGCGCCGAAGGGAACGACGGTATCGAAGCGCTCCGGTTCACGATTCCATACAGAAACGTGCCAACCCCGATCGAGGAGTTGACGCGTCATCGCCTCGCCCATGAGGCCGATGCCAATAAAGCCAAGTCGCGGCCTTTCGCCTGCGCGTTGATGAGAGTTCGCCAGCGTGCTGCTCTCGCCCACTCTGCCCCCCTTTCGCTGATCTCAGATGCTTTCTCCGAACGGCTTGATGAGGCGCGCCCACGGATTCGGTTCGCGGGAAGCGCTAATCTCCGCTTGTTTGGCGACAATTCTTGTATACATGAATTTGCAAAGTCAAGCAAAGAGTGCTGCCTCGGCGACTAGGAGAGGATTACACGCCGTTGGTCCGGCCAAAATCCAAATTTTCCGCTCGGCGCATTGTATGCAGATTGTTCCTCATTTAGAAATCAAGTATGCCTCCGGGTCGAGGGCGGATAGTGCACGCGCAATCGCGACAGAGGCTCACGATGGATGCGAATGATGGAAGCCGTAATGACAACGACTGACCAAAGTGCTGAGGACCATCTGTCGGAAAGCTCCTCTCGGCGCGGAAAGCTCTATGGAGCGGCGGTGGCGAACGTGCGCACGATGATCGTCTCCGGGCGGCTTCCGCCAGGCGAACTGCTCAGGGAGCAGGAGCTGTGCGACGAACTCGGCATCTCGCGCACGCCGTTGCGTGAGGCGATCAGGACGCTTGCGCGCGAGGGTCTTGTGAAGCTGTCGCCGAACCGCAGCGCAATCGTCGCGCCGCTCGATGTGCGCGCCGTCGAGAACCTGTACCAGGCGATCGGACATATCGAAGCGCTCGCGGCAAAACTGGCTTGCGCGCGTGCGGGCGAGGAGGAAATCAATCAAATTCGAATTCTTCATTACGAGATGCTGATCTACTATCACAAACGCGACCTGCCGCCTTATATCCAGAAGAACGTCGCCATTCATCGCGCGCTGCTGACGCTCTCGAAGAACGACGTTCTCATGGAAATTTGGACCATGCTTCACCCCCGCGTGGAGCAGGCCCGCACGCTTGGAAACATGTATCCGGACCGCTGGGACACGGCGGTGCTCGAGCACGAGGCCATGTTGAAGGCGCTCGTCGCGCGAGACGGCGAGACTCTGGCCGGTCTCATGCAGACCCACTATGCAAACGGGCTCGCCGCTCTCATCGCCGGGCGCGTGGTCGAGCCGACAGCCGACGCGGCGGCAGTCGGGTAGTCTTTCCGCCGGGTGGAAACGACTGGCATCGCTCCGCCGATGCAGGCTCCGGTGACAACGGCTACTCTGTCTTCAGGCGTTATCACGGCGTCGATTTCGTTCCAATTCAGGCGCCCCCGCGACTCCTGCCGATGGTCTCAATCGGAGCCGGATCACGGGGAAGTGTGACCCACCGGCGCTCTGCCGCTGCGGTCGTGAAAGCTTCGATGGCGCGTGCGTTCCCAAGCGAGAAGGCTGGAGGCACCGGCGCCTCGCCATTGCCGCGGATTGCCGCGGAAACCTCGTCGAACATGAGGCGATACTGGTTGCAGGGCGCCCACTGCTCGGTGTGCGCACGGGACCCGTTGACGATGTGAATGACCGTTTGCTGGGAGGCATGTGGCGTGGCCGGCATGTCGAGGCTCAGACTGCCCTCGGTGCCAAGCGCGACCAGGCGCTGGTGGATCTCGAACGCGCTCGAGGTCTCGATGCTCGCAATGCCGCGGCTGAAGCGCATGATGCCGGCGGTCAAGGTGTCGACGCCGAAGACCGGATCGATTTCGCTAGCCGCAGCGACGGCGTCCGGCTCGGCATCGAATAAGTAGCGTGAGAGCGCCAGCGTGTAGCAGCCCTTATCGAGGAGTGCGCCGCCGCCGGTCTCGGGCCGATTGCGGATGTTCTGCGGATCGTGGTTGGGGTTGGAAAACGAGAACTGGACCGAGCCGAGTTGGCCGATGGCACCTTCGCGCACAAGCCTGCGCAGGGCGCGGATGCGGGGATGGCTGAACAGCATAAAAGCTTCCGCCAGCAGCCGGCCGGCCTTTCTTGCCGCCTGCTGCATGCGTTCGACCTCGGCTGCAGTCGCCGCCATCGGCTTCTCGCATAGCACATGTTTGCCTGCTTCAAGCGCACGCACGGTCCATTCGCAGTGAAGTGGTATCGGCAGCGGAATATAGATCGCTTCGATTGTTCGATCTGCGAGCAGTTCCTCATAGGATCCGTAGGCGCGCGGCATGCCGAGCGCCTTGGCGGCAGCCTCTGCCTTCGCTTTCGAACGAGAGGCGATCGCCGTCACGACGGCGTGTGTCGAGCCGACGAGCGGCGGTAAGGCACGTCCGGTCGCGATCGAGGCGACGCCGAGCACGCCCCAGCAGACTGGTGTAGTTTCCATGGTGGTTCTCCTTGGAGATCTTGCGCCGCTGACTGGAAGCTCATCGGGCGCAGAGCCTTTCACAACCCATCGATCGCGAAGACCCGTGCCGGAGCGCCGTCAGCGCCCGGAATCTTCAGCGGCGCTGCGCAGAGAAAGGTGCGCGAGCCGGCCAATGCGACGGTATTGACGAGGTATTCGATCAAGGTGACGCCCGCGCGGAGCAGCACGTCGTGCGTAACATGCTCCTCGATCGGAGCGGATTCACCGCGCAACAGCAGACGAATTGGGTAGTCCTGCGGAAAATCAACTGCGAGCGCCGTCGGTTTCTTCGCAAGCAACCACTCGGCGGCTGCGCGCGTGAGCCAGGGCGCTTCGGTCCAGAAGCTCGCGCTCGCGTAGTCCCTGCGACGATCCCAGGCCGTCTTCAAGAGAATTATCTCGTGCTCCGAGCCCCCAGGATCGGCCGCAGCAAGCTGCTCGGGACCGATAGGTGCATTGTCTGCAGTTCCGGTGAGGTCGAAAACCTGGCACCATCCGACCAGGTGATCGAGTGGAGTTGCTTCAATTGTCGGCGCTCCGGCAAAATAGTGGCGTTGCGCATCCACATGCGTGAAGCCGTGACAGGTCGTCTTCAGGCTTGTGACCTGGAAGGGGTCGCCTTTGGATGTATCGCCCTTGACCGTCACTTCCGGCTGCCAGCGGAAGTGCGGCGCGATCGGCATCGTGAGATCCACAACTTGCATGTTTAGGTACCGAATTTTTCGTCCTGCTCGACGCGGAGACGATAGAGCGCGCGCGCCGGATCGATGTCGAGATCGTCAAGCGTGATGACGGTGCCGGCCTTGACCGGTCGCCGCGTCCTGCTCTTGGCTGCAAGATAATAAGGAATTGGCGCGCCCGCGCCCAGTGGCCGCGCCGGCAGGATCAACGGCGCGACCTGCGCGATCGTGTGGCGCGCTCCGAGCTCCAGTATTTCGCGGGAGGCAAAGTCTCGATCGGCTCGCGCACACAGATCAAACCGTTGATGCGGATCACCACCCGTGCCGTGTCCGTTCTGCATCGCGGCGAAGATCGTGGCGGGCGCTTCCACCCCGAGCAGATGAACCGGATTGTGGAGCAGAAGGTAGCGGCCATCGCCGCTGCAAGGGATTCCCTTGCCGGCAAGGAGCATCCCCGTCGCGGCATCGGGCGCCTCGACCACGACGAACACGCCGCCCGCGAAGCTGATCTCGTCGACCCGCCGCAGACAGGTAAACACGTCGACCACCCCGCGCCGCCTCAGGATTCCGCCGTGCTCCCGCGGGCGGAAAATATCCGGCAGCTCCGTGATCCTGGCCACCGGCGCGTGCAATTCGGCCAGATCGGGAGCGAGATTGCAGTGATTGGCTACAATGGCCATCTCGCACAGATCGGGCGCGGTCGAAGTTTCCAGCGAGGGCACCCGCCTTCCCGCGAGAGACGCAGGCGCGCTTTCACCGAACCAGCGCGCATAGCCCGGCACTCGTTCGCTGCGCCCCCATGCCGTCACCGTCTCCCGGTCCGGATCGAACATATAGTCGCTTTCGGTGGACTTCCCTGCAGCGATGATCGGCAAGCCCAACAGTCTGGCCCGCGCGACGAGGCCCAAGAGAAGGCTCGGCTGGTCGCCATCGACGAGCGTATGCACCAGCCCCCTTTCCTTTGCCTTGGCGGAAAGAATGGGCCCGACCACGACTTCGGCTTCCTTGGTAACCAGCGCGCTGTAGTAGCCCCAACGAAGCGCGCGCTCGGCCGCGGCGGCCGCGGCGTCCGGATCGCCGGTAGCTTCGATCAGCACGTTGAGCGGCAGGTCGTCGACAAGGCTCATGTCCGCAACCAGCGCAATCTGTCCGGAATCGATCGCCTTCAATACCTCTGCGCGCGAATCGCATTCGACTGCAGCGTCGACCGCGTAGCCAGCGGCCAGGACAGCCTGTCGCGCACGCCTCGCATCGAGGTCGCAGACGATACGCACCGCGAGATCCGGCAGGCGACGTGCCTGCGCAAGGAACGTGGCTCCGAACTCCCCTGCGCCAACGAGAGCAAGCGTGATCGGCCGCCCCTGCCATTTCACGTTCGAACAGCGCGCAGTCGGCATAACTCTGGTCTCCCCCATCAGAAATCTCCCATCGGTTGTTCCTCATGCTCTGTTCCGTTCCCAATGGCAAAATTTTGCACACAAGATTCTTTTAAACACCTCCAAATGAAACTTACAAGACTTAGCGCCGACAATGGACTCGGCTACTACGCAACATATTTTCAATTAAACAATTGATAATAAACATCATTTAATCGTTTTTGGGCCAAGGACTGGTATCGGATGGCCACGACGATAGGTCGACTTGACGTCATAATCCTTGTATGCAAGATCGTCAGCGCTAAAGCGCGCAAGGGCGCCAATAACAAAAAAATCATCGCTCACCAGGGAGATCGGCAAATGTCTCAAATTACGCGGCGGACACTGCTCAAGCGGTCCGCAGCCGGCGCAATGGCGGCCAGGGCCGCCGGCGGTCTCGCCGGGATTTTGGCGACCGGAAAGGCCCCGGCCCTCGCCCAGACCGCGACCTTGCACTGGCTCCGCTGGACCGATTACGTCCCGGCCTCGGATCAGCTTTTGCGCAAGGAGATCTTCCCGGAGTGCCAAAAGGCGCTCGGCATCAAGATCAACATGGAGAACATCAACGCCAACGATCTCCAGGCCCGCGTGACCTCGGCAATCCAGACTGGAACAGGGCCGGATATCATCAACGTGCTCAACAATTGGTCCCAACTCTATGGGGATAGCACCGCCGACGTTGACGACGTCTGCGAGAAGATCGGCAAGACGCAAGACGGCTTCTACGATTCAGCGCGCGCCATCGCCAACGATGGCAAGCGGTGGGTTGCAGTCCCCTGGACCATCGTCGGCCAGCTCATGACCTATCGCAAGTCGTGGTTCGCCGAGGAAGGCTATGCTGACGGAAAATTCCCGCAAACCTGGGAAGAGCTCCGGGCGGTCGGCAAGAAGCTGAAGGCCAAGGGTCGCCCGCTCGGTCAAACGTTCGGCCACACCTACGGCGATGCGCCCGCGTTCGCCTACCCATATACGTGGTCTTGGGGCGCGAAGGAGGTGCAGGAAGACGGCAAGACCGTCGTGCTTAACAGCAAGGAGGCCATCGATGCGGTCAGGTTCATGACCGGATTCTGGAAGGACGCCTATGATGAGGGCGGGCTTGCCTGGGACGATTCCAGCAATAACCGCGCCTTCCTCTCCAATGCCTGTGCCGCCACCAGCAACGCTGCATCGATCTATATCGAGGCGAAAAAGAAGCCCGAGTCCTATCTCACCGAGAAGGGCACGCCGCTCAAGGACGACATTCTTCACGCGCCGCTGCCCAAGGGGCCGGGCGGCCAGTTCAGCTTCCATACGCCGTTTGCCGACATGGTGATGAAGTATTCGAAGAATGTGGACGCGGCCAAGCAGTTCCTGGGCTGGATCCATTCCAATGAGATCTACGAAAAATGGTTTGTCTCGCAGAAGGGCTTCTCCGTCGGCCCGACGCTCTCCTGGCAGAAGAGCAAGATGTGGGACGAAGATCCGGTCATGTTGCCGTTCAGGACGGGCGCAACGTCCGGCCGCTTTGCCGGCTATGCGGGACCGTCGACGCGCAACGCCGCCGAGGGCATGACCAAGTACATCCTCACCGACATGTACGCGAAAGCCATGCAGGGAATGGCGGCGGAACAAGCCGTCGCGGAAGCTCACAATCAACTGGTGAAGATCTACGCGTGAACCAATGGCAATAACCTACGAACAACAATCTCCGGCCACCTATGCACAGCCGAACCGCCGCGGTCCGGTGGCGCGGCTTCTTGAGCAAGAGCGCTGGCTTGCCTTCGTCCTGCTGCTGCCAACTGTCACCCTGCTCGGCCTGTTCATCGCGTATCCGTTCGTCAATGGCGTGATGTTGTCGGTGACCGACGCCAAGGTCGGCGTGCCCGGCCACTTCGTTGGGCTAGAGAATTTCGAAAGGCTCCTTGACGACCCGATCTTCCTCACCGCCGTGCGCAACACCTTCGTCTACACGGCAGTGACAACCGTGCTCAAGCTGGCGTTCGGGCTTTGGCTGGCGCTTCTGCTCAATCGCCATTTCATGTTCAAGGCCTTCACCCGCGCCTTCATCCTGCTGCCCTTCATCATCCCGACTGTGCTTTCCACCTTCGCCTGGAAGTGGATGTTCGATCCGACGTTCAGCGTGCTTAATTGGATGATGTTTAAGCTCGGGCTCATTCACGGCCGGGTCAACTGGCTCGGGGACCCTGAACTTGCGATGATCTCGATCATCATCGTCAACGTCTGGCGCGGCGTGCCGTTCTATGCGATCAGCCTGCTGGCGGGCCTGCAAACCATCAGCCCCGATCTGCACGAGGCCGCCGCCATCGATGGGGCCAAGCCGTTTCAGCGCTTCCTGCACGTCACATGGCCGCTGCTTCTGCCCGTCACCATGGTGGTGGTGCTGTTCTCGGTGATCCAGACCTTTGCGGATTTCCAGGTCGTCTATGTGCTCACCGGCGGCGGGCCCGCAAATGCGACGCAGCTTTTCGCGACCTACGCCTACCAGACCGGCGTCGGCACCGGGCTGCTCGGCCAAGGCGCCGCGATCTCGCTCGCCATGTTTCCGGTGCTGCTGATCGCGGTGATTATGCAGCTCCTTTATATCCGTCGCGTGGAGACCCTGTAGATGATCGAGGGAGGCCGCTGGAGGCGTTGGGTGTTCTTCAACATCCCGCTTTCGATGTTTGTGCTCGTATTGCTATTTCCGTTCTACTGGATGGCGATCACCACGGTGCGTCCGGACGGCGAGCTCTATCGCCCCTGGAACTCACCCAATTACAATCCGTTCTGGACCTTGCATCCGACCCCGGTGCACATCCGCTACCTGCTGGAACAGACCCTATTCAGCACATGGATGTTCAACACCATGCTGATCGCGCTCGCCTCCACGCTGATCTCGCTGTTCTGCGGGCTGCTCGCCGGTTACGCGTTGTCGCGGCTCAAATTCCCGTTCGCCGGCAGCATCGGCACCAGCATCTTTATCACCTATCTCGTGCCGCAAACGCTGCTGTTCATTCCGCTCAGCGACATCATCCGCAATTTGAAGCTCGGCGATACGCCCTGGGCGCTGATCCTGACCTACCCCACTTTCCTGATACCGTTCTGTACATGGCTGATGATGGGCTACTTCAAGGCGATCCCACGCGAGCTTGAGGAGTGCGCGCGCATCGACGGCGCGTCGCGGCTGAAGGCGATGCTCTACATCATCTTCCCGCTCGCGATTCCCGGCATACTGTCGGCCGGCATCTTCGCCTTCACGCTGTCGTGGAACGAGTTCATCTACGCACTCGTCTTCCTGTCCTCGCCCGAGCAGAAGACCGTATCGGTAGGGGTCACATCCGAACTCATTCGTGGCGACGTGTTCTTCTGGGGTCCGTTGATGGCTGGCGCGTTGCTCGGCTCAATTCCGGTCGCGTTCGTCTACTCCTTCTTCGTCGAGCACTACGTCGCCGGCCTCACCGGATCTGTCAAGGGTTAAGCACATGGCATTTGTAACCATTCGCAATCTCAACAAGACCTTCGGTCCGGTGCGCGCCGTCCGCGACGTCAATCTCGAAATCCGGGACCGGGAATTCCTTGTGCTGGTCGGCCCGTCGGGCTGCGGCAAGACCACCACCATGCGCATGGTGGCGGGTCTCGAGAGCATCACCTCGGGCGACGTCCTGATCGGCGACAAGGTCGTCAACGACCTGCCGCCGATGGACCGGGATATCGCGATGGTGTTTCAGAATTACGCGCTCTATCCGCACATGAGCGTTTACGACAACATGGCGTTCGGCCTGAAGATGCGCAAGTTCGAGCGTGCGGAGATTGCGCGGCGCGTGCAGGAGGCCGCCGCAATCCTCGGAATTGAGGATTATCTCGCGCGCAAACCTCGCCAGCTTTCCGGCGGCCAACGCCAGCGCGTGGCGCTGGGACGTGCCATCGTGCGTCATCCGCAGGTCTTTCTGTTCGACGAGCCGCTGAGCAATCTCGATGCAAAGCTGCGTGTGCAGATGCGGCTGGAGATCAAGAAGCTGCATACGCGCCTCGGCACCACGGCAATCTACGTAACCCACGACCAGGTCGAGGCGATGACGCTTGGCGACCGCGTCGTTGTGATGCGCGACGGCCTGGTGCAGCAGGTCGGCGAGCCGCTCGAGCTCTATCACCGCCCGGCCAATCGCTTTGTCGCGAGTTTCATCGGCTCGCCGGCGATGAATTTTGCGCCGGTGAAGCTGAGCCGCACCCATGGAGCGCTCTGGGCCACGAACGAAAGCATGCGTATCAAGGTGCCCGAGGAAACCGCTTCCCGGCTCGCTCCCCGCGGCGATGGCGAGGCCATCCTGGGTGTACGGCCGGAGGATCTGCGCGTCGCGCTGGACGGCGAAGCCATCGACATGACTTTCGAGGCACGGGTCGAGGTGATTGAGCAACTCGGCTCGGAGGTGCTTCTCGACGTATCGGTCGGTTCCGGCGGTCAGATCATTGCGGCCGTGGAGCCAACCGTGCGTGCGAAAATCCGCGACAAGCTTCGGCTCGCCCTTAATCCCCAACGCCTGCACTTCTTCGATCCACAGACTGAAGCAGCGATCTGAAAATCCGCGGCTCCGTTGTGGGCCGCATGGCATGGAGCTTTGAACCAAGGAGGATCGGCAATGTCTCGTATCACCCGACGGAAATCGCTTCGATTCTCCGAGAATGGTAGGAAGGGGTTACGATGCGCGACGTTATAGTGGTTGTCCAAAAGGGCGATCACTCGCTGGGTTACTACGACCTGGCGAATGGCACCGAACTCGGCCGCACGCCCGTCGACCCATTTCCCCACGAGTTCGTGCTCAGCCTCGACCGACAGCTGGCCTACTCCAGCCATTTCGGCGTGGCGCTCGCGGAGGACGAGGGGCTGGGCGGCAACACGATCTCGGTGGTCGACCTCGCAGCGCAGCGCCGCATCGCTACGATCAACTGCACCGTCTGGCGCCGCCCTCATGGCATCTCGTTCGACGGCCGCGGCCGGCTCTATGCCGTGAGCGAGGGGACGAGCAGGCTGCTGGTGATCGAGGATCCGGCCTGCGGTCGGCCGAGCACCGCTCTACCGACGGGCGGCAGGGGATCGCACATGGTCACGGTCACCGCCGACGGGATGAAGGCGTTCTGCAGCAACATGGTATCCGGCACGGTTACGGCCATCTTCCCCGGTGATCCCGATCGATCCCCCGTGGTCATACCTGTTGGCCAGCGCCCCGAGGGATCGGTGCTTGATGGGGATGAACGCCATCTCTATGTGGTCAACCGCGAGGGCGGCGGGATCAGCGTGATCGACACCGAGACGCTGACGCTCTTGCGCTCCATCCCGACACCGCCGGGACCGGTGCGGATCTGCCTAGACGACAATACTGGGCTGCTTGTGCCGCTCTATCACCGCAAGGCGATCGGCCGGTTCGATCCAAACGGCACCTGCCGAGCCCTGGTCGACCTGCCTGACGCGCCAATCTCGATCGCGTTCCACGCGCCGAGCCGGACGGTGCTGGCGAGCTTGCACGGCGACAGAGTGGTGCTCGTCGACCTCGATAGCTTCCGCGTCCGTGCAAGCTGCGCGACGCGCAGCGACCCGGATCCGCTCGCCGTGGTGCCGCTCGCGTTGTGACACCCCCACCGCATGAGTCAGGAGATGTGACTTTGAACCAGATCGCTTTCATTGGCACCGGTATCATGGGCGGCCGCATGGCACACCGCCTCGCAGAGGCAGGACGCACCGTCCTCGCCTGGAACCGCGACCCGGCCAAGCTAGCGCCGCTAAAAGCACACGGCGTTGCGGCAGCGGATAGTCCTTCGCAGGCAATGCAGGACGCCGACGCCGTGGTGGTTATGCTGAGCAACGGACCCGTGGTGGAGCAGGTGCTGTTCAAAGCCGACTGCTCCGGTGCCGTGCCGGTCGAGCGGCTGCGCCGCGGCACTATGGTCGTGGTGATGAGCTCGATCCCGGTCGAGACCTGCCAGGAGCAGGCGGCGCGGCTACATCTGCGGGGCATCCGCTACGTCGACGCACCGGTCTCGGGCGGCGAGGCGGGCGCGCGCGACGGCACTCTCGCCATCATGGCCGGCGGCGATGCCGAGGATGTGAGGGCACTGTTGCCGCTGCTCTCGCCGCTCGGACGGGTGACGCGGGTGGGTCCGGTGGGTTGCGGCCAGCTTGCCAAGCTCGCCAACCAGGTGATCGTTGGCGCCGGCGTCGCGGCCCTTGCCGAAGCCATGTATCTCGCGCGCGCCGGTGGTGCCGATCCCGCCGCCGTGCGCGATGCGCTGGCTAGCGGGTTCGCCAATTCGACCATCCTGCGCCAGCACGGACTCCGCATGGTGACGGGCAACTTCGTGCCTGGTGGCAACGCCATTTATCAACTCAAGGACCTGCGCACGGCTGGTGACCTCGCGGCGAAGCTCGGCGCCGACCTGCCAATGCTGCAAGCCGCGACACGGCTTTTCACCGACATGGTCGAACACGGTGACGGTGAACTCGACCATTCCGGCGTGCTGCGCGAAGTCGTGCGCCGCGCAGCGCGGCCGCGTGTGCAGTGACGACTATAGATTCTAGTGCGGTCCTGTGTGCGCCCAAGCGCTCAACGTGCGCGATCCGCGCAGTGAGTGGCGGCGGACCGAGGCGCCGCATTTGCGCATCGTGCCAGAGGAGCTTTGGCAGGAGACGGCAGAGCGGCTCGCCAAAGCACGAACCGCGAATTCCGGCTGGAAGGGCGTACCGCCTCGCCGCATCCTATCGGGTCTCCTGCGGTGTGGTGTCTGTGGCTCAAGCCTCGTCTCGGCCGGCTCGCAACGCGGCCGGCCCGTGGCACGCTGCTCCCGCTCGATCGAGTCAGGAGATTGCGCCAATAAGCGCCAGTGTCGGCTCGATCTGATTGAGGAGGCGGTGCTGGGGGGCCTGCGCGAGGAGCTCAAGAACCCTGCGGTAATCGAGGCCGCTCGCCGCGGCTTTGCCGAGGAGTGGGCGCGGCTTTTCAAGGAGCGATCGCGTGAAAGCGCCGAGGCCGAGCGCAAGCTACAAGATGCGCGCCGGGAGGCGGCCCGACTGGTCGACGCGGTCGCCAAGGGCGAGTTGACGGGACGGATGGTCGGGGCCCGGGTCGCCGAACTTGAAGCGGAGATCGATCGCCAGGAAGCACGACTTGCCCGGGCAACCGAGGCCAACGTCGTCACGCTGCATCCGGCCACTATCGCGGTCTACCTCGATGCGGTCGAACAACTCGCGAAAGCGCTGTCAGCGGCCGATGCGAAGGCTGCATGCCTCAAGCTCCGCGAGCTTATCGACTGCATCGTCGTCGCGCCGCGTATCCGGCCTGGCGATCCGATCAATTTCGAGGTTCGCGGACGCTTAGCCGCCTTGATGCAACCCCATCCCGGCAAAGTGTCGGTGGGAGCGTTGGTGCCCAGGGGCGGAATCGAACCACCGACACTGCGATTTTCAGGCTCATTTTTTATATATAGAATCAGCACGATAGAGAATTAGAACTGTCTAATCGGCCAACGGAGATCAATGAGTTACATCGGATTTGTCTAACCCTGTCCGTGGACCCGCAAGCAGACCGTTATGAGCGTAGCGATCTCACAGAAATATCCAATAAAATCGGCATTTTTCTCTATTTCCGATGCCGTTCTCGCATGTCCATGTGCGGGATTGCTGTGGGATAACTGTGGGGGTTGGCAACCCAAGAGCAGAACAGGAGGTCGGTGGTTTAATTCCACCCAACTGTACCAAGCAATCAAGTACTTAAGCAGATTTTTCGGTCATCTCGCTTCCCAGATTTCACGCTATGGGAAGCGCATGGGAAGCCAAGGCAGCACTGTGAACGAGCTCCGCGCAATGGAGCGGCTATGCCTGGAGCAGGCCGCCCTTTGCGTGTTGCAGGAATCCCGAGAAGCACTGGAGCAGATCGCGCTCAATTACCGAACGGCCGCGGGAGCAGCAGGCCGGCAGAGATTGCGCCGGTGCTGTCCTAATTAGGACACGCGCGACCGCAGATTAGGACACCCCAAAAAAATACCGCCGTCCGTTTGAAACGATTACGGACGGCGTTCTCCAGCCCCGAGAGGGAACGAGCAAAATCCCGGACACCCTAATCTGTCGTCACAGACAGTGACAAGGTTCACTCGCTGCGGGGAATTAGGACACTTCGGAATTCAACTTAGGACACGAGGGGTCAAATACGGACAGTACCGTTGCGCCGCCCGATGACTCGCTCCCGCTACTCGTGGGCAATGGTCCGCATCGGCGGCGGATCGTCGGATAAGTCGTGACGTATCCCGCCCTCACTTCGATATTGAGGCTCACCGACGGCGTCGTTGCCGGCTGGATCCCCGCCAAGCCCAAGACGAAGCTCGAAGCGCGGTCACGGGCGATGGCATTGTCGGAATCCAGCAGGTCGACTTTGACTGCGCCGGCGCGAGCGGCGGACATGGCCAAGAACTTCAAGACCTTGGTGCGCAGATGTTCAGCAATGTGTGGAGTGCTGAGCGCACGGCTCAGACTTTCCCGGGCCAGTCCGACCTTCTCGGCGGCGGCCCTGATGGTCGTGCACTCGCCCGTGACCATGGCATCGATCGCGGCGTTGACGCGCTTCGAGATCCGTTTCCGGCCGACAGCGCCCTCCGTTTCGGGGTGGTCGAGGGCGGCGAGGGCGCGTTTGGCGGGGGCGTTTTCCATGCTCGCCACCATCGGCGCCTGGCTGGCCCGCCGCAACGCACCAAACGTCACGTTTTCAGATGGCCCCTTGCCGAGTCTCCAGAGACCCGCTGGTGCGGGTTTGGCCGGCGGGCTCCGGAGGTCCCAGCTGATCTCCGCCGCCGCACGGGGTGGCTCCCCGTTCCTGAGTCAGTGGCGTGCGGCACGAGTATTGCTTCAATTCAACGTAGGCTTCGCACCGACGGTGCACGGCTCAGGCCCAGCGCACTTTGATAAACCCGGAAAGTGCGTTGGGCCGTCTCCATAGATTTATTCAAGGCCACCTCAGTTGGCGGCCCTTTCATTGAAAGCGCGGGACCGGGCCCTCGGGATGGCGGACCTCGACCCAACGGCTGGATATAGATTGAGCCGAGGTCCGTTGGAGGTGCAACCCATGGGCTGCAAGTCAGGATTGTAGACTTCTCAGACTTCTAGGAAAGCTCAAATAGAATGCACCCCGAAACGCCCTAGGAGCCGGTGCTGCAAGCTTATGGAGCGCTCCGGGCCGCTGAGTTGGTCCCGCGCTTTGATTGAGAGCGCGGGGCCAAAGCCCGGCCGTGACTTTAGGAAGGCCGCCATGCGTCCGGCTCCTGGCCGCTGTCATGGGCCGGCCGGTCGGCGCCAGTGCATGGGCGAGTCCTGCGCGGCGGCTGGCCGATCCGAAACGGGAATCCCCCGCTTCGGAATGCGGACCGCCTGGGGAAGCGGGCGGCCGGATACCAAAACTACATTCTCAACGTCTTTTTTTCACGATCTTATTCACGGCTCGTGGAAATCTTCCCGAAAACGAATCGGGCCGCCCTGCGGTGGGTCCATTCCCGTGAGCACCCCCGGGTCCATTCCGGTGAGCGTCAAGGCCTATGCCGTTGCAGGGCATTGCTTAGGCCCGCGACAGTGCATTCACATCTTCTCTCAAGGACGTCGAGCGCAAGTCGCTGGCTGAATAGGGCCAGAGGCACTACAGCCTCAATGATCGCCCACATATCATCGGGCGGAGGCGCAGCCACCGACGGCGTTAGCATCCGCTCTCGGCGCTCTCGATTCGCCTCGCGAACGCGCGCGTGTTTGTTATCGATAGACAACTTCCGGAGCCGCATTCCTATTTTTGGATGCAGGTGTCTCCAGACCATCCAGCGTGCGATCGGCGCCCATTGGCATCATCACCAGGACGCGGCCCTCGAGCGCTGGAAACGGTAGCGGCGTGGCGCTTGCTCGCGGGCGTTTGATGATCCGATCGACACGGGCGCCGGCGAGCTGCTGGCCGAGCGATGCAGCCGATTTCATCTTGAGGCTCTACCGAAACGAGTTTCGGGCGAGGGCGCGCTGGCAGCTCGCGA
>CAWGJM010000007.1:0-49349 GCA_963822795.1 uncultured Alphaproteobacteria bacterium
GTCCGCAAATTCGCACTCGCCCAACGCGGCGAACCCCGCTAAGCTCCAAAAATCGCGCTAACGGGTCGCCATGCCTTGACTTCCGGGGTTTGGCCGCTATGGTTTTGCGCAACCTTTGGGAAGTCCGAGCGCTCAAATGCGTAATATTATTACCAAACTCCTTATCGTCGTCGTACCCAGGTGCACCGCCGGGGATGGCTGAACGCCATCCAAATTCGGGCGGTGCGCATGGGGCCTCTACGGGCCCTTTTTTATTTCCGTAAAAACAAGACTGAAGGCAACGAGCCACGATCCGGAGCAAGCCATGAGTAAAACGAGCCACGATCCGAACCAGATGACGGGAGCCGCCATGATTGTGCGTGCGCTCGCCGATCATGGCGTGAAGCACCTGTTCGGCTATCCCGGCGGCGCGGTGCTTCCGATCTACGACGAGATTTTCCAGCAGAGCGAGGTCGAGCACATCCTGGTCCGGCACGAGCAGGGCGCCGGCCATGCCGCGGAAGGCTATGCACGCTCGACCGGCCAGCCCGGCGTGGTCCTGGTGACGTCCGGCCCCGGCGCCACCAACATGGTGACGCCGCTGACGGATGCGCTGATGGATTCGATTCCGCTGGTCTGCATCACCGGCCAGGTCCCGACGCATCTGATCGGCAACGACGCGTTCCAGGAATGCGACACGGTCGGCATCACAAGGCCCTGCACCAAGCACAATTGGCTGGTGCGCGATGTCAACGATCTCGCCAAGGTCTTGCACGAGGCGTTCTATGTCGCCACCAGCGGCCGCCCCGGGCCGGTCGTGGTCGACGTGCCGAAGGACGTGCAGTTCGCGACGGGCACCTATCATCCGCCCCGCAAATCCGACGTCCATATCTCCTACGCGCCGCGGGTGAAGGGCGATGCGGCGCAGATCCGCAAAGCCGCGGCGCTGCTCGCTTCCGCCAAACGGCCGGTGATCTATAGCGGCGGCGGCGTCATCAATTCTGGGCGCGAGGCCTCGAAACTCTTGCGCGAGCTGGTCGAGGTCACCGGCTTTCCGATCACCTCGACCCTGATGGGGCTCGGGGCCTATCCGGCGTCAGGCAAGAATTGGCTCGGCATGCTCGGCATGCACGGCACCTACGAAGCCAACATGACCATGCATGGCTGTGACGTCATGCTATGCATCGGCGCGCGCTTCGACGACCGCATTACCGGGCGGATCGACGCGTTCTCGCCGGGCTCGAAGAAAATCCACATCGACATCGACGCCTCCTCGATCAACAAGAACATCCGCGTCGACGTGCCGATCATCGGCGATGCCGCCAACGTGCTCGGCGATCTCCTGCAGGTGTTCAAGGCGGAGGCGAAGAAGCCCGACATCAAGGCGTGGTGGGCCGAGATCGCGAAATGGCGCGCGCGCAATTCGCTGTCCTACAGGAAGAACACCGATATCATCCTGCCGCAATATGCGATCCAGCGGCTGTTCGAGGCGACGCGCGGGCGCGACACCTACATCACCACCGAAGTCGGCCAGCACCAGATGTGGGCGGCGCAGTTCTTCGGCTTCGAGGAGCCGCATCGCTGGATGACCTCGGGCGGGCTCGGCACCATGGGCTACGGCCTGCCGGCGGCGATCGGCGTGCAGGTCGCGCACCCCGACAGCCTCGTGATCGATATCGGCGGCGATGCCTCGGTGCAGATGACGATCCAGGAAATGTCGACCGCGGTTCAGCACGGGCTGCCGATCAAGATCTTCATCCTGAACAACCAGTATATGGGCATGGTGCGGCAGTGGCAGCAGCTCCTGCACGGCAACCGGCTGTCGCATTCCTATTCCGAGGCGCTGCCGGATTTCGTCAAGCTCGCGGAGGCCTTTGGCTGCGTCGGCATCCAGGCCATCAAGCCGGCCGATCTCGACGGCGCCATCAAGGAGATGATCACGGTAAAGCGGCCGGTGCTGTTCGATTGCCGGGTCGCGGCCTTGGAAAATTGCTTCCCGATGATCCCCTCGGGCAAGGCGCATAACGAGATGCTGCTGCCGGCGGAATCCAGCGATGAATCCACCGCCGCCGCTTTCGCTGCCGGCAAGGCGCTGGTGTGACGATGGGGCGGACGATTACAAGCCGCGCACCGCAAATTCCACTGTCATCGTCCGGCTCGACCGGACGATCCAGTAATCCGTGCACTCTCGATTCAATCACGTGCGCCGGTGTTTACTGGATCCCGGCTTTCGCGGGGATGACAGCAGAGGCGCGAGCGACGGGGAGAGGTGCTCATGTTTGATCTCAGCCAGCTCGAGCGCGCGAGAGAGATCGTCCATGCGGCGATGTCGCCGACGCCGGCGCATGCGTGGCCCTTGCTCTCGCAACGGCTCGGCGCGACCGCAATCGTCAAGCATGAGAACCACACGCCGACCGGCGCCTTCAAGGTACGCGGCGGATTGGTCTATGTCGAACGCATGAAGCGCGAACGGCCCGCCACGCCCGGGCTGATCTCGGCGACCACCGGCAATCACGGCCAGAGCCTCGCCTTCGCGGCGAGCCGCTATCGCGTCCCGGTAACGATCTACGTGCCGCATGGAAATTCAGTCGAGAAAAATCGCGCGATGCGTGCGTTCGGGGCAAACCTCGTCGAGCATGGCGAGGATTTTCAGGTGGCCCGCGAAGAGGCGGGACGCCGCGCCAGACAGGACGGGCTCGAATTCGTACCGGCTTTTCATCCGGATCTGGTGAGGGGCGTTGCGACCTACGCGCTGGAATTGCTGCGCAAGGCGCCGGACCTGGACGTGATCTATGTCCCGATCGGGCAGGGCTCCGGCATCTCTGGCTGCATCCTGGTGCGCGATCTCTTGGGCTCGCGCACCGAGATCGTCGGCGTGCAGTCGACCTTGGCGCCGTCCTACGCGCTGTCGTTCGCGGCCGGCACCGTCGTGACCACCGAAACCTCGAATACGCGAGCCGACGGCATGGCGACGCGTAGTCCCGATTCCGACGCGCTTGCGATCATCCGCAAAGGCGCTTCCCGCATCGTGCAGGTCACCGACGACGAGATCGCTTCCGCGATCCACGCCTACTGGACCGATACCCATAACCTCGCCGAGGGCGCGGGCGCCGCACCGCTCGCCGCCGCGCTGCAGGAGAAGCAGAGGCTTCAAGGCAAGCGCGTCGGCCTGATCCTGAGCGGCGGCAACATCGATTTCGATTTGTTTCGGAGGTGGGTCGGATCGGATGTGGCCACCAGCTCAGAAAGGGTGCTGACATGATGATGAACCGGTATGTCCATGCTCGAACCCGCATCACGGAATGTCATGCGCGGACTTGATCTGCTCATCCATCCCTCTTCATGAAATGCATTTTACGAAGACGATGGATTGCCGGGTCAAGTCCGATAATGACGAAAAGTAACTGACAGCGACAACTTGAGAAACAAGAGATGAACCAGCCCGCATCCGCCTATTTCATGGAAGAGCGCCACGACCCGACCGAGGCCCACACGCTCTCGATCCTGGTGCAGAACGAGCCGGGCGTGCTCGCGCGCGTGATCGGGCTGTTCTCGGGGCGCGGCTACAACATCGAAAGCCTCACCGTCTCCGAAACCGAGAGCCAGAAACATCTCTCGCGCATCACCATTGTCACCACGGGAACGCCGATGGTGATCGAGCAGATCAAGCACCAGCTCGACCGCATCGTTCCGGTCTATCGCGTCGTCGATATGACGCTTGCGGGACGGGCCATCGAGCGGGAGCTCGCAATGGTGAAGGTGCGCGGCACCGGCGATCACCGCGTCGAGGCGTTGCGGCTGGCGGATGCGTTCCGGGCGCGCGTGATCGACGCCACCACCGAGAGCTTTGTGTTCGAGATCACAGGCAATACCACAAAGATCAATCAGTTCATCGATTTGATGCGTCCGCTCGGCCTGGTCGAGGTGTCGCGTACCGGCGTTGCCGCGATCGGGCGCGGACCCGAGGGGATGTGAACCATGCTGGCGCGCGACTGGTACTATAACGAGCGGCGGCAGGTCGGGCTCGATAGCGCGGTCGCCTCGATCTACGACCGCCACGACGACAGCGACCTGCGCGCCCGCGCCGCGCTGACCATGCTGGGCGTCAAGCCAGGCTGGCGGGTGGCCGATATCGGTTGCGGCAACGGCGTGCTCGCCTGCGAGGCGGCGCTGATGGGCGCGGAGGTCGACGCGATCGACATTTCGCCGGCGATGCTGGCGCTCGCCAAAGTTTACGCACGCGACCGCAAAGCAAGCGTTCGCACCCAGCCGGCAGGGCTGTTGAGCTTCGCCTATCAGCCTAATTCCTACGACCTGATCGTCAGCGAGTTCACGCTGCACCATCTGCCGGATTTCTGGAAGGCGGTGGCGCTGTCGCGAATTTTTGCCGCGTTGAAGCCGGGAGCCAATTTCTATCTGCGCGACATCGTGTTCGTCTCGATGCCCGACGGCAGCGAGCGCGATGTCGGAGAATGGGCGGAATTCAACGTCAACAACCACGATTTCGAGCGCGACAGCGTCGTCACCCATATGCGCGACGAATATTCCACCTTCGGCTGGGTGATCGAGCGCATGCTGACCGAGACAGGCTTCACCCTGGTGTCGGTGGACTATCGCGCGCCGCTGCACGGCACCTATCTGTTGCAGAAACCCAAGCCCGGCGGGCAGAGCTAGAAAAACAACAACAATGAGACCTGCTGACGTCTGCATCGCCGTCCTGGTGGCGGTCATCTGGGGGCTTGCCTTTGTGGCGAGCCGGCTCGCGCTCGACGAGTTTTCGCCGGCGCTGATGACGGCGTTGCGCTTCGCGATTGCCGCGGTGCCCTGCCTGTTCGTGCGCAAGCCCGATGTTTCCTGGCCGCTTCTGATCGCGATCAGCCTCACGCTGTTTCTCGGCCAGTTCCTGGCGCAGGCCTATGGCATCGCCCATGGCGTGCCGGTCGGCCTGTCCAGCGTGATCGTGCAGAGCCAGGCGCTGTTCACGATCGCCTTTGCTGTGATTGTGTACGGCGAACGGCCGACGCCGATGCAGACAGCAGGCATTGCAATCTCCGTCGTCGGACTGCTGATGATCTGCGGCACCGTCGGTTATGATTTCAGCATTGGTGCCTTCGCGATATTGTTGATTTCCCCGGTCAGTTTCGCGATCGGCAATCTCTTGTTGCGGCGGGCCCAGGGCGCGCCGATGTTCGACCTGTTCGCCTGGCTGTGCCTCACCTCGGCGATTCCGCTGTTCGCGCTGACGCTGGCGACCGACGGAGCGGAACCGACCTGGCACGCAGTCGTGAACATGTCGCTCACGGGCCTCAGCTGCATGCTCAGCCTCGGCGCCATCTCCACGAGCATCGCCTATTGGCTGTGGGGCCGGCTGTTGCGCGACCATCCGGCGGCGCAGGTGGTGCCGTTCGCGCTGCTCGTGCCGTTCGTCGGCGCCGGAGCCTCGAGCATCGTGTTCGGTGAAAAATTCGGGCCGCTGCGGCTTGCCGGCATGGTCACCGTGATCGGCGGCATCGCCGTCATGCTGCTGTCGAAACGGCCGCAAGTTCTGCCCAAAATCGCCTGAGACCTGGCATGTCGCAATCGCTGCTCCTAGCCTTCATCATTTTCGCCGTCGTGATGTTTATCACGCCGGGACCGAACAACATCATGGTGCTGTCGTCGGGGCTGACTTACGGCTTCCGCCGCACCGTTCCGCATATTGCCGGCGTCACCGTCGGCGTCGCCTTCATGGTGGGCGCGATCGGCCTCGGGGTGGGCACGGTGTTCGTCGCTTTTCCGGTGCTGCAGACGATCCTGAAATATGCCGGCGCGGCATATCTGGTCTATCTCGCCGCGGCGATTGCGATGTCCGGGCCGCCGAAAGCGGGGCAGGACAACCGGCGCGGTCCGATGAGCTTCTGGGGCGCGGCGGTCTTCCAATGGGTCAACGTCAAGGGCTGGGTGATGGTGATCGGCACCATCACCGCCTATGCGGCGATCGCCCGCTTTCCCTGGAACATCGCGATCCAGACCGCGCTGAGCCTGCTGCTGGGTGTGATTTCGACATCGCTCTGGACGCTGTTCGGCACTGCGCTGCGGCCGGTGCTGACCTCGGAACGGACGGTGCGGGCATTCAACGTGATCATGGCGCTGTTGCTGCTGGCCTCGCTCTATCCGGTGTTCACAGATGCATGATGAGGCAGCCGCGCCATGCATAAGAGGGTTTCCCCTCGCTCCGAAAATGCACTAGACAACGCCCGAAATTTTGGAAATCCCGCCCCAATACCGTGACCATCGGCCGATTTTGGCCCGCTCAATGAGGAAACGACCATGCGAGTTTACTACGATCGCGACGCCGACCTGAATCTGATCAAGGGCAAGAAGGTCGCCATCGTCGGCTATGGCAGCCAGGGCCACGCCCATGCGCTGAACCTGAAGGATTCCGGGGTCAAGGAAGTCTCTATCGCGCTGCGCAAGGGCTCTTCCTCGGCCAAGAAGGCGGAAGCCGCCGGCTTCAAGGTGCTGGAAGTCGCTGAGGCCGCCAAATGGGCCGACCTCGTGATGATGCTGACGCCTGACGAACTGCAGGGCGATATCTACCGCGAGCATCTGCACGACAACATGAAGAAGGGCGCCGCGCTGGTGTTCGCCCACGGCCTCAACGTGCATTTCAACCTGCTCGACCCCCGTCCCGATCTCGACGTGCTGATGATCGCGCCAAAAGGCCCCGGCCACACCGTACGCTCGGAATATCAGCGCGGCGGCGGCGTGCCCTGCCTGATCGCGATCGCCAAGGACGTCTCCGGCAACGCCCATGACCTCGGCTTGAGCTACGCCTCGGCGATCGGCGGCGGCCGCGCCGGCATCATCGAGACCAGCTTCAAGGAAGAGTGCGAGACCGACCTGTTCGGCGAGCAGGTGGTGTTGTGCGGCGGCCTGGTCGAGCTGATCAAGGGCGGCTTCGAGACGCTGGTGGAAGCCGGCTATGCCCCCGAGATGGCCTACTTCGAGTGCCTGCACGAGGTGAAGCTGATCGTCGACCTGATCTATGAGGGCGGCATCGCCAACATGAACTACTCGATCTCCAACACCGCCGAATACGGCGAGTACGTCTCTGGCCCGCGCATCGTCACCGCGGAGACCAAGCAGGAGATGAAGCGCGTGCTCAACGACATCCAGTCCGGCAAGTTCGCCCGCGACTGGATGCTCGAGAACAAGGTCAACCAGACCTCGTTCAAGGCGACCCGCGCCAAGCTCGCCCAGCACCCGATCGAGGAAGTCGGCGTCAAGCTGCGCGACATGATGCCGTGGATCAAGAAGGGAGCGCTGGTGGATAAGAGCAAGAACTAGGGCTTGATGGTTTTCACCTCTCCCCGCGACAGAGCGGGGAGAGGTAGCGGTGCCAAATCAGTGGTGCGTCGGTATCGGTGGTGCGCCCGCCGCGATCAGTTCTTTTGGGTCTTGACGCCGATCTTGAAGATCTTGGCGTCCTTCAGATCGCACTGCGCCGGACCGCAGAAGATCAGCAGGAACCATTCGCTGAAAGTCTCGGTGAATGGCCCGCGGAGGGCAAATACCTGCTCCGATTAGCCGCCAAGCATTGGCGGAGCCATCCGGTCCTGCGTTTTGGGCTGTGGCGCCGGCGCGGGCGGTGTCGCGAAGGCCAAGAAGGAATCCGGTGTCATTAGCGCCGACCAGCCGTAGCCTGTGCCTGGCTGCGAGGAGAGCTTGATGATCAGCCTTTGGTCGCCATGAAGTGTGACGTCCTTGCCGTTGTCCTGTTCGGTGACAACGACATCCGGCCCAGCGGCTCTTGCCTGCACCGCAATCCCCGCGATCATCGCCACCATCGCGCAAGACAGCGACGTTTCGAGCAGCCCGAATTTCAACAGTGTCAACGCCCGCTACCCCTCGGCCGATCCCTACCTAAGGTATTCTAGGCCAGAGCCACACGCTAAGCGAGAAGAAAGCGACGCCCCTCGCAGGTCAAACGAAATATTAAAGCTTAATCGGCATGATCTCGGGCGAGCTTGCCAAGCGCGCGACGTCATCCACGTTCTGTCGTGACGACAAATCACCTCAATTTGCCAACGCGCAGCGCTTGCGGAATGAAGAACTGAGAGTTGATGCACATTCTTCGTGTGAAGCAGCTCGAGCGGATTCTTCGAGCAAGAAAGCCGTGACGTTACAGATTCAAAGCGTCGACGCTTAACCTGCATTCTCATCTCGTTCGCAGCCCCAGATGATTGCTTGGCTGCTCGACGCGGCAAGAGTTGAGACTTAAAGCACGTTCTTGCGCGGCCTGGTCGATAGGGCCCGCGGGAGGCCGCTCGACAGGTCCGAAATCTTGGAAAACAAAGCTCACTCACGCGCTGCTGCGGGACCTGGCGCGGCTAAGTCAGCCGCGGCCGGGACGCTTCACCGCGTTGCACGGGCTCCCCTCCAGCGTGCTGCGGTCAACTGATCGATGAAAGTTCTCTCCGGTCCGGACCGACCGCGAAGTTGCAGCCCTTGCTGCAGCGCATGGCAAAGGCGCCGCGCGACAAATCGCCTCCGTCGTTCTGAAGAGAGGAGTGCCGACAGCGCCTAATTTCAGACTTCATCGCGGCGCGGTGTGTTACGGTGACCGTATCAACGACATCGGCATAAGCCGGGCCGGCATGAAATCCTGGGGAGGAAACAATGGACCGCACGCTCGAACGATCGGCCATGCGCAAGGTCTATCTGCGCCTGCTGCCGTTTGCGATTCTGTCTTATGTGCTCGCCTATATCGATCGGATCAATGTGAGCTTCGCCGGGCTCACCATGCGCGGCGACCTCGACATTTCGGCCGGCACCTTCGGCTTTGCCGTCGGCATGTTCTACTGGGGCTATTTCATCTTCGAAGTGCCGAGCAACGTGATCCTGGAAAAGGTCGGCGCCAGAATATGGATCGCCCGGATCATGATCACCTGGGGAATCCTGGCCGGCCTGACCGCCTTGGTGACGGGGTCGACGAGCTTTGCGATCGTGCGCTTCCTGCTGGGCGTCGCCGAGGCCGGATTCTTTCCTGGTATCATCCTTTACTTCACCTACTGGTTTCCGAGCCGTCATCACGCCCGGATCGTGTCAGGTTTCCTGGTCGGTCTCCCGGTCGCGGTGGCGATCGGCGCGCCGATATCGACAGGGCTTCTCGGACTGGACGGCTTGTTTGGCCTCAAGGGTTGGCAGGTCATGTACATCGCGGAAGCAATCCCGACCTTGGTGATCGGGGTGATCACCTATTTTGTGCTCACCGATCGGCCTGAGCAGGCAAGATTCCTCACCGCGGAGGAGCGCAACTGGCTCGTCGCCACCATCGCTGCCGAACGTCGCGCCACGGAGGCGGTGCGCAAATTCACGCTGTGGCAGGCGCTTTACAATCCCAAGGTGCTGTTGCTGGCGCTGAATTATCTCGGCATCGTCACCGCAAGCCTGGGTATGCTGATTTTCATTCCGCAAATGATCAAGTCGCTCGGTGACTACAGCAACATGACGGTCGGATGGCTGACCATGATTCCCTATACCTGCGGCGCCATCGCCATGGTGGTGTGGGGGCGCATCTCCGATCGGATGAACGAGCGGCGCTGGAATCTGTTCATCGGCTGCGTGTTCTCAACGATAGGGCTCGTCATCGCCGGCATGACGATGGGGACCTGGTGGGCGCTGGTGGGAATGTCGATCGCGGCCATGGGTTTTTATGGCTCCAAGGGCCCGTTTTTCGCCATGCCACCGATGTTTCTCAGTGGCGCGGGACTGGCCGCAGGCATTGCCTGGATCAATTCGATCGGCAATCTCGGAGGCTTCTTCGGGCCTTCATATGTCGGTGTCATGAAAGATCTCACCGGCAGCTACGCTGGCGGACTTTATGGGCTCGCTTTGCTCGGTCTGATCGCTGCAATCGTTTGCGCGTTGTTCCTGCACATTCCGGACCGCGTGCCGTCGTCGGCGATCGGCGCTCCCGCCGAATGACGATTGCGATTTGCTGCGCCCAGAAGACTTCATGCATGTTCTTGGATGGCGTGGTCGGCTTCAGCGCGCGCGCGCCGCTCGACGGCGAATAGCTCGATCGCCGCGACGCGCCTGCGCAACAGAACCGGCCCCAAATCTTCGACAACAAAATCTTCGACACCAAGGTCCGTGCCGGAATTTATCAGACCCAAAAGAGCGCCTGAAACGATCAGGGAGCGACCCGCTTCCTTACAATACGCCTGCAGCCGCGCGGCAACATTCACGGTATCGCCGAAAAAGGCGATCTGCCGGTGGGAATCCCCGCATTCGCTGATTGCCACCGGGCCCGCATGCAGACCGGCGCGAAAATCCGGCACCAAGCCGAATTCCCGCCGAAGCCGCGGCCGGTCTCTTGGCCGCATTGTACTCCTCCTCACCGGCATTACATGAGACGTCGGGCAACGAAGGGGGGATGCAATGCGATCTGTTGTCGTCACGGGTGCGTCGACCGGCATTGGCTGGGCCACAGCCAAGCTGCTGCTGCATAAGGGATTTCGCGTATTCGGCAGCGTCCGCAAGCAGGCCGACGCCGCCCGCCTCAAGAGCGAGTTCGGGTCGAATTTCATCCCGCTATTGTTCGACGTCACCGATGAGGCCGCGGTATTAGCCGCCGCCCGCGAGGTTCGCGCCGCGCTATCGGGCGAGACGCTCGCAGGCCTCGTCAACAACGCCGGTATCGCAGTCGCCGGCCCGGTTTTGGAACTCGCGGTCGACGAATTTCGCCGCCAGCTGGATGTCAACGTCATCGGCCCGATCATCTCGACGCAGGCGTTCGGGCCGCTGCTCGGGTCCGACGCGTCGCTGAAGGGGTCCAAGGGGCGGATCGTGATGATCTCCTCGGTGGCGGGCAAGAACGGCAATCCGTTCACGCCGGCCTATTCAGCGTCGAAACACGCGATCGAGGGGCTGTCGGAAAGCCTGCGCCGCGAACTGATGCTGTTCGGCATCGATGTCATCATCATAGCTCCCGGCGCGGTGAAGACGCCGATCTGGAGCAAGGCGGAGGAGGTCGACTTCTCTCCTTACGAGAACTCGCCCTATTTTCCTGCGCTGCAAAAGGTCCGCGCCTTCACGCTGAATCTCGGCACGATCGGGTTGCCGGCGGAGAAGATCGCGCAAGCCGTTTACACGGCCCTGACCTCCGCCCATCCCAAGGTGCGCTACCAGATCACGCCGGACCCGATGCGGCACCTGGTGACGTCCATCCTGCCCAAGCGCATGGTTGACAAGATCATCGCCAAGCGCCTCGGGCTGATACCGCCGGCATGAACGGTGCCATGCTGAAAGCATTCTTGGGCGTCGCTTCAGTTCTGTTCGTCGCGTCGGCTGCCTGCGCCGGCGATCAGGGCGATCCGGCCCATTCCTGCGACGGCAGCACGGTTGAGATGGTCGAATGTCTCAAGACCAAGACCGCGGAATGGGACACGCGGATGACGATGGCCTACCAGAAGGCGTTGAAGGACGCTGGCCCGGCGCGGCGTGAGCAACTGCGCGCCGTCCAGCGTCTTTGGATCCAATATCGCGACGCCAATTGCCTTTATTACGACATGGGCGCGGGCACCATCGCCCAGATCGAGGCCGGCGAGTGCATGCGCAGCATGACGGAGGCACGTGCCCGCGAGCTCGAGGGCCTCGAGCACCAGTAGGGCGTAGCCCGGAAAGGTATGGCCTCTGGCACCATCGGAAAGGCACCCGAAACCCAATGCCCGCCTGAGGGCTGCTGGACAAATCTGCTAAGTTGCGGCGAAAATCACCTTTTTCGGGTTTTGCCATGGTGATGCGCTTATTCACTCCGCAATTTCTGCTGCTCTGGGCCTTTATCGGCCCGGCCGTCGCGGTGCATTTCCGCGGCAAGGTGCGGCTAGCCTTCTGGCGCCAGGTCACCGATCGTTCCACCATCATGACGCCCCCGATAATGTCCTGATCTCGCCGGCAAGCGCATTAAGACCTGGAACAAACGGGTCTATTACGCCGTGAAGTATCTCGTGATCGGCGGCATCGTCGCCGCGTTCCTCGCCAGCGCATTTGTTTGATGGCGCGTAGGGGTAGGCGCGCACTTCGCGCGCCGTGCCCACCAAATTCCAGAGCAACCATCAAATGGTGGGCACGCTTCGTCTCTGTCCACCCTCCATTGCCATCATGGGGTGCGCATTCGCGCGACCCGTTGGCTTTGCCCGCCCGTCGATCTACAATCAGCAAACCAATCAGCAAAGGAGTTTCAGAGATGGCGTTCACCGTGAAACAGATGTTGGAAGCGGCCAACGCCGCGGTACCGAAGATCACGCCGGCAGAGGCGCGCGAGATCATCGACAAGGGCAACACGCTGGTGGTCGACGTGCGCGACGCAGCGGAGGTGGAAAAGAGCGGCAAGGTCGCCGGCGCCGTACATGTCTCGCGCGGCATGCTGGAGTTTCGCGCCGACCCCGAGTCGCCCTCACACGACAAGAATTTCGCCAAGGACAAGAACGTCATTCTCTACTGCGCATCCGGCGGACGCTCCGCGCTGGCCGGCAAACTGCTCAAGGACATGGGTTACGAGCATGTCTATAACGTCGGCGGCTTCAAGGACTGGGCCGACAGCGGCGGCGCGGTCGAGAAGATGTAGCCGACTGAAAAGCGACGCGTTCGCGAGTTGCGCAGGTTCGTAGGTAGGCAAAGGCGCGTTTGCGCCGTGCCCACCTATTTGAGAGCTTCTCCGAAATGGTGGGCATGCTTTCGCTTTGCTGGGCACATTATTCAGGGTCGGTTGAGCGGGAACCAGCCGTTCCGGGCTGAGCATGTGATCGCCGTTCTTAATGCGCGCGATCAGGTCGCGTAGCTCAGCAAGGCCCTCAACTGAATCGGCATCACAAAACGCGAGGATGTCATGTGACGGGCGCATCTCGGTAGGATAGATTCGTCTCATTGTTTGGTGTTCCGAACTCTTTCACCTTTAGGCAGGCCTTGGCGCGCAGGCAAACGCTCCGCTCGATCGACGCCATTGATCCCCCAACCGATCTAGGCTCTATCTGATGTTCCCACGATACCGCGCCCCGATATCCGAGTCATCATCGGCCGGTGATCGGACTCTTCGGGATGGAAAGACTCGGCGCCCGCCCGCCGCTAATTCTGCGTTGCAAATGTTGGACTTGCTTTCCGCTTTCGCTATTCGCGTTACGACCATCAAGCTTGAAGTATCGACTTGCTTCATTTCTTGCGGAATGCGCCAACTAAAGTCTCAAAACTAAAGTCTGACGCGAGATCACCGACTTGTAACTGGCGCGCCGGACCGTTTCCAAATCTTTTGTTACGATTGCTTCCATGATCCGTCGCGCTGCCGCCATGGCGTGACGGGCCACGGTAGCGCTCACGCCTGACCGTGCCCACCCAGCCGGAGTTGTCTCATGCGAGCATCTGCTCTCGCCCCCCTTGCCCTCATTCTTGGATTGATCGCTCCCTTAGCTCACGCTGCCGACACGCCGCGCGACATCAAGGGACTTTACCTGATGACGGACTATCCGGCGGTCACGGTAAGGCCGGGTACCACCTCCAACATTCCGCTGCGACTGCAGAACTATGGACTAGGACCGGAGCAATATCAGCTCGCGGTCACGGGTGTGCCGAGCGGTTGGACCGCGACCATTCTCGGCGGCGGCCAGCCGGTGGCGGCTGCGATGCCGGCCCCCGACTCCAGCGTGTCGCTGCAGCTTCGCCTCGATGTGCCAGCCAATGCCAGCTTGAGCGCGCAGACGCTCACGGTGAAGGCGGAGGGACAAAGCGATAATCACGCGACGTTGCCGCTCGCGATCTCGCTCGCCAAGGAACTGCCGGCCAAGCTCACTGTCACCTCGCAACTGCCGTCGCTGCGCGGCAGCCCGAAATCGAATTTCGAATATACGCTGTCGATCAAGAATGACTCCGGCCGCGATCTGACCGCGAGCTTCGCGGCGCAAGCGCCCGACAATTTCGCGACCTCGTTCACCGAAGCCTACGGTACCCAGGAGCTGTCCTCGATTCCGATTCCTGCCGGCCAGTCCAAGGACATCAAGCTGAAGGTCCGCCCGCCGAGCACGATCGACGCCGGACACTTTCCCGTCGCCGTGACGGTCAAGGCCGAGGATGCGACCGCCAAGACCGAGCTCGCGCTCGACATCCAGGGCGAGCCGCAGCTTCAGGTCTCAGGACGTGACGGTCTGTTGAGCGCACGCGCGGTCGCCGCGCAGCAAAGCTCGATCCCGGTCGTCGTCACCAACAGTGGCACCGCGCCGGCTGAAAATATCGAACTCAACGCGTCGGCGCCGAGCGGATGGAAGATCACTTTCGAGCCGGCCAGCATCGATCGGCTGGTCCCCGGCAAGGATACCGAGGTGCAGGCGCTGGTGACGCCGAGCGACAAGTCGCTGGCTGGCGACTACCAGGTCGCGGTCCGCGCCAATTCGCGCGGCGAGAGCGCCTCCAGCCAGTTTCGCATCACGGTCGCGACCTCGACGGTGTGGGGAATGGCGGGAGCCGGCGTGATCGGAGTCGCGCTGCTTCTGATGCTGGGCGCGGTTGCGAGGTTTGGACGCCGATGAACGAGATCCAGAACCAGATTGTCACGCAGGCCAGCCGCATCGTCATCGAGGCGCGAGACTTGACCAAGCGCTACGGCAAGGCGAACGCCGTCGACAACATCTCTTTCAGCATCTCCAAGGGCGAGGTGTTCGGCCTGCTCGGACCCAACGGCGCCGGCAAGACCACCACCATCCTGATGATGCTGGGCCTGACCGACATTTCGTCGGGCAAGGTGAGCGTGCTCGGCTTCGATCCGGCGCGCGCGCCGTTGCAGGTCAAATGCCGCGTCGGCTATCTGCCCGACCAGGTCGGCTTCTACGATAACCTCACCGCGATCGAAAACCTCAGCTACACCGCCAAGCTGATGGGCCTGCCGTGGCCGGAACGCTCCCAGCGGATCGACGACGCGTTGGCGCGGGTGCAGCTTGCGAACGTCGCCGACAAGCGCGTGGCGACGTTCTCGCGCGGCATGCGCCAGCGGCTCGGGTTGGCCGAGATCATGGTCAAGCGCGCCGAGATTGCGATCCTGGACGAGCCGACCTCAGGGCTCGATCCGCAGGCGACGCTCGAATTCCTCGACCTGATCCGCGAGCTCAAGGCCCAGGGCATTACGGTGCTGCTGTCCTCTCACATGCTCGACCAGGTGCAGCGGGTCTGCGACCGCGTCGCGTTGTTTCAGGGCGGCCATATCGTGCTGATGGGCACGGTGGCGGAGCTTGCCGTGCAGGTGCTCGGCGCCGGCTTCGTGGTCGAAGTCGAGGCCGAAGGCATCGGCATCGCGCGGCGGTTGTCGACGATTCCGGGCGTGACCAAGGTCGAGACGGTCGCCGCCGACCGCTTCCGCATGACCGCCGAGCGCGACGTTCGGCCGGACGCGGCGAGCGCGGTCGTCGCGGTCAACGGCTCGCTGCTGCGGCTGTCGGTCGACGAGCCGAGTTCTGGAGTTGATCTACGCCCGCTACTTCCAGTCGGGCCTGTCGGGGGTGCGTCATGCGGCGTGAGGGTTCTCCGTTCCAGGGCGTTGGCGCCGTGTTCGTCAAGGAATTGTCCGACAATATTTCCAGCGTGCGCATGCTGGTGCTTGAGCTTCTGATCGTGCTCACGGCGCTGGCTGCGCTCTACGGTGCGATCGATAATCTCCGGCAGACCACGGCCGAGGATCCGTTCCTCCTGCTGCGGCTGTTCACGCTGTCGCACGATCCCTTGCCATCCTTCGTCGCCATTCTTGGCTTCCTGATCCCGCTGATGGCGATCGGGTTGGGTTTCGATTCCGTCAACAGCGAGCACAACCGGCGAACGCTGTCGCGGATCCTGGCGCAGCCGATCTACCGCGACGCTTTGTTGATGGGGAAATTCCTGGCAGGGCTGGCGACGCTTGCGGTCAACCTCACGGCGCTCTGGCTGTTGGTGATCGGCCTTGGCCTGATCTTCCTCGGCGTTCCGCCGGGCGGCGAGGAGATCGCGCGCTCGCTGGTGTTTCTGGTGATCGCGATCTTCTATGCCGGCGTCTGGCTGTCGCTCGCCATGCTGCTCTCGATCGTGTTCCGCTCGCCGGCGACCGCCGCACTGGTCGCGCTCGGGATCTGGCTGTTCTTGACTGTGCTGTGGCCGATGCTGGCGCCGGCGATCGCGCAAGTGATCGCGCCGCCCGATCCGCGCTACGCGATGATCGGGTTGGAGGCGCCGGACACCGGCCTGTGGTCACAGTTCCTGTTGCGCGTGTCGCCGAACGAGTTGTTTGGGGAAGCGATGCTCGCGGTGCTGTCGCCCACGACCAGGACGCTCGGTGCTGTGTTCCTGGATCAGTTGCGCGGCGCCGTGATGGGCGCGCCGCTCCCGCTCGGCGAAAGCGTGATGATCGCCTGGCCGCAGACCGTGAGCCTGATCGCCGCCACCATCATGCTGTTCGTCTTAGGCTACGTGTTGTTCCAGCGGCAGGAGGTAAGGGCCTGACCGCGTTCGAGCATGATCGGAAAAAGACCGCGTCGGCCGAGGACGCCCGCCGCGCGCGGCCGTTCATTCCGGAGTGATCCGGGTGGTCGGCGTTCCATCGGAGCTCAGATTGCCGTTGATGGCGTTGTTCTTGTAGGTGAAGGTCAATCCGCTATTGACCGCGCTCACGCCGGTTGAGTTTGCGGTCGCGACCGGGTTGTTGAGGAAGACCCCGGCCCCGCTGCCGTCAGCCAGATAGCCGGTGCCGTTGTTCACCGAGACGATACGATTGGCGAAGATATTGGAGGCGGCGCCCCCAGCGGGGGTGAAGGCGTTGGTATTGCCGGAAATCGTGCTGTCCGTCACGGTCAAGTGAATGCCGCCGGTGCTGCCGGTCCCGTCGGTCCGAATGCCGACGGAGTTGCTGCCGACAAACACGCGCGTGAGGGGCGCCTTGGCTATGCCGGTGCCCACCGGCTTGACAATGATGCCTCCACTTGTGGTGTTGGTTACCGTTCTCGCTGATGACGGTGTTTGGAGACGAGCGACAGACCCGTCGTCCCGGCCGGCGCAAACAGGATGCCGGCAGTGGCGCCGCTAAAAAACCGGCAATGCGGCAATGCTGGACGTGCAAGGCCGCGGCCTGGATGAAGTTGATGCCGATGAGGCCTGAGCCCAGTCCCTCGAAATCAGGGCGAAACAAGCGTTGGAGTCACAACACTAAGGCTGTGACATTGATGGTTCGTCGGCCGCCGCCGGTCGAGCCATGGCGGGCAACCTAACCCAACGGAAGCCCAAGCACAGTTTTTACGGGTTTGATGTAATATTTCTATTTTTGGTGGTTGCGACATCAAGACGCAACATCTAATGAGTAACAGCTGCCCGCGCGTCGGCACGCGATTGCGCTGCCGAGCGCATCGACCGTCGGGTCAACCCGAGAACAGGCACTTCCTCGCAAGCCGGAAGCGAAGCAAGCCTGCTGACAGGCCTGCTCAATCGACGGCCATCGCGCCTGGATTCCAGCTCGCCTGGCTCTTCGGCTTGCGTGCGGCAAGGATGCGGTCGGCTTCGGTGCGCCAGTCGGGGCTGCGCGCAAATGTCTTGGTGCCCTTGGTCCCAAACAAGCCTTCATCGGCGAGGTCGGCGACCCAGGCCTGGCGTTCGGCGGTGCCCTGTGTCGACCATGGCGTCAGGCCGATCTCGCGTACCGTCTCCGCAACTTCGCGGACTTCCTCGGCGCGGCGGCGGCCGTGCTCGATCACGCGCTGGAAGAAATAGGAACCCTGTTTCTCCCAATCGATACCCGGAAAGGTCTCGGCGAACGATGCCAGCACCGCGTCCTCGACACCGTAGGCCCGCGCGGTGGTGAAGCATTCGATCGTCATCGCCTCTAGACCCTTGATCATGATGCCGCGACACATCTTCACGGCCGAGGAGATCCCCAATTGCTTGCTCGCGACCTTGGCGTTGAAGCCGAGTTGCATCAAAAGCGGCGCAAGTTCTTCCGCAGCGGCGCCGCCGAGCAGTAGCGGGACCTTGATCCGATAGGGCGGGATTGATGTCATCACTGCGCCCTCGACATAGCGGCCGCCGCTGGTATCGATCAGCTTCGCCGCGCGCTGCTTGGCCCCGGGCGACGCCGAATTGAAGTCGAGGAAGAAGGTTCCTGCCTTGACGGCCGGCGCGCAAGCCTGCGCCACCGGCACGGCTTGGCTCGCGGTGACTGCAGACACGATGAAGTCGGCCTGCGTAACGAGATCGGCGTGGGAGGCCGCAAGCGTAACGCCGTGCGCCACCGCATGCTCGCGCAAGGCGCTGGCCTTGCTGCCGCCGAGCTTGATGTCGTAGGCAATGACCTTCACATCCTGTGCGCGCAAATCCTCGGCCAAGATGCGCCCGACCTCGCCGTAACCGACGAGGCCCACATTCCACTGCTTCGGGTTGGTCGATCCTGCGGTCATATGACAAACTCCCATTTTCTTTTTCATTCTAGAGCAAGCGACCACGCCGATCCAGATTCGGACATCTCGCCCTAACCTTGCTGCGTCATAACCAACTCTATCCCCTCATCCTGAGGAGCCCGCCGCAGGCGCGCGTCTCGAAGAATGAAGGCCCGGGAAATGAGCACCGGGGCCTTATGGTTCGAGACGGCGCTTACACGCCTGCTCACCATGAGGGTCTAGTGACGCCGAAAGTCTAGCGCTCCTCAACCTTCTGCCACAGCCAGCGCGCGATCGCATCCGGGGAGGCGGCCGCGTCGCCTCCGCCGGCGCGCAAATTCGCCTCCCGCATCGTCGTGATGTCGATCTTGCCGAGCAAGGGTTTTAGCGCCGCTTGCAACGCGGCGTCGCCGGCGCGCTTCGGCGCCAGCAGCAGGACCGCGTCGTAGGGCGGGATCGCATGGCTTGGGTCGTCCAGCACGACCAGATCGTATTTGGCGATCAGCCCGTCGCTGGTATAGCCCGCGATCACGTCGACCTCGCCGGAGGCGACCGCCGCATACATGAAGTCCGGCTGCATCTGCCGCTGCGCCCGGAACGAAAGGCCGTAGGCCCTTTGCAGCGAGGCCCATTCGGGCCGCGAGAAAAACTCGTAATCTCCCGCGATCGACAGCGTCGCCGCATGCGAGACGAGATCGGCGATCGAGCGGATACCGAGCGCTTCGGCACGCTGGCGCGGCATCACCAACGCATAGGCATTTTCAAAGCCGAGTTCGCCGAGCAAGGTGATGCCTTGTTTGGCAAGCATGGTCTTCAATTCACGAATGAGTTCGTCACGCGGCTTGATATCGCTGTGGTGGAATTGATTCACCCACAGCGTGCCGGAATAATCGACATAGACGTCGATATCGCCTGAAGCGAGCGCATCGAATATCACGTTGGAGCCAAGCCCTTCGCGCGAGCTGGCGGAATGTCCCGCCGCGCGCAGCCGCTGCGCGATCAGCGCGGAGAGCACATATTGCTCGGCAAAGGTTTTGGCGCCGACGATGTAGCTCGAGGGCGCGCGCGCGATCGACGGCACCAGCGTGGCCGCGATCAGCGCCGCGATGCCGATGCCGCCGAGGCCAGCGCGCCAAGTGCGTCGGTTGCGGATACCGTTCTCGATCAGCGCCAGCAACTGATCCACCGCCAGCGCAAGCACGGCGGCGGCGAGGCAGCCGAACAGCACGAACACCCAGTTCTGGGTCTGTAGCCCCGCGAAGATGTAATTGCCGAGGCTCGTCTGCCCGATCGGCGTCGACAGCGTCGCGGTGCCGATCACCCAGACCGAAGCGGTGCGGATGCCCGCCATGATCACCGGCAGCGCCAAGGGCAATTCCACCGTGAACAGCGACTGACGCGGCGTCATGCCGACGCCTTGGGCGGCCTCCAATATCGCGGGATCGATGCCATCGAGCGCGGTGATGGTGTTGCGCAGCACCGGCAGCATCGAATAGAGCGCCAGCGCCAGCACCGCGGGCAGAAATCCGAAGGCGGAAAAGCCGAAGCCGAACCAGGCCAACGTCAATGACGTCAGCGCGAGCAGCAGCGGGTAGAACAGTGCGAGTAGCGCGAGCCCGGGTACGGTCTGCACGATGCTCGCGAAGCCCAGCAGTACGCTGCGCATCACGGGGCGATTGCGCGCGAGGATTGCGAGTGGCAGGCTGACGAGAAGCCCGAGCGCCAGCGCCGCCACGCTGACGCGCACATGGTTGCCGAGATAGTCGGGCAGGTGCCCCAACGCCTCGCCCCAGCGTGGATCGGAAAAGATGCTCATGCCGCGCCGTGCCCCGGCAGCAGCGCGTTCAGCCGCTCGGCCTGCCGTCGCGGCGTTCGCAACAGCTCGAACACGTAAGGATCGTCGCTATCGGAGAGCTCCGCCGCCGTGCCGAGCGCCAGCAGTTTTCCGGCGCGCATCACCGCGATGCGGTCGGCGAGCAAGAGCGCCTCGGTCATGTCGTGGGTGATCATGACCGTAGTCAATCCGAGCTTCTTGTGCAGCGCGCGGTAGTCGTCGCCGAGCGCGTCGCGCGTTAAGGGATCGAGCGCGCCGAACGGCTCGTCCATCAGCACGATGCGCGGTTTTGCGGCAAGCGCCCGCGCCACGCCGACGCGCTGGCGCTGTCCGCCCGAAAGCTCCTGCGGCAGGCGGTCGCGATGCTCCCAGCGATCGAGCCGCACCAGCTCGAGTAGCTCGTTCACGCGCGCTGAAATCTCCGGCGGCGGCCATCCAAGCAGTTTTGGGGTGATGCCGATATTGCCGGCGACGCTGATATGCGGAAACAGCCCGCCGCTCTGGAACACATAGCCGATGCGGCGGCGCAAGCGGACCGGGTCGGTTGCGGCCACATCTTCACCTTCGACCGTGATGCGGCCAAAGTCGGCGTCGATCAGCCGGTTGGCGAGCCGCAGCAGCGTGGTCTTGCCCGAGCCGGAGCCGCCGACGATTGCGAGAAATTCGCCCTCGGCCACCTCGAGCGTAACATCGTCGACGGCGACCACGCGTGCTGCACCGCGGTCGTCGGCAAAACTCTTGCCGACATGGTCGTAGGCGATCAGCGGCGTGGTTGGCATTCGGTCCGGGCCCCGGGCGGTTACGGGCAACGTTTCCACCTAGCACGTTCCGGCGCTGCGTTGAACTTATCCGCTCAAGACGCTAAGGCTCGCTTGAGAGCATGGAAAAGCGGGCAGCGGGGACAAGGGTGGAAACGGCCAATCCAAAGGCGGTGGCGCTGGACGATGCGACGGTGGCATTTCGGCTGGCGGATCAGCACGTCTATACCGCGGTGGAAAAGGCGAGGCTGACGGTCGCGCATGGCGAGTTCGTTGCCATCGTGGGTCCCACCGGATGTGGAAAGTCGACGCTGTTGAACGTGGCGGCCGGCCTGCTGCGCCCGGCATCGGGAACGGTCAAGATCTTCGAGCAGCCGCTCTTAGGCCTCAACCGGGACGCCGGCTATCTGTTCCAGGCCGACGCGCTGTTTCCCTGGAAGACCGCAATCGACAACGTCGCGATCGGGCTCGAGATCAAGGGCACCCCGCGCGCCGATGCGCTCACGCGCGCGCAAGCCTGGCTAACGTCGGTCGGTCTCGGCGCCTTCGCCAACCGCTATCCGCACATGCTTTCCGGCGGCCAGCGCAAGCGCGTAGGCCTCGCGCAGGTCCTGATCCGCGACCCAAAGATCCTCTTGATGGACGAGCCGTTCGGGCCGCTCGATGCGCAGACCCGGCAGATCATGGGCAACCTGCTGCTCGAGTTGTGGAACGCGGATCGCAAGGCGGTACTGTTCGTCACCCACGATCTGGAAGAGGCGATTGCGCTCGCCGATCGCGTCGTCATCATGTCGGCGGGGCCTTCCGCGCGCATCATCGGCGACTGGCACGTAGCTCTGCCGCGCCCGCGCGATATCTTCGAGGTCCGGCTGGACCAGGAGTTTCACTCACTTCACCGTGAGATATGGGGTGTTCTGAAAGCCGAAGTGTTAAAGGGTTACGCTCAATCCTCGCAGCCGACGGTTGAAGGCTGATATTGCCTTGATCCTGATGATGCGGTGAATGGAGTGGGCGGAAAGCAAGAGAATACAGGGAGGTATCATGTCTGGACGTAATTTGATTCTCGCAGGCGCGCTGGTATTGGCGGCCTGTTGCGGCACGAAGCAGGCAAACGCGCAAGGCGCGTTCACGATTTCCTCGTCTTCCTTCAAGGATGGTGAGCGGTTTGCGGTGAAGAACGCCGGCAACAACAAGTCCAATCCGAACTGTGTCGGCGAGAACGTCTCGCCCCCGTTCGCCTGGACCAATCCGCCCGAAGGCACCAAGAGCTTTGCGCTTCTGATGTTCGATCCGGAGGGGCGTCCGCCCGGCGGCGTCAGCCATTTCGTGGCCTACGGCATTCCGGCTTCCGTCACCGGCTTCGCGGAGGGTGAATTGTCCAAGCCGAGCGACAAATATGTTGGCGGCCAGAGCACGATGAAGCTGTCCAACTATTTCGGACCCTGCACGCCGCCCGGGGCGCCGCATCACTACACTTTCACGTTGATTGCGACCGATCTCGAGCCGACGGCCTTGCAAGCCGGGATGACGCGCGACGAACTGGTCAAGGCGCTGGACGGCCACGCCAAGGGCGCGACCGGCATCATCGGCACCTTCTCCAAGCCGTAGGCCGGATGACAAGGGCGAGAGGGGTTTGAGCGTGTCGAGGATCGGGCTCCTCTCGCTGCAATTGCTGGTCGCCATCGTCGGGTTGGCGCTGTGGCAGTTGCTCGCCACGGTGCCGCTGTTCGGTAAAGTGTGGCTGCCGCCGTTTTTCTTTTCCAATCCGGTTGATGTCGGCGGCCAGATCGTCGACTGGTTCATAAGCGGCGTAATCTGGAAGCATCTCGTGATCACGCTGTGGGAATCCATCCTCGCGTTTGTGATCGGGTCGCTCGCTGGCGTGATGGTCGGCTTCTGGTTCGCGCGCCAGCCGGTGGCCGCCGCCGTGTTCGATCCCTACGTCAAGATGGTCAACGCGCTGCCGCGGGTGGTGCTGGCGCCGATCTTCACGCTGTGGCTGGGCCTGGGCATCTGGTCCAAGGTCGCGCTCGGCGTGACTCTCGTGTTCTTCATCGTCTTCTTCAACGTCTACCAGGGCGTCAAGGAAGTCAGCCAAACCATTCGCGACAATGGCCGCATGCTCGGCATGAGCGAGCACCAGCTGATGCGCCACGTCTACTGGCCGTCGGCGCTGTCGTGGATGTTCTCCTCGCTGCATACCTCGGTCGGATTTGCCGTGGTCGGCGCGGTGGTCGGCGAATATCTCGGCTCGGCGGCCGGGCTCGGCTATCTGATCCAGCAGGCCGAAGGCGTATTCGACGTGGCCGGCGTGTTCGCCGGCATGTTCGTGCTCTCCGCTTTCGTCATCCTGATCGATATCGCGGTGACGCTGGTCGAGCGGCGTCTCCTGGTGTGGCGGCCGGACGCGGCCGACGCTCGGGGGTAGTGGACACCTGATTGCTAGGCGACTAGTTGTTGTGTCGTCGTCCCGGCCTTGAGCCGGGACCCATACCGCGTGATCCATTTGCAGACGCTGTTTGACGATCGGTCGCTACCCAAGGCCGCCTGTGGATACGGGTTCTGGCTTTCGCCAGGACGATGCGCATTAGGGATCGCGCGATGCGTCGCAATGACGGCGGAGCGGCCTTCTCAAGGCCCGCCCACTGCTCTATCGTGTGCGCAATTGATCGGTTGGAGGAAATCATGAAAACGATTCTTGGCCGGCTGGCCGCGACGCTGCTGGCGCTCGCGATGACCTCGGGCCTTGCCGCCGCGCAGACCAGGATCACGGTCGCGGTTGGCGGCGGCGCCTGCCTTTGCTATTTGCCGACGGTGCTGGCCAAGCAGCTCGGCGAGTTCGACAAGGCCGGCGTGTCGGTCGACCTGGTCGACCTCAAGGGTGGCTCGGATGCGCTGAAAGCCGTGCTCGGCGGCAGCGCCGACGTGGTGTCCGGCTATTTCGACCACTGCGTCAATCTTGCCGCCAAGAAGCAGGAGCTGCAGGCGTTCGTGGTCTATGACCGCTATCCCGGACTGGTGCTGGTGGTGTCGCCCTCGCACGCGGGCGAGATCAAATCGATCAAGGATCTCGCCGGCAAGAAGGTCGGCGTCAGCGCACCGGGTTCCTCGACCGACTTCTTCCTCAAATTTTTGTTGAAGAAGAACGGCCTCGATCCGACCAGTGCATCGGTGATCGGCGTCGGTCTCGGCGCCACGGCCGTGGCGGCGATGGAGCAGGGCCAGATCGACGCAGCGGTGATGCTCGATCCGGCGGTGACTGTGCTGCAAGGCAAGTATCCCGACCTGCGCATCCTCGCCGATACCCGCACGCAAAAGGATACGCTCGCCGTGTTCGGCGGCGAATATCCGGGTGGCGCGCTTTACTCGACCGCGGCCTGGGTCGCCGCGCATGAGAAGGAGGTGCAGGCGCTCACCAATGCCATCGTCGGTACGCTCTCCTGGATTCACTCCCATACGGCTGAAGAGATCATGGCGAAAATGCCCGACGAAATGGTCGGCAAGGACAAGGCGCTTTATCTCGCGGCGCTGAAGAACACCATGCCGATGTATTCGGAGACCGGCAAGATGGACCCCAAGGGGGCGGAGGCGGTGCTCGCCGTGTTCAGCGAAAGCTCGCCCGAGGTCGCCAAGGCCAAGATTGACGTCAGCAAGACTTTTACCAACAAGTTCGTCGATCAGGTCAAGAAGACCACGGGGATGAATGCGAAATAACCCGGCGAATAACCAGGCAAATAACTTGGTATGACGCGCCCCGAAATTCACCGCGTCACTACGCTTGACCTCAAGCTGGAGCCCTTCGCTTGGCCTTTCGCACTGGGGCGGCGCGCCGAGATCGACGCGCATTTCGCAACAATGCAGCGCGAGAAGCCGAAGATATGGAACGGGCGGGTGCTGCTCGGGCGCAAGCCTGTATTTGAGGGCACCCGCTTTGCCACCAGCTATTTCGAGACCGATTTCGCAAGTTTCCTAGCCTGGCGCGACTGGGGTTTTCCGGACAAGGACGTCTTCAACGGTTTTGGCATGGGCGCGCTGCGCTGCGCCGACGACGCGTTCGTCATGGGCGAAATGGCCGGCCACACTGCGAACGCGGGCCGCATCTATTTTCCCTCCGGCACGCCCGATCTCGATGACATCGATGGCGGTGCGGTCGATATCGAAGGCAGCGTCGCCCGCGAGGTTGAAGAGGAAACCGGATTGACGCCGGCGGATTATCAGGTTGGCGCCCATTGGGACTGCGTGGTCACGGGCGCCTCGGTGGCCATGATCAGGATCTTGCATGCCGATATTTCGGGCGAAGCGATGCGGAAAAGGATCGAGGCCAATCTGGCCCGGCAATCCGAGCCGGAATTCTCGGCGATCCATCTGGTGCGGGGGAGGTCAGACCTCACCGCGGCGATGCCGCGCTTCGTCACCGCGTTCATCGAGCAGGAGCTTGCCACCTAACCATCCCCGTCATTGCGAGCCAACGGGTCGCGCGAATGCGCCCGATGACAGGCTCCGCGAAGCAATCCATAGAGCCGCATTGGATTGCTTCGTCGCTTCGCTCCTCGCAATGACGGGGGTAGCGCATAACAACCGGTGTGGATTCCAAGCATGAGCAAGAAGCCCTCCAAAACGCTTGCAGCCGAGTTCGACGGCTTCATTTCGCCGTTCCGCTTCGACGGCTCGGGCACGTTTCATCTGAAGTCGGTCAAGACCAACGAGAAGGGCGGTCTCGACAAGGACGAGGGTGAGAAGATCCTTGAGGCCCACCGCGAGCGCTTGCGCGATTTTCAGGAAAAACTCTACGCGCAGGACCGCTGGTCGCTGCTGCTGATCTTCCAAGGCATGGATGCGGCCGGCAAGGACAGCGCCGTCAAGGCTATCTTCGACGGCGTCAATCCGCAGGGCTGCGAGGTCCATTCGTTCAAGCAGCCGACCTCCCACGAACTCGATCACGACTTCATGTGGCGCTGCATGATCGCGCTGCCCGGGCGCGGCCGTATCGGCATCTTCAACCGTTCCTACTACGAAGAGTGCCTGGTAACGCGGGTGCATAAGGAACTCCTGAAGCAGGAGAAAATCCCTCAGAAGCTGATCACTGAGAATATCTGGCGCGAGCGGTTCGAGGACATTACCGCGATCGAGCGCTATCTCGCGCGCAACGGCACCGTGATCCTAAAATTCTTCCTCAACATCTCGAAGGAGGAGCAGCGCAAGCGGTTTCTCGACCGATTGGAGCAGCCTTCGAAGAACTGGAAGTTTTCCATGAGTGACGTCACCGAACGCGCGCTGTGGCCGAGATATATGGCGGTGTATCAGGACATCATCAGGCATACCTCGACGCCGGTGGCGCCGTGGTTCGTGGTACCTGCGGACCACAAATGGTTCGCGCGGGTGGTGATCGGCTCTGCGATCGTCAGCACCCTCCAAGCCCTCAATCTACGCTTCCCGCGTGCCGACAAGGCGTCGCTCAAGGAGTTCGAGCAGGTGCGCAAGGCGCTGGAGCACGAGGGGAAGGGGAGGCCCAAGAAGGTGGCGAAGGTCGCGAAGCCCATGGCGAACGGCGGCTAGTTCGGTGCCGCCGCCTGAACTATACACAACACCGTACCGCGCGGCGCTCCCGCCCCCGTGGCCAAGGCGCGGTAACTCAGTTCTTAACTTTTCCGCTCCAGCTTGACATCCCGCAAATCATGAGTGGTCGCGCTCCCGCTTCCCGGCGTGCCGCGCCTAACGGAAGCGATGGCGATTCAACCCGATCCTATCGCGCTCTAGACGATCCTGATTGACATATCCGGCAGACACCCTCGAGCTTGCACAACAGCGCATCGCCCTTTACGACCGGGCCGACATTTTCCGGCGTGCCGGAATAGATGATGTCGCCGGCCTTCAGCTCGAAAGCTTCCGAGAGTTTTGCGATCTGCTCGGCGACGCTCCAGATCATCTTCTCGAGGTCCGAACTCTGCCGTACCGTGCCGTTGACGGCGAGCGAGATCGCGCCCTTGGTGAGATGACCAATTTTAGCGATCGGATGGATCGGGCCGAGCACCGCGGCGTGATCAAAGCTCTTGCCGATTTCCCAAGGCTTCTTTTCCGCGGCCATGCCGTTCTGCAGGTCGCGCCACGTCATATCGAGGCCCAGCGCGTAGCCATAGACGTGATCAAAGCGCCTTGCCGGGCGGGATATTGGTGCCGCCTGATTTCAGCGCCGCCACCAGTTCAACCTCGTGATGATAGTTCTTGGTGAGCGAAGGATAGGGATGATCGGCGACCTCCCCGATCGCGACATTTTGGATCGCGTCGGTCGGCTTCTGGAAGAAGAACGGCGGCTCGCGGTTCGGGTCCGAACCGCGCTCGATCGCGTGTGCCGCGTAATTGCGCCCGATGCAATAGATGCGGCGAACCCGGAACACGTCGGTCTCGCCGACGATCGGAATCGTCGTGGCCGGCACCGGGAAGATCGGCTTTGCACCGGCCTGCGCTGAGGCCGGGCTCGCATCGGTGATCGCGGCGGCAGAGCCGCGGCGCCCGCCGTTGCGGCGAGCAGATCGCGCCGAGAAGTATTTTTCATGATGATTTTCCTTCAAAGGCGCTCCGCATATGTTCGGCGTGCGGAGCCGGTTGAATGGAAGTTGATGATCAATGCGACCAAAGCGTCTTCGCTCCGCGGTCACGCCGTGAACAATGGCCGCAGCGCACGGATATCATCCACCCGTTCCAGGCTGTTGATCCGATCGACCAGCTTTTCCGTCTTTTCAGTCCCAAGAACCGGCGCCATCAGGTCCCGGGCCTTCGCGCTCACGGCCTCGGTGCTGAGCGGATTTTCCTTCGTTCCCGGTGGGAACTTCGTGAAATGATCGACCTTCTTTCCGTCTGCCAGCACCACTTCGACGATCGCGCCGCGTGGCGCGGCCGGATCCATCAGCGCCTCGTCTGCCGTCAAGGTGACCTTTGCACGCTGTTCCAGGATTTTTGGATCATGCATGAGCGCTGCGTCGTGACTGTCCGCGAAAGAGAGCGCTCCCTTGACGAGGGCGACCGCCACCAGATGCTGGCAATTGACATCAGGCATGGCGCTTTCGCCAACAATGCCCATGGCATCGGTCGGAAGCTTGACGAGAATGCTGCGGACATTGCTGGGAGTGAGGCCGTATTGCTTGCGCAAGGTCAACAGCGCGTCCGACGGCGACTGGATCGGATAACCGACCGAAAAGGTCTTAATCGCCGTTTCGCTGACGTAAAATCGGCTTCCGAGCCCTTCCAGCATCGCTTCGGGCTTCGGATCGGTCGAGAGTGCGATGAATAGGTTGTGGGTGCCGTCGAGCACGTCATCGACACCGGTCAGCCCGGCCTGGACCATACCGACCGCGGTCACCCCATTGCGTGCGCCCATGCCTGCGAAGTCGAATGCCTTCTCGATGTGGTCTTTGTCCTTCACCCAGCTCCAGAGACCTGAGACCTGCTGGGCGGAATAGGAAATCGCAAAGCGCATGCCGGCTTCATCGAGCTGTGCCAGGGAAGCTGCCGCGCCGAGCGCGCCGAACGTCGAGGCCGTCCCTTCGGCGCTGCGATGCGTGCCGCGTACCAGATCAGGCCCCAGCACCATCAAGAGGCGGCAGCCGAGATCATACCCGAGCGCCACTGCCCGAATGAATGCCTCACCACTGCGGCCTTCCTTCTCGGCAACCGCCAGCGCGGCGGAAACCGCCGAGCAGCCAGGATGCGCCTTGGTGACCGGTTCGAAGTCGTCCGTCTCGTCGGCATGGGCGCTCATCGCGTTCGCGAGCGCCGCGTTGACTGCCGTGGTGCTGAAATCCGACCCGATGATCGAGGCCTGTTGCTCGCCGCCTAGCCCCCGAACGTACTTCACCGCCATGATGCCCGGGTTCATGCGCGAACCGGAGACCATCGCACCGAAAGTGTCGAGAATACGGTGCTTGCATTCCTTAAGGACGGCATCCGGCAGCGCCTGATCCCGTGCCGCGACCATGTAGCGCGCAAGCCGAGCTGTCACGCCGTCATTCGCCGCCAAGGCGACGCGGATCGGGGAGGCCGCCAGAACGGCGATGGCGCCGGCCGACTGCAGCAAGCGGCGGCGCGACGGCATTTGACGCCGGGGCATGGGATCTCTCTCAACCATGCTCAAGCCGAGACCGACATCTTCGCGATCTCGGCGGCGTTCGGCAGGCTTTCGACGTTCCAGCAGGCGTCCATGACCCGCCGGATCATGGCAGCCGGGATGAGGCCTTCGGCCAGGTCGGAAAACTTTGTTTCAAGCTGCTGGTCGGTCATCGGCATCTCCACGCTACCGATGGCGTGCTCGATAGTGCGATGCAATTGACGTCCATCCTTCAGCACGATCGTCATGTCGACCTGGGCGGGGTCGATACCCGGCGTGATCACCGGGATCACCTTGCTGCGCAACGCGACGACGATCGGATCGTTCACGGCGCGGTCGCTGAATTGTTTCTCGCCGCCCGCGCCTTCGACCAGCGCGACGGCAACCGCATGATAGATGCTGAACTTGCCTTCGAGGCCCTCGCGCGGGGTCTTCTTGCCGGTGAGCTCAAGCACCAGCGGATGCACCTTGAGATCGACGCGCTCGATCTGGTCGGCGCTTAGCTTGTTCTCGTTGCGCAACTGAATGGCAGCATCGATCGCTGGATGCATCACGATGCCGCAGGCGAACGGCTTGTAGGTGTTGAGCGCGGCCTCATAGCGCTTGCCGAGGTCGCCGAGAATCTCGTTGTAGTCCTGCTTGGTTGAGATCGTATTGGCCCAGCCGCGCTTGGCTTCGATCATGCTGTCGGAAGAGGTGAAATTTTTCGACGCCAGCTGTGCGGCAAAGATGCCGTTGCTCGCCGCGCGCCCCGGATTGAAACTCTTGTTCATCGAGCCGAAGGATTCGCGCAGGCCCACCGGCTGCGACGCGGCAAGGCCGAGCGCCCACACCATTTGCTGCTCGTTGAGCTTCAATAATTTGCCGACGGCAGCCGCCGATCCGAACACGCCGGCGGTGCCGGTGATGTGCCAGCCGACGTCATAGTGGTTTGGATAAACGGAATTTCCGATTCGGCACTCGGTCTCGACGCCGAGCACCAGCGCGTTGAGGAAGTCCTTGCCCGACACCGGCTGCATTTCCGACAGTGCGAGAATGGCGGATGCCACGGGACCTGCGGGATGAATGATGGTCTTCAGATGCGTGTCGTCGTAGTCGAAGATGTGGCTCGATACGCCATTGATGAAAGCGGCGTTCATGATGTCGAACCGTTCGCGCCGTCCGAACAGCGAGGCCTGTGCCGGACCGGAGAACGCCGCGAGAGCCGAGACCGCGATATCGACGGTCTGATGATGCGATCCGCCGATCGCGACACCGACCCAGTTCAACAGCGTCCGCACGCCTTCCTTGCGGACATTGGCCGGAAGGTCGTCGTAAGTTGCGGTGACGATATAATGCGCGAGCTTACGCGTCACGTCCTTTGCCGGAACAGGTTGCGCCGGCGCGGCAGGCGCCGCGGCAGCCGCGTCCCTTGATTGCGCGAAAGCTGTTTTCGTGGCCGCCGCGGTCAGCGGAAGCGCTGCGGCGGCCTGCAGCAAAGTCCTGCGATCAGTGATGGGCATCTGTTCTCTCCTGAGTTATCATGGTGGCCAGTTGCGCGGCAAGCCGGACCGCGCTCTCGAGGGCGCCGGTCTTTGCCACGCCTTTGCCTGCGATATCGAATGCCGTGCCATGCGACGGCGTCGTGAACACGGTATCGAGCCCCGCCGTCACCGTGACGCCGCGGTTGAAGCCGCGAAGCTTGGTCGCGATCTGTCCCTGGTCATGATACATCGCGACCACGCTGTCGAACTCGCCGGCGAACGCCTTGATGTAGATGGTATCGGCGGGGTAGGGCCCGCTGCAGGCGATGCCCCGCTTCGCTGCGGCTTCCACGGTCGGCCGGATCATTTCGATCTCGTCGCGGCCGAACAGGCCGCCTTCGCCGGCATGCGGATTGAGCGCTGCGACCGCGATGCGCGGTTTTGCGATACCCGTCTTTCGCATCATCCGATCGACCAGCTCGATCGCATCGGTGATGCTTTCGGGGTTGATGCCATTGAGAGCCTCGCGAAGCGATTGATGCCCGGTCACCCGCGACATCCATTGGCCGTCGAGCACGTTCATCTCGGAGAAGTAGCTCTTATGCCCGAGCAGGCTCGCGAACATCTTGTGCTCGTCGGGGAACTTCCAGCCACCGTCGAACATGGCGCGCTTGTTCAATGGCGCAAAGGTGATGGCGTCGACTTGGCCTGCCTTCGCAAAATCGATCGCGCGCGACAGCGTCTCGCCGGTCAGCCGTCCGGACTCGGCGTTGGACCTGCCGAGCGGGAACAGAGAGGGGTCCGTATTGGCCAGATCGACCAGCGGTACGACACCGCTGCGCCAGGAGGCCTGGGCGGGCGAGGCGATGCGCTCGACCTCGAGCCGGACGCCCGCCTGCGACATACCCATCTCCAGCACACGGGCGTCTCCGACCACCACCAGGCGAGCAACATCAGCGAGATTGCCGTCGGCGAGGATTTTGGCCGTTTGCTCCGGTCCGATGCCGGTGCAATCGCCGGGCACCAGCGCGACGGTGGGCAGAATGTTTTGATCCGGGGTGCTTTGATCGATGTCCATTGAACCTTACTTTGCAGTTAGAGCTTGGCGGTTGGAGCCTGGCTGGTGGCTTCGGTCCAGGCGCGGGAATCGAATTCGCCGTCCCACTTCGCGACGACGACGGCAGCCACGGCGTTGCCGATGGTGTTGGTGATGGCCCTGGCCAACGACATGAACCGGTCGATGCCGAGCAGCAGCGCCAGCCCCTCCGCGGGCAGCCCGGCGGCAAGGACAGTCGCGGCCAGCGCCGCGAACGCGCCGCCGGTGACACCGGCCGGCCCTTGCTGGTGAACAGCGTGACGACGAACAGGCTCAACTGTTGCCCTGGCATCATTTCGATCCCGTAGACCTGGGCGACGAACAGCGTGCTCAGCGGCAGGGTGAGTGCGACGCCATCGAGATTGAAGGAGTAGCCGGAGGGAATGACCAGCCCCGCCACCGCCCGCCCCACGCCGGCCGCCGGAAGCTTCTCCATCATTCCCGGTATCGCGGTTTCGGAAGACGAGGTGCCGAGAACCACCAAAAGTTCGGTACGCAGCAGGCGGAGCAAGTCGAACAGGCGGATTCCCGCCAACCGGCAAATCGTTCCTAACCCTGCGAAGATGAAGACCGCCATCATGGCCCAGGCGGTGCCGACCAAAAGCGCCAGCACGTACAATGTCGCAAGCCCGAACTTCGCTACGGTGAACGCCATGGCGCCGAAAGCTCCGATCGGCGCCAACGCGACCACGACGTGCACCACGCTGCAAACCAGTCCCGCGCTCGCCCAGGAGCAGCAAGCCGATGCCGCAAAGCAGCGCCAGCACGAGCACCTGGAGCACATCGCCGCTGGCAAAGGCTCCCACAAAGCTGTCGGGGATCATGTGCTGGATATAGGCCGAGACAGACCCGACCTGCGCCTGCGCAAAGCGGGCGGCTGTCTCCGCCTGTTGCGCGGTCGGGTGTGCGACGCCGGCGCCCGGCTGCACCCACCGGACCACCACGAGGCTGAACAACAGGCAAAGGGTGGTGACAGCCTCAAAGTAGACCAAGGCCTTGAGGCCTATGCGCCCCACCGCCCGCATGTCGCCTACTTGCGCGATGCCTGTGACCACCACCAGGAAGATCAGGGGCGTGATGGTCATCTTGATCAGGGAAATGAAGGCATCCCCAAGCGGTTTCAATTCGGCCGCCTCGGCGGGAAACACAGCTCCTGCCACAGCCCCCAGGACCGCGCCGGCGGCTACCAGAACGTACAGCTCGCGCCAGAGCGGCCTCTTGCGTCGGCCGACGGAAAGCTGTGAGACGGATGGCGAAAGCGGGGGCGCGGCGATCTGCAAGTTGGTATCCTCCGGGAGCGACGGCCGTGAACGGCTCTATTTTCCTCTGGCTTTGCAAGCGATTTACATTGGACCAACGACGCCCCCGGCGCTAATGCCGTATCGTCATGATTTGAGGACGAAACGTTATCATGGACCTGATTTGGCTCGAGGATTTCCTCGCCATAGCCGAAGAAGGCGGGTTCTCGCGCGCTGCCGAACGCCGCCATGTCACCCAGCCGGCGCTGAGCCGCCGCATCAGGGCGCTTGAACAATGGCTGGGCACCGCCCTGTTCGAGCGCAGCACGCATACGCTCACGCTGACGCCTGCGGGCGAGACGTTCCGCCCGGCGGCGGAAGACATCTTGCGCCGCGTCCTGGTGGGACGGGAGGAAGCGCTTGAGGTGGCGCGACTGAAGGCCGAAACCATCACCTTCGCGGCGACCCATGCCTTGTCGCAAACTTTCTTTCCCGACTGGATCCGCAAGGAGGAGGGCGCGCGGGCGCAGGCCGCGGTTCAGCTCGTCGCCGCCAACTTTGGCGCTTGCGAAAAGCTGCTGTTCGACGCACAGGTGAACTTCCTGCTTGCTCATCATCATCCGTCGCTGTCGAGCAGACTCGATACGGATCGCTTTCAGCGGATCGAGTTGGACACAGATGTGCTGGTTCCGATCAGTGCGCCCGGCGCCGCGCGGTCAGCTCGGGGAGGACGCCGCAAACAGGCGGAGCCGCGCTATGCGTTGCCCGGCTTGGCGGATGCGCCGCTCCCGTATCTCGCCTATCATCCCGGCTCGGGCGTCGGCCGGATCGTCAGCGCGGTTCTTTCCGTGAAGCAGTCGCAATACTGGCTAGAGCCGAGTTTCTCCGCGCCGGTGATGTTGCTGGTCAATATGGCGCGTGAAGGGAAAGGCATTACGTGGGCGCCGCGCAGCCTGGTGCACGACGATCTCAAGAATGGCCGTCTGGTGCGGGCGGGTCCGAAGGATTGCGATATCAAGATCAGCGTTTGTCTGTTTCGTTCGCGGGCGCGCATGACCAGTGCGGCGGAAACATTTTGGAGCGCGATTCACAAGCGGTGACAAGCTGAAACATTCCCATCCTGCCGTCGCGCTCGCGCTCCGCCGCGCGAATCCTTTGGCGCTCGCGAAGCGCACCATCGTACCTCCCGGCGTTCCGACCACTTAAGTCACAACGCGCGTAACTCAGTTCTTAACTTTTCCGCTCTAGTTTGACGCCCCTCAAATCATGAGTTGTCGCGCTCCGCTTTCGGGCTGTGGCGCCTAACGAATGGGCACGGGGAATGTCAAAGATGAGCAATCTGTTCTCAAATCGCTCGATCGGCGCAAAGCTTGCAGCCATGACGATCGTCGGTGCGATCTGCATGGCGCTGGTTGCATCCACCGTATTGTGGATCGCCCGTAACCAGCTCATCACCGAGCGCACCGAGAAGGCGCATGCGATCGCCGATGCCGTATGGGAGATAGCCGACGGCTTTCAGCGCGCCGCCGCTGCCGGCCAGATGACGGAGGAGGAGGCGAAGAAGCGGTTCTTCGCGGTTGCCGGCACCGTCTGGTATGAGGGGCACACCAACTACGTCTTTATTTACGACTACGACACCGGAATCAGCGTCGTCAATACCGGCGTTCCGACGCTGCTCGGCAAGGATATGCGCACCTTCAAGGATGCCAACGGTCTTCCGTTTGCGTCCATGCTGATCGACCTCGCGCGTCAGGGGCAGGGCAGCGTTCGCTATACATTCCTTCGAAGCAGTACCGATCCCACCCCGCTCGACAAGGTCGCCTTCACGCGCGGCTTCGCGCCCTGGCACCTGATGATCGGAACCGCGGAATACATGTCCGCGGTGGATGCCTCGTTCTGGTCTATGATCCAGACCGCGTCGGTTGTCATTGCCGTCATGATGCTGCTGTCGATCGTCGTGGCCTGGGCGATTACACGGAGCGTCGTGAAGCCGCTCTCGGGTCTGAGACAACGCATGGCCTCGCTCAGTGCCGGCGAGCTCGACGCGCCGGTCGCCAATACCGACCGTGCCGACGAAGTCGGTCAGATGGCGCGCACCGTCCAGGTGTTTCGGGACGCCATGATCGAAACCAACCGTATGCGCGAGGACCAGGCGGCCGGCGTGCAGCGGCAAGCGGCGCAGCGCAAGATCGACATGAACCGTCTCGCCGACCAGTTTGAAAGCGAGGTCGGTCAGATCGTCACGCTGGTCTCCGCGGCGGCCAGCCAGCTCGAGGCGTCATCGGCGACCTTGAGCAAGACGGCAGGTACCGTCGAACAAGTCAGCCAGCGGGCATCGAGCGCCTCGGGCGAAGCTTCCAAGAACGTTCATTCGGTGGCCGCGGCGAGCGAGGAACTGTCGACCTCGATCGGCGAGATCAGCCGTCAGGTCGAGGCTTCCGCCCGTATTGCCGGCGAGGCCGTCGAACAGGCCCAGAACACCGACGCACGTATCAGCCAGCTGTCGCAAGCCGCTGCCAGAATCGGGGACGTCGTCGATCTGATCCAGACGATTGCCGGGCAGACCAACCTGCTGGCGCTGAACGCGACCATCGAAGCCGCGCGCGCAGGCGACGCCGGCAGGGGATTTGCGGTCGTTGCGACCGAGGTGAAGAGCCTTGCAGAGCAGACGGCGAAGGCCACCGGCGAAATCGGCCAGCAGATCGCCGACATTCAGTCGGCGACCAAGGAGTTCGTCACCGCGATCAAGGAAATCGGCGCCATCATCGCCCGGATCTCGGAAATTTCGGCGACGATTGCCTCGGCCGTGGAACAGCAGGGCGCCGCCACGCAGGAGATTTCCAAGAACGTGCAGCGCGCCGCGGAAGGAACCTCGAAGGTCGAAGCAAGCATTTCGGACGTCCAGCGCGGCGCATCCGAGGCGGGAGGGGCTTCCTCGGAGGTGCTATCGGCCGCACAATCGCTGTCGGGCGAGAGCAATCGGCTGAAGCGCGAGGTTACGAAGTTCATGAACTCCGTTCGTGCGGCGTAAGCAGCCGGACCGCGCCAATCTCCTTGGCCATCGGATCGCGCCCCACCGGGTCTCGCCTTACCGATCTCGTCTTACCGATCTCGCCTTGGGCCTCGCTTTAGGACGAGATCGCTTTGTCTCCGACAATAGCGCGATCCAGGGCGTCGATCAGCGTTTGCAGCTCGATGAATTTGTTGCGTGCCCGTTCCGCCTTGTCGCGGTCAAAAGGAGCGGCCAGCACCTTCGCATGCGCGTCCCTCTCCTCGATCATGCGCTCGCGGGCTTTCTCTAGCGTTTCACGTCGCTCGCTCATTCCGACTCCCTTGTTGATATCCCCTTCAACCGCAACCAACGTCTCAGTCGAAGGTCGACGGAAGCTGGCCCTTGCGGAAGAAGACCGTAGGCTCGTCGTCATAGTCGCCCATCTCGGGATCGCCGGTGGAGGAGAACGCAACGACGGCGAGCTTGCTCGCTGCCAGCCTCTCCGCCGTTCGAAGCGCGCCAGTTGCCGATTTGCAGACGATCGGAGAGTCCGGCTTCAGGTGCCCGCCCTTGCCGGCACTGAATGCCTGCACGAAGTAGGATGTCTCTCGGGCCATGAAGGCTCCTGTTGATTGGGAAACTGACGCGCGCCGGGTCGGGATTCTAGACCGTCTCCAACATCTCGTCGGTCCAGACCTTGAAGCTGACGAGCGTGTTCGGGCCGAACGTCTGGGTAAGTGGAACGTCGGCAGCGTCGCGGCCCTGGGCGATCAGGACACGCCCGATCCGCGGAATGTTGTTGCGCGCATCGAAAGTGTACCAGCGGCCGCCGAGATAGGCCTCGAACCAGCCGGCAAAATCCCCGGCGGCGTAGGGCGGTGGCATGCCGATATCGCCGAGATAGCCGGTGCAATATCGCGCGGGAATGTTCATGCAGCGGCAGAACGTGATGGCAAGGTGCGCGTAGTCGCGGCAGACGCCCTTGCGCTCGTTGAACACTTCCCAAGCTGTCATGGTCGCCCGCGCGTGCTCGTAACCGAACGCGATGCGGTTGTGAACGAAATCGCAGATGGCCTGGACCCGGGCCCAGCCCGGCGCTGCCTTCTCAAACAGCTGCCATGCAACATCGGAAAGCCGGTCGGTTTCGCAGTAGCGGCTGCCAAGCAGATAGACGATTGTCTCCGCCGGCAAATCTTCCACCGTGTGCTGCAAGGCCGAAGGAACGAAGGCGTCGGGCAGGCCGCTATCGCGAACCGTTCCATCGGCCGCAAGGCGGACGCGCCCGGCGGGCGCGACGATCCGGCTGCACCAGTTGCCGAAGCCGTCGCGATAGGGCGTGATTGGCACCGAAGGGCTGATGGTCAGGTAGTCGGGCACGATAATGTCCGACGCCCGCGTAAAATGCGTGCCCAGCACCGCGATCAAGGGCGTCGGCTGCGGAAAGTCGTAAATCATCTCGAAGCCGACACGAATCTTCATTGAAGGCCCTGATTCCAACCGTTTGCGCTATTTCAAGGACGGCACCCCGCCCCTTTCCGAGCCGCGTTAATGCGGCTGCCGACCGGCGGTCGAACAACACCCGAATGTATCGCCGCAGGCTTTAACCGGGTCGCGCGACAGTTGTGCCTGCCCGTTTCCGAAAAATGTTCCGGCGCACTGCGGAGATGGTTACGAATGTGGCCGAATGCAAGAAGGCGAGTGCTATTCGACCTGTCGCGGCCGAATCCTGCAAGAAAGCGATAGCTAATCGCATCAAAATGGCGCACAGGTAAGCACATGCTCAACAAAAGAGTCGGCGCAGGCCTGCTTGCGAAAAGCGTCGCGGCATGACCATGCGCTCGCGGCGGGAAGTCATCACCTTCAAACATCCTTTCCGGATCAAGGGCGTCGATCGGCTGCTGTCGGCCGGCGCATACGAGGTCATCACCGATGAGGAGATGATCGAAGGATTGTCGTTCGCCGCGTATCGCCGCGTGGCCACCATGATCATGGTGCCGGCGGCAGTGCAGCGCGGTGTAACGATGGAGATGATTTCCATCAGCTCGGTCGCTCTCGCCGACGCGCAGCGCATTGATGCAAGCGCGCCTCGCGAGTGAGTAGAAGAACCGCTCTCGCGCTCGATGCAACATCGATCGCCAACCTGAAAGTACATAACTTCATGCAAAATCTTTCGCCGCGTCACGTCAAGACAGAGGAGTCGCTTCGGCTTGGCGTCGTATCCGGCTGGTACAGCACAAAAGTGAGCGGGACGTTCGTCTCCGGGCCGCACGATTCCGAAGCCGATTGCCTTCTCAAGATCGCGGAGATCGATCCGCCGCCTGCCAAACCCGTAAGAGCCCGGCCCGCCGCTTAGCCATCGGGTGACCTCGTCTCGCCGCGCGACGCCCGCAAGAGTGGACATGCGGGCGCCGTGCCTCGACGCCGCTCAAATCCCTCGAAAAAGGTTTCCCACGAGCAGAATCACGTAGGCGATCAGCAGAAGCGTAAAGCCGCCGATGCCGTGAAGTTGCGGGACGTGCCCATAGACCGCGAGCAACGCCAGCACGGCCAGTAACGCCGAAATTATAAAAGTCGGAACGGCGGGGGGCGTTAAATAGAAGCGCCTGATCGGTCTTGTATAGGGCATGCCCGGTTCCTTCTCGACTTCCTCCTGCTAAAACATCTGCCGCCGCGGTTTGTTCCGCTTCCGAGAGCCGCCCGCTACGCGAATTGCACGGTAACGCGTCCCGCTGCGGAGACCGCCGCACGCGCGGTTTGGTCCATTGGCACTCTTCGGACATGGCACAGCGTCCGTCGCGCAGAGACGAGCTTGCTGCATTTTTTCGCCGTGTTAGATTGTAGCGAAGAAATATAAACTCGGGGGAAGCCATGCTGAGGGTGAGCCGCCGCGTGCATTTGCGGGGTATGTTGGGCATGGTGGCGTTGGCCGGCATGCCTGGTGTGGCCTTCGCCGAGGACCCACCGGTTCCACCGGAAGGTATCGGTCGTCGGATCAAGCACGTTTCCTACAGCGACATTGGCGGGCGACCGGACAGCGTCCAGATCATGCTGAACCGCAACCACCTCTATGTCGGTCACATGTTCAGCGACGGCGTCACCATTCTGGACGCCAGCGACCCGCGCAGTCTGAAGCCGGTGAATTTTTTTACGGCCGGGCAGTACACCCGTACCCATCATCTTCAATCGTCGGACGATCTGCTTCTGGTCGCCAATGGCGCCAATATCGTCGCCATGCAGTCCTATAGCGACCAGCGCGGCTATTTCGAAAACAATCTCGCCGACAGCATCACCAAACGGAAAAATTTCCGCAGCGGGCTTTCCATACACGACATCTCCAATCCGGGCGAAATGAAGGAGATCGCGTTTCTCGAAATGCCGGGACTTGGCATCAACCGCCTGTCCTGGATGGGCGGGCGGTATGCCTATGTCTCGGCGCATTTCGACGGCTTCACCGATCATTGCCTTTGCATCGTCGACCTCAACGAGATCACCAAGCCGGTGATTGTCTCCAGATGGTGGCTGCCGGGCATGAATTGTGCGGCCGGCGAAGAGCCGAACACGCCCAAGGGCAAACGCTACGCGCTGCATCACATGATCGTGGCAGGAAAGCTTGGTTACGGCGCCTGGCGTGATGGCGGTTTCACCATCCACGATGTTTCCGATCCTACCCAGCCGAAATTGCTGTCCCACATCAACTGGTCGCCGCCATTTCCCGGCGGCACGCACACACCACTGCCGTTGCCGGGACGCAAGCTTGCTGTCGTGGCCGATGAGGCGAACGCGGAGAAGTGCGCGAAAGGGCTGTTCCAGATCTTCGTGATCGACGCGCGGGTGCCGGAAAATCCTGTGACGATTTCAACCATGCCGGTACCACGCGATCGTGACTATTGCGCTGCCCCCGGCACGTTCGGTCCGCACAACCTGCATGAGAACCGGCCCGGTTCGTTCCAGAGCGAGGAGACCATTTTCGCCACCTACAATGCCGGCGGCGTCCGGGTGTTCGACCTCAGGGATCAGTTTGCGCCGAAGGAGCTTGCGTTCTGGCTACCGCCGACGCCGGCCAAATTGATCGACCCGAGGCCCAATGTTGCGCTCGCCGCCAAGACAGCCGATCTCTTCGTGACCCGGGATGGACTGATCTACGCGAGCGATTGGAACGCCGGCCTGCACGTGCTCGAATACGAGGGGTGAGCGGCGATCAGGCTAGGTTGCACTGAGAGCGTTTTTCCAGCGAAGTCGATTCGGTTCGCTGTCCAAGAAAACGCATCAAAACAAAAGTCCAGAGTTTCCGTTCCGATTCAATCGGAACGGAAACGGCTCTGGCGTCACCTCATGCGCGCACCCGTCGGCACCGGTTGGTGACGGAGGCAGACGGCTCAAGGCCAAGCCGACGTGAGTTCGCTTACCGCTTTCACGTGCCGCTTTCGCGTCGGCTAGTTCTTTGCAGGAGCTTGCATCGATGATGCCCGCCAATCGTCGGGGCTGGCGTGGCTGCCGCGATTTCCGCAGATGGTGCTCGTCGGATGTCCGCTTTGCGTCACAGGGGCCATTCAACAACTGACAAGCTTTCTATTATTTGCTTGTCAGTGGCGGCGGAACTCCGTTTTATGCCTCTCCGTTTGTCTGAGTTTCTTATAACAAACGGACGGACGTCAGCCTTGCGCCGTGTCACGCGAGAAATTTGGCGTACACGTCATCTGGTAGCCGTAGATCAGCCGCTGCCAAACTTGGATGGATCATCATAGGCAGGAGGGGCGCCATGGTCGGTCCGCAGACTACCCGGAACCGAGTCGTCGCGATAGACCCGCACACCACCCGGAGTGGCGTAGCTTGGGATTACAGTCTCGGCGGGACGAACGATGACATGTCGCGATTTGGCGTGATGCCCTCTTGCGGCGGCGTTCGCAGAAGCACAAAGAAGGATCAAAAGGCATAATGCCAAGACAGAACGCATTGCATTTTCTCCAATTAATTAGCCCCGTTCTTGCGTGGTGCGCGGGCCGCACCGTGCATCGTTTGCCGATGAACATTGACGGCACCGCCAGGTTGCTCCTTCGAGCCGCCGCAACGGCTCATGGCCTCGTCGGTCATGGGGATGCTCCAGTCTGATGTGAGGTTGGCAACCCCTCATCTTCAGACAGGACTTTCCCATCCGGATACTGGCCCAGCCGCCTGCCGCAGCACCGTACCGCGCGAGCGGTTTACTCCCGTGGCACGAACCGGACCAATCGGGCCGGTCTGACGAGGTCCGTTTCTCGGGGAAGACCGGAAGCGGGTTGGCAGAAGGTCAAACCGGCGCCTTTGACCCAGAACAGACATTTGAGCAGTGGCACGATGCATATTTTGATTGAGAGGCCTTGCTCAGGGTACAACGTTCCAGAGAAGCCTTTCCAACATATCGGTCAGGTCACAACTTCATGTATCGGGTACCGATATTTGATAGCGGGGAGCACCTTATTGTCCATGTGCACCATCACATGGAGTTGATTGTGGGGTATTTCTCTTCTCGCATCTGGCCGCGTCGATATCCTCGTAAGCCTGCCCGCCAGGCTGTCATGCATTCCGATGCAGCTATCTCTAGGGATGGCGCATGACCGGCGGATACTCCTGCGGAGCTTCAGTGCGCTCATACATCGTGTAGTCGCGAGTGATCTCGAAGGCCTTGCGATCTGCCGACGTGTTCTGCACGCTAGGCGTATGCTCGAACAGGACAAGAAATTTTCCTTCCCGGTAAACGCTCTTGAACAACTCGCCGCCGGCCGGCCTCGCCGGCTTAGCATCATGATAGAAAACCCAAAGGCTGCGAGCCGCTGAGGCAGCGCGCGAAGCGTCGACGGCAGGCCCGATCCGCAACCGATAGTCCTTGAAATGCTGCTCGCGCCCTGCTCGCTGGATCGCACGATGCTGGGTGTGCGCGCGCCAGCGGATCAGGGCTTCTTCATCCGCCCACCATTGGTGCGATAGGATGACATCGGGTCTGTCAGCACTGGTATAGCGATCGATGAATAGAACGCCGCCGCTCCGTTCCAATTCTGGTCGCAGAACGGCCGCCAGTTCGAAGTAGCGAGATGCATGACCTTCCAGCGGGATCACCTCAAAGAACAGTCCAATCATGGCCTTACCTTCGGCGCGAATGCATTGCGGCTTGCTCGGGCGTTTCGTGACCGACAAGCCGTGTCGCGACGCAATCCAGGATCTCGTCCAATCGCTTCGCGCCTAGTCCGTTTGTTACCGACGCCTGACGAATTCCCTTGGCTACCGGGTGGTCGTTGTCCAAAAAGAGAACGGGAACAGACGACTCGTCGCTATTCCGTGGCGCGTGAAACATGCACGATCGAATGGCAAGGATGTCTCCCGCCTCTGCCCGAATATTACTAAACGGCGTTGCAAACGACCGCCATCCCGCGAATACGGCAACGATCTGGGCTTGATCGTGAAAATGGCCTGCCTGAAATAATTCGCTGGTGGCCGTGCGATGAGCCATCTCACTGCGCTCACCCTCCAGCGCGGGTATATAGTTCCAGTGGATCGGCATGTCTTCAAACATAATGCTGTCCGGCGCAGACGTTGACTACCCTCGCAGGAACATCGCCTGGTCGCCTTTGTCACGCTCGACCCGCTTCGGAAGTCGCGCGCCACTCTTCGCTGATCTTAACGGCGTGCAGCGAAGCTGGTCCCGAGCCGCTACTGCTGCGGAAAACGCCACTGATTTGCCCGTCGGGCAATTTTTCGATTTTGCTGTCTAGCCCCTCAGCGAAAAATATTTCGCTTTTTCCGCGACCCAAATCAAACCTACAACTCTCATCGTCCCGTCCTCACAAGAGGGGCGGCTCGTGATCGTCACGGACGTTGAGGCGGGATGCGGTGGACGCAAGCGGTGTCGCTGGACCAGTGCACCGGTGCGGACGGCGAAGGCGTGTGGTTCTGGCCCCCCGACGTTGGTGCTAAGGTCGCGAACGACGGTGGCAAAAGAGCCCGGTCACCGGGTGAGCACGAAGTAAACCGTCAAAACCATTGCGCAGGGAAGGCCGGTTGATCTGGCACCACCTGTGGTGACTACCGTGTGCTTTCTACCGATGCACACGGGCCGCGGGTGCGAGCTGAGCACCCGGTCTTCCCTGCGCTCTCTTATTTCGAGGGTGGTTCGCACAATAACTCGGGCGCGATCCGCGTTGCGGGAATGCGGAGTAACGTTCCTCTCTGCTCTTTGAAACTGAAATCGGAAATGGCTCGGCCGATGGTATCGCAAGATAGGTCAACTCGACTGACTATCTTTTGGCATTGCGGTTTTGGGTCTTTCTCGTCTAGAAAGTCGCTGGCGCCCCATTCCCGGCAACCAACCGTCAATGGTTTTGACCGAGGATTATCAAGGGTTTTTGGGCTCCAAAGGGTCTGGCAATGCTGATTCGCAGCGCAACGATCGGAAGTGAAGGGGAGGCGGCCCGCGCCGTCGGTCCTCACGCGATTGCGGCTGCGTCCCTGCCCACCCTGCTTCTCGGCGGGCTGCTCCTTATCTGCCCCTGAGGGCCGACTGGGCGGTTAGCGCCTGGGCACTCAGGGGTTGTGCGAGATCACCAGACCCTTCAGCGCTCGCGTCAAACGGCGCACCACCGAACAAGGAATTTGCAAGCCATGACCACCGTGAACAAGTCCGAAAAGGACCGCGTTATCATTTTCGACACCACCTTGCGCGACGGCGAGCAGTGCCCCGGCGCCACCATGAGCTATGAGGAAAAGCTCGAGGTTGCCGAGATGCTCGACGACATGGGCGTCGACGTCATCGAGGCCGGTTTCCCGATCACTTCCGAGGGCGATTTCCAGGCGGTCAGCGAGATCGCGCGCCGCTCCAAGAATGCCGTGATTGCCGGGCTGTCGCGCGCGCATCCGAAAGACATCGACCGCTGCGCCGAGGCGGTTAAATTCGCAAAACGCGGCCGCGTTCACACGGTGATTGCGACCTCGCCGTTGCATATGCGGGTCAAGCTCAACATGACGCCGGAGCAGGTGATCGAGACCTCGATCGCCAACGTCACCCGCGCCCGCAACCAGATCGACGATGTCGAATGGTCGGCCGAGGATGGTACCCGCAGCGAGATGGAGTTTCTGTGCCGCATCGTCGAGGCCGTGATCAAGGCCGGTGCGACCACGGTCAACATCCCCGACACCGTCGGCTACACGGTGCCCGAGGAATACACCCATTTCATGCGCACGCTGATCGAGCGTGTGCCCAATGCGGACAAGACGGTTTTTTCTGTCCACTGCCACAACGACCTCGGCATGGCGGTGGCCAATTCGCTGGCCGGCCTCGCCGGCGGCGCGCGGCAGGTCGAATGCACGGTCAATGGCATCGGCGAGCGGGCCGGCAATGCCGCGCTCGAAGAGATCGTGATGGCGATCAACGTGCGCAACGACAAGTTTCCGTATTGGAACAAGATCGACACCACCCAACTGACGCGGGCCTCGAAACTGGTATCGGCGGCGACCTCGTTCCCGGTGCAGTACAACAAGGCGATCGTCGGCCGCAACGCCTTCGCCCATGAAAGCGGCATCCATCAGGACGGCGTGCTGAAGGATGCATCAACCTATGAGATCATGCGGCCCGAGATGGTCGGCCTGAAACAGTCCTCGCTGGTTTTGGGCAAGCATTCCGGCCGCCACGCCTTCGTGCACAAGCTGGAGGAGATGGGCTACAAGCTCGGCCAGAACCAGCTCGAAGACGCGTTCGCGCGGATGAAGGCGCTCGCCGACCGCAAGAAGGACATCTACGACGAGGACATCGAGGCGTTGGTCGATCAGGAGATCGCGGCCTCCCACAACCGCATCAAGCTGACTTCGCTGACGGTGATCGCGGGCACCCATGGGCCGCAGCGCGCCACCATGAAGCTCGACGTCGACGGCCAGACCAGAATCGAGGAAGCCGAAGGCAACGGCCCGGTGGATGCGGTGTTCAACTGCATCAAGGCGCTGGTGCCGCACGAGGCCAAGCTCGAGCTCTACCAGGTTCACGCGGTCACCGAAGGCACCGACGCGCAGGCCGAGGTGTCGGTGCGGCTTGGACATGAGGGCCGGTCGATGACGGCGAAGGCGGCGGACCCCGATACGCTGGTCGCCTCCGCAAAGGCCTATCTCGGGGCGCTCAACAAGATCGTCATGAAGCACCAGCGCGACCGGCCGGCGGCGGCGGCGAGCTGATCGTTGTCGATCGTCATTCCGGGGCGATGCCAACGGGTCCGCGCGAAGCGCGGCCCGATGACAGGCTCCGCATCGAACCCGGAATCTCGAGATTCCGGGTTCACGCTAACGCGCGACGCGGAATGACGGCGCGAAAATACCAACGCGGCGCTGCCAACGTCGCGTTTTTGCGTTGCAGCAGCTGTTCCTCGGGCCCCTGCTAATGGAGCAATGGTATTCGCCGCGGCTTCTCTGTATTGGTGCCGCAGGATCAAAAAAGGGGCGATGCGGCACGGCCGCGCGTCCCGCTGGTTCGCGCGGGAGGACACATGCATAAGTTGATTTTGGCTGCGGCATCTGTTGCCGCATTGGCTCTGGTCGGACCGGCGTCAGCCGCGGATTCGCCGATCGTCCTCAAGTTCAGCCACGTGGTGGCGTCCGACACGCCGAAGGGTAAGGCCGCCGACAAGTTCAAGGAACTCGCGGAAAAATACACCGACGGCAAGGTGAAGGTCGAGGTTTACCCGAACTCGACGCTCTACAAGGACAAGGAAGAGCTGGAAGCGCTGCAACTCGGCGCGGTGCAGATGCTGGCGCCCTCGAATTCCAAATTCGGTCCGATCGGGATCAGGGAATTCGAGGTGTTCGATCTGCCCTACATCCTCCCCGACCTGAAGACGCTGCGCAAAGTCACGGACGGCCCGTTGGGCGAGAAGCTGCTCAAGCTCTTGGACGCCAAGGGCATGACCGGTCTCGCTTATTGGGACAACGGCTTCAAGCAGATGAGCGCCAACAAGAAGCTGCTCGCGCCGGCCGACTACAAGGGATTGAAGTTCCGCATTCAGTCCTCGAAGGTGCTGGAGGCCCAGTTCCGCGCGCTGGGGTCGATCCCGCAGGTAATGGCATTCTCGGACGTCTACCAGGCGCTGCAGACCGGGGTCGTCGACGGGCAGGAGAACACCTGGTCGAACATCTACACCCAGAAGATGCATGAGGTGCAGAAATACGCCACCGTCACCAGCCACGGCTACATCGGTTACGTCGTGGTCGTGAACAAGAAGTTCTGGGACGGTTTGCCGGCGGACATTCGCGACCAGCTGTCGAAGGCGATGAAGGAAGCCACCGAGTTCGGCAACAGCCAGTCGGCGAAGGAGAACGAGGAGGCGCTGGAGGCGATCAAGAAGGCCGGCAAGACTGAAATTATCAGCCTGACCCCTGAGCAGGACGAGGCGATGCGCAAGGCGATGATGCCGGTCTACAAGGACATGGCGTCGCGGGTCGGTCAGCCCCTCATCGACGAGTTTCTGAAAGAAACAGGCCGCGGCCCGATGAACTAAAGCCAGCGTCAACCTCGCCAGCGATCCGCGGGCCGGCTTACGCCCTGCGGAAGCGTGCGTGATCGGGCGGTTTTTCAAAGATCGCCCGACTGTCGTAGAGCATTCCGAAAGGATCATGCTCGAACAAAGGCTACGAGATCATTCTCCGATCCAGTCGGATCATGATTCTCAAGGGACATCCATGTTGTTACGCATTCTCGACCGGCTTGAGGAAGTGATCATCGCGAGCCTGATGGGGGCAGCGACGCTGATCACCTTCGTGGCCGTCGTGCACCGCTTCCTGGTCGACGTTCCCGTGCTGTATCCCTACCTGTTTGGGATCAATCTCGCCTGGTCGCAGGAACTTTGCATCTACATGTTCATCTGGATGGCGAAGTTCGGCGCCGCCTATGGCGTGCGCACCGGCATTCATGTCGGCGTCGATGTGCTGATCAACCAGCTCAACGATCGCTGGCGCAAATGGGTGATCATGTTTGGGTTGTTCGGCGGCGCGTTGTTCACGGCGATCGTCGGCACCATGGGCGCCAAATTCGTCTTCGAGCTGATGTCCACCGACCAGGTCTCGCCCGACCTCGAACTGCCGAGCTGGCTGGTCTATGCCTGCATCCCGCTCGGCTCCTATCTGATGTGCTTCCGCTTCCTGCAGGTGATGTGGGCCTTCTTCTGGACCGGCGAGCTGCCGCATCATGACGCGACGCATGTCGAAGGCATCGAGGTCAGCGAGAAAGCGCCGATCGCGCTCGGAGAAGCGTGATGAGCGCCGCGCTGATCTTCGGATTATTGTTTGCGCTGATGCTGACGGGCATGCCGATCTCGATTTCGCTCGGCCTCACCGTTCTGACCTTCTTGTTCACGATGACAGAAGTGCCGATCGAAAGCGTCGGGTTGAAACTGTTTTCCGGCCTCGACAATTTCGGCATCATGGCGATTCCGTTCTTCATCCTGGCCGGCACCTTCCTGACCCGCGGCGGCGTGGCGCGGCGAATGATCGCGTTCACGACCTCGCTGGTCGGCCATCTGCCGGGCGGGCTCGGGCTTGCCGGGGTTGCGGCCTGCGCGATGTTTGCCGCGATTTCCGGATCGAGCGTCGCGACCGTGGTCGCGATCGGCTCGATCATGATGCCGGCGATGGTGGACTACGGCTATCCGCGCCGGTTCGGCGTCGGCGTGATCTCGACCTCCGGCGCGCTCGGCATCCTGGTGCCGCCCTCGATCATCCTGGTGCTGTACGGCGTTTCCACCAACACCTCGATCGGCGCGCTGTTCATGGCCGGGATCGTGCCCGGCGTCATCCTGGCGCTGATGCTGGCCGCGGTGACCTGGTTCGTCGCCTGGCGCAACGGCTATCCGCGCATGAAGCGGGCGACGATCGGCCAGCAGTGCAGCGCGTTCCGCGAAAGCGTCTGGGGGCTGCTCCTGATCGGCATCGTGCTTGGCGGCATCTATGGCGGCGTCTTCACGCCGACCGAGGCCGCGGCGGTCGCCGCGGTCTATGCCTTCTTCATCACGGTGTTCGTCTACAAGGAGCTGAAGCTCAGCGACGTGCCGAAGGTGCTGCTGCAGGCCGCGAGCATGAGCTCGATGCTGCTCTACATCATCACCAACGCGGTATTGTTCTCGTTCCTGATGACGCATGAGCAGATTCCGCAGGCGATGGCGGCCTGGATCATCGACAAGAATTTCTCGGTCTGGATGTTCCTGCTGGTCGTGAACGTCATCCTGCTGATGGCCGGCAACGTGATGGACCCGTCGTCGATCCTGCTGATCATGGCGCCGATCCTGTATCCGCTTGCGACCAAGCTCGGCGTCAATCCGGTGCATCTCGGCGTGCTGATGATCGTCAACACCGAGGTCGGATTGTGCCATCCGCCGGTCGGTCTCAACCTCTATATCGCATCGAGCATCGCCAAGATGGGGATCAGCGAGATCACCATCGCGGTGCTGCCGTGGTTGTGCGCGATGCTGGTGTTTCTCGGGATGATCACCTACGTCCCGGAGATTTCGCTGTGGTTGCCGCGGCTGCTCGGAATGATCTGAAGGTCTTGCGATTTGATTAAGCTTAAGGGATTACATCTTGGTAAGACTGGCTCTGTTGCCAAACTGTAAGTTGATTGCGTCTCCTGGCGCGCCCATCCTTGGGCAACCTTGTAAAGGAGGTTCGCATGAGAAAGTTCACCATCGCCGCCGTCGCCGTGCTTGCGATCGCCGGCTCGACCGCGGTCTATGCCCAGCATAGCCGTGGCTCCGTGAGCACATGCAGCACATGCGAATGACGCCCGAGGACCGGGCGGCGTTTGTCGACGCGCGGATCGCGGCCGTCCATGCCGGGCTGAAGCTGACGCCGGACCAGGAAAAGCTGTGGCCGCCGGTCGAGGCCGCGGTGCGGGATTTCGCCAAGCTCCGGATCGATCGCGCCAATGCGCGGATGAAGGCGCAGAATGACGCAAAGGACCAGCAGGATGACGATCCGGTCGCGCGGCTGCGCGAGCGCGCCGACACCATGGCGGCTACCGCCGAGGCGATGAAGAAGATCGCCGACGCCGCCGACCCGCTCTACAAGACGCTCGACGACGCCCAGAAGCGCCGCCTTGCGATCCTGACCCATCGCGACGGCCGGTTCGGCGGCGAAGGGGCTGGCGGCACCGCTGGATGGAGCGCGGTTTCGACCGGGATCGGCACCGGCAGGGCCGGGATGGCGACGGCCCCGAGCGGCTCTAAGCCGCTCGCCCAAGCCGATCAAGATCTGCGAGAAGCCGCTGGATTCCGGCGGCTTTTTTGCCACTGGCGGGCCGGCCCGAAGGATGGGAAAACCCTGTCCCTTTGCTGGACATCGCGGGGTCGCTTTGCTAAACGACCGGCCTCTTGCGAAGGCTTTCCGGACCGACAGTTCCGGGCGCATAGCTCAGTTGGTAGAGCAGCTGACTCTTAATCAGCGGGTCCCAGGTTCGAGCCCTGGTGCGCCCACCA
>CAWGJM010000008.1:0-38615 GCA_963822795.1 uncultured Alphaproteobacteria bacterium
CCGCAAGGACCGGCACGTGATGCTACCGGCGGAGGTCCTCGAGCTGTTGCGGCAATGGTGGAAGGCGCGGCCGACCACGTATGATGACGGCGGCGTCGCGCCGGAACACCGCTGGCTGTTTCCAGGTCGCAGTGATCATCGGCCGCTGACTACGCGCCAGTTCGGACGGTTGTTCAAGGAAGCCGCCAAAGCCGCGGGGCTGCGCAAGACGCTCTCTCTCCATGCGCTGCGTCATAGCTTTGCGACTCATCTGCTCGAGCGCGGCACGGATATTCGAGTGATTCAGGCATTGCTCGGACACAAGAGGTTGGAGACGACGGCCCGCTACACCCGCGTGGCGACCGGAATGATTGCCAAGATCGAGAGCCCCCTGGAGGGCCTGAGCGCGCCGCGCCGCAGGCGTGCGAGGCGGGACAATAAGGAGCCGCCGGCGCCGTAGCGCCGCCGGCCATGGCTCGACCAGCTCTGGAGGTCGCGGACATTCTCCGCGATCACGGTCCTGCTTGGCGCGAGGCCAACCGCGGGCATCTGAGCCTCGAGCAATTGAAGGTGATGAGTGCGATCGAGCGCTGTCGCACGGCGGCGCTCGGCGGGCATGTCGCACGCTGCGAGAACGCGGCGTGCGGCTATACGGAGATCGCGTTCAACTCCTGCCGCAATAGGCATTGCCCTAAGTGTCAGGCTGCGGCGTCACGCCAATGGCTGACCGACCGCGAAGCGGAGCTGTTGCCGGTGCCTTACTTTCACGTCGTATACACGTTGCCGAGCGAGCTGCGTGACATCGCCTACCAGAATAAGCGCGTGGTCTATAACCTGCTGATGAAGGCGGCGGCCGAGACAACGCTCGCCATCGCAAGCGATCCCAAGCGCCTCGGCGCACGGATCGGCGTCACCGCCGTGCTGCACACCTGGGGCTCGGCACTCACTCATCATCCGCACGTGCATATGATCGTGCCAGGTGGAGGGCTCTCGCTCGACGGCGCGCGATGGGTCGCCGCGCGCTCCAACTTCCTCGTGCATGTCAAGGTGCTGGCGCGCCTATTCCGGGGCAAGATGCTGGCGATGCTCATGCATGCGCACAACGCCGACGAGTTGAAGTTCTTCAACGCCCATGCCGGACTCGCCGACAAGAGAACGTTCAAGCGCTTCATCGCCCCGCTGCGGCGCATCAAGTGGGTGGTCGATTGCAAGGCGCCGTTCGCAGGGCCCGAGCAGGTGCTGCGCTATCTCTCCCGTTACACCCATCGTGTCGCCATCTCGAACCGCCGCCTCGTTGCAGCCGACGACGACGCGATTGCGTTCCGCTGGAAGGATTATCGCACGAACGGCCCCGGCCGCTGGAAGACGATGAGGCTTCACCCGCACGAGTTCATCAGGCGCTTCCTGCTGCACGTGCTGCCCAAGGGCTTCCACCGCATCCGCCACTACGGGCTCTTTGCCTCCGCCAATCGCGCCGAGAGCATCGCGACGGCCCGCGCACTCCTCAATGTCGCCCCGCCTGCCGCCGATCCCCAAGAGCAGCCGGATGTTGCGCCCGATAGCCCGCGCGTGCTGCCCTGCCCATGCCCCCGCTGTGGCGCTCGCATGATCGTCATCGAGACTTTCGCGCGCGGCTGCGAGCCGAGCTGGCGGCCGACACCGATTAGGATCGACACGTCATGAGCCAGACCTCCTGTCGACGTTGCGGCTTTCCCGTTCCGATGCGCTGGCTCCGCGCCGGCGGCGATCTCTCTCGACCTAATCCCATCCCCCAGTCCGCCGTTCGCCCGTTGATGCGCTCCGAGCGGGCGCCGAAACGCCTACTGCACTCTCCCGACCTCGCGTGTGCAGACATCGAGGTGGTGTCGGGCTGGCGTGCCGCTCATCATCGAGATCGGCGCCAACATTAAATCCCCATAGCACTCGCTGCCAGCCAGTGCCCAACTTCCCGCGACTTCGTGCATTGGCGCTTTTCGGACGCCGGCCGCCGCAGCGCGTGGATAGCCTCCTCATGCCGGCGTCCGAAAACCTGCACAACAACAGACTTATCGATTGCAACACGACCGCAACGTCGTCACTCTACAAGCGCCAAATCGGCTTGCTCTTGAAGCCGGAATTGGCCGATCCGCCGCCCGATGGTATGTTCCCTGCAGCTTTGAAGGAGGGTACGATGGCTGAAGCGAAACTCGCTCCGAACCTGCCGGACTGGATGGTCGAGCACGCGAACCGCTATCTCGCTAGCGGCGGAACCGACGGGCACATGTACAAGACAACCGTGCCCCAGCGAGGTGAGATCACGGCGCCGGCACTGCTGCTGACCACCACCGGCCGCAAGTCTGGCGATAAATTCATATTCCCGCTGTTTTACGGAACGGAGGGCGGCAGTTACTTCCTAATCGCCTCAAAGGGAGGCGCGCCCCAACACCCAGGGTGGTATCGCAATATTCTGGCGAACCCCGACGTCGAAGTACAAGTCGGGACCAAGAAACTGAACGCGCGGGCCAGGACAACGGCGGGCGAGGAACGCCTCCGACTTTGGAAAAAGGCGCTCGAATTTTGGCCGCCCTACGCCGACTATCAGCTCAAGACCGAGCGCGAGATACCGGTGGTCGTGCTGGATCCAGTCCATTAGAGTACGTGGCGGCCGGCCGCCGCAGCGACGCCATGGCGCTGTTCGCCCGGCTTTATCACTTTGGCCGCCTCGTCGGCTCCCATGAGGCGACTGTATCCAGCGACGTCTGCCGCCAAACCGCCGCCAGCCGTCGCTCCACACGCTCACCCGTCGCGAAGTGGCCCCGCGCCGATGACAACCAACGGGGATTATCAAAACATAGGCCGGAACGCCGCTAGCTTAGCTGGAGGATGTCCGAGATGGGTCAATCGCGTCGTTCTGACCGTGGGCTGGCCACTTCCGGTCTACCTCGGACAACGGACATCATCAGAGCCAGTCGGCATGTCTCAAACGTGCCACTTCCGGACTCATGCATCGCCGCAAAATGTCGGCTTATTCAGTGATCTCGTCGGCACGAGCGAGCAGCGTGGCAGGAATTTCAATGCCGAGCGCCTTGGCCGTCTTGAGATTTATGACCAGCTCAAGTTTTGTAGACCGCTGAACTGGCAGATCGGCCGGCGCCTCGCCCTTTAGAACTCGCCTGGCGTAAACCCCAAGCAAGCGATATGTCTCGCCGAAGTTGCCTCCATACCTCATCAAGCCCCCCTCACTGGGAAGCCTCGCTCAAAACGACATAGACGGAATTGCGTTGCTCATAGATAGCGCCGCAATCCGTCCCCTTTGGGTTTCGAGGATGGCCGTCTCCGCCGACCAGAAGTGCGCCAACCTGCTGTTGGGTCATTTCCGCGAAAGCCGAATTGAGGTCGGCTTCGCTCTTTGCGTAGAGTACGTGAAATTGCAGGCTAAGTTGGCTGGTCGTCTGCTGTAAGCCTTTCTCTTGAACTTCGGCATTCGGATTGGCCGGATTGACGAGTAGGCCCACCGATGTAACTGCCGGAAGGAGTTCGTGGAGCAGCGCCAGACGCTTCGACACGACCTCGTCAAACAAGCAGGTAACGCCTGTCATGTTGCCCCCCGGTCGGCTCAAACTGGCGACAAGTCCGAACGCAACAGGGTCAGTACCAACGCCGAAAAGTATTTGCACGGTGCTAGTTGCTGCTTTTGCCGCGAGCGCGGGTGGAGTACCGCCAACGGTCAAAATCAGGCTACCCGCTGCTGGACTAAACTGTCCGCCAAGCCGAGCAGCCGATCATTGTGGCCCTCAGCCCAGCGATATTCGATTAGTACATTCTTTCCGTCAAAATAGCCGAGTTCGCTGAGACGCCCTTTTAGCGCTGTGATTTTCGGTTCCGATTCAGCAGCAGAGCCGTTTCCAAGAACTCCGATCAAGGGCATGGTTGCTTGCTGAGCCAACACCACGACCGGGCGCAGCATGGTACTGCCAAGCGCTACAATGAACTCCCGCCGCCTCACGTGCTGCCCTCAATCCGGCAGCTTACCACACCGCGAATAGGAAATGACCTACCTTGCATTGCAGCAGATTTGGCGGCCAATGTCTCAGGGTCAAAGTGAGACCTCGCTGCACTTCCGCGCCGAGTCCGTTTGTCACCCAACTTCGGACATCGGCGCACGCCATCGCCAAGTCCGAGGGTCAAAGCCCCGGCATACGGGCAACGACAGATATGCTTGAGCGCTATCCCATTTCCTTTCCCAATGTGACATCATAGAGTTTGGCGTAGTCTGTCCTCTGGCGAACCGGATGTAACGGATTCTCGAGTAGGGAGTCATTGCGATGTCGTTTGCCGAAGCTGTGAATGACCAGGGCGCGTCAGCGCGTGCTCTCTACGAAAAGCTTGAGGATCGCGTCCTTGCTCGCGATCAAGTCGGGGCCAGTGAATGCTACTACGATCTGGTGCGTGACGGTCGGCCGCTCCCCGAGATGTTGCGCGAGGCTGTGCGCATCCATGGGCCCTACACGCACGTTCCCTACCACGAGCGGATCGACGACGGCTTCGTCAACTTTGTCAACAACGACCATTGCCTTTTAAGTGCCCGTGCCACGTTGCACCTGTCGAAGTGGCTGCCTGCAGAGATGACCGGACTACCGATGGCGCAGACCATTTGGTACATTCCGACCGGTCTCGACATCTGGAACCAAAAGATCAACAAGGCACCCGGCCATTACGCCCGTGGCATGGCACCCCAGAAAAGCGCACCGCCGAAGCCGGTCGTACACTGGCCGGACCAAGAGCCGGAGCGTCTCGACGGGCCGTTGCGCGATCGCCTCGACCAATGGATGACGCTGGTGCATCGCGGCCGCGTGCTCGAAGCTTATCGCGTCTTTCTCGGACTCATGCAGAACAAGCCGGAGCGCAAAGCGGTACTCGCCGAGCTGGTGTTCGCCGGCCTTATCGATTTGCAGGACCGTGCCTTCCTCAACCGTTCCTATACCACCGGCCACAAGTCCTATCGGGCGCGCGCCACGGTTGAGCTGGGAACGGTCATCGGCTGGGACGACGCACATGCGGTGCTCTATGCCGGGGCGCTGGATATCGCCGTCGGTCCGCGCTGGTATTCGACCTACGAGATGGCGTGCAACTGCGTTACCCACTACCTCGAGCAGCAGAAAATCTCTGCAGTCCCCTACGCGGGCACCACGGCCAGGGAATTGGCATTGCTTGCAAATTCCGAGCCGCTGACCGCGACCGAGGCGGAGGCATTCCTCGAAGTCGTGTTGCGTCAGCACGAGCCGGCCTATCTTGAGCAGTTGAGCCGGCTGCTGCTCGCGGGCAAAGGGCCGCGCCAAATCCTCGACGTTTTGCAGATCGGCGCCGCACAGGTGTTGCTCGAGACGCAGGACAGCCTCAACTTCTCCATTTCGCAACACTGCTACGAATACTGCAATACGCTTGGCTGGTTCTACGATTTCTTCGAGCATCCGCAACGCCTGAAGCTGCTGTACTCGGCCGCCTCATTCCTCAACCGCAACGCCTGGCATCAGAAGAATATTGGCGATGGAAAGGCCTATGTGGCTGAGCTTCCTGCCGGCGCCGAGCGAATGAGCGAGCTGCAACTACTGGAGCGCACCTTGGCCGCCATCATTGCACTCGATGGGCCCCAGGCCGTCGCTTGGGCCAAGGCGTATCTCGCGAGCAGCGGCGACCGCCAAACGTTAGTGCAGCAATTGGCGCTGACCGCCTGCCGGCTCGGTAACGACCCGCACAACCAGGAGATCGCTCAGTGCCTACTTGAGGACTACGTGAAGAACCGCAGTTTCGACCGCGACCGGTTGCTGCTTGCGTGCGTACAGCATACCGCCGTGCATAGGAAGTACGGCGATTTTCTTGAATGCGGTCGCCGCTACGGGCGGGCCATGGGCGTTGCCGCGCTGGCCTGACGAACGTCCGCCCGCACCTGGCGCGAAACCAACGCATAACACGATGCGTCATTTGATCGGAGGGATGCGGGCGGGAAGCCATGTCGGTTACCGGTCAGACTCGGCCCCGTCGACGTCGGACAACAATCGGTGAGAGCGACGTCCGACCGGCGTGCGGGCCTCGACGCGTGGCCGCGACCCATCTCAGCCGTGTTTCACCATCGGGCACGCGCCCTCGCTTAGGGGGCGCGCCGCTTCCTCGGCCGGCACCGTGGCGAGCAGCTTGAGATAATCGAAGGGATATCTGGATTCCGAGGGCTTCTTCACCTGCAGCAGATAATAAGGCCGCATCACACGCCCGTCCTCGCGCACCGTGCCCTTGGTGTAGAAGTCATCGATCGGCAGTTCCTTCATCTTGGCAACGACCTTGGTGGCGTCGGTCGTGCCGGCTGCCGCCACCGCCTTGAGGTAGTGCAATGTCGCGCCGTAGGTCCCGGCATGGATCATGCTTGGCGGCTTTCCGCCGTTGCGGGCGAGGAACCGTTTAGTCCAGCCCCGGGTCGCGTCGTCGAGGTCCCAGAAGAAAGTCTCGCTCGCGATCAGGCCCTGCGCCGCTTCGAGGCCAAGCGCGTGGGTATCGGGAAACTGCAGCAGGAGCGCCGCTACGCGCTGGTCGCTGCCGCGGCCCAGGCCGAATTCCGCGGCCTGTTTGATCGCGTTGACGGTGTCGCCGCCGGCGTTTGAGAGAGCGATGATCTTCGCCTTCGAGGCTTGCGCCTGCAGCAGATAGGACGAGAAGTCGGCGGTATTGAGCGGATGCCGCACGGCCCCCACCACCTTGCCACCGGCGGCCGCGACGAACGCCGTGGTGTCGCGCTCGAGGGCATGCCCGAATGCGTAGTCGGCGGTGATGAAAAACCAGGTATCCCCACCCTGCTTCACTAACGCCTGGCCGATCGTCGCCGCAAGGCCGTAGGTGTCGAAGCTCCAGTGCACGCCGTGCGGCGAACAGGCTTTTCCGGAGAGGTCCGAGGTGGCAGCGCCGGTGTTGATGTCGACGGCGTCGTGCGTGCGCGTCACCTCGCGCACGGCGAGCCCCACGGCCGAATTGGGAATGTCGAGGATGACGTTGACGCCCTCCGTCTCGATCCATTGCCGCGCGATGTTGGCGCCGATGTCGGGCTTGTTCTGGTGGTCGGCGAAGATGACTTCGATCGGCCGGTCCAGCACCTTGCCGCCGTAATCCTCGACCGCCATGCGTGCGGCGTGGACCGAGCCCATGCCGGTCAGATCCGCGTACAGTCCCGTCTGGTCGTTGAGGACACCGAGCCTCACCGGTTGCTGAGCGACCGCGGCGGTCAGCCCCGCTCCCCATGACATGAGCGCGAGCGCGGCGATAACGTTGCGACGCATGAAAATCCTCCCCTTGCCGTAGCGACCGTTGAATGCCGGTCGTGTTGGCGCGATCGTACACGGGAAGAGCATGACTGCAAAGCGGGGCGCTGGCTTTTGCTCCCGCGCCGTACATCAGCACGGCATGGCGGCGACAGGGCAGTGATAATAGATCGGCGTATCCGCCCGTGTGCCGAAGCGGAATTCGCGCGCCGTTCTATGTCGCAAACGGGCCAACAGGTGACATTCGAAAGAGGTCCACAACGGGAAGCCGCTATGGTGTCTTTCCTAACGGTGACCGAATGCGGTTGAGGGTCAACATGCGAAGCACTCGGCGCGAGTGAATCTAGTCCACTATGCCCCGCTAAGCGAACCTCAACGAGAGGTGTTGCTACTTCGCTGTGGGACCAGAAGCAGTCGTTCGGCCGCACAGCCTAGCTGACCGGAATGGTGGTTAACGGATCTCTGGTTATTCGTCACACCGTCGAAGCGGCGCCTAGTTTGTGCCCAACCTCACTTCCGCGTTACGGCGGCTCAAGCTATGCTGAAGAATTTGGGGTGGAGATTTTGTAGCATGGCGAAGCTCTTCTTCGGATTGAACCAGTCCCTGGACGGCTATGTCGACTACCTGGAATTTGCGACAGGTCCCGCGCTCTTTCGTCACTTCTACGAGCAAGTGCGAGACCTGGCCGGCAGTGTGTACGGTCGCCGCGTGAACGAGGTAATGCGTATTTGGGACGAAGACCGTCCTGAGTGGGCCCCGGAGCAACGCGACTTCGCGGCGGCGTGGCGGAGGCAACCGAAGTGGGTCGTGTCGCGCTCGTTGAAGTCAGTCGGCCGCAACGCCACACTTGTCGAGGGTGACATCGAGGCGGTGATACGTGGGCTGAAGGCTCAGCTCGTTGGGGAGATTCAAGTTGCCGGACCAGACATAGCACGAAGCCTAACCGACCTTCGTCTTATTGATGAGTATCGACTCTATTTCCGCCCCGTCGTGCTTGGTCGCGGCAAGCCATTCTTCGCCGGCCCCCGGCCGCCGCTCCGCCTTGTGGCCAACGATCGAATTGGCGAGGACGCGATTAAACTGACCTACGTTCCTGCTAATCACGCAACTCGCCCGACGGACTGCGCCGACGCGTCAGGTCCGCTTTGGGTCATTCACGTCATTCTGACTTGCCACCACCCACTTCCGGTCTTAGACACACTGAAGTTGACCTCTACTCTGGGAACGAGAGAGCTGGCAACGTGCAATTGGTATCCGCAGATTCGACCCCGAAGGAACATTCTTTTTTGGTGGGACGATGTGGCCACCGATCGATGAGATCACCACTCTGAAGGCTTTATTGACCGAACAAATCTCGGGCAGAGTTCTCTGACCGCTAGTCCCTTCTTGCGAAGCAGAAGGCCTGCTTCGGATCAATATGCGAAATCCTCACTGCGAGCAGATGTTTTCCGCTTTGCTGCCAACATCGGAGGTTATTCGGCAGCGTAGTTCATGGGCGACTTCGATTACCGCGCGGGTAGTCGGTCACCCCGCTGAGGGAAAAGCGCCGCAACCGCAGCATTCGCCGCGTATGTCTTTTTGAATTACAGTAATAAGCGAAATCCTGTCGACCTCGAACTCGACCACAGCGCGGGATAGAGCGTCGACGAAGCCCGCGAGGGCGCGCCGTGAATGTTCACGAGAGTGTTCGGTCTCAGATCATCCGCGCCAGTGCCGGAATTTTCCGCAGGAGCACGGTGAGCGCCCAGCTCATCGAAAGCGTCCCGGTGAACACGATGGCGAATTTGACGACCGCTGGGAACGGCGGATCGTAAACGGCATACTGCAGCCAGATGATGAAAACGTAATGAAGGAGATAGATGCCGTAGGCCGAGGGCTGCATCGCATCCAGCAGTCTCAAATTGGTCTGCGCCAGGCGCAATGAAGCCGCCAACACCGTCAACGCCATTGCGGCGCTGAACATCGCAAAGGCCAGACCGTACACCATTTTCCACGAGAGTGGTGGCGACACGAAATCCGCTATCCAATTGTGGTGGGCATAGACCAGCAGCAGGATCGCAACATAGAACAGGACTGCGAAGGCGAGCCAGATGAACCAGCGGCTCGCGATTTCGCCGTTCTCCGCGAGGACGCCGCCCCTGAGAATGACGACGCCGATACCGACACCAGTAAAGAAATAGGCAGGGTAAAGCAGGACGCGGCTGGTCTGTATCGGGAATGGATAGTGGCCCGGCTCGAACCAGCTTCCATCGCCGAACGCCAGATGCATCGGCAAATAGGTCACGATCGAGACGATCAGGAACGCGACAAAGGCCGTGAACGGGTGGTCACGTAGCGCAAAGATTAGCAGACCGAATGCCCGCAGGATTCGCGGCGTGATCGACCAGACCGCGACGGCGATTATATCGAACGCCAGCAGAACCCACAGGAACCACGACTGCCCCGACGGCCACGGCCCAATCGCCAGGGTATGCCACCAGAAATGAAAAAAATTGAAATCCGCCGTGCCGGGTAAATGATAGCGCAGGAACGACGAATAATACGCAAGCGGTATCAGCACGAAGATCGAGATCAACAACGGCACCCCTAAGCGCCACGCGCGGTGGCACAGGTAATTCGCCGCTCCCCTGCGTGCGAGGCTATTATGGACGAAAAGTCCTGAGACCAGAAACATGAAAGCCATGAAGAAGCTATCATTGAACAGCACGACCAGATCGAAGCCGAGCCAGCGCATCCGGTCGCCGTTGCCGAAATAGGTGTAGTTGACGACGGAATGGTGGACGACCACCAGAAGCGTGATGAAGGTGCGCGCGCGGTCGAGCGCAACGATGCGTCCCGTTGCCGTAGTTTGATCCTTTTCAACAATCTCGTATCGCATTTGTTAGATTTCCAAAACAACCGCTGTTCAATCTTTTCGAACGCGTTGCGGATGAACTTTTGATCCCTCTTCAGCGCCGCGTGTTGGCCATCTCGCCGGCGCGCGGCCGACACCGGCCTGCATTCTGCTGGCTCTTCCCACACGCCTTACCGTTTGTACCGGTTTTTGTGGAGTTCCTCGCGCCATACCCGCCACGACGTCGTGCGAATTGGTAATGCAAGTTGGCCAGCTGAAAACCATCAACCTCGCCTTCCCTCTTGCGCGGGATTAAGATCGCCGAAATTCGCAATGAGCTGGGGCTACGCTGAGCGCTGTCTGCCTAGCCGCAGCTCTTGTATGGTGGATTTAATGAGTCTGGACCCTAAGCTAGCCACTCTCGTAGAAGGGGAAGGGTGAACTGAAAGACGGCGCCCCTGGATTCGTTCGCGCCCGCCCACATCCGTCCCCCGTGCGATCAAGACAAGGGCAACCCCGCAAGCGCCAGGATCGCCGACGCGCGGGTTTTCGTTTCAACGCGATACCGTGTCAGCTCCATCAATTGGTTCCCGTCACCCTTCGCCACAAATCATCTCGCTGCGTGGGGCAGAGGCTTCTCTATTCGTGGCAACCGGCTGGCGCCCATTTTTTTCGTCATGGCTCTCGGTTTTGTTGCCGGACTACCGCGCGCCACCGACAGCCATCATGTCGATGGAATCAACGTCCTCGTCATGAATTTTGCCCTGCCGCCGTCACATTGAGCCGTGATGAGGCGACTTCCGAATCTGGACTTGGTCCAGCCTGGATCAGGCCATCATGGCGCATCGAGACTTCCGAAAACGGAGAGGCAGCCGCACGCTCAAGTAGGGCCCGGAGTTTCGGATGCAGGCCCTCGCCACGCGATGCTGCGAAAGCGCTGAATTGATGGAAACAGGTCATTACTCGGACTCCTCTGCCTCTCCTGCGATTGATAAATGCCCGATCGCAGCAATCGAAAACCAAAGTCATTGCTAAGCGATGCACACGCTCTCATTTTACTCCCGACTTATTCTGCTGGAGACGTCGCGATGCGCTGAAGATGGGCAAACCTATTTGTTGCCTCAACTAAATTCACGTTTATGAATCTGAATTGAGCATCTGCGTTAGGTCCAGACCGCCGGCTACTACCGAGTTCCGGAACGCGGGAGCGTTATGACGTCGCGGGCTGGACGAATAGACACACTCGTCGCCGCGGAAGCCCTTCTGTGTCGCGCCGGCTTAAGCAGGCGGGCGAAAACTGGTTGTTCTCTTAAAAAAGATTTATTGGTTTCAGAAGACCCCGCTGCCTATGTGCCTGGAAACAGCGGACAGGGGACGACGGCCATGAGGATCGTCGCGGCAAGAAGAGGCGCGCAGTATTCACTTCGACCGTGGCCACCAGCGCGATCGGTCTTGCACCGCGAGGGCATGCCCGCGGCGACGGCCGCGCGTTAACTGTTTTGCACTAACAGCCTATTGAAAAGAGTCATCAGAACCCGTGGAAATCAAGCCTTTGTTTGGCCTTGTCGGCGTGCTCATCGCTGCGATGACGGCCGAATTTAACGACCAAGTGATATCCATCGCGCTTACCGACATCAGCGGTGCGCTCGGGATCAGCCACGATTCCCAGACCTGGATCGAAAGCCTGTATGTGTCGGCCGAGATCATCGGCATGGCGATTTCGCCTTGGCTGCTGATGACCTTCACATTAAGGCGCTGGACGCTTGTTGCGATCGCGCTGTGCGGAACCTCGAGCGTGCTGATCCCGTTCAGCCCGAACATCGAGGCGATCTACAGCCTGCGGCTGCTCCAGGGGCTCGCGGGCGGCCTGATCATCCCTCTGCTGATGGCCACGGCTTTTCGCGTTCTCACACCGAACATTCGGCTATACGGCCTGGCCGTCTACGCGTTGACCGCGACATTCACGCCCGCGCTGGCCGCAACGGTGGCCGCGTTTTGGACTGATGTCGTGGATTGGCGTTTCGTGTTCTTGCAAACCATCCCACTCTGCTCTTTGGCCGGCGTTCTCGTGTGGTACTGCCTGCATCAGGATCAGCCAAGATACGAACGCTTCAGAATGCTGGACTGGCGCGGCGTGCTGCTTCTCGTGATTGGGACCGGCGCCTTGAGCACGATGCTTTATCAGGGGGACCGGCTCGACTGGTTCAACTCAAAACTGATCTGCGTCCTGGCTCTGACGAGCGCCGTCGCCATCCCGTTGCTGCTGGTCAATGAGTGGTTCCACCCTTTGCCGCTTCTAAAGCTGCAAATGCTTGGCCGGCGCAACTTCGCCTATGGCACCCTTGGTTTATTCACTTTTCTGGTGATCGGCCAATCCGGTTCGACCGTGCCCTTGCGATACCTTCAGGAAGTCCAGGGTTATAGACCGCTGCAGTCCAACCTGATCACGCTGGAGATCGCGGCGTCGCAACTCGTGATGCTGCCGGCCATGGCGCTACTGCTGGATTACAGGCGGGTCGATTCGCGCGTCGTCAGCTTGGTCGGGTTGGGATTGATTCTCGCTTCCTGCATTGGCTCGTCCTTTCTCACGGTTTATTGGAACCGGGATCAATTCTATTTATGGCAACTGCTCCAGGCGATCGGTCAGCCGATGGTGATTATGCCGCTGCTGATGATGTCCACCAATACAGTTACCGGGCCGGCAGAAGGGCCTTTTGCGTCTGCGCTCGTGAACACATCACGCGCCGTCGCCGAGGCAGCGAGCGCCTGGTTCCTGGGGTTGATTGATCGTTGGCGCAGCGCGCTGCATTCCGACCGCATCATCGATGAGGCTGGCCAGGACCGCTGGCGGGTGATCCAGAGTAACCGCGTGCTGCCCCAGTATTCGCCGCCGTTGGCGCCAGGCGGCCAGCCGCGCGTGCCAAACAGCCTTGAAGCCTTCGGGCATGCAGTGGAGCAGCAGGTAGCGATTTTATCGATGAGCGACACTTTCCTGATCCTAGGAGCCCTGACCGTGTTCCTGATGGTCGTGGTGATGACGTTGCCGGTCCGCACCGTCCCGCCGCGTATCCACTTTGCAAAGCACTAGGAACGCCCATGGCTGAGGATCTAGCGAAACTCGAGACCCGACCCGCCGAGCCGAAGCGGAACGAAAAGCAAGACCTGGCTCCGACGCGCAAGGACGACGATCAACCTCAGCTTAAGATTGTCGAATCAAAGGGGCCGGAGGAGCGGGAAGTCGCTGGGTTTCCTGCGCCTCTGCCCCGGTGGCCGCTCGTTCTGGTCGGGCTCGTCGTGGCAATCTTCGCGGCGTTGGTCCTGTACATCATTTTCCGGCCACGCCCGGACGTTTGGACGGACGATGCTTATGTGATGGTCCACTACGCCACGATCGCGCCGCGCATCTCCGGTCAGGTCGCCATGGTGCCGGTTGACGACAACGAGGTCGTAAGGATCGGACAGGTGCTCGCAACTCTCGACCCGCGCGACAATGAGACCGCCTTAGCTTCCGCAAAAGCGGCGGTCGCACGCGACAGATCGCTATTAGACGAGATCTCCGCAAACGTGTCACGCCAGCCATCGATCATTGAGGAGCAACGAGCCGCCGTTGCGGCGGCGCGCGCAAGGCTCGATTTCGCGCAGGACAATGCCCGCCGCTACGGTAACCTCGCCGCCACCGGAGCCGGCACAATGCAGGAACACCAGCAAGCCGACAGCACGCTTCAGCAGGGTCAAGCCTCGCTGGATAGCGCTGAGGCTTCGCTCGCTGCGGCACGCCGGCAATTGGACGTGCTCAACGCCCAGAGATCCGCGTCGGAGGCGGCGGTCAGGGCCGATGAGGCTCAACTTGAACAGGCCAAGCTCAATCTGTCCTATACGCAGGTTCGGGCACCCATCGACGGCATGGTGGGTGAGCGCTCCGTCCAGGTCGGCAACTATGTGAGCACCGGTACGACGTTGATGACCGTTGTGCCGCTTGACCAAGTCTATATCGAAGCGAACTACCGCGAAGTGGCTCTGCTGCACGTCCACAGCGGCCAGCCCGTAACCATCCATTTGGACGCCTATAATATCGATCTCAAAGGAACTGTGGATAGCGTTCCGCCGGCCTCCGGCGCCACCTTTGCACCGATCGCGCCCAACAATGCCACGGGCAATTTTACCAAGATCGTGCAACGGCTGCCGGTCAAGATCGTGGTGACGCCCGGGCAACCTTTGGTTAAGCTCCTGCGAGTTGGCTTGTCGGTCGAGACCACCATCCATACAGGACTGGAGAATGTCGTGGACGAACAGCGCAGATCAAGCGAACGCTTGATCGGGCATTGACTGGTGCGTGCCTTACCTATTGTGGCGTGCTTATCCGGCTCGATGTTGGGCATCGGCCTGACGGGCTGCACCGTCGGGCCGGACTACCAGAGCCGGGAGATCAAGGAAGCACCCAGGAGGTCGGCGGCGGATGACGGAGGCGTGCCAAGCCGGACGGTCGAGGGCGCGGTCGACTTAGCCTGGTGGAAAAGCTTCCGGGACGCTCAGCTATCCTCGCTCGTCGAGAGGCTGGTGGCCCAAAACCTGGACCTGCGGACGGCGGCTGAACGCGTGATCCAGAGCGCGGCGCAGCGCCAGACCGCAGCCGCTCAGGGACTGCCGCATATCGAAGGGCAATCATCAGAGACTTATAATCGGCAGAGCCCGAACGGCACGCTCTCTTTGATCACGCCTGCGCCCGGCGCGCCCTTGGACTACGGCCTGTTTCATGATGGCTTGACGTCATCATGGCAATTAGATTTGTTCGGTCGCGTTCGGCGGGCCGTGGAAGCAGCCGACGCCAACACCTTGGCGGCCGTGGAGAATCGGCACGGCGTCGCGCTCGCGGCGGTCGCCGAACTGGCGCAGAGCTACATGCAATTGCGCGGAACGCAGAATCATCTTGATGTCGCGAAGCGCAATCTCCGCCTCGCCGAAGAGAACGTGGAGCTTGTGAATATGCGTTTGGGCAATGGAGTGGCGACAACGCTCGACTTGGCGCAAGCCCGGGCTCAACAGGCCACCATCGCCGCAACCCTGCCGCCACTGCGCACCCAGGAGGCGGAGCTTATCAACGCCATCGGACTGCTGCTCGGCGATGCCCCCCGCGCGCTGGAGGCTGAGTTGCACGGCTCGCAGATACTGCCGCGCGTACCGCGCAAGGTTCCGGTCGGCCTGCCGGGAACGCTCGTACGCCGCCGGCCGGACGTACGCGAGGCTGAAGCGAAACTACATGAAACCGCGGCGCAGACGGGCGTCGCAGTGGCGAATTTCTACCCCGACATGACGTTGAACGGCGCGACCAGCGTGGAAAGCCTGCACCTGAGCAACCTGTTTTCCCCGACGTCGATCGCATTCGCTGTGGGGCCGTCGGTCTCCATTCCGATCTTCGAAGGAGGGCAGCTGCGGGGCGCATTGACGCTGCGCGAATCGCAACAGCGGGAAGCGGCTATCTTCTTTCAGAAAACGGTCCTGCAGGCCTGGAAGGAGGTTGACGACGCCCTGACGGCCTATCGCGAAGCGCAACGCCGGCGCGCCGATATTGCCCGGTCCGTCACTGAAAGTCAGGCCGCTCTGCGAGCCGCCAGGCAACGCTACTCGGAGGGTGCGATCGACTTCCTAAATGTTATCACGACACAAGCGCAGTTGCTCCAGAGCGAAAATGATCTTGCCGACAGCGACACGCAGATCGCGACAGATCTCGTCAATCTTTATCGCGCCCTCGGGGGAGGATGGGAGGTCGCGGATGTCGCATATGGAGCAGATGGCACGCCGCAACAGAACATTGCGACACCATAGAGCGCGGCCGCCGAATCGTTTACGTGCCATGTTCCAAAAATTGCCCGTTAAGAACAGGTGAGCCGCCTGTGGCCGGTTGAGAAACAGTGCGCATTTGACCGCATCGAGCGGACACGACGCCATTCGAATTATCGGTGACAACGCTACCTAGCAACAGGTCAGCGGAGACCAAAGCGCGTCTCGACGTTGGCAATTGTGTAGGCAAATGGCCACCGTTCAGAATAAAGCGCCGAACTCCTGTGCGAACGTGCGGGCTTTACTTGTGTGTACCAAAAACCTAATCCCTGAGGTAGTGGTGATGAAGTCCGCCCAGGATGACAAGTGACCCGACGACACCGGCTCGCTCAACCGGACGAGAAACGGGGGCATCCTCATCCAAGGCCAAGTGCACCGCGTCTTATTGTAGTAGCGAGTGTAAGATTTTAGAATCCGGCGCAGACGTACCTCGTTTGGCGGAAGGCTGGCCGGGACAGGGAGCGAGCGCCTTGCCATGGACTTCGTGGGCGAGCGCGGTCCCGGGCCAGCGGCGTTTCCTGCCAAACCCTTCCAGCGAACTACGGCGGCTGGCGTGCCCTGCGAGCCGAGTTGCGGCTCACCGATGGCAGCCGCGCTGCTTGCCACCCCCTCGTGCGCTCCATCGCAACCCCATCGGGAGGGCTGATGGCGGAGGTCGTCGAGCTCGGCCGCGGCAGACCGGAGGAATTCGCCGCCCAGCGGGCGGAGATCGCCGGGCGCTTCGTGCTGGTGCGACATGAACTGATGTTCGCGGCCGGCACGATTCACCGGCGGCGCAAATAGGACATGGCGCGCGAGGCTGGTGCCGTGGCTTCTTGATTGCGGGGCCGCTGCCTGACGGTCTTGTCGCCGGATCGACCGGACGCGAAGAGGGCGCGGCCGGCATTCCAGCGGCCGGCATCGCGCCGGAAACCGCCGCGCGTCTCGCACGGACCGCCAGCGGTTGGGCGCGCGTTACGCTTCTGCTCGACACGGAGGAGAAGGACGCCGAGACTCGAACGCTTCTGTTCGATATGCCAGGTCGCGAAGAGGGATGGGTGGTGCTTAGCGCCCATGTCGATGGCCATGACCTCGGCGAAAGCGCTATCGACAATGCGTCCGGTGTGGCCGCGGCTCTCGCCGTGGTTCGCGCCCTCGCGCCTCTCGTCGCCGACTGGCGCGTCGGCCTCCGGCGGGCCTTTTTCAGCGCCGAGGAATGGGGGTTGATGGGCTCGGCACGCTATGTCGCGCAATTGAGCGAACGCGAGCGAAGCAGTATTGCGTTGAACATCAATCTCGACAGCGTCGCCGGCGGCTCACGACTTGCCACCTTGACCAGCGGCTTTGCGGCGCTCGAGCCTTTTCTGCTCTCAGTGGCCGATGCAAACGGTCATCGTCTCCGCTGCGTGCGCCCCTTGATGACGAATTCACATCACGCCAATTTTGCGATCGCAGGCATCCCTGCTTTCCGCATGGTCGCGGGCTATGACGATCCCTCGGCGCTCGTGCGGCTGGTTCTCACCGCCGCCGACACCCGTGACAAGGTGGCTAGACCCGAACTCGCGGCCGCCGCTCAACTCGCCGCCTGCCTCACCGCTGCCGCATGCCAGGTGGACGGGCCGACCGCCTCCAGTTGGCGCGCGGGGGGGTGATGGCACGCTAATGGACTCTGCTTCATGGCGCGATTTTCGCGGTCGGGCGTTCTCAAGCAGGACTTGTAAGGCTTATGCGGTCGCGATCCCAGGAAGGCTCGGACATCCGACCTACCGTCTAAGAACCGCTTTTCGCCTCCAGGCCACTAATGGCCGCTTTGCGCCATTGCCGGCCGTTCCCGTTCGCGGTCTCTTACTCATCAACGATCTGTCCGCCGTCATAACCGCAAGCGACCCGTCCGAGCGCCGCACGAAATTGTTCGGTAACGACTGTGGACGCAAGCGCTGCAAAGTCGTCGGGTTTTGTAATTCGGCGGGCGCGACCCAAAAGCGACGTTATTAGGCCTGTATCAAGATAAGGCAGGCTCGCCCAAAATCCGCGCGCGAGATCTTGCGCCAACGCGTGATCGGGATGTTGCTTATTTTCGGGAGCACGGCCTATCTCGTGCATGTGACGAACCGCGTGCCATGGTGCCCGCTCGGACGGGAGGCGCGCCATGATCTCAGGATGTTCTTGCGCGACATAGAACCGGTTGAGCGTGTCGAACAAAACGAAGCGGTAGCCCTGAGCAATAAGGAACGGTTCCCAGTCCTGCCATGCCGGCTCCGCCGCGATGGGCGTCACCGCTTCGGCGACGATTACCTTGGGTCGAAAGCGCTTCCAATCGCCGCCGAACAGAACATCGCCTTCGGCGCCCTCGACGTCGATTTTGAGGAAGTCGATAGAGCCCAGATCGTGCCTTTCGCATAATCTTGCCAGCGTGGTCACAGGCATGCGAACGGTCTGATAGTCGACGCCGAAGGCTTTTGCTTTTTGCGCAACGTGTTTCACTGTCGTCGAGAACCCATGCAGACGTTCGACCACATGGAAGTCGATTTCGCCGCAGTGACGTCCGACCAAGCCAGGAACCGCGAGATCGCGCGGACGCAGCCGCTGGTACAGTGCCGCAAGTTCAGGCTGCGGCTCGACTACAACGCCCTGCCAGCCGCGCTCATAGAACCAGAACGACACGCTATCCGCAATCGGATGCCCCGCGCCGACATCGAAATAGGTCCCGGTGGTCTGTCCAGCGAAGGCGAGCGAGAGATGATAGTCCTCGAGATTCTGTGAGTAGGATAGCTCCATTCGCGTCCTCGTTTCTCTTCGGCTTGCTGATGCGTCCTCAGCCGACGAGCCGGCGCGCAGGTGGCACGTCGGCTTTCTGTCCGTTCCTTCATTGTGTTCTAATTCGGGACCAAAGTGAAACAAAACGGACGTCGGGACTGGCGAGCAGCGAGGCAGGACGGCACCACTAGCCGATATCACCCACTCGCCGAAGGTCCGCTTTGCGCCGGAAGCGGCCGTTAGCGCAGAGACGCGTCCGGTGCTGATTGCAGTCGGCGCTGTTGGTCAGTCGCCGTACCGGGTTCAGCAGATTGACCCACACGGGGACAGTGTCCATATGGGAAACAAGAATCGGATGAAGGCCTGCCGTTTCGGACAAACTTGGACGCGGCCGAATATCTCTGGCGGCGTCATTCACGCAAAAGGTTTGGTTCGGGAGTTCCTATGACGGCACTGTCCATCCTCGATCTCGTCCGCGTCACCGAAGACACCGATGCGCGCGGCGCGCTCGACAACGTCCGCGACATTGCGGTTCATGCCGAGGCTTGGGGCTATCGCCGCATTTGGGTGGCGGAGCATCACAACATGCCCGGCATCGCGAGCGCAGCGACGTCGGTTGTGATTGGTCATATCGCAGCGGGAACAGAAACCATCCGTGTCGGCGCGGGCGGCATCATGCTTCCCAACCATGCACCCTACGTCATCGCCGAGCAGTTCGGGACGCTGGCGCAACTGTTTCCAGGCCGCATTGACCTCGGACTGGGCCGCGCACCCGGGACCGACCAGCTCACACTGCGCGCTTTGCGCCGCACGCCTGAAGCAGCCGAAAACTTCCCGCAGGACGTTCTTGAGGTGCAGGCCTTCCTGGCTCCAGCCGGTCCAAATCAGCGCATCCGGGCTGTGCCGGCCGCAGGAACGGAAGTACCGTTGTGGATTCTAGGATCGAGTAATTTTGGCGCGATGCTGGCGGCTGAACTCGGACTTCCCTACGCCTTCGCCTCGCATTTCGCACCCGAACTGCTCATCCCGGCGCTGCAGATCTACCGCAACCGCTTCAAACCGTCCGATCAGCTTGATCACCCCTACACCATGGTAGGAGTCAACATCATCGCCGCCAGCAGCGATGACGAAGCGCGTAGACTGGCGACGACGCAGCAGATGTCCTTTGCGAACATCTTCCGCGGCTCGCGCGGCCTCAGCCAGCCGCCGATCGACGACATTGAAAGCTACTGGTCGCCTGTGGAAAAAGCGCAGGCGATGAGCATGCTCGCCCGCTCCATCGTTGGCTCGCCCGATACGGTTCGTTCTGGGATCGATGCGCTCGTTGCGGAAACAGGCGCCGACGAACTCATGATCGTATCCGATGTCTACGATCACGCAACTCGGCTGCGATCGTTCGAACTCATCGCCAGCGCCGTTGGAATCGCCTGCTAACTTTATCATTTGCGCAGCACGCAACGTCCCGGGCAGCGCCGCAGTGATGTCATTCAATTCGGCAAGCAACACGTGAAGGGCGGCAAGCTCATATTCACGCAATGGAAAGGTCGCAACGCAAACCGAAGCGACTGCAGTTGCCGATTTTGCCAGCCCTGCAACGCATAATCGACGCCTCCCTTGTGGCGAATTGACGTTCCTGATTAACGACCTTGGCCGCGCATTTACGGATGCCGGCATTGGCAACAAATTCCGCGATTGGTGCGATCAAGCCGGGCTACCGGATTGCACTGCGCACGGCTTGCGCAAGGCGGGTGCCACGATCGCAGCGGAGAATGGCGCAACTGCGCATCAGCTAATGGCGATCTTTGGCTGGGACACTCTGAAACACGCGGAGGTCCATACGAAGGCCGCGAATCAAAAACAACTCGCCGAAAATTCGATGCATCTAATCGAGGCAACGGAACAAAACGGCACAGAATCGGGTCCCACTTTCGAGGCGAGTGGGACCTTTTCGCAAAAACCATAATGACTTCAATGTCGTTTTTGGGTTTTGGTGCCCAGGGGGCAGGCTGCATCAATCGTGCGATATCAATGGCTTAGGAAATTGCCTGCGGGCAATAGGTTGGAGAGCACCGTCCGATCTCTCGGGATCGAGGTAGATGACGCTCTAAATATAGCCGAGCAGATCGAGCGTGCTGACCGGCGCGGGGCGCGCGTTCTGCGCCGGCGCCGACATGAACGCGCTGAAGGGGCTTGACCCGTCCGATATGAAGCGCGCCGACAACATCCGGCCGTCCGGCATGGCAGACGCGCTACGCCCATTACCCGTCGAACCAACCCATCCGCTTCAAACAGCGTCTTTAGCAACCTTCAGGGGTGACGCTTTGACCGATTTGCTAGCTGGCTTGGCCGCGAACTCCATGGGCTCTTTCGTAAAAGGATTTACACCGCTGCGGGCTTCAGTAGCAAGCTTGTGCACGACCGACATTTTGGCGAAGCCAGGAATGACGAACTCGCCGGATTCATTCAGTTCCTTATAGCCCACAGTCGCCATCTGGTCGATGACGGCCTTTACGTCTCCTTTGGAAACCTGCGTTCCCTCTGCATTGCATCAATCAACTGATTCTTGGTCATCTTGGCCAAGATGGATTCCTTTGTGGAGGCTCAGAACAGTTTAAAGCGCATGAGTTACTGGGGCGTGCGTCATTCTGTTTAAAGCGCGGCAAAGCCACGCAACTCAACGTTCATACCTGTGGTCATGGAGTCGCCGAGCTTAAAACCTATCGAAGCCCAAAACGCAGGGCTCGCTCGATTTTGGGACTTTCGAACGTCACCTTTTCATTTTCCGTGAACGACCGCTCCGCGCTAGGAGCGATCATTCCGCAGCGGTCTGCTTTTGATCACAACAAACTCGTGCGCCTTCAGAGTCTGGCATTTCTTGGGAATGCACTCGTCGCCGCCGCTTGACCCGGTCGAAGACCGCGAACGCCGCCGCCAGCACGCAACCTGCGATGATACCGACCGAAACGTCCTCTATCAGCGTGAGGCCGAAGGTCGCCACCAACACGCTGCCGCCGCGCCAATCGCGGAGCAGCAGAAGGAAATCATCCCTCTCCGCCATGTTCCAGCAAACCACCACCAGTACACATCCGGTCATGCCGTGGCCACCTTGGCGGAAAGTAGGCTCTCGACCGCCCCAGCAATGTGAATGAGAGCGCCGCCGGCAACACATCAAACACGGATGAAAGCGAGATCGGTCGCAATCGGGGGGGGCGGCAACCCATTCGGAAGTTGACCAAAATGGCTCCCGATGGTTTCGACCGGCAAACGGAATAGCCATGCCGCCAGCGCGGCCGGCGTCACCGCGATTAGCATTCCGGGCCAATTCGGTAGCAGACGCCGCAGCAGGCTCCTTGGCGAGCGGCACGCCTCGTTCTTGGACCAAGCTACCGGCTTTGAGTCGGCAAGCGTGCCTCAGTCAAGACTGTAAACTCTTCGCGCGGTGCCGCCGAACAACGCGGCCTTTTCATCGAACGACGCTGTCGCAGCGATGCGCTTGAACGCGTTCCAAAGCCCAGCGTAGCCGATCCCCATCTTGTCCACCGGGAAATTGCTCTCGAACATGCAGCGCCTCGCGCCAAACCGTTCGATGCACGGCTCGATGTAGGGGCGCCAACAGGCCGCCAATTGCTCTGAAGACACTGGGCTTGGTGCCATGTGGTAGTCGAACGCCGCAAGCCGCATCATCATTCCACCGAGCTTCATGACGACGTTCGGACAGGCGGCTATCTTAGGCATGGTAGCCTGCCATTGCGCTTGAACCTCCCGCTGCCGGCCGACGAACGGACCATAGCCCAGCGGCATGCCGGTATGGTCCACGATGATCGTGGCATCGGGACACGAACGCGCCAGATCGATCAGGTCGCCGTGTTGTGGATGGTAGACCAGTGCATCCAACGGCAGTCCCATGGCGGTCAGTCGGGTGAGGCCCGCTCGAAAATCCCCGAGCAAATAGAGTCCGGGACCGGCGCCATGGTGATTGTTTCCGATGACAGGATCATCGTGCCAGCCGGCCGAGTGGCGAATGCCGCGCAATCGCCCGGCGCCCGCCTCGATCAGGGCGGCGAGTACATGTTCCACCCGATCGCCGAGCGTGAGGTCCGCGAATCCCACGATGCCGGCAGCGACGCGGGTCTTTATCCCCAAATCGGCCTCACATTGCGCCGCGACACTTGCAGCGAATTCGACCTCGCCGACGGGACGGAATTCGACCGGTCCTTTGGTTCGCTGATGAGAGCCGCATTCGATCACGACGGTTGCCACAACGTTGTGGCCGGTTCCGACGTCGGCGAGATAGTCCTCGAGGAGATAGCGCCCCGCTGCTTCCCAGAGGTGATGATGGCTATCGATGATGGCGAGTTCCGGCTCCAGAATTTCCTCCGGTTGAGCCTGAGCCAGCCAATCTTCACGCGGCGCGAAGATCCGGCCGAAAGCCTTCGACAGATTGTTGGCACCCATTTGATCTCCGAGTTCCTTGATCGCGCAGGACGGTCGTTGCATTCGACACCGATATACCGACGGGCAGCAAGATCAAAATCGCGTTTCAACGCAACGCAATTTGACATGTACAACATACCGGGTCTGGCTGGCGAGCCATCCATCGAGGACACTGGCATGCAAACAAGGGGGCGCATCAGGTTCGCGCTTATCGGATGGACTATGCTTCAAGCTCCGATGATCGAGCCACGTGGAACACCAGCCCGCTGCCGCGCTTGGCCTGATGGCGGAGTTTGGCGGGCTCGTTCCGACGCCGACGACAGCTATGATGAACTGACCGTGGCCGGAACGGGTAAGGATGTGGTATTGATGGCCACGGGCGTGAAACTTTCTGACCGCGCCAAGCCGCCGCATTGAACTTCCAATTGGACGTTAGCCGGCCGACGGTGGAGCCATCCCGATGGATCGCGAGTTCTTCACTTTTTCGCCGATCAAGACGCGCCCATCGTTCAAATGGCCCGGCGGCGCGCGGATCGCACTTTGGGTGGTGCCGAACATCGAACACTATGAGTATCTCCCCGGACCCGTCCGCGTGCGCGATCCGTGGCCGCGTATGCCGCACCCCGACGTTCTCGGCTACTCGCTGCGCGAGTACGGCAACCGCGTTGGTTTCTGGCGCATGCTCGACGTGATGGACAAACACAAAATCCGCTGCACCATCTCACTTAATGTCGCGAACTTCGAGATGCATCCCGAAATCATGCATGCCGCGAAGCGCGTGGATATGACACGCTTTGCCACGGCATCTTTAACACGTCGTATCTCTGGGAGATGCCCGAGGATGAGGAGCGGGCTTACATCGCCGAATGCGTGGCCCGCTTTCGCAAGTTGACCGGGCGGCAGCTCAGGGGATGGTTCTCGCCGGGCGTCTCTTATACGCCGCGCACGCTCGACCTCGTCGCCGAATCCGGTTTCACCTATTCGGCCGACCTCTATCACGACGATCAACCGACACCCTTGAAGGTGCGTTCCGGCTCACTCGTCACCGTCCCCTACACGATGGACCTCAACGACGCCGTGCTCTACCGCTATGATGCCGAAGGCGAGGAGTTCGCCCGCATGATCCTCGATCATTTCGAGACGGTGTGGCGCGAAGGCGCCGACATTCCGCGTGTCATGTGCATCGCCTTGCATCCCTACATGATGGGTCAGCCCCATCGGATCCGCCATCTCGACCGTGCGCTCGGCCAGATCATGGCCCGCGAGGGCGTCTGGCAGGCGACCGGAGCCGAGATCGCGGACTGGTACATCGCCAATGCGTTGCCGACCTTTCAGGCGCACCTCGGCCAGATTGCCTAATCAGGAGCGCAACGCCTGTGGATCACAAACTGTACCCATATTCAGCGCTGCCGTTACGGCCGCGCTTCCAATGGCCAAACGGCGCGTACGCCGCGTTCCACGTCACACTCTTCATCGAGCACTGGGAGCTCGCGCCCCCGCCGGGATCCGTCAGGGACCAGCGTTTCATCAGCGAGTTCGGCCCACAAGCGCCTGATTATCGCACCTGGACGCAACGCGAATATGGCAATCGTGTTGGCCTCTTCCGCATCCTCGACGTGCTCGACCGGCACGCCATCAAGGCGAGCGTAGCCATAGGCGCATCGGCCTGCGAGCGCTATCCCGCGCTGGTCGCAGAGGTGACACGCCGCGGCTGGGAAGTACTGGCGCACGGAACGCACGCCACGCGAATCATCTCAAGCAAAATGACCGACGCCGAGCAGCGCGCCTACATCGCTGCATCGATTGAGGCCGTCGCGAGCGCAACCGGATCTGCGCCCAGGGGTTGGCTAAGTCAGGACCAGGGCGAGGCACCAAATACGCCGACACTGTTGGCCGACGCCGGTATCCGCTATCTCGTCGACTGGTCAAACGATGACCAGGCCTACTTGATGGAACCGGGACTTGTGTCGATCCCGCACCAGATCGAGTGGGACGATATCCTCCTGTTCTGGCTGCGACGCGTAGAGACGTGGCGCTATCCGGATCTCGTCGAGGAGGCGGCGCGAACGCTCGTTGAGGAGGGCATGATTTCAGGACGCAACTTCGGCCTGTCGATCCACCCCTGGCTGTTTGGTATGGCCCACCGCATTCGCTTTCTCGACGAGGCATTGACAGGCCTGCGCGCGATCGATGGCCTGTGGCAGGCTACGACCGGCGAGATCGCCACCTGGGCAAGGGGACAACTCGTAGCGCAGACGTAAGAGGGGCTGATCGCCGACAGGACCGCGGCTGAAGGCAGAGAGGTCAACTGACCCTACCCAAGCCTTCCTACTGCCGCAGCGTCACGCCCTGCAGGCGAATGATGCCGTCGGGATGCGGGCTGAATCCGTCGACCTTTTCGCTCAGCCCCCATAGCCATTTATGATTGTAGAGGAAGATGTGAGCGCGATCCCTGAGGTATATCCTGGCGGCAGCCGTATAGTCCGCGAGCCGCGCGGCGGGGTCGGTCTTCGCGCGTGCGTCGGCAAGTGTCTGATCCAGGTCCTTGCTGCAGTACTTGCCCCAGTTGAGGAAGCCGTCGCAGGCGAGCCAAATGCTGATGTTGCCGTCGGGATCGGCGCGCCCAGACCAGATGACGACCGCCGCCTCGTAGTCGCCCTTTGTTGCCTTGGCGATCAACGCATTCTGCTCAATCACCTCGATCTTCACCTCGAAGCCCGCCTCTGCCGCCATGGCCTGAATCACTTGCGCGAGTTGGCTCTCAATCGGATTGGTGGTGACCAACAATGTGAAAGCGGGTTTCGATATCCCCGCCTCCGCGAGCAGCTTCTTCGCGCGCTCCACGTCCCGTTTCGGTACCGGCAGCTCTTTGACGTACCAGGGGCTTGCGACCGAATGCGGCTGGTTGGTCGCAACGAACTCGCCATCGAACACCACCTGGACGATTGCATCCCGGTCAAGTGACAGCTCGAGCGCCTCGCGCACCCGCGGGTCCTTGGCGAGCATGGACGCGGCAGCCGCCGGGCCGTTTGCGAGGTTTATCGACATGGTATTGTAGGCGAGCGCCGTCGTCGAAACGACCTTGACACGCTTGTTTTCCTTCAGCTGTTTCAAGTCGCTCGGCTGCAGCCGCTCGACGATCTCAAGACCGCCCGCCAGCAGGTTAGCCGTCCGCGTCGTCGTGTCCGGCATCGGCTCGAACACGACCTGCTGGAGATGAATCTGGCTCTTGTTCCAGTACTGCTCGAAACGCTCGAACACGATCTTCTGCTGGGGGACGCGCTCGACAAATTTGAACGGCCCCGCACACACCGGACGGCTGGCGATATTCTGACCTGCTTCAGCGAGCGCCTTCGGCGACAGCATCATGCCCGCACGGTCGGCGAGCACACTCAAGAGCGGCGCATCCACCTGCGACAGTTCGAGCCGAACCGTCAGCGGATCGACCACGACGACGTTGGCGATTGATTTCGTCTCGCCCTTGCGGCTCGAATAGTCGGCCGTCCTGTAGCGATCCAGGTTAACCTTCACCGCCTCCCCATCCATCGGCGTGCCATCGTGGAAGACGACATCAGGGCGCAACTTCATGGTCAGCGACTTTCCATCAGCACCCCAGGACCACTCCGTCGCAAGCTGCGGAACGTAGTTAAGCTTGGCATCAATATCGATAAGCTTATCGCAAACGGCTGCAAAAACTATGCGGCCAACAAAGGTTGCGCTCTGCGCGGGGTCAAGTCGATCAGGATCTTCCTGCAGCCCAATCCGCAAGGTCTGTGCGCCCGCGGAGCCCCCGCATGTAGCGGAAAACCCGAGTACAAGCGCGACCAATCCGTTCGCTATGCGCATCACAGTTTCCCCAACCCACAACGGTTAAAATCAATCATAGCAAACTGGCGAGGCATTTAGCAACGAAACGCGTTGGCCCAGATCTTGGAGGTCTTCATGGGCAAGCAACGCCGGGAACCACCGCAAGACAACATCTTCGCGAATAACCCATTCGTCGACGACTTCTTTGAGTGGATGGGTTCGCGTGATGGCCAGCAATGCATAGAGGTACGCGATGTGCTCTGGGATTTGCTGGGGGACGTGCAACTCGACGCCAAGCAACGCCAACTGATCTGGCCTGACGCAGAACGGCTCGATCTTGAGCAATCCATTCAGCGCATCCAGAAACTGTACCGGACCTTCCCCGCGACGAGGTCGAGGAGTTCGTGCTTAACTGGATTGATATGGGCTACGATCCGGAAAACTATTCCCAGGCGCAACTCGATGAGCTTGACAGCCTCACAGAGCGATGGGTCGCCGACCATCTCCGAAAGGCAAAGGCCTCAAAAAAACGAAAGAGAACTCGGCGCTCTTGAGTACACCACGAGGCCCGGCGGCATTCAATCCTGATCTGACTCGTCCTTTCCCGGACGCCCGGGCTTAACCGGGCGCGACATCGACACGTTGTCGCTCCGCGGTTCACGTTTTAGGCCAAGACAATCCGAGTAGCCGTCGTCGCTTCGTCTTTCTTATCGCTGCTTTTTCAGTTTTGCGAAATAAAAGACCCGTTGTGCGTTGCGCAATGGATGAATTGGCGCAGAGCAACCTAATTCACGGCGCTCCCAAAAAAGACAAACCAGCGCTCCAGCGGTAATTGGTCCGATCACAAAGGGAGGAGCAGGCGTTCGCGTCGGCACGCTTCGCTAAGTCACAGATGTGAAAATCGAGTTTAGCTCTGCAGAAAGTGGATGCCATGTTAGAGCCGACTAACCAAACAACGTGCCCAGATGGCGCGCCTCTAATGCGAGAATTATCGCATCGAATCAACAATGAATTTACATCGGCGATCAGCGTCATTTCGCTTACGGCAGCCCGATCCGTCAGCAGTGAGGTCAAAGCCGCTCTCAGCGACGTTAGCGATCGTCTTCATCGCTACGCCGACGTTCATCGGACGCTGCAGATGCCGGAATATCAAACGTATGTTGATGCAGCTCTGTACCTTCAGCAATTATGTCTTTCCATCAGCCGATCACGACTGGAGTCGAACAACATAAAGCTCATCCTAGCCGTCCGTCCGCTTTCTATACCATCGGATCGGTGTTGGCGCCTCGGAATGATCGTGTACGAACTCATCACCAATTCCGCCCGTCACGCTTTCCAGGGACAGAAGGCAAGGTTTGGTCCAATTGCACTCCGCGGGAAATTTTGTCGAATGTCGGGTGTCTGATGATGGAAGGAGTCCTCCACAGATCCAACGTGGACGCGGCTTAGCTATTATTCATGAACTGGCGGAGCATCTCGATGGAAGGCTTGAGCAGACCTTTGGAATAGAGGGCTCAAGCTCGCCGCTGATATTTCCATCCTAAAATGACGTCTTCTTTGTTGGCCGAACCCAATATCACGCGACACCATTACAACTGCGTGGCATAGATCGCCCCGATCGCAGTCTTACAAATCGCTCATCACGTACCGATCGGGCCGTCAACGGCGAGCCCTGGAGGTAAGGCCGAGACAGCTTGCCGCCAAATTTGACTCAAGTGGGCGCTCTACTTTCCGACGATTCTGATTAAGACATAGCAAAACTGCAAAAGCACGCAGGATAGTGCTCCTTTAATTAACGCAAACGCACCGTCGACCATTCGGATGCGACAACCGCGACTGTCCGCCAACGAACAGGGTGACGGATGCTCAGTAGCAAATGGAGGAAGGCATGGAAACGACCGTAATACAACACGTTCTCTCTCGCCTGCATGACATTGGTGTAAAGGACGTCTTCGGTGTTGCCGGGGACTTCGCGTTTCCGATCGACGATGCCGTCTCCTCAAACCGAAACCTTCGATGGGTTGGATGTTGCAATGAACTCAACGCCGCGTACGCCGCCGATGGCTATGCTCGTACCCATGGTATAGCAGCTTTGTGCACCACCTACGGCGTCGGCGAACTCAGCGCGATTTGCGGTGTTGGCGGGGCCTATGCTGAACACCTCCCTGTCGTCCATCTCGTCGGAATGCCGTCCAGCGGGGTGCAAGGCCAGCGCCGCCTGGTGCATCACACCCTTGGCAACGGCGAATTCGGACTGTTTTCCCGGATGGCGGAACCGGTGGTCTGCGCCCAGGCCATTATGACACCAGAAAACTGCGTTGCCGAAACCGAACGCCTGATCGCCGCGGCTCTCTATCATCGCCGGCCCGTGTACATGGCATTCCCAACGGACTACGCCATTACGCCGGTTATCGGTAAAAGCGTTTCTGCGATTACACACGCCAGCGATCCAGCGGCTTTGCAAGCCGCGGTGAATGCGATCGTCAGCGCCCTTTCGGCAAGCAAGACCGCTTGCATCCTGCCGGGCATCATCATCGCGCGCTGCGGACTGCGCGAGGAGGCGACCGCGGTGGTCAATGCGTCAGGCCTGCCCTTCGCGACCATGTTCATGGACAAATGTGTTCTGGATGAGGAGCACCCCGGCTATATCGGCATGTACGACGGCAAGCTGATGAACGAGCAAATTCGCGGCTTCGTCGAGGGCTGCGACTGCGTGCTCGGCATCGGGGCGATGTTAACGGACTTCAGTTCGGGCGCCTTTACCGCTCAAATTGACCGCTCGAAAAGCATCAACATCATGCACCACAGCGTGCGCGTGGGGAGCGCGGTTTACAATAGCATCGCGATGAAGGACGTATTGGTCGCGCTTAAGAAACTTCAGCGTAAGCAAATCCAGGCTCCTAAGGTCCACGGCCTAGGCGACCCGGTCGGCAAGCCAAGTGACGAGATCACCGTCGAGTATCTCTATCCACGCTGGCAACAGATGCTCAGGCCGGGCGATCTGCTCGTCACCGAGACCGGAACGTCCTCTATGGGCCTCGCCTTCGCCAAGATGCCGAAAGGATCGACGTTCATGAACCAAGCGCTCTGGGGCGCGATCGGTTGGGCCACGCCGGCGGCCTTCGGTGTGGCCTTGGCGGCGCCGGGCCGTCGAACGATTCTCGTCACGGGCGAGGGCTCGCATCAATTGACGGCGCAAGAAGTGAGTCAATTTCACCGATTTGGGCTTAAGCCGATCATCTTCGTTCTTAATAACGATGGATATCTGATCGAGCGGCTTCTCACCAAAGATCCGGAATCCTATTACAACGATCTTGCTCAATGGCACTACCATAAGCTTCCCGAAGCGCTTGGTTGCGACGGCTGGTTCACCGCCCGAGTGACCACGTGCGGCGAGCTTGACGAAGCGATCAAAATGGCCGAGGCCCGCGGCACGGGTGCCTATATCGAAGTGGTCACCGATAAATATGCCGCCTCACCCTTAGCAAAGAAATATCACGAATCGATTGAGACCCTCTACGCCGCTTGACCCCGACAACGCACAGGCCCATCGACACAAAGGTCGAAGGCCGTCGTTTAAGTGAGACGGAGGGTGAACAATGAAGCTGCGCTCAGTTTCTCGAAGCTTTTGATCGCCGGACGATACATTGAGGTCACGGTGATTGCGAATGCTGAACGGGTCGGACGGAAGATATTAGATAACTAGGGGAACGACATGGTGGCCCAATTGAATCAGCTCATTCTTCAAGTTTCGAAGACCATCCCGTTCCGGAGCAATCTTGAACGTCATCTAATTCGGGCGGCGATGGTCTTCACGTTCTTCGCGTTCAGTATCCAGAAGTGGAACCATTACACCATCGAGATGCTGGTCCCGATGATCAGCCATAGCCCCGTCGTCTTCTGGTTGCTGCCGGTCTTCGGTCTTCGAGGTGCAGGCTACTTTCTGGCGACGACCGAAACGATCTTCGGCGCTCTCATTTTTCTTGGCTATTGGAGCCCGAGGCTTGGCATCCTGGGCGCGCTGGGGTCGATCGTGACCTACATCGGCACCACGACCATTATGCCATTCCTGCCCGGCGCCTGGGCCCAGGAGGCGGGTGGATTTCCGATCTTCACGTTGCCGATGGGATTCCTGATGAAGGACGTCCTTTTCTTCGCTGCTTCATTCTATTTGCTCAAGCAGGATCTGGTGCGTGCCGCGCTGGAGATACAGCCAAGTTCGATCCCGTAGTCGGGAGAAAAAAATAAGACATATCAATCCACCGCTACACTCGCATCAGCCGCCAGGTGGGTTTATTGGCACTGAACCTCATGTTTGAAACTTGCGAATGCTAGGCGGCGAAGACGGCATATGCGATGTAGAAGTAATTTTCCTGTCAGTTGGGTGAATGACTGGCCGGCTGAGGCAAGTCGCTTACTCGTGACTCTCAGCGCGGCAAAATGGAAAAGCTACCGCGGACAGCAAACGCGGGGGCTGTCAAACCCATTACACCTCCCCACGTCCGCCGCTGTTTAAAACATCACAGCAAACGGCGAACAAAATTAGCGAAAGTTAGCGTGGATTAGCATGGGTGCTCGTTATCACACCGAGCGATCTTGCGCGCAGAACAACAACTGAATAATTCGACGCCTGCGGACACGCTGCCCGCGTAGGATTGAGCTCGGAGACCCGACGGATAAAGGAATCAAACAATGATTTCTCTTCTGAATGAAACGATAGACTGGCTCGTCAAGCTGTTGGCGAAAACCGGCCTCCTGAAAAAGGATCTCGATTACAACCTCCTTCGCGCTTCGATGGTCATCATATTTCTGCTTTTCGGATATCAGAAGTGGTTCATCTACGAAGCGAAGGTATTGATACCCTATATTGGCAATGATCCATTTTTGTTCTGGATGTATCCTGTGTTTGGAATCCGAGGCGCCAGCTGGTTGCTAGGCGTCTCCGAGTGGATTTTCGGCGCGCTCTTGTTCTTGGGCTTTTTGGAACAAGAGGCTGGGTGTTCTCGGGGCACTCGGCTCGACGTTCACCTTCGCGGTGACGGTCACGATTATTCCGTTCATGCCGAGTGGATGGGATCCAGCAGCCGGGTTCCCTGCTATGGCAGGAAATGTTCCTTTCCTCCTGAAAGACGCGGTTCTTTTGGCAGTATCAATCTACCTGCTGAAGCAGGATGTCATGAGAGTTTGCGTTCAGAGTGGCGCTTGCAAGCAGGTTGGTGAACCCGTCCAGCTCTCTGTTTCGTAATCGGAGAGGAAACGGGCCGTGTAGAAGAAACGAAGTGGAGGTCCTGTAATGTCTCGTTTCGACGCTTATCGCGCCAGTTTCCCAAATGCCCGGCTGGCCCGCTCGAAATCTGGCGTGCTGGAAGTGGCGCTTCACACTGACGGCGGCACGCTCGTTTTCAACGGCCATACTCACGAGCAGTTCGTCGACTTGTTTCAAGCGATTGGGTCTGACCCTGATAATCGCGTCGTCATCCTGACCGGCAGCGGCAACGCCTTCATGGAGACCATCAGCCCCGAGGGCTTCGACTTTTTCACCCCGCGAGGCTATGACAAGATTTATCGCGAGGGCCGAAAGGTCCTGATGAACATCCTCGACATCGAAGCGCCGCTGATCGCCGCGGTCATCGGCCCGGCACGGCTGCACACCGAATTTGTCTTGCTCGCCGACATCATTCTGGCCACTCCATCGACGGTCTTTCAGGACGAGCCACACTTCGCATCTGGCATCGTGCCTGGCGATGGCGTCCATCTGCTGTGGCAGGAAGCGATCGGCCCAATACGCGGCCGTTATTTCATCCTCACCCACCAGGAGCTCGACGCACAGACGGCCAAGGAATGGGGCGCCGTCAACGAGATCGTTGCGGGGGACAAGCTCCTTCCCCGCGCACGCGAGATTGCCGAGGGGCTGGCGAAGCTACCATCGCTCACCACGAAGTACACGCGCATCGCGCTTACCCAGAAACTGCGACGCATCATCGACGAAGGCGTCACTTTGGGCCTGGCACTGGAGGGCATCAGCGCGGCCGAAGTGGCGCGGCAGAAATGAGGAGACGGAGCGACAATGGACAGCTGAGTCTTGGTAGATGTCGGAGTCGAGGGGCCGAGCCGAAGGTTCCCAATGACATAAGATACTCGGCGCAAACAGGCGGAAAGGACCAAATGAGACGACGCCTTCGGTCCGTGAGCTGTCGCCCTCCATGCGCACCCGCCGGCTTTGTGACGACCTGCCCTGCAATGGTACATCGCCGTTGGCGCGGCACAAGCCGCGCCGGCTAGATGGGTTCAACGCGGCCTTGCGCATCGCCGTTCTGCCGGATTCCTCGCTCGTCGCCAGGAAACTGTGTCCGGTCGCGCCCTTTATCGTCGCGTCGCCGGCCTATCTCGCTGAGCATGGTCGCCCGACCTATCCCCGCGAACTCGACGGTCATCACTGCCTTGGCTACGCCTACCGTGCCCGTCAGGACACTTGGCGATTCAGCAACGCGGCGGGAGACGAGGAGACGGTCACGCCGACCGGCCCGCTACGCGTCACCAACGTCGATGCACTCATCCCGACCGTGCTGGACGGCATCGCCATCGCGGAATTGCCAGAGTTCATCGCGAGCGATTATCTGGCTGATGGCCGCCTGGAGGCATCCTGAAGGACTGGACCCTTCCTAAGGGTGGGCTCTACTTCGTCACTCCCTCTGCGCGCGCACGGCCGGCTAAGGTCGAAGCCTTGGCGGGTTTTCTGTCTGATCGCTTGCCGAGCCCGTCTTGGGTGTTGGAACGATAGAATCCATTTCGCCCTATTCGCAAAGTGTTGAGTGCGAGGGATCGCATCGGTTAACACGGTGGCGCAGCACGATGAGTGGACGGGGCCTGTTCCGGCCCGTCTGGCGAATAATGCTTGAGATGGCTCCCGAGACGCTCGATAAAGTCGCTCACCTCGATCGCGTCGTTGAAATGCGCGACGAGCCGGCCTTCGGGATCCAAAAGATAGGTGATCGCGGTGTGCGGCACGTCGTAGCCGCCGTCATCAGACGACGGGGAGCTGCGCCTGGCGAAGACGCGGAAATTGCGCTTGGCATCGTCGATCTGTGCCCGCGACCCCGTCAATCCGAGAATTGACGGATAGGCCCGCAGGTAGTTGCGCATCACCTGCGGAGTGTCGCGATCCGGATCGACCGTGATGTACAACACCGAAACCCGGACAGGGGTTTCGCCGAGTGCATCCAACGCGGCGGAGAGTTTCGTCAGTGCCCGCGGGCATACGACCCGGCAATGTGTGAAGCCGAAGAAAACGAGCACGAAGCTGCCGCGGAAGCTCTCGGCGTCGACATCGCGGCCGTTATGGTCCGTCAAATGGAATGTATCGCGGATCGTCGGCGGTTCGGAGGAAGGCGGGACGTGCATGCGTTCACTCTTCAAACGTCATGACGTAGGCTCCGGGACCCGCATCGAGATGCCTGAGCAAGAGACCGTCTTTGCATGGCTGCAAATCGACGTGGCCGCTCGTTTTACCTGGCAAGTCCAATTCTCCGCGGGCGATCTCCGTGCCGTTCCGATGCAGGCTCCAACGGCCGCGCGACCGCAAATTGCCGAGCATCACCGCACCGTCGGAAGCAACGCCCCGTCCGTCAAGAGAGAATTCCAGCCGGTTAGCGACCACATCGAACCATGCCTTCGACACATCGAGATCGTCGGACACGCGCGTTAAGGCTGGCTCCGCAAAGCGCGCCGCGTCCCAAGGCTCGTTGTAGAACCGCCATAGGCCGTCGGGAACGTTCAGCCTTGCGTATCCCACCAGCACGTTGCCGGACATCGGTTCGATCATGGTGGCGTTTCCGTCCGCGTCGGTCGCGGCGTCGTTGCGCGGGTAATACAGACCGCCATCGCTCCAACGCGGCGACATGTGCCGATCGGCGTGCCTGAGCAGGCCGCGCAGCGTCGTGTCGTCGCCCATCTCGGAAGCCCATGCGGCCATCCATCCGAAATCGCAACTGTCGCTGACGATAGTCTGTCCCATGACGAGGGGGCGCTCGCCGGCGATCACCGAGAATTCGCCGTCCGGTCCTGACTTGAGGAAATCTTTCGCTTGGACGGCGTAGTGCGCGTGCACGAAATCGCGGTTCCACATGTTCATCAGTGCTCCGCACCATGCGTCGACCCACACGGCCTTGCCAATGTTCGGCCGCACGGCCTTGGTGTCCTGAGCGAGCATGATGTTGTAGTGGCCGTTGTCTCCTATCCTCCCGAAATCCTTCCAGGCCTGTTCGTACCCGCTGACGACGTCGGCGGCGATCGATCCGCCGTAGACGAGGTCGTGGAGCCGGAAGCCGAGGATCGCCGGCTGATTGCAGATCTGGAACGTGCAGTTCGGTTCGCAGGCGACGCCCAAATATCCGCTTTCGACCATCTGCCAGTAGAGATGCGCGTTGAGCGACTTCTCGTCATACACGAAACGCTTTTCCTCGCCGCCCCAGAAATAGGACCAGAACCGGAGTGTGAGCGCGCCAGGCTGCGCATAGCGGTCGTCGTCGAACAGATAGTGATACATCAGCGCCATCGACTGGAGGTATGCGCTGTACATGATGTTGTCTCGGATAACGGGGTCCCACTGCTCGACATATCCCGAGCTGAGATGCGCGTTGAAGATGCTACCGCCTCGGCTGACGTCGCGCCAATACATCCACACTTCGGGAAGCAGCATCTTGCCGATCAACCGCTCGAAGATCGGCTTGAACACACCCGGGGCGGCGGGCAGTCTGTGCCGGTGGGTGAGAGCGAGCGCATAAGCCATGTAAGCCAGCTGGAATCGGTAACCGCCGAAATCCTCCTGCCCGTATCCTTCCCCTTCATCAGGTCCCATTGGTTCGGCGGTTGACGGGACAGATTCGCGAAATGCCGGAGATGGCCGATCTGGAGGCGGTCAAGGCCTGTCGAGGGATGGGGGGAGCCGGAGTTTCGGTGTGGTTCGCCGGGATTGTTCATCGATTCACCCTCCCTGACTGTCGCTCGCGACGTTGTCCTTTGGCGTTCCTCGCGCGCCGCGCGTCAGTCCTTATTTCTAACGGTATCCTTGACGGCCCGTGCCGAGTCAAATTCCACGTTGTGGGGCTCTCCTAACCTTCTCGACCTTCCGGGCCTTACACGCCCTGTACGATATCGCGCGTATCCGGATCGATCGAGACCGGCCCGCGCGGGCTTTTTCAGGCCATTTCCTTCATCACCGCAACCAGGGTGCCGCCGCTCAGGCCGCCAATTCTCTACAGGGGCCTCTTAGATGAGGTGCATTCCGTCGTAGGCACGGACGGCCATGAGGCCGGGACACGACTTGAACGCCTGCCGGTAGGCAGCGACAGCCCTTCGAAATCCGGCAACTTCGGCATCTGCAATTCTGCAACGATGGTTTTCAGGCTCTTCTATTTTGAAATAATGCGCCTCGCCACATGTTTGTCTCACCCGCTGGCGGCCAGGCGCAGGTCTGAGCGCATACATGGGAGAAAAGAGCATGTCGGACAACATCGAGAATCTGCTGGCTCGCAACCTTCACGAGGTCTTCGGGGAGCGCGACCCGGCACGGCGCTTAACTGCGATCGAGGCGATCTTCGATCGCGATTGCCTCTTTTCCGATCCGCGCGGCCGGCACGTCGGGCATCGCGCGTTGGAAGATGCGGTTGTCACCCTCCAGGCGCAGTTCCCGGATCATGTCTTTTCGCAGATCGGCAACATCGATGCCCTGCAGGATAGCGGACGGCTGGCCTGGGCGTTCGGCCCGCCGCACGAACCGCGCCGGATCGCCGGACTGGACGTTGCCGTCGTAAACGCGGGACGGATCTCGGCGCTTTACACCTTTCTCGACGCAACGAGCACGTGACGCGCGCGCGTCGAAACGCCCGACCTACCGATCACGGAGACAAAAAATGAGCCATCAACAAAATATCGCTATTGCGCAGAAGCTTCTGGAAGGAATCGGCAGTGGACGGAATCCGGCCGAGATCGCAGCCCTGTTCGACGCCGATCTCATATTCGAGATCCAGGGCGATGACGGCGTGCTTCCCTGGATCGGCCGCAAGACCGGTCGCCAGGCAATCGCCGATTTCGTCCGCGATATCCGCACGCTGACCGAATCCGTCAGCTTCGAAGTCGAGGACATCCTCGCCAGCGACAACCGCGCCGCAATCATCGGGGCGCTTCAAACCCGGATCAAGGCGACCGGCAAGATGATTGCGACGCAGTTTGCCATCATCCTGACGATCACCGGCGATGTCGTAACGCGCTACCAGATGCTGGAGGATAGCTTCGACGTCTCGAAGGCGGCCCGCACCTGAATATGTCTTTCGGCCAACGGACGGGAGACTCAGATGCGCAATGCTCAGAGTGTTTGGTGCAATGGCGACATGTGAAACATCTGACTCCGGTCTGGAGAGAACCCCTTCTGACCGAACGTTTGTGTTACTGGCGGCCGCAATTACAGGTGTTGTGGCAAGCAATCTTTTCGCCCCCCAAATTCTTGTAGGCCCGATCGGTTCGTCGCTGGGCATGACTGAGCAGCAGGCGGGCATTATCAGCAGTATTACCTTTCTGGGATACGCGTCTGGCCTGTTTCTGCTGGTGCCGTTGACGGATATCCTGGAGAACAAAAGGCTCATTCTTTTCACGCTGATTAGTAATATTATCGCTGCGTTCACGACTGCGGCGCGGCGTGGCAGGCACGCGCGAGCTGGCGCGTCGTCATCGGGTTGGCAGTATTTTGGCCCGGGAATAGCCAGCCCTGCGGCCGCGCAATGCGATACCAGTCGCGCAGAAGTGCGAGCAGCACGGGGGAAAGCATCGCGTGGCGATCCTTGCGGCCTTTGCCCTGCTCAACGCGCAGCATCATGCGTTCGGAGTCGATATCGGACACCTTTAGCGAGACGACCTCGGAGACGCGCAGTCCCGCCCCGTAGGCGACACTGAGCGCCGCCTTGTATTTGATGCTCGGCGCTGCCTCCAGAAAGCGCGCAACCTCCTCGGGGCTTAAAACGATTGGCACCTTGCCCGGCTCGTGCATGAATGACAGGTGCTTGGCGAGGTCGAAACGATCAAGCGTCACATTGAAAAAGAACCGCAGCGCTGAGACCGTGGCATTGATTTTTGGTGTGCCTGCGCCGCTCGACGCGAGATGCAGTCGAAAGCCGCGTACCTCCTCCGATTTAGCCGTGTCGGGAGAGCGCTAACTTAGCTATCGCCATGTCTTCAATCATGCGCCGACGCAACGGGCTGATGGCCTGATCGGTCATTGGGGATGCTCCTGTCTTGAGTGAGGTTGTCGAAACCCCTCAATCTCAAGACAGGACGCCCCGTCACACTATCCTGTTGACCGTGTCACCCGCCGCGGCGACCTACCGCGCGAGCGGTCTAGTCCATTGGCACATCTCGGACTTGGCGCGACCTCAGACTTAAGTCCGCCTTCGGGGCTAAAGCGGACATGACCGGAATTAGAAGTCGCTGCATCTAACGAGATGTAAGGGCCTGATTTATACCCGAAGCCGAACCACCGCAACAAACACGGGATGTCCGATGCGCGGCGCGTCAAACTAGAGCGGATGTGTCTAATTGCGGCGACACTGCTTGCGACTTCATCACCTCGGCGCGGCGGCGGCATGGCCACTAACAGCGCGGACCTCTCGCACATGTTTATTCGATCAGAATCAGACCGGGAGGGAGTGACTCG
>CAWGJM010000009.1:0-85048 GCA_963822795.1 uncultured Alphaproteobacteria bacterium
GCTCGGCGTGACCGTGGATTATCTCTTCGGTCGAGACGAACAGAGTGTAGGGGGACGCCACCGATCTTGCGTTCTTTCGAGAATATACAGTCCTGCCTCCTGAGACGAAGGATCAGCTGCGGCAAATGGCCAAAATCCTTGGAGCAAAAAAAGATAAATGACCGGAGCAGATCGACCGCGCCCGCTGAAGGAAGCCAATCGCCTAACGCAATTGCTGGACGCCTATCACGGGGCGGATCGCTTCGATCGCCATCCCGTCGATATTCAGTTTCTGGCACTCGAATATTCGAAGCAGTTCGCGCCAAAAAGCCCGATCGTCACCGTCGAAGAGCGCAATCTGAAAGGCTGCATGGGCGCCCTCGTCTACAGCGAGACCAAACCGCGGCAATGGGGCATTGCCTATCATAAGAACCAGTCGCCGGGGCGGAAGGCCTTCACCCTGGGGGATGAATTTCGGGCACTACATTTTGCATCGCGATCTGATTGAAGGCGATGAGCAATATGATGGCGGGGTCTATTGCGACGAAGAGAGCATCCTTCAACGCAACGGAAAAGGAATTGAAAAGAGGCCGACGAGTTTGCGGCCACTCTTTTGATGCCCTTTCATGATTTCCGGCATCAGCTTCCTGCGCCAACGAACGGCCCGATTTCCAGCGCCTCAGCGCCTTGCTAAACGATACGGCGTGTCCCTAACCGCTGCGATCCTACGATGGTGGGAATATACCGAGACGCGGGCCATGATGGTCGGTTTAGCGGGAAGGTTTACCGGTGGACGGTGAGTTGAGCGGTTTCCGAAGCCGAATCGGTTGTCCAGCTCGACGTAGACGGTGTTCGATTTGTTGTGGTTGCGGAGTGGCCTCACCGAAGAAACAAAGGCCGGGCTCGCTAGCGCGCCGAGCGGGTTTCCGGAGGCTGACGAGATGGCGATTTCGCTGACGATGCCACCCTCCATCTCGAAGGAGTGGGCCCCCAGTTCCTTTGTGTAGTGAGTAGATCGGGAAGGAGAACTCGACCACCGCTCGCGGAAAAGTGAAACCGGCAGGACAAGCTGCTTCACCTTCGCCGACAACATCGCGGGTTCGGATCACGCCGCTAGGAGCAATGCCAGGACGCCGTGACGAGGTATGCGCTGAAGCTGGCTGCGCTGGTCATTGTGCGACCTGTCGAGTTGCGACAGGCGGAATGGACCGAGTTCAGCCTGGCTGACGGGGAATGGCGCATACCCGCCAAAAAGATGAAGATGAGACGGCCACACCGGGTGCCGCTGGCGTCTCAAGCTCTCGCCATTCTTCGCGAGCTCCAGAAAATCACTGGCGGATCAAGATATCTCTTCCCGTCGGTGAGATCCTGGCATCGCCCAATCAGTGACAGCACCCTTAACGCAGCGCTGCGCGTCTCGGATACGACCAGATCGAATTGACCATTCATGGCCTGCGATCCACCGCGTCAACGCTCCCGAACGAAAGCGGCAAGTGACAAGCGGATGCGATCGAACGTCAACTTGCGCATCAGGAGGCGAATGAAATCCGTGGCGCCTATACCCATGCCGCCGAAATTCTGGCAGGAGCGCGTGCGGATGATGCGGTGGTGGGCGGACGAGTTCGACCGGCTAAGGGAGCACGGTCGTGTCATCAAAATGAGTGCCTGAGGAAAAGCGCGTTCAAAGTGGGGTTGCTCCCTTAAGTCGCACGTCCATTAGTTCGACATGTTGGTGTCAAGGAGCGCCAGAAGTGAGCGCACCACTACTAGTCGCCGACGTCCGATCGTTGTCGTGACGATACGCCCAGCTCCTATCAACTCGTAAAGCTTCGTGCGTCCCAAGCCGGTCACTTCGCATGCATCGTCAATCGTGCAGGTGAGCCGCTGGGCGAATGGCATCGTGCTCGGTTCTGCGGCTTTCGGAGCGGATAGACTGACTTGTGACTGTTGTCCGCCAGTTTTCTCTCGTCGATTGTATCTCACGTGGCCCTCCTATTCGCACAAAGCTCGACAGGACAAGAGTTGATTGTGCGACGAGCAACGTCAATGCGAACATCCGAGGGCGCTCGCGTACGACAGCGCACGTCAGCGGCGGTTTGAATATTTCCGGACACCAAGGGCGACGAGGAAATTTTTCGCGAATGCGCCAGCCACAGTGAGGCATCGCGCCGAGGCTAGTCTGCTAATGTCGGCAGCAAATTCCCCAAGCGTTCGCCGCTGTTCACCAGCGTCTTATTCAACCATTATTCAACGAACGCGGCTGATGGCTACCTAAGTGCCTGAGTTTGCTGGCGCTCCCTAGGGGAATCGAACCCCTGTTTCAGCCTTGAGAGGGCCGCGTCCTAACCGCTAGACGAAGGGAGCGTGCGGCTTTGGGAATAGCCTCGAAATGCATTTCTCGCAAGGCATAGCCTTTGTCCTTGGCCCTTGTGGGTCAGGGCTCGTTGGCGAATTTCAGCCGGCCCGTCGGTTTCATGCTACGAGCATCAAAAGTGCGGATTTCGGTCGTTCCGCCGACATCCAGCGTCACCACCAGCTGGTCGCCGGCCACGGCGGTCGCGACAATACGGGCGCCCTTGGGCAGCACGGCCGTGACATCCTTGGTCGCCGCACTTCCCTCGCTGCGGAAAAGGCGATAGCCGATGGCGATCAAGACCGCCGCGATTGCGAGCGCCGTGGTCAGGCCCGCGATCAGCATCATCCGCCTCACCCGCGCCAATATCGCGGCCTGGTCGGGGGTCGGTTCGGGAATAGCAGTTTCGGTCATGCAAGGTTCATCTACCAATATCGCCGGGAGGCAGGAAGTCACCGTCGCCGGCGACGAAGGCTCGGTCCGGCTCGACCGGGTGTTGGCGGTGCGGTGTCCGGACCTGTCGCGCTCGCGGCTGAAAGCGCTGATCCTGGCCGGCCGAGTCTCTATTATCAACGTCACGGTCGGACCGGGCCCAGTCCGTGACCCCGCTTACCATGTGGGCCCGGGCGAAACGATCATAATCGACGTCCCGGAAGCCACTTCCGCCGAGCCTGAGCCAGAGAATATCGCGCTTAACATCGTCTATGAGGACGACGACATCGTCGTCATCGACAAGCCCAGAGGCCTCGTGGTGCACCCGGCCGCCGGACACGAGACCGGAACCTTGGTGAACGCGCTGATCGCCCATTGCGGGGCAAGCCTTTCCGGCATCGGCGGGGTCAAGCGCCCCGGCATCGTGCACCGGCTCGACAAGGACACGACCGGGCTGATGGTGGTGGCCAAGAACGACCTCGCCCATCGATCGCTGACCGCGCAATTCGCCGATCACGGCCGCACCGGAGCGATGGAACGCGGCTACCTCGCCTTCGCCTGGGGCGTCCCGAGCCGGCCGCGCGGCACAGTCGACGCGCCGATCGACCGCCATCCGCATGCGCGGGAGAAAATGGCGGTGCGCGAGGGCGCCCGCGAAGCGGTCACCCATTATGAAGTCCGCGAGAGCTTTGCCGGGCGCGACGGCAAACCTGTGGCAAGCCTGCTTGCCTGCCGGCTTGAGACCGGACGGACCCACCAGATCCGGGTCCATCTCGCTTATATCGACCATCCCCTGTTGGGCGACGCGGTTTACGGTCCGCACTTCAAGACCAAGGCGAGCCACCTCGGCCCCCAAACCCAGGCGGCGCTGGCGAGCCTGGGACGGCAGGCACTGCACGCCTATCTATTGGTATTAGAGCACCCCAAGACCGGGCAACTTTTGCGCTGGGAATCATCCTTGCCGGAGGATTTGCTTCTCCTGGAGGGGACCCTCAAAGCGGCGCTATGACGCAGGCCCTTTAGAAAAGGTTAGATATACCAAAAGCTTATAGCAGTCACACGGGGACGTGACGTCAGCAATCCTTCCATATCACCCCCGATTTGGTGTATCTTGCATCTGCGTTGAATATCCGACGCGGAACATCGCAAGCAGGCCGGCTTTAACAAAGCGGTCGCCTTGCCTGGCCCGCCGCTATCGGGGGCCTGAACCTACTGGAGGGCGCTAAATGGCCCGCTCAGCTACCTTACCGATTCTCAATGGAGAATCCGGTCTTTCAAGATACCTCGCCGAGATCCGCAAGTTCCCGATGCTGGAACCCCAGCAGGAGTACATGCTCGCCAAGCGTTGGCGCGAGCACGACGATCGTGACGCGGCACATCAACTCGTCACCAGCCATCTCAGGCTCGTGGCCAAGATCGCCATGGGCTATCGCGGCTACGGCTTGCCGATTTCCGAGGTCGTCTCGGAGGGCAACGTCGGCCTGATGCAGGCGGTGAAGCGGTTCGAGCCCGAGAAGGGCTTCCGTCTCGCCACCTACGCCATGTGGTGGATCAAGGCGTCAATACAAGAGTACATCCTGCGTTCCTGGTCGCTCGTGAAGATGGGCACCACCGCGAACCAGAAGAAGCTGTTCTTCAACCTGCGCAAGGCGAAGAGCCGGATCTCCGCGCTCGACGAGGGCGATTTGCATCCCGACCAGGTCAAGCTGATTGCCAAGCGCCTCGGCGTGACCGATCAGGACGTGGTCGACATGAACCGCCGGCTCGGCGGCGACGCCTCGCTGAACGCGCCGATCCGCGACGACGGCGAAGCCGGCGAATGGCAGGACTGGCTGGTCGACACCGCGCCCAGCCAGGAAGCCTTGATGGCGGATCATGAGGAGTACGATCATCGCCGCGAAGCGCTGAACGGCGCGATCGGCGTGCTCAACCCGCGCGAACGCCGCATCTTCGAGGCGCGCCGCCTCGCCGACGAGCCGATGACGCTGGAAGATCTGGCGGCCGAATTCGGCGTGTCGCGCGAACGCGTGCGGCAGATCGAGGTTCGCGCCTTCGAGAAGGTGCAGTCCGCGGTCAAGGGCGCGATCGCTCGCCAGGAAGCGGCCGCGCTGGAAGCCGCCCACTAATTCTCAGGCGATGAGTGATGAAAAAAGCCGGCGGCGACGCCGGCTTTTTTATTCGGTGCTGGCGCGGGTTCCAGCCCCTGGCGGCCCTCAATAATGAGGGGAAAGAGTGCTGAGATAGTCTGACAGCGTGGTGGGATCGCCGCGCGTGCTCTGCCGCAACGGCTGGCCGCTCAACAGCACGCCGGCCTGGGTCTTGTAATCGGGATCCACATAGTCGGTCGACTTCAGCGGCTGACCGAGGATCTTGCGGTACTTCTCATAGGCCTCTTGGGTGCCGACGAAGATGCAAACGCAATGCTGCGGTTCGGCATAAAAATAACGCAGGGCTTCGCCAACCCCGTTTACGACAAAGCGCTGTGCCGGCAGCGTGCGCAGCGCTTTTTGCCCAGCCGGATCGTTGGCGACCTGGACACGAAAACCGGCAGACGACAGATAAAAACTGTTCCTTTCCAGGAACGGTTTGCTCGGCGGCTCTTCGGCGGCCAGAACCGAGGCGTAGAGCAACAGCACGACGGCCGGAAACAGGCGCAAGGCCGCGATGCCATGTACCCGGAGTCGTTGCCGATGGCCGGCTGCGACCGGCCAGATGATCGATGCTGACATTGCAAACTCCCTTTCCTGAGCCTTGCCTGTTGCGCTGGCTAACATCGCCGCGAACAGTGCGCCAAGATTGTGTTGAACCTCGAGCGGCATCCGGCCGAGGCGGGACGACAAAATGAGCTTGAACCGGCCGGCGCAGTTGATCGACCAAGCTCAAGGAAGGGCCGTCCGGGAACACCGGGCATCCGCGCGAGGCATGGGCAACCGATCGTGTCGATCATCCTGCAATCAACCATCGGCGGGTTTTCCGGCGAGTTCATGCGCAAGCTGCCGAAGGTCGAAGAGGCCATAATCGCGCACGGACTCGAACCGTCGCAGTTCGTGATCTCCAAGGACCGCGCCACGCCGGCGACCGTGCCGTTCGCCGGGCCGTTCTTCTATGACTACACCGTGTTCTTCGACGACGGGCATTTCACCGTCACCGAACCGAACGACATGAAGTTTCTGGATTACTTCTACCAGCTCGTGAGGGCCGTGGATGACCCGCCGCCCGAGCCGCCCGCGAGGCGGCATCATCCACAGCATCTTCCGCTGGATGGAGCAGCCGATTTGATGAATCAGAACAGATTTCAATCTCGCGATTCCCGCGCGTGGAATACCCGCAGCATCACCAGACGATGCCCACCGAAGCGATATTGAAACGCGTAAGTCGCTCCTAGAACTTGCAATACGATCTGGCGGTATTCCTCTCGACCCGCGATTGGTCGGCCCAGTCGCGGGTGGTCAATCAAGACCTGTACCTTGGAAACAATTTCTCCGGCGACGATCGAGGCAAGCGACGGATGCTCCCGGTTGAGAAATTCAACGAAGCGATCGAGGGTCGGCGAGAGCCTCGTCCGACCATTCGAGCTTCATTTATTGCGCCAATTGCGGAACGCCGGAGTGCCCCAGGTCTGAAGCCACCGCACGACTTCATCATTGGACGCGGCCGAATCCTGCACTTCGAACGCCTTCCAGCGTCGGTCCAATTCAGCAACATCATCGCGGTCGGCTTCGGCGGGGCCGGCTTCGAGCGTGACCAACTTCCGCGACCAATTCGGGTACGCTTACGCCGCGCTCTTCGGCGCGCTGTTTGAGCGCGGTCGCGGTGTCGTCATCGATCTCAATCGTCTGGGTCTTCGTCGCCAAATATGCCGTTCAAATCCAGAACACGAGGAACGGAAATCCGCTACTCCCCCCACTCTCTCGCCATGGTCGCGAGCGTACAGCCCTCGCAATAGCGCGCGTCCTTGTAGTCGATCCAGTTGTGGGCGTAGACGTGATCGAGCGGAATGCCGTAGCGCGCCCGCAGGACCTTGACCAGAATCCGCCACGCCGAAACTTGCGCATCGGTGGCGCCGCGCGTCACGTCGGGATAGTTGCCGGCGAACTCCACGCCGATCGAGGTGTCCTTGTTCACCTGGTGATAGGTCTTGCTGTTGTCGATATACTTGTTGTCGTTGCGATCGGCACCATCGGTATGGGTAGGAACGAGATTGTCCGGCACCGCCCAGTACACCGTGCCGTCAGTCTCGACCCAGACCATGACGCCGCGCCGGGTCGGGTTCTTCGACTGCTCGAGCGCGCCGCCGCGCGCCGAGCCCGCCGGCCCTTCGGTCTGGTGCACGATGATGTTGCGCCAGGGATGCGCCTTCGACACGTCGCCCCAGGGCGCGAGCCAGATCACGTTCAGGCCGGGAATGTCGGGCGTTCCCGACTGTTTGGCGATTGTTGCGAGCTCAGCGGTTTGCGCGGTGGCGGAGGAGAGAATGGCGACGAAGCCAAGCGCTGGCGCCAGGAGACGGAAATGCATGGTTCAGGGTCCGACGAACCCTTTGCCTAGCATGAATCGGTTTTCGACGCGTTTTCTTTACGCGAACCGGTACCCACTTCGCTCGAAAAACGCTTTGTTAAGCGCTCTTGCGTACAGCCGGCATCGGTTCGGGCACGAGCGGTGGCGCCGGTTCGTAGGCCGCGTAGCGGTTCTTGCCTTCTTTCTTGGCATCGTAGAGCGCATGATCGGCAGCCGCGATCAGCCGGTCCGGGAACGGCCCGGTCTCCCGGGTCCATTGCGCCACCCCGATCGACACCGCGATCGGAACATCGGCACCGGTGCAGTTTTCGGCATCCTGACGGCAGACCTCCAGCACCCGCCGCGCGATCATGACGCCCTCGCGCAAGGTCGAGGACGGCAGCACGATGCAGAACTCGTCGCCGCCGGTACGCGCCAGGAGGTCGCCGGGCCGAAGCCGCGTCTGCGCCATCAGGGTGAAATGCTGCAGGCAGGCGTCGCCGGCGGCATGGCCGTAGGTATCGTTGATGGTCTTGAAGCCGTCGAGATCGATCACCAATAGCGCGAACGGCTCGCCGCCGCGCTCAGAGCGCGCGCATTCCTCGGTCAGGCGCTGCACCAGATGCCGCCGGTTGCCGACGCCGGTGAGATCGTCGATCAGCGCGAGATCGGCGACCTCGTTGCGCAGCCGGTCCATCGTCATCAGCAGGAAACCAAAATTCAATGCCATCGACAGGAACATCAGCATCAGCACCACGAAGGATTGCGGGCTGCTGGAATGGGCAAAATCGAAATCGAGACCGAGCAGGTTGGCTGCTGCCCGGATCGCAAAGATCGCGATCATGAACGCGGTGATGATGCCCGCAAGCCGGGCACCCGCCGTGCTGCGGCCCTCCTGCTGTGCCAGCAGGAGCGTCAGCGTCAGCGCCAGCGGCAGCGACAGGCCGACGGTGTAGACCAGGATCCGGATTGGCACACTGTCATGGACGACGATGAAGAAGATGAGGGCGGCGCAAGTCAGGCCGGTGATCAGGAAGCTCTGACGCCACGAGACCGGCCGGTCGTAGAACCGGCTGATCCCCATCGCGGCAAGGCAGGCGGCAAAAACCAACACGGTACCGCCCGCGACGAACGGCGTGAGCGAGTCCACAATCACTCGCAACGTCGCAATCCCGGCGCCGAGGCCTGCGACCAGGGCCGAGGCAGTCCAGAACCGCGCGGCTTCCAGCTTGGGGTAGCTTCGCACCACATAGGCCCAGATCAGGCCCATGGTGAAGAAATTGATGACGAACGCCGTCCACAACGTCGGAACGTTCAGCATCGCCGCCGCAGAACGCGCATCGTCCTGTCCCCTCTGTTGTCGAACAGCCCGCCCATGAAAATCCCGGTTTTCCTGGGGCAAGATTGGAGCCGCGCGGCTTAACGGACCCTCAACTCGAGGGGGGAACCGGCACCGTGGTTTTGAATCGATGAACGATCGAAATTGGGAGAACGTTAACCTCATCCACCGCGCGCTCTCGATCGATGCGGGCGGTGCTTTGCGAAATTTGCGCGAAAAACCCCTCAAAACGTATAACAGCTGTGGATAACGCAATGACAGCGGCGTGACAATGCGGGGCAGCGCGCCGCGAATCTGCTGAATTTACAGTTGAGGATTTTGCAAGGCTGGCCCTCCGCCGAGCATGCCTCTCGTGTCGCGTTTCAATCCATTAAACCCTGAGAGGATACTATGGCTAAGAAAGCGAAGAAGGCGAAAAAGGCGAAGAAGGCCAAGAAGGCCAAGAAGAAGTAACCTTAGAAGTAACCTTCTAGCCCGGGTGGGGCGCATCGCTCCGCCCGGGCGCTCAATATTGGCCATATGTTTCCAAAGAACGGCGGGCGCCTGGCCCGCTTTTTTGATTCCGGCGACTGCCGATCCTCCTAGCGCTCCGCAAAGGCGAGCCTCATCCCAAGCAGGGCAAATCCGCCGGCAAACGCGCGCCGTAGCCAGGTCATAACCTTCGGCCTCGTCAGCACGCGGTCGCGGACGGAAGCTGCGAACAGCCCGTAGAGCACGAACACGACGAACGTCATCGCCATGAAGACGCCGCTCAACTGCAGCAGCCGTGTCAACGGATGGACGTCGTCGGGTGCGATGAATTGCGGCAGGAAGGCCAAGAAGAAGATCGACAGTTTCGGATTGAGGATGTTGATCAGAAATCCCGTCACGATCACGCGCCGGGCCGAGCGTTCGTCGAGCCGACGCTCGACCGTGAGCGCGCCTTGCTCGCGCAACGCCTGCCAGGACATATAGAGAAGATAGATCACGCCGAGCCATTTCAGCGCCGAGAACGCCAGCGCGCTGGTGTGCAGCACCGCGGCGAGCCCAGCCATCGCGGCCAGCATCGCCGGCAGGATGCCGAGCGTGCAGCCGAACGCCGCGGCAATACTGGCCTTCGCCCCCTTGGTCAGCGCCGCCGCCAGCGTGTAGAGCACGCCAGTGCCCGGAGACGCGACCACGATCAGCGAAGTCAAGAGGAACGGGATGGACATGGCGGCAACCGATATCACGCGGGGCTGATCTGCGGAAGCGGCGCGACGTGCGCCGGTTGCCCTGAGCCGGCCGCGCGTATAAGGCTTGCCGCCGACCGCTTCCTTAGGGTGGAGGGACCTTCGATGACCACGATCCGTGGAGCCGCTGCCGCCGTGACCGGAGCCGCCGGTGGCATCGGCCGGGCGCTGGCGCTCGAGCTTGCCGCGCGCGGCTGCGATCTCGCGCTTGCCGACCGCGACGAAGCCGGCCTGCAGAGCGTGGCTGCCGAGGTTGCGAAGGCCGGGCAGCGCAAGGTCTCGGTGCACCGCGTCGATGTCAGCGAACCCACAGGGATCGCCGGCTACGCGCACGCCGCAATATCGGCGCATCCCGGCCTCAATATCGTCGTCAACAATGCCGGCGTGGGGCTGCTCGGCCAGTTCACCGAGATCGACCAGGCACAATTCGACTGGCTGATGAACATCAATTTCTGGGGCGTGGTGCATTCGACCCGCGCCTTCCTGCCGCATCTCGCGCAGCAGGGCGCGGCGCACATCGTCAATCTGTCCTCGATCTTCGGCATCATCGCCCCGGCCGGGCAGACGGCGTATGCGTCGGCGAAATTCGCGGTGCGCGGCTTCTCCGAAAGCTTGCGGCACGAATTGCAGATGGCGGGTAGCCCTGTCCGCCTCACCGTGGTGCATCCCGGCGGGATCGCCACCAACATCGCGCGCAATTCGCGCACCGGCACCGGCGTCACGGACAACGCGCGGCGCGCGCAGGCGATCGAGCGCTTCGACGAGGTGGCGAAGACGACGCCGCAAGCCGCAGCGCTGCGCATCATCGAAGGCATCGAGAAGAACAAGCCCCGCATCCTGATCGGCAACGACGCGCGCTTCCTCGACATCCTGCAGCGCCTGCGGCCCGGGACCTACTGGTCGGTGCTGGCGAAGCGGATCGAGAAGGCGGCGAATAAGGGGAAGTGACGCTATTCGTTCGTCAAGCGTATCAAGTCACCTCGCCCCGCTTGCGGGGAGAGGTCGCCCGGCGAAGCGCAGCGACGTCGGGCGGCTGAGGGGGACTCTCCGCAAGCCCAGTCCGTGGATAGAGCCCCTCACCCCACCCTCTGCCCGCAAGAGCGGGGCGAGGGAGAAGAGCCATCACCGCCCCACCAGCTGATCCGCGAAATACCCAATCGTCTTGCGATAGATCTCCGCGTGATTCCATTCGCGCATCGCCTCGAAATTGGCGCTGCCTTCGCCGTAGGACTCGCCCATCTTGAAACCGTTGGTGTGTAGCAGGTTGGCGGTGGAGGCGAGCACGTCGGCGACGGAGTGGCGCAGGTCGACGCGGCCGTCGCCGTCGAAATCGACGCCATATTTGATGTAGGACGACGGCAGGAATTGCGTCTGGCCGATTTCGCCGGCATAGGCGCCCATCAGGTCGTGCAACGGAAGATCGCCGCGCTGCACGATCTTCAGCGCCGCGAGCAGTTCGCCCTGGAACAACTCGGAGCGGCGGCAGTCATGCGCCAGCGTCGCCAGCGTCCGGATTACCGGAAGCTTGCCCATGTCGCCCTTGCCGAAATCGGTCTCCAGTCCCCAGATCGCGACTAAAATCTGCCGCGGCACGCCAAAACGTTGCTCGATCCGCGACAACAGCGCGGCGTTGCGGGTCAGCATGGCGCGGCCGCCATTGATCCGCACCGAGCCGACGCGGGTCGAGACATATTGCTCGAACGTCTTGTTGAAGGTGTAGCGCTGGCGGCGGTCGAAATTCAGCACCGCCCCATCTTGCGTCACGCCAGCGAAAGCCTGGGAGATCACGCCTTGCGAAATGCCGGCCGCTTGCGCGTCCGCCGCCATGGCCGCCAGGAACGAATTGAAATCACCGCCACAACGGGCGGCAAATGCGGGGGGCGCGACGACAAGCGCGAGCAGAATGATCGGCAAACGAAAACTTTTCATGATCGAGGTATTTCCTTTAAGAAAACTTGCGAGAAAACTTGTGTGAGGTAACTGCATCCCACGCGCGCGCGCCGGTTGCTTCGATTTCGCGCCACGCCCCGCCGCCAATTATCCCCTAATTCGCCCCGATGCGCCAGCGCCGCTCCTTCACGGGCCGCGCCTTAAGCGCCGGTTTGAGCGGTAGCGGAGCAGTGATAGACTAGGCATCTCGGGCGAGCATCAGCGAGCCGCGATGCCAAATGACATGCGCGATGACGATAAACCATCCCGCGGATTCCGATTCTCGCGAACGCCGCTGTTCCGGCTGCTCGCGATCAACCTCGCCGCGGGAGTTGCGGTCGCAGTGCTCCTGGTTGGCGGGTTGCTGCTGCTTGATCCCGGCGGCCTGCGCCATCTGATCTTCGCCGACCGCACACCCGGCATCGCCCTTGGGCTGCTCTTGTTCGGGTTCATCGTCACCTTCGGCTCGGCAGCGATGGGGAGCGCCATCATGGCGGCCGGATTGCGCGAGGATGACGAGAACGAGCCGCGCGGGCCGCGTCGGCTGGCGGCGCAGGAGTTTTCGCGGAGGAGAAAAACGCGCAAGCGTGCCCACCTTTCGACAACCTGGAAGAAACATGGTGGGCACGGCGCAGTTGCGCCTTTGCCCACCCTACTCGCTACTCGCTGAAATGGTGCTATCTGCCGATGTCGGTCTTGTCGGCCGTCACAAATTGCTCCCGTCGCTTGTTCCAAGCGAACAGCAGATCCGCGAAGCGATCATAGGCAAAGCGCGTGACCGGCAACATCAGCGGATTGCCGAACAGGGTCGCCAGGAAACCTTCGCCCGGCGTGACCCGCCAGATCGCGATGGCGACATCGACGCCGACGATGAGTTTTCCCGCTTCGTCGGTTGCGTGCAAGCGGCGACGCACGTCGTCGAACGAAGCGCCGTAGGGGACGAGCGCATAGGGCCTTTCGTTGATGTCCCTGAAAGAGATGTGGCCGGCGCGGACCGCCGGAAGGAGCTTGTTGCGCTGCCATTCGATCCCACCGTTACAGATGGGGCAGTGCGTGTTGTACCAGACAACAAGGCGACGCCCGGTCATGTTTTTCCTCCAGCCGCGGATTTTTCGGGGCGATGACCCACGCGAGGTCATGGCCGGGCTTCAGCCGGCCATTGATGTTCGGTAACCCATGGGGCTTTTTTACGATGGATGTCGGTGGCATCTGGGGCGAAGATGCGTTTCTTCGCGGCGCGGCCAGAAGATTGTGGGCACGGCGCACCTGCGCCTTTGCCCACCCGCACTGCATCGTTTCCAGCTTTAGCTCGCTGATGATGCGTCGAGATTGGTCTTACCGGTCGTCACCAATGCCCCTTCCACTTGTTCCAAGCGAACAGCATGTCCGCAAAGCGGTCATAGGCAAAGCGCGTGACCGGTAAAATGACGGGATTGCCGAACAGCGTCGCCAGCCAGGCTTCCCCACGCGTAACCCGCCAGATGGCGATCGCGACATCGGCGCCGACGATGAGTTTTCCGTCTTCGTCGGTCGCGTGCAGGCGGCGACGCACGTCGTCGAGCGAAGCGCCATAGGCTGCGAGCGCCTCGGGCTGTTCGTCGATGTCCTTGAACACGATGCGGCCGACGCGAACCGCCGCAGCGAGCTTGTTGCGCTGCCAGTCGATCCCACCGTTACAAATGGGGCAACGCGTGTTGTACCAGACAACAATGCGACGCCCGGGCATGGCGGTCCTCTGGCTAGCGGTTTTGGCGATGACATAAGTGGTCATGGCGAGGTTGATCCGGCGTCCATTTTCCGGAACGCGTGGGGCTTTTTTTGGATGCATGCCGGAGACAAGCCTGGGTGTGCCAACCCATCGCCGGCTGGCGGATGCCCTTAACGCACCTTCTTCGGATTCAAAATTTCAAACAACTTGTTCTGACATCGTCACCCGGCTTGCCGCCTTCGCCAAAACTTCGGCGGGCCTAACGCTTTCGACGTCGCCCCAGCGAAAGCCGGGACCCATAACCACAGGCGTCTGCCGTAGGAATGATAGCGGCCCCGGCATCGCACACGGCAGACATTTGTGGTTATGGGTCTTGGATCGGCGCTCGCTGTCGCTCGCTTGTCCGGGACGACGATGGGGCTTGATTGTCAGACAGCGAAGAGGATGCGCGTCCGCGTTCCCGCGGCAGGATCTGCGCGAGCCTTGCTGAAGCATTGTCCCTCGAAGATAAGAGGGCGCAGGGAATACCGGGTGCGCGTCGCACCCGCGGTCGCGTGTGCAACAAAAAGCACACGGGTTAGCAACCACGGGCACACGCTTTTCACACCGGCATTCCCCGCGCGACAGTTTTAACAGCTGCTTGGGCGCCTCGCGACGCGAGCCGTCCTACCTTTGCGCCTTGCTACGGAACGGGGCGCGACGGCGTGACATTCACGAAGCGACTTGGGCCATCGCGCAGTGCCAGACAATCAATGTCCGCTATCGGGGGTAACCCGGAAGACATATGCTCGCACTGAGTTCTTCTCAGTTTGACCCACTTCGGACCTAGACGCTTCTTATGCGGTCATGGAGTGTGGTGTAGTGCAACTCAAGGAACGGGGGCTAAGATGAAGTGTCTGCGCGTTTACTCGACAGCCGACGGCGAGTCCCACTTCGATGAGGTCGAAATCCCGACAGCCTCTCGACAGGTTCACCCCAATGCCGCTGCATTCGAAGTGTCGGTGAAGTACGCGGCGTCAGGCATCCGCTTCACGCACATTCCGGCGGGTGCGCGACAGGTCGATTGGCATACAGTGCCGGAGCGCGTACTGACAGTGAGGCTGGATGGATCGGCAGAATACCAGACAAGTGACGGAGTTGAGAGGCGCGTACCGGCTGGTAGCTTCGTCTTGTTTGAGGACGTGGATGGCAAGGGACACAAATCGCTACATTCGCCGGAAGAACAGACAGTGCTCTGGATTAGTCTGCCTCAGGGTCTCGAGAAACCTTGATGCTGAGTGGCAAAATCGGCGGTCCAGTTTAACTTGCCTCTATGACCGTTCATGGCACAAAACGGACCAGCCGGGCGGGTCTCGCGGAGTCCGTTCATTGGGGTAGACCGGAAGTAGCGGGCTGAGCGGCAAACCGACGCGATTGACCCAAAGCGGCCGTTCATCTCAGTTGAAGGCAAAGACCGAATACGCTTGCTCTTAGGTTCTCCGGGAATCTTGGCCTCAACCCAAGGCCGAACATCGCGAGCATATCGATGGCTGACCAATCGTCGAACAAAGACCAGATAGTCGAATTCGGTGGCTTCGAGGTTGTCTACGTCAGCGGTGAGCGCGGCCAGCCGATCCCGGAGCAGGCGCCAGCTGCGTTCGATGCGCTGGAAGCAAGGTTACCGACGTTGAGGAAGAAGAGGTTCTACGGCGCGGTGATCGACGGCGCTTATCGCGCCTGCGTTGCGGTCGACAAGGATACGAGCACCCTCGATCTGCCGAGTTGGGTGATTCCTTCGGGCCGCTATGCCGTGGGGAAGATCGCCGACTGGGAGCGGCACCGCGACGCGATCGGTCCAACCGTGGCCGAGCTCCGTTGCCGTTCCGATTTTGACGCGACGCGGCCGTTGATTGAGTTCTACCGCAGCCAGTCCGAGCTACGGCTGCTCGTGCCGGTGGTCTGAAGGGCAATTGCCGTCGCGAACTCGTGGTCGCCTATTGACCCATTTGCGACATCGACGACCCAGATTGCTCGTCGGATCATTTCGTCCAAAGTCTCAGCGGAAGGCTCCACTGGCGACCACAATCCATGAAGCCCTGGAACAACTCGGAAAGAACGCCCTTGTAAGCACATTTGCTTCCGTCGAAGTCCAGCGTCGCGGTGATGCTAGACGACGATTTGGCGAGTTCGAACCGGATTTCGCCAACGGTCTCCTTCGGACCATCGTGCGTACAGAGGCCAACGTGCCTCACCGTCAATGGACCTGAGAATTCCTTTTTCCCGTTCAAATCCTGCTCGGAAACACTGCCACTGAGCTCGTACTCACCGACATAGCCCGTCATGCCATGGATCTGCAGCGGCTCGGCGCGGGCCGGCATTACAAGAATGCTCAATGTCAGGAAGAAGCCGACCGGTCGCATGCAAACCTCCCTCGGAGTCCGGCACACGTCGATTTCAAACCGCCAAGATGGCGCTCGTGCCGGAGATAATGGCAGAGGCCAGTTAGTCAGTTTAGACATTTTACATCACATCGACGAAATGCGAGAGTCCGTTGTTGGCACCTTTGCGACATGCCGACGAACACCAAGAATGTCCGTTGATCGGGGTAGACCGGACGGGGCCGGCCCACGGTCAAAGTGACGCGATTAGCCGACCTGCTACAATCGCAGCTGCCGGAATGTCTTTCGACTGGTGAGCACCCTAATATATATTGGCTCTGTCGCCCCGCTGCCCCTGGCCGCGCGGAGGATAGAAGGAAGACCTTTCGCGTGCTTAATCGGTCATCGGCGACTTTTGCCGTCTTCATGAGACCCGGAGCCGGAATATGGAAGAGCTTGACCGATCAGTCGCGCTCAGAACGTTCTTTGCCCGCTATGTGGCGGCCGAGGGCAGAGCGGGCGATCCACGGATTGAACAAGCGTTCGCTGCCGTCGAGCGCGAGCGTTTTGCCGGCCCAGGGCCCTGGTCTATCAATATTCCTGGATTCGGCTACATCAGGACGCCAACTGACGACCCGGCTTTTATCTACCAGGATACGCTCGTGGCTATAAACCCAGAGCGGGGCATCAACATCGGTCAACCAAGTTGGCATGCACACTGGCTCGATGCGCTGGCTCTCTGCCAAGGCGAAACCGTTGTCCAGATAGGCGCCGGTACAGGCTACTATACGACCGTGCTGGCACACTTGGTCGGCCCGACCGGGTATGTCCATGCCTATGAAATTGATCAAGGCCTTGCCGCACGTGCCGAGCAGAACTTGGCTCACATGCCATGGGTGACGGTGTACGGCCGCACGGGCATAGCTGACGATCTCCCGAAGGCGGATGCCATATATGTCAACGCTGGAACGACGCAGCCAAGCTGGGGCTGGCTCGACGCTATGAAGAGCCGAGGGCGGCTGCTGTTTCCGTTGCATGCGGAGGGCATGGTTGGTGGGATGCTGTTGATCCGGAAACCAGAATACGGCGCGACCTGGCCTGCGCGGTTCATCTCTGCAGCCGCCTTCGTGTCGCTCGTCGGAGGCCAGAGTGCGGAAAGTGCCCACAGATTGAATTCGGCGTTCGTACACGGCGGGAAAGAGAGCGTCCAATCGTTCCGAATTGACGAGGCTAAAGATGACACATGCTGGTTCGCTGGCGACGGTTGGTGGCTTTCGACCTCGGATTCTGGACCCACACCTTAGTCGTCGCCGAAGATCATGCGATTGCCGGGCTGCGCGCACCGTCAGACGATCTCCGCGTGGCAGAAGCCTTCTTTAGAGTCCCCTATAGGGGATCTGTAAACCCCACGCCTTTAGGCGGCATGGGATCGAGTCGCAAATGAGTGTCGTCGAGACTGCTTTAGCATTCAAATCAAAACTCAGGGCTGCTTCACCATGCGGATATTACGAAGGCCCCGAGCACGAATGTTTCAGGATTTGCACCAGTCGGCCTATGGGGCCAACCAAATCCGGCTTTCAGCCGTAACTCGAAGCCACCGCCTTTAGGCGGCGGAGTATTCACCCAATTCCTTCGCGCTCTGTGAAAGGGTGGCAGAGGAGCGCCGCCAAGCCAGCGTCCGAATCTGGCACCTTTGAGACATGCCGACGACTCTGAGATGTCTGTTGATCGGGGTAGACCGGAAGCGGCCGGCCGACGACTAAAGTGACGCGATTGATCCAGACATGGTGCCTCGTTGTCATGCTGCCTTTGGCTGCTACATTCTGTGAGCATTCCAAGTGGAGCCGCGCGGCATGTTCGTTGGTCACTACGGAGTCTCATATGCCGTCAAATCCGTCGGGCCTCGTGTGCCGCTCTGGGTGTGGTTTCTTGCTGTGCAATGGATGGACGTCGTCTGGTCTATCTTGGTGTTCTCAGGTATCGAGAAACTCCACATCGTCCCGGGTTTCACGGAGGCCAACGCATATGATCTCTACATGCCCTATACCCACGGTTTGCCTGGATCGATCGCCATTTCGTTAGTCCGCGGTGTGATAGTAGCGATGTTTACTTCCGGCGACCGCGCGATGACGATCTTTCTCGTTGCTGCGGCGTCCTTTTCACATTGGCTTCTTGATCTCATTGTGCACGTGCCTGATCTGCCGCTGTACGACAACACGGCAAAGGTCGGCTTCGGTCTTTGGAGGCACGTCACGCTCAGTTTTCCGCTCGAATTGATCGTTCTCGGGCTCGGTGCATGGCTATATGCGCGCATGACCAGATTCACGAGCGCCAACGGTCAGTATCTGTATTGGGGTTTCGTAGCTGTCCTCGCCGCGCTGCAGGTCTACGCGAATTTTGGGCCGCCGCCTTCGTCGCCTGAAACGATGGCGATGACCGCGCTGTTCCTCTATGTCACGCTGGCCCTATTGGCGGCATGGGTTGAACGCGTTGCGATAGCCGCCCCGACAGGCCGACCGCTGTCGTCGGTTTAGTTTGGCTCAGCCAATTCCTAGCGCCTTCACGATAAGCGGCGTGTCGACAAGCGCGCGCGGCGCGACGGCGTGATAGCCCAGGGCATGAACCCAGTCGTTTCCCGTGCGCAAGGCCGCCCCCGCGTTAAGGGCGGCGCAGCGGCCCGAAACCGGGAAAGGCGTGGTCAAGAGCCTATTACGAGCCCAGCCCAAAAAGCTGGGCTCTTCGCGTTTCCGGCGACAAGCGATAAGCGATTGAAATTAGTGGCGTTTTTCAATGTTTATTACGGCAAAACGGGACTGGACAATCAGACCCACACGACTTCGCCGTCCGCGAGGCAAGCTCACCCGTCTCGTGAATTGCCGCGTCCATCGCATCCCGCTTTCTACGTCCGTGACGATCGCGATCCGCCCCTCTGGTCGAGGCGGGATAACGTGGATGTGGCTTCTGATTTTGGGTTGGGATCAACTACGACACACGGACACGATGGGCATTGCGCATGTCTCACAAGCGAGAATTGCCCGTTGTGCAAAATAAATTCGCTCATCGCAATTCATACCCGCGAAAGCGGGGTATCCCGTACGCCGTGCTCTCTCGATTTGATCCCTGACGTCTCTGGATACTGGATCACCGGCGTTCGCGGGTGATGACGACGGCTAGCGCGTAGGATGGGTGAGCCCATCGCGAAACCCATCATCATTTCCGCAAAATGAACGTGATGGATATCGCTTCGCTCCACCGATCCTACGCGCTGGGGCGCGCTTCAATTCGCGTCCGTCTTCCCCGGTAACCATAGACGCAGCAAGCCCGCCTTTTTCTTTGACAGCGGTGCGCATATCGGGGACAAGCCCGCCATGGCGAAAAAACCCGGGACCAATCCCAAAGGCGAGTTGGCCTTTTTCGACGTCGTCTATGAAGACGGCTCACAGCGTTCCAACCGGCGCGTCCCCGCCGAACTGCTTGGCGGCCTGGACGGCGACGAGCCCGCACGCGGCTATATTCTCCGGCACGACCGCGAGATTGCCGAAAAATCCGGTCGCCCGCCCCTCGCGATCAAGAGCCTCAGCCGGACCGGCGCGAAAAAGAAATAAGGCGCTATTGATATATCGTTGCGGTTGGCGGCAATCGGAAACCGCGCGATAAAGACACCATAAAGCTGAAACTCAGCTGAGCTGCCAAGCTCCACCAAACAAAGCGGCGGGCTTTCGCCCGCCGCTTTTGTTTCGGAGAGAAGAACTGGGTCCCGCGTCCGCGGCGCATCACTTCGTGCTGCGCCGCGCCCGGACGAGAGATCAGTTGTCGAGGAAACTCCGCAGCTTCCTTGACCTACTTGGATGCTTCAGCTTCCGCAACGCCTTCGCTTCAATCTGCCGAATGCGCTCTCTCGTCACCGAGAACTGCTGGCCGACTTCTTCGAGCGTGTGGTCGGTGTTCATGCCAATGCCGAAGCGCATGCGCAAGACGCGTTCTTCGCGCGGGGTGAGTGACGCCAAAACCCGCGTCGTCGTTTCGCGCAAATTCGACTGGATCGCAGCGTCGATGGGGAGGATCGCGTTCTTGTCCTCGATGAAATCGCCGAGGTGGGAGTCTTCCTCGTCGCCGACCGGCGTCTCCAGGGACAGCGGTTCTTTCGCGATCTTGAGGACCTTGCGCACCTTCTCCAGGGGCATGCCGAGCTTCTCGGCCAGCTCTTCCGGCGTCGGCTCGCGGCCGATTTCATTCAACATCTGGCGCGAGGTGCGCACGATCTTGTTGATGGTCTCGATCATGTGCACGGGAATGCGGATGGTGCGCGCCTGGTCGGCGATGCTTCGCGTGATCGCCTGCCGGATCCACCAGGTCGCATAGGTCGAGAACTTGTAGCCGCGGCGGTATTCGAATTTGTCGACCGCCTTCATCAAGCCAATGTTGCCTTCCTGGATCAGGTCGAGGAACTGCAGGCCGCGGTTGGTATATTTTTTCGCGATCGAGATCACGAGGCGAAGGTTGGCTTCCACCATTTCCTTCTTCGCCTGGCGTGCCTCGCGCTCGCCCTTTTGCACGCCGTGCACAATCTTGCGGAATTCGCCGATCTCGAGCCCGGTCAGAGCTGCCAGCGACTGGATCTCCTGACGCAATTCCTTGATACGGTCCTTCTCGTGGTGGACGAAGTTCTTCCAGCCTTTGGCCGAGAGTTTCGAGACGCGGTTGAGCCAACGCGGATCGAGCTCCGAGCCCTGGTAGTTGCGCAGAAAATCCTCGCGCGCGACGCCGTGGCTGTCGCCGAGCCGAAGCAAACGCCCCTCGAACGACACCAGCTTCTTGTTGATGTCGTAGAGCTGCTCGACCAGCGAATCGATGCGGGCCTGGTTCAGGCGCAGCGACTTCACCTCGACGATGATCTCGTCCTTCAGCTTCTTGTACTTGCGCTCCTGCGCCGGCGACAGCGTCTCGTTCTGCAATTGGTTGGAGATGTCCTGCTCCTGCAGGCGACGCAGCTTCTTGTAGTTGTCGGCGATCTTGTCGAACGTCTCGACCACCTTCGGCTTCAGCTCGGCCTCGATGGCGGCGAGCGACATCTGGTTTTCGAACTCGTCGTCGTCCATGTCGGATTCGGCGGCGGACTCCGACGGATCCTTCTCCTCGCCCTCGCCGACAGCGGCGGGTGCGGGGCGGAACGGGGTCGGCGATGGCGGCGCCGCGGGCGGAGCGACATGGGCGGGCGCGGCCTGCGCAGCCACCACACCCACCACCGTCGCGGCCTCCTCGCCGTTCGCGATCGGCTGGCCGTCGGGGCCGACGGCAGCGCCAATCAGCGCCGGGTTCATGTTGTTCTTGGCGTCGGGACCAGCGTAGGTCGCTTCGAGATCGATGATGTCGCGAAGGAAGATCTTTCCTTCATTCAACTCGTCGCGCCAGATGATGATGGCCTGGAAGGTCAGCGGGCTCTCGCAGAGGCCCGCGATCATCGCCTCGCGGCCGGCCTCGATGCGCTTGGCAATCGCGATTTCGCCCTCGCGCGACAGCAACTCCACGGTGCCCATCTCGCGCAGATACATGCGCACGGGATCGTCGGTGCGCTCGCCGGGCTCGGATTTCTTGACCTCGGTGACGGCCTTCTGGGTGACCTCGACCAACTCGTTGTCGGTGTCGTCGTCGCCCGCCTCGTCCTTTTCTTCCTCGTTGTCGGCCTCATCGGCCTCGGTCACGTTGATGCCCATGTCGGACAGCATCGACATGATGTCCTCGATCTGTTCAGGCGAGGTGGTGTCGGAGGGCAGCACTTCGTTGAGCTGATCGAAGGTCACGAAGCCGCGCTTCTTGGCCTGCTTGATCATCTTCTTGACGGCGGCGTCCGTCAGGTCGAGCAACGGCGACGGCGCGTCGGCCGATTCCTTCTCAGGGGCGTCGGCTGCCTTGTCGTCCTTTTCCTTGTCCTTCACCTGCAGCGTCTTTGCCTTGCTGGCCATTCATTGCTCCCAACGGCGCTCGACGCGCGATACGCGACGGCGCCAGACTTGATCTACTCGAACTTTGCTCTCGACGCATAAAGGGCGGCGCAATGCTGTCGCCACCCCCCACACTCTGTCCCGCTGGTTTCGCCCGTCTTCGCCCGCCGCCTATTCCGCAAAAGTTAAGTACCGGTTTTGCGTTCGGAATACATGCCAGATTATTTCCGACACATTTTCCAACTCAGAGCCGGCCCTTAATGTTGCCTGAACATGCAACATGGCCGTTAAACTTCAATTAACCCTGTTTTTGCAGCCAAACCATGGGTTTGGCGAGTCTTTTCGCGGTCCCGTCCGGAACCGTCCGCATCATTTTTTGATCAAACGCTCCGCTGGAACCGGCCGGACAGCTCGCCAAAACCCTCGATCTGGGCCTCGGTACCCTCCAGGGATTCAAGCCGGGCGCTCACGTCCTTCAGCCACACCATGTTCGGCTCGCTGGGTTCCTCGCCCAAGGCCAGTTCGGCGTCCTTCTTTTCCCTAAGTAAGGCGTGCGTTTTCTGATGCAAGACAACAAGTTGCTGCCAGGTGGAAAGAACGTCCTCGCGCGCCGCGCCGGCGCGAGCGCCCCACACCGCCGCGGTCGTGATCGCGCGCTCAACCCTTTGAAGGATTTGGGATAATCCGCTCCCCTCGAGGTCCGCGCGCATCTTCTCGGCCTGCTCGGAGGGGTCGGGCGAATGGTGATGGTCATGGGCGAAGGCCGCAATGATACCGGCGCGCAGCTTGTGGGCCTCGGGATGGGCGAGCTCCAGCGCCGCCACCTGTTCCAGATGCTCATGCAGGAGCCAGGGGTGGTTGATCAGGCTCAGCAGGATCAGCGCTTCGCGGCGGGAGATCGCGCTGCGCTGGCCGCGCATGATCGGGCTTACCGCCAGTTGCGCGCTGGCTGCCTGGTAGGGTCCGCGGCCAAGGGCGGGACCGCCTGTGGACATCCCCTGCCCGCGGCCGTTGCGAGGAGCAAATCGGCTGGGTGAGCCGGGTGGGCGGGGCTGAAACCGCCGCCCTGATTCGCCGCCGCGGCCGGCAAAGGCGCGCGCGGATTCGGGGGCGAAGGTACGCTGCAGCCGCTCCTCCATATGCTGGCGATAGTGGCGCCGCAACACCTCGTCGCGGATGCCATTGGTCAGTTCGCCGATCCGCGCTTCCAGCGCCGCGCGCCGTTCGGGGGTGGCAAAGCTACCGCCTTCGATCTCGCGCGACCAGATCATGTCCGCAAGCCCGCGCGCCGCGCCGATCACCTCCTCGATCGCGCTGCGCCCACCCGAGCGGGCGAGGTCGTCGGGATCCTGCCCCTCGGGCAGCAGCGCAAAGCGCAGGCTCTTGCCGGGTTTTAGATGCGGCAGCGCCAGGTCGGCGGCGCGCCAGGCCGCCTTCTGCCCGGCCTTGTCGCCGTCGAAGCACAGGATCGGCTCGTCCGCCATCTTCCAGAGCAGCGCGAGCTGGTTTTCGGTCAACGCGGTGCCGAGCGGCGCCACGGTTGCTGCAAAGCCCGACGTCACCATGGCGATGACGTCGACATAGCCTTCGACCACGATCAGGGCCGAGCCGTTGTGCGCGGCAGCGCGCGCGGTCGAGAGGTTGTAGAGATTGTCGCCCTTGTGGAACAGCGGCGTTTCCGGGGAGTTCAGGTATTTCGCCGGAACATCCTTCTCCAGCGCGCGGCCGCCGAAGGCGATCACCCGGCCGCGCAGATCGGCGATCGGAAACATCACCCGATCGCGGAAGCGATCGTAGGGCACCGGGATATCGTCGCCGGAAACCAGCAGCCCGGCTTCCGCCATGTCGTCTGCCGGAATGCCGTGGGCGCCGAGATGCTCCTTCAGCGCAAAGCGATCGGGCGGCGCATAGCCGAGCCGAAATTGCAGTTGCGTCGCAGGCGAGATGGCGCGGTCGCCGAGATAGCCGCGCGCCTTGGCGCCATTGCGCGAGGCCAGTATGTCGGCGAAGAATTTCGCGGCGAGCTCCATCACGTCGTAGAGCGTCTTGCGGCGCGCCTCGTGCCGCTCGGCGTCGGGGGTCGCTGCCGGTAGCGGCAGCCCGGCCATCGCAGCGAGCCGCTCGACGGCCTCGGTGAAACCGACGCCCTCCGTCTCCATCAGGAAGCCGATGATGTCGCCGTGCCTGCCGGAGGAGAAGTCGTGATAAAATCCCTTCTGGTCGTTGACCGTGAACGAGGGCGTCTTCTCCTGCTGGAACGGCGACAGCCCCTTCCACTCCCGCCCGGCCCTCTTCAACTTCACGCGCTTGCCCACGACTTCCGAGACCGGAAGGCGGGCGCGCAGTTCGTCGAGAAATTGAGGTGTGAAGCGCATGGATGAGTCTTTGCCGAGTCGGGGACGCGTGCCAAGGGGTTAGGCATATAGGGAGCGCTGCTCAAAATACGAAGATTGTCGGCGTTGTCCGGGCTATTCACAGCCCCGCCGTCATTCCGGGGCGCCCGAAGGGCGAACCCGGAATCTCGCGCCGCAATCTCGAGATTCCGGCATCGCTCGCGCTACTGTTGACCGACGCATTACGATTGTATATACATACCATTTCGAGGTACGGCGAAGCGAGAAATTGGCTAGAGCTTCAGAACCGTCATAGCGAACCTCGAGCGATGCAACCGTATCGGGACCCCATGCATGGGGGCTGTTTGCTGTGGCGGAAGATCTGCAACGACTGTTCGCAGGCGTTCGCGAGTTCGGATGGGATCCGAAAAAGCGCGAAAGCAACCTGCGCGACCACGAGATCGACTTCGAGGACGTGCGCGGAATTCTCGACGGCTACACCTTCATCCGCCGATCGGATCGTCATGACGAAGTCAGGTATCAAATCTTTGGGTACGTCGAAGGACGGGAAGTCGCGGTCGCCTGCGCGCTCCGCGGCTCGGTCTGCTGGATCATCTCGGCGCGGCGCGCGCGACGCGACGAACGAAAAAGATATTGCAATCGTTTCAAGGGACTTCTCCCCGGAAGGGCAAGACTGACTGGGCTCGCTTCGACGCCCTGACCGATGACGATATCGCCAAGGCCGTCGCCAACGATCCCGACGCGGTGCCGATCGACATCGACTGGTCGGACGCCGTTCTGGTGATGCCGGCGAAGAAGAAGGCGATCTCCATTCGCCTCGACGAAGACGTGCTCGACTTCTTCAAGCGCGAGGGCGAAGGCTATCAGCGGCGCATCAACGCGGTGCTGCGTTCCTACATGCAGCAGAAGACGAAGCCGAAGAAGCGGGCCTAGTTCTGCAAAAACCGCCCCGAGGCGATGCGCGGGAGCTGCGTCAGGGGCCAGTTGTAGACATAGGTCCACGCTTCGCTCACCGCGCCGTCGTCGAGCGCGACCTGCAGCATCTCCCGAAGATACTCGGTCGGCTGCGCAAAGCCTTCGCCGCAGGCTTCATACATGTCGAACTCGCGCAACATCGCCTCGCGCTCGCGCAGGCGATAGAGCTCGCCACACACGATGTCGGCCGGGTCGTCCGACAGCACCAGTCCCGGATAATGCTTCACCAGGTAGAGCCGGCCGCGGCATTTCGCTTCCCCAACAAAATCGGCGTTGGCCGACAACAGCCGCGCCATCGGATGGTCGAAGCCGCGCATCAAGCTGCCGTAAACAAAAAGGCGATCGGAGGTCATGGGGGTTACCTGTCATGCCGGGGCGATGCGAAGCATCGAACCCGGAATCTCGAGATTCCGGGTTCGGTCCTTTGGACCGCTCCGGAATGACAGAGACTGGATTTCCTCGTCGCTTGCGCTCCTCGCAATGACGCAAGGCGAGAGACGGAGTCAAGCCGCCACGACCTCGTCGGTGACCACAAAAAACTTCGCCAGATTCATCCGCCCGAAGCTCGTGGTCAGCGCAACGTCGGCGGCGTCGCGGCCTGTGGCCATGAGGATGCGGCCGATGCGGGGCATGTTGTGCCTGGCATCGAAGGTGTACCACTGGCCCGACAGATAAACCTGATACCAGCCGGAGAAATCCATCGGATACGGTTCGGGCGGAATGCCGATATCGCCCATGTAGCCGGTGCAGTAGCGCGCGGGGATTCCCATGCAGCGGCAGAAGGTCAGCGCCAGATGCGCGAAGTCGCGGCAGACGCCGGTGCGCGTCTCGTGGACGTCATGCGCCGATTTCATGTGATGGGCGTGCTCGTAGCCGAAGGTGACGTGGCCGTGCACGAACTCGTTGATCGCCTGCACCCGCGCCCAGCCCGGCTTGGTGTTGCCGAACATCGACCAGGCGATGTCGGTGAGCTTGTCGGTCTCGCAATAGCGGCTTGGCATCAGATAGAGCAACAGATCGTCCGGCAACTGGTCGATCGGCACCTGCTGCGCCGCCGGATTGACCACGTCGGGCAGCCCGGAATCGCGCACCAGCGCGCTGCCGCGCAAGGTTACGCCACCGGCGGGCGCCATGAGCCGGCCGCAGACATTACCAAAGCTGTCGCGATAGAAGCCGATCGGCACGTCCGGCTCGGCCACGATGGTTTCGGTGCCGACGATGTCGGAATAGCGCGAGGGATGAATGGAGAGCATGATCACCATCGGCGTCGGCTGCACGGCCGCGTAGGCGATCTCAAAGCCGATCTTGATCTCCATCCCTAACCCTCCGCCGCGATTGTCTCTGGGGCTTCGTCGACCGACACGACGTTTATGTTCACCTCCATGTGGGTGAACGCGTCCGCCGGGCCGAGATAGGTGCCATGCAGCGGGATCGCCTGGCCGGGATCGCGCGCGACCGCGACGCGAATCAGGTCGCGGGTGCCGACGATGCCGTTGGTCGGATCGAACTCGATCCAGCCGGCGCTCGGCAGATACACCTGCACCCAGGCATGGGTCGAACCGCCGCCGACATAGCCGTGGTCGCGATCGCCGGGAATAAAGAGATAGCCGGAGACGAAGCGCGCGGCGATGCCGAGCCGGCGGAGCGCCTCGATCATGAACAGCGCATAGTCGCGGCAGGTACCCGATCCCGTCTGCAGCGTATCGAGCGGATGCTGGGTGCCGTGCTCATGCCGTTTGCGATAGGTGAAGGCCTCGCGGATGCGATAGGTCATGCCGGAGAGAATCTTGAAAGTCGGGGTCGGTGCGTCGGCGTCGAGGAAGTTGCGCGCCCATGCCGACAGCTCGCCGTCGGGATCGCTATATTGCGGCTCGATGTAGCGAACAAGATCGGTGAACTCGTCATGGTCGTAGAGGAACGGATAGAAATAGGCGGGATCGTCCGCCGTCAGCGCGAACTCCGCGGCGCCCTTGTGCTCGACGGTGACGGTGGAGATGAAGCTCAAACGCTCCGAGCGCTCGTCGAAGGTCGCGATCGCGACCGAGTTGCCGAACACATCGTGGATCCAGCGCAGCCGCATCGGCTGCGGCACGATCTCGAGCCGGCTCGACAGCACGCGCAAGTCATGGCTGTCGCGCGGACGCAGCATGATGCGGTGCTCGCCGAACGCCACCGGGCGCGCATAGCGATATTCGGTCTTGTGGTGAATCGTGAGTAACGGCATCGTCAACGCGACAATCGTGATTTGGCGGTCCAATCTATAGCGATTGCCGCTCATTTCTAGATCGGAATGATGGTTCGATGGGTAACAAATGATGGCTTCCGAGGGCACGGGCGAAACATCGTTACTTCTGGGACAGGAGGATCTTCCTCCGGTCCATGAACACAATGCCGCCGGACGCTCGCCTTTTTTGCTCACATGCGATCATTATGGCCGGCTCCTTCCACGCGCCCTCGGTGACCTCGGCGTGGCGAAAAGCGAGCTGACGCGGCATATCGCCTGGGACATCGGCATTGCCGGCGTGGCGGAGGCGCTGTCGGAACACCTCGGCGCGCACCTGATCGCGCAGCGCTACTCGCGGCTCGTGATCGACTGCAACCGCCCGCCCGGCGCGCCGAGCTCGATACCGATGATCAGCGAGGCCACCACAATTCCCGGCAACGAGGGCATCCTGTTCGATGCCGCCGAGGCACGGCGGCGCGAAATCTTCGATCCCTATCATCATCGCATCGACGAGATCATCAGCGCCCGTTTGCGCGATCATATGCCGACGGTGCTGGTGGCGCTGCACAGCTTTACGCCGGTCTATGCCGGGATCGCGCGGCCCTGGCACATCGGCGCGCTCTACCACCGCGACACCACCTTGCCGCCGCTGTTATTGAAGCATCTGCGCCGCGAAGGCGATCTCGTGGTCGGCGACAACGAGCCCTATGCGGTGAGCGATCTGACCGACTACAGCATTCCGGTGCACGGCGAGGCGCGCGGCCTCTTCAACACCGGCATCGAAATCCGCCAGGATTTGATTACCGACGAGGCCGGCCAGCAGCAATGGGCGGACCGGCTGGCGCGGATTTTCCAGGAGATCGAAGTAACGCTGCGCACGCAGCGGGTGATTTGATCCAGGTTACCTTGTCCGCGTCAGCGCCAGCCAGATGCCGCCGCCGATCATGAAGCCGCCGGAGATGCGCGACACCAGCCGGGTCCGCCGCATCGAGAAAAATTTTCGCGCGCGTCCGGCGAGCAATGCGTAGATCGAATCGGTGATCGCGCCGGTGATCATGAAGGTGACCCCGAGCAGCGCCACTTGCGAGACATGGTCTTTGCTCATGTCCATGAACTGCGGGATGAAGGCGCCGAAGAACACCAGCACCTTCGGATTTGACAGCAGCACCAGAAAACCCTGCAGGAAGAACCCGCCGCGCGGCGGCGGCGGCGGTGCGTCGCTCTTGACGCCCTCGACCGGGAAACGAATCAGCTTGATGCCGAGCCAAACCAGATAGCCGGCGCCGGCAAGGCGCACCCAGTCGAACCAGTAGCCCATGGTCGCCATCAGCGAGGTCAGCCCGATCGCCACGATGCCGATCACGATCGCGAGCCCCACCTGAACGCCGGCGATATTGGTCAGCGCCGCGCGCGTGCCGTGGCGCAGGCCGTTGGCGATCACCAGCGTCACCACCGGACCCGGCACCAGCGCCAGCGCGATGCAGGCGGCGACAAAGGCGAGATAGACTTGCAGGGGCATCGGGAACTCGTTGGGTGAGAAGCGATCGCCCCATTATGCATGATCGAACGGGCGGCGGAAGCCACGCTATGCGATGCTTGCCCGCTTGCGTGGACAAGTTTTACCATGCCACGCTACGGTTCGGCTTCGTTGCAAATCACACCTTGTCCGTCGCAAAGGCCGCTGTTGGTTGGGCGTCGGTTGCGTATCCGCGCGGCGCGAAATCGGAAGGAAGGGCGACATCGGCGCGAACGGCGAGATTTTCTGGTTGCATATCTGCCCATGGCGGCCGGCGCGCCTGATCTGCCGATTGCCGGATGTCGCGCCGGCGCGCGGTAACCCGCACCACGTGCCGCGCGCGGCCGAACCGGTAGACGCTTGCCGTCAGGCTTGCCAGCGCCAGCGCGCCCAAAATCACCAGCAACAGCATCTGAAACGAGCCGGCCGGTTTCTCGGCCGGTGCCGCGGCTTCCGCTAGCGACGCGGGGGCGAGCGCAGGCGAGGGCTCCGGTTGCGGAGTTGGATTCGCGTCCGCAATCGCGGATGCTTCCGGTGCAGGATTTATCGACGAATTCACCGCCGACGGTTCGGGCCAACGCGACGCCACCAGAGACTGCGGCACGCTGTCAACAGGCGCCGTCGCGCTTGGACCGGCACCTGCGTCTGAATCCTGATTGACTTCCGGGTTTGCTGCGATCGGCATGATAGCCGGCGCCTGCCGCGCGGCAGCAGAAGCGCCGCCGTCTTGTTCGCCGCGCACGCGCGACGCGGGTAGTTCGTCGTATGCGTCGGCGGCCGAACCTGCCGCTGACGCTTCGTTTGTTTGCGAGGGCGCGGCAGCTTTTGCTGATGATCCAGCCGGTGTGGATCCGTCGCCGTCTCCGCGCAGATACCAGCATTGGCGCTTGGTGCCATGCTCGAAGCGATAGTACCAGTGTTGACCCTGCGGCGTTTTTTTCCCGGGCTCGGTCAGGCAATCGTCCGCGGCGACAGCCGCGCTAGAGGGGATGATTATGATCGGAGCGCCCGCTACAATGCTGGCGAAGATCGCTGATGCGAATTTCGCAGTTCGGTTTACCATGTGTACCTTAAAGTTACGCCACACAACACTACCCATGGCGGATTTCGGCAAAGACTTAGGCCACAATGGGCCACAACTTCGGACAAGAAGGGGCGGAACCTAGAATCGCTCCAAACCGAACTCGGGTCGAATGACGAGCGCGATGCCTTGATGACGGAGTGTATCGCGCGGTTTGCAGGCCGGCGAAAACTGCGCGGCGCGGTATGTTTAATCCGATTTTATCCAAAGCGGGGTCTCGAGATTGCAGGCCCGAATCGACCGGTTGCGGCTATATGGGTCTCCTCGTCGCCCAGGATGAAGCCGTAATCTAGCACCGTTTCCGCGCGTGCTGCGCCACGAACGCGCCGCACGAAGAGCTAAATGGTAAATTCAAAGTGTCCCCCGACCGACGCACCAAGGGGGGACACCAATGCGCTGCGAACGCCGGCCGAGCAACGAAGATGCGGAGACGACAGCCTACACCTTCCACTTTCAAATCGCGAACAACGGCGGAAGACAAGCTTGCAGCGTTGCGGTGCAGGCACCCACCATTCACGACGCCACGACATTCTTTCGGCAAAACTGGCCGATGATCGAATCCCTGGCGCGAGATGGTCTAGTCAGCAAATCTGACGATGACCGGACAATCAGGCTGGCCATGCCTGGATATCAGGGGCCGGCTTGATCAATTCGGTCTACTCTCCAAAAGCGCCGCAGGCGAAGCAAGACAGGAGGTGTCTGTGCGTCAGAGCGGCGCGAATGCACGCAGACGCGGAGCGCAACATCTACATGGGCGAGGCGGCCCCAACGCCGCTTTGATCGATGTCTTCAGGAAGAACTGAGAACCATGGCGCAGACCGTTGGCGACCACCACCGGCACCGGCGCCCGCGCGATGCAGGCGGCGACAAAGCCGAGATAGACAGCGACATCGGGCTCTCGGGGGATAAGTGGGTCGCTGCATTAGGCATGATCGGACGCGGCGGAAGCCGCGCTCTTCAATCTCTCCTTGCTTGCGTGAAGAAGCTAATTCCCATTGCGAAAATGCAATAGCTACCCAACATTTCGCCTATGGCGCACCTCGCAAGTCGCATCATCGAACACTACGAGAAACACGCGACCGCGTGGGACAGTGACCGCCAAAATAGCGGCTGGAACGATCGGCTCTGGCACGACCGCTTCATCGAGAGCCTCTCGGCCAGCGCAAGCGTGTTGGACCTTGGCTGTGGTTCGGGAAGACCGGTGGCACAGCACATGCACGAGCGTGGACTGCATGTGACGGGCGTGGACGCCTCTCCCACCATGATATCTCTTTGCCGTGGCCGTTTGCCAGATCACCAGTGGATGGTGGCCGACATGCGGCGGCCGTCGCTGAAAGACCGCTTCGACGGCATCCTGGCGTGGGACAGTTTCTTTCACCTGGATCCCGGCGACCAACGCCTGATGTTTGCAGTGTTTGCGGCGCATTCATCCGACCGGGCGGTGTTGATGTTCAACACCGGGCCTGAACATGGTGAGGCGATCGGCAGCTATCGCGGCGACCCGCTCTATCATGCGAGCCTGGCTTCTAGCGAATACGTCGCCTTGATCAGCGGGATCGGCTTTGAGGTGGTCGATCATGCCGTCAATGATGTGCGGGCGGGTGGACGCACGGTGTGGCTTTGTCGGCGGCGGTGACGTCCTTTTCGACCGCAGTCGTGTCGTTGGCGGCGGTGTTAGTCCGCCGAATAACCCTCCAAGTCCAAGGCAAGTTTGTCGAGCGGTTGCTGGTTTCCGATTTGGGCCATCCAACACCAAAGTTCGAGTACAAAATACAAGTGATAAAGGTCCAGCGTCTGCTGCCAGCGCTGTCGTCCCGTGTCGCCATAACCCTCCAGCACTGCGTCTTTCGCCTGCGCATCGAGATAATAGAGTGCCTTGGCCACATCCATCAGGGGATCGCCCGCCAGCGCCCCCTCAAAGTCCAAAACACCGGAAAGCCGAACATCGCCCTCCGTAATCTCGGCGAGCACGTTTCCCGCGTGAAAATCGTTATGGCAGAGCACCGGATAAGAGCATTCGCGGAGGAGGTCGGCACGCTTTGATGCGTGCGCGGCGATCTGCCGCGCGAGGCCGGCAGCACCGCCACGATCGGTAAACTCCTTTAGCTTTCTGTCAAACTGAAATGAGAGGTAGGCGTGATTGGTCGAGTGCGCCGTCAAGATTCCGCTCGCGCCGATGTAGCCGAATGCCTCCATGGGTATACGATGAAATTCGCGAAGCAACAGTCCGATCTGTCTGTACGCCGAGACCCGCTGGTCCTTTGCAAGAGTCGAACTCGAACCCTCCCAAGATCGAACCCGCAAGCTTGGTCATCAAGACGAAATTGAGACCAAGCAACTTTTTCGAATCGTCGGCCAGCAAGATGCGTGGGACCGGTACGCTGAGACGGGCTTGAATCACGGACGCGACAGTGGCCTCCTTCTGCATCTTCCAATGCACAGAGCCGGGATACACTTTGAGAATGACCGGCTGTTCGGCACCGCAGAACGCGATCTCGTAGGTTGCAGCAATCTCGCCGCCGTGAATTTTCGAAACGTCGGCAACTGTCTGACCCACCAGGACATTATCAACAATTGCCTGTGCGGTAGCCACCGGCACCTGGAGATCGGGACGAATGGTCATCGGCCAGCCACGCTCCAACGAATACAAATGGCTCTTCGAGCGAGCCTAGCCGGAGTGACCGAAGTAGCGCATGAAAGCGGACCGCAGCGCCAGCAGTTCGGCACTTGTCGCACCGCGTTCCGCGTCAGTCCGCGCCGCAGCGGTGTCGGCATATCCAATTGGAGCATCGAACTGACCGGCGGTGAAGTCATAGCGAACGCCGTCGATGCGGTTGTAAAAATGGTCGCCCCCGGGAAGGCCCGTTTTCAGGAGCTCGCCGCCGAAAAGATCGTGAACCAATAGCGCCGTCACATTGCATTGGCCCGCGGCAGGCCTCTGCTTGCTCCACTGCTGCGCGGTATCCGTGGACCACGATTTCCGTAAGGCCCGGGCCACGGTTTGCGGCTCGAATTTCATGCCAGCCTCCCCGGCCATGCCACCGCAGCGTAGTCGCTCCGATTGATAATCGAATTGCTCAATGCCCGCCCAGCGCCGTCATCGTCCAGTTCGTCATTTCGTGCGACGCCAAAAACCCCAGCGCCGAGCGCCGCAGCTCGCCCGCCGCTGCCTTGCCTTGCGCCACCGCCACCAGCAGATCGCAACGATGCGAGACCGCGATGCCGATCGCCGCATGATGCGAGCCGTCGGCCATATCGAGATTGTAGGCCCGCGACCGGCCGGACATGTCGGCGACGCGGATGACATTGCCCGGCGCCAGCGGCACGAAGTTCGGGCTGATCATGTCGAGATCGGCGACGCGGTCGACCTCGTCGTCGTCGGCGACGCCAAAGTCGCAATTGCAGAAGCCGATCTTGGGCCGCACATAGAGCTCGACGCCCGCGCCGCACGCATCGCTCTCACAGCGGAACGCGCGGCCCGCGGGCCAGGCGTCGCGCGGAAACGGCCAGGCGATCTCCCGCCAGTGAACATCGCCAATGCTTCCGCCTTGCGGCTGCACCTTCTGATAGGCCGCAACCCCCGACAAGGCGCCAAATGCCAGCGCAGCGATCAGGATGACAAGCCAGCGCCGCATGAGGCGAACCCTTTAAGGCAGCCCCGCGACCGCGCGCGCATCGCCGGTCAGTTCGAGGATGTGCAGGCCGGTGTCGGCGCGATCGACGATATAGATGTAGCCGCGCTCGTCGGTCTCGACATTGTTGGTCTGGATCGCGACCTTGCAGCGCTCCTGGCCCTCAAGGGAGACGCAGCGCTTGTCGGTCGCGGCCGTGATCGAAGGGATAAAATACCCGACTTCCCTGGGGTGATAGGGATCGCGGATGTCGAGCGCGCGGACGCCGGCATTGAAGAAGGCGATGAACGCCATCTTCTTGTAGTAGACCGGCGCCATGCTTTCGTTGGAGGAGTGCGAGCCGAAGCGTCCTCCGCGTTCGCAGAACGAGCCGCTCGCCTCCGGCACGGTGTAGCTCGAGATCATCATCGGGCGGCTTTCGACGGTGACGTCGGCGAACCAGACCATCTGCCGTGGCTCGCTGCATTCGTTCTGGATTGCCTCGTCGACGATCATCACGATGTCGCGGCTGGCGCCGTCCTTGTCACGGGCAAACTCGGCAATCGGCATGCCCTTCATCGGAAAGGTGGTGTGGGCGCCGTTGAAGGCGGACATCATCAGCCGCGAGACTTCCGGGTAGCGGAGGTTTTCAGGCGTCGGCTCCTTCGGCCCGTTGATCAGCTTGTCGCGATCGACGATCTGGAGCAGGCCGCCCTTGTCGGTGCCATAGCCGAAATAGACGCGGTTACCTTTTGGACCGAGCGAGATCGGCCCATGCACTTCGGTCGGCACCGCGCCGGTCGCGCCCGGCTCCTGGCCGGCAAGCCCGAAATCCCTGATTTTTACCGGATGCGCGGGATCGGAGAGGTCATAGACCTGGGTCATGCGGCGCGTGCGCCAGTCCGGCGCGCCCGACACCAGGAAGGCGATGCCGGTGTCGCATTCCCACCAGCTCTTGTGCGTGTCCTTCAAGCCGCCGAGGCGGGTGACGAGAACCGGGTTGGCAGGGTCAGCGACGTTCCAGATCTCATGCGCCTCGCCACCAAAAGTGCGCAGCATGTAGACCGCGTTGGGATCGCCCTTGGGCAGGCTCTTGCCGTCGCAGAGGCGCACCATCTGCGCGCCGCCTGACTCGTATTTCCCCTCCTGTCCCGGAATGTGCCGCAGATATTTCGGATGCGCGGGATCGGTGACGTCGACGATCGAGGTGCCGTTCGGCTCGGCCTTGCCGGTCAGCGGATTGACCGGATCGGGAATGGCGTCGGTTCCACCGTGATGACCGATATAGGCGATCCATCGGTCGCCCTGATGATGGATGGTCGGCTGGTAGGCGCTGCGCGCCTGCAGGTCGTTATGCCCGACCAGTTTCATGTTGGAGGCTTCGGGCGGCGCCCCGATCACCTGCTGCTGCGCGTGCGCACCGCCGGCGCACAGGATGAGAGAACTGAAAACGAGAACTGGCAGTTTGACGCGACCGGTCATGCCTTTGTCCACCCAGGTTGCACAGGCCAATCGCTGTTGGCTGATTTTAGCGAAGATATCATAGCCGAGCGGATGCGGATTGCACTACGCTTGATCAACCGAAGGTGAGCGAAAGACTCAGATCTTTTTGGGAGGCAACCGTGCCGTCACATCCCATCCATGCGGCGAGCCGCCGCCGCTTGCTGCAATTCCTGGCTGCAAGCCCGTTGTTCGCGCGAGCCGCCCTGGCGGAGGGCTTGCGTCCATCGGACCCGATAGACTGGGCGCCGCGCGATCTCGACCAACTGATTGCCGACCCCAAGCAGGCGCTCGACGTCTTCGACTTCGAGCCGGTCATGAAGAAAAACGTTCCACCCGCGCATTTCGGCTACATGGCAACCGGCGTCGATGACGAGACGACCTTGCACGCCAATCGCGACGGTTTTCGGAAATTCGCGCTGCGCCCGCGAGGGCTGGTCGACGTCAGCAATATCGACATGCGCACCGAAATCCTCGGCACGACCTATGACAGCCCGATCGTCGTTGCGCCGACCGGCAGCAACCGCGCCTTTCATGTCGATGGCGAGATCGCCGTCGCCAAGGCGGCCAAGATAGGCAACCACTTGCAAATTCTCTCCACGGTGGCGACGACCTCGATCGAGGACGCGATCGCCGCGCGCGGCGCGCCGGTCTGGTTCCAGCTCTACACCACCCAGCGCTTCGAAGTCGCCGAAAGTCTCGTCAAGCGCACGCAAGCCGCCGGCGCGCCGGCGATCGTCCTCACCCTCGACGTGCGCACGCCGGCGAACTGGGAGACCTTTGTCAGGCTGCGGCGCACCGACACCCGCGAGTGCGGAAGCTGTCACGGCGTCAATGACTATCTGTCGCGCAAGCCGAATTTTAGCGGGATCGATCTCGGCGGCGTCACCGGCACGGTCGTCACCAACCTGAACTGGGATCTGATCAAGCGCCTGCGCGATCTGGTCAAGGTCAAGCTGGTGCTCAAGGGCATTCTCGCCTTCGAGGACGCCAAGATCGCCGCCGATAGCGGCATCGACGCGATCGTCGTCTCCAACCATGGCGGACGGGTGGAAGACGGCGTCAGCGCGACGATCGAGGTGCTGCCGGAAATCGTCGAAGCCATCGCCGGTCGGATTCCGGTCTTGGTCGACAGCGGCTTCCGCCGCGGCAGCGACATCATCAAGGCGCTGGCGATCGGCGCCAAGGCGGTGTGCATCGGCCGGCCCTATCTGTGGGGACTTGGCGCCTTCGGCGAGCCCGGCGTCGAGCGCGTGCTTGCGATCCTCCGCGCCGAGACCCGCAACGCCATGCAGCAGCTCGGCGCGCCGTCGGTGAAAGACCTCACGCCGGCGATGGTCCGGCGGGTCTGATTTTCCATCTTCTGACGTGGACGGAGAACGTCCGCTTGACATGCAACCAATTGGTTGCCTATTATCCACCGCATGGATGAGGTCTTCAAAGCGCTGGCCGATGCTTCGAGGCGGTCTCTGCTGGACAGGCTTCACGACAGGAACGGTCAAACCCTGAACGAGCTCTGCGACGGTCTTGCCATGACGCGGCAGGCCGTGACGAAGCACCTTGCCGTTCTCGAAGACGCCAACCTCGTCACCACGTTCAAGCATGGCCGCGAGAAGCTGCATTATCTCAACCCGGTGCCGATCCATCAGATCGGCGAACGCTGGATCAAGAAATTCGAGCGCGGCAAGCTTGCCGCGCTCAGCGAACTGAAGCGGCGACTGGAGAAGCGCGATGAGTAAACCGGAATTCGTCTACACCACCTACATCGAGACCACGGCTGAAAAACTCTGGCATGCCTTGACCGACGGCGACTTCACCGAGCGTTACTGGTTCGGCCACCGCGTCGCTTCGGAGTGGAAGGTGGGCGGGCCCTATCAATTCACCAAGCAAGGCAAGCCGAGCGTCGAAGGCGAGGTATTGGAATCGGACCCGCCGAGGCGGCTCGCCTACACCTGGGATGCCTGCTCAGCGGACGCCAGCCGCGAGCGCACCTCTCGCGTCACCTTCGATCTCGAAGCGCGTGGCAACGTTATCAAGCTGACCGTGACTCACGACAATCTCGACGAGGGCGGCAAGATCTTGCGCGATATCTCTAGCGGCTGGCCGATGGTGATAGCAAGCCTGAAGAGCCTGCTCGAGAGCGGACGCGTCCTCGATATCGATCCGACTGCGGCCGCCGACAAGGAGAAGGCCTGTGCCTAAGCCCGGCTATATCTATGTCGTCTACATCCAGGCTCCTTGCGAAAAAGTCTGGGACGCTCTGATCGATCCGGAGATGACCAAGGACTATTGGGGCCGGCATCGCAATTCTTCGGACTGGAAAGCCGGCTCGCGCTGGCAGCACGAAGACTATGACGACGCGTCGCAGGTCGCGGTCGCCGGCACGGTGATCGAGAGCGATCGCCCGCACCGGCTCGTCCTAAGCTGGGCGCGGCCCGAGAGCCTGGACGATCCCGACAAGGTTTCGAAGGTGACGTTCACCATCGAGGAGAAATTCGGTTCGACCAAGCTGACCGTGGTTCACAGCGAACTCGACAACGAAATGCTGCGCGGCATCAGCGCCGGCTGGCCGGCGATCCTGTCGAGCCTGAAGACGATGCTGGAGACCGGCGCCTCATTGCCGATGACGCGCCGACGTTGGAAGAGCGGCAACTAAACAGCGTGCAAGGAAGCGACCATGTCCAAACCTGAGTTCGTCTATGTCACCTATGTCGAAACCACGCCGGAAAAACTGCGGGAGGCGCTCACCTCGAGCGAATTCTCCCGGCAGTATTGGTTCAGCACTGAGCTGAGATCCGACTGGAAGATCGGATCGCGGTTCGCGCTGGTCATGAACGGCACCCCCACCGACGAGGGCGAAATTCTCGAAGCCGACCAGCCGCGGCGGCTGTCCTATAGCTTCCGCCACGTCCTCAACGACGAGATGCGGAACGAGCGGCCGACGAAAGTCGTCTTCGTGATCGAGCCGCACGGCAAATTCGTGAAGCTGACGCTGACCCATGAAGGTTTTGCCGAAGGCAGCAAGCTTCTCGACGGCATCTCCAAGGGATGGCCCGCGATCCTGTCGAGCCTCAAGAGCTTGCTCGAATCCGGCAATGCGCTGGCGATCCCGGTTTCCGCGCTCGGCGTCGAGGGAATGTCATGAACATCGACCAGTTCAAGCCCAACACCTTCAAGCCCATGACCGCCTACACCATCTACATCGCGTCCACGCCGGAGAAAGTCTGGCAGGCGCTGACGACGGCGGAATTCAGCCAAAAATATTTTTTCGGCAATTCCGTCGAGGTCGATCTCAGAATCGGCGGCGCCTTCATCGTCCGCACCCCGGACGGCGCGCTGCACATCTCCGGCGAGGTGATCGAATGCGCGCCGTCGCGCCGGCTGACCGTGACCTTCAACGTCAACTGGCCGGAGCTGATCGAAAAGCTCGGACCGACGCTGGTCACCTACGAGATCGAGCCCGTTGGCGACGCGGTGCGGCTGACCATGACCGAGTCGCACGACCGGCCGCTCGGTGACGACATCCTCGAAGGCGGCCGCCAAGGCTGGCCCGCGATCCTCTCCAGCCTGAAGAGCGTGCTGGAAACCGGAGTGCCGCTGGTCATTAAGATGGAGCCGCCAAAGCGGATGCTGGCGGCGCTGAAGGCGATGGGGATTGCGACGCCCTGACGGATCAACGTATTCGCTCGTCATACGCGGGCTTGACCCGCGTATCCACCGATCTTCGGAAGGAGTCTTTCGAAGTGGATGGGTTGCCGGGTCAAGCCCGGCAATGACCGAACTTAGGCGCAAGCCCCTAGTTTCAACTATGGGGTGAGCGCCTCTTTGCTATTAGACATCAGCCAGGTATATAATAGGCTGTGGCGGACTTCAGATCGAACAGGAACGTTCTCTTCTCGTGCAAATACCACGTGGTGTTTTGCCCGAAATACCGTAAGCCAGTTCTTAATCCGCCTATCGACGCCAAACTTAAGAAACTAATTCAGCAAGTATGCGACGAGACGCAATCGGCGCTGATTGAAATGAAAGTCATGCCAGACCACGTCCATCTGCTTGTCGGCTGCGATCCGCAATACGGCATCCACCGGCTGGTGAAGGGCATCAAGGGCCGGTCTTCGCGTGTTCTCCGTCAGCAGTTCCGGGTGCTGCGCAGGCGCATTCCAACATTATGGACGAACAGTTATTTTGTGTCTTCGGTCGGCGGCACTCCCCTCGCGCTCATCAAGCAATACATTGAAAATCAGAAGAGGGTCTGATGGAAAAGCCTCAAATGATTTCAATTGCCGGTCTTAAGGCGCGAGGATGGACACAAGCCCTCATCACGCTCCTTGGGGAACCGGATGTGGTAGGGCGCAATTCTCATTATGCGAAATCAGCGCCTATGCGCCTCTACGACACCGCAAGAGTAGCTTCCTTCGAGGTGTCGTCAGAGTTTCTTGCTGCAAAAGCGAAAGCTGCTCGGCGTCAGTGCGGAGCAAAGACTGCCGTGGAGACAAAGCGCGCGGCACTGATGCAGCAGGTTCTGGAAATGCACGTTTCTGTTGAAACGCGCCCGGAACATTGGGTGAGACGTGCGACGATTGAAGCGTATAACGAACGGCACTGGGATGGAGACGGGGCGGCGGAAGATGCACCCGCCGAGTTTCTCGAACGCATCACCGTAAACTTCATCCGGCATAATCTAACAGCGTACGACAGGGCATTAGAGGAAGTCGCTGGTCGGGTTGGCATCGCCTCTGCGGTACAGAGCAAAGATTTACTCAGCCATAGGAGAGCCATAGGAGAGAGCTATCCGGCTTTAGCAGATGAATGCAGTCGGCAATTGATGCGTAGAGGACTGTGATGCCGCGCGTTAAAACCCTGTCCTTCGTCGCCGAGTTCCCGCTTCAGACGACTGCGGCGGATGAGAAGACATTGGATACGCGGCTGAACGCGGCCCGGCACCTCTATAATGCCTGTTTGCAGGAGTGCCTTCGCCGCCTCGATCTGATGAAGCAATCGAAGGCATGGCAAGCCGCACGCGCCATGCCTGCGACAGTGGACAAGCGTCACAACAAAGCGCGCTCGCAAGCGTTCGGGGCCGAACTGGAGCGGTTCGGCTTCACCTCGCGCGAGATTGAAAAGCATGCGCTCTCCTGCCGCAATGCCTGCTGGATCGGCGATCACCTCGGCAGCCACGACACGCAAACCACGAGTTTGCGCGCGTTCCGGGCAGCCGAGCAGTATGCGTTTGGCAAGCGCGGCCGCCCACGGTTCAAATCGTTAAACCGGCTGAACAGCATCGAGGGCAAAGCGGACGCTGTGATCCGCTACCGCGCCGAGCCTGTTCCGGCCGTGCACTACAGCGGCCTTGTGCTGCCGCTTATGCTCGATCCAAAGGACAAACGCGATTGGCAAAGAGAAGCGCTCGCGGCCAGGACCAAGTATGTCCGCATTATCCGGCGCGAGATCAAGGGCCGCGTCCGCTGGTTTTGCCAGTTGGTGCAAGAGGGCTTGCCGCCCGCTACGCACACCACCAAGGACGGTACTGTCGGACTCGACATCGGGCCGTCCAGCATCGCGGCGGTATCAAGCGACGACGCTATTTTGGAGCAGTTATGCCCGAGCGTCGTCGAACCGTGGAACGACTGCCGGCGTATCCAGCGCGCGATGGACCGCTCGCGACGTGCAACCAACCTGGACAACTTCGATGCCAAAGGGCGCGCGATCAAGGGTAAGAGAAGGTGGAACAGGTCGCAGCGCTATCAGGCGCTTGCCGCTTCGAAACGCGAGCGCGATCGAGTATTGGCTGCCGAGCGCAAGCGATCGCATGGCGAGTTGGCGAACCGCATTCTCGGTCAAGGGACAACCATCAAAACAGAGGAGTTGAGCTACAAGTCATTTCAGAAGAACTACGGTCGCAGCGTGAAAGTGCGTGCGCCAGGAATGTTGATCTCGATGCTTCAGCGCAAGGCTGCAAGTGCTGGCGGTGGAGTGATTGAGATCAAAACCCGGCATACACGGTTGAGCCAGTTCGATCATACCACGGGCGAATACATCAAGAAGCCGCTCTCGCAGCGGGTTCATGTGTTCGGCGATGGCAGGACAGAGCCGGTTCAACGTGATCTCTACAGCGCGTTTCTTGCGACATGCTGCGATACGAATTTGCTCGACATTCCCCAAGTCAAGATCGCTTGGGCCAGTGCGGAACCGCTCCTGAGGACGGCGATGTCGAGTGTACTTCAACCTGCAAGCGGGAAGGGCTTTGCCCAACCCCACGTCCGTAATGGCGTTAGAGCGGGTCGCCGGATCAAGAGAGTTGGGCCGGCCGTCGAGGCCGGGGATGATGTAGCGCCTCTGCAAACAGAGACCGCGAGAGCCCCGGAAAGACTGCCTTCTGCCTCTCTCAGAACCCCCTGGCTTTAGCCATGGGGAGGTTCAGGTTAAGTGTACTTTACCCCCGCGCCCTTAACTCCCGCCGCAGCACCTTGCCGGTCGCGGTCATCGGCAAGGTATCCGTGAACTGCACGTGGCGCGGATATTCGTGGGCCGCGAGCTTTACTTTGACGAACTCCTGGATTTCGCGCGCGAGTTCGTCGCTAGGGGCAAAGCCCGGGCGCAGCACGATCCAGGCCTTCACCACCTCGGTGCGGATCGGATCGGGAATGCCAACCACCGCCGACAGCGCCACCGCGGGATGTTTCAACAGCGTGTCCTCGATCTCCGCCGGCCCGATGCGATAGCCGGCGCTGGTGATGACGTCGTCCTCGCGGCTCACGTACCAGAAATAGCCGTCCTCATCCTGGCGGCCGAGATCGCCGCTCAGAAGGAACCCGCCGGCATATTTCTTGAGCGTCGCTTCCGGATTGCGCCAATACTCGAGCATGGTGACCGGGTTCGGCTGACGCACACCGATGATGCCGCGCATCCCCCGTGGCAGTTCCTCGCCCTTCTCGTTGACGATGCGGACGTCGAATCCCGGCGTCGCCTTGCCCATCGAGCCCGGCCTGATCGGAAACAGTTTTGAGTTGCTGCCGATCACGAGATTGCATTCGGTCTGGCCGAACACTTCGTGCGCGTCGATGCCGAAGGTCGAGCGCACCCAGTCCAACAGTTCGCCGCCGAGCGATTCTCCGCCGGTGAAGATGCTGCGCAGCTTGACACCTTCGTGCTTGACGCCAGCTTGCCGCATCAGTTTCAACGCCGTCGGCGGCAGGAACACGTTGCGAATACCGTGATCAGCCATCATCTGCATCGCGGCTTGCGGCTCGAACTTGCGCGCGCGATGACCGACGATCGGGACGCCGTGATACCAGGCCGCGAGCAGCGCGTTTATCAGGCCGCCGATCCAGGCCCAGTCGGCCGGCGTCCACATCAGATCAAAGGGCTTGGGCAGGAAATCGTGGCACATCTCGATATTCGGCATGTGGCCGAGCACCACCCGATGCGCATGCAGCGCGCCCTTCGGATTGCCGGTGGTACCGGAGGTATAGATGATCAGACCGGGATCGTCGGCCGCGGTATCGACGGTTGCAAATTCGCTGGAAGCCGCCGCAATCGACGACCAGAACGATTTGGTGCCCGCGGGTGCGCGATCCGAAATGACGTAGACATTGGCCAGATCGGGCAGCCGGTCGCGAATTGTTTTGAGTTTCTCCCACCCGGTCTCGTCGGTAACGATGGCCCTGGCGCCGGAATTGGCCAGGCGAAACTCCAGCGCGTCCTCGCCGAACAAGGCGAACAGCGGAATCGAGATCATGCCGGAACGAAATGCCGCCAGATGCGCGACCGGCAATTCCAGTGTTTGCGACAGGAACACCGCGACGCGGTCGCCGCGCGATAGCCCATCCGCCCTCAGCACATTGGCGAAACGGCGTGACATCTCGGCCACCTCGTCGAAAGAGGTGCGGGAAGCAACGCCATCCTCATCGACATAGATCAGCGCCAGCCGCTTCGAGCCGTCGGCATGACGGTCACAGCTGGCGGTCGCGATGTTGAAGCGCGCCGGAATGTTCCAGCGGAAATCGCGGTAGAGCTTTTCGTAGTCGGAGGTTTCGGTGAGCATGGCACTAAACTAGACGATCGCGGGCTTGACATAAACCCTCCCCACCTCGCGGGGACTGGCATGCAGGCAACCGACTGGCGCGTCACGAAGACGGAGGCTACCTTTCTGACACAAAAAGCAAGGGAAACGCCAAAAGTGTACGACATCATCATCGTTGGTGGCGGCTCGGCGGGCTCGGTCCTGGCCCACAGGCTCTCCGCCAAGAGCGCCAACAAGGTCCTGCTCTGCGAGGCGGGACAGGACACGCCGCCCGGCAACGAGCCGCCCGAGATCAAGGACAGCTATTCGGGCATGGCCTATTTCGATCCGCGCTTCCACTGGACCGAGCTCAGGGTCACGACCCAGGTCGTCAGCCACAACAACCCCGAGCAGGAACGCCCGCCGCTGCGCAAGTACGAGCAGGCGCGGGTGTTGGGTGGCGGGTCCTCGATCAACGGCCAATTGGCCAACCGCGGCGCGCCGACCGACTACGACGAATGGGAGTCGCGCGGCGCAGCGGGCTGGGGCTGGAAGGACGTGCTGCCCTACTTCAGGAAGGTCGAGCGCGATCTCGATTTCGACGGGCCGTTGCACGGCAAGGACGGCCGCATCCCCGTCCGTCGCATCCCGCCGGAGCACTGGACCCGGCACTCGCAAGCCGTTGCCGAGGCCTGCAAGCTCGCCGGCTATGCGTTCCTGCCCGACCAGAACGGCGAGTTCGTCGAAGGCTATTTTCCGGTGACGCACTCCAATCAAGCCGAGCAACGCGTCTCGGCAGCGATGGGCTATCTCGATCGCGAGACACGCAAGCGCGCCAACCTGACGATCTCGACCAACACGCAGGTCAAGGAGCTATTGTTCGAGGACACACGCTGCGTCGGCGTCAAGGCGCAAGTCGACGGCCGGGAACAGGAGTTCCGTGGCCGCGAAGTCGTACTCTCGTGCGGCGCGATCCATTCGCCGGCGCACCTGCTGCGCGCCGGCATCGGCCCGGTCGGGCACCTCAAGGAGATGGGCATTCCGGTTCTGATGGGCCTCGAGGGCGTCGGCCAGCGCCTGATGGATCATCCGTCGATCGCGCTGTCGTCATTTGTCCGTCCCGGCGCGCGCATGAATGAGCACACCAGACGCCACATCCAGGTCGCGCTGCGTTACTCCTCAGGGCTGTCAGGCGTGCCAAAGGGCGACATGTTCGTTGCGGTCCTCTCTAAATCGGCCTGGCATGCGGTAGGGGCGCAGATCGCCTCGCTGCTCGCCTTCGTCAACAAGACTTATTCCGAGACCGGACAGGTGAAGCTCGCCTCGCGCGATCCGCTGACGGAGCCGGCCGTCGAGTTCAACTTGCTGTCCGACCGGCGCGACCTCGAACGCCTGATGAGCGGCTTCCGCAAGATGGCGGCGCTGCAGATGAGCGCGCCGGTCAGGGCGGTGACCGACAAGCCATTCCCGGCCTCGTATTCCGACCGCGTGCGCAGGATTGGCGTGGTCAACGCCAAGAACAAGGTCCTCACCGCCATTGCCGCCGCGCTGATGGACGGCCCGGCACCGCTGCGCCACTACATGATCGACAACTTTGTTGTCGAAGGGTTCACCTTCGACAACGTCATGAACGACGACGACGCGCTGGAAGCCTTTGTGCGCAAGTCGGCGATCGGCGTCTGGCACGCCTCGTGCTCATGCCGCATAGGCCGGCCGGACGATCCGATGGCGGTGGTAGACACCCAAGGGCGCGTCAAGGGGGTGCGGGGTTTGCGCGTGGTCGACGCCTCGATCTTCCCGGTGGTGCCGTGCGCCAACACCAACATCCCAACCCTGATGGCGGCGGAAAAGATCGTCGAAACGATGCAGTGAACGCTCAAGCCGCTGACCGAACTTAGGCGCGCAAGCCCCTAGTTTCAACTATGGGGTGAGCGCCTCTTTGCTATTAGACATCAGCCAGGTACATAATAGGCTATGGCGGACTTCAGATCGAACAGGAACGTTCTCTTCTCGTGCAAATACCACGTGGTGTTTTGCCCGAAATACCGGAAGCCAGTTCTTAATCCGCCTATCGACGCCAAACTTAAGAAACTAATTCAGCAAGTATGCGACGAGACGCAATCGGCGCTGATTGAAATGGAAGTCGTGCCAGACCACGTCCATCTGCTTGTCGGCTGCGATCCGCAATACGGCATCCACCGGCTGGTGAAGGGCATCAAGCGCCGGTCTTCGCGTGTTCTCCGTCAGCAGTTCCGGGTGCTGCGCACGCGCATTCCAACATTATGGACGAACAGTTATTTTGTGTCTTCGGTCGGCGGCACTCCCCTCGCGCTCATCAAGCAATACATTGAAAATCAGAAGAGGGTCTGATGGAAAAGCTCAAATGATTTCAATTGCCGGTCTTAAGGCGCGAGGATGGACACAAGCCCTCATCACGCTCCTTGGGGAACCGGATGTGGTAGGGCGCAATTCTCATTATGCGAAATCAGCGCCTATGCGCCTCTACGACACCGCAAGAGTAGCTTCCTTCGAGGTGTCGTCAGAGTTTCTTGCTGCAAAAGCGAAAGCTGCTCGGCGTCAGTGCGGAGCAAAGACTGCCGTGGAGACAAAGCGCGCGGCACTGATGCAGCAGGTTCTGGAAATGCACGTTTCTGTTGAAACGCGCCCGGAACATTGGGTGAGACGTGCGACGATTGAAGCGTATAACGAACGGCACTGGGATGGAGACGGGGCGGCGGAAGATGCACCCGCCAAGTTTCTCGAACGCATCACCGCAAACTTCATCCGGCATAATCTAACAGCGTACGACGGGGCATTAGAGGAAGTCGCTGGTCGGGTTGGCATCGCCTCTGCGGTACAAGCTATTCGAGCAAGGATTTACTCAGCCATAGGAGAGAGCTATCCGGCTTTAGCAGATGAATGCAGTCGGCAATTGATGCGTAGAGGACTGTGATGCCGCGCGTTAAAACCCTGTCCTTCGTCGCCGAGTTCCCGCTTCAGACGACTGCGGCGGATGAGAAGACATTGGATACGCGGCTGAACGCGGCCCGGCACCTCTATAATGCCTGTTTGCAGGAGTGCCTTCGCCGCCTCGATCTGATGAAGCAATCGAAGGCATGGCAAGCCGCACGCGCCATGCCTGCGACAGTGGACAAGCGTCACAACAAAGCGCGCTCGCAAGCGTTCGGGGCCGAACTGGAGCGGTTCGGCTTCACCTCGCGCGAGATTGAAAAGCATGCGCTCTCCTGCCGCAATGCCTGCTGGATCGGCGATCACCTCGGCAGCCACGACACGCAAACCACGAGTTTGCGCGCGTTCCGGGCAGCCGAGCAGTATGCGTTTGGCAAGCGCGGCCGCCCACGGTTCAAATCGTTAAACCGGCTGAACAGCATCGAGGGCAAAGCGGACGCTGTGATCCGCTACCGCGCCGAGCCTGTTCCGGCCGTGCACTACAGCGGCCTTGTGCTGCCGCTTATGCTCGATCCAAAGGACAAACGCGATTGGCAAAGAGAAGCGCTCGCGGCCAGGACCAAGTATGTCCGCATTATCCGGCGCGAGATCAAGGGCCGCGTTCGCTGGTTTTGCCAGTTGGTGCAAGAGGGCTTGCCGCCCGCTACGCACACCACCAAGGACGGTACTGTCGGACTCGACATCGGGCCGTCCAGCATCGCGGCGGTATCAAGCGACGACGCTATTTTGGAGCAGTTATGCCCGAGCGTCGTCGAACCGTGGAACGACTGCCGGCGTATCCAGCGCGCGATGGACCGCTCGCGACGTGCAACCAACCTGGACAACTTCGATGCCAAAGGGCGCGCGATCAAGGGTAAGAGAAGGTGGAACAGGTCGCAGCGCTATCAGGCGCTTGCCGCTTCGAAACGCGAGCGCGATCGAGTATTGGCTGCCGAGCGCAAGCGATCGCATGGCGAGTTGGCGAACCGCATTCTCGGTCAAGGGACAACCATCAAAACAGAGGAGTTGAGCTACAAGTCATTTCAGAAGAACTACGGTCGCAGCGTGAAAGTGCGTGCGCCAGGAATGTTGATCTCGATGCTTCAGCGCAAGGCTGCAAGTGCTGGCGGTGGAGTGATTGAGATCAAAACCCGGCATACACGGTTGAGCCAGTTCGATCATACCACGGGCGAATACATCAAGAAGCCGCTCTCGCAGCGGGTTCATGTGTTCGGCGATGGCAGGACAGAGCCGGTTCAACGTGATCTCTACAGCGCGTTTCTTGCGACATGCTGCGATACGAATTTGCTCGACATTCCCCAAGTCAAGATCGCTTGGGCCAGTGCGGAACCGCTCCTGAGGACGGCGATGTCGAGTGTACTTCAACCTGCAAGCGGGAAGGGCTTTGCCCAACCCCACGTCCGTAATGGCGTTAGAGCGGGTCGCCGGATCAAGAGAGTTGGGCCGGCCGTCGAGGCCGGGGATGATGTAGCGCCTCTGCAAACAGAGACCGCGAGAGCCCCGGAAAGACTGCCTTCTGCCTCTCTCAGAACCCCCTGACTTTAGCCATGGGGAGGTTCAGTGCTTCTACCTCTCCCCGCTCTTCGACGCTCTTCGCGGGGAGAGGGTTGGGGTGAGCGGCGCTCTCAGCGAGTCCAGTTCGTGGAGAGAGCCCCTCACCCGCCCGACTTCGCTACGCTTCGCCCGACGACCTCTCCCCGCAAGCGACCGCAAGCGGAGCGAGGTGACCAGCTCCGAGTCAACTCGGGGTCACCGCGATCTAGGCGTCAACGAAGTCGAACGCATCCCGCCAGCGCACGACACGCGCCGTGGACGGCGACGGAAAGTGCGCCGTGCACATCAGCGTCGACGTATCGCAGAAGCGGCCGAACAATTCGCGCCTCGATACGCCCGCCTGCGCGGAGTCGTAATCCGACATCATGCCCAGTTCGGGATATCGGGCCTGCAGCGGCGAGTGGATCATATCGCCGGTAATGACGGCGTCGGCGCCAGGCTTGCCGACCTGCACCGAATAGTGGTCGATGGTGTGGCCGGGCGTCGCGATCAGCGCAACGAGGTCGTTGAAGGCGTGCGCGCTCTTGACGATATCGACGCGATTGGCGGCCACGATCGGGAGCACGGAATCGGTAACCCATGGACAGGCTGCGGGGTCGTCCTTGTGGCGCCCGGTCCAGTAGGCAAGTTCGCGGTCGGCAAAGACGTAGCGCGCCTTCGGGAAGGTCGGCACCCACCGGCCGTTCTCAAGCCGCGTGTTCCACCCGACATGGTCGGTGTGCAGATGCGTGCACATGACGAAATCGATATCGTTCACGCCAAATCCACTCGCCGCCAGGTTCTTCTCGTAGCGATCGGAATTCATCATGTTCCAGAAGCTTCGCGTCGGTCGCGGCTTGTGGTTGCCCACGCAGCTGTCGATCATGATGGTGTGGTGAGGCGTCTGCACGATGTAGCTCTGAATGCAGAGCATCAGCCTATCGTTGGCGTCGAGGAACCTGGGCTGCAGCCAGCCTCGGTTCTCGTCGAGAAGCTCTCTCGTCATGGTCGGGAAAAACTGCATCGCCTCGAAGAATGGACCCTCCTGCTCGACAATGCGGTGGATCGTGACGTTGCCGATTTCGATCTTGGCGGACAAGATGGGCCTCCCTATCGACTAGCGGTTGCCATGTACGCATGCTCCAGCCGGTGCGGCAGATCGGCCTCGCTTGTTCTGGCCTCGAGCACGATCGATCCGCGCGCGAGCGCATAAACGCGATCGGCGAGCGCCAGGGCTTTCTCGATCAACTGCTCGACCAGCAGCACCGCGGTCCCGGCCTCACGCAGCCGCTGTACCACCACCAGCACGCGATCGACCAGGACCGGCGACAGGCCGGCCGAAGGCTCGTCGAGCATCAGCAGTCGCGGCCGTCGAACCAGGCCCTGCGCCACCGCCAGGATCTGCTGCTGGCCGCCGGAGAGCGCGGCCGCGCGTTCGTGGCGCTTGGCGGCGATTTCGGGGAACAGCGCGAACACCTCCTCGACACGCAACGTGCGTTCACTGCGTGGCAGGTCGTAGGCCGCCAGCAGCAGGTTGTCGAGCACCTCAAGCTGTGTGAACACACGGTGTCCCTCGACGACATGCGCGAGCCCGGCCTTGACGGTTTCGCGCGGACTGGCGCCGGCGAGATCGCGTCCGGCGAAACGCACGCTTCCCGACCAGGGCAATAGTCCCGACACCGCGCGCAACAGCGTGGTTTTGCCGGCGCCGTTCGGGCCAAGTAGCGCCACCACCTCGCCCGCGCCGACCGTCAGGTCGATGCCGCGCAGCACGCCGATCTTGCCATAGCCGGTCGAGAGGCCGGCGATGTCCAACAGCGGATCAGCCCCCGAGATAGGCATTGATCACCTCCCGATGCGAGCGGATTTCGGCCGGGGTCCCGGCCGCCAGCGTCTTGCCGAGATTGAGCACGGTGATGTGGTGGCAGATGTCGAAGATCAGATCGGGATGGTGCTCTACCAGCAGCACGCCGGTGCCGGCCCGGGCGATCGCCAGCAGCAGCGCGCTGAGGCGAGCAATCTCTTCGACCGAGAGCCCGGCCGCCGGCTCGTCGAGCAAAAGGAACGCCGGGCGCAGCATCAAGGCGCGGGCGATCTCCGTGAAGCGTAACTCGCTGTGCTGCAGCCGATCGGCTCGCACCGGGGCGAGCCGCTCCAGCCCGACCGCCGCCAGGGCCAGCATGGCGGTGTGGCGCAACATGGCTTCGTCGCGTCGATGGCGCGGCAGCGACAATAATGATTCGATGAACGTGCCCTCGCCATCGATGGTGCCGCCGATCATGACGTTCTGCAGCACCGAGGCAGAGCCGACAATGCGCGGGGTCTGGAACGTACGCGCGATCCGCATATGCGCGCGCCGGTGGTGCGCAAGCACGTGCATCGCAGCACCGTTCAGCCTGACTGCGCCGCGCTGCGGCGCGTAATAGCCCGAGATGACGTTCAGCGTCGTGGTCTTGCCGCTGCCGTTGGGGCCAATCAGTCCGTGTACCTGACCGGGCCGGATCTCGAGGTCGAGACCGTCGATCGCCCGCACCCCGCCGAAGCTCAACGCCACCTGTTGCAGTGTCAAAGCGCCGCCAACGGGAGCCGCGCCAAGCAGCCGCTCGATCAGCTCCGGTCGCGGAACGATCGCCCGATCGCTCTCGAGCGGGCGACGGTTCTTGAAATCCAGGATCTCGGCAATTCCGCCGGGGATCGCAAGCACGATGACGAGCAGCAACACCGCGTAGAGAAACGTGGACCACGCGACCAATGGCGCGGCGAATTCCGGCAGCACGGTCAATAGAATCGTGCCGAGCAGCGGCCCGAAAATCGAGCTGCGCCCGCCGATCAGGATGGCGATGAAGAACAGGACCGACAAGTCCAGCGTGAACGCATCCGGCGTGATGTAGGATTGCAACGAGGCGAATAGCCCGCCGGCGACCGCGGCGACGGCGCCGCTGAACAAGAACACCGCCCCCAGCAGAACGGGCTTTGAAATGCCGCACGCTTCAGCCGCGACCTCCGCATCGCGGATCGCGGTGAGTGCGCGGCCGAAGCGGCTCGCCGCGATATTCGCCGTCATCCACGTGCAGATCGCGGCGAGGCCGAAGCAGAAATAATAGAAGCCCCATTGCGAGGAGAACGGTTCGGGGAAGACCGGTCCGGCAACGCCTACGCCGCCGCCGGTGACGCTCTGCCAGGCCAATGCCACCTGGGTGACGATGGTGGCAAAGCCAAGCGTCGTGATGGCGAAATAGAAGGTGCGCAGCCGCAGCGCCGGCAGGCCGATGACCAGGCCGAAGATGGCGCCGACGACCGCCGCAATCGCCAGCGCCAGATAGGGCGGCAGCGCCGGCATGACATTGCCGGCCACGAGCACGCTGGTCGTGTAGGCGCCAAGCGTGAGCAAGGCCACCCAGCCGATCGCGATCTGGCCGGCGAACCCGACGACCAGGTTGAGGCCGGACACCAGCACCCAATAGACGCAGGCGCGGGTTGCGATCACGCCCCAATAGCCGCCGGCGAACAATGGGAGCGAGACGCCGACAACAAGCAGCGCCAGGAACGGCAGCGCCGCACTGAGCGTGCTCACGGAGCCGAGCGTTTTCGTGCGGCTCGGGCGCAGCGGTGTCACCTGTGTATCCATCATACGCGGCGCCGCAGGGCCGGGCTGGCGATGCCCTCGGGGCGCGCCAGCAGGACGATGATGAACACCGTGAAGACCGCCACCGAGGCGAAGATGCCGCCCACCAGGAAGTTCGCAGTTTGCTGAAATAATCCGAGCAGGAGGCCGGCAACCACGGCACCGCGGTTGTTGCCCATCCCGCCCAGCGCGACCGGAACGAAACCATAGAAGGTCAGCATCGGCGCATTGGCAAAGAAGGCCAGCAACATCTCGCCGCCGGCGAAGCCCGCCAGCGCCCCGATCACGCCGGCAAGCGCATAACTCATCATGCGCAACCTGCGTTCCGGCAGGCCGAGCGCGCGGGCGGCATAGTTGTCCTCGGCGATCGCGAGAAAAGCGTGGCCGATGAGGGAGTGGCGATAGAGCCGTTCGAGGCCCACGATCACGGCCGCGCAGGCCAGCATGGGCAGCCAGAACTGCTGATCGAATTCGCCGTGGGCGAAGTCGAGAAGCCGCGGAAACGGCTGTGGCTCCGTGCTCCACTCGATCGCAGTGAACTGCTGAATCATCAGCGCCAGCGCCAGCGTAGAGAGCACGTAGAGATGCTGGTCCAGACTCTTGAGCACCGGCCGCACGGCGACGATCTCGGTCACGATGCCGAACACCGCCCCGCCGGCCAGCGCAAGCAGGAAGCCCACGACAACCGGCATGCCCATACGAGCGATGAACAGCGAGCCCAGCACGCCGCCGAGCATCCCGAGCGTCCCCGCGGTGAAGCTGAACACGCGTGAGGCGGAGAACATCACATTATAGGTGATGGCGATCAGCGCGTAGATGCACCCGATCGCCACCCCGGACAAGACAATCGATTCGACCATCGGCTCAAGAGCCGTAGCCGGGGGCCAGATTGAAGGCGCCATCCTTGAGCGAGTTGGCCTCGACCATCACCACCTCCTTGTCCGGGTAGCCGTCGTGCTTATCGGCCGTAAAGGCGATGTCGCCGTAGACGCCGGGAAATTCCGTGAGCTTGTTGAGATAGCTGACGATCTGTTCCGGCTCGGTGCCGACGTTCTTGATCGCCTCGGCGATCATCCGCGGCGTGTCATAGCCGAGCGCGATCCACCACAACAGCGTGTCACCCATGTCGATCTTGGCGCTCTTCAAGCGATCGACGAAAGCGCTGGTGCGATCCGAAAGCTTGCCGCCAGCGGCGTAGCAGACCGGACGGAAATTGTTGGGATATACCTTCGCCCAATATTCGGGCTTTTCCAGCAGGGCCTTGGTCTGGCCGGAGCCGAGCGTGGTCTGGCCGACGATCGGCACGTCCCATCCCATCTGCCCACGCGTATTGATGATGCGCGACAGGAAGCCGGCGTTCACGCTCCAGGGCATGATGGCTTCAGCTCCCGCCGACTGCATGCGCAACAGCTCAGGCTTAAGGTCCGGATTGGCGGCATCGATGTTGCCCTGATAGACGACGTCGGCGCCAACGCCCTTGAGCATCGGCACATAGGCGTTGACCGATGCGGCGCCGTAGCCGGTGGTATCGCTGACCACCGCGACCTTTTTACGCTTGAGCACCTCAACCACGTAGCGGTTCGCCGCGCCGCCAATCTGCTGGTTGGTGGGCGCGTTGCGGAAGCACATCGGATATTTCTTCGCGTCGGTCAGGGTATCGACCCAGCAGGGATGGATCTGCGGCGTGTTCGCCCGCGCGAGCAGCGGTACGACCGCGAGCAACTCGCCGGAATTGACCGGGCCAAAGACCACGCTCACCTTCTGCCCGCGCGTGAGCTCCGCCGCTCCGTTCACGGCCTTGGTCGGATCGCTTTGGGTATCGCGGGTGATCAGTTCGATCTGGCGCCCGTCGATGCCGCCGGCCGCGTTAATCTCCTGCACCGCAAGCTGTATTCCGCGATTGATCCCGACCCCGGTGGACGACGAGGGACCGGTGAGCGCCGGAAGATAGCCGATCAGGATCGGCTCTTTCGCCGCGATTGCCGGCTTGACCATGGAGCCTGCAATGACGGCAGCGCCGGACGCCAACGCTTGACGACGAGTCATCGACATTTTGATTTCCTCCTGAGCGTGTTTTGATTCACTTCCGAAGCCTGTCGAGGTTTCTTTGACCTCGGTTTTCTTAGACTTCCGCAATGGGACTTCAGTTTCTGGACTTCCGTAATCGACTATAGCCTCCGCTTGATGGTCCGCATAGCGCGCTGCCTGCATCAAGAAGTCGTACGGGCGGCTCCTTTACCGGCACAAAATGCCATGGATGCGGTTGCCGTTTTTCTTCGCGAAATTGTGCAGTGCATAAGTGCCGTCAGGCCCGCGGCGCTTCACGGTTTTGCCTGCATCGAGAGTCGGCCGAGCAGGACAGACAGATCGTCTGTCTGATCGAGCGCCCACAGTGCCTGCAGGGTGGCGTCGGTCCGCTGCTGCGGCCAGCGCTTGCCCACGTTGCCGCGGAATTTTCTTTCGACTTCGGATCTGGTCATTGGCCGTTCCGTGAAACCCGGCGCGTAGTCCACCTCGCGCGAAATCCGCTGCCCGTCGGCGAGAACCGCGGTCACGCGCGTGGGAACCGCTGCGCCGATCCGGGCCGTGAGGTTGGGGTCCTCGCTGACTGTGATCTTTTGCATGAAGGCGAGGATACGTGGATCGCCGAACATATCCGGCGCGAAGCTTTCATTGGTGATGTCACCGTCGAACATCGCCCGTGCCGTGATGTAGGGCAGACTATGGTCGGCAGTCTCCCTGGTTTTTGGCGACCATTTTTCCGGTTCGCTGCCGGTCCGTTGATAGCCCCGGGCCGTCGTTGCGATCTCAATCGCGGCAATGCGATCGAGCGATCCCACTTCCCTGGCAACTTCGATTCCGGCCACGATTGCCGTCTGCGTGTAGATCACCGCGGGATAAGGCTTTATGGCGCACTGAAGTATCCGGAACGGCACACCTCGTCGACCGAATGTGTCCGGGTCGACGTTCCCCGGTCCGGACACCTGCTTGAAGAAGCCGGATTGTCCTTCGAAAATGGGGGCCGGGCCGGTCAGGCCGCCGCGGGCCAGAACGGCGGCGAATACCGCGTTGCGCGCGGCTTCGGCGTCCGCGAGCCCCTTCCAGTCCGACAGCGTCTGCACCCGGGTCTGGGCCAAGGGAATATGATCATTGACGGCGAGATTGACCGCTTGTGTCAATTGGTCGGGCCGGAGTTTCATGAGCTTGCCTGCGGCGAGCGCCACTGCGGGAAGACTCATGACCGGTGGGTCCCAGCCGCGCTTTGCGATGTCGAGGGCGTCAACCAACCGGCAGTTCACTTCATAGGCGATGACAATCGAGGTGATTAGCTCCTGTGCGCTCGCCCGCTCGGCCTCTGCCACCGCCAGGCATGCCGCGATATGATCGCTCGGATGAACGGCAAAGCGTCCGACATAGGTGTCGTTGAAATCGAAGTAGCGGCACGCGGCGCCGTTGGCGAACGACGCCAGGTCGGGTGTCGTGCGCCGATCGGTGCCGATGATGGTGGCGTTTCCGCTAACCGCCAGCGCGACGTCGCGGCAAATGCCGACCGGCCTCTCGTCGAAGGCGCCGATTCCACATCCGATCGCATCGATGACGTGCGTCTTGACCCGTTCGATGGTTGCGGCGTCGATATCGTCATAGCGCAGGCCGTCGGCATAGGCAGCAAGTCTTTCCGCGAGCGGGCGCACGGGCTGCTCCGACGGCGGCTGTGTCGGGGTGCTTTGCGCGCCCGCGATCCGCGAAGCGACCGGCAGCGCGGCAGCACCCGCTGCCAGATGCAGAAAAGCTCTACGAGGCAGCTCCATGGCGTTTCCTCAATGTCGGGCAGGTAGGAATTCGGCGCCTCCCCGTGTGCCTTTGAACGACAATAGATCGATTGCCCGTCCAGGCAAAGTCGGGGGCGAGGTCTGCTCTTGGCGCAAAAACGCAAGTCACCTGCTCGCGAATGCTGCGAGCCGTCGCGCCACCCGATCGCCTTTCCTGATTGTTGCAGTCCGGTTGTCGACCCCGGGCAACGTCTTCACCGGGTCGCGCGTGACGACGACGTCGACCACTGTCGGCCCCTTCAGCGACATGGCTTGTTCCACGCCGCGGCGAGCTGGCCGTTCTTCGACACGAATGCCGTCGCAGCCGAGAACCTTTGCCGCCGCGGCATAGTCGGTCTCCGCCAGATCAGAGGCGTGATAGGAACCGGCACCATAGACCAAGTGTTGCAGTACCTTCACATAACCGGACGCCCGCGTTGTTCACCACGATGACCGTGAATGTCAGCCCCACACGACGCGCGGTCTCGATCTCGCCCAGCATCATGTTGAAGCCGCCGTCACCGGTCAGGCTCAACACCGTCTTGCCAGCCGCCGCCATTGCAACGGCTATCGCCCCGGGCAGTCCATATCCGATCGACGCAAAACCGCGACCCGGCACAAGGTGGCGGCCGGCCCGCTTGGTGTCGAACAGAAGCCCTCCCCAATAGGCCGCGAAGCCGCCGTCGGCGACAAGATAGCCGTCGGCCGGCAACACCCGGTTGATCTCGGTCATCAGCCTTGCCTTGCTTACCGGCACCTCGTCGGAAATGAGGCGCGCGGAAACGTCCTGCCGCCACTTGACCATGCGCAACGGAATCTCGGCCGCCTGCAAATCCTGAAGGCCAAGCAGCGCGTCGCCCCACAGCACCCAGCTCCGGATCGAGCGTTCGTTCCGAATTCTTCCCAAGCAACTTGATACAGCTTCATGCCCGGGCGATAGTCCTTGACCATTTTTTCTCCGTGCTTTTGAGGCCGTCCTCAGTTGGACGCTCTTTTTATCAGACCAGCAGCGAGACGTCGCCTTTTGGCATCTTTGAGACATGCCGACGCACACGGAGAATATCTGCCTATCGGGGAGGACCGGAAGTCATCGGCGCAACCTTAGAACGACGTGATCGACACCTCATGTCTGCCGCTTGACGACTCCGGTCGGTGTGGCGAAGCCCTCGATGGTTCGAATGCGCTTCTCGAGCCACCATCCATATTCGGGAGTCCAGTCCTCGAACTTCCGGTTGATGCCGAGATCGTGGGCCCAGTGTTGCGCGATGTTGGGATTGAATTGGGATTGCCGGCCGATCGCGATCAAGTCGGCCCGCCCGTTCTCCAGGATCGCTTCGGCCTGCTGCTTCGAGAATGATGCCCACCGCCATCGTCGCGATGGCCACTTCCTTGCGGACCCGTTCGGCGTAGGGCACCTGGAAGCCGAGGCCGCGCGGGACCTGGGCTGCGGTCGCCGAGCCCGAAATGCCGCCGGAGGAGCAGTCGATCACGTCGACGCCGCGGGCCTTCAATTCCCGGGCGAAGGCTACCGTGTCATCCAGATTCCAGCCGTCCTTTGCACCCTCGACGGCGGAGACGCGGACAAATAACGGCATCGTGTCGCGCCGCACCGCCTCGACAATCTCGAGCGGCAGGCGCATGCGCCCCGCACGATCGCCGCCGTAATCATCGTTGCGCGTATTGGAAATGGGGGAAAGAAACGAGGCGAGCAGGTAGCCGTGGGCGGTGTGGATCTCGATCACGTCAAAGCCCGCCTTGAGCGCATTTCGGGCGGCCCGCGCCCAGGTCCGTACCATCGCCCGGCACTCATCGGCGGTGAGCTGGCGCGGGGTAAGCCATCCTTGAGCGACGGGCTCGCTGGTGGGGCCGACCGGTTGCCACACTTTGGCGCCCGCTTCGATCTCTTGCGCCGTGAGTGGCCCCATGCCGTCCATCGCGCGCTGCGAGGACGCCTTGCGCCCGCCATGGGCGAGCTGAATGCCGATCGCGGTCTTCTCGCCCTTCATGAAGGCGATCAGGGGCTTGAAGCTTGCACCTGTGCATCGTTCCAGATGCCAAGATCATGCTCGTTGATCAGGCCAACCGCTTCGACGGCGGTCGCCTCGACGAAGACAAGCCCAAAACCTCCCAGCGCATAGCGGCCGAGATGCACGTTGTGAAAGGAGCCGCAAGTGTTGCCGGGTGCGGCGCGGTAGTGGACCATCGGCGGCACGACCAGGCGGTTCTTCAGGGTCAGGCCATTGATCTTGAACGGCTGGAACAACATTGGCCGTGCACGATTGATACTGTCGGTGACCGAGGCTGACATGGAATTGCCTGTTGAGCTGAGTAGGTGGCCTGCGCGCGGGATCGAATAATTCTCTATTTTGAGACACAGGTCCAGCAGGCCTCGCGAGAAGCTGGCGGCTGCGAATGCAGGCCTGAGATGTCTCTGATTGCCCCGAACGGACATCGTTGCTCGAATGTGCGAGCTGTCATTCGCGGCTCGATAATGTCCGGGCCGCCCGCGAGGCCGCCTTTCGGACGTGACCGTCAAGGTCCAAAGAAAGCTGTGATAGCAGCGGCAAGGCCTACGTGCCCGAAAAGGTCTCCGCAAGGCTAACGCGCAGCCGCAAGACCGAAGCGGCTTCTACGAACGTCAATTTTGGAATCACTTGTGTAGACATGGAATATCAAAGAAAAATCTGTATCGACCCAAATGGTACCAAGAGCCCGGATCGCGCTTCGTCGGGTGGCCGCAGACACGTTCGCCAAGAGTGGCTGCACAAGGTCGCGCCCTTCCGACAACTTCCATTGAGCGACGAAGTCGCAAGCCGGCACCACGTATCCTGATGAATCGCCCAAGGCGGCCAAAATGACTGCGCTCAACTCGCGCCCTCGCGGGTGGCGCCCCATAACCTCAATCGCTGTTCGTCTTCAAAATTGATCGTTGACCGCCGCGGCATCGGCGAGCGCATTCAGCGCCACTGCATCTTCACCGGATGCGAGGTCATGGATGGCCTCGTCAGTAGTCGGCAATTTGGCAGCAGAAACTGGCATGTGCAATGGTCTCGTGCAGCTTCCCAAACAATAGGTCCATAATAAATGCGGCGACCAATGATCTTTGCAATTGACCCTCTCATTGACCAGTTATCGAAGGTGACCGGACGGTAGTGGCCATTTTGGTTGCGGTGAGTCCTGAACAAGATCGCGATCGCCCAACATAGCTTTCCAACTGCATTTGCAGCATTCAACGAGCGCCCTAAGTTGGTCGTGAGGATTAGCGCCTGGCTGATAAAACCTACTGTGCCACACACCGGGCAGCAGGAACGAAGGTTGAGACGCTGAAGGATTTTTGTGTACGCTATTGGCTTTTCCCGATCCCTACTAGCGTTCGCGTATTTGACACAAGCCGCCGATGAGGAAATTTCGCTCAACTGGCGTGGCCCGCCGCCGTGCAGGTGGCTATACTTCCGCTATTGTGAAGGTTTGCGGATGGGCGGTTTAGTCCATTGGCTCCTCGCGGACAGCGAGCGACATTGGCTTCCAGTCCGACGCTCTCGGTCGCGAGCAGGATCAGCGCGTCGCCCGCTCCATCGCCAATTCCGCCTCGAGACTTGCGAGATCGCGATAGATCGAGGCGACCGCGAGCACGCGCCCGCCGCTCTTGTATTGCAGCAGGCAATCCTTCGCGGCGATATCGCCGTCGATGGCGATTTCGTCCCACTTCTCGGCGTGACCGACATAATTGATCGGCACCTCGTAATGCTGGCTCCAGAAGAACGGCACGGCATCGAAGACTTCGCGCTGGCCCAGCATGTTGCGCGCGGCGGTCTGGCCCTGGCGTTCGGCCACCACCCAGTGCTCGACGCGAATATTTTCGCCGGAATGCGGATCCGGCCAGCGCGCGATATCGCCGGCGGCGTAGATGCCGGGAACGCTGGTTTCGAGACAGGCATTCACCGTGACACCGCGATCGATCGCGAGCCCGCACCTTTCGGCGAGAGCGAGACGCGGCCGCACGCCGACGCCGACCACCACGACGTCGGCCTCGATCATGCCACCGCTCTTCAGCGTCGCGCGATTGCCGTCGATTGCCGTTACCGTATCCCCTAAGTGAAAGATGACTCCGTGTTCTTCGTGCAGCGCACGGACGAAATCGCCCATCGCAGGTCCGAGCACGCGTTCCATCGGCCGCTGCTCGAGGCCAACGACGTGAACCTCGATGTCCCTGGCGCGGAGCGAAGCAGCAGCTTCCAGCCCGATAAAGCTCGCTCCGATCACAATGGCGCGGCGCGCGCCGTCAGCGGAGGCGATGATCGCGCGGCAATCGGCCAGCGAGCGCAACACATGGACATGGGGCTGGTCCGCGCCCGGAATCGGCAGGCGTACCGGCTCCGCACCCGTCGCCAGCAGCAAGCGGTCGTAGGAAACGGTTTTGCCATCGGCGAGAACCACGTTGCGGGCCTTGGTATCGATCGATGTGACTTCTGTTTTCAGCCGCAAATCGATCGAAGCCTCGGGGTAAAAAACCTCGGGGCGCAGCGGCAGCCAATCCTCGGGCGCGCTGCCGGCAAGATAGTCCTTCGACAGGTTCGGCCGATCCACGGGGGGCGCCGTATCGTTGCTCAGCATCACGATGCTGCCGCGATACTCTTGCCGTCGCAGCATCTCGGCGGCGGCAAAGCCGGCCGCGCCCCCGCCGACAATCACGATCCGGCCCGGCGCATCGACCGCGCCTTTGACGCGGGGTTTGGCTTGCTCCAGCTTTTGCCGGACGAAAATGCGATCGCCTTGGTGCTCGACCTTCCAGACCGCGATTGCGCTCAAGGCCGGCGCGCGGACCGCTTCCCCGGTCCGCAGGTCGAAACACGCGTGGTGCCAGGGACAGCGGATGCTCTCGCCGTCCACGAGGCCCTCGGCGAGCGGACCGTGATAATGGCTGCAGTGGGCGTCGATCGCGAAAATCTCAGGTCCCGAACGCACCAGCAGCACGTCTTCGTCGCCGACATGCCCGAGCAGGGTCGCGCCGGAGAATTCCGAGAGCGCGACGCCCTGGGACAGATCGGGCCCGGTGGGTGCGGATTGTTGATCTGCCACAGCTTTCCTCCGCTCGGTTCTTTGCCCCGCTGGGTCGAAAACCTACCCCGACAGCGCCGCCTTTACGAGACCGCTGGCCTTGCCAAAGTCCATTTGGCCGGCGTATTTCGCCTTCAGCGCGCCGATCACCTTGCCCATGTCCTTGATCCCGGCCGCGTTGGTCTCGGCGATGGCGGCCGCGATTGCCGCCTTGACGTCGCCCTCGGACATCTGCTTCGGCAGATAAGCGGTAATGACCGCGATCTCCTCGCGCTCCTGCGCCGCGAGCTCGGCGCGGCCGCCCTTGTCGTAGAGCTCGACCGCCTCCTGGCGCTGCTTGATCATCTTCTGCAGCACCGCGAGCAGGTCGGCGTCGGAAAGCGGTGGCTTGCCCTGCCCGCGCGCGTCGATGTCGGCATTCTTGATGGTCGAATTGACCATGCGAAGGGTGGAGAGCGTGCGCTCGTCCTTGGCCTTCATCGCCACCTTGACCGCATTGTTGATGTCCTCGCGCAGCATCGTCTTAGTCCTCTTGAACTCGAAACGCCTGATCTAGGCCGTTCGTACCCGCTAGACAACTCGGTTCCGGACGGAAATCGGCCCGATACGGTGCGGGTCCGCCCCTCCAGGCCGCCAAATATGCGCCAAACGCATGTGAATCCTTAGCCTTCGGCTTTGACGCGGGCATGAGCGGCGACTATGTAAAGGGCTCATGGCAACAACCGAAAACGACGCCGCCTGGCCGGACCATAAACCGACCGCGCTCCTCGTGCTCGCCGACGGCACCGTGCTGGAAGGCTTTGGGCTTGGCGCCGAAGGCCAGGCGGTGGGCGAGGTATGTTTCAACACCGCGATGACCGGTTACGAGGAGATCCTCACCGATCCCTCCTATGCCGGCCAGCTCATCACCTTCACCTTCCCGCATATTGGCAATGTCGGCACCAACGACGAAGACATCGAGACGGTGAACATGGCGGCGACGCCGGGCGCCCGCGGCGTGATCCTGCGCACGGCCATCTCCGAGCCCTCGAACTACCGCGCCTCGCGTCATCTCGACCAGTGGCTGAGGGCGCGCGGCATCATCGGCCTTTCCGGCATCGATACCCGTGCGCTGACCGGGCTGATCCGCAATAAGGGCATGCCGAACGCGGTGATCGCCCACGCCAGGGACGGCGAGTTCGACCTGCATGGCCTCAAGGAAGAAGCGCGCGAATGGCCCGGCCTCGAGGGCATGGACCTGGTGCCGATGGTTACCTCCGGCCAGCGCTTCACTTGGGACGAGACGCCCTGGGTGTGGGACCAGGGTTTTGGGCGGCAGGCCGCGCCAGAGTTCAGCGTCGTCGCCATCGACTACGGCATCAAGCGCAACATCCTGCGCCTGCTCGCGGGCGTCGGCTGCAAGGTCACCGTGGTGCCGGCGACCACGCCGGCCGAAGACATTCTGGCGATGAAGCCCGACGGCGTGTTCCTGTCCAACGGGCCCGGCGATCCCGCGGCGACGGGCGAATATGCGGTGCCGGTGATAAAAAAGGTGATCGCATCGGGCACGCCGACCTTTGGAATTTGTCTCGGCCACCAGATGCTTGGGCTCGCCGTCGGCGCCCGGACCAAAAAGATGCATCAGGGCCATCACGGCGCCAACCATCCGGTCAAGGACGAGTCCACCGGCAAGGTCGAGATCACCTCGATGAACCACGGCTTTGCCGTGGATCAGGCGACGCTGCCGAAAGGCGCGACGCAAACCCATGTCTCGCTGTTCGACGGCTCCAATTGCGGCATTCAGCTCGAGGGCAGGCCGGTGTTTTCCGTGCAGTACCACCCCGAGGCTTCGCCAGGCCCGCGCGACTCGCACTATCTGTTCACGCGGTTCGCCGATCTGATGCGCGCGAAGAAACGGGCGTAAGGCTCCTTCCCGTCACTGCGGGGAAGTGCGGCCTGGGTTGGTTGCTTCGCGGAGCCTGTCATCGGGCGCGCGTCCGCGCGACCCGTTGGCTCATAATGACGGAATAAATCTGCACCTGCCGATTTTTTGCGGCCGATGAGGGAACATGAGCCGCTGACACCGGTTTGATCCGCGCGTAATGTTTGTCGCGGAGCCCCACGCCATGCCCCTCGTCAGCGCGGATATCGAACCGCTCGCTTTCGTGTTCGAGGACGACGGTCTCGTCCCCAACAATCCGATGCCGTTCCTCGTCTACAAGGGCGCGGTCACGCTCGACACCGCGCATCCGGAGAGAACCATCGAAGGCCTGTTCGGCACCCACGGCTGGGGCGACATGTGGCGCAACGGCGTCTACGATTATTTGCACTATCATTCGACGGTGCATGAGGCGCTCGGCGTCGCCCGGGGACACGCGCGGGTCCGCTTCGGCGGCGACCGCGGCAAGGAATTTCAGATCTCGGCCGGCGACGTCGCCATCCTGCCCGCCGGCACCGGCCATCAGTGCACCTCCGCCAGCCCTGATTTCTCGGTGGTCGGCGCCTATCCGCCCGGAGCCAAGATGCAGATCACGCGGCCGACGCCGGAAAATCACGCCAAGGCGCTGAACACGATCCCGCAAGTGAAATTGCCGCAGACCGATCCGGTGATGGGGGTGGATGGACCGCTGGTGAGGTTGTGGCGGCCGTAGGGTGAGCAAAGCGCAAGCGTGCCCACCAACTTTGCTAAATGCATCTACCGCAAAATCAAGACGGTGGGCACGGCGCGCAAGCGCGGCGCCTTTGCTCACCCTTGCATTAGCGCGAAGAAACTGAGCTTGTGGAAGCCGAAATCGGCTGGGCAAAGCGAAAGCGTGCTCACCATCTTCGCGTTCGGCATGAATTGGTGGGCAGGGCGCGCGAAGTGCGCCTATGCCCATCCCACGATTTTTGCTCCATAAACCGACCAGGGCTTTTCAGTCCGAGCAGTTGCCGGAACTGGCCACCACATCGCGAGACTTTCGCCTCCAAGCTGTCGATCATGCTCGGCACACAGCCAACGGGTCGCGCGGACGCGCGCCCGATGACAGGCTCCGCGAAGCAATCCATAGGGCGGCGCAAGAACTGGATTGCTTCGTTGCTTGCGCTCCTCGCAATGACGGCTGGAGCAGCAGCTACGCCGCGTTGCTGCCTTCCTGGCGGCTGGCCTCGAACAGGAACCAGGTGCGGCGCTCGGTCTCGTCGATGAAGGTCTCGAGCAGGCCGGCAGTGCCGGAATCCTCGTAGTCGTCGCACAGCTTGTGCGCTTTGCGCATCGCGGCCGCGACATGCTTGTTGTCTTCCATCAATTCGCGCAGCATCTCGCGCGGCGGGACATATTCCTCGTTGTTGTCATTGATGGTCTGCAGCTTGCCGATCTCGCCGATCGAGCGCAGCGTGATGCCCCCCAGCTTGCGAACGCGTTCGGCGAGTTGGTCGGTGGTCGCGAAAATCGCGTCCGACTGCTCGTCGAGCATCAAGTGATAGTCGTGAAAGTGCCGGCCGCTGACATGCCAATGGAAATTCTTGGTCTTCAGATAGAGCGCGAAGGCATCGGCCAACAGCGTGTTGAGCGACGCCGAGATCTTGTCGACCGCCTCCGGTGGCATGTCGGTGGGGGTATCGAGCTCGGACGAGATTTTGTCGGACGATGTTTTTTCAGACCTGGCTTTGCTCACGATGCACCTTCCTGTTAGGAACCGGGGCCATAGACACGGGATAGCGGACCAATTAACGCAAAAATACTACGCCGGTTCCGTGCCAAGGAACCCTGTTTTCCGGACCCCTTTAGAGCCCCATGGACGACTGGATCGACTATTACGATTCCACGCATACGATCTATGCGAGCAAGCTGCATCGCGACCTGCATTTTCAGGCCGTTGCGCGGGACATCATCGGCTACATCGCCGCGAAGGACGCGGTGGTGCTGGACTATGCCTGCGGCGAGGCGCTGTCGGCGGCCAAGGTGGCGGAGGTTTGCCACATGCTGTTCCTGGCTGAGCCCGCCCCTGGCGTGCGCGGCCGGCTGATCGCCCGCTTTGCACCCAACACCAAGATCAGGGTGCGCTCGCTGGAAGATTTGCGGAAAATGCCGGAGAAATCCATCGATCTGGTGATCATGAATTCGGTCGCCCAATACATGACGCCGGACGAGCTGGACGCGGCGTTTGCCATCATCCGCCGGCTGATGAAGCAAACCGGCCGCCTGGTGATCGGAGATATCCTCCGCCCCGAGGTCGGCATGTTCAGCGACGTGATCGCGCTGTTGCGCTTCGCGGCCCAGCACGGCTTCCTGAAGGACGCCCTTGTTGGCCTGGTCTCGACCGCGCTGTCGGACTACCGGCTATTGCGTTCGAAGGTCGGCCTGCAGCGCTACAGCGAGGCCGAAATCACCGCAAAACTCGCCAAAAGCGGATTCACCGCCTCCCGCGCGCCCGTCAATATCGGCCACAATCCATGGCGCATGACCTTCTTGGCCCGCCACGCCTTCGCTAGTCTCGATGGGCCGGGTCTTGACAGAGCCGGTTAGGGTTAACCGACGGTGGCGATAGCCCGCCCCGGCGTGATCGGCGATGGTGGGGACGGCCCGGTGGCGGAATAGCGTCGACGCGGGAGCGAGGCATCGCTCTTTATCCTGGTTCAAGTCCAGGCCGGGCCTCCAGCCTTCGCTGCGTTGCAGCTTCGGCTCGGCAGGCCAGCTTCAGTGAGGGCTCGCTTGCCACGCCGTAGCCCGAAGGGCGAAGGCGGGAAGAGCGAAGGCAGGCTCGGCGGGCCAGCCACCCCCCAATTGCCGGTTGACGGTGCCTTTAAGGACCTTTCGCGGCTGCGGAATCTGGTCTAAAGACCACCCGCCGGCGCACGTAACGCGCTCTTGGCAATGGGGACGCGCGGCAGGCGCGCCCTTTTTTTGTGCCCTTTTCCCAGTCCGTGAGACTTGATGCCCAAAAGAACCGACATCTCCACCATCCTGATCATCGGCGCGGGTCCGATCGTGATCGGCCAGGCCTGCGAATTCGACTATTCGGGGACCCAGGCGGTCAAGACGCTGAAGGAGGAGGGTTTTCGCATCGTCCTGGTCAACTCCAATCCGGCGACCATCATGACCGATCCGGAATTGGCGGATGCCACCTATATCGAGCCGATCACGCCTGAAATCGTCGCCAAGATCATCGAGAAGGAACGCCACGTCGTCCCCGGCGGCTTCGCGCTTTTGCCGACCATGGGCGGTCAGACCGCGCTGAACTGCGCCCTGTCGCTGCGCCGGCAGGGCACACTCGCCAAATTTGACGTCGAGATGATCGGCGCTACCGCTGACGCCATCGACAAGGCGGAAGACCGCCAGCTGTTCCGCAACGCGATGGAAAAGATCGGCCTGCAGACGCCGAAATCGCGGCTTGCGAACGCCTCCGCCCTGAAGAAGTCCTATCGCGATAAATATCTCGCCGACCACGAAAAGCTGTCCGGCAGCGCGCTGGACGAGTGCGAACGGCAATGGGTGCTCGGGGAGAACGAGCGGAAAAAGCGCTACCAGGAGCATGCGCTCGGCGAGGCGCTGATGGCGCTGTCCGAGATCGGCCTGCCCGCGATCATCCGCCCCTCCTTCACCATGGGCGGCACCGGCGGCGGCATCGCCTACAATAAGGAAGAGTTCCTCGACATCATCGAGCGTGGCCTCGATGCCTCGCCGACCAACGAGGTCCTGATCGAAGAATCCGTGTTGGGGTGGAAAGAATTCGAGATGGAGGTGGTGCGCGACAAGAAGGACAATTGCATCATTATCTGCTCGATCGAGAATCTCGATCCGATGGGCGTCCATACCGGCGATTCCATCACGGTGGCGCCGGCGCTGACCTTGACCGACAAGGAATACCAGATCATGCGTGACGCCTCGATCGCCGTGCTGCGCGAGATCGGGGTGGAGACCGGCGGCTCCAACGTGCAGTTCGGGGTCAATCCGGCCGACGGGCGCATGGTGGTGATCGAGATGAACCCGCGGGTGTCGCGCTCGTCCGCACTGGCCTCCAAAGCCACCGGCTTTCCGATCGCCAAAGTCGCCGCAAAACTCGCGGTCGGCTACACGCTGGATGAGATTGCCAACGACATCACCGGCGGCGCCACGCCGGCCTCGTTCGAGCCGACCATCGACTACGTCGTCACCAAGATCCCGCGCTTTGCGTTCGAGAAGTTTCCCGGCGCCTCGACCACGCTGACCACCTCAATGAAATCGGTCGGTGAGGTAATGGCGATCGGCCGCACGTTTCAGGAGAGCCTGCAGAAGGCGCTGCGCGGCCTGGAGACGGGGCTAACCGGACTCGACGAGATCGAGATCGAGGGGCTCGGGCGCGGCGACGACAAGAACGCGATCCGCGCCGCGCTGGGCACGCCGACGCCGGACCGCATCCTGCAGGTCGCACAGGCGATGCGGCTCGGCTGGTCCAACGAGGAGATCTTCAACTCCTGCAAGATCGATCCGTGGTTCCTCTCCGAGATGCGCGGCATCGTCGCGATGGAAGACAAGGTCCGCAAAAATGGCCTGCCGGCCAACGCGTTCGGCATGCGGACCTTGAAGGCGATGGGCTTTTCCGACGCGCGGCTTGCGGTGCTGGCCGGGAGCACGGAAGCCGAGGTTACCGAGAAACGCCACGCGCTCGGCGTTCGCCCGGTGTTCAAGCGCATCGACACCTGCGCGGCCGAGTTCGCTTCCCCGACCGCCTACATGTACTCGACCTATGAAGCGCCGTTCGCAGGTCACCTCGCCGACGAGAGCGCGCCGTCGGACAAGAACAAGGTCATCATTCTCGGCGGCGGCCCGAACCGGATCGGCCAGGGCATCGAGTTCGATTATTGCTGCTGTCACGCCTGCTTCGCGCTGCATGACGCAGGCTACGAAACCATCATGATCAACTGCAATCCGGAAACGGTGTCGACCGACTACGACACCGCCGACCGATTGTATTTCGAGCCGCTGACGTCGGAAGACGTGCTCGAGATCGTCGACACCGAAAGGAAGAACGGCACGCTGCACGGCGTGATCGTGCAGTTCGGCGGCCAGACGCCGCTCAAGCTCGCGCGGCCGCTGGAGGCGGCCAATGTGCCGATCCTAGGCACCTCGCCCGACGCCATCGACATCGCCGAGGACCGCGACCGCTTCAAGCGCGTGCTCGACAAATTGCATCTGAAACAGCCGAAGAACGGCATCGCCTATTCGGTCGAGCAGGCGCGCCTGGTCGCCGCCGATCTCGACCTGCCGCTGGTGGTCCGCCCGTCCTACGTGCTCGGCGGCCGCGCCATGCAGATCATCCGCGAGGACAACCAGCTTTCCGATTACCTGCTCGGCACCTTGCCGGAACTCGTGCCCGCCGACGTCAAGGCGCGCTACCCCAACGACAAGACCGGGCAGATCAACACCGTGCTCGGCAAGAACCCGCTGCTGTTCGACCGCTATCTGTCGGACGCCATCGAGATCGACGTCGATTGCCTATGCGACGGCAAGGACACCTTCATCGTCGGTATCATGGAACATATCGAGGAGGCCGGCATTCATTCCGGCGATTCGGCCTGTTCGCTGCCGCCCTATTCGCTGGATGCGCCGACCATCGCTGAGCTGGAGCGGCAGACCCGCGAGCTTGCGCTCGGCCTCGAAGTGGTCGGCTTGATGAACGTGCAATACGCCATCAAGGACGGCGAGATCTACGTGCTCGAAGTCAATCCGCGGGCATCGCGCACGGTGCCATTCGTTGCCAAGGTGATCGGCATCCCGGTGGCCAAGATCGCAGCAAGGATCATGGCCGGCGAGAAGCTCAGGGATTTGCGCCTGAAGAAGCCCAATCTTAGGCATGTCGGCGTCAAGGAATCGGTGTTCCCGTTCGCCCGCTTCCCCGGCGTCGATACCGTACTGGGGCCGGAGATGAAATCGACCGGCGAGGTCATGGGCATCGACCGCTCGTTCGAGATCGCGTTCGCCAAGAGCCAGCTCGGCGGCGGCACCCGCGTGCCGCGCAAGGGCACGCTGTTCGTCTCGGTCCGCGAGATCGACAAGACCAGGATCGCGGATGCGGTCCGGCTGTTATATTCGCTCGGCTTCAAGGTGATGGCGACCTCGGGCACGCAGCGTTTCCTCACCGATCACGGCGTGCCGGCCGAAAAAGTGAACAAGGTGCTGGAAGGACGGCCGCATATCGTGGACGCCATCACCAACGGCGATATCCAGCTGGTTTTCAATACCACCGAGGGGCCGCAGGCGCTGGCCGACAGCCGGTCGCTCCGGCGCGCTGCCCTCTTGCATAAAGTGCCGTATTACACCACTCTTTCAGGTGCCGTGGCGGCAGCGCAAGGCATCCGCGCCTACCGCGACGGGGACCTTGAGGTCCGTACGCTGCAGAGTTACTTTTCCGAGAACTGATCATTGGCGGGGCTAAGGCGCCCGCTAAATGATTGGCGAAAAAGCCAGTTGGCTGGAACTCACCGCCCGAATCGATCTCGAATTGGCCCTTTGCGGGGCCGAAAATTAATAGATTGGCGGGTTGTATTTTCGGCCGCGAAAAACCTGATCCGGCGCAAGCCCGGTCTGGAAGACGATTCGTGTGTGCCGCTTTGGCGGACCCGCGCGATTGAAGGACAGAGAAGATGATGGAAAAGGTTCCGATGACCGCCGGCGGCTATGCCGCCCTTGAGGTCGAATTGAAGCAGCGCCAGTCGGTGGAGCGTCCGCGCATCATCGAACACATCGCCGAAGCGCGCTCGCATGGCGACCTTTCGGAGAACGCGGAGTATCACGCCGCAAAGGAAGAGCAATCCCACAATGAAGGCCGCATCGCCGAGCTTGAGGACAAGCTGGCGCGCGCCGACATCATCGACATCTCCAAGCTCTCCGGTGACACCATCAAGTTCGGCGCCACCGTGACGTTGATCGACGAAGACACCGACAAGAAGACGGTGTGGCAGATCGTCGGCGAGGTCGAGGCGGACGCCAAGAAGGGCCGCATCTCCATCACCTCGCCTTTGGCGCGCGCGCTGATCGGCAAGAAGAAGGGCGCCTCCGTCGAGGTCGTGACGCCGGGCGGCGCCAAGGCCTATGAGATCACCAAGGTCGAGTGGCGCTGAACGGATCTCATTTTTCGCTGGAATCGCAAAGGGCCGGGCATGTTGTCCGGCCTTTTTTGCCGCCTCCAGCTGCGGCCGGCCGCGAGCCGCTCGACCCACCATTCGTTCTTATTCCTCTGCTGCTCTGCAAAACGGGGAGGATTTTTTTGACCGCTCGCGGCTTTTCCCAGAGGCCGTCACGCGTTACCACTTTGGCCCTACTGCCAACTCTTGGGCAACTCTTTGGGGGATACAGCATGACTGAAGCACTTGAGGAATGGAGGCCGCGCGCGCTAAGCGTGCTGCGTATCGTCGCCGGCTTGATGATCATCGAACATGGGATGGCCAAGCTGCTCGGCTGGCCCGTGGTTCCCGCCTTCGCCAAATTGCAACTGTTGTCCCAGCTCGGCGCGGCCGGTTGCATCGAATTGATCGGCGGCGCGCTTGTGACCGTCGGCCTTTTCACCCAGCCGGTCGCCTTCATCCTCTCGGGCGAAATGGCGGTCGCCTATTTCATGGTTCACGCGCCCAGAGGCTTCTATCCGCTGCTCAACGGCGGCACGCTTGCGATCATGTACTGCTTCGCCTTCCTGTATTTGTCGACCGCGGGCGCGGGGCCTTGGAGCCTCGATGCCGCGATGAAAAAGAGCTGGGGGGCAACCATGGACACGTTCAACAAGCTGCTGGCAGGCTACGAGCCGCTGGCTCGCAGTATCTTCCGCATCGCCACCGGGCTGCTGCTATTTCAATTCGGCGTTGCGAAGCTCCTGAAGTTTCCGGCCGGGACCATGTTCGAAAAGGTCGAGCCGCTTTCGCTGTTCGGCGTCGCCGGCATGTTCGAATTGATCGTCGGCGGATTATTGATGCTCGGCCTGTTCTCGCGGCTCGCCGCCTTCATCCTGTGCGGTGAAATGGCGTTCGCCTATTTCATCGAGCATTTTCCGAAAGCCTTCATCCCGCTGCTCAATGGCGGCACCCTCGCCATCATGATCTGCTTTAGCTGCCTCTATTTCGTCTGTGCCGCCGGCGGACCGCTGAGCCTGGACGCGATGATAGGCAAGAAGAGCTGACGGTGGAGGTCGCTTAAACCAACGCCGTCATTCCGGGGCGATGCGAAAGCATTGAGCCCGTAATCTCGCCATTCCCGGTCTGCGCTTCGCGCATCCCGGAATGGCCGGAGTCACCCCCGCCCCTTCAGTTCCAGCGGAACCGCCGCCTCGTATTTCGAATTGTGCAGCACCAGCGAGGTGCGGACGTTGCGCACATGGGGGGCCGCCGTCAGGTGGGTGACGAAGTTCTGGAATGTCGCCATGTCGGGCGCGACGCATTTCAGGATGAAATCCACCTCGCCCGACAGCATCCAGCATTCCCGCACCAAGGGCTCGGCGCGTACGAAATTCTCGAACGCGCGCAAATCGGCCTCCGCCTGGCTCGATAGATGGACGGAGGCGAACACGGTGACGTCGAAGCCGAGCCGGCGCGGGTCGAGCAGTCCCCGGTAGCCCTGGATGTAGCCCTCTTCTTCCAGCGTACGAACCCGGCGCAGGCAGGGCGGCGGCGAGATGCCGACGCGTTTGGCCAATTCGACATTGGTGATTCGGCCATCGGCCTGGATTTCGCTCAGGATTTTGAGATCGATCTCATCAAGATTCTTCGACACGGGAACTCGGGTCCTGGAGCTGAAAAAGAGGGCGGCGGGGGCGACCGCAACACTCTTAGCGCAGCATGGGCGGAATGCGCAATTTTATTACGCGTGCAGTGCGCCATTTTCCCCGTATGAGGGGAAAATTCGCCGAGATGGATTGCAATTCTTGCATAGCTTGCCAGATGTCCTAGACTTGGATTTGACACTTTCGGCGCCCTCGCGATGCCTCTCCAGGCTCATTCCGCTCAGGCGTTGGGCCAAATCCCTCATGAGAGACATCCACGCCATGCCTGCCCCGATTCATGCCAAGGTCGTCATCGTCGGTTCCGGCCCGGCCGGCTACACGGCAGCGATTTACGCCGCGCGGGCGATGCTGGAGCCGGTGCTGATCCAGGGCATCCAGCCCGGCGGCCAGCTCACCATCACCACCGACGTCGAGAACTATCCTGGCTTTGCCGACGTCATCCAGGGCCCCTGGCTGATGGAACAGATGGAAAAGCAGGCTGCCCATGTCGGCACCAAGATCGTCACCGATCTCGTCATCAAGCTGGAGACGGTGCAGCGGCCGTTCCGCCTTACTTGCGACTCTGGCGACGTCTATCTCGCCGAAACCGTCGTTCTCGCTACCGGCGCGCAGGCGCGCTGGCTCGGCTTGCCGTCAGAAGAGAAATTCAAGGGCTTTGGCGTCTCGGCTTGCGCGACCTGCGACGGATTTTTCTATCGCGGCAAGGAAGTGATCGTGGTAGGTGGCGGCAATACCGCGGTCGAGGAAGCGTTGTTCCTCACCAACTTCGCTTCGCTTGTGACCGTCGTGCACCGGCGCGATCATTTCCGCGCCGAGCGCATCCTGCAGGAGCGTCTGTTCAAGAACCCGAAGATCAAGGTGGTGTGGGACAGCGCGATTGACGAAATCCGCGGCAGCGAGAAGCCGGCCAAGGTGAGCCACGTCCGGCTGAAAAACGTCAAGACTGGCGCGCTGACGGAAGTTTCGGCCGACGGCGTCTTCATCGCGATCGGGCACGCGCCCGCGACCGATTTGGTCCTCGGCCAGGTCAAGCTTAAGCCGTCGGGCTATGTCGAGGTGGCGCCGAACTCGACCGCGACCTCGGTACCTGGCCTGTTTGCGGCCGGCGATGTCGCCGACGAGACCTACCGGCAGGCGGTAACGGCGGCCGGTCTCGGCTGCATGGCAGCCCTTGAGGCCGAACGCTTTCTCGCGCTGCGCGCGAGCGAACGCGCCGCGGCGGAATGAAGACGAACATGCCAAGAACACGCGATGGATTTACCGACATGGATTGGGACAAGCTCAAGGTGTTTCACGCGGCAGCGGAAGCAGGCAGCTTCACGCATGCCGGCGAGCAGCTTGGGCTCTCGCAGTCGGCCGTATCGCGGCAGGTCTCGGCGCTGGAGCAGGAGCTCTCGGTCTCGCTGTTCCACCGCCATGCCCGCGGCCTCATCCTAACCGAGCAGGGCGACCTGTTGTTCCGCACCGCGCATGACGTTTTCATGCAATTGCAGGCAGCCCGCGCCAAATTGACCGACAGCCGCGAGCGGCCGAGCGGCGACCTCAAGATCACGACGCCACCCGCCCTCGGTATCAACTGGCTGATCCCGCGGCTCCACGAATTCACCGCGCTCTACCCGGAAATCCGGATTTCCATGATCGTGACCGACGAGGACCTCGACCTGTCGATGCGGGAAGCCGACGTCGCGATCCGCACCCGCAAGCCGACCCAGCCGGACCTGATCCAGCGCAAGCTGTTCTCGATCGGCTTCCACGCCTATTGCTCGCCGGAATACATCAAGCGCTTCGGCACGCCGCGTACGCTCGACGACCTCGACACGCATCGCATCATTACGTTGAGTGATACGCAGGTTCAGCCGCACCTGCAGAACCGCAACTGGCTGATCGAGGCCGGCCGCAACGGCTCCGGGCCGCGTGAGGCGTATTTCAGGGTCAACAACATCTTAGGGCTGGTGCGCGCCTGCCAGCAGGGGCTCGGCATTGCCGCGCTGCCGGATTACCTGGTCGAGGAAAATAACCGCCTGGTGCAACTTTTCGGCGAGTTGGATTCGATCCAGCTCGATACCTATTTTGTCTATCCGGAAGAGCTGAAAACCGTGGCGCGGGTGCAGGTGTTCCGCGATTTCGTAGTGAGCAAGGCGCAGCGCTGGCCGTCCTGATTATCGTTCGATAAGCCCCCAATCTCCGCATGACTGACATGCGACCTGGACGCTTGCTGCATTGCCTCGGTGTTGGCCATAATAGTCTCGCACTGAGCAGTCGCGTTGCGCACAAGTCCCCCTCCTCCAGTGGCGCGGAGGTTCAGTAATCCCTCTTGGAAGGTGATTGTGTCGGCCTCACGTGGCCAATACCTCAAGCCGGGCTCGTTCGAGCCCGGTTTTTTTTCGCAGTCCGTTTTTTGCATGTGTCGCGACATGGTCTGCATTGTTGACAGTGCTGCTGCCAACGATCATCATGTCGTGATGGTCACGAACTCGTGCGCATTGCTGCAGTCGAAAAAAGGTTCCCAACCGGGGACTTCGGATCGACACGCGCGATAGAGACTTCGCCCAGAAGACATCGCCCAGAAATTGATCCGTAAACCCCGCCGCGAGGTCGGGGTTTTTTATTGCTCCCGTCTCTGGCACTCAACCTCAAGGAGACTGAGCCATGAACGATTTGCCAGGCCGATTGCGAACCCGATTGCAGGGCCTTTGGCTGCCGCTGGTCACGCCGTTTCGCGACGGCGAGCTTGACTCGCCGTCGCTGCGGCGGCTGGTCCGGCACTACGCAGCCCGCCCGATCGGCGGACTGATCCTGGCGGCGACGTCGGGCGAAGGTTTGCTGCTCTCCAGCGCCGAGCTCGAACGCCTGGTCGCGCTGGTCCGCGAGGAGCTCACCGCGTGCCCCCGCGATCTGCCGGTCTGCCTCGGGCTCGCGGGCGCGGCGACGGCGACGATGCTGGAGATGCTGGATGCGACGGCGGCCTGGCCGATCGACGGCTATCTGGTTTCAAGCCCCTATTACCTGCGTCCCTCGCAGCGCGGCCTGAAGCAGCATTTCACCGCGCTCGCCGATCGCGCGGCCTCGCCGGTCGTGCTCTACAACATCCCCTACCGCTCCGGCGTCAACCTCACCAACGAGACCCTGCTGGCGCTGGCCGAACATCAAAATATCGTGGGCCTGAAAGATTGCTGCGCCGATCGCGCGGCATCGATCGAGCTGTTGCGGCTGCGGCCGGCCGACTTTCGCGTCCTGACCGGCGAGGATGCGCAATATCACGACGCACTTCTCGACGGCGCCGACGGCGCGATCCTGCTGTCGGCCCATCTCGAGACCGACACATTCGCGGGCGTCCTGGCGCATCTGAAGGCGGGCGACTGCGAAGCGGCGGCCGCCTGCTGGCAAGATGTCTGCGAACTGACCCGGCTGCTGTTCGCCGAGCCGAGCCCTGCGCCCGCCAAATACTGGCTGGCGCAAACCGCCATGATCAATTCGGCAGAGGTCCGCTCGCCGATGGTGGAGGTGGGCAGCGAACTGGCCGCGAGGCTGGACCAGGAAATCGCGCGGCGAACGGCGGCACGACATCCGGTGGGCGGTGAGCGGGTGGCACAACCAGCGGGTCGGATGAGCTAGGTTGACTCGCGGCGGCGCGGGAAGTGCGCTCCCTCTCCCGCGCTCGCGGCGGAGGGCTGGGGTGTGGGGGGTGCTTCCGCAAAACGCGCTGGTCGAGTGGATAGACTTCCCCCAACCCGCCGTGCTCTTGCGAGCACCATAGCCGAAGCTCGGCTTCGGCGTTCTACTTCAGGACGGCCGCCGACGGCGGCCTATGCTCCCCCGCAAGCGGGAGAGGTAAGACAAACGGGACGATCCAACCCAAACTCATCACGCTTTAGAAAGGCCTGGTTCGTTTCGCCAAGGCCCGCTTGGTTAAGGCGCGGTGTCGCCGCCGCCTCAAATGCGATGCGGATGGCGGCTGCGGCCTTAGCGTTTGAGGCTCATGAATCCCCTCCAACAAAAAGGGACGGGGGAAACAATGCGCACTCAAACTTCTCAAAATCGGCGATCCGCGCGCGCCGAGCGGATAAAGGACTTCCTGATGCTGTCGTCGTTCGGCTTCTGGACGGTGTTGCTCGGCTTCGCGCCAGTATTCGCCATCCATTCGCTGATGGGAAGCTGAAATCTTCGATGGTTAATCCACGGTAGCACCTGCGTTCAAATTGCGAGCGAAACCGCGGCCAGCTTCTTAAAATATCTCGCGTATCCATATCCCGACAATAAAAGAAACGCGGGGGCGTTGTGATTACGCAAGACAATAGTCGGATTCCTGAACAACAGAGTTTCAGCACCGAAGACATTTTGTGGGCGCTCGGCATCTGGTCGGTGATCCTGTGCCTGTCGCCGGTGATCGTGTTCTACGTGCTGATGGTGGCCTGACGCGCGAAAATAAAACGCGCGGAAGCCGCGCGTCTTTATAGATCCGGTCAGGCGGCGAAGTTACGCCGCCTGCTTGTGCATTGCGCCGCTTGCCGGCGCCGACCCGCGGATCGCCTTCACCGAGCGTTCGATCGCGGCCCACAGTCTTGCGATTTCGTGCGCTCCACGGCCTTCGGCGTCATATTCACGCACGCCTTCGCCATGGCCAAGCGCCATCAACAGGTCGGCGCGGTTGGTGATCTGGCCGCCCCACACCGGCGCGCGGAACTTGGCGAGCGCTTCGCGTGCGATGGTGACGATCGGGCTTTCGGCATCGTCGCGGCGCGCGGGCGCGCCGTTCAGCACAACCGCATACGGCTTGCGCGCCGCGCGGCAGGTCTGGATCGTTTCCTGGACCGCGTTGACGTCGAACACACCGGGCCGGGCCGGAATGATCACCATGGTGGCGTTCTTGATCGCGTCATCGACGACGGCCGACAGGTTCGGCGGCGTGTCGATGAACACCCATTCAACGCCGTCACGCCTAGCGGCGGCGACGATCCCGCTCACGGAATTGACGGCCGTCTTGATCGGCGGTTCGTTGGTGCCGCGCAGCTTGTGCCACAGCGTCAGCGAGCCCTGCGGATCGGCATCGATCAACAGACACGGCTTCGTTGCCTTGATCTGCGCAGCAAGGTGGGCGGCCAGGGTACTCTTTCCCGAGCCGCCTTTACGCGAAGCGAAAACAATTACGTTCATAAATTGCCCTCCAGATTGACCGAACCCCAGGAGACGAAAAATGAATCAGCACGCTGATTCGTGGAAGAAGAATTTGGGGCCAATTGAGGCGGAGCCACCGATTAGTAGGCCAGTTGGTTTTTGAGTCACACCCAAGGTTGCAACAGCGATGAAGCGAGAGTCCGGGGGGCCGTTTGAGCGAACGCCGAGCGCGCCTCTCCTGGACGGAAAGCCCAAACTCAACCTTGGCGCGCGTTAGGGTCAGCCGGCCGTTGCGAAAGGCTGTTTAAGGCCAGGGCTGGCAAGCGCCGACGAACAGGACGCTTCGCCCTTCGCGTTGGGTTTGCTCGCCTTCAGGTAGCGTTGGACTTGGCCGGCGTCTTGTGCTTTTTCGGCTTGGCGGCGGCGCCCTTGTGGGCCGAAACCGGCTTGATGCTCATCGGTCTGCCGGCAGGCGCATCCGTAGTTTCACTGGCTTCGGGATCGGGCCGGAAGAATACTTGGCAGCCCGGCGAGAGCTGGGCCTTGTTCCTGATCATGCAGACGGTGACGCGCTCGACGTCCGGAATTTCGGCGCCGCACAGCCGAAACGCGTCGCCGCTGCAGGCCTGTTGCTCCTCGGCGGTGTAGGCGTGGCCCAAGGTGGGCAGCGTCACAGCCGCAAGCATGGTCGCGAACCAAAGACCGGCTTGCGAATGTGTGGATCGCACAGCGAACATGAATCCCCTCCCCCACTCCCTTGGCAGGGAATTGTGGGTGAAGGCTCAGCGATTGGCAAGGCGGGGGTAAAGGCTACCAGGAGCCTCACCGGGCACTACATCCTATGCTTGAAGCTGGTCGGGGTATCGGCATCGCGGTCGATGCCGATAGGTGTTTTATGGGGCGCGGTGACGCGATCAGTTTGGCCGCTGCGAAGTTCGAAACAACCCCGATGACGGACAATGCCGTCGAAGACAAATCGAGAGTCATGGACCTGCAATCGGTACTCACATGCCCGAAATGCGGCCATCAATCGGTCGAGACGATGCCGATCGATGCCTGCCAGTTCTTCTACGACTGCAAAGGTTGCGGCGCGCGGCTGAAGCCGCTCGAGGGCGACTGCTGCGTGTTCTGCTCTTACGGCTCGCTGCCTTGCCCGCCGATGCAGACAGGCCGTTGCTCGTGAGCGCCGATTGATGCGGATCAGCGCGGAGTTGAGGCGGGTGCTCAAGCTGAGGTCGGGCTAGGTGCCGCGGCGCGAAGCATGCTGTGCTGCGGTGCGGTGCAGCGCAAAGCGAGGCGCGCGGCCTGATCGCCGCCGCTCCGATTTCAGTACGAAAGCTTCAGATCGAACTCGGAAGCAAGCCTCTCCAGGTCCGCCCGTATCCTCGGGCAACAGCAAAAACCTTCGGCACGATAGCGCGCTTCGCTCCTCGCCTCGGTTAAGAGGGGGCCCATTCCAGTTCGCGGCGCTTGTTCTGGATTGTCCAAGCCGGCAATTGCCGCTGATGCCAGTAATCGGCGACGCCGATGTAGATATGGGCCAGAACCTTGTGGCCAGCCTCGTAGACGTCAGTCACCTTGCGGTCATAGGACCGGCCCTCGCGTTCGAGAAGGTCAAGCTGCTCCAGGGTCGCATCATCGACGTGATAAATCTCACCGGCAACGGCAAGCGGTGGGAGCCCGAAGTCAGCGGGGACTGCATCCAGGACGACGGGGAAAACACCGGTCGTGATCATCCAATAGGTTCTCAGCGTTTTGGCTTCACCTATGAACTTGCTCATTTCGAGTAGCGCGTGATTGCTGTGACCACGCCGCAGCGTGCCATAGACAAAGACGCGGTGGGTCTGTGGGGTCGTCACGGTCAGCGACCCGGTGGGATCGATGCGGGGTTCGGTTTGCATGGCCTTCGCATTTCTCTCGTGTCTAAGGGAGCGTCGCGCCGCGATGCGCCGACCACCTCAAGATCGCTGCCGACGCTGTTAAGATGTTCGACGAGTGTGCCATTTAGGAACTTGCGCAAGTTGCGTTGGCCGTAGGGTGATCGAGCACGATGCTCAGGGCGGGCATCCACTGGTCAACATATAATACACGGTAACGTTGTGCACGCGCCGAGACTTCTCTCGATCTTACCCGCGCAGTAGTGCCCCTCAAAAAATTGAAAATTTTGGTTGTATTGGTTGGCCACGATCGGGGAAAATGCCGCACCGAGGAACCGAGACAATTGGGAGCCGTTCTGCACAACGGGAGAGTTTTGGACATGCGCGGAATGTTACCACATAGTGAAGCCCGGATGCGGATGTGCGTCATGCAGGTCGGCAAGCGTGGGCGGTGGACATACCGGGACTGGATTAGATGGCGCTTCTTGTGGAAGTTCTTTCCCTGGTACGCACGCGAAATGCGCTATCGTGGAGATTTCTGCATCGGACAGGGCTGCATGCACTGGTTCTGGGAGGACCCCGAAAAGAAGGAGCGGGGTTATTGTTCGGTAGCGGTCTCGCGGACGCAGAACATGATATGGGCGAGAGAACTGGAGGAGCATGATAAACAAGAAATCCATGACCCATACCTTCGGGCCGCCTCCCCAAGCGCAGCGAGCGACACGCGGGCACTCCCCCGGCCAAAAATCGTCGATACGGCTCGGGCAAGAAATGAACCAAAATTCGGGGCGAGGGCTACCCCCTAATTCTTTCCGGTCTTGAGTGATCAACGTATTCTTACCAAGGTCCAAAAGTTACGTTCGTTTGGTCGCTTCTTTGCCTCGTCCCAGGCCGCCTTGCAGACCTCGTTGAGGAGACCGGTCACGTACCCACGTTATCCTCTAGTGCGCGATCCCCAGTGGAAGGTATCAAGAACGACCTGAAAGGAAGATCGGGGAAACATTCAAACGCGAGGCCACGCAACTTAACGGAAAGCGGCCGCGTCGAACTCCGGCTCCGGCCGCAAGACAGGGCGGCACTCAGCCGTGCCGCCGCACTCAAGCGGCTCGATCTTACGGGCTACATTCTCGGCACCGTTCTGCCAAAGGCGGAATCCGAAATCGCACAGGCCGAACGGCTTTCCTTGAGCGAGCGCGATTCCTTGCGCGGGCTGAAACTGCTGGAGAATCCGCCTGCCCCGACGGCCCGTTTGCTCCGCGCCGCTAAGGTCGGTTTCCGGTTGCCGTGAAGTGGGACGAAGCGCCGATCGGCAAGAAGCACGACCGCGAGACCTTGGATTGCGGTGATGCCGATCTTAACACCTACCTGAAACGATACGCCCGGCAAAACCACGAAAGCGGCGGCCGCCGTGACGACCGAACAGCCGACGCGGATTCTTGGTTTCTACACTCTCAGCCCCGCTTCGCTCGAATATGCGCGGACGCCGGCCCTCGCCAAGCGCGGGCTTGGCCGCTACGACGTGCCCGTGTTTCGGATCGGTCGGCTTGCTGTTGATCAAACCGTGCAAGGCCGCGGCCTTGGCGGAAGCCTCTTACTGCGTGCTGCCGGGCGATGCATTCGGGTGCCCAAGAGGTCGGCGGCGTTGCGCTTCTCATCGATGCCAAGAATGACCGCGCGGCCGAGTGATATGAAGGCTATGGCGCGTTGCGTCTGACCGACGCTTCCCTGTCGCTCGTGCTTGCGCTCGTGACCGCCGCAGTCGCAATAAAAGGCGGCTAATCATGCGGTAGTCCGCAATCTTCAATCGGACATACGGCCGAGGGCCGCCTAGCCGCGCCTGCGCAGGGTATCCCCGCCATCGCCGATGCCCCACCCCCGGGGCCAAAATTCGCTTGCATGGTCAGGCCCAATAGTGACGGGCGCAAAGAATGCGAATTTTGGTTTTCGGCTCGGCCCCGATCGGTCTTTATAGCTTCGAGCCGGCGAGCACGACATAGGCGGCGATCGCAACCCAAAAGGCGTAGTTGCTGATAATTGGTATGTCGGCAAAGATGCTAACGATCGCAAGAATTGCTATCACGAGAGAGGCGATAAATCCCCAGTGCATTTGCACCCCGGCTTTTGACGCATGGTACGCGTGCACTTCAGTGCACATCCACCGATCAATATATCACGACAGCTGCTGCCATGCAGAACGTGGGGAAGAACAAACCCGTGTGTTGCAGGGACTCCTCACACACGCGCACGCGCCGACTCTTTCGATCTTGCCCAGGGGGGCGGTGCGGGGGGCGGGGCCAAAAATTCGTCGGCCCGATCGCGCGCAGTTGATGGTCCGCGCAAAAAATTGTGAATTTTGGTTACCCATGCAATCCGGCCGCGCAAGCGCCCTAGGACTCTCTCGTCCTGCGTGTGTTATTTCTCGCTTCTTTCGCGGGGGCCATTTTGACTGACCAGCCACCGGACCCGACGGGGTTCAGACCATCACGACGCTGCTCAGCGTACTGGAGCCGCTCGCCCCAGACGTGCGGTCCTGCCCATGAGCTGCGCGAATCACTCCGTGAAGTGCTCGACCGCTTCGCGTCTCCCGAGGAGATGGAGAACGCGGCTGTAAAGCGCGAGAGGAACGCAAAGGGAGATGAAATATATACGATGAAGCAAAAGGTCCACTTCATCTTCAAGAACCGGGAGCGAAATACGACCGAGAGCGCAGTCCCCGAGAACGCCGTCAACATGGTCGAGGAGGTGATCGCCTCAATGACTCGATCAACGTACGATCGCGGCTCCCTTTCTGCGCACCAGGAGCGCGGCAAGAAGGCATGTGATCAGCTCAAGCGCTATGTGGACGTCGTCCTACACGATCCTCTGGTGACCTTTGCAGATCTTGCGCCAAACTCATAAATCGGGCTTGCTTGGTCGGTGCGATATGATCGATGTCTGAAGCGCGCCGATACCGATCAAATTCTGCATCGCCGCGAAATGTCGCGATGTAACCATGTGATCTCTGTCCTACGCCCCGAGGTTAAACTCTTCGGACTCAGATGTCTCATGATCATTGGCACGGAGGGCCTTGTACTCGCGCGCCCGGCTCCCTCGTTGGTGCACTAGATTCCTCTTGTCGCGCGCGAAAACCGCCCGCGAGGGCTTGGCTATCGTCCCTTCACGCAGGGCTTAGGTGTGCTTGGTGAGTTGTAAGCCTTGACGCTCACGCGAATGGACCCAGGGTGTGCTCATTTTTCGGACCCACCAACCTGGTGCGCTCTGGCGTGTCTCCCTTGGGCATCCTCGCGCTGGACACACTCCAACGTGGCCGTCGGTTGGCCGAGCGTGGCTGGGTGATAGTCCCTTGTAAAGACTGGCCTTCGGCCACCGCCTACGGCGGCTGCGGTCTTGACAAAGGACTATCACCCAGCCCTCGTTTGCCACCAAGAGATCGACGGCAGGGGACCGTTGGCGCGCGCCAACGGTGGGTCCGCTAATTTGAGCACACCTGGGTCCATTCGCGTGAGCGTCGAGGGTTGTAAGCCGTAGAAGGCCAAGCCCGCGGCACAAGCCCCCATCAGCGGCCACGGCCAATACAATCCGGGATGGGACAACCAAAGCAAGATTCGTGAAACCACTCGGGGCCGGCGGGCACGGCTTTGCCATTGGTGGGGAATGCAGAACTCGAATTTGGGCATGGCCCCAAAATAGGCGTTGCCAGCCGTTATTGCGAATCGAATGAGGCCACTTATCGAGTCGCTCTTTAGACTTTGGGCCAAAAATGTTCTTCGGGCGCATTGCCGCGCAGCTGTTAGCTTTTGCTGCGATCGCAGGGGTTTTCGGTGAAATTCCGATAGTGAGCGAGTGGGCCTTTTGGTTCATGGTCGGGGCTTACCTACTGTGGCTTGGCGTTAACCGCTTTTCCAAAGTTCGTATCAAGTGGGTGCTCATGTTATCCATCTTGCTGATTTTGGTTGCGATTGTGGGGGTCTTCGTCGAAATCCCGATAGTCAGCAAATACGCCTTTTGGGTTATGGCGGCCTCTTATGTCATCATAGTTGCCAGCACCGACATCTACCGCACCAGTGACTGACATCAGGGCCCACGCTTGCCGCAAGCGGAACAGAAAAACCGCGGCTCGATATCCGAAAGCTTCCCGTCATCAGGGCCCAACGATCCGTAGTCTGGCACGCCCTTAGCGCTTCGCCTTCAGCCCGAGCTCGACCAGCCGGCGGCTGACCGCGGCCCGCGATGGCATGCCCAACACCGGGCCGCTGCATTGGCAGAGGATCTGACGCGGGTTCTCGTTATCTCTCGATCATCTCGCACTTCGGAAAATCCGGATCAAGATCGTCCGACTGGCAGATGTTCTGCAGCGGGGATTCGATCTCAGAATTTTGGATCGAAAATGTCTGGATGTCGGCGTGGAGATTTTCAATCTGATTGCAGGATGTGAGAATTATGAACGACGGCAATAGCAGGAGCAAATACTTCAATTGATTTCCTTCTTAAATTGATCGGTCGGCGTCATGACGTTCATACGTCACGCCGTAGCTTCGCGCTCCCAGATGTGACTAGCTTCGGGCTTGTTCATTTCCCCTTCGCCTTCAGCGCTAGCTGGACAAGTCGCCTGATTGCTTCAGCGCGACTCGGCATGTCTGGCTGCCGGCGCCGCCAGTCGTCAATGCTTTTCAGAAAGGATTGCGAGACCCGCATCTGCAGGGTGGAGTCCTTGGGGTCGTCGGTCGGCCTGATCATGTCTTGTATCATTCCGGTAATGTATGTTATGTAGCTACAGAACGCAAGGGCGTGGTTCAGACGCCCCTGCGTTCCTAACCCGAGCCATCGAGGACACGAATCCAAATGACCCAGGCTGATCGCGTGCTTAGCACGCCACCCACAGACGCGCCTGCCCCACGGCCACTTACGCCACAAGAACGTGCCGACGAGCTGCTTATGCGCTGGCGCCTGGCGCGCACCGCCGGCATTCCCGCCGATCGCAGGCTCGACCGGGAGGACCGGCGATGAGCGGCAACGATGAGGCTGGAATCGCCTGGTGGAACGCCCTCACCGAGCGCGAGCGTGCGAAATGGTCCGCTGCTGCCGGCAATACCGGGCGGGCCATTGACGCGTGGGAGGCGTTCAAGCGGGCTTCAATGACGAGCGTCGGCGTCGCTGGCGCTCCGAGAGAGCTGACACCGCAGGAAGTGCTCGCCGATCTGCTCGGCTCGGGCGACTTCCCGGCCGAGGTCCTGGACCCCGAGGGTGCGGCCGAGATCGTCCTGCGACGACTGGACGATGCCGGCTTCAAGGTCGTGCCCGCCGCGCGCTTGTGGGCGATCGTGACGGGGATAACGTCATGAGATGGTTCCGCGTATACGCCGAGCTGATCGACGATCCGAAGTTCATCAAGCTTGGGCCTGAGCTGCGTAGCGGTCTTCTGATGACATGGTGCGTGGCCGCATCAAATGACGGCCGCCTGCCATCGATCGAGGATCTCGCGATCAAGTTCAGAATGCCCGAGGCGCGAGCCGCAAGGCTGATCGACGACCTCCGTCACCATGGCTTCATTGACGAAGACGAACAAGGACTGGCGCCCCACAACTGGGCGGCACGTCAATTCAAGAGTGACGTTTCAAATGAGAGGACGAAACGCTACAGGGAACGCAAGCGTGACGTCACAGTGACGGCCCCAGACCAGAACAGAACAGATAACAGAACAGAGGCCGTGACGGCGCTCGTCGAAGTGAACGACGAGGCCGCCCTGGCCGCTTGGGATGCCTGGGGCATCGCCACTCGCGGCAAAGGCTATCCTCGCAACCGGTGGGGAAGTTGGCGGCACCCGTCGAAATGGCCGCCGGGCCATGAGGCCGAGGTGAGATCGCTGGTCGTCAGAGGATCGGGGGGCGCGGCATGAGCCCGGAGCAAAGGGAGGAGAAGGCCAGATTTCGCCAGGAAGTGCGGGCCAGGATATCGCTGATCGCTACCGAGCGGGGTTTGCCCAAGGCCGAAACCGCCAAGGTGATGGGACGCTTAGCGACCCGCGACGTCATTGACTTCATTGTTCGCCATCACATCGACGCCAATTGGCTGCTCTGCGGCGACCTGAAAGGGCTGCTCCGGATGGTCCGTAATCGGCAGAACGCGCCGCACGTGCAGCAGCTCAACAGGGCGAAGGGCGAGCCAACCCCGGCCGCATGACGACGCTATCAGGGCCGCCCCGCTTCGTGCCGGGCGGCCCGTTCACGCTTCGTCGCTGATCTGTTGCTGTGGATATCTGTGGAAAACTGGATAAGCGGTGCCAAAACTGCAACACGAGAACAAGGGCGCGGGGCTTCGGTCCCGCGCCTTGGGGGGGGGCCGCCAGGGTGGAGCGCCCGGGCGGCCCGATTGCCCGGTGCTCAATCCCGCAACAGCAATTGGGCCCGGTACAGAAAAGAGATGGGCGACAACATCAAAAATTCCCGGCGCTCGCCCATGCGCTGGCGCCGACCGGCCGGCACTCCGGGGCCCCGCCGGCCAAACCCGCACCAGCGGGCTCGCCAGACTCGCCCAGAGGCCGGGCCTTTTTTCAAATGACAATAATGTAGACCGCCACGCCGAGCACGACGAAGAGCCACGCAACCGAAATTGCGAACAACAGGTTATCGCGTCCCATGGACTTCAACCCGCGCCGGATTTCAGAAAGGGGGACCATTGGAAGCTGCTCGGAAAGGGCCCTCCGCCCCTTGATCTGGATCAAGAGTTGACCCCGGGCTACCCCGGCCAGTCGTCGCCGGCGACCAGGGCGCGGGGCTTCGGTCCCGCGCTTTTCTTCGTGATAGACTTGGACATCAGGAGAATCGCCCCATGGTCAAACACGAACCGGAAGTGAGGCGAGCAAAGGCCAAACGCTACGTCGCCTGGTGCAACAGGGCGGTGCACGATGCGCCTTGGATCGATGGGGATACGACCACCGCGGGAGGCATCTACATTGCACTCGAGATGGCAGAACAGGCCTATCAAGCTCACATGCTCCCCTATGAACAGGGTCTTTCAAACATGCATCTGTATGATCCCCGGCGGTTCACCTGGGTCTACGATGAGGGCGGCGAGGCCGATGACTGTGTCAAGATCCGCGACAACCACACAGGGTGCCTAGCTGTCTGGCTGCACTGGGCTGGATAGGCAATCTGCGGCGATCGGGCGACACTCTCGAGCCCGCCGGCCAAACCCGCACTAGCGGGCTCCGTAGACTCGGCAAAGGGCTAACGCGTCAGATCAGTGCCCTGCCCTTTTTGCGGTCTTCCCATGGTCTTCCCAATGGCATCTTCTGGGAAGATTGGACGCTTGAAACGCTATCTAAGTGATTGTTTTTGCTGGT
>CAWGJM010000010.1:0-34656 GCA_963822795.1 uncultured Alphaproteobacteria bacterium
AAAATAGTTGGTGGCCCGATGTCGATCGATAGCCTGCTTGTGCTTTTACTCCTTGCTGTGTCTGCCCTGATCGCTGTTGCGGCCATCGTTGGTAACGATGCGAGACAGGCAATCAATCGATCACGAAAGATTTATCTTCGATGACACGGTTGATCTCCCGCCCCGACGAAAAATCGGTGGACGGCGCAGGGCGATGAGCGGCAGCATGCGAACCCCGGCACCCGAGGCGGTGACAAGAGACACGCCATTGCGCTTGGAAACAGCCGCAAGGCTGGCCTTTCCTGATGGCAGCATGTCCGCCGCCGCCTTACGTCGAATGATTGTCTCCGGAAAACTCGGAGCCGAATTCATCGCTGGGCGATACTACGTCACGATTGCCGCCATAGAGGGGATGAGAGCGCGATGCCGCGTAAAAGCAAGGGACCATATCTCGAACTCAAGGAATACGCCGACAGGCAAAAGTTGTGGGTCATCCGTTACGACGGAGGGCAGCGAACAAAAAGCACTGGATGCAATGAACGTGACCGCGACGGCGCTAATCGAGAGCTTGCGGCCTTCATCCTCGCGCAACACAAGCCCGAAGAGGCCATCCGCAAAGCTGACCCCAATCAGGCGAAGATAGCCGACATTCTATCGCTGGAAATGCGGCGCATCGCTTCTGCCAGGATGCCGGATGAGCGCAAGAAAGAACTGATCAGCTTATGTCAGAACGTGGGGAATTGGTTCGGCAATCGCAGCGTTGGTGATCTCGATGGCGAATTGCAGGAACGCTATGCGTCAGAGCGCAAGCGCATTGTCACCAAGAGGGTCGATGGTGTGCGAACCAATGTTGTGACCGACGAACCAGCGCCGATCGCTGCTTATCGTGATCTGAAAATTCTGGCCGCAGCCATTAACCGCTACCTCAAGAAGAAAGTCGGCGGCATTCAAATGCGGTTTAGTCCTGTCCTGCCCGACGCACCGGAGGCGCGTGAGCGTTGGTTGACGCGCGACGAGGCAGCAAAACTAATCCGCACCGCATGGCGGCTTAAACGTGAAACGGTATTCCGTGGCGGGAGGTTTAGCCACTACACGTCGCGCCATATCGCTCGCTTTATCCTTGTCGGCCTGTACACCGGCTCTCGTGCTGGCGACATCTGCGGCGCGGCATTGATGCCCACTATCGGGCGCGGTTATGTCGATCTCGACCGTGGCATCTTCAAGCGCAAGCCGGACAACAAGAAGGAAACCAGCAAGCGGCAGCCGACCGTACCGATCCCCCCTCGCCTGCTCGCACATATGCGCCGCTGGCAGCGGCTCGGCATCAGCAGACATTCGGTGATTGAGTTTAACGGCAAGCCGATCAGCCGTATTAGGTCCGGATGGGATACCCTCATCGAGGCGGCTGGGCTTGCGACCAACGATCCGAAGCAGAAGATCGTCAGGCATACATTGAGGCATAGCGCAATCAGTTGGTATTTGGCTGAGGCCGTCGATATCGAAACTGTATCCCAATACTGCGGTGTATCGGTCGCTACGATCCGCAAGACTTATCGCCACGTCATGCCCGGAACCTTCAATCCCATCCTTGACGCCGCCCACCATTTCGGCCGTTGATCGGCCAGCCCTGATCCGTTACAAGACCCCACACAAGGCGGCCCCCCGGTGGGGCCGCAATCATTTTCAATGGAGTTGGGTGTAGGCGGCGTTTCTGGTACGGAAACTGGTACAGCGGGTTATCGAAATCTCGCAAGTATCTGAAAAACCTACAGAAACGTGCTGACCGCGCTCTAACCGCTCGAAAGGGGCGGGACAGCTGATGGTCGCGATCGTATTCATTGCCCTTGCCGCCGGCTGCGCCTCGGCCTTGATGTTCGCCTCGATCATTTCGGGCGCGTTGATCTCGTTGCTGTTGTTCTACTTGGCGCCGCTGCCCTTGATGGTGGCGGCGATCGGATGGGGACCGCTCAGCGCGAGCATCGGTGGCATCGCCGCGGCCTGTGGCCTCGGCGTCACTTTCGGACTTCCCTATTGCATCGCCTATGCCGTCATGGTTGCGCTGCCCTCGTGGTGGCTCGGCCACTTAGTCCTGCTCGGCCGGCCGGCAGCGAATGGTGTGCCGCCGGCCAATGGCGCCACGCCGGCCGCACCGGAATTCGAATGGTATCCGGTCGGACGCATCCTGCTCTGGATATCGGGCTTCGCTGCGCTGACCACATTTGCCGCGCTGCTCACGCTGGGTACCGATGTCGCGACCATCAACGGCGCGCTGCGCGACGGCTTGCTGCGCATCGTCAGCGCGCAGGGTGAGGTAGTTTCCGGCGAGACCGAACAGGTCATCGAGGCGGTGGTCACCGTCGTGCCGGCCGCGGCATCCATGTTCGCGATGCCGACGCTGACACTGAACCTTTGGCTCGCCGCAAAGATCACGGCAACCTCGGGACGGTTGCATCGCCCGTGGCCGGATCTGAAGACGGTGGCGCTGCCGCCGATGACGCTGGTGACGCTGTGCATTGCCGTCGCGCTTTGTTTCAGCGGCGGACTTTCGGCGATGCTGGCGGAGGTCGTCACCTCGGCCCTGATGATGGCTTACGCCCTGACCGGCTTTGCGGTGCTGCACACCGTGACACAGACGCTTCGAAGCCGCGCCTTCTGGCTCGGCTCGACCTACGCGGTCGTGGTGATGTTTGTGTGGCCGGTGCTGGCGATGGTGGTGCTCGGGCTTGCCGACGCCGTGTTCGGCTTTCGCCAGCGCTATCTGCGGCAGCAGCCACCGCCCCTACCCGCCCCCTAGGAAGCAATCCCTCAACCCAAACCGCTTGCCACTTTTGAAGGAGAACTGAAATGGAAGTCATTTTGCTGGAGCGCGTCGCCAAGCTCGGTCAGATGGGCGAAGTCGTGAAGGTCAGGGACGGGTTCGCCCGCAATTTCCTGTTGAAGCGCGGCAAGGCGCTGCGCGCCACCGCAGACAACCGCGCCAAGTTCGACGGCATGAAATCCGAGCTCGAGGCGCGCAACCTGCAGGCCAAGGGCGAAGCCAGCAAGGTCGCCGAGAAGATCGACGGGCGCGAGGTCGTGATCATCCGCCAGGCCTCCGAAACCGGCCAGCTGTTCGGCTCGGTCTCGGTGCGCGACATCGTCGCGGCGCTTGCGGTCGACGGCGTCACCATCAGCCGGACGCAGGTCTGGCTCGACGCGCCGATCAAGACGATCGGCCTGCAGAGGGTGACGATCGCCGTCCATCCCGAGGTCGAGACCTCGATCACCGTGACGGTCGCCCGCAGCGCCGATGAGGCCGAGCGCATCAAGCGCGGCGAGGATATCACGAGCCGTCAGGAAGATCAGGACGCCGCCGCCGAAGCGCTGGCCGCCGCCGGCGAATTCTTCGATCCGGAAGCCGCGCACGACGAGGTCGCACCGCCGGCACCCGCGGAAACCGAGAAGTAATTTCTCGGCCGCGTCGCTTCGGACATCTCCGGGTCCGGCTATTCAGGACGGGCCTTTATCGATCAGCATCGCGATCGGCGCCAACGCGGTCGCGGTGCGCTTTCCAGAGCAGCTCAAACCGGGCCGCTGGCCGGACACTCGCTCGAAGTTCTATTGGGAAATCGGCGGCGCCGGCGGTCCGGCTGGGGCCATCGGAGGCAATGGCGGCGCCGAGGCCGCTGTCACGGCCCCCGGCGGCGAGGACACGGCCGGCGCGGCCGCCGGTTCCGAACCGCCGCTCACAGAGACCGCCGACACCGCCGGGGGCGTGGTTGCGGGCGGCGCGGGTGTAACTGGAGAAACCGGATCGGACCGCAGCGTCGAGGTCTCACCACCACTCTCGACCTTGGCGGATTGGGACGGTGTCTCGCCGACAGGCTTGGCCTCCTCGGGCTTGCCTTCCTCCTTCGTCGCGCCCTCGCTCTTGGGCGGCTCGTTGATCAAAGGCTCCTCGACGACCTTCGGCGGCTCCTCGATGCCCGGCTTGCCGCGCTTGCTGAGCCGCTGCTTGGCCGACAATTTGCGCCCGTCGGGACCGCGTTCGCCGGCTACTTGCGCCTGGGCCGGAACCTGGCCGTCGATATCCGGCCTCGCGCCATCGGGCGGCTCCGCCGGCCGCGCCAAGCGCTTGTGGCCTTGCGGCCCCTCATTCTCGGGCCTTGCGGCCTGCTTGGGCTCCTGCCTGGGGTCAGCCTCAGGCCTGGTTTCCTGGCTCGCGGTTGCAGGGTGAAGCCTGCGGCCAAAACGGTCGAGCTGCTCGGCGGGTTTTTGATCCCGCCTGGCTTCCTGTTTGGCTTCCTTGGCGCCCTCTTTGGCTCCTTTGGGCTGCCCACCGCTGATGCGGGTGTCGGTGGCGCCATTGGAGATCAAATAGGAGGCCAGCACGCCGGCCATTGCCGGACTGGTCGTATAGTGCTGGCGCAGGAAGCTTGGCAGCGATCCCGGCGCCACGGTCTTCAGCAGGCCCCGCGAGCCCTTATGGCAGGCGGTGCAGGTGTCGGCGAAAATCTGGGAAGGGCTCTTGCCGGCCTCGAGGTTTTCCTGCGCCTGCACCCGCTCTGCCGCGCAGAAGCCGATTAGAAGCGTCACCGTCGCTAAACTGAGCGCTCGGCTCAACATTCTCGTTCTCCAGACGTGGGAAGCGCTCGCATGCCCAAATTCGGTACCCGGCGGCGGTCACCTTTTAGCCGATTATCGCGCGAATGGAAGCGGGCATATCGCGCAACTGCCGGAATGCGATATTTCGGAATATCCGCTTTGTCTGCAACGCACTAGTGCGCGCATTCCAAGCTGACTATGATCAAATCTAGGCGCACTGGAACTAATCTGTTCCGTGTGCGTCGAGGTGTAACGGTTGGGAAAGGTCGCTTCGCGGGATCGCTCATTCGGTGGTTTCGATGAACAGTTTGTTGCGTAGTTTCCTGAGTAGGTTCATTCGCCGCGGGTCGATGACGTTTGCGACCGCAGACGGCGACAGGTTTACCTGCGGCGACGGAACCGGCGAGCCGGTTCGGGCGCGCTTCCTCACCATCGACGCCGAACGCAGGGTTCTGTTGAACCCCGAGCTTGCGCTCGGCGAAGTCTACATGGAGGGCAGCTTCGTCATCGAGCAGGGCACGATTGCGGAGGCGCTTGCCATTCTGATGGGACAGCCGGACGCGTTGCCGACCTGGGCCAAGCCGCAATGGTGGGCACGCTTCCTGATCAGGCGCATCAGGCAATTCAATCCGCGCAGCCGGTCGAGAGACAATGTCGCGCACCACTACGATCTCGACGGGCGCCTCTACTCGCTGTTTCTCGATTCCGACAAGCAGTATTCCTGCGCCTATTTCGAGACGCCGGATGCAAGCCTTGACGACGCCCAGCTCGCCAAGAAGCGCCACCTTGCCGCAAAGCTTGCGGTCGGGCACGGTGACCGCACGCTCGACATCGGGTCGGGCTGGGGCGGCCTTGGCCTTTATCTCGCCGAGATCGCCGGCGCCGACGTTACCGGCATCACGTTGTCGACCGAGCAGTTGCGGGTCTCGAACGCACGCGCCGCGGAGAGAAATCTGTCAGGTTCGGCGCAATTCCTGCTGCAGGACTATCGCGACGTCGAAGGCCCCTTCGACCGCATCGTGTCCGTTGGCATGTTCGAACATGTCGGCGTCAATTCTTACGAGACCTTTTTCAAGCGCTGCGCCGAACTCTTGACCGACGACGGCGTTATGATGATGCATTCGATCGGCCGTTCGGAAGGCCCCGACGCCACCAATCCCTGGATCGCGAAATACATCTTCCCCGGCGGCTACATTCCGGCCCTTTCCGAAGTGCTGCCCGCGATCGAGCGCTCGGGTCTCCTGGTCTGCGATGTGGAGATCCTAAGGCTGCACTACGCCGAGACGCTGAAAGCCTGGCGCGAACGCTTCATGGCGCGGCGCGAGGAGGCCGTGCAGCTCTATGACGAACGCTTCGCTCGGATGTGGGAGTTCTATCTGGCCGCGTCCGAAATGTCGTTTCGAAAGCAGAACCTGATGAACTTCCAGATCCAGCTCACCAAACGCCAGGGCGTGGTGCCGATGACGCGCGACTACGTCGCGCGCGAGGAGGCACGACTGCGTGGGCTCGAGCGCGGCAGTCGGCCGCGGCTGAAAATGGCCGGCGAATAGATTCGTCTGGCTGGAGCCCGTTCCGTTCCGATTGAATCGGAACGGACGCGTTAGCTTGTTTTGACGGGTTTTCTTGGACAGCGAACCGGTGCCCACTTCGCTGGAAAACGCTCTACTAATTCCGCAGGCTGAACGCCGTAGTGCTGTAAGCGCAGGGCGATGCCGGGCGGGAAAGCTGCGCGTGCAACCCGGCCAGGATCGCACGATCACAGGGCTGCGAGCGGACTTCCGGGCGGGAAGCCCGTTCCATGGCAAGAACCAGCATCGACAGCCACAATTGGCTGCCCTCGCCTGATCGCCAAGAACGACATGAATGAATTGACCGGCCCATCGCTTACCTAAATCGGCTTTCCGCAACGCTTAGGTTAAAAAAATCGGCCGAATGTGATCGACTTCACAGAAGACTCCGCCGCCGGTGTCCTAAACCTCCAGAATGACCCGGAACACAAGCCAACCGAGCTTGGATTTGAAGGACGACCTCCGCACCGATTACGCCTTGATCGCGATCGGCGTAGGAGCCGCCTTGGCGGCGCTGATCTACCTGCTGCTGACCTGACTGGGGTTCGACTCAACCCCAGTTCGGATGAGTACGCCCGGGAAAGCGAAAGGTTCAGCGGACCTCCCTGATTCTTTTTGGCTTTCCTCGACCGGCCGGATGCGGTGCGAAATTCCCGCGAAAAAAACCCGTCAAGCGCGGCGCCCGCGCGGATCAAGATTAACACACCTCGTTGTGTGAATCGGGCATAAGCTCAGCGCCCGCTTTCGTTCGAGCTAAGAGCGGCGCTTTATCGCGATCCCGCTTTAGAAAATCCCAACAACGACCAAATCCGGCGCTCAGATTACTCATGGCTCTCCCTGATTCGAACGTCCTCAAGCTTGCTCCCGACGCGTCCGCTCCGGCCTATCGCAGCGCACCGCACAATATCGAGGCGGAGCAGAGTCTGTTGGGCGCGATCCTGGTCAACAACGACGCCTTCTACCGGGTGTCGGACTTTCTTGAGCCCAAGCACTTTTTCGAACCGCTGCATCTGACCATTTACGAGACCGCCGGCAGCCTGATCCGGATGGGCAAGGTCGCCACCCCGGTCACCTTGAAGACCTTTCTGCCCGCCGAGACCGACATCGGCGGCATGACCATCGGCCAATACCTCGCCCGCCTCGCCGCCGAAGCGACCACCATCATCAATGCCCAGGATTACGGTCGGACGATCTACGAATTGTCGCTGCGCCGTGATTTGATCGGCATCGGCGAGGACATGGTCAACGTTGCCTACGAGGCGCCGGTGGATTTCGCGCCGCGAGCGCAGATCGAGGACGCCGAGCGCAGGTTATACGAGTTGGCGGAAGCCGGCCGCTACGACGGCGGCTTCCAGCGCTTCGCGCAGGCGATGAAGGTCGCGCTCGATATGGCGGCCAATGCTTACCAGCGCGACGGCAGATTGTCCGGTATTGCCACGGGGTTGCGCGATCTGGACTCAAAGATGGGCGGGCTGCAGCGATCCGACCTGATCATCGTCGCCGGGCGTCCCGGCATGGGCAAAACCGCGCTCGCCACCAACATCGCCTACAACATCGCCAGGGCGCACCGCGCGGAAGTCCAGGCCGACGGCACCATGAAATCGGTCAATGGCGGCATTGTCGGCTTCTTCTCCTGCGAAATGTCGGCCGAACAGCTCGCCACCCGTATTCTCGCCGAACAAACGCGCATTGCGTCAAGCCTGATCCGCCGCGGCGGGATCAACCAAGACGAATTTGAAAAGATTCGCGACTACACAATCGAGCTTGAACACTTGCCGCTCTTTGTGGACGAGACCGGTGGCCTTTCGATTTCACAATTAACTGCGCGCGCGCGGCGGCTGAAGCGGCAGAAGGGGCTCGACGTGATCGTGGTCGACTACATCCAGCTGCTGCAGGGCTCGGGCAAGCGCGGCAACGATAACCGCGTGCAGGAAGTCACCGAGATCACCACCAGCCTGAAGGCGCTTGCGAAGGAGCTCAATATTCCAGTGATCGCACTTTCGCAGCTGTCGCGCCAAGTGGAAAGCCGCGACGACAAGCATCCGCAATTGTCGGACCTGCGCGAATCCGGTTCGATCGAGCAGGACGCCGACGTGGTGCTCTTCGTCTACCGCGAGGAATATTATCTGCAGAACAAGGAACCCAAGCTCGGCACGCCCGAACATGAAAAATGGCAAACCGAGATGGATCTCGCTCTCGGCAAGGCTGAAGTCATCATCGCAAAACAGCGCCACGGACCGACGGGCACGGTCAGATTGCAGTTCGAGGGGCAGTTCACCCGATTTGGTGATTTCGTGGAAGAGGATAATTTGCCCTACCGCGTGCCATGATCCAGCTGTTCAGCCGGTTGAACCCGCCCGCCGCGGCGCGTAAAACGGCGGGGCCATGAACATCGCCGACCCGAAGCCGATACCGATAAGCTCCCTGCTGTCGCCCGAAGCGAATCAGGCCGCCGCGCTTGCGGCGGCGAGCGGCATATTGACCGTCGATCTCGATGCCCTCGTCGCGAACTGGCGCAAGCTCGAGAAGACCGCGGTGCCGGCCGAATGCGCCGGCGTCATCAAGGCCAATGCCTATGGCTGCGGCACCGAACCGGTTGCCCGCGCGCTTGCCGCAGCCGGCTGCAAGACCTTTTTCGTAGCAACCGTCGACGAAGCGCGCGTCGCGCGGGCCGCCGTGCCGTCGGCGACCATCTACGCGCTCAACGGCTTCTTCCAGAACACCGGTGACGCCTACGCCAAGATCGACTGCAAGCCGGTGATCGGCGATCTCAACGAGCTTGCCGAATGGGACGTGTTTTGCCGGCGCTCCGGCTGGTATGGCGGCGCGGCGATCCATATCGACACCGGCATGAACCGGCTCGGGCTGACGATCACGGAGGCGCAGGGCCTCATCCCCCGCATCAATGCCGGCGACCACGGCATTACGCTGGTGATGAGCCATCTCGTGTCCGCCGAACACCTCAACAGCCCGGTCAATGCGAGGCAGCTTGCGGCCTTCCGCGAGATCGCGAGCCTGTTTTCCGGCGTGCCGGCTTCGCTGGCGAATTCGTCCGGCATTTTTCTCGGCGCGTCGTTCCAGTTCGACCTGGTGCGGCCGGGCGCAGCGCTCTACGGCGTCAATCCGACGCCGGAGGCGGACAACCCGATGCAGCCGGTCGTCGATCTCAAGGCGCGCATCGTGCAGATCCGCAACATCGATCGCGGCGACACCGTCGGCTATGGCGGCACCTGGACGGCGCGGCGGCCGACGAAACTGGCGATCGTGTCGACCGGCTATGCCGACGGATATTTCCGCGCGGCGAGCGCCAATGACGGCACCCGCGGCGCCGAAGTCGTCGTCGCCGGCAAACGCTGCCCGATCGCAGGCCGCATCTCGATGGACCTGATCGCGGTCGACATCACCGATCTACCCGCCAACGCCGCGCGGCGCGGCCATATGGTGACGCTGATCGGCGAAGGCATCACGGTCGACGAGCTCGCGCATCATTTCGGCACCATCGGCTACGAGGTGATGACCAGCCTCGGTCAGCGTTACGCACGCGTCTACGAGGGCGGCGCGGCCGCGGACGCAGCCGAGCCTCCCACCACTGCCGCGAGCTGACGCGGATGCCTGCTATTTCTTCCTGCTATCCAGCGCTTTCTTGCAGGTGTCGCTGAGCTGATCATACTGCTTGTTCAGGCAGCCAATGATGCGGCCGCCACCGGGCGCAGTGCCCGCGCAGAACTTTTCATAATCGGCCTTGCAGGCGCCTCGTTGATCGGCGGTCGGGGTTTGCGCAAGGGCCGCACCGGAGAATCCGATTGCGCAGACGATGATAGCGAGCCGTAATGTCGACATGAGACCTCCGGTGCCAGAATCGGCTCATCTCTACATGAAGATTGCGACGTTCAACATCAACAATATCAACCGGCGCCTGCCCAATTTGCTGCGCTGGATGCGAAGCGCAAAGCCTGACATCGTCTGCCTGCAGGAGCTGAAAGCCACGGATAGCGAATTTCCGGCCTCCGCGATCGAGAAGGCCGGTTACGGCGCCGTGTGGCGCGGGCAAAAGACGTGGAATGGCGTCGCCATTCTCGCGCGCAAGACCGAACCGGTGCTGACCAGGACCGCACTACCCGGCGACCACGACGATCATGAGGCACGCTACATCGAGGCCGCCATCTCCGGCATCATCGTCACGAGCCTCTATCTGCCGAACGGCAATCCGCAGCCCGGACCGAAATTCGACTACAAGCTAGACTGGTTCAGGCGGCTGAGGTCGCATGCAGCGAAATTCTTGAAGCAGGATTTGCCGGTGGTGCTGGCCGGCGACTACAACGTCGCGCCCACCGAGCTTGACATCTACCCGACGCGATCATGGGACAAGGACGCGCTGATCCAGCCGAAGAGCCGCGCCGCGTTCAAGTCACTGGTGGCGCAAGGCTGGACGGATGCGCTGCGCACGCTGCACCCGTCAAAGCCGATTTACACGTTCTGGGACTACAAGCGACAACGATGGCCGCGCGACGCGGGCTTGCGGCTCGATCATCTTCTGCTCAGTCCGGCGCTGGTCCCGCGCTTGACCAAGGCCGGCGTCGACCGCGACGTCCGCGGCCAAGAAGGCGCCAGCGACCACGCACCGGCGTGGATCGTGCTGAGTTAGATTGACGTCAGCCGCTTGGCGTTGGCCGCGACGTGTTCGCGATAGCGGCCGACGATGGAACAAGCCGTCGCGCCGGCAAGCCAGCTCATGCCGGCTTCGATCGCCGCAAAAACCTTTTCGCTCGCCATCAGGCGGGCTTCGTGCTCGGCGTCTTCGTCGCCACTGGCGAACTTCTCAAGTCGCAACCGCACCACTTCGCTCGATTCCAGCGCCAGCATGGCGCCGGCGAACCACGGAAAACCGTCGTCGGAGCCGGTCAGGACCGCGTGGCGGTCGAGGGCGGAAAATTGATGTTCGTTCATCGTCGCGTCTCAAATTCTTTGAATTGCGCTGATGATAGGCATACGCCTCAAATTTTAACGACCCGGCGGCGCGATCCCGCGCATTTTCGACTGCGCCGTGACCGCAGATTAACCAAGGGGTCTGTTTGCGCTGTGCGTCCCTCATGGTGAGGAGGCGCGCCCGCGCCGTCTCCGGACGATGCTTCGCATCGTCCGGAGGACCATGAGGCCACGGTGGGGCCTCACCCATCGAGGCGCGCGAAGACGCGCTCCTGAGGACGAGGGCGACCAGCGAGAGCCGCCACGCCGGCGTCACCACAAATTCTTGCCGTCGATCACCGTCACCGGCACGGCGTCGAGATCGAAATCGTCCAGCAGCCGCGAATTGACGCCGATGCGCGGATTGTCGAAATCGGGCTTGCCCGTCGACCAATTCGGCGATTCGGAATAGGTGCCGCAGCCGCAATCGGCACAGAAATGATGTTTGACGCTACGGGTGCGCCATTGATAGGTCGCAACGTTCTCCACCGGCGACGTCAGGCGAAACTGCGCCGGCGTGTAATACGCCCACAGCGCGCCGCGCTTGGCGCAGAGCGAACAGGTACAGCGCGTCACGCCCGTGGGCGCCTCGCTCACCTCGAACTGCGTGTTGCCACAATGGCAGCTTCCCTTGATCGCCACGACCTGCTCCTTTCCGAATGACTGACATCGCAGAGGTCGTAGCCCAGGCCTGCTGCCAACATGCTGTCAGCAGCAGCGCCCCACCAGAGAGAACGCATCAGCGACCCGACCACGCGCCGGTGCGGATCATAGTGCGACAGGCGCGTTGACGTCGCGTTGCTTTAAGGTTGGGTTCCGCAGACTTCGTTTGGGCTTCGGTGCCAAACTCGGCAAGAGGCGAATTTCCATCATCCCGCACGTCCAGACTAGTCCCGATTATTCCCTACGGGTCGACGCCACTGCGGCCGCAATGGCGCGAACGCTGGGCGCGGGCCTTTCACTCATCGTGGTGCTGTGTATGGGCCTCTCACTGCTGATCCATCGCGGCATTTGGCCGATCGAGCGCATGGCGCTGATGATCGTATTCCCCGCTTTGCTTGGAATTACGCTGGCGTTCGCACCCGATCCGCCCGCCCTGGTCTCACGGCTGGCGAAGCGGCTGACGGTCGCCGGCTGCGCCATTGGTACGCTCGCGGATCCGTGGCTCGCACCGACGATTCTCGCCGTGCCGGCACTGCCGGCATTTTCTGTGGCGATCGGCTGGTTTTGCGAGGATCGCCACAATGGCTGATGCCTCCAGTTTCGCGCCGATAGCAAGAACGGCGCTGCGGCTTGGGCCCACTCTCCTGGCAATGCTGCTGCTCGTGTTCGTTCGATTGTCACCGCGACAGGCGACGGCGGCGATGCTCGGGGGCTTTGGCAGTTGCCCGCGCTGCTGCTCATAAATCTAGCCCCACAACGACTGGATTGGTGGCGGTTGCAACCCAACTCCGCATCCGTGCTCGGCCTGCCGATCGATCTCTGGATCGGGTGGTCGATATGATGGGGCCCGATCGCGGTCTTGGTATCACGCAAGCTGCCGGCGCTGCTCGTCGTTGTCAGAATGCTCAACGCCGATGTGATCTTCATGCCGCGTCTCCAACCGCTGGTCGTGCTCGGGGAAAGCTGGCTCGTTGGCGAGGTTGTGGCCGTTCTGTTGAGGCTGCTTCCCGCGATCGCGCTGGCGCGGTCGACTGAGGCCGACCAAAAGCCGGTGCTGCGAACCTGTTTCCACGCGCTCGGTTGGGGCGGCTACATGCTGCTTGTTCTTCCGGCCTGCGTGCTTGCATGGGAAGGAGGCGACTACATCGATGCGATCGCGCACGCGTCGCAGCCGCGGTGGGCGCTGGCACTCCTGATCGGATCGCCGTCGCTGCTGATCGGGTGGGCTGCGGCCCATGAATTCGCCCTCGTCGGCCGGGGAACGCCGATCCCTTACGATCCGCCGAAACGCGTGGTGACCAGCGATCCCTACGCTTCGATCGCCAATCCGATGCAATTGACGTCCGCTTTGGTGATGGCCGCGCTCGCGATCCTGACGGCCTCCAACGCGGCCTGGTCGCTGCCGATCACCTTTCTCATTTTCGACGGCGTGTTCGCCTCGTGGTACAATCGCGCCCATATTGCGCTGGCCATGCCGGACGATTGGGAGCGCTACCGCGCCGAGGTCCGTGACCGGCGTTTCCGGCATCGGCCCCACGTCGCGCGCACCGCGACGCTGCATTTCCCCGATGCCGGCCGCGATTCAAGGGTTTTGGCCTGGCTGAAGCGGCGCGTGGCTGATCGCCTGGAAATCCAGATTGCGCCGGCGCCCCCTCGGTGCAGCGACAGCGGATCGTCTATGCCAGCAGCGACCCCGACCTCGACGCAGTCGGAATTGCCGCCTTTGGGCTCGCGCTCGAACATCTCAGTGGCATTCCGGCTTTTGTTGGCTGGTTATTGCGACTGCTGGGTGCCAATCACTCGTCGAGCTTGTCACCTTCCTTGTTCCCTTGCGGCTGAACACGCGTCTGGCGCTTTGGTCGCGATCGTAAGCGATCGGCCTGCATTTTCCGGGCTGAACCTTCCTGAACTTGCGTCAGCCTCGCCGTGACGCTCGCCAGACCTCTTTCAGGTCCGTCCAACGCTCGGGCAGCGCTTCGGTCAACTTGGCGGTTCCTCCGCAGACCGGCAGATGGACAACCAGGCTCGCCGAATCCGCCACCCCCTCCCGCGGCGTCAGATCGCGCAATAGGATTTCGTCGCGGGTGCGCCGGACTTCCTCGAATTCGTAATTGGAGGCGACCGCGTCAGGCGCGTATTCACGCCAGACCGCGCCTTCTTTTTTGAAATCGCTCTGCGTACCGGGATAGACATCGGCGTAAGTGAAGCAATCGGGAACATTGAGCGTTTTCAGGATCAGCGGAACGGCATTGCTGGCGGCGCCGATCACGGTGCTGATCGTGGTTACAATGCCAACAAGCAAAGCCCATAGACCAGGCTTTACCCATCTCAAGTGGCTGTTGAGGAACGTCGTGCGTGCGTGCGCCATGATTGCGGTCTCCCTTCACACGGCAACCAGCATCACTGGGGTAGCCCCGCTGATCGCGTTAACCGGCCAAGATCCCGTCGGACCACATCAGCCTTGCAGGAATCGGAAAGCGTGAGCGCGAACCATATCACAACCTGAAGTTACATTTGCCATGGCTGGCGTCGCATGGTCCGGTTGGGAGGCTGCGTCGTCACCCTCACAACTGGGATTTCAGCGTCCCGTCGATCTCAGGGTTGCAATCTTGAGCTTCCTTTTCGTCCTCACCGTCGGCCTTGTCGCCGGCACCATTTCCGGCATCGTCGGCACCGGCTCTTCCATCATGCTGATGCCGGTCTTGGTCTATGAATACGGACCGAAGCAGGCGGTGCCGATCATGGCGGTCGCCGCCGTGATGGCGAATTTTTCGCGCATTCTCGCCTGGTGGCGCGAGGTAGACTGGCGCGCCTGCGCAGCCTATTCGGCCACCGGCATTCCGGCCGCAGCGCTCGGCGCGCGGACCCTGCTGGCGCTGCCCTCGCACGCCGTCGATATCGCAATCGGCGCGTTCCTGATCGCGATGGTGCCGCTACGGCACTGGCTGGCGCGACATCAACTGAAATTATCGCTCTGGCATCTTGCCATCGGCGGCGCGGTGATCGGCTATCTCACCGGCATCGTGGTGTCGACCGGGCCGTTGAGCGTTCCGCTGTTCTTGATCTACGGCCTCACCAAGGGCGCGTTTCTCGCCACCGAAGCCGCAAGCTCGCTCGGCCTCTATTTCTCCAAATCGGTGACGTTCGAGCGCTTCGGCGCGCTGACGCCGGATATCGCGCTGAAAGGCCTGATCGCCGGCGCCTCGCTGATGTCGGGCGCCTTCATCGCCAAGCGCTTCGTGCTGCACCTCAAGCCCGAGGTATTTCGCCTGGTGATGGACGCCATCATGCTCGCGGCGGGGCTATCTATGCTATGGACGGCGACGCAATCCCCCTAAACTGGCGACTCGCCCCCCCGCATGGCCAAATCCGCGCTTTCCTTTGTCTGCCAGAACTGCGGCGCGGCGTATAATCGCTGGCAGGGCAAGTGCGAATCCTGCGGCGAATGGAACACGCTTGCCGAGGAAGACACCACCGGCGCTACCACGATGCCGGTCTCGATCCGCTCCAGGCGCAAGGGCCGAAAGTTCGCGCTGGAAAGCCTCACCGGAAAAAGCCATGAGGCCCCTCGCCTGTCTTCCGGCATGGCGGAGCTCGATCGCGTCACCGGCGGCGGCTTTGTGCGCGGCTCGGTGCTGTTGGTCGGCGGCGATCCCGGTATCGGCAAATCGACGCTGTTGACGCAGGCAACGAGCCTGCTCGCCCGCGCCGGCAATCGCGCGGTCTATATATCAGGCGAAGAGGCGGTTGCCCAAGTCCGCCTGCGCGCCGAGCGGCTGGGGCTTGCCGACGCGCCGGTGCAGCTTGCCGCCGAAACTTCCGTCGAGGACATCGTCACGACCTTGTCGGACGGCGCGGTGCCGCGGCTGATCGTGATCGATTCGATCCAGACCATGTGGACCGACACGGTGGAATCCGCGCCGGGCACGGTGACGCAGGTCCGCGCATCGGCGCAGGCGCTGATTCGCTTCGCCAAAAAGTCGGGTGCGGCGATCATTCTGGTCGGACATGTGACCAAGGACGGCCAGATCGCCGGCCCGCGCGTGGTCGAGCACATGGTCGATGCGGTGCTGTCGTTCGAGGGCGAAGGCTCGCAGCAATTCCGGATTCTGCGCGCCGTGAAGAACCGGTTCGGCCCGACCGACGAGATCGGCGTGTTCGAGATGACGGGCCTGGGCCTGCGCGAAGTCTCCAACCCATCGGAGCTGTTCCTGTCCGAGCGCGATCTCGGCAGCCCGGGCACGGCCGTTTTCGCCGGCATCGAAGGCACCCGCCCGGTGCTGGTCGAATTGCAAGCGCTGGTGGCGCCGACCTCGCTGGGCACGCCGCGGCGGGCGGTGGTGGGCTGGGACCCGAGCCGGCTGTCGATGGTGCTGGCGGTATTGGAAGCCCATTGTGGCGTAAAGCTATCCGGCCACGACGTCTATCTAAATGTCGCCGGCGGCCTGCGCATCCAGGAACCCGCGGCCGACCTTGCCGCCGCGGCGGCCCTGGTTTCCTCGCTGGTCAACGCACCGCTGCCGACGGATGCGGTCTATTTCGGCGAGATTTCGCTCTCCGGTGCGGTCCGGCCGGTCGCGCAGACGTCGGCCCGGCTGAAGGAAGCGGCGAAGCTCGGCTTTGGCCGCGCCATCCTGCCCGAATCGGCCCGCGGCGAAGTCGGCGGCGACGCCGGTCTTTCGCTGGGTTCCGTCGGCTCCCTGACCACCCTTGTTGCCGAAATCGCCGCGCGCGGCAGCCCCCGAAAATCTCGAGAGAACAACCGGGAAGGCGCAAGAGAGGAAAAAAGACAAGAGAAAGAAGAGAAAAATGCCACACCTGCGAGATTCCGCCGTCAGGAGGGCTAGGCGGGCGTGACCTTGTGTGTCCTCGCCGCTATACATCCGCGCGCAAAGGCAGGGACCATTCCGGCCTTGCGGGATGTCGGATCTGTCCGTCAGTTAAGACAACAGCAGACATGCCGATTCGTGAACCTTTGAACTGAGCGACCCGACCAGCCGATGCCGATAACGATCCTCGACCTCATCCTGCTCGGCGTGATGCTGGTCTCTGGCCTGCTTGCCATGGTCCGCGGCTTCATGCGCGAGATCCTGTCGATCGCGGCCTGGGGCGCAGCGGCGATCGTGACGCTGTATTCCTTCTCGAAGCTGCTTCCGACCGCAAAAACTTATTTCAGCAACGACACCGTCGCGGCCGCGGTGGTGGTCGTCGGCGTGTTCGTCGGTACCCTGATCGTGGTCTCCGTGATCACGGTGCGGATTTCCGACATGATCCTGGATTCCAGGATCGGGGCGCTCGACCGCACCCTGGGGTTCTTGTTCGGGCTGGCGCGGGGCCTTTTGATCGTGGTCGTGGCCTTCATATTCTTCAACTGGCTGGTTCCGGACAAGCAGCGCCCGGACTGGGTTTCGGGCGCCAAATCCCGGCTGGTATTGCAGGGAACTGGGGACTGGCTGATGTCGCTCTTGCCGGATGACCCCGAGAACACCATCTTGAAGAGGTTCAAGAAAAATAAACCGGATGACGAGCAGACTGACACCGAGCCGCCCCCACCGGGCAGCGATGGCTATAGCAAGCCGGCCCGCGACAGCTTGAAAAAGCTGATCGACAAACCCGCGGCAAAGTGAGCTTCAGCCAAGAGAGAGGCGCAATGGACGAGACCGAAAACCCTGACCATGACGCCCAACTCGATCTGAACCTCGGCCCGCCAAGCCTTCAACTATCAGGGCTTCAATTATCTGGGCCTCAATTATCAGGGATACAACTACAGGACGACCTTGAAGGGGACACGCTGCGCGAGGAGTGCGGCGTGTTCGGCATTTTCGGCCATCCTTCCGCCGCCGCTATCACCGCGCTCGGGCTGCATGCCCTGCAACATCGCGGTCAGGAAGCTGCCGGCATCGTTTCTTTCGACGGAACCAGGTTTCACAGCGAACGAAGGCTCGGCCTGGTCGGCGATACCTTCTCCCGCCGCGAGGTGATCGATCGCCTGCCCGGCGCCAGCGCGGTCGGCCATGTCCGTTATTCGACCACTGGCGCAACCATCCTGCGCAACGTGCAGCCGCTGTTTGCCGAGCTCAATGCCGGCGGTTTTGCGGTCGGCCATAACGGCAACCTCACCAACGGCCTGACCTTGCGCCGCGAGCTGGTGCGGGGCGGCGCCATGATGCAGTCCACCACCGACACCGAGGTGATCCTGCATCTGGTCGCGCAATCCCGCCGCAGCCGCTTCATCGACCGCTTCATTGAGGCGCTGCGCGCGCTCGAGGGCGCTTATTCGCTGGTGTCTTTGACCAACAAGAAGCTGATCGGCGCGCGCGATCCGCTCGGCATCCGCCCCCTGGTTTTGGGCGAGCTCGACGGCTGTCCTATACTGGCCTCGGAAACCTGCGCGCTCGAGATCATCGGCGCGAAATTCGTTCGCGACGTCGAGCCCGGCGAGATCATCGTGTTCGACGAGCACGGCGCGCAAAGCCACAAGCCGTTCCCGCCAAAGCCGCCGCGGCCCTGCATCTTCGAATACATCTATTTCTCGCGGCCGGATTCCATCGTCCATGGCCGCTCGGTCTACGAGGTGCGCAAAGCCTTCGGCGCGCAGCTCGCGCGCGAAAGCCATGTCGATATCGACGTGGTGGTGCCGGTGCCGGATTCCGGCGTGCCCGCAGCCGTTGGCTACAGCCAGCATTCCGGCGTGCCGTTCGAGCTCGGCATCATCCGCAACCACTATGTAGGTCGCACCTTCATCCAGCCGACCCAGGCGATACGCGAGTCCGGCGTGCGCATGAAGCACTCGGCCAACCGCGCCGCGATCGCCGGCAAGCGCATCATCCTGATCGACGATTCACTGGTGCGCGGCACGACTTCCAAGAAAATCGTGCGCATGATGCGCGACGCCGGCGCGCTCGAGGTGCATTTCCGCCTCGCTTCGCCGCCGATCCTCTATCCCGACTATTACGGCATCGACTTGCCCGATCGCGGCGGCCTGTTGGCCGCGACCCATTCGCTCGAAGAGATGCGCGAGGCGATCGGCGCCGATTCGTTGGCGTTCCTGTCGATCGACGGCATGTACCGCGCCATGGGCGAGCCCGGCCGCGATCCCATGAACCCGAAATTCGCCGACCATTGTTTCACCGGCGTCTATCCGACCCACCTGACCGACCAGACCCAGGTCGAGCCGCAGCCGCGCCAGCTTTCGCTGCTGGCGGAGGCGAGCTGATTTTCGTCGTTGCCGGGCATAGGCGTCCCTAAGGACGGCGTCGCTTCCGCTCGCCTATGCCCGGCAATCCATCTAGAAATCGATTCATTCTCGGTGGATACGCGGGTGAAGCCCGCGTATGACATTTCTTGGTCTAGTCTGGATCTTCCTCATGTCCCCACCCCTCGCCTCCCGTATCGCCCTTGTGACCGGCGCCTCGCGCGGCATCGGTTATGCGACCGCCCGCGCGCTTGCCAAGCACGGCGCACATATCGTGGCCGTAGCGCGCACCCAAGGCGGGCTTGAGGAGCTCGACGACGAGATCAGGAAAGATGGCGGCAGCGCCACGCTGGTGCCGCTCGGTCTCACCGATTTCGACGGCATCGCGCGGCTCGGCGCCGCGCTCAATGAGCGCCACGGCAAGCTCGACATCCTCGTCGGCAATGCCGGCGTGGCCGGCCCCTCCTCGCCGCTCGGGCATATCGACCTGAAGCCGTGGAACGACGTGATGGCGATCAACGTCACCGCTAATTTTCAACTGATCCGCTGCATGGAGCCGCTACTGAAGAAATCCGACGCCGGCCGCGCGGTGTTCTTGACATCAGGCGCCGCCAACATGGCGCCCGCCTATGTCGGCCCCTACGCCGCCTCGAAAGCCGCGCTGGAAACACTGGTGCGGGTATGGGCGAATGAAACCGCTAGCGCACCGATCCGGGTCAACCTGTTCAACCCCGGCCCGATCCGCACCCGCATGCGCGCCAGCGTATTTCCTGGCGAAGACCCGATGACCCTCGACACACCCGAGCAGGCCGCCGAGTACATCGTGCCGATGTGCATGCCTGACTGGAACGAAACCGGTCAATTCTACGACTACAAGACCCGTAGGCTGATGAGCTTCCGGCCGCCGGCGTAACTGTGCGCCGCTTCGGCGTTCGCCACCACGCCAACTGAAGCTTCTTCAGCCCGATATGAGCAAAATTGAACATTCCTAATTTGGGGCGAGGCCATGCTTGAGTATGGCCTCAGAACCTAAAGTGCTTACCCCCGAAGAGTTCGCCGCATTGCCTTTTGGTCGGCGAGTGTTCGGTACTCGACCGCCAGCGGTAATTCCGGCCGAACACAGCCCCCGCCTTATCGGCCTCGGGTAGATGGCGGATATAGCAGGCAGGCTCCGGATGACTATACCCGGCAGGCAGTGGATAAGCGCACTGAAGGCGAAGGCGAAAAGACATAGGATTTTGTTGGAGTGAGCGATATTGACCAGCAAATCCGGAGCTCTGAGAGCATGCTGTTTTCATCACCGCCCCTTATCGGCATCTACCGGTGACTGAGAGTGCTGCAACGCTCCCGCCCGATTTTGCAGGGTGCATCGCATGCAAGCACAATATTCCCACACATCCGGTCCGTCACTCAGATCAATCCAGTGGCCGCACTGTCCCAGCTGCGACCGACGCATGCACCTAGCAAGGATAGCGCCTGGCGCATCCGCGTTTGACATCAGAACGTTTGAGTGCGCTCGCTGCCGTCACATCCACACCGCGACCGCCGAAAGCGATCCGATGCAATCGGACGCGGTTCTCTGGCTCTCTGGCCACGACCTGAGGTCACCAACCTGAGAGAGCGAACCCTGAAAGGAGGACGCCATGGAAGACTTTGTACACCGCGAAAACCTGAAAATCTTCAGAAGGCAGCTCGCTCAAGTCAAGGACGACGCCCAACGGCGATTGCTCTTGAGACTGCTAGCCGAAGAAGAGGCGAAAGCCCCGGTTGCGAAGAGATAGAGACAGGCTAGCCGCCAACCCGACAGGCAGCACCGAGTAACCCGGCGACATCGGTTCTAAGCTGAGTGCTGAAAATCTATTGCAGCGGGGACCGGGTCTTTGTCGCGGCATCGTAAATCAGGACCTGCAACATCGGAAACCGGCCGAACAGTTCAGCGCCGGCTTTTTGGGCTGCCTTTTCGTCGTCGTAGTGAGTCTTGAAGTGACCGTCGACCACCAGCGAGAAGCCGTTGGCGGGCGCCACATCGGCTCTTTGAATGTTTCTCGGCTGGGTCTCTTCGACTAGCGTGATTGGTTTTTTCATTGGCTGCCTCATATCGTTACAGGACAATGGCCTCGTTTCCGAGGCCATTGTTCTTACATCGCGTGGTGATAATGGTGGTGATGATGATGTCGGTGATGAACGATCACGACTTGTTCGGCGCGGGCACGATCCCAGCCCCGCTCGCTCGTTCGAGTCTCTACCCTTAAGCCGGCTCGGTCGCCGCTGCCGCGGGTCTCGTTGCCCATTCGGCCGCTCGTTGTTTCGCGTTTCGCCTCGCCGCCGGCATGCAAGCTCGGCTCCGTCTTCGCACTTGGCCCGGCTCTCGGACCATCTTCGGCAAGGGACGGTGACACGAAGGCGATAACCGCCAACGCGGCAATAGCGTAATTGAATCGATGCATCTGAATTCCTCTCGGGGGCTGACTGCCCCCTGTTGGCAACGGCACGGCGCGCTTAATGTTCCGCGACGCGCAGGCGATAGCACAAAGCGCTTCGATCCTTCCGCCCAGTTGCCTTAGTCGTTCCTCATTATCTCGGGCTTGTCATACAACACCGCGTTCAACAGCGAACTATGAACTTCGATCTTGCCGTTATAGGCAATGAAGCCGAGCTTGCGAAACTTGTTCATGAAAAAGCTGACGCGGGAGCGTGTGGTGCCGATCATATCCGCCAGGGTCTCCTGGCTGACATGAGCCGCGATGGGCTGTGGGGTGCCTTCCTTGCCGAAATTTGCCAGCAGCAGCAGAAGCCGTGCGAGCCGCTTCTCGCTTGAATTGAACAACTGGTCGATCAGGTCTTCCTCGATGCGGCTGTTCCGACCAAGCAGATACGTCATGAACAACTCGGAAAACTTTGGCTCGCTTTTGAGCGCCGTCTGCATCGCACCTTTCGTGATGGACGTGATCAGGCATTCTTCCATCGCCATCGTTGTTGAAATCCGCAAGACATGACCATTGAGGCATCCTTCGCCGAAGAATTGTCCGGGTTCCAGGATACCAACCACCGCCTCCTTGCCCTGTTCGGAGACCACGAGAACCTTGATCCGTCCCTTTTGAATATAGAAAACCGTATCCGCAGCGTCTCCCTGTGAAAAAACGACCTGGTTCTTGTCAAACTTCAATATGATTTTGCCCTCGCCGACCTTGGCGAGAAACAGTTTTGGATCAAACAAGGCTTTCGCCGCTTTTGGCATGAAGCCCCCGGCGTCCGAATACGTGCCCCAGTTTAGCAGGTCCTGCACCCAACGTGCTAGCCAAGTTGGCTGTTTACGGCTGGCATAGCCTAGCGTATAGGCGCTGCAGTGGATCGCGATACGGCTCAGATGCGCTCAATGCATCACGATCGTTTGCTGCTGGTCCTTCGTCAGCGCGGCGTCCAGTTCCATTTTCAGCACACGGGCCGATACCAATCTGAGCAATTTTGCACAGCGTCTGCCCTCGCTCGGGGCTATTGTGAAGACCTGTGGTTGCACTACCGCCTGGCGGTCCGACGGTGAGGACTCAAAATGAGTGGAAAGCAAGAAGATTAAGACATGATTCGACGAAATCCGGCGAGGCTGGTGACCACCAAGGACAAACCCTGGCAACCGGCTCACGTCGTTGTGGCCGATACCGCCAGACTCGATACCGTTATCGTTGCGGCCCTCGCCCGCCAACTGAACGCGCTGGTCGTGACCGGGAGCGGCCCCCAAGGCACCCCCGCTTCAATTACTCATCAGGGGGCGAAAGCCGTCTGATTCTCAAACTGACAGCATGCTCAGCCCAGGGGTCCGTCTCGCACGTACCTTCTTAAACACACATGTTCGAAAGCACTCTAGATATGTTGGATATGGTTCGAAGCCCACCAGAAACCCGCGCGCTGGCACAGCTGCTCGCCCGTTATCGCGAACCGAACAGCGCGCGCGGCGTTTTCGAGCTGGCGATCACGGCAGTGCCCCTCCTTGTCCTCTGGGCTCTGATCTGGGTGGCCGTTGCCCACGGCTACTGGATTGGCCTCGTGCTGGCGGTGCCGGCGGCGGGCTTGCTCGTCCGTCTCTTCATGATCCAGCATGACTGCGGCCACGGGTCATTCTTTCACGACCGTCTTGCGAACGATTGGGTCGGCCGCGCCATTGGTATCCTGACGCTTACGCCGTACGACTACTGGCGACGAACCCACGCGCTCCATCACGCAAGTTCAGGAAATCTCGACCACAGGGGTTTTGGCGACATCGACACGTTGACCGTGCGGGAGTTTCAGGCGCGGTCTCGATGGCGTCAGCTGCTTTATCGTCTGTACCGGCATCCGATTGTGATGTTTGGCATCGGTCCCACCTATTTGTTCATCCTGCGGCACCGGTTGCCGATCGGGCTGATGCGCGGCGGCCGGGAGCCATGGCTAAGCACAATGGGCACGAACGCCGGCATCGCTCTCCTGGTCGGAACAATGAGCTGGCTGGTCGGCTTTGGGCCGTTCCTGCTTGTGCACCTGCCGATCATGGTTCTGGCGGCGTCGATCGGTGTCTGGCTGTTCTATGTCCAGCACCAGTTCGAGGACACCTCGTGGTCCCGTGACGAGGCCTGGAGCTTTCACGAGGCTGCGCTACATGGCAGTTCGCACTATCACCTACCGGCTGTCTTGCGCTGGTTCACGGCGAACATCGGCGTCCACCACATCCATCACCTATCCAGTCGAATTCCCTGCTATCGGTTGCCGGATGTGTTGCGAGATCATCCGCAGCTCGCTGCCGTCGGACGCATCACCTTGCTGCAAAGCTTGCGGTGCGTGCGGATGGCCTTGTGGGATGAGCAGGGACGGCGGCTCATTTCGTTTGGAGAGGCGGCCATGGCACAGACCGTCGGTTGAACGGGACAAGAACCAGCACACCCAGCTCATGCTGAATTGAACGACAGCGCGCTGCGCTGCATCCGGAGCACGTGACTGTCGCAATTGACTGCCACCGAAGCGGCAAAAGCCGCGGCAACAAAAAAGGGGAGGCTGTCATGACACGGGCGCAAACTCACAGTCGTTCGCCGCTTGCCGTTTTTCACGAAGCTTTTTGCTTTTGATCGCAAGCGCCGTGTCGCTCGGCATCTTCTCCCCTTCCCGCACCGCCTCCGCCGGCGAAATTCCGATCTTCGCGGTCGATGCGTCCGGGCCGAAGCAGTTGCCCAACAACTGGATCCTCGGCCAGGTCGGCGGCATCACCGTCGATTGGCAGGGGACATCAGGGTGATCCACCGCCCGCGCTCGCTGACCGACGACGAGAAAGGCGCAACCCTCAATCCGCCGCGCTCGAAATGCTGCGTCCCGGCGCCGTCGGTGCTGGAATTCGACGTCGACGGCAACCTGTTGCGCGCCTGGGGCGGTCCCGGCGAAGGCTATGACTGGGTCGGGCGCGAGCACGGCATCGAGGTCGACGAGCGCGGTTTTGTCTGGCTCGGCGGCAATGCCGACAACGACAACGCGATCCTGAAATTCACCCTCGACGGCAAGTACGTCGCTCAGATCGGCAAGATCGCGCCAAGCAAGGGCAGGAACGACACCACGCAGCTCGGCAAGCCGGCCGAGACCGCGATCGACAAGGCAGCCGACAAAATCTATGTCGCCGACGGTTACGGCAACCACCGCGTCATCGTGTTCGACGCCACGACCCTCGCCTACAAGCGACACTGGGGCGCCTATGGCAAAAGCGCCCAGCGATGACAAGCAACCGGCCTACGACCCCAATGCGCCGGTCTCGCAGCAGTTCGGCAACCCCGTGCATTGCGTAAAGATCGCCGATGACGGCTGCGACCGCATCAACGACCGCATTCAGGTGTTCAAGAAGGACGGCACCTTCGTGAAGGAGTGGTTCTACGAGAAGAACACGCTTGGTAACGGCGCGGTGTGGGACCTCGCGATCTGGCCCGACCTCAAGCAGACGTACTGTTGAGCGCCGACGGCGAGAACAACGAAATCCGCATCATCAAGCGCGACGACGGCAGCGTGGTCGGCAGCTTCGGGCATAACGGCCGCAACGCCGGGCAGTTTCACTGGGTGCACGCCATGGCGGTCGACAAGTTCGGCAACGTTTATACTGCCGAGGTCGATACCGGACAACGCATCCATAAATTCAAGCTGACCTCGGACGCATTGCACTAGGGCCTGCGTCGCGCGGCCGACTTGGTACCACGCTGCTGAAGCTGGCGGGCGAGTCGGGTCGTCCGTCACGCCCGTTTTCGTCGCCGCCAGAGCTGCCAGATGATCAGAACAGCCAATGCGTTCGCTGCGGCGGAAATGGTTGCTGCGATACGTGTACCATCGGCGATGCGATATGGATTCGCGAGGAATGCGCCGAAAATCGCCACGCCTATTGACGCTCCGAGTTGCCCGGTTGCCGTTGAGATGCCTGAGGTGATGCCGGAATATTTCTTGTCGACTGTCGAGAGGATCACGGAGGTTGCTATTGGCGTACGGAGACCACCGCCGAATCCGATCAGCAGCAATGCCAATGCCGTCAGCGGATAGGAGAAGCCAGTGCTCGCCAAGGTGATCCCTGCGGAGCCGATCAGCAGGACGGCCGAACCCACGATCATCAGGCGAATTAGATGGATCATGTGCGCGAGCCCAGCGGATGCGAGGTTTCCCATCGTGGCAAGCAGTGCCAGCGGCATCATCGCAAGACCGGTTTGCAAGGGCGTGTAGCCTTCGCCCTGCAGAAAATAGAGGTTCAACACGAACAGCATGCCAGAAAAAAGCGGCCGACCCTGACAAGACGGTGAAGACGATCCACGAAAAGACCGGATTCGAGAACAGGAACAGAGTTAGCCTGGGTGACTTCGACTTGCGCTCGATGATGACGAACGACAATGCCGACAGCACTGAGAGCGTAATCGCCGCCAGAATCCAGCCGTTGCTCTAGCCGGAAGTCGGGCTAGCCGAATTCGCGCCCCTCGATCAGCGCGGCGATCAGCAGGATCATGGCGCACGCCGCGCTCGGCTGACCCGGCAAATCAAGCCGCCGGCATCCGTGATCGCCGATTTGACCATCCATCTTGAGCGTCAGCCATACGCCTACAAGACAGATCGGCACGTGGACGAAGAAAATGCTGCGCCAGTCGAACACTGAAAGCAGCAGCCCGCCAACGAGCGGTCCAAGAACCAGGGCGACCCCTCCCCAGCTGCCCACGATGCAATCGCTTTCGCGCGCGCAATATTGTCCGGGTATGCATACGTGATCAGGGACAGCGCGCATGGCACCAGCAGCGACGCGCCAACCCCTTGCAGGATTTCAGCCGGCGATGAGCACCGACAATGACGGCGCGCAACCGCTGACAAGCGGTGCCGTCGTGAGCAGGCCAAGTCCGATCAGATAGATTTTGCGTGCGCCGAAAATATCACCCAGTGCGCCACCTGACAGAACCAGGCTCGCGAATACGCTGACATACGCGGTTACGATCCATTGAAGACCGGTAACATCAGTTCCAGCATCCCTTGAGATGTTCTCGAGCGCTACATTGACGATGGACGTATCCGAGATCACGAGAACATAGCTTATGCTCGTTGCAACCAGGGTAATGCGCTGGCGATCCTTATTCATCGATTGTCTCCCGGCCGCGCCTGTTCTAGCAACCGGCCCTGCAAGGACATGTCAGCAGTGATCGAGAGCGCCGAGGCCGGAGCCGTCCGGCCGAGGCTGGGGCCGGTCCTGGGCAAGCCGGAGAAGACAGTCGATCACGCCGCACCGATCAAGCGCGGCTTCTGAGTACGCGTCCTAAAGCGCGCGCGATCGCGCTTGGCGTCTGTTACCTGACGGCAAGCCGGTACTCACCCCGCTACCCAAGTGCGGGGCGGACCTCTTCCGGATCATGCTCTATTGCCGCCCGCCCCGAGAAGGGTTATCGGACATTCATTCCGCCGGACAAGGTTCCGCCTAAAAGAGAGCTGTCCCGGCAAATCACATCGGAGGGAATTCAATGAGGACGATGCTCGCGCGGCATATCGCCGCGCTTATGGCATGCGCGGGGCTCGGATTGGCGGCTCCCGCGCTGGCTCAGGACAAGAATGTCAAGATCGGTGTGTTGAACGACATGTCGAGCCTCTATGCCGACATCGGCGGCCCCAATTCGGTGGCCGCGATCAAGATGGCGGTCGAGGATTCCGGGCTGCCCGCCAAGGGCTGGACGATCGAAGTGCTGAGTGGCGATCACCAGAACAAGCCCGACATCGGCGTCAACATCACCCGGCAATGGATCGACAGTGAGAAGGTCGACGCCATCGCCGACACTCCGAACTCCGGCGTTGCGCTCGCGGTGAGCAATCTCGTGCGCGAAAAGAACGCGATCCTGCTCAACTCGGGCGCCGCCACCGCCGACCTCACCGGCAAGGCCTGCACGCCGAATACGATCTCCTTCACCTACGACACCTATATGCTCGCGAACGGCACCGGCAAGGCGCTGACCAAGGCCGGCGGCGACACCTGGTTTTTCCTGACCTCGGACTATGCCTTCGGCCACGCGCTGGAGCGCGATACCTCGGCAGTCGTCACCGCCAGTGGCGGCAAGGTGCTGGGCAGCGTCAACCATCCGCTCAACACCTCCGACTTCTCCTCGTTCTTGCTGCAGGCGCAGGCCTCGAAGGCGAAGGTGGTGGGACTTGCGAACGCCGGCGGCGACACCACCAACGCGATCAAGCAGGCCTCCGAATTCGGCATTGTCGCGGGCGGCCAGAAGCTCGCGGCGCTGCTGCTCTTCATCACCGACGTCAATGCGCTGGGGTTGAAGACCGCGCAGGGCCTCACTTTCACGGAATCATTCTACTGGGACATGAACGACCAGACCCGAGCATGGTCCAAGCGATTCGAGAAGGTGTCACCTAAGCGCATGATGCCCTCGATGACGGTGGCGGGAAATTACGCGGCCGTGCTGCATTACCTGAAGGCGCTGGAATCGCTCGGCGGCAATCCGCATGACGGCGCCAAGGTCGTCGCCAAGATGAAGGAGATCCCAACCGACGATCCGCTGTTCGGCAAGGGCCCGCTCCGCGCCGACGGCCGCCGCATCATTCCGGCCTATCTGTTCGAGGTGAAGAAGCCGGATGAATCGAAATATCCGTGGGACTATTACAAGCTCGTCGCCACCATCTCGCCGGAAGACGCCGCGGTTCCGATCGAGAAGAGCGAGTGCCCGCTCATCAAGAAATGACTGCGACACAGTCATTCCGGGATGATCCGATGATCGCGTAGGGTGGGCAAAAGGCGCACTTCGCGCCTTGCCCATCACTTATCCGCGTCATTGCTCGGAGTCGTGGGCTCGCTTCCGCCTTCGCTCTTTGAGCTACGGCGGACAAGTCGCTTGGCCCACCCCTGGGAATTCGGAGAACGACGAAAGGGGACGTCTCATGTCCGCTGTTCGATCCTCTCGGCCGCTTGAAATCATCGCTCTCCTCTTCTCCTTCTGTATCGGCGATCCCGTTGCGTGCGACGCGGAGCAACATCCCCTCCCGCCGGTCGAGATGATCCGAATTCCGGTCAGCCCGCTGCCATTTGTCCTGCGAGGCTTCCTTAGACGCCCGGAACGCGCGGGCCGTTCCCCTGCCGTCGTGCTGCTCCCCGCCTGCGGTGAATATGCCAAGCCGCTCGACGAAGAGTGGGGCGCAAGACTATCGTCCTGGGGCTATGTCACGCTGACCATCGACGGTTTCGGCCCACGGGGAATCCAGCAGTGCGGCCACAGTGTCACCGCCGACTATCCCGAACTCGCCCCTGATGCATATCGCGGCTTGAATTTTCTGGTCCAGCAAAAGTTTGTCGATTCAAGACGCGTCGCGCTCGTGGGCTTTGCGTGGGGCGCCTGGGAAACAATTGCAGCGGTCGAGCGCGGCAGCATTGAACAAGCTTATGAAAACAAGTTTCATGCGGCGGCGGCGTTCTTTCCGTTCTGCGACAGCTTCAAGGGCGTTCTGACCGTTCCCACGTTGGTCCTGATCGGTGCGCGCGATGACTCGGCTGTGGCGGAAGCCTGCCGCAAGATGGTCGATGGCGAGGATGACATCGGGATTTCTCGGCAAAAGGGCGAAGGCGCTTCGGTTCGCCTCATCGTCTATCCCGACGCCTATTTCGCGTTCGACCTTCCGCCGCTCAAGTCGCCCACCTGGTATCGCGGCCATCGTGTGGAGTTCAACAAATCGGCCGCCGATCAGTCGAGCGAAGCGCTGCGCGACTTTCTCATGTCCATCATGTCCGCGATGCCAGCGTCCGCACCGCGATGACAAGCGCCAGCACCAACAGCACCGACGCCAACAAAAACGGTGCGCCCGGGAGCTTGATCGAAACATTGGCACCGATGAAATAGGCGAACGTCAGCGTGAACAAAAACGGCCCGACAAGCTGGGACACGCTTTGCACGCTCGAGGTTGCGCCCTGCAACTGACCCTGGCTCTCCGGCGCCACCAGTTGCGTCATCAGCGCCTGCGTCGCCGCTCCCGCGACACCCCACAAGGCCATCACGGGAATGCCGACGCAGAACCAGAGCCCGGTCGGCGCGGCGCCGAAAATCAGAAAGCCTGCCGCACCAAAGGCGAGCCCGAGCCAGAGCGCACGGCGTTCGCCGAAGCGGCGGACGATCGGCCCGATCGCGGTGCCCTGCACCACCATCGAGCAGACGCCGACCATCGCCAGCGTTAGGCCGACGGTCTTCGTATCCCAGCCATAGCGGTAGGTCGCGTAGAGCACGAAGATGGAAGGCAGCACCACATGCGCGAGTTGCGCAAAGAAATTCGTCAGCTGCAGCCCGGTCAGCACCCGGTTCGCGCGCAACAGATGCAGCGACCCGACCGGGTTGGCGTTCTTCCAGCGGAACGGCGAGCGACGATCAGCCGATAGCGATTCAGGCAGGATCAGGAGACCATAGAGCCCGTTGGCGAGGCTCAAGCCGGCCGCGGCCCAGAACGGCAGCCGCGGCGCAATCCCGCCGAGCAGACCGCCCAATGCCGGTCCTAAGATAAAGCCCGCACCAAAGGCGACGCCGATCTTGCCGAACATCGCCGCGCGCCGCTCTGAGGGCGTTACATCGGCGACATAGGCGAAGGAAGTCGAGATGCTCGCCGAGGTGATGCCCGAGATTACCCGGCCGACGAACAGCCAGCCCAGCGACGGCGCCAGCGCCATCAGCACATAATCCGCCGCCAGACCGAAATTCGACAACAGCACCACCGGCCGCCGGCCGAACCGGTCCGACAGCGAGCCGAGGATCGGCGAGAAGAAAAACTGCATCAACGCCCAGGCGGTGCCGAACAGCCCGAAGAGACGCGCAGCAGCCGCGGTGTCGTTGTCGACGAAACTCTCGATCAGTTTTGGCAGGATCGGAATGATGACGCCGAGCGCCAGCGTATCGAGCAGCACGGTGACGAAGATGAACGCCACTGCCGCGCCGTTTCCGGGCGCTATCTCGACGACGCTCTCGGACGCGCCCTCGCTCACGACAGCCGCTTGCGCTTGTGAGCGAACGGATTGGCCTTTTCCCGCAGCGTGATCCGCACCGGCGTGCCCGGCAGGTCGAATGCCTCGCGCAAGGAGTTGATGAGATAGCGCAGATAGGATTGCGGCACCGCATCCGCACGCGAGCAGAACAGCACGAAACTCGGCGGCCGCGCCTTGGTCTGGGTGATGTAGTTGAGCTTCAGCCGCCGGCCCGACACCGCGGGCGGCGGATTAGCGTCGACCGCCTGCTCGAACCAGCGATTGAGGGCCGAGGTCGACACGCGCCTGTTCCACACCGTATAGGCGCCGACGATCGCCTCCATCAGGCGGTCGATGCCCTCGCCCATCAGTCCTGAGACGGCGACGATCGGCACGCCCGCAACCTGCGGCAGCCAGTGATCGACATCGGTCCGCAACGCCGAGATCTGGCCGGATTTGCCGGCCATCAGATCCCATTTGTTGACCGCGATCACCAGCGCCCTTCCCTCGCGCTCGATCAGATCGGCGATGCGCAGGTCCTGCTCCTCGAACTTGTTCTGCGCATCCATCATCAGCACCACGACTTCGGCGAAGCGCACCGCGCGCAAGGCGTCCGCGACCGAAAGCTTTTCCAGCTTCTCCTCGATCCGCGCGCGGCGCCTGAGCCCCGCGGTATCGAACACCCGAAACGCGCGGCCCCTCCAGTTGATCTCGACCGAGATCGAATCGCGCGTGGTGCCGGCCTCCGCGCTGGTCAGTAACCGCTCCTCGCCGAGCAGATGGTTGATCAGCGTGGACTTGCCGGCATTGGGGCGGCCGACGATGGCGACGCGGATCGGCCGGCTGGACCAATCCTCCACACCCTCGCCGTCTTCGTCTGACGATTCCGCTTCGTCCGGCGGCTCCGGCATCAACGCGCGCAGCGCATCGTAGAGCTCGCTGAGCCCCTCGCCGTGCTCGGCCGAGATCTGGATCGGCTCGCCGAGGCCGAGCGCGTAGGCTTCCATCGCGCCGGCATCGCCGTGCTTGCCCTCGCTCTTGTTGGCAACGAGCACGACCGGCTTGTCGGCACGGCGGGCAAAATCGGCAAAGGCGCTGTCGTTCGGCGTCAGCCCTGCGCGAGCGTCGACCACGAACATCAGCGCGTCGGCGAGTTTTATCGCGGTTTCCGTCTGCTCCTGCATCCGCGCGGTCAGCGAGCCCTTGGCGCCGTCGTCGAGGCCCGCGGTATCGATCACGGTAAATTCGAGATCGCCGAGCCGCGCCTCGCCTTCCCGGCGGTCGCGCGTCACGCCCGGCTCGTCATCGACCAGCGCCAGCTTCTGTCCCACCAGGCGGTTGAACAGCGTCGATTTTCCGACATTGGGCCGGCCGATGATGGCGATCGTGAAGGACATGGGTGATCCCTGCGCTGTTTATCAAGCGCATGTCAATGCAACCGGAACTGAAAAATCAGCGGGTAAACGTGCCGCTCGGCACCGGCGCCGGGAATGGCGGCGGCGCTTGCTGTGCCGACTGCGCAGGGTCGGCCGATTGATCCGGCGGTGGGGCGGTGGTGCGCTTGCGGACGATCTTCTTCGGCTTGGGCGGCGGCGGTGCCGCGGCGGTCGCGTCTTCCTCGGGCGTGGTCTCGGCGGCGGGCTGATCCGTGCCAGCGGCCGCGGGCTGATTGGCCTTCGATCTGGACTTCGCGGCGCGCTTGGCCTTGGGCTCTTCGGCGGGCGGCGGAGGCGGCGCGGCCGCAGCCGTCGCAGCCGCTGCGTCGTTCTGCTGCTCCTGCTGCTGCGCGCCCTTGTACAAATCCTTCGGCACGCCCTGTTCGAGGCCCGGCACGCCATCCGGGAATACCGGCTTGCGGTCGCCCGGCAGCTTCTTCTTGGTATCGAGAAAATCGAGCAGGTCGCTCGGATCGAAATTGCCCAAACCGTTGGAGCAGCCGGCGAGCGCACCCGACAGGGAGATCAAGACGGCAGCTGCGATCAAGCGTTGCGAGCGGCGCATGGTCGGTTTCCCGGTCAAATTCTCATCCCGCCGTCAGCTCTTCGCGACCGGCGGCAACAGCGCGAGCAGCGCCTCGGCGCGCGAGCGCAGGCTCGGTGGCGTCTCGAAATCCGAGCCGATCAGATCCAGCCATTTCCGCGTCGCTGCGACGTCGTTGGCGCGGTAGGCCGACAGCGCCAACATCTCGCGAGCGGCATGGCGGAAGGTGGCTCCCGCCGCCGTGTCGGGCTCGAGCCGCTGCAGCATATCCGGGTATGAAGCAGTGTCCACCAAAAGGCCGGCGGCGCGGATGCGGGCCAGCGCCTGCTGCTCGGCGCCGACACTGCGATCGGCCGCAATCCCGTCGAACATCTTGGCCGCCGCTTGCGGATCGCGATGGGCAACCTCGGCGGCAACGCGAAACCGCGCCAGCGTGCGGTAGCCGTACGGCGCCTTGGCAGCGAGATCGGCAAACGCGGCTTCCGCCTCGGTGTGCTTGTTCTGCTCGGAAAGTTCCGTGGCCTTGTTGAAGGCATCGCCGGCCTGGGCCGCCTTTTGGGCTTCGAGATACTGGTAGCCGCGCCAGCCGCCCACCGCCGCAACGATCAAGAGCGCCGCGGCGATGATGTATAGCGAATACTGGTCCCACAGCTTCTTGAGCTGCTCGCGACGTACCTCCTCGTCAACTTCGTCAAATAATTCAGACACTTAACAATTTCCTATCCCGCGTCGCGGCGGCAGCAACCGCACCGCGCGTTCGGACCTAACGCCGGCGTGGCGGCGCGATACCCTATCGGTATGGCGGTGGCAAGGCAAAGAGCGGGATCAAGGCGCAAATGCGGCGTCGGGCGCGATCAGGGGCCGTCAGTTTCGTCCGTCTCGTGCTGCGGCAGGTTATCGGCGAGCATTCCTGGCGGATATCCGCTCAACCCTTCACCTTCATGCCGTAGACATGTTCCGGTCCCGGAAATGCACGCGAACGTACGTCGCGCGCATAGCCCTCGATCGCGGCCTCGATCATCGGTCCCAGTTCGCCGTAGCGACGGACGAATTTCGGCGTGCGCGGCGACAATCCCAGCATGTCCTCCAGCACCAGCACCTGCCCGTCGCAGGCGGCGCTGGCGCCGATGCCGATGGTCGGGATCGGGATGGCCTGCGTGATCTTCCTTGCCAGCGGTTCCGCGAGCGCCTCAATCACCACCGAAAACGCACCCGCATCCGACACCGCTTGCGCGTCGCGCTCGATCTGCTGCCAGCTTCCCTCCTCGCGGCCCTGAGCGCGAAACGCGCCCAGCACGTTGGATCGACTGCGGCGTCAAGCCGATATGCGCCATCACCGGGACTCCCCGTTCCGCGAGAAAGGCGATCGTCTCCGCCATCCGCGCGCCGCCCTCGATCGAGCTTGACGGCGCCGCAATGGGTCTCCTTCAATATCCTGGCCGCGGAATGAAAGGCTTGTTCCTTCGAGGCCTCATAGGAGCCGAAGGGCATGTCCACCACGACCAGCGCATGCTCGGAACCGCGCATCACGGCACGGCCCTGCAAGATCATCATGTCGAGCGTCACCGGCACGGTGGTCTCGAAGCCATGCATGACGTTACCGAGGGAATCTCCGACCAGGATGACGTCGCAGTGCCGATCGACCAGCGCGGCAGTATGCGCATGATAGGATGTCAGCATCACGATCGGCTCGCCGTTCTTGCGGGCGCGAATATCGGGCGCGGTCTTGCGCTTGATCTTGGACTGGACGGACATCTCAAGCTCCGATCACGGGCACGCCGATCACCACGGGGTGGAACGCAAACGCCAGTGCCAGATAGGCGACAATCCCGACCGCCACCGCGATCAAATCGTTGGTGATGCCGCCGACGGGAATCGGCGGCCCGCCGGTATCAGTACGGCGCTTCAGCGAAATCCGGTCGAACACCGCCCAGCCCAGGAACGAGCCGAACAGGATGATGCCGCCGAGATCGCCGTTGGCCAACAGGTGCCCGAACGCCCACAGCTTGACGCCCGAAAGCATCGGATGTTTCACGGCGGTATAGATGCGGCCACGGATGTAGGCCGCGACCACCAGGATCACGGCCGGCAGCATCAAGGCGTCGTTGAGATGTTTCAGCGCCGTCGGCGGCGACCAGACCGGCCGCATGCCGGCCGCCCGGTAATGCGCAAAGCCCCAGACGATCAGCGCCAGCCCCACCAGCGACACCACCGCATAGCCCGCTTTGTAGCCGCCCTCGCCCATCGAGCCGATCAGC
>CAWGJM010000011.1:0-224821 GCA_963822795.1 uncultured Alphaproteobacteria bacterium
ATCATCTCCTTGATTTTCAGTGAACAACGCAAGTTGGTCTTCCGCGCAACCCCCCTGCAGAATTAGCTTGCCGGTGCGGTGGAGGCGCTCAATAACGCTGCGAATGGGTTCGGCATCCAAATCACGGCGACTGACTTCCCAAGGTGCACGAGGAGTTATTTGTTCGCGCTTCAACAGGCCGGCTTCAACCAGCCTTTGGATGGTGTGGTGGCTGACGCCGCATATTCGCGCAGCTTCGCTCAAACTCACTCTCTCCGGATCGTGCAGAGCTCGTTTTTGACCGGCAATCGAATGGTTACGCCGGGCTGTCGCTACACGGGTCTGATTCCACCGCTTCCCTTTGCCCGTGGAATAGCCGCGTCGGTTCAACACAGAGGCAATCTGGTCGTCGCCGTATCGAACAGCCATGCGACGAATGATCTCCAGCGCCTCCATGGGCGTGGCCGTTTCCGTTGCGGAACGTGGTCGTTCCATCGCGAGTTGCGTATGCGCACCTCCCTTCCAGTGAATCAGCAACTCAAGGTTTTTTTTATCCTGGTCAGTGCGCACAATGATCTCTTCGATGGCGGTGCGGAAGATCATCTTCTTAAGTGTCGGGGGACAGTGGTTGCTCTGCCAAACTCCAGCAAAATGATCACCCATCGAACGTATTCTGATTTCCTCTTCAGGTGATAACGAGTAGCGCTCGGTTTCGAGACTGGAAAGCCGCTGCTTGACTGCCTCGATCTCTTCGAGCTTTCCGTTCCACCGCCGTTCCAACTCGCTGGCTGCAAGTCGATTCCGGGCATCCACCGCGTCGTACTGTTCGAAGGCCTTCCTCGCCTCATACACCAGTTGCTCGAGCTTGCGGGACAGGGCGGTACATTGAGCGGTGCCGCCGGCACTCAGTTCTTCGAGAGCTCGCAGACTGGCTTCCACCCCCAATGGCGCGATCGCCTTTAATAGTTCTTGTCCTACGCACCGGTCTACCGAGCTGCCGCCGAAGCCGATGCAATACTGCCCGCCATCATCGTAGTCGCCCTTGCAAAGGTAGCGCGCATGGGTGCCACGGCCGCCCCAATACCGTACATGCAGCTTGCGCCCACAATGTCCGCAGCGCAGGAGTCCGACCAGAAGACCCTGGCCAGCGCGAATCGCCGCCATCGATTCGTCCCCCTCCCAGTTCACCGAATTGCGCCGTATCATTCGCTGATTCTCTTCGTAGGTTGCCCAGTTAATATAACCTACATGATGATCGCGGATGAAGACGCGACACTCTTCGGCGGGGCGCATCGCGCTCTGACGTTTCTCGAGCCGGCCCCCTACCAGCAAGGTCGTTACTGGACGCCGTCCCCAAACATAGGCACCGGCGTAGAAGGGATTGCGTAAAATGTCGCGGATTAGGCTCTGCGAAGGAATCTTCCAGATCAGCCGCGTTCCCTGTATGGGATTGACCGGTAGCTCCAGGTCGTGATCACGGAACCATTGGAATGTCTGACGCACGCTCCACAGTTCTCGAAACTTGGCGAACACGAGCTGTATCGCTTCGCAGACCCGTCTGTCGGGATGAAACATGATCTTACCCACGGGGTCGCGGGCATACCCGATCGGAAGTCTTTTGAACAGTTCGCCGCGGCGCGCTTTGGCCTCCTGCCCTGCCAGCATTCGTTGGCGTATAACCTTGAGCTCGACGACGCTGAGTGTCCCTTTGATGCCCAACACCAACTGATCGTCTAGATTATTCAAATCGTAGACCTGTTGCTCGTCAGCGATTAGCGTTCCAAAGATCTGGCATACCTCCAACAGCCGACACCAATCTTTGTCCGTTCGGGATAGCCGTGATACCTCTCGGCTGCCGACGATTCCGACCTCTCCCAGTGCTACCGAGCTGAGGACGCGCTCAAAGCCTTCCCGCTGGGCGGCGGCAAGACTCGCGCTCGATCCCAGGTCACTATTGATGATCTCGACCTGCTGCCAGCCCAGCGCACGCACCCGTTCGGCCATCGCATACTGGAGGAGTTGACTTTCCTTATTCTGCCGTACTTGCCTTTCGCTGGATTGCCGAAGGTAGACGATCGCCTTGCGAGCCAAATGCTCCGGTTTGATTTTTGGATTGTGCAAGAGCTCTGTCATTTCCTCTTCTCCCCTCTTCGTGAAACACTGCTGCTATAGCGCGGGCCATGAGATCGATCAGATCGGCGCGTGTCGCTGCGTCCATTGGCACGGCGCCGCATTCCCTTGAGATCATCAAATCTAAAAGTTGAAGTTGCACCACGACGACCTCCCTCGGGCTTCCGCTAACGCGCGGTCGCCCGAAGGTTATCGTGGACCGGGTGAGTCGAGTTGTGGCGTGATCAATGAAGCGAGAGATAGGAGGGCTTGCTTACCGAGGTGCGGTCGTTGCGAGATCGTGATCTCGGCACACTCCGGCAACAGCATCCAGATAGGAATCTTCAATCGCCTCCCGGCTGGATCTATGACACAGACCGCCCCATCTCCACGCTTCGGTCTGCGAAGAATCCGCAGGGTAACACCATGAAGTGGGTGAAAGGGGTAGAAGACCTGAACATCTGTATTATCGGCGCTCAGGGTATTGTGGGCGTGGGTGCCACCATCCGCATGTCCACATGATCGTGCCGGGTGGCGGGATCTCTCTGGACGGGACACGCTGGGTCGCCTGCCGGCCCAACTTCCTTCTCGCCGTGGAGGTTCTCTCGTGTCTGTTTCGAAGGGTTGTCCTGGAAAAGCTTGCTGCCGCTCATTGTGCCGGAGAGCTGCAGTTCTTCGGCAAGCACATGACGCTGACCAATCCAAAAGCTTTCGCGGCTTATTTGGCACCGCTGCGCAACAAAGACTGGGTCGTCTATGCCAAGCGTCCATTCGGGGGACCTGAGCAAGTCCTGCGCTATCTTGCGCGCTACACCCACCGCGTCGCCATCGCCAACCGCCGCCTGATCTCGGCCGACGACAAGGGCGTCACCTTCACCTGGAAGGATTATCGCCTTGACGGCGCCGAGCGATACAACAGGGTAATGACGCTCGATACAAGCGAGTTCATCCGCCGCTTCCTGATGCATGTCTTGCCATCGGGCTTCCACCGCATCCGCTACTACGGCTTCCTCACCTGTCAAACCCGAGCCAAGAATATCGAGCGCATCCGTGAGCTGCTTGCTGTGCCGCTCATTCCGCTCGATGCCATCAAGGCGGCGAACGCCAAGACTTCGACGAGCGCTCAGCCCGAGGAGCCAAAAGCACCAGAGCATCCATGCCCCTGCTGCGGCAGCAACATGCGCATCATCGAGACCTTCCTGCGCGGGCAACAGCCGAAACACAAACCCACGCCAGTTCCGCCAAAGATCAGGATCGACACCTCATGATGACAGAACTGATGCTCGACACATGCCGCTCAATGTCTGTGTTGGCTTCCAGCCGACAACGTTATCCCTTGCATCGTCACGTCAATGTTGCCGTTCGGCAAAACTCAAAAGCGCAAGATTGCGTTACTAAGACGATCCGTGACCCGTTCACAACTCAATTCACCCACATGCCGCGTGGCAGAATTGCGTACGTTGCCGCCACGTTCCGCCACGTCGACGCCTGAGCCCGCGTCGAAATCCCCATAGCTGCGGCACCACCGCCGTTCCCAACCCGCGATTTCCTGCCTTGGCGCTTTTCGGCCGCCGGCCCTCGGAGTGCGTGGAGAGACCGTCATTCCGGCGGCCGAAAACCTGCACAATCTCGGAAGTAGCGTTGTTTATTCGATCACCTCGTCGCCGCGGGCGCGAGAGTCGCAGGGCGAGGTCTTTCAACTCCTAGGGCGACCTTCGCATTGACCAGAGGATAGCGTTCGTGAGGATTCGCTGGTAGCGGGGGTCCTGCCAGACTGACGCCTCGTGGCCAAGCGCCGTATAGAATACTCGTCCCTGGCCGTAAAATCGGGTCCAGGCGAGCGGCCAACCATAGAATCGTTGATGCACACCGGTCTTGCTAAGGTCCACCGAGCTTTGGTCGAGGCGCAGGAGCACGTGTGAGCCGCGATAGTCGAAGTCGCTGATCTGGTAGATTTCGTCCTCGATTTGCAACAAATTCCCGAGAAACGCCACCAGTGGATCGCCAGGATCAACGACCTCGATAGTCACGGCCTGATGCCAAGGATGACCATTAAAGTAGCCGCCGACCAGATCAAGATAGTCCGGCCAAGTGTAGAATGTGTCCGTGGCCGAATGAATGCCGAGGAACCCGAGGCCCGTGCGCACAAAGTCCAGAAGAGCCGTCTTTTGAGCGCCACTCATCGGAAGTTCGCCGGTGGTGTAGAACATCACGGCGGCGTAGCGCTTGAGGTTCTCGGATAAAAATTCAGACGTGTCTTCCGTTGCAGTGACTTCAAATGCACCGGAATTCCTTCCAAGCTGCGTCAGGATTGCTTTCGAAAGCCGTATGACGTCATGCCGGTAGCCGGCCGAGTACGTGAAATAGAGGATGCGCTCTAGCGGGCGCTCTGCACGCGCGCCGAGCGGTCGGATTGCCGCCGCGCTGCCGAGGAGCGCGATGAACTCGCGTCGCTTCATGTCCGATAGTGACATGACAACACCTGAGTATTGGAGCGAAATGGAACGTCGGCTGCTTCACAAGCCGCCTGCCGGTGCCGGTATCAGCGGCGAGGTCTACGATGCCGATTCTGGTAACAGCCGTGTCATTTTTAGCCCTAGAAAAGAACGTGATCCTGTAGACCACGGAAGGCACATCTTCTCGGCTCCGCCTAGCCGCTCTGTGCCGACTTCCGATGGACGGCGATATAGCGAAAGCATCACACTTTCAGCGGCTCAGAAAGAACATTGCCGCATAGCCAACTGTAGTGAAAAAGAATACGCCAGTCAGCTACGTGAGCTGAACCGGCGCAAGAGCTTGGGTGACTATTCCTGATGAGCATCTACGGTACAGGCAACTACGCACAAGTAGATTATTCCAGTCCCGGCCAAGAGGCATTTCGGCGGAAGCGGCAGCTTGACGAAACGCTTAGTATAATCGAGGGAATGCAGGCTACGCAGGCGTCCAATCTGCGCACATGGTTGATCCATCGAGGGAGTTCATCCCCAACGGCACAACAGGCAAAGGATCGTTTTGCTGAAGCTCGCAGGGAAGAGAACCGCTTGCTAAAGGAACTATTCGGTACCGATGGCTGGTTAGCGATTTCTGGTGAGGGGGTTACTGAACAGAGTGCCCGTCAGCAGCGTGAGGAAATGAAGCAAGCGAAGGCTCGGGATGAGGCAGCAGATATCGCAAGCAAAAAGAAGGCAGCTAAATAATGCCCGGATATGATATTGATGATCCGCACAATCGCGATCAGGCACCTGATATTGATGAACTGCACCGGCGTCATCAAGACGAGCTGGCAATGAAGGAACACCATTTCCAACAGGACATGGCCTTGAAGCATCATCTGCACCAGCAAAAGATTGGGACGATGCAAAACCTTCACCAGCAGCAAAGGGCGGTTGGCCATGCTAAACTAAAGGCCATGATCGCCGATTACATGCACAACGGCGGCGATCCTGCACACCTGCGACAGATGGCACAGATGGTTCATCACGAGTTCGGGAATCCAGAGTTGACCCAGTTATATTCGCAAGCGGCTGACGGCTGGGGCGGGTAGTAATGATGGACGATGATATACTTAAAGTTGCTGACCGTGATACCGAGACGGGCCATTTTATAAAGGGCAAAAAAGGTGGTCCGGGCAGACCTCGGGGAAGTCGAGCCCGCCTTGGGGAAGACTTTCTAGCTGACTTGCATGATGCATGGCAGGAACATGGCGAAGCAGCATTAACGAAGGTCGCCACAGGCGATCCTACTGCATTCGTCAAAGTGGTCGCGAACGTATTACCACGAGAAGTTCTATTAAAGGCGCTGAGTGTAAATGCGACCGTTGATCTCTCGACTATGGAAGAGGCCAAGGGATTCTTGGAAGCATATCGGTATGCCCGTGACCGTATAGGTGCGGTACCTCTAGAGGGTGTTGCGGTCACTGAAGCATGGCGGGCAGAAGATGATTGAGGAGCCTAGCCTATTTGATGACTGCCAGAGCCGAGATGAAATCCTTGCAATGATCTACCATGAGCTTGGTGCTGAAGGATTGCAGCAGTTCCTTGAGCAGGCGGTAAGCATGAATCCTCCTGTACTGGACCGCCATCCCCTTGAGGAAGCCGCTGATAAGCTAGAGGCGGCAGGACTTCCCCAAATCGCCGAGATCGTTATGAAGGCCGCTGGTGATATGCCTCCATTGGAAGAGTCAAACCCGTTCAATCCTGCAATCGATGGTGCATTACATCGCGATTGGAATCGGCAGCATTTAGGGGATTGGACGGGCTTTATGCTCTCCGATGATGAACGCATTGCCCGAGGGCGAGCCATGGGATTGATTAAATGACCACCATCGCCAGCACTAAAGCATCATCATCGGACGGTATCAGCAAGCCCATACGTCCTGACATAAAATAAGCCCCCAAGCGAACGGATCACTTGAGGGCTTAATAGACCCATGGCAGTCCGTCCGTGCCATAGGCTCATGGTGCATATTACCGTATTGTTGCCATGATACAACCCGATTAGGGTTCTTTATGCCAATCGCTAGCGGGCCGATGCCAGTTTTCTCTGTCTTCTCGTTTCTTAACTTCCAGTTCATCAACGTAAGCACGGTGCTTTCGCATTAGGTGGACGATGACGGCTAAGAGAACGATTATCACGATCAACTCAATCATTGGCGGGGATTCCTCCTACGTTGAATGATGGAAGGGCCACCCCACCGCATTGCCGCAATGATACCAACGGACAATCCAAGGACGATGGCGAGTAACAATAAGCTATCCATTATGTTCCTCCATAGTTGCCCATATTGTCGTATGCGCCGTTCTTCTCTGATGGCTTCCTAGTTGCTTGCATCGCCATGTCTCTGACGGACTTATTGCGTAGGTGCCGGTTGATATCGGCCAAGATATCCACGGCTACCTGCATTTCTTTGAGGACTTCATTGGCCCTATGGGCTACGAACACGGCGCAGACAAGCAGAACAAAGTTCACTGCAAACCAGAACGCCGTCGGGACTACAATCGGGTTATCCCTCATCATGCCCTCCCAAATACAGGGCGAAGCAGGACAAGACGGCATTTCGTTCTAGATACTGGCCGGTTTGGTTGTCTTGATGGATGCCGCCTTGATCGGAGAAGCGAGGAAGTCTTTCGACTTCCCCTCTGAGGTCCTCTAGGGCCTCGATTACATCCTCGTTCATTGCTGGGTGGTCCCTTCGTCGCCAAGGGTAAGGACCATGCGAATGGCTACAGCGATTTCTTCAGCGCTAAAGTCGATTGCTTTCGTGCTGCGAGGGAATTGCACTGCGGGAAGCTTGCGATGCTTAAGTTCCGCCGTATACGTGGCCAGTATCATTGTATCCGCCGCTAACAGGATCGTTAGCGCTATAGCCCGCTGTTCATTATGGTGCGTTGCCGGGTCCTGTAACTGCTGACATCGTTCCGACACTCGCCAGACGACAGCGGCAAGGTTCTTGTCGAGATAGACAAGGTTCTTATCGGAAAGACTTCCGTGGTCTTCGGCAATTGTGCGGGGCATTCCCAAGCAGCACAGATTGTCGATTAACGTGGAACGACGTTCTTCACTGAGAAAATAAGCCATAGATATTCACTCCCAGAATAGGGAAAGGGGAGCGGAGCGGGTTACGCTCCGCAGTTGTGGCGGGATTGAGGTGCTTTAGGCCGTAGCCTGCTCTCGGCGTTCGGCAGCGGCCTGCTGCTTGGCGTGGTATGCCTTGCGTTCTTCCACAGAGGCGACTTCCGTCTGCGTCTTGTGAAAGAGCCGGAACTGCCGATAAATCACGGCATGTTCACCGGGCTTCACTTTCCGGCCACACTGTTGCATCCAGAGCCGATACGTCAGGACGGTCACAGTATCGAGCTGGGCAGCAACAGGCTTAGAGCGATCAAGAAGGACGATGTTCTTGTAGCCCTTCTTGGCGAAGGCTTTGACGATGGTGGCATCTGTGCCCTTGGTGTCCGCCTTAGGCTTGGCGGCCTGTTGTGCGGCCATCTCCGCCATGATCTCGGCCTTCTGCTTCGCCAAGGCTTCGTTGAGAATGTTGTTCAGTTCATCCATAGAGAACGTGGGTTTTCGCTGGGCTGCCATGGTGCGGTCTCCGAGGACCCTGCCGAACCGGTTTGGTCGGCGAGGTCGGGCCTCGTCCCCCAGTCACGTCATGCACGCACACCCTTCACTTCGATCTCTCTAGTAGTAAGAAAGCCACGCAGACACGCATGTGGCCCGTGACCGAAGGTCACGACGAATTGACTTGACGCCGCCGATTTGGGGGTCGCCGGTGCAAGGCGTGTGATGCAAGCGCAATGCAAGCAGGCAAGCACACGATGCAGGCAAGCAAGCAAGCACACGGGAGGCGCAACATGCCCGTTCTTCCCTATGAACCACTATCAGTTCGATTGGCAGATCATCACGATATGGGCCATCGGCCTATGTCCATGGATACTCATGGTCCTATGGATGGAATGGGGATGATGGGCATGATGCATATTGTGCAGTGCAATGCATGGTGCATGATATGCATCATGGATGCAATGTGGATGATGGGTACAATACCCATTAAGGGGTGGAATAGTCCTTGTACCGGATGGTCTGTCTCGCCCATTTCTGATTTCACACACGCAAGCGCTCTCGTTCCGTCTCTCGAACAGGCGCACTACGCATAGTGCGCATGGTGTAAGCCGGTGTCCCCGACTCATGTGCCATAGCATGGCCTAACCCTAGTCCAATCAATGGCTTATGCCATTATGTGGCAGGCAAGCAACACGGCGGGAAGCGGTGGGGGCGGGGAGGGGGCGATGCCACTTGATGTGAACGAATCGAGAACTAATGTGGATTAGTGCAATGATATCGACAGCTTACGGCCTTGCCTGAACGCTGGCGCATTACGCCGGTTGAACCTTCCGATTTACTCGCCCTCAAGGGGTCCGGTACGTACAACGCCCCCGCATTCAAGCCCGGGTGCGCTTGCGTCAAATCTGATCTCGCTGGAATTTGGCCTATATTTAAAAATTCCCGTTTCCATAAACAATGTTCCAAAAAAATATATGGCAATGCCATATCCCAACAGGAAGGCCTTGTAGGGCTTGCTGGTGCAATGGATGAATCATTCCACGAGTCACGCCTGAGTCACTGACGGCAGTTCTCCGGGCCTATCATGAGGCGCAGGTGAAATGCCCGTAGCTCACCCTGCTCGATAAGATGTTTTGTTCTGGCCGGGTCTTTCTCGCCGGTAAGGCGCCTAGCCTCAGCTACGAGGCGTTCCAGTTCGGCAATCGCATCTCTAGTAAGTTCTATTCGTTCCTCGGGTGACAAGTCCGCTTCGCCGCTAGTATATGCCTTCATGCGTTCATCGAAATCATCCATTGGTTCCAATCCTTTGCAAATTCACTTCAGGCAGGATCACGGGCTATTTAGCTCACTCTAAGGCCAGTAATAGGCCCGAAATCGATTATTCTTGCTGCCGTGTATCCTATGGCGGAAACAGGAACGGGTTCCTTGAAAGGAACCCGGTAACTGTTGTCCACATCAATCTGAATTTATGCACAAGATGTGTTCCACAGGCAAAAAGGGGAACACGAGCATTATAGCACAGGTATATGTATCATCCCATCAGTGATCTTTACGGTGGAAAACAGGGTTGGATACGGAAAGCCGTATTCTGCCTGCCAAGCCCGGTGGATGGGGTGCAGCAGTTCAACGATATCGAAGTCCAGATTGTCGATCCTGTCCCATAGAGATTGGGGCAGCTTGATTTCATCGGGTTCACCAGAGCAGCCTGGATGAAAGTCTACGGTTACCTTGCGGTTTACGATCTTCAGGCCCAGTTCGCCAAGGCTGACTTTATCAATCTTGTTCATCAGGGCGTAAACCCGTTTGACCCGTTCAAACGGAAAACCGGCTTCTTCGGCGGCAGCCTCGATCAACCGTTCCTCTCTGGTATATGCCAATTTGGTTAGCATCTTCCCGCTGGGCGTCTTGAGGAACTTTTCAGCAGACATGGGTTCTCCTAGCAGTCATGGCAATTCTCCAATGATGTGATGGGAGGGGGAATTGCCCGCTGATGATTTTCTATTTTGGTGCGAGCCACCGCTACATGGTGATTGGTTCCGATCACCGCAAGGCCGCACCCCTACCCGCCACCAAGAATGACTCACTAGCGGACTCTCTGAGTCACTGGCGCAGGCTTCTGGAGTCGGGGCGATGGAAACTGGAGGGAATTCGTCTTAGACGAGATTCAGGCCGGGATCGTTAGCGCTGTCCAACTATGTCGCAAATAATCTCGCCAGCAATTGCTATGCTAGTTCATCGATTCCATGAAACCGATCATTTGCGCGGGATTCATTTGGTCCTTGCCTGGCCTGTAGCCTGCTCTTTTGATTCGCGAGACGAGGTTCGAAGGTCATGACGGCATGGCGGCGAGCGATTGAGTTGTCGATCGGAGAAGAGGATTTGGCGAGGCTTGGTTTCGATAGCACGCTCGCGAACGGAGCCGGCGAGCCGGGTCGAGCGAGCGCGGATGCTGTTGGCTTACCGGAAAGACCCCTCGTTCTTTGCGGTGGGTCAAGCTTTGGGGGTGCATCATCAGACGGTCCAGCGCTGCGTTGAGCGGGCGCTGGCCTATGGTCCAATGGCGGCGCTCGACGATCGTCCCGCGGCCGGGCAAGGAGCCGACGATCACTGCCGAGGCCAGGACATGGCTGGTCTCTCTGGCCTGCCGCAAGGCGAAGGACTTGGGCTATCCGCACGAATTGTGGACGACGCGGCTTCTGGCTCGCCACGCGCGCGAGCATGGACCGGCCGAAGGGCACGCCTGCCTCGGCAAGCTGGTTCAGGGCACGTTGTGCAAGATCCTCAACGAGCAAGAGGTCAAGCCGCACAAGGTGCGCTACTACCTGGAACGCCGCGACCCCGAGTTCAAAGCCAAGATGGCGGAAGTTCTGTGCGTCTACCGCGAGGTCAAGATCATTAAAGAGACCGCGGCCGCATCGAAGAAGAAGCCGAGCGACGCGGTGGCGATCGTCTCCTATGACGAGAAACCCGGCATCCAGGCGATCGCCACGACCGCCCCGGATCTGCCGCCCGAGCCCGGCGCGCACGCGACCTTCGCGCGCGATCATGAATATAAGCGCCACGGCACGGTCAGCTTGCTGGCCGGCATCGACCTGCTCACCGGCAAGGTTCACGCTCTGGTCAAGGATCGCCACCGCAGCCGCGAATTCATCGAATTCCTCAAGCTTCTCGACGCCGCCTATCCAGCCCACACGGCGATCAAGCTGATCCTCGACAATCATTCCGCGCACATCTCCAAGGAAACCAAAGCTTGGCTCGCCGAGCAGCCCGCCGGCCGCTTCGAATTCACCTTCACGCCCAAGCACGGCTCCTGGCTCAATCTCGTCGAGGGCTTCTTTTCCAAGCTCGCCCGCTCCGTCCTGCGCCACATCCGCGTCGCATCCAAACAGGAACTCAAGGAGCGCATCATCGCCGCAATGGACGAGTTCAACCGACACCCTGTCGTCCATACTTGGTCCTATAAACTCGACAACGCCGCTTGATATGATTCGAACTTTGGAAACGATGAACTAGGGCCTGTCCTCAGTTGAGCAGGATAATAGCTGCGACCAGCTGGACAGCGCCAAGGAAATTTCGAGCGAGTTTGTCATAGCGCGTGGCGATTCCCCGGTAGTGCTTAATTTTGTTGAAGAAACGCTCGATGAGATTGCGCTCGCAGTAGAGCGCGAAATCGCAGTCGCGCTTGACCTTGCGATTGGCCTTGGGCGGAATCACTGGAGTGATTGCCCGCTGATTGAGTGTGTCGATCAACGGATCGGCGTCGTAAGCTTTGTCGCCGAGCAGCGCACCAGGATCGATATTTTCGATCAGAGGTTGAGCGCAAGTCAGGTCATGGTCCTGCCCTGGCGTCAGCATCAAGTTGCAAGGATTTCCCAAGGCATCGACGAGCGCGTGGATTTTAGTGGTCAATCCTCCGCGCGATCTGCCGATCGCTTGCGCGCCGTTTTTTTTCGCGCACCGGCACTGTGTTGATGAGCACGTACGATCGTGGCATCGATCATCATGTATTCATTGTCGTGATCGCTCGCCAACAGCTTGAAGATACGCTCGAAAACCCCGCTCTTCGCCCACCGGCCGAAACGTTGATGCACCGATTTCCAACGGCCCAAACGCTCAGGTAGATCGCGCCAGGGACAACCAGTTCTAAATCGGTAGAGAACCGCTTCGACGAACAGTCGATTATCTTCCGCCGTGCCGCCTACATGTCCTTCTCGGCCAGGCAGAACATCCTTGATCCGTTCCCATTGGTCGTTGCGTAATCCAAAGCGTTCCATTGGTCGGCGCCTCCTCGAGCCGACCGTCTATAAATCAGTCATCAACTGATTTGGATATCCCTCCCGTGGATTCACCGCGCATTATAGAACGACGTTCCGCGTTTGATTCTGGTCCGTTCCCCTGAAAAGCTCACATAACTGAGGACAGGCCCTAGCATTACAGTTGCTTTTTTGATTTGAAGTGAGCGCGTTGAGCGGCAGCCTGGTGAGCTCTGCGCCAGAAAGACCATGCGATAATGTGGGCGGGTTAAATCCGCTTTCGATTAAGTCTGATTGCAATGCGGCGGATTTCCTGGATTGACCAACGGATCAGTTGTGGGGCGGTTAGGTCCTGGCTTTTGCTGGGGACCGCCGTTTCTTTTTTTTGGCGGTGGAGGATTAGCGCGATGTCGGATCGCGGCCATCATGGCGAAGGCAAGCATTACCAAGGACACATGACGGTGCCAGCCATGCCAGGATCGGCTCTCGTTGTGATCGAGCCCGAACTCGTTTTTCGCGGTTTCAAAGCTGTCCTCGATCGCCCATCGGTGGCCTTCGACTGCGACGAGCGTTTCAATGGTTGTTCCTGCTGGGCACCAAGTGGTGAAGAAGGCGAGGTCATCATCGGCGATGCGACGACGGATCAGTAGACCGCGTGTCCACAAACCGTCATTTGCACCGTTGAACTGCCCGGCCTCAAGATCGGCCAATTCGAGATAACACCAATCGTGCAACCGCGGTCCTTTGGTCCCGGCTCCCGCCGACAGGCGCTTCCAGTCGGATGCGGGCCGCGTCCGGGCGATGTCGGCAGCCGTCCCGGCGACCGGCGGTCGCTTGCCCCAGGAATGGAAGACATGAGCGCTGCTGACCCCGAGTACATATCCTTTACCTGCTTTGCGTAGTTGCTGTTCGGTATTGCCAACACCGTAGACAGTATCGCCAGCGACCCACTTGAATGGGACAGACGCGGCTATGGCGCGTGCAATCATTCTCGTCGCAAGCTTTGGTTTGGTTGCAAAGCCAACGTCGGTAGGCACGTATGTAGCTTCCAGACGATCTGGATCGTCAGTCCATTCCTTCGGAAGATACAACGCACGATCGATGAACGCATGACCATGACGCGAAACGTAGGTAGCAAAGACGCCGATCTGGCAGTTCGTAATCTTCCCTGCCGAACCAGTGTATTGCCGCGCCACTCCGCATGACGCTTTGCCCTGTTTGAGAAAACCGGTCTCGTCGATCACCAGCACCGCATCGTCGTCTGCCAAATGCTCAAGGACATAGTCGCGCACGATATCGCGCAAGGCATCAGCGTCCCAGTCTCCACGACCCAGAATCGCCTGCTGCCGCCATGGGCCAGGATCACCAACCGCCTCCGCGCGCGTCCAACCGGTCTTGCGCTGCTCATCTCCGAGCAGACCTTCCACGAACAGACCAGCATTCTTCGCAACACGCTCTTGCGTGAACAACGGACGTATCCGTTGCTTGATCTCTCGAAGCGACGCCGCCCACAACGCAAGCGTCTCTTCAATCGACGCTGTTTGCGCCGCCCATGACATTCGAATCATGGTTGCCCATGGATTCAGAAGTCCACAAGGAAAGCAACTGTAATGCTAGCAAACACACGATTCTAGTCCCGCTTTTTCGATTTGAAGTCCCTGGATCGGACTCACGGCTTACGCCGCAGGGACTTCAAAATTGGCGGCACTGGCGCGTTGTTTTGGCACCGAAGGATTTTGGATGGTCATTTCAATCTCCTTGCCGGCTTGTCGCCGCTGCCCAAGGACACAGTGCCACGTGAGATGATAATGGCGATATGCCGGAGCAACCATGCAGGACCTCAATGATCTTCAATTCTTCGCCGCCGTTGTCGAACACCGCAGCTTCTCTGCGGCCGCACGCCAGCTAGGTATTCCCAAGTCCCGCGTCAGCCGCCGGGTCGCGCTGCTTGAGGAGCGGCTCGGCGTTCGGCTTCTCGAACGTTCAACCCGGAAGCTCAATGTAACGGAGGTCGGTCAGAAAGTTTACGAGCACGCGCGGGCGGCGATCGAAGAGGCGGATGCGGCCGAAGACGTTGCCTTAAGGATGCGCTCGGAGCCGCGGGGACTCGTCCGGATCAGTTGTCCGCTTGGTTTACAGGAATTCATTGCTCAGGGCTTGCCAGCCTTCCTCGCTGAGAACCCGCTGCTCCGCGTGCTGATCATTATCACCAACCGCCGGATCGACCTGATCGAGGAGGGAGTGGACATCGCGGTAAGGGTCCGCGAGCGGCTGGACACGGATGCGGACCTTCAAGTGAAAAAGATCGGAGCGAGCAAGAGGATTCTAGTCGCTGCGCCTCAACTCCTCGAGAAATTGGGCCAGCCCGCCGCACCGGCCGATCTCATGCGTTTTCCAATCCTTCATCAGCAGGAACAGCCGGGACCGAGCGTTTGGACACTCACGAAGGATTCCGGTGAGCAAGAGGCGATCGACCTTGAACCGAGACTCGCGACGGGAGACTTCGGGATTTTGATCGGTGCGGCGCGCGAGGGTGCCGGGGTCGCACTCTTGCCGCGTGTGAATTGTGGCTCCGAGCTCGCTTCGGGTCACCTCGTGCATGTGCTTCCGGATTGGGGCGTCGCTGAGGGAATCCTCCATCTCGTTTTTACCTCTCGGCGCGGCATGCTGCCTGGTGTTCGCGCCGTCGTAGACTTTGCCGCGGACGCCCTCCGCGCAGCCTCGGATACTCATCCGTAGCAACGATTGTTCCTAGAACACGGCGTCCGAAAACCTCCATCTAATCAGGGAGCGTTGCTAAAGCCACAAATTGGAGAAGCGCACACAGGTGCCGCCCTTCAATGGAGGCCTAGATGTTGCAACCCCGTCCTTCATCGACGCTCGACGGCGGTGATTTTGGCTGGCTCAAGGCCAATTACTACTTTGCAGTAAGTCCTGACGGCAATCCGGCCAACGGGCGGCCCCTTGGTGCCTTGGTGGTCTGGAACGACGATGAGATCGTGCCAGGAAAGAGTTTTGGTCTCCACGGCCACGCCAATATGGAGATCATCTCGTACATACCGCGAGGGCGTTGTCACCCATCGCGACAGCATCGGAAATGTCGGGCGCACAAAGGCCGGCGACGTGCAGGCGATCAGCGCCGGGACCGGCATTCGGCATTCCGAACACAATCTCGGCACGGAGCCCTTACGCTTATTTCAGATCTGACTGCGCCCCCGCGCCGAAGTCGGGGGACCGACGACAGCGAGGCGCTGCCGATCCGCGCCGATGCCAGGGTGCTCGTTGCGACGCTCCTCGCCGCCGAGCAGGTTGAGCATGAACTTGGCGCTTTTCGACACGCCCATCTCGCGCCCGCGCGAGGCGCCATCGAGGTGAATGGCTTTCGCCTGGCGGTCGGTGACGGGATCGCTGCGCTCGACGACCGCCGCCTCTCGATTTCCGTCGAAGAGGATTCCGAAGTGATCCTCGTCGTCACTGCCTGAAGTTCAATCACCAGGAAAGGAGTCGTACCATGAATGCTCGCTATTTACCTCTCATCGGCCGCATTCTCATTGGTCTGCCGTTCGCCATGAGTGGCCTCGGCAAACTCGCGGCCTACGGTTCAACCACGGCAATGATCGGCGCTGTCGGACTTCCGTTCCCGCCGCTCGCCTACGTGGTGGCCGAGGCCGTCGAGTTGGGCGGAGGGCTGCTTCTGATTCTCGGCTACCGCGTGCGCCCGGTTGCGCTCGCATTGGCCGTCTTCTGTGTGGCGACCGCCGTTTCGTTCCACAGCAATTTCGCCGACCAGAATCAGATGATTCACTTCCTGGAGAACGTGATGATCGCCGGCGGGCTGCTCCAGATCGCCGCCTTCGGGGCTGGAGCGATCGGCCTCGACCAGCGTCGCGTGCGAAATACAACGCCTTCCGCGGCTGCGCGTGCCGCTTGATCTGAAGTGCTCACGACTTTTTGCCACCAGGTTCAAGCCAACTCGATTTCGTAGAGACGAAATATGTTGGCCTGGACTTCGCATTGAGTGATGACGACATCGGCGGCGATCACGGATCCTTCCCCGACCAGCTCATATCCGAGATGCCGATGGATATCATCTGAATAAGCTGGCTTATCCGAATTTAGGCGGCACCTTGTACTTTCTCCTCCTCGTCAACCACACACACACAAGGAGCTGAGGTGAGCATGCCCGTGTTGCGCTATTTTGGTTGGGTCGGAAGCTTTCTGCCGGCGCTGCATTTTGTTGCGAATTGGCCTTTCCTGAGCCGATTGCCCGCGCGTCATTATCCGACGTGCCCTCGAGCGACAAGATTGGCATTCGGATCCATTCGGATCATAAATGGCCTTCCATCGTTTCACGCAGAGGCGAGTTCCGAGGCGGCATCTCAAGCCGAGACATGCTCCGCGAGCACTGGGAGCGTTGATCTTGCCGGCCTTTATCCAGCGGTAGCGCCGACCGGTCTGACAATGGCGACGGCTATCCATCTCCCCGCCCGATAGGACAGATCGGAATTACTCGGCTAGTCCGATGGAGTGATCCGCATAACATTTTCAGCAAACGGATTTGAGTTACGGAGACGATCATGTCGCGAACCGCTTTCCCAAGAACACTGATGGCCACCGCCGTCCTGTTCGGATTAGTTTCTACCGGATTTGCTTCGATTGCCTTGATGAAGGCGCCCCACAACTTCCCGTCGCACCGGGCGGTGCTGGCCAAGTCGTACGCGGCCAATCGATCCGCAACCGCTCGTTCTGACCACGTGGCGCTGCTGATCGCCAATTCGAACTATCCCGATGCGGACATTCCTCTGCCGGAAGTTGCCGCAGGTGCCGATTTGCTGGCGAATGTCCTGCATAGCCATGGTTTTGTCGTTGACGTCGTTCGTGACGCGACCCGCGCGGGAATTACGCAAGCGGTCGACCGGCTGAAGGCAGAGGCGCGCCCAGATTCGGTCGTGCTCGTTTATTTTGGCGGATTCGGAGTCCAGTCGAGAGGCCAAAACTACATGATTCCCGTCGACGCAAAGATCTGGGAGGAGCGTGACGTTCGTCGCGACAGCGTGAGCCTCGAGGAAACCCTGTCCGAGCTGAGCAACTCCGGAGCGCGCAAACTGATCGCAATCGTCGACGCCTCCCGCCGCAATCCCTATGAGCGACGCTTCAGGGAATATTCACACGGACTTGCGCCCATCGGGGAAGACGGGAATTCGATCGTCATCACCTCGACGTCGCCGGAGCAGGTCGCCGAGGACGCTGGCACATTACCAAACCGATTCGTGAATGGCCTCGCTGCCAAAATAAGTCCCTCGTCCCTTCCCGTCGAAGAGATTCTCGCGAGAGCGGCAGCGTCCTCGGGAGATCGGCGCGAGCAAGCGCATTCCGGAGCGCCGGTGGCATCGAACGTCAACAGTTGAAGCTTTCCGCTTGCACTTGCGGCAATTCCGCTCGCGCTGCCCCCGACGACCTCAAGGAGGAGACATGAAGATCGAGACCAAAACGCAGATCATGGCTCCGGCGCACCACCTGCCCTTCGAGGTTGTCTCCTTGGTGCTGCAGGGCGGCGGCGCGCTTGGCGCTTACCAGGCCGGCGTTTACGAAGCGCTGTCAGAGGCGGACATTCACCCCAACTGGATCGCCGGAATTTCCATCGGAGCAATCAACGCCGCGATTATCGCCGGCAATCCGCCTGCCTCACGGGTCGATCGGCTGCGGGAGTTTTGGCTACAAGTCACTTCCAATTCTCGATCGCCCTGGTTCGATTTCGGACCATCGAACGCCGATCTCATGCGCAATCTCATCAACGTGGCCAGCGCTAACCTGGCCTTGACACAAGGGGCGGATGGCTTCTTCACGGCACGCCCGTTCTCGCCATGGCTGCAGCCGGCCGGAACCACGGAGGCGACGAGCTTCTTCGATACCGGTTCCCTCAAGCGCACGCTGGAGCGCCTGGTGGATTTCGATCGTTTGAACGCCGGGCACTTGTTTCCAACACGCCGCTGCAATGGGTGGTCGAGAACGAAGTGCGGCGCGACACCCTGGCTTTCCAGGTTGACCTTTGGAACGCACGTGGCGAATTTCCGCGTACGATGTTTGACGTCATGACGCGGGACAAGGAGATCCGCTACTCCAGCCGCACCCGCGCAGGGACGGACGATTTCAAGCGGACGCAGAAGCTTCGGCGCGCTGCCGCCGCGCTGCTGGATCAGTCGACGGAAGATTTGATGAACACTCCGGAGGCCAAGCTGCTGGCCACCGCGGCGGACCGCAAGGTCTTCAACATCGTGCATCTGATTTACCGCGCCAGAAACTACGAAGGACATTCGAAGGACTACGAATTCTCGCGCGCCAGCATGGAAGAGCATTGGCGGGCGGGATACCACGATGCGCGACGAACGTTGCGCCACAAGGAGGTACTCGGACGGCCTACGAACCCTGAAGGTCTTCTTACCTTCGATCTGGCGCGGGACCGCAGCGAGTAGATCGGCCGCCGAAAGAACCATTGAATTCCCGAACTGGTCAAAAGGAAGAAATTCGTGAGCGATTCAATGCAGCCGGCCGTTCGCGAAAGACCCAGGGAGTGGACAGAGCTCAGTCAGCTCACCTTCGAGGTCATCGCAGGTGACTACAGCCGTCCGGGTAATCAGCCGGCCAACTACACTCTCGTGAAGGGGCGGCGCGAGGCGTTATTGGTGGACGCCCCGTTTGGTCGCGCCGACGCGCACCGGCTCATCGCAAGGATTCTGGACACGGGCCTGAAGCTGCGCACGATCTTCATTACCCACAGTCGACCAGATCATGTCTCCAGCCTTGATCTGCTGACCGACGTGTTTCCGGACGCGGCAGTAGTTGCACATTCCGCCGTGGCCGCCGACATCAAACGATTGATGCCGCTGAATTCCGACCGCCGGGCGGAAGGAATCGGTGACAATGCTACTCGCTGTAGCATTATTCCAGGCCCGCTATGCACCGACCACATCCGGCTCGAAGGCCACAAGCTCGAGATTCTCGGACCGCTGCAGGGCGGTCGCGTCCACGCGACCGCTCTCTGGGATCCCCGCACTGGCACCCTGAAGCGGCCTGGCGTACAACAGCGTCTTCGTCTTCCTGGGCGAACATCGACCGGAACAGTCGATGCATGGCTGGATAGCCTCGACTATCTGGAGTCGCTGAGCCCGAAAAGGGTTATCGCCGGTCGTTCCAAGCCCGGGCTTCCTGAGGGCGCTAACGCGCTCGAGTGGACACGCCGGTACATCAACGATTTCAGGACATTCGCGAAGATGGCGAAGTCGGTAGCGGAAATGACCGAAATGCTGCGAGTCAGAAACCCAAACGCTATCGGTTTTCCGGCCTCGGATGGCCTATTCGGAATGTCGACCGAGGTCGCGACTGGAGAAAATCGTGCTGGTCGAATGAATGACAAGAAACCCGGCCGGCCTCGATCCAGCCTGCATGGCAGCAAAGAGGACTATCATGAGCAACACGTTTCTCCCAATTCTTAGGCTTCTAGCGAGGCCGCTGATCATATGTCTCGTTCTGGCCGGATCCCATCCTTTGATCTCCCGCCAGGCTTTCGCCGGCACGCGCTTCGACGGGACGTGGAATCTTGTTTTCGTGACTCAGCGCGGCGATTGCGATCCCACCTATAGTTTCACGGTCGACGTCGTGAACGGAAACATCACCCATCCCAATATCCTGACGTTCAGGGGCCGCGTCGCTCCGTCAGGCGCTGTTGTCGCCTCGGTCAGAGTCGGACAGAGGTACGCGTCGGGATCTGGAAGGCTGTCCGGAGTGTCGGGGCGAGGCGTCTGGAGCGACCGTTCGGGCGATACATGATGTACAGATACGTGGGCCGCGCAGAGAAATTGACCACCCGCGCAATGCGGCATGTCGAATTCGAACATGCATGATGGAGGAAGTGATGGGTATGCTGGTCAACGGTGAGTGGCAGGATGCCGGTTACGAAACGTCCTTGACGGGCCATTTCGAACGGCGACCGACCACCTTCCGGAACTGGGTAACTGCAGACGGCTCGCCGGGGCCGACCGGCAGCGGAGACTTTGTCGCCGAGAGAAACCGGTATCATCTCTATGTCAGCGTGGCCTGTCCCTGGGCCCACCGCACCCTGATCATGCGCCGGCTGAAAGGCCTTGAAGACATCATTTCATTGTCCGTTGTTCACTGGCGCATGCGCGAGCGCGGCTGGACGTTCGCGCCGGGACCCTGCGTGACGGGTGATCCCGTCAATGGAGCACAGGCGTTGTTTGAGGTGTATCTCGCCGCCGATCCGCACTACACCGGACGGGTGACCGTTCCGGTTCTTTGGGACAGGGCGCGCCACACCATCGTCTCGAACGAGTTGGCCGAGATCCTGCGCATGTTCAATAGCGCCTTCGACCGGGTCGGAGCCGCGCCCGCTGACTATTACCCGGCACACCAGAGGGCCGAGATCGACGCGATCAACGACCGCATTTACCGCGATGTGAACAACGGTGTTTATCGCGCCGGTTTCGCGATCACGCAGGAGGCGTATGACGAGGCCGTCGCGTCGTTATTCAAGACCCTCGATTGGCTCGAGGCGAAATTGTCGCGATCGCGCTATCTGCTAGGCGACCAGCTTAGCGAGGCCGACATCCGGCTATTCACCACGCTGGTGCGGTTCGACGCCGTATATCACGGGCACTTCAAATGCAATATACGCCGCATCGTGGATTATCCCGCGCTGTGGCGCTTCACCCGCGACATCTACAATCTCAAGGGGGTGGCCGAGACCGTGAACCTGCATCACATCCGCCATCACTATTACGAAAGCCATACGAACATAAATCCGACCGGCATCGTGCCGGCAGGACCGGTCCTCGACTTATCGATCTCGGCGGGTGAGTTGTAGAAAATAGCCGCCTGAAAGCTTCGCCCTCACAAGGCGAAAGCCCCGCTTCGCTATAAGCGATCGCTGCAATGAATCGGAGTCCCTGTACAAGGCTTGCATTTGTGGCCATCGCAAGCATCACTGCAAAGAGGAGCGCAGCATCCAGTTTGGTAAAAACCCATTCCGCGAAATCTAAAATCTTGAGTGACAAGAGTCAAAGTGTAACTGCGTGAGACCCGCCGGTCGCGCAACCCCGACTGCTGAGAGCGGTTTCACGCTGGCGCAGAGCACACCCAAGCAATGTCCGTTTAGCCAAAAACGTCCGACGAACGTCTGCTTTTGGCAGATACTGTTAAAAAAGTCTTCTAGCTGACGAACCAAATTTTCAGGACCGCTGATGCGGTCTGCTCGCGGCGATGTGAGAGACCAAATCGATTTACACAAAAGCGGCCACGGACCTTCGTATCGGCCCTAGCGAGCATTGCAGCGGCCGAGATGTCTAAACATCGGCTTTCGCGAGATTTTCAGAGTCGTTCGAGGCGACCAGATGACGTGTACGTCAAAGTTCTCGTGTGACATGGCGCAAAGCTGACGTCCGTCCGTTTGATATACGAAATTCATGCAAACGGAGTCCGGGCCTGATAAGGAAAGGCATAAAATGGAGTCAGTCGCAACTGATGAGCAAATAATAGAGAGCATATCAGTTGTTGAATAGCCGCTTCTGGCGGATGGTGTTGAAATAGTCTTTTTTGAGCTCGCGGACGAAAGCCTTTTAGGGTCGCTGATGCGTTTCGCACGCGGCGACGCGAGGGACCACATCGTTTCGCACAAAAACGACCACAGTGTCGCGCCAAATCACGGCGGTCCGCCATGTTCGACAGGCAGCCTTTTTGTGCGAGAAAAAATGTTTTCCACCCACTTTCTGTTCGCGCACCTATCCGCGACGTATCATTCCGCTGCGGCAGGCAGGAGCCCGGGCGCCGAAGGCGAGTTCGCCTTGACTTGACGCGGCGGGCCCATCAAGACTGGCTGAAACAGCACAGCGGCAGCCATCGTGCAGAGTAACGCGAGAGCCATCATCTTCCCCATGCTCGACATGCCGGGATAGTCCGACGCCCACATGCTTCCAAATGCCACCGCGTTGGTCATGGCGCTGAAGATCACCGCCCGGGTTAGGGCGGATTGCAACAACCCGGTTTTCCCGTCACGCCAGGCCATTACGTAATAAATTTTGAACGCGACGCCAACGCCGAGCAGGAGCGGCAATGCGATGATGTTCGCAAAGTTAATCGCCGTGCCCGTCAGCACACAAATCTCGAGCGTGACGGCACCTGCGACGAGCAACGGTATCAGCGTCAACAGCACATCCGTGAGGCGCCGCAACGCGATGAAGAGCAGCAGAGCGATGGCGGCCAGTGCGAGAATGCCTGCTTCGATAAAGGCGCCGGTGACTGTCCTGCCGGACTCAAACAGACTAATCGCGGGACCGGTAGCTGAAGGTTCTGCAGCCAGGACGGAAGTTGCGAATTTCCGCAGGACATTGTCATCACTGGGGCTGCCTTTTGGCACAGCCTGAACGCGAGCCCGGCCGTCGGGCAAGACCCAGTCGCGAACCAGGTCGGGAGGAAGCGTCTTCACGGTCACCGGATACGGATCGAGGCCGTTTCGAAGCCGTTCAAGGCCGTAGACGAGCGACGGAACGGTAGCGGCTTCAGCGTTGCTTCGTGTGGCCGCGGTCGATTCCGCCAGACGCATCAGCAGATCCGAAACATGCCTTGCGGCTTCGGCGCCGGGGCCGGTTGCGTTACCCGCGACCTTTGAGAGATCTTCTGCGGTCTTGCGGATCGCTTCGACCACATCCTTGTCCGATGGGGCAGGTTGCCGCCGCGGTGGATTAAGGGCCGGGCCAAGATCGTTGGCAGCGGACTTGATGGCGGCTATCTTCTCATCCTGATCGTCCGGAATAAGGTTGCTGAGCGTTAGCGTGCGGGAAACCTCGGGTAGCGCCGCTAGACGTTTGGCCGTGCTGTTGGCTTCATCAAGCGATGTTGCCAACACTTCGGCGTCGTTGCCGCTGGTCTCTGGATTTTCCTGCAATTCACGATAGGTCACCACCGACGCAGCGTTCGGATTTTCCAAATTTACCGGGTTGAAATCGAACGGTACGTGAAACAAGAGCGGCGTGCCTGCCAACACCACACCGATGGTGCCGGCAATCACAGCGATACGATGTCGCTGCAAAAAATTATCTAGTGGCGCAAGACTCTTGAAGCCCACTGGTGCCAACTCTCCTGGGGGGTTGAGGACAGCCAACATCGCCGGGACAAAGGTGATGCTGCAGATGAACGCAACCAACATCCCGCAACCGGCGATCAGACCCAATTCAAAGAGACCTTTGTAGCTGGTGGGCAGGAACGAGAAGAAGGCCACCGCAGTAGCGGCTGCAGCCAGAGCGAGAGGGTTGCCTACCTTACGGGCGGTGCTTCGCAGCGCTTGGCGTAAATCCTGCTGCTCATGGCGCTCAGAACGGTAGCGCACGCTGAATTGAATACCGAAATCAACTCCCAGTCCGACGAATAATACGAAGAAGGCAATCGAGATCAGATTAAAAGCTCCGACCATTTCAAGGCCGAGCGCAGCGGTCACCGCAAGCCCCACCATCAGGCTAAAGAAGACTGCCGCTACAATCTTCCATGAACGAAGCGCGAGCCATAATATGATCAGCGCGCCGAGCAGCGCGGTTAGCGTGTCTCGAAGCGCGCTTTGCCGAATGACGGAGAACTGGTCGTCGTTCATAGGCACCCGGCCGGTAAGTTCGACCTTCGCACCGAACTTCTCGCCCAGTTTCAGATCATCAGCTGTGCGCTGAATGCCATCCGTTGCCTTGCGTCCAGGTTGCAGGGCCGCAAAATCCAGCATCGGCTGCACTTCGATGAAGTGTCGCAACTGCATCTTTTGTGGTTGCGAGCCCTGCACGAGCTCTTGCCATGAAAATGTCGCTGGTTTGCCGGCAAGCACATCGCTCAAAGTTTTGTCAGCGAGCGAAAGAGGCCAGGCAAGCTGGTCGAGCTTGATCTCTCCACCCTGCACACCGTCAGCTGCGAAAGAGAGCCCTTTCATCACACCGCGCAGGCTTGGATCGGCCGCGAGGGTGCCAATGAGAAACTGGGCTTTCGACAATCCGTCAATCGATTTCTTAACGTCAGACAGAGGTTCGAACAAGAGACCGTTATGCTGAAAAAAATCTCCACTGTCAGGCTGAACGACCGTGCGGAACAGATCCGAGCGTTTTGAGAGGTCCCGCTTCAGTGCATTTGTGGCCTGCTCGGCATTTTCCGGCGTCGCTGCCGTGACGACTACTGAAATTGCCTTCTGCGGAAATGCCTTGGAAAGAGCAGACTGGCGCTGATGCCAAGGTAGATCCCGCGAGATCAGACTTTGGGTATCCGTGGTAATTGAAAAGTGCGCGATATCGTAGGCGGCGGCCGCCGCCGTAAGCAATATCCCGACAGCGAGAACCTGCCAACGGCGTCGTGCACAAAGATCCACAATCCTGATAATTCCTGAATTCAACATAACGAACCGCCGTTTCTTGACTCGGTCACGAAGCCCGTGCTCGCAGATTCAAGCCCGGCGTCTATCTCAGCCGCGCTGACCTTCAGCAGAAATTCACTCGCCGTGAAGTGTCTGTCCGCTCCAGCCTACGCGTCGCTCAGCACTTTGCGCGCCGCTTGGAGCGGTGGGCCATCTCCGATCGGTCCTTACCGCCACGACGCCATGCTCCCGAACACGCCATCGCGCCGGACTAGGCCGTGGAAAAGCGCTGCCCCGAAATGCGCAAGGAAGGTCGCGAAGAATAGGTAGGCGAGGTCAGTGTGGAGGTCGCGGAGCCACGCATAGAGCGTCAAATCATGCGGCAGGATCGGTGGCAACCGCAGCGGCCCGTAGAGCACGATCGGATAGCGCGCCGCCGACAGCATGCCCCAACCGACCAGCGGCATGATGAACATCAGCGCATACAGTACGATGTGCGATGCCTTAGCGGTGAACCGTTGCAGGGATGGAACCGTATCAGGCAATTCCGGAGGCGGATTGATGAACCGGTTCAAGATACGGATCACACATAACACAAAGATGGCGACTCCGAGTGGCCGGTGGATCGAGACCAGAAGCTCGTAGCGTGCGGAGAGCGAGGCGGCCATGCCCACGCCGATGAACAGCATCGCTACGATCATCGGCGCCATCAGCCAGTGCAGGAGTCGGGACGCAGCCGGGAAGCGTGCCTGGGTGCTCATGACTTACCTCCAGCCTGCACTTCCTGCGCCGTGACAGCGCTGGGCGGCTTCTCATGCTCCTCTTCGGCACGCAGCGTGAAGGAGCGCGCATAGGCCGCCGAGCGGGCGCTCAGCAACGGGTCGTCGGATGGCTCGATGCCGGATGGCAGCACCAGCGGATCGTAGTTGACGTCGGTGCAGCGCCCACCGTCCTCACTCGATGCATGATCGATTGTCACCGTCCCGGCGTCGACCTGCTGGCGGCCGGCGGGCCAGGGCAGCGTGGCGTCGTTCGTCGGGTCATCAGCTTGGCCGATCGTTACGATCAGCCGCCATTGGAGTGGATGCTGCGCGATTTGGGCGATCAGGTCATCGAAAAGGTAGTTCTTGTCTCCTGCCGCTGATGGCTCTGGGCTGTCAGCCGCGAAGGGTTGCACCGGCACCGTGGACCAACGAACGGGGACTGAGGCGCCAGCGACGTCGACGAAGCGGAAGGCATTGAGGCTGTTGAAGGTGGAGTTTGCAAAACCGGAGGTCACTTGGCGTTTCTTGATTAACGAAAGCGCCCGCCCTGTTTCAGGATGGGCAGCCAGGAATGCCTTCATTCTAACCGGATCAGGCTTTCCGGTCCGTGGATCGGGGCTGGAGGCGAGCAATTGCTCGTAAAAGCCGCGCGCCGAATTCACCGGAAAAACCGGGATGTTATTCATGCCCGTGCGCCATTCCTCGCCACCGGGTAGCAGGAAGCGTAGCGCCATGCTTCGCACCGTCGCAGGCCCATCTGGCTGAAAGGGCATGCCGCCAGCGAGCGCGAAGCGGCCTACCACCGGGACGCGTACGGGCCTGAAGACAGCGGCTTTCGACAGCGCCGCTGCCTGCCCGTTGCTTTCGAACCAGCCGGCGACGCAAACTCCTTTCGCATGGTTGCGGCGGAATCCGGCGTGAATGCCGTTGGCGTCCTGGAAAGCAGCCATCATTCGGTCCTGGGTCAGTCGTACTGGTGAGAGCCAGCCGCCGGCGTAAGCGAACGCGCCGGCCACGCTCAGCATCACCGCACCGATCGCGCCCAGTCGGACGAGCACCCCGGCATTACCTACTGGACCCGCTCCAAACCAGAATAGCTTCATATTCATCGCGGCCTCGCTGACCGTCCGTCGCCTACTGGCCCCGCGATGCCCGCGATGCCAGTCTGCTCAGACCGGTTGTGCTCAGCAGACGTCGACGCGTCATCATTTGACGTCCTGCTGTCCTTGCAGACACTGAGAATTGCAATTCACCGACGCAAGGGCACCACACTTAAATTATTATTTATCGTATTGCCCTTTTCTCGGGGGCTGCCTCACTCTGTTCAACGATAGGGAAGTTGTCTTGCCATGCCATCGTCGCTGCTGGGGTGTGCGCTTTACTGGCTTTCATTACATCTGCTCACGCTGAGTGTTTCCGGTTTTGGCACATCTGTATGGACCGGCCGAGCGTTGCAAGCTGGATTTGATGATCTGGACGATTGTCTTGCGCTTCTGTATCCGGCCCGTGAATGAAGCAGCGTCGCGCCTGACCATCACGGATATCCGCGCGCACCCGATCTCATTCTCGCAGAGGCACTGAAAGGCCGCTAGTGCCACCAGATCACGGATGCGACGGCGAGACCGTTTCTCCATCTCCTCAATCCAACTCGCAGACCTCGGCAGGTATAGCTGTGCATTCTTCGGTTGCGTCTGGGATCAGCCTTGGACATCGGCGGGTCCGAACACGCTGATCTTATGCAACTTTCGGCTCGCCGCGCGCTGCGTAGCTGCGACCTTGTGCCAACACAGTCCAAGCGATCCGAGCCACTTATTGGCGAGCGCAGTTGCCAGGACGTTATGGTGTAAGCGTTGCAGCCGCAGCCGTGAGCCACAACCCAGAACTATGCTTCGCCCAGTTTGCTGATCTGAGCAGAATAACGCGGGCGCCCTGCATGAAGAGCGTGCGCAGATAGCGATTGCCACGCTTAGTGATGCCGCCCACGATGGTACAATCACCCGAGGACATCTGCTTCGGCACCAGGCCGAGCCACGCTGCAAAGTCGCGCCACGACGCGTAACGTCGCCCTGACGAGCGCTGGCCGCGAGTACATCGAGGCAATCGCACCAGCGCTGTCGGACATCCGCAACGCCGCTCAGGCGCTTGCCGATCACAGCCGCAAACCGACAGGTACGCTACGGTTCAGTTGCTCCCTCGCCGGGGGACGCCAGCCGCTGATGCCCTTCGTCTTCGAGTATCGTCGTCGCTATAAGGCGGCAGCACGCCTGGGCGTGGCGGTGGCATAGGTGGTATGGATTTCTAAGTCCAACCGTTCAAGCTCAAAGAAAAAAGAAAGGCCGGCAGCGATGACGGGCCCCTCTTCATGTGCGCCCGGCATGGGCATCGACTTGGAGGTCGAAGTCCTCCCGCGAACTGGTCACGGCGAGCGAAATGAAGCGCAGAGCGTCGGACCGTGAGGTCGGCGTGAGGGAAGCGTGGAGCGCAATTGGGTGCCGTGCAAATCCCCGAGCACTCCGAGGCTCTCAACCGTCTCGCATCCCGGCCACAGGCGGAGTTCCTGTTGGCACTCTCGCGTCAGATCTGCCCGACTGATCCCGATTGTGTGCCTCACAAACACCATCGGAATCGCCCCGGTTCGGCGCTTCCATCATGGCAGGTGGCCGAGCCATTTAAATGCAAACCTGCGTGCCCAGTGCTTAGGCCTGGCCGTGCTTAAACTTCGAGGCCGTTGGGTACTGTTTGAGCGCCGAAAGCTTTCGCCGCGGCCATACAATCGGGTGGGGCCAGGCCTTGGAGCAGGGCGATGATGATGGGACTCACGATCCTTGCTGTGCTGACGATCATTGCAGTGAACGAAATTCGCAAGAGTGAATGACCCAAGGCGAAGTGGAATCGACCAAGATTGACGTGATATATTGTGGTTATCTTTGCAGCATCTGCGAAAATTGGACATGCTGACGCAAATCTATGAAGTATCGACACCACAGGAAGCTGATGCCATTTCCAGTCTCGCAGCAGAATTGTTGGTCTCCAATGGCGACGGTAACGGTAACGGAGCGAGCGCGGATGGCGAGATTGCCAGCTAGGCTCCGATATTGTGTCCCTGGCGGTTTCGTGGTTGGAAGTGCCGTGCCATCCTTGTGAATGCGGCAGCGCAAAATTAGAGCCCAGAAACTGAAAACGCGGTGCAACAAAGTGCCAACCAAATGATATTGCGGACGAAGTTGGCGCCTGGCTCCCTGTAACCGCAGGAGTTGAGTGAGCGGAATTCCGACATCGTTAGACTCCTTTGACACGATTGAGGTTCGTCCGCGGCGGCGTCGGCGGGCTCGTCGTTTGGCGCTTTCTCCTTGTCAAACTATCCCAATCGGGCGCAGATTTGGACCGCTCCGGACCAAGCGTGCCGGTTAAACGCCAAGATAAATAATGAACAATTATAGGGGGCGGGAACATGAATAGGTTTTTTACTGTATGCGCCGCATCGGTTGGCGTGGCCTGCTTACTCACTGGGCCCAGCAGCGCGCAGGAAACTAAACAGGAAAGCAAGTCGGTGTTGGGCCAGGCACCTGTTTCTCCGGTTACTCAACAGCAGCTCAACTCGGCAGACACAAACGCAACTAGTTTTCTGCTGACCAATGGCAACTATGCCCAGACGCGCTTTCATCCCGCCAAACAGATCGATGGCGGCAACGTCAAGAAGCTTCACGTCGCGTGGATTTTCCAGACCGACGTCAAGGAATCGCTGGAGACTTCACCCATTGTCGTTAACGGCGTCATGTATGTGACGACCTCGTTCAGCCATGTCTATGCGCTCGACGCGAAAACCGGGGCACAGCTCTGGCATTACAATCATAAGATGGGACTGGTAACGACCTACTGCTGCGGCCCCAACAACCGCGGCGTCCAGGTTCTAGGCGACCTTGTCTACGTAGCCACGCTTGACTCCAAACTTGTGGCTCTGAAGGCAAAGACCGGCGAGGTTGCCTGGCAGAGCGACATCGCGGATCCGGAGCTCGGCTATAGTGAGACGATGGCGCCGACGGTGATCAACGACAAGGTTCTGATCGGAACGAATGGCGGTGAATACGGCATTCGCGGCTTCGTGAAAGCCTATGATGCGAAGACCGGCAAATTGCTCTGGACGTTCGATACCATACCGGAGAACTCAGTCGGCGTCTGGGCGACCAAAGACGCTACTGGCCGCGACCTGCATCGCGATATTCAGGCTGAAAAGGACCAGCTCGCAAAGACAGGCGACCCGTTCGCCAAGCTCGGCGGCGGCGTGTGGCAGAATCCTGCCGTCGATCTGGCCACCAACCGAATCTATTTCGTGGTTGGAAATCCCTCGCCCGATCTCGATGGTTCGCTGCGTCCCGGCGACAATCTCTACACGGACTCGCTGGTTTCACTCGATCTCGATACAGGCAAATATATTTGCCACTATCAGTACATCCCTCACGACGTGTGGGATCTTGATGCCGTAAGCCCTCCGGTGCTGGTGAACGTGAAGGGCAAGGACGGCAGGACCATCCCGGGCGTGATCCATGCCGGAAAGACCGGCCACATCTACGTTAACGACCGCAAGGATTGCAGCCTGATCCGTTTCTCCGAGGCCATGGTGCCGCAGCAGAACATGTGGGCTCTTCCTACCAAGGACGGTGCACGCATGCTGCCTGGCGCCAATGGCGGGGTCGAATGGTCGCCGATCGCCACCGACCCGGGGCAGGGGCTAGCCTATGCCATCAACCTGCATCAGCCGATGACCTATCGAGTCGATAACACGCCGTATCCGAATGGCAAGCTGTGGCTTGGTGGCGCCTTTACGGCGATCCCGGGCGAGGCGCAGGCGGGCAACATTACAGCTGTTGACTACAACACGGGCAAGATCAAATGGCAGGTCAAGACGCCGGAGCCGATGATCGGAGGCATTCTCGCCACTGCGGGCGGTCTTGTTTTCGCGGGTGAGGGCAACGGCAAGTTCGCGGCCTACAATTCGTCCAACGGCAAGGAATTGTGGAGCTTCCGGGCCGGTGCAGGCGTCAATGCGCCGCCTTCCACCTACATGATTGACCGCAAGCAATATATCGTGGTCGGTGCGGGCGGAAATACCCAGATAGACTTCCACCGCGGCAACAACATTATCGCGTTCTCGCTCGATTGAATCCTTCGGCGATCATCGAACAGCGAAGCGGGACCCGTTGCGGTCCCGCTTCCTTTAGTTATTTCCCAATCAGGAACTAGCCTTTCGCCGGAGCGTATAAATGAGCCGCAAGCTAAATTGGCGCATCTCCGGCGTTGTGGCTCTAGCGGCTCTCTTCAACATCTGCACAACGCCGATGTTCGCACGAAGCATTGAAGACAAAATACAGATTTGCGCCGGCTGCCATGGTGCGGACGGCAAACCCGTCGACAAGACGATTCCCGCCGTTTGGGGCCAACAAGCAGGCTACATCTATATAGAGCTGCGGGACTTCAAGCGAGGCGACCGCAAGAGCAACATCATGCAACCGATCGCTTCGTCGATGGAACGAGACGACATGCAGGCTTTCGCGGAATATTTCTCGAAAAAGCCATGGCCGGATCTGGGCCAGCCTCGTGCGCCGAAGGAAATTACGGACCAGGCCTCGAGCGCCAACCGCTCCGTCGGCTGCACGGGCTGTCATCTCGATCATTTTCAGGGCGACGGCACGATACCTCGTCTGGCGGGCTTGAGCAGGGAATACCTGACGAAAACTATGACCGACTTCCGCACCCGCGCACGCGGCAACAATCCAGGCATGTCCGACTTGATGCTTGCCATCTCTCCCGACGACATCGCGGCGCTTGCGGACTATCTGTCGGGTCTCTGACCAGGCTCAGGGCGCCGTCAGCCGTTCACGCAGCGAGGACAACACCGTGAGATCGGCGGCACGTTTTCCGGCCTTGTCCATGAGCGACGCATTTGCTCCTCGTGCAACCAACAAATTGGCGATGCCTGCATGATCTCCTTCGGCTGCGATCATAAGTGCAGTGCGTCCGCGGTTATCCCGATCATTGATATGTGCGCCTGCGTCCAGCAGATATGAAACAACCTCGATCGCCTGCGCTTCCAGGACCTTTTCATCCGGTCCTGAAGCCCACATCAGCAAGGTGAGGTCGTTGGGGTAGCGGGCGTTAATATCGATATTCCGCGCCAGCAACCGCTTCACGATGTTGAGCCGTGCCCTTGCCGCCGCATAGACGATCGGCGGCTTGCCGGTTTCGTCGAGCGCTCGCTCATCGGCACCACGAGCGAGCAGCGCTTCGACGATCGTGTCGTCGCCGGCATAGGCGGCAGCGGCGACCGGAGATACCCCACTGCGCCCAGCGAGGTTGACGTCTGCGCCGTGTTCGATAAGCCGCTGCGCAACGGACGTATGGCCTCCCTCGGCGGCAAAATAGAGCGCGGTGGCGCCGGCAAGATTACGCGCATTGATCGGAGCGCCGCGCGCCAACAGAAGGTCGACCATCTCGAGATGGCCGGACTTCGCAGCGTGGCTAAGTGGCCGGGCGCCAAGCCGGTCACGCGCGTCGAGCGACGCGCCGTAGTCCAGCAGTTCGGTCGTCAGAGCAGTGCAATTCCCATCTACAGCCGAAAACAGCGTCAGCGACACTTCCATGGCGGTGATCTGCGATTTGGCGTCTTCAAACTGGCGAGTCAGCGCTTGGCACCGCTCGGAGTCCGTCGCGCGAGCAACCGGCGCGGCGCTCAGCACTGCGATTATGATCGAACCTAAAACGAGGCGGCGGTTCACGGCGTCTCTCCCTGCAACATTTGGTTCTGATAGCTCGGTTCTTGCACACCTCAGGCTGGCACGACGCCAAGGCTGTGCCAACAGAGGCAGAGGACTAGGATCACTTTTCCTCCTTTAGCTCAAGCATTGAAGGCCAGCTTCCGGCCTTGGAGAGTTTCCTTTTGGCAGGTTTGAGACGTGCCAACCAACTCTGGACATATCCGGTTATCGGGTTAGCCCGGAAGTGAGCGGGTCGACGGTCAAAACGGCGCCAATGTGCCCCCGCAGACATCTGAAGGTCAGAGTTCGATCCCTGCGGTCCGCTCCAGCTTCCCTCGCAGAATAGCGGAACTCAAGAGGTTAGAACTCGTTCACAATAGACCTGGCTCACCAGCGGAGGTTCGCCATGCCAGTAACCGAAATGAAGGATCACGTTTATAAGATCCTAGAACTCGTAGGATCTTCCGAAAAAAGAGGATGCCATTCAAAATGCTATCACCCGCGCATCAGAGACCATTCGCGAGATGAAATGGGCTCGAAGTCGTGCAAACGAGAGGCCATATCGAAAATGGGTCTGTCCGACATTATCAGGTCACTTTGCGAGTTGGATTCACGCTAGAGGAGTAGGGTCAAACTGAGAAGAACTCGGTGTGAAAGGACCCCTCGACGATGGCAGGGAGCTTCTTTTCCTTGGACATCTCCAAATCGAAGCGGGCCCGCGCGTGCTTGATCCCCAAACGATTGCGCTCGCTCCATTCGGCCAGACAGCTCAAAGGCTCGTCGAGCGAGCGGCCGAGCTCAGCCGGCGACGCCGTTCGACGCCGGCCTTTCATCCCTGCGGCGGCCGCTGCAAGCACGTTCGCCGAGAGGTCCAGCATTTCGCCTAGCTTGGCGCGCCCGCAGTACGAGGGTTTCGAGGATTCGGGAGACAGTTGGATGCGGCAAGACTGCGGCGCGCGGCGATTTCCTGCATGCGCGCGAGGGCCTCCGGAAATCGCCGGAACAACCGCTTCATTTCGGCCGGCGTTTTGAGAAGGCGGTCGGCATGCCGCTCTTTCAAAAACCCGGCCTTGTCGATGGTTGTCTTCACACGGATGCAGGTGACGACATCCTGCAACATGCGGCGTTCGGGCGTGTGATAGAACACATCGCCGGTGACGACCGTCGGCACGCCTACTTCTGCGACAGTGCCGGCGATCGCTTGCAGAATGGCGGCGTCATTCGGTCGGAAGCGCCGCGTCAGCGCGCAATAAGATCGGTCGCCGAACACAGCACGAAACTTTACCAGACTTTCCGCAAGCCGCGCGTCGGGCTTGTCGGTTACCATGATCGCAAGGAGTCCGTCGCTCCACTCGGCGACATCCTGAAAGGAAAGAGTGCATTTGCCCTTGCCGGCACGTGTCTTGCCGAGCGTCAAAAGCCGGCAGAGCCGGCCATAAGCGGCGCGATCCGTGGGATAGATCAGCAAGGAAGGAAAATCGGTCAGATCGAGCCGGCAGCCGACCACGAGCCCCACGCCGGTTACTTTCGCCGCTTCATGCGCGCGCACGATCCCGGCCAACGAATTGCGGTCGGTGATGCCGAGCGCCGGAATGCCGAGCAAGGCGGCGACCGCGAACAGCTCTTCCGCGCTGGAGGCGCCGCGCAGAAGAGAAAAATCACTCGTCACCTGCAATTCGGCGTAACTCATGCGTCACCGATCCCATGCAGCCACCAGCGGCCCCCCTGCTCAGCCGGCGCATCGCGAAACAGCCAGAACCGTTCGCCCTGGATGTTCTCGACGCGGCGGTAATCGCGCTGCAGCCCGATATCCTTCTCGCTCACCCACCACTCGCCGAGAATGCGTTCCGGCCCGTCCGCCTTGACGATGCGATGACGTGTCTTGCGCCAGACGAAGAATCTTGGCGCGGCATCCGGCACTTCGGCCATCGCATTCACGAGTTCAGGCGGCGTCAACAGCCGCGATGGTCGCGGCAGATCATCGGGCCAGCTGACGCCCTTTGCTTCCGCCATGGCGGCCACGCGCTTGGTCGCGCGTTCGGGCACATCGCTTTCCACCGGCTCCACGCGAAAGACGCGTTCGGCGCCGAGCTTGACCCGCAGTCTGTCGACGAGCTCGCCGACATCCGCGCTCCGGCCTTCGCCACATGCGCGCCGACAGTCTGGCGTTCGGTCAGCGCCTCGATCCAGGAGGCGGTGAGGGTGGCTTCCTCGATGCCAAAGCCTGGATCGACCAGCACCAGCCTTTCCGCAAGCAGTTTGGCAAGATGCGCGGCGTTGCGATTGGGGCGCGAGGTGCCGATCCGCACGGCCTGGGCGATATTGTCGACCCGCATGAAAACCAGATCGAGCCGCCGCGCTCTGATCCATGCGCAGCAGCAGTTCGGAGCCAAAGCGGGGCTGCAAGCTCGCGCGCGGCTTGCTCGCCAGTTGCGCGATGCGTTCGATGCCAACATCGCGCAGGCTCTCGACTGTCGCGGGCGCCAGCCGCAGCGCCCGCACCGGCAGGCTGCCGAGCCATTCGGACGCCCAGCCGGGTGCTACGATTTCTTCCTTGCCGTAACGCGCGACCGCCCAGGCACAGCCCGGCGTGTCGGCGACCGCCACCCTCGACGCGATTTTTGATGCCGCCATGCGGTTCTTCAAGTCCTGCAAGAGGGCGGTTTCGCCCTTGAACAGGTGCGGGCTCCCGCAATGTCGATGAATATCCCGTCCGGCGGATCGGTCGCCACCAGCGGCGAATAACGTATGCACTAGAGTGCTAGGCGCGCCAGCGCCGCTTCGTCTTCGTGCGGCATCGCATCATGAATATGCAGACCAGGGACCAGCGACTGTGCGTGCGCAATCGTCATGCCGGGGCGCAGTTTCAGGCGCCGCGCCGCTTCATCGACCGCGGCGATCACCCGCTGATTGCCATCCTGCATCGCGGTGATCAGCGGCACCTCAGGCTGTGGCAAGCCGCCATTCCTGCGCCGCAGGCGATCGGTCGCCCAACTCGGCAGGAACAGCGAGACGACCCGTCGCATCGCAGGCCTCCACAGTAAAGGTGTTGGCTTCCGCACCCCGGCAGCGCAAAAGATCGAGGCGCCAGCGGGCACGTCCCATGTCCAAATCGACCACCGGCCCGGAAGGTGAGGGAAATCCGCCAGCGCGAGAAGCACGCATTGGCTTCGTCCGATGCGCTGCCCGAGCGCTGCAGCGCGAAGGCGATCACTCCCGACGCTTCCGCTGCCAGTTGCAGCCGGCGCGACGGCGTCAGCGGCAAGCGCACAAGCTCGCCGACTACACCCGCGAGGCCGCCATGCCGAAGGCCCTTCTTCCATTGCCGGCAGCACGTCGGCATCTTTCCAGGTCTCGCAATAGATCAGGCGGTCCGGATGCAGGCCGACCCGCGCAAGCGCCGGCGCGAACAGATCGCGGCTATGCAGGCACCAGATGACAGGGCGCGGCAGGCGCGCAAGGATGCCGGCCGCGAACAGCGCCGAGAGCGAGGCGCGTGCGCCATCCGTCCCCTGCTCGGTGATTTCATGCACGGCGCCCAGGGCGAGACCGCCACCGGGCAGCGCGCGATCGATCGCCTCGATGCCGAAGGCCAGCGTCTGCCGCTCGGCGCCCGCCGTGCCGAGGCGCTCGATCTTGCGGCGGAGTCGGGAAAGAGCGGCGGCGCGTGGTTCAAGCGCTTGCATCGTTCAGCTAGGGACGACGCGGGCGCTTACTCGTGGCAACCACCTGCAACACATCGTCCGCGCTCGGCTTCAAAAGATCGCGCGGATCTTCCTCGGTCCCCAGCCAGCGATCGATATCCTTTTTCTCCAGGACCAGCGGCATGCGATCATGCACGGGAGCCACTTCCGCGTTCGCCGGCACGGTAATGGTGGCGAAGGTGCGCTCCCACTCGCCGGTGTCGCGATTTTTCCAGTTCTCCCAGATCGCGGCGATGGCGAGCGGCTCGCCGTCGCCGCGTTTGATCGTATGCAGCTTGCCCTTCGCGTCCTTCTGATGAAACGCGTTGATCGGCACCACGCAGCGGCGCTTGCGATAAGCGTCGCGGAAGATCGGCTTGTCGGCGATCGTCTCCGCGCGCGCATTCATTGGCTGGATGTCCGGCCGCGTATCGGCGTCACGCGGGATCAATCCCCAGGTCAGATAGCCTGGAACAGGCACACCACCTTCGGGATGACGCCGCACGACCATCACCGAGCGTCCGCGCTCGGCAAGGATGCCGTCGTGATCGGAACCTGAATGAGGACGTCGAACCGGGTTCATGGGCGCGCTGGACCGTTAGGGTGCAATGAGAACGAATAGAGAACATCCAACACCCGGCAAGAGTCAATCGTTCCCTTTAGTGTTTGATCCGATTGAGAAATTCGTCCCAGATACGGGGCCGACCGCGCCTCAAGGTCTTGAGAACCTGGTGAACAAGTACGTCCTCGTCACGAATACCCTGATCGTAGGCCTCGAAGATCAGGTTCGCAGCAGCTTTACGTAACCAAGCTTCTTCGAAAGGCCCCGCATCACCATAGGCCGCCACTACACTCTCAAGCGCTCGGTTGACCACCAACTCCTCATCGGTAACTGGCCACGGGAAGGTTTGCGCCATCGCGGAACCCTCGTTGCTGAGCTGTCAGTGAAAAAACGCGCGGCGTCTTCGATTGTTTCCTGGCGCCTTCCATAAATGCTTAAAAAGATGCTGCCGAGGATTTCGTGTGGCGATGCGTCAACTGGCTTTGCGTCGTGTTGGTTTCGCCTTCGCCTTGTCCGCGAATTCGCGTCTGGTAACGGCGGCCTTCCTTCTCATCTCATAGATCTTGACAGCACAAGTAGATTGCGTCGCGCATCTTCTCCAGGAATTCTTGCCGCGAAGAGAAATTATGTTTCCACGTCAATCCGCATGCGCAAAGCATGTTAGCTATGGTCGAAGCACGTTTATCCGCACCCTTCGTTCGCAGACGACGCCAGAATGACTTTTTCGAGTTTCTTTTGAAATGAAGAGCTGCCTTTTTTCGACAGCGTCGCCAAGAAGGCGCTCACATTGAGCCCCAAGATCAGACGCTTCAGGATGAAAGAGTCCGACATGTCGACCAAACCACTCATCCAAAGCTTTAAGTAGTTTTGCCTCGAGCGTCAGGCGATCATCATCAAATACCTTATTTGCGGCCTGCAGCCCGTTGTCCAAGGTTTTTTGAATAGACGCGCTAAAAATCTCATCTTTATTTTTGAAATGAAGATAAATCCCCTGGCGTGAAATGCCAGCGATGTGCTTCGCCAGATCCAGCATGTCTTTCGTGATCTTCACATCCTGAATCTCATCGAAATATTCCGCCTGATCCCGCACCTCATAGGGGTAGCGCAGCAACATGCCCATCAAGCCCTTGTCGCGCGCTTCGAGGGCAATCACATGCTCGCGGCTGGTGAGCACCACGCGGGCAAGCGCCACCTTGTCGAGCGAACGAATGGTCTCTCGGATCACCGCATAGGCGTCATGGCCGACCTTACCAACAGGTACGATGTAATAGGGGCGCACCAGATAAAGGTCGTCGATTTCCTTGCGCGGCACGAACTCATCAATGTCGATGGTGCGCGTGGACTCAAGCGCGATATTTTCGAGTTCGTCCTTGGTGACCTCGAGATAGCGGTCCCTGTCGACCTGATAACCTTTGACGAGATCGTCGGACGAAACCTCGTCGCCGGTGTCGGCATCGACCTTCACATAGCGAATGTGGTGGCTGGTATTCTAATGATCTGATTGAAACTGATTTTTTCGGCTTCGGACGTCGCCGGATAAAGCGCAACCGGGCACGTCACCAGCGATAATCTCAAAAAGCCCTTCCAATTGGCACGAGGGGCCATCGTTCCATACTCCATACGACTGAACGCAGAAGTCCGATATGGAGACGGGACCCAAAAAGTTCCAAGAAGTGAATCACTTACATTCGGGACAGGTATCGCCGATCGAGGCCATGATATCCTCAATCATAGCGACAGCCTCGGCCGGTGATGCACCTTTAAAGGAATCACTGGAGGCGATCTGGCGCGCCCGGCGCCAGGCGTCGGGATCGGTCGCGTCACAGAGATGGCTATGATCGACGCATTCACTGATCGCCCCGGTTTCCAGCAACAAGGCGATCGCCCACCCGCGCAGCGTTCGAAAAGGCTCGCGCCGTTTTTCGATGACGGTAAATTTTCGCGCTGCTGCAGACCTCGACATTCGACCCTCGGAACCGAATCAATTCACCTTCTCCCCAAGGCGAACATTTCCTGATTCCGCGAGCAAGAACTTATCCCCGGCAACAGCGAGCGCTTAGTCGGGGGTGACGTTCGAAACAGGCATGGCTATTTTGGACGTTCCAATGTTGATAATGTTTCATCATGTGCAATCTCTACAGCATCACGACTAGCCAGGACGCGATCCGCAGATTGTTTGGAGTTGCAGTCGACAGCGCCGGCAATCTTCCAAGCATGCCGGGCGTATTTCCCGACTATCCTGCTCCCGTCGTCCGCAACGCCGGCGCCGAACGCGAAATGGTCATAATGCGCTGGGGCATGCCGCCACCACCGCGCACGGCCGGGCCGCCCGTCACCAATATCCGCAACACCACGTCGCCACATTGGCGCGGCTGGCTGAAACCGGAAAGCCGTTGCCTGGCGCCCGCCAACAGCTTCGCCGAATACGCGCCGGAGCCCAATCCCGCGACGGGCAAGAAGGATGTCGTGTGGTTCGCCTCGAACGACGACCGGCCCCTGTTCGCCTTCGCCGGAATCTGGACCGAATTCAAAGGTGACCGCGGTACCAAATCCAAACCGATCCCCGGACCCCATCTTGTTTACGGCTTTCTCACGACGGCGCCGAACACCGTGGTCAAGCCGATCCATTCCAAGGCCATGCCGGTGATCCTGACAACCGACGAAGAACGCGACGTGTGGATGCGCGCGCCATGGGACGAAGCGAAAGCTTTGCAGCGACCCTTGCCCGACGACGCCTTGCGGATCGTCGCGCGCGGCGCCGACAAGGAAGACCGCCAGACGACTGAGCTGGCCGCACCATGAACGTTTCGATAACTCGGGATCTGCGCAAAAGCAGATGCTGCTGAAACGGATGCAGGAAAATCCCCCTCCCGCGCAAGCGCGCTGAAAATCGAGCGCCTTCTACCGCAAATTGAAAGGCGCTGGCCTACCCCGAAGCCTCACTCTCCGCGTCACCATCACCGGCGGCCAACAACGCCGCCCGACGATTTCAGTCCTACCGAGGCGATCTATCGCGAGGGCATGTGCCCGGCAGCAAATTCAGTGCCGGAAATCGAGAGCACCGAGTTAATGGTGTCGCCGAGCTTCCAAGTCATCACGGGCTTCTGCAGCAAAGGCCTGTCACTGAATTGTTCGGGTCGGCCGCCCGATCCGTAGCCGCTGACAAAGAAAAATGGCAGACCCCGCCTGTCGATGACCTCGGCAACCGGATCGATGCTGTGACCGCCAATGTTTATGTCGAGGACCGCAAGATCATAATTGGCGGTCTGTGCCAACGTCTGCCCGTCTTGGATGTTGGCCGCCTCAGCAACTACGCGATGCCCCAGCTGTTCGATCATGTCAGCGAGCATCATCCCGATGAGAACTTCATCTTCCACCAAGAACACGGATGCGTGGCGCATTTGATACCCCTATCCTTGTTACCACTCCACTCCACTCGTACGCCCCTCAACACAGAAGTCGTGGGCATGGGTGAAGGTTCCGGTAACCGGAACTGGCCGACCGCGCCTAATTGGCGGGCCTATCACAAGTTGACGACGGAGCGGGGAACACAGCGCCAACGAAGGAGTTATGGTGCGGCTCGGAGGGTGGGATGAGTAAGGACCGAGCTGCTTTCTTTATTGCCGCAGCTCGCCCGAAATCGTCTGTGTTAAATTTCGATCCAGCGGCGTCGATGTGATCACCGCTTGCCCGAATTGCGCGATTGCGTCCGCTGAAGAATGCGGCAGCGCCGGATCAAAAATTCTTGGCGGCATTGGCGCGTGCACTAATGCGGACCGGGCTCTATGCGCTGCGCTCACCGAGCCCGGTAGATCCCGAAGGCGGGAAGCCGGTCTCGGCCTCCGGTGACGATCCCTCCCGCAAGATCTTCCGACAGCCTTCGGCTGACTTTGTTTGCTTAAGCGCGGGGTCTGCGACCCCCTGGCCGTCAAGGCCAAGCCCGTTGGGCAAAAAAACGCGGGCCGTGTTGTCGCCCGGAAGGCGGGCTCCTGCCCGCACCACCCCGCGCTTTTGGCCTGTGACGGCCCAGCCCCCGCTCATTGCCGCGTGGCTAGTCGGGTTCATGCGAACTCGTCAGCCAAAAGGAACAGGCAATGAAAACGGATATCTATCAGCGCATCACCGATCAGATCGTTTCGGAGCTTGAGAAAGGCGTCAGGCCGTGGCTCAAGCCGTGGAATGCCGAGCATGCCGCCGGGCGCATCACGCGGCCCCTGCGCGGCAACGGAATTCCCTATAAGGGAATCAATGTCCTGATGCTGTGGTCGGCGGCGATGGAGAAGGGGTGCGCCGCGCCCGTCTGGATGACCTACAAACAGGTGAGCGAGCTAAAGGCCAATGTGCGCGAAGGCGAGCATGGCAGCCTCGTTGTCTACGCCGACAAGATCGTCCGCACCGAGACCGACGCCACTGGACTCGCCACAAGTCGAGGCTTGACCGCGATTTCGGGCGCAAGCGTTTCGGCGATGAAGGTTACGCCATGGAAGAGCTCGTCGCCTTATCTGGACAGTCTGGTCGGGGATTATCTGGACAGTTGAAGGCAACTCAGGGATTTTTAGACGTTGTGCGTTCGAGGCAACGCGTCCCCGGTGATCGGGATCAAGGCCCCGTGGGGGGCCTCGATCCCGATCACCGGGGACGCGTCCAAAGTTTTCCCAGTTCCCAAGCGTCGATGTCCAAGAGGCAAGAGCGAGGGCTCGTCTCATGATCACGCTATTGGAGCACCGCGCATCGTTGACGATGGAGGGGCGAGCATCGAAGGGCTGGAGCCGGCAAGCCCAGGCCCCGAGCATCATGCGGGACGGCGCGCCCTACGATCCACATCTTGACCGCTTCTTCGCCGACCTGCCGCTCAACGGCGTGCGCTCCCAACATAGCCTGCGCAGCTATGCTTACGATCTGCTCGTCTGGGTGCGCTTCCTCGACGAGGCGCGCGCCAAGACGGTGTGGCAGGCCACGCGCGAGGACGTCGATGCCTATCATCGTGCGCGTCGCCTTGACGAGGCCGCCAACCGCATCTCGGCCGCATCCTGGAATCGCGCCATTGCCGCGCTCGACAAGCTCTACCGATGGGCAATCGAGGAGGGCCTCGTCGGGCAGAGCCCGTTCACCTATCGCGACGTCTGGCGGCGGCTTCCGTCCGTCCATGGCCGCACAATCACGGCAACGCGCAATCAGGCCTACGAGCGTGCCGCCAGGCGCTCCGACGTCAAGTTCATCACCATCGAAGACTACCGCCATTTTCGCGATGTGGGACTTCTCGGGCTCGCCTTCGATGGCAACGAGCGCCCGGGCGCCCGCGATCGCAACGGCACCCGCAATGCGCTGTTCGCCGATCTGCTGATCACCACAGGGATCCGTCTCGAGGAAGCCTCGTCCCTGCTCACGGTCGAGATCGAGGATGCGGTTCGCGCCAGCGCCGACGGCGACAAGCAGGTTGCGTTCCGCTTGTCCGCCGGGCTGACCAAGGGCGACAAGGGCCGCACCATCCGCATTCCGGCCTCGCTGCTTTCACGTCTACGCAGCTACATCGAGATCGAGCGCGCAGTTGCCGTCGAGAAGTTCAGGATGCGCAACGGTATCAAGCGGATTCCTGGCGCACTGACGTGCATTCTCAACGCGGGCAGGATCGAGGTCGCCACGGCAGGCGGCGAGCACAGGCCGTTGCGGCTGGACACCGTGACGCCAGACGAGCGACGCCGGCTCGTCATTCATAGCCGCGACGGCACGCCGGCGGAGCCTGCCGTACTGTGGCTGAGCGAGGTCGGTCTCCCCGTAGCGCCCAACAGCTGGGAGGTCGCCTTCTCGCGCGCCTCCCAGCGCTGCCAGGCCGCCGGCCTGGCCTGCGACGTGCACCCCCATCAGCTGCGGCATAATTCCGGCAACCGGATTATTCCGGCAACTGACCGACAAAGGGCTTGTTTCCAGGCGAATCGCGGGGTCGCGGGTATATGTTTGGCGGAATAATCAGAGCGTCTTCAGCAAAGCCAAAACACGATCGGTGGGCTGGTAGCGAGAGACGCGAGACCGCGTCACCGTAGTCTTTTAGCCAATGCCTGTTCTTTGATCTGCATGTCGGCCTTGCGAACTATCGTCATCGCCTGTTTCCGCAAAGCTGGGGGAAAATCCCCATCAGGAGACGAGAGCCGAACATGACAGCAACATCAGGGTCGGAATCGACAATAGTCGATCGCCTCGCAAAGAATCCGCTTCATATCACGGCATCAGCCATTTTGTGAGGTCCTCTCGTTACCGCCTAAAGATCGTCTCTAGGCCTTCCGGATACCCTGCGATTATTCCGCCAAGCACGCACCAATGATCGCGTGATCACCCGGGAAATACACCTGTTTCACATCAGTTGCCGGAATAATCCGGTTGCCGGAATTATGGCGATAATTCCGCCAACGGAATTATCGCCACAGCTTCGCTGTGCACATGCTGGCGCTGCTGATCCGGCAGCGGTTCGGCGAGGCGCATGAGGACCAGGACATTACCGGCGCGGCCTATCGCCGGCTCCTTGGCGACCCGCTGCAGCAGCTGCAGCGCCTGCTCGGTCATTCCAGCATCGCCACGACCTACATCTACCTCGACCATCTGGCGGACTGCCAGGACACGGTCGATGCCGCCGTCGAGGAACTCCTGTCCGGCATCGAGACGCCGCAACAGATCGAGGTTGCAGCATGAGCAGCAAGGGCAAGGCACGGCCGCACAAGGGACAGCGAGTCTCTTTCGTGCGTTCGGACGGCCAAGCGCCGATACACAGGCCGGACGTCATCACCGGCTTGCGCTTCACAGTCGACACCGCGCACGGCGGCACAGCACTGATCGATCTCATCGCGCTGCGCCCGCGGCGGCTGGTGCTCGCCTTTGGCTCGGCGCTGCGGGAGCTCGCGCCGACCATGGTGCGCTCAACTGTGCTGCAGCACTTCAATGGATTGAAGCGCTTCTTCCACTTTCTCGCCGAGACGGCAGCGACGGTCGATGGCCCCGAGCATCTGCGGCAAGAGCACATCGATGGGTTCGAGAGCTGGCTTGAGGCCCAGGGCGTGACGACCATTCACCGGCATACCATCATTGCAAAGGTCATCATCGCGCTGCGCACCATCGATGCAAGCCGGCCGGGCGTTCTCGATGACAAGCTGCGGCATCGGCTACGCTATACGAGTGCGCGCCCGGTCGGCCGGTCCACGCCGCGGGACGCCTACAGCGGCTTCGTCGCCAGGCAGCTCCGCGACGCCGCCCGCACCGATATCCAGGCCATCATGAGACGGCTGAAGGCGGCCGCCCCGATCGAGCATTCCGACGCCACGCTGCGTGGCCACCTGGAAACGGCTGCATCAGTCATCGAGGCGGAGGGCGCGATCGGCTACAGGCATCCGGTGCTGCAGTCGTTCTACCGGCGCTTCCATCTCCTCGGCCTTGAGGGTGGCGCTCCGATCCGCAATCTGCACGCCCGCTACTACCTGCTGGCCGAGGACGTCATTGCGCTCTTCGTCGGCCTCAGCCTGGAGACAGGACTCGAGCCCGAATGCGTGAAGGCGCTGCGCGTCGACTGCTTGTGTAACCCGACGTCCGGCACGGTCGAGATCGCCTACGTGAAGCGGCGCGCGCGGGGATCAGAGCGGAAGCGGCTTGCTGGTGGAGGGTAATGCGACACGCCCGAGGAAGAGGCAATAGCCCGCCAGGCGCCATCAAAACTGCAGCTTTCCGTGCCGGCGGCCGAGGCACGTCGCGTCTTGAGCGGCCAACACGATGTCTGGCTGGCGAGTTGCAGCGGCTTTCACAATAGCCCCTTCGCACCCGCAGGCGAACCATGCTCAGAGCCGTTCTGGGGCTGCCTCGAATGCCGCAACGCCGTTATCACGGCGCGTAAGCTCCCTTCCGTCATTGCGTTCCTCGATTTCATCGTCACCCGCCGCGCCGAGATGACCGAGGCCGATTGGTGGGCGAAGTTCGGCCGGCCATGGTCGCGCATTACCCAGCAGATCCTGCCTGCGTTCTCGGACGCCGTCGTCGCGCAAGCCCGCGAGAAAGCCAGGGCTCTCGAACGTCAGCCCTATCTGCCGCCGGAGGCTCGCACATGAGCAATGCGATATCTCTGAAGCCCGTTACGACCGAGGAGCCGCATCCCCTTGCTGGTAAGCCGGTGCTGGAGAGCGCTCCGCTGCGGCGCGGGCACAGGCGCTCGGCGCTGTCCTGCTTCGAGGACAGCACCTGGGATCTGTCGCCGGCCGTATTCCGCGAGAACGCACGCGTCTGCCACGTCACCGTACATTTCGACAGCATCACGGAAGCGAGCGTTGAGTGCACGCTCAGGGAGTTCCTCTATGCGAGGCTCAACTTCGATATTCCTGGCCATCGCAACCGTCCGCCGCCGGCCAGCATCCGCCAGCTCTTCAATCGCACACGCCGCTTCCTCGAGTTCGTCGCTGCCAGGAACGGCGGCTGTGATCTGAGGCAAGTCGACCAAGCCACGCTCGATGCCTACCGGAACTATTTGACCGCCGACCCGCAGCGGCGATCCATCCAGGTCGCCCATCTGCTCGAGGTCGTCGTGGACCTTCATCATTTTCGCGAGCACATGCCGTCGGGTGGCATTGCGTTACTGCCGTGGAAGGGGCGCTCGGCGTTCCTGGTTGCCGGCGCCCGTCAAGCCAGCGGCGAGAACAAGACACCGCGTTTGCCCGAGAACGTGATCGCGGCCCTCCTCAAGTGGTCACTCAAGTACATCACCGTGTTCTCGGCCGACATCCTTGCCGCCCGCGCCGAACTCGCGGCCCAGCAGCAGCGGCAGAGGCGGCTGATCGCGGAGGACAAGCGCTTCATCGAGGCGATACGTCGCCAGCGTCGGCACGCGCGGCTCGTAGCCTATCTGGACCAGATCCGCGCCAGCGGGCGTGGCGTGCCGATCTGGACCTCGGCCCACAACGGTGTAACGCGCACAGATGCCGCGACTGGCGCCGAGACGCCCCCGATCAACGCGCATCTCATTCACCAACACATCGGTATCGACGCGCAGGCCGAACCGTCCGAGCATGTTTTGCTCCGCAAGGCGACCAGGCAGCTTGTGCTTGAAGCTGTCAGCGTTATCGGCACCGAGACTGGCGGCATGGATGCGGTCATCTCGATCGATCCAGATACCGACCAACCCTGGCGACCGCGCTTCGACGCCAAGACGCTGCTCGTCGAGGAGCGCATGCTACAGGCCGCCTGCTATATCGTCTGCGCCTACCTGACCGGCATGCGCGATGCGGAGGTGCAAGCCATGCGTGCCGGATGCCTCGACGTCCAGCGCAGCGAGGATGGCCTCATCGAGCGCTACCGGATCAGGAGCACCGTCTACAAGCGTCGCGACGTGCGTGGCCAGACCGAGCGATGGATCACTATTGAGCCGGTTGCCAAGGCCATCGGCGTGCTGGAGCGCCTGACCGAGCACATCCGGCGCCGCCGGGGTGGCGATACACTGTGGCGCATGCTCGATGACGGCCGGAGCAGGAAGGATCACATCTCCGCCGAGATCGTGCGCCAGCTCAACGCCTTTCGCGACTACTTGAACGCGCAGTTCGGCACCCCGGAGGCGCCAATCATTCCACTGGGACCAGACAGCAAACCCTGGCGCATCACTACGCGTCAGTTCCGCCGTACCGTCGCTTGGCACATTGCCAACCGGCCATTCGGCGCGGTCGCCGGCATGATTCAGTACAAGCACGCGAGCATCGCGGCCTACGAAGGCTATGCCGGCTCGAGCCGCTCCGGATTCCGCACGGAAGTCGAGCGCGAGCGCGCTCTCGGCCAGCTCGATGATGTGCTGTCCTATTTCGAGCGCCATCGAGCCGGTGAGGTGCTGATAGGCCCGGCCGCAGCACGCGTCTCCAGCGAACTGCAGCAGGCCGTCGACAACCTCGGGCCCTTGCCTGGCCACATCGCCGATCCCGCCCGCGTCCGCACGATGCTCGCTCATCTTGCGCGGACGCTCTACATCGGCGTCTTGAATGACTGCTTCTTCAATCCTGCCACCGCACTCTGCCTTAACGGCAAGACCGAACGCAATGCGCCTGCTATGGCCCATTGTCATCCGGATCGTTGCCCGAACTCCTGTGTTACCAGCCGTCACCGGCCGGCTTGGCAGCGGGCGGCCGACGAGGTGAGGACATTGTTGCAAGAGAAGCGGCTGCCGGAACTGCAACGGGCAGCGCTTCAGCAGGAGCTGGTACGTGTGAACGCAGTTCTGCGTGGTCGTTCCGCAGGCCCGACCCGTGGGGAGGCGGCGTCAGAGAGGTAGAGCGGGGCCTGGGTTTCCGTGACGGGTTCGTAGGGAGCGAGAGAGGCTCGTTCCCGCCTGTCCTGGAGATTCAGCCATGCCCCAGCAGCAGCGCACCGATATTTACACGAGCATCACTGCCGAGATCGCGACCGCCATCGAGAACGGCGCCGGAGAGTGGCGCATGCCCTGGAATCACGACGGCAGCAGCATTGCGCGTCCGCGAAACATCATTTCCGACAAAGGCTACCGCGGCATCAACGTGCTCGCACTCTGGGTCGCCGCCCGCCGCTCAGGCTACGTCAACGGCACCTGGGGCACGTATCAACAATGGTCGCAGCTGGGCTGTCAGGTGCGCAAGGGCGAGAAAGCGACAACCGTCGTATTCTGGAAGCAGATGCACAGACGTCAACACGCCGACGCAGACCCGAGTGACGCCGACGGCGCCCATTGCGATGAGCACGAAGATCGGCCACGCTTCTTGGCACGCGGCTATTACGTCTTCAACGCAAGGCAGGTTGACGGCTACGCACCGCCCGACCTCCCGAGCCTGCCTGATTCCGAGCGCATCGTAGGAGCCGACGCCTTTTTTGCTGCACTGAACATTCCGATCATTACGGGCGGCAATGAAGCCTGCTATCGTCCTAGCATTGATACGGTCTTCATGCCTCCATTCGAGCGATTCATCGATGCCGCCAGCTATTACAGCTGCCTCGGGCATGAGATCGGTCACGCCACTGGCGCAAAGCATCGTCTTGATCGCGACCTCATTGGACGTTTCGGTTCGGCAAAGTACGCCATGGACGAGGTAATCGTCGAGCTCACGAGCAGCTTCATCATGGCTGACCTCGGCATCGCCCACACGGCACGTGCTGAGAATGCCGCCTACATCGCATCCTGGATCGAAATCCTGAAGGATGATCCACGTGCAATCTTCACCGCCGCCAGCAAAGCGCAGGCTGCAGCTGATTGGATGCATGCGCAGCAGTCTCGCCAAATGCTCACGAGCGATCGCGTCGACATCGACACAATCCCAGCTCCGCTTGCTCAGCCTGATCAAGCAATGCACAGATCTGATCTACTGCGCGAGGACAACCGCGCCAATACGCACGGCGGCGCAAGCCACCAAGGCGGTCGATTACATTCTCACCTTGCTGCCCGCAGATGACGGTCCGCCCCGGCAGGAGCTCACGATACCGGCGAAGCGATCAAGGCCGCGTGATGCCGATCCTGTCCGCCATCGGCTCCCCATCGGCGGTGGGAGCCACGGCCCCAAGCATCTGTTGCCTTACGAGCGTGTCTGTTGCACCTTCAATAGCTGTCGCCCGAGATCCTCCACTCGAAGTCGGCAGCTTCGTGCCAAAACCGGAAGCGGCCATTGCGGCGAAGTGAGCGTGGGGCTAGTTTCAGACCTCAGGTTCTGAGCCGAGTCCGGGCTCTTCGCTCCGACTACCCTGGTCTAGGATCGTCTGAAGGGCACCCCAGTGAAAATCATCCGGTCATCATGCATGGCGGCGCTGATGCTCTGTCTGGCGGGTGTGGCGCTTGCCGACGATTTGCAGACCGTCGGAAATTCGGACAGTCTCGGCTTTTCGGCGCGGCGGTTAGGCTTGAGGCGCAGCACCTCCCGTCCGGTTCGTAGCCGCTTGGAAATCATCCGCCGACTCGACATCGGCTGCGTCAAGGGCGTATGAGCGAACCTACGCGGCTTTGGCGTCAGCAATGGCATTCGGAGTATTTCCGGTCGTGGACACCAGCGGTTTGATGTCGATCGATCTGGGGTTACGGGGCGCCGTCGTCGCATTGTGCCTGCTGATCGCAGCCATGGCGCTGCGCGATCGTCGCGACAGCACGGCCGCGCTGCTGGGCGCCGCGCTCGCGATTGGCGCCGCCGCCTCCGTGATCTGCTCGGCGCCGAATTTTCCGCGGCCGTGGCCATGGTGGGGCCTGCTGCTGCTGGCGATTGCCAGCGCGAACTCGGCCGTGTTCTGGCTATGGGCGCGCGCCGCCTTCGACGACGATTTCGCGCCGCGGCCCTGGCATGCCGTCTTGTGGGCAGCCGTCGCCGTCGCGCAATGGCTGGACGCCAGTGGCGTCACACGATCGGCCGCGCTCGAGTTCGCGATTGAGCAGACGCTGTCGTTCACCTTTCTCGGCCTGGCGTTGTTGGCGGTGGCGCAGACGCTTCTCACCTGGCGGGCGGATCTGGTGGAGGGCCGGCGTCGGCTCCGGCTGGTCGTACTGATCGGGGCGTCGGCCCAAATCGTTCTCAACTCTTACTTGAGCTTCTTGCAGCAGCCCTCGATTCCCACTTTCAACGCCTTCGCTCTGCTCATGCTGGTGGGCTTGAGCGCATGGAATTTGCTGGAAGCGGGAACGCGCGAGGGCTCGATTCTGCTGGCGACGGACGCCGCCCCCGGCGGCACGCGCGCCGTGGTCTCGACCGATCAGGGTAAGCCTGCCGCGATCGAGCCGGCGTTGTGGCGCCGGCTAGAACAGCTGATGACCGTCGAACGCGTCTACCGGCGCGAGGGACTGACCATCGGGACGTTGTCCGCTGAGCTTGGTGTGCCGGAATACCGGCTGCGGCAGCTCATCAATGAGGGGCTGGGTCACCGCAATTTCAATGCGTTCCTCAACCGCTACCGGATCGAGGAAGCGAGGGCGGCGCTGGCCGACCCCGAACAAGTGGAGGTCCCGGTGCTGACGATCGCCATGGACACCGGATTCCAGTCGATCGGGCCGTTCAACCGCGCCTTCAAGGCCGCGACCGATCTGACCCCAACCGAATTCCGCCGTCTTGCAATGGCCGGAAATGCAGCCCCGGGGAACGACCGATTGAAAATCGGCCAATCGGGTTGAGGAATCGGCCGGCCGGATTGCGGGAATCGGCGAGAAGGATCCGAAAACATTTGACAGACTGATGGCGATCCTTCCTCGCAATAGCTGCGACAACGCCGACGGGGCTGCCCATGCGATATCAGCGATCTGCCGTTTTAATGACCGCGCTGGCGGCGCTCACGCTCTGTCTGGCGGGTGTGGCGCTTGCCGACGATTTGCAGACCGTCGGCGATCCCGACAGTCTCGGATTTTCGGCGCGGCGGTTGGAGCGCATGACCTCCTGGTTCGAGGCGCAGACCAAAAAGGGCGATCCCTCCGGTTTTGTCGTTGGGATCGCCCGAGGCGGAAAGCTCGCTTATTTGCAGCCCACCGGCTTTGAGGACCATGACAAGAAAATTCCGATGCGGCCGGATTCGATCTTTCGCATCGGATCGATGTCCAAGCAAATCACCAGCGTCGCCACCATGATACTGGTCGATGAAGGCAAGCTCGACCTTGATGCTCCCGTGGCCCAGTATCTGCCGGAGCTCAGGGATATGCAGGTCGTCAAAAAGGATCCGGTCACCGGGGCTCCGATCCTCTCGGATGTTGCGCAGAATATTTTTGAACCGGCGAAGCGTGCGATGACGATCCGGGACCTGCTGCGCAATACGTCCGGCCTCGTTTATGCTTCGCCGGACTACGCCGATCCCGGATTTGAGAATGCCGCGATTCACGTACTGTACGGCGCCAGGGCGCCGTTCCGGCGCGACAAGCCTATCGCGGACTTCGTCGCGAGCCTCGGCGCCCTGCCGCTTCTGCACCAGCCGGGCGAAGTCTGGGAATATGCCATCGGCTACGACGTGCTCGGCCGCGTCATTGAAGTCGTGTCGGGACAGCCCTTCGATCAGTTTCTGCAAAGCCGCCTCTTCGCGCCGCTGCATATGGTCGATAGCGGCTTCTCGGTACCGCAGGACAAGCTTGCCCGTCTCGTCACCGTGCCGGGGCCGCAGCCCCAACCCCCTTTCGCGAATAGCGACGTCGGCAAGCCGCAGACGTTCTTCTCGGGCGGCGGAGGCATCGTCTCCACGGTTCCTGATTTTCTGCGCTTCTGCCAGATGCTGCTCAACGGCGGCGAGCTTGACGGCGTGCGTATCTTGAAGCCCGAAACGGTCAGGCTGATGACGACGAATTCGCTGCCGCCCGAAATGCACATCGCGGGGCATGAAGTCGGTCCGGCCTTCGGTACGGGCTGGGGGCTCGGTTTCGCAGTCCGCACCAGCCCCGATTTCAGCTACATTCCGGGCGCAGTCGGAAGCTTCAACTGGCAGGGAAGCTGGGGCACGTTCTTCTCGATCGATCCGGCACAGAAGCTGATCCTGATCATGATGATGCAGCGGAGCGAGCACAGTGAGAACGGCTTCTATTTCGACGCCATCCGTCGCCTACCCTATGCGGCGCTGAATGTGCCTGAAGCGCCGGCGCCGGTTGCCTCCGGGCAAGGAAATGCCGGCGCGCTCGCCGAATATGTCGGACGCTACGTTTTCGGCGGGTCTGCAAGTTCGCTGGACAGGCAGACCTCGGTCCCCGACGGCAATGGTTGGACCGGTCTTAAGTTCGTTATCGCGGGCACCGATGGCCTCAGGGTGATCAAATTGGCCGACACCGGCCCTGCCGCGAAAGCAGGCGTCATGGCGGGAGATCTCATCACAGCGATCGACGACAAGTCGATCAAGGGCCTGACCCTGGAAGCGGCGTTTGGCCGGATTTCAGGTCCGGTCTACGCCACGATCAAGCTCAAAATCACACGGCAGGGGCAGAACGATCCGCTCGTTGTCGCCTTTGCCCGGGAGGCGGTCCCCTTGCACAGTGTCCAGCTTCAAACCCGTGTCGCGGACGGCAAGCTCGTCGTCGAAGCAACGGGCGGCTGGTCGATCCTTGATTTCGACAGGGGTCAGCCGACGCCCGTGGCGGCTCGTTCGATGGATGAATTCCAAGTCGAGCGTGGCGATCACACACGGATCGCCTTCACTCGCGACGCAGCTGGCAAGGTCAACGGCGCGGTTCTCAATCCGGGACCATGGGAGCAACGCGGCGCGCTCGCCCAATAGGGCACACTGACAGCTGATGAAATGGAGGAAGCTTGCGCGGCCCGAACATTAGGGTGTCCGACGATCGCCCAATGTGGGGCGGTTTCGACCTCCGCTTGGGGTCACTTTGAGACCAGAATACGACGCCTCGAAACCCGTTCTGATCGTCTCCTGATCTCCGGTCAGCTGACATCCGCTCAAAAACAACTGTCAGGATAAGTTGCCGAATTGGGTTCAGCATTCCTTTCCGCCGATCTTGACCTGATGCCCGAGCTTCGCGGAGATCACGCCTCCTACATTGCCTCTTGGATCAAGGTCCTAGGTCCTAAGGGATGACAAACGGGCGATCTTCACCGCCGCGTCCCAAGCGCAACGCGCCGCAGACTTCCTGCAGCGCGACCACTTTTTCCTCGGTGATCAGCCGCAACGCGAGTTGCAGAAATCCGCATCCGCCCAGGCGAACGCGGCTTGAGCGTCGCCATGGCGAAGCCTGACACCATTCTTGTCGGCGGCCGCGCCTGCCGCCGGGAGGCACTATGCGAACTCCGCCGCCAGCAGCTTTAGACGTGGCAAGCCGCCCGGCTGCGGCAGCTTGCCCTGTCCGAACTCAGGGACGATTGCCGACCGGCGGCCGAGTGCACGGCGGCCGGCCGTTACGCCGAGCCAACTCTTTTTGCGGCTAAGGCCGCAGGCTGGGAAAGGGCAGGATGATGGCGGCTTGCGCCGGCGGTCCTTGCGATCCGCTCACGGGCGAAGATCCCGCGAGCGCATCATCTTGCGAATCTTGTCGAGGCTTGTCAGTGCGTCGTACCTCGCAACAGTGCCGGCCTCGAGTTCCGGCAGCTTCAGCGCCGACATGTATCCGAAGGACACTGACTCGATTTACAGTTCGCTTTGCGGCTTCTCGCGTTGCTCTGATTCTCGCGCCCGATCTTCCCACGCCCGCGCCATTTTGAGCAAAATCTCTCGGTCTTCTGCGTTCATCGACAGCGCCATGCGGATACAGTCGGCCGCATATTCCCGGTACATTTTCACGTCTTTCATTGTGTCGGCCTCCTCCAGCGCCTTCACCGGAGGAAAAACGCCCGATGGCGGGACCCCGTTCGGAGCGGTTTCATAATCGTGACAACATCATTTTGAGGAACAAATGGCGGTTGGAGAAATTACCAGAATACTACTCGGGGCCTGGTTTATGGCGTCAGCCGACGAATATTACGAGTATGTTGGTCAGTGCATCACGCTGTCCTCAAGGTGCTTACACTCCGGGGACAAGATCCGTCTGCTGCAAATGGCGAAAGCATGGCGTGACCTGGCCGAAAAGCTGGAAGCAAGCCAGAAGAATCCCGCCGAAAATGGCTCTGCGTAGGTTCCACCGACCCGGGATCATCCGGAGTTCGTGGAACCCGGGTTGAAGGGCCGATGACCCGAAACCCTCACGCTCCGCGTCAGCGGCGGCGCTGATTTTTCGCGTCGATGCCAGATGCATCCGCCGATCATCTGACCGGCCAGGCCGGCGTCATCGACGGTGATACGCGGGAAATCCACGGAACTCGCATTCGGGAACGGGTTAGTGCGGTTCCACTGACATTCATTTGCTGCGCGCCGGCCACGACTTGCGCAAGTTTCCGATGCAATACAGCGCCGTCTCAATCCTGCTTTCGGATCAACCATGCCAACTGCGTGATACGTTGATGATCGTACCGTGCGGCGTCGACAAGGAAGATCCGTCCGCACGTGAGCGAGGGGTCGCCCCGGACCGCCGGAATAAAGCCTTCAAGTTTCGCCATCGACATTGTTCCTTGCACAGTTCCTGCAATGTGTCGGGACAACAGGTTCACGACGCCCTGAATGTCCCACGAGCCGCCGACCAGGCAATCTCTCATCGTTGCCGTTCTACCGACGCGGCGCTCGCCGTCAAAACCGAACGGTGCCCGCCCACGGCCTGCCTCCCATTACGGCAAGGCGCTGCGCGCTTTTGACCGCTTCGCTCGATCCGCCTCGCTGTCCGCACGGGCAACGAGATTGCCATTTCGGCGATCTCAAGACCCGAAAGGACATACCATGATCTTCACGAAAACGCAGACCGACGCTGACGGAGGTGCGCAATGAAGCTCCTCACTTCCGCCCAGCGCGCGAAACTCCTCGACAACGGCCGCCGTCAGGCAGCGTAAAACGAGAATTTCCCCAATAATCTCAAAAGCCATTTCATATGCGAGAAGTGCTCTACGAAACTAAGGGGGCGTACTTGGGGACCTACGATTGCTGCAATAGTCATCTGGCAGACAATCGAACTAATCGTACTGCGTGCCCTTCACTCAGAGTTTGGAACTGAGTGGATTGTTTCCATGATTGGAATATTGGTAAGCGCCGGCATCGGCTTGCCGCTGTTGTATCTGGCTATAGCAAAATTTGGTAAGGTGGAGCGCGATGCCAGCGATGTTAGACAAGCAAGGAAGGGCGGCGACACCAAATTTCGTAATTCGTAACTCTGATCGGCGAGTATGACGCGCGGGGCCCAGCACCAAATTGCTCTATTACAGCGGCGAAAACTTGCCAATAATCGATCACGAACCAAATGTTAGACCACAAACCAAGCTTCCCTGGTGGCTTGTCATAGGGACGTGGGCGACGCACCCAATGAGTGGCCGTTGAATTCCAGAATTTTCAGTCACCGGACTTTCGGCGCCGCCGCCATCCGACAAGCGCGTGTGTTAACCGCAAGGCGTAAATTGCCCGTCAGCGTAATAGCAGCCATAGGCGAACCGCACACGCCACGCCCGCTTATAGTCATCGGACAGAGGGGGCAATCGTCATAGGCATGCCTGCAAAAGGCAGGATGTTCTTGGCGCACATGTGAAGGGTGATCATTTCGAAGCTGTCGAGGAGCGTTTTAACGTCTCCCACCATGAACGCCGATATGGAGCAACGCTCGACAACTAACCCGCGAAAATCGATCTCAATTGACGGCATCCCGATCTTACCGTCTGCGTGCAACGTGAAATCGGAGGCTGTCGCACCAATAGGGTTGCGATGCTCTAGGCAGTCGCGCGCGTTGCGGATCATCTGCAGGAAAGGCACAACCGCAGTTACGTTGCTGATTGACTGGTACGCACACGCACCTGGGTAGCGGGTCGGTTTGACTGGGCGGCGGCTTGACGGGCTGGAATGTTGACTACCCGCATTGCATATTCCTTGGATGACCAAGAAGTCCCACCCACGCCTGCTTGAAGTCACGGTAGTCGCATTGGAGCCAACGCGATGGGAGTGGCGAGTTTACGAAGGCGATACGCCGCTGATGACGGGTTTTGAGACCTCGCGCGAAACCGCCCAGATTGAGGGTGATAGTGCTCTGTTCCGCTTGCTCTCCGCAGGGTTAGACAAATGAAACCACCCCAAACGCCCCAGGGGACCCCAACCGGCTTGCTAAGTCGATTGTCGAAGTGGACTCGCCCTCGTCGAGAGTCAAAACCCGCCAACCTCAGGCCCTCGACGATTGATCAAGGAATGGACTCGGGCGTCCGAGCAGGACCAGGTGGCCTTCCTGGAGTGGGTTTCGGGCGCCAGTACATACACGCGCCTGAAAGCACGACCAGTGCCCGAATCTGAACCGGGTGATCTCTTTTAGTGGAGGCAGTAGGCTACGAGGGCACAGGCGAAGCCCACCAATAAGATGCCCGATGCCGTTACGAAGACCAGGTCAATTGACCAGGGGTGCGCGCCTCCACCAATCAAATTGAGGCGTCTGGAGCGGCTTTCGTCCCGGTATGTCTGGAGGCGCATAGCAGGGCACTCCTCGTGCGCGTTGGGTCATCATTCAAATCAGCTGCCGCCAAAACAGTTCCGCGCAATTCCCTATGCGGTCTGTGTCGCGAAGCCTAGTGACGCGCACGCGCGCCTGAGAAAAAAATCCTACGCCAAATTCCGCCCGCTTAGCCCGGCTCCCGCCCGGCACAATTTCCGGGTGCGCCGGCCGAATTGGCGCGTTAATTGCGTAGATTCCGCTGGGGTGGGACATCGGCCCGGCGCCATCCTCCCTCGATGATCCCAGCCCCAGCGCCGAGCCGAGCGTCCCCCGTCCGAAACCGACCGGCGCCCCACCGGGTTAGTTGGCCCGGTTCCAAGCATAGCACCCCTATGTCCGGGCCTCGCGGCTTCGCTGCTATACGACAGCGAGGCTGCGCCCTGGCAGGCCGTTGCCCCATACCGAAAACCCTTAGCATTTACGAGTTCCGTTTCAGTCATAGGCAGAGTTCCGTTTCAGTCATAGGCAAACCCTCTCCGGGTCCCGCTTTCTCGCATCACGCGGGGGCACCCAAAGCATCGGATCGCCGCAATCAGCAAGGAAGCGCTCGCCCGGTATGAAAAGCGCGGCGGCAAGTCCTCCGTCACGGAGGACTTATCAGACGTGTGCCTCGTGCATGCCGCTGCGCGCCCGAGGGCGCTCGCTCACGACGATGTCAATGGCCTCGCGCAAGTAGCCCGTCGCTTCCCGGAAGATTTTCTCGCCGTCGCGCGCGCGGATGCGGTCGAGCGTTTTCAGGATCGCTTGCTCGATGGCATCGATCTCGGTGATGTAGCAAAGCTCGCGACGGCCCCGCTCTGCAAAGGTCGAGAGATGGCGTCGCGCATAGAGGAAATTCACATAGCTGATGTCATCAGGATCAACCGGGATACCGAACGTCTCAGCAACGACGGCGCGCTTCGTCGTGGGCTTGGCCGGCATGGTGTTCTCCTCCGTTTGGTTGCTTGCACTTGGGTGATCGAGTGAAAAAGAGACCGCCAACTGAGGAGGCCATCGGTTCGCTGCGAATACAGCAAGGTAACGACGGCCACGACACTGCAAACGACAATCACGACCGCCGCCGCCGCGAGATAGAGAAGTTTTCGGTCGCCGGTCACCTTACGTTGGCGCGCGCAACTCGCCCCGGAAACAATCCGTGGTCTCTTTGGATTTCATCGGATCGACCAGCGCGACCACGCGCTGATAAATGTGATCGCAAGCACGGCATTCGAATGTTCGGATGTCAAAGCCCGACTGGCCGGGGGTGATCCGTGCCAGCGTTGTTGTTGCTTTGCACTTTGGACATGGTGGCTTGTAAAACGTGATCATGATGCTTCGCCTTGGATCAGGCGGGAGCGTTACAGAACTCTCAGTCACCGGTAGATGCCGTAATGGGCGGTGATGGAGTCAGCGTGGGACCAACGCCATCTCGGCGCTGTTCCATTCTGCTCATTTTTGAAAAGTTAACAGCGGTAAACGCACAACGCCACCGAGCCCAATAATGCCTGGTGGCGTTGTTTTATGTCCGGACAGCGCAATCCTCCGGTGATTTACCAAAACAGCAGATACGCACTGGGATCGTCTGTTCAAAATTGCTCACTTTCAAACTGGGCCTATGGCCTCGGAAACAGGCCACCGCCGACGCCGGTGCTGTCCCAATTAGTCTGCTCGGAACCAATGAATGCCTCTGGGGATGCTTGGCCATGCATCACTGGATGCCCCCGGGGGTATCCGATGGGATGGCGGCCTCAGTTCTCCCCCGAACTGGGGTCGCTTAGTTTGGACACTCGCGGTGATGACGAACCAAACAGGCGCCAACTGAGGCGGCCTTATCGGAAGTCATGTCCGATGCAAAAACCACCAAAGAGAGAACCCAAGTCCCCGCCCATAATCCGCCACTCAACATTATCGCCAAGACCCAAGGCAACGGGGACGAGAAGCGTACGGCGCGCCCGATGCTGCGAACCGCGAACGGTACGTTTTTTTCAGGAATCGGTATCGGTGGGCGAGAAATGTGACTTCATCATGTTGCCTCCCTAAGACTTGGGCGGGAGCGCAACACTCTCAGTGACCGGTAAAAGCCAAGGGCCGCCGGATGAAGCGACTCTTATTCGAAACAAGGGACATTCAGTCGCAGCGACCTGCACCGCCTGCTAATTCAGGAATCGTTCTTAGGGTGGCGGGTGCGTTCCCAAAATCAGGACACCGCGCGATTTGAAATTAGGAAAGTGAGCAAAATTGAACATCGGCGGCGAGATGGATGTGATCGGCTATAGCCGAACGCAAACGCAAGATTGCGAAGAGACGCGCGGCGCCACCCACAATCCGGCTGGCGCCTCGACGCCAATTCGGTTTCTTTGGGAGAAGCATCTGGTGAGTAGCGCGCCTACAAAGTGTTGAGTTCGATCAGCGGCTTGATTGGCCGCCGTTTGGGGGCATCCATGGAAGGTTGTTGGGAACAAGATGATAAGTGTCCCAACTGTCGCGATTCTCTCGAGATCGCACAGGTCAAATTCGGGTTTGATTGCATATCATTTGTTTCTGCCTGCCCAAATTGTCGGCTGGTTTCGATCAGTCGAACGACGGAACATGACAAGTTTAGGCTTCTCCTCAGCTATGTCGCACAGGCTATGGGGGCTTTCTTCCTCACCTCGAAAAAGCGGGGCGCGAAACTCCCGATTGCTCGACCGACTTCCCGCGAGAGTCGATTTCAGATGAGCCCAACCGCGATAAAGCCGCGATCTAAGGGCGCTCGCAGCCGATTGCCGGGTTAAATTCCCGCTCATTACGTATGTAGCTCCTTCATTTCGGCGTTAAAGCCGCTATAAAGCGGGGCGCGCGCGTTCATCGGAGCAAAGGAGGCTCCTGTGCGGAATCCAGCCAATAACGGGTTCGATCCCAAGGCCTTTCTCGCCAAGGTAGGGGCTGGCAAAACAATCTTGAAATTTGAGAAAAATCACCAGGTCTTCAGGCAAGGAGACGTGGCGGATGCGGTTTTTTACATTCAAAAAGGTAGCGTCAAGCTGACTGTCCTATCCAAGCAAGGCAAGGAAGCGGTCGTCGGGATTTTGGAACCGGGCCAGTTCTTCGGCGAGGGGTGCCTCAATGGCCATTCATTGCGTATCGCGACCACAACGGCGGTGGAAGAATGCGTGATCACCTCAATAACCAAAGAAGCGATGATTGCCACCCTTCATACCGAGCCGAAATTTTCCGAGCTGTTCATGGCGTATCTCTTGACACGGAACAGCCGAGTTGAGGAGGATTTGATCGACCAGCTTTTTAATTCAAGCGAGAAGCGTCTCGCGCGCCTTCTTCTTCTGCTCGCTCATTTCGGAACGGAAGGCACACCTCAGCCAATTTTAGTGAATATCAGCCAGGAAACATTGGCAGAGATGATTGGAACGACGCGATCCCGGGTGAGCTTCTTCATGAACAAATTCCGCAAACTTGGACTCATCAGCTACAATGGAAAGATAGAAGTTCACAATTCGCTGTTGAACGCCGTTTTGCGTGAAAAGCCCGAGATAAAACGGGATGATCCATCAAGCAAAGCCTAACCCACAGTTGCTCGATCAGCAGATTTTCTCAGAGCGGCTTGCATCCGCGATTTCAGCTATTGGCATATCGCGAAATTTGGCTGCACCGCAAAGTCGGTCGCTATCGGGGGAAAGCCGACATTGCCGGACCTACCGTCGGTTCGACCCGGTCGCGATTGACCCTAGGTTATGTCCAGACCATCAAAAGATCGCTATGGCGTCCGCTCCGCGCAGCAGGTCTTCGGCAAATTTCGGGTCATTGTCGTTCATGTCGTTTCTCCGCAAAAAGTCGCGCAACCGGCAAGATCGTCCGTTCCGTAATACGCCGCGACTGTTCGAGATCGCCCGACGCCGCCTTTCGGCCTCGCGTTCCCTCACCAGATGATCGCGCCACATATTCGACGCTGGCTGTAATGCCACCCGGCAGATCCGAAATTCTGATCCGGCCGTGCGTAGCCTGCGTGAAGGCGAAAACCTCAATATGCGGGAAGGAGCGGGGAGGGAACTTTGCGAGAGAGCCCATCGCAGCCGATGCGATCAAGGCAGCCAACCCCTGCTCAAAGCTATGGCTCACCGGCAGGCCTGCCAAATCTTCAAGCCCGGCGACTGCAAAGAGCTTCTCGCTTGATCGCGCCTTGTCCGGCTTGGTTTGCGCGTGGCGTTGCACCGCTTCGGCCGCCCTGTTCGATTGAGGACTAGCCAGCACGGCCGTAAGCAGCCGCGCGGCATCCAGCGCGGTCATCCTGGCGGCATTGAGCCCGCGTCCGCCCTTGGTACGCAACTTCGCCTTCACCAGCCGCCGATCCATGTCGACGACGGTCGGCAGTGCAACGCCGGTCGCCTCGCTGACCGCTTGCATGAGCTCCGGAGGCGTCGCCATTCTAGGCGGCTCTCTTTCGTAAAAAATCCGATTGCATGTTGTCTCCTTTCGGATAGAATCCAATAGGGGAGGAATGGGAACGTTTGGTAACGCGACCTGCCACACCACGACGGTACCGGCGGAGATCATCGAGCATCTCGACGAGGTTGCCCAAACCCCGTCTTACCTGGCTGCATGAGCTGAAAAGCTACAAAAATCAGGTATGTTCGTTCGTCAGCTTGAACGCCGAGCTGCAGAACGGCATCCGTAGCGAAGACCTCACGGCCCTCGAAAGACGTCGCGCCGAAAACGCCGGAGGCGTCACAGGCAGCGGCTGATAGCGCCCCGCGTGCGCGCTGGCATTTCATCGACGAGCCATTCTCGACCGACGACACGCCGCTGCAACAACCGGTACCGCCGAACGCCGAGACGCAAATCGCAGTATTCCGGAAGACACTTGCTGACAAGACGATATCGGACGATATCCGCTCGTACGACCTTGCCTGGCTGCTGCACCTCGTCGGCGACGTGCATCAGCCGCTGCACGCGACCGCCCAAGCTCGCATCGCTGCGCTGCATTCAATGCTCGTCTAGTGAGGCGCCGCACCGTTGAGCAGGACCGAGTGGCTGCGGCCATAAGCGAAGTAGACGGCGAGGCCGATCACCAGCCATACGATGAGACGCAGCCAAGTCTGCCAAGGCAGGAACACCATCAGCAGGACCGAGAAGGCGATCCCGAGGATGGGTACCGCCGGCACGCCGGGTGTGCGGAACGGGCGGGCGACCTCCGCGTCGCTCTTGCGCAGATAGATCACCGCGCCGCAGACCAGCACGAAGGCGAACAGCGTGCCGATGCTGACCATTTCACCGAGGATGTCGATGGGGGTCAGCGCCGCGACGACGGCCACGATGATACCGATCAGAAGCTGGCTCTTACTGGGCGTACCGAGCGAGGGATGCACATCGGAGAACATTTTGGGCAGCAGGCCGTCCTTGGCGATCTGGAAGAAGATGCGGCTCTGGCCATAGAGCAGCACCAGGATCACCGTGGTGAGGCCGGCGAGCGCTCCGATCTTGATCAGCACCGAGAACCAGGTCAGCCCGATGACATCGACGCCCTTGGCGATCGGATCGGGCACGCCGAGTTCGGTGTAGGGCACGAGGCCTGTGAGTACACCGGCGACCGCGACATAGAGGATGGTGCAGATTACTAGCGAGCCAAGAATGCCGATCGGCATATCGGTTTGCGGGTTCCTGGCTTCCTGAGCTGCGGTCGATACGGCGTCGAAGCCGATGAAAGCGAAGAACACGACGGAGGCACCGCGCATGATGCCGGTCCAGCCGAATTGACCGAACGTGCCGGTATTTTCCGGGACGAAGGGGTGCCAATTCGCGGGCGTGACGTAGCGGATGCCGAACAGGATAAAGGCGAGTACGACGACGAGCTTGATGCCGACCATGATGTTGTTGAGTTCGGGCCAATTCCTTTGTTCCGCCGATCAGCATGGCAGTGAGTAGCAGGACAATGAATGCCGCCGGTAGGTTGACGATGCCTGCCACGGTCGAACCATCCGGCAGCTTGAACTCCGTCCAAGGCGCCGCGGCATATTGCGGTGGAATTGTTGATGCCGAAATCATGCAAGAGCGAGACAATATAGCCTGACCAGCCGACGGCGACGGTGGAGGCGCCCATGGCGTATTCGAGGATGAGGTCCCAACCGATGATCCAGGCGAAGATCTCGCCCAAGGTTGCATAGGTATAGGTGTAGGTGCTGCCGGAGACCGGCAGAAGCGCGGCGAACTCGGAGTAGCACAAGCCGACGAAGGCACAAGCGATTCCGCCGACGACGAAGGAGAGCATGATACCGGGGCCGGCATAGTGCGCCGCCGCCGTGCCGGTGAGAACGAAGATACCGGCGCCGATGATGCAGCCGATACCAAGCGCTGTAATGCTCAACGGCCCGAGCGTCTTGCCAAGCGTATGCTCGCCCGCTTCGGTGATGATGGCGGCTACCGACTTTCGCGTCATCAAACCCTAGTCTGTCATGATAAATTCCCCTCGACTGTGGCCAGTCTAGCCTGCCAATCAGGATGAGAGCCTTGGGTCGCGGCATTTGGGTGATTGTCTCCACGCGACAGGAAGGCAAGCGCTTTTTGGCGTTCGTGCCTCGAAGCGACAATCACGAGATTCTGACTGTACACACGCGGTTACGGTGGGTGATTCCGGTCCACTTCCCTTTTCGGGTTGAGGCAGACAGTTGCCGCCTCTCAACCTGCCGCTGCGACAATCGGCTTAATCTTCGTCGGTGCTTTGTCAGCATTCTTCGACCAAAACCGGTAGTACGCCAGCGCGGTCATCATCAAGATGCCGACAATGCTGACCACGATTTGCATCCAGATAGCGCCGGAAATCTCAACCAACACGAAATGTGCAGCAAAGGATAGGAATATGCCGGTGCAAAAGACTTCGAGCGACTGCTGACCGCATTTGATTGCGGGCCGAAAGATCCGCCATTCTAGCCCCGGCCAATCACGTGGCAGCAGACGAACGACAAAGAAAGCGAACACAACAAAGTGCAGCAGGCGATAAGGCGCGAGGTTGGTTTTGTCGTTCGGATTGAAGGCGCCGTAGATCTCCGGTGGGATCAGTGACCGCAGTTCGTCAAACCGGGCCGCCATTGTCATCACCAGAGCGAACAGAAGATAGGCGGTGCCAAGCACCAACGCGGTACGCGATCGAATGAATGGCATCGCCTGTGCCGATCCACCAAGCGCAAACCAGGCCCCGAACGTGAACAGAAATTGCCATGCGAATGGATTGAAGTACCAGACGCCAATTGGATAGGCTGGAACGTTCCAGCCGAAGTGCCTGGCCATCAAATAGAGCAACGCCGAAGCGGCCAGGGTCATATTGGGTCTGCGCAGCATCAGCCATAGTATCGGCGGGAAAACACCCATCAGCACGATGTAAAGCGGCAGCACATCCATGTTCACCGGCTTGAAGCGAAGTATCAGCCCCTCGAACAAGAATTGCGCCGGATTTGCCAAGAAGCCGCGTATGTTGAATTCATCGGTGAAACTGGAGTTACCATACCTCTGCGCGAGATATCCGATTTCGGCGAGGTAGAGCACGAAAAGGAAGACGTGGGCGACATAGATCTGCCAGACGCGCTTCAGAAGCCTCGACGCGCCGATGATAAACCCACGTTCGAGCATGATCCGCGCAAAGACAAAGGCGACAGTATAGCCGGAAATGAAGATGAAGAGGTCCGCCGCATCGCTGAAGCCGTAGTTCCGCGTTGTCACCCAGTTCACGATGTTGTTGGGGATATGATCCAGGAAGATCCCCCAATTTGCCACACCTCGGAATAGGTCGAGTCGGAGATCTCGGCCTTTCGCCGGCAGCGTAGCGAGAATCTTCATCGTCAATGCACCGAAGCTGCAACACGCGGTATCTCTTCCGCCGACTGCTTGCCTGCGCAGCGCAGCCGCCGTTTACGGCGTCTAGAGCCTGCCCCCAGCATTTCGACGTGGTCGCTCTGAGCCTAGCCGCCCGATAACTGCTCTTAATTGTACAATTGTGCGCATGTTTGCGATTTATGCGCACGCCAATTGCTCACCGCTGCACCGGTCAACGACTGTCGAGCTGTTGAGCGCCCGTTGCAAACAGAGCTCTCGGCCGGGGAGGTGGATGACAATCGGAGGGAATTATATGCGCCGCTCACCGCACGATTTGCCGAGTTGGGCATGTCGGTTTCACTTCCGATCCTCATCCAGAAGTACAACGGACGTCGAAGTAGCATTTTTGCCATGGCACGAAATCGCTGCGCGATAGCCCGCTGCGCGGGTAGCCCACCGCGAGTGCGGTAACCGGAGGCAAGATCGTCAAAACACGTTGAGACGATGCGGCCTGTCTGCGAGCATGGTCGCGGATAGAACGGTCCGCATTCTGCGCCCGAGATGCGGAAGGCTACATCTGCATCGTCAAGAATTTGAATGACGGACACCGTGCAATCGGAAAAGCGGAGATCATCTTGACGAGTAGCTTGAAATCCATGGCACGGAGGGCGACATCCGGGTGTCGGGTCCATCCGGCCACACGCAAGATGGTGCAACTCTCCCTCAAAGGAACGCGGCGAGAAGAAAACGTTCAGGCCTCTGGAGCTCCCAGCATCATATCGTGCCGGCTGGCCTGAGGACGTGGAGCCAGGAAACGTCGCGCGCCTCTATGCACCGCGCCGAGCTTTGAAGACGCGATTGCGGTGCATCGGATCATCGCGGCGATCGAGAAAGCAACCGAAAGCGGAAGTCGTACCGCGCCGCGATCCATTACTTAGAGGGTCAGGTTATCTCGGCTGACGCGGCGGGGTGGCTCACCTTGATGTCGCAGTAGGGTCAAACTGAGAAGAACTTAGTATGAGAATATGTTTTCCATTTTGCCCTCGAACTCGGAAATTGCCCGACGCAGTGGCACATCGCATTTGTGCCACGGAACGGACTAACTCTAATCTGGCGGTTGTGGGAGCGAATGCTCGAGGAAGAACCGAAGGATTTCCCTCGTTGCGTCCGGTCCTCTCGGATCAGTGTAGGAGCCAGCAGGGCTGCCTCCCGACCATGCGTGTCCAGCTCCGTGGATTTTCCAGTGCTCAAAGATTGCATGCCCGCTCGCGTCGGTATGGGTCGTGCAGGTGTAGGCATGCCCTCCAGGTACCCGCCCGCGATGCACCTTTTTTAGCAGGCTTGTCTTTTTCATAGACCGCTCAAGAATATGATCGCCGTTGTTTGGATGCACCGTAGTGTCGCGATCGCCGTGAAAAACAATGGTCGGGACCGGGCGCCCATCACCTAGGATTATCTTGTCATCTGACCCGCCACCTTGCCGCATAGCGACAAACGCAGAGGGAAGGTCAATGGCTGCGCCACAGGCGAGGCCAGAATGTGCGCCGATTGCCGCGTACAGATCGTGGTACGTTGCGCCCATGATAGCAGCCGCGGCCGCTCCGGCCGACAGTCCACCAACGTAAACGCGCTTTGGATCGACCGCATAGTTGCGCATGATCTGGCGCGTGATGCCCGCAATTAACGAAGGCTCACCTCTACCCCGCTGCTGGTCGGCTGTGCGAAACCAGTTCCAGCATTTCGCCTGGTTCGCCTCACTGTGCTGTGCAGGATAGACCACAAAGCAAGTTTGTTCTTCTGCGATAAAGTTCATCCTCGTACCGGCGGCGAAATCGTCTGGCGACTGGGTACAGCCGTGCAGCATGACCACCAAAGGAAGCGGCTGCCCCTGATAACGGCTGGGGATGAAGAGCCTGTAGGCACGGCTTCCCGCCGGATTGCTGTAGCTACCTTCGATGAACCTTGCGCCCTCAGGGACGATGTCCGACGTGGACAACGGGGCACGCTTGAACACTCTGCGCTGTCCAAGCCCTGAGCGCTCTCTTGTATGATCAAGCAACGCGCGGAGCATGCGCGGTTGAGCGGATGTAGCCCGCGCTAAATGCGGACTATCCGTCTCCTCAATAGTATTGGGCTCAGCGTCAATGATCGGCGGCTCGCGCCTGGTAAGAGCGATGCGCCCGGTGGTGCCTGATGTCGCGTCTGGCACCGTCTTGCCTCGAAGCATGTGCTGAAGGAGAGCGGTGGCTTCGACGAGCTGGCCCGCGCGCGTGAGGCGTGTGGCTTCGCGAACTATGTCATGTTTCAGCATCACCTTCACCGCATCCTGTCGGCGAGAGCAGCCTTGACCGCGGGACTGGCGTGCAAAGCTCCCAGCACGGAGATTGAGGCAATTGTCGCTCGAGCAAGCTCGGGTGTGACGTCTTGGGCGATACTGGCAAGGCCCAGAACCTTGATGTGCAGTATCTCACCGGCTCGCCGCGCCGCTTCGAGATCCTCGCGACTGTAGTTCCGCAGACCGAGGTCCAGACTTTTTCGGGCCGTGGACTGCTTCACTACGTCTGCGTGACGTTCGAGCTGATTGCGGATTGCCGTTCGAATGAAATCGGTGCGGTTCGAGTAGAACCCTTCCTGCACCATTAAATCGACGTGACCAAGATCGACATAACCAAGATTGATTGTGATTTTTTCGGTGTCGGCGGGCCTTGGTCGGAGTTCCTGAACATTGTCGATCATCACTAGCGCCATCCTGTTGCCATCTATCTGGATGGTATATGGATGTTTAGCAGCTTCTGTCAAGTATCCTGGCGTCAGAAGCGATCCAGCCAATGATCGTTTTTGGGTCAAACACCTCGTTTCGACAGGGAGCCCATCACTTTCAATCTGCCCCGGAAACCAGACAAGGTCGCAGCCCGTTGGCGCTTCGCAAATGCGACCGTCCTCGAGTCACGGCGAGGTTGCCGTTCACTGCCGGCGCGCCTTACTTCGGCGGGTGCAAATCGCCTTGAAGCCAGCGTCCAAGACCCTTGGACTTCATGGGGTCTTCGTGCGCGGCAAGGGTCTTAAGTACGCGATTGCGATAGCGCATTCAAACGTATGCAAGTCGACGCCCGCGCGTGCCGGCTCGATACTGGCGAGCATCATCGGGGCCGCACTTCGGACAAATGGAATGACGGACGACAGGCGTTGAGACTGGGGCATGATGCTTCCCTCGAATTGGCGGGAGCACAACACTCTCTGTCACCGGTAATGTCTGGAGGCGGAGCGGTGATTGCCCCAGTATGCACCTTCGGGGGTCTCAAACGCGAGTTAATTCGCGATGTCGCCGGCCTCTACTAGAACCGACCTCGCCCATCCCTCGATCGTCCGGAAGGCGGTCCGCCTTTCCTTCATCATCGGCATCGAAATCCTTCCTCGCGGCTCGCGAGACGAATCCTTGGGATGCGCCGGCCGTTCCGGCTGCCGCTAACACAGGGCAGGGATTCGGAATTGTGGGAGCCCGGGCTTTTCCACCTGTTCTGCGGCTCCTGTGCACCGTTGGCGTCTCTAGCGCCTAGACCGCACGTGCTGCATCAAAGGGATGGTGCCGAGATGACCGTCCAACGATCGCCATGAATGCCCGCGATTTTGCATGGCAAATCGATCGGACAATTATGGCCTCACGCCCGAGCATCCGTATCGCCCGAAAAGCCCGCTCCAAAGCTGAGTCGGATTTTGCCACATGGCTTATGATGGCCAAGCTCGGTAGCTTCGATGACTTGCCTCCAAACGCGCAGGGGTTCTTGACTAACTATCGAGCCAGGCTCGAACGGATGGGCGAGGCCGAGTTGAAAGTGGCGGCAGTTCGCGAGGTCTACGCCGCCTATTATAGCGAGATGGGAGGCACGGGCGCGGCGCCTGAACCAGAAGCCCCCAGTACATCGGTGGATGACAGCGCGCGGTTTCAGAGGCCGCGTAAGCCTCAGCCCGCGGGGGCTTCCGCCAGGCCAGCCGCCCGAAAATCCGTGCCGGCTCTGCTGATTTTCGCAGCCATGGTGGCTCTGATCGCTGCCTACAGGTTTCTGGCGCATTGAGCCATCCATGCTCGCGGATTGCGGGCTTGCGGGGCGAACTTTGCTTGTAACCTTCGTAACATATCCGATGGGAATCGTAGTAGATGTCCGAAGAGGGAGAATTGCGTCCTTCTGACCGCCGGCCGGTCACTTCCGGTCTATCCCGGTAAACGGACATCCTCAGCATCCGACGGCATGTCTCAAACGTGCCATGGGACTAAACCGCTCGCATGGTAGAACGCTGCGGCTGGCGACACAGTCAACACGATAGCACGGCGGACATCCCGTCCTCGGATGAGCGTCGCCAATCCCAAGTTCGTTGACGACCTCAGGATTCTCTTCCGTGCCGCCGACTTTGTAGAGGACACAAGCATCGAACGCGGCAATATCGTAGCTGGTGTCGGCGCGCTAGCGTTAGCGCTATCAGCCTGGGCCTGGAAGTTGTTTGCCGCCAGCCGTAGCCGTTAGCATCGGCACATCGTGGTGAGTTAGATCGTCTTGACCGATGATGATTTCCGAGGACGCGTGCTTGGGTTTCCAGAAACGACGGAAGGCAGGCATGCAACGCTTCCGACCTCTCACGTGCGGGGCCGCCGTTTCGCAACGCTAGGATGGCCGGAACCGGGCAAGGTTTCCAGCGCGCTTGGCGTGGAGGAACAGGACCTGCTGCTTGCAACCTGCCCGCACGCCTTCGGACGCGCTCAAAGCGGCTAGGGCCGGCGTGAGCATAGCCATTTAAATCTCAGAACCGCCGATGAAGCCACCATTCGTAGCGTAATCATCATGGCGTGGCGCGAATCGGCCCCGACCAGCCTTGCCAAGCCGTCCGAAGGATGAGTTCCGCGATTCAGAGCCGGATGGCAAGTTTGATCGCGGAGGGCCTGGGCCGGGAGATGCAAAATAACAGGCATCCGGTTGCAGGGCTTTGTATCTGCTTCGAGGGCCGGTGAGTGAGGCGTCTGGGGATCAGGTATAGCCGCAATGGTCGCGACCAACCATCCATAAGCTCCTGCCGCTGGGAGAGCCACACCAACTACTCTCGAAAGTATCGCACTAATCGTGCGAACAATATCGATAGTGTTATTCTGGCGCCCCTCTTGCTAATACTGATGCCCGTTGCTGAGGTGCCCGCGCGTCTACGATATTGAATTGCCTCAACGGCATTCCGGAGAAGATGCCCATGAAACCAAAAACCATGCGCGGCCCGGGGCTGTTCATAAGCCAGTTCATCGCTACGGAGCCGCCGTTCGATTCACTCGCCAGTCTGGCTGAGTGGGCCGCAGGTCTCGGTTTCAAGGCGCTTCAAATTCCCGTATCGGATCCCCGCCTGAAGGATCTGGCTGGATTGTCCGATAGGGCCGGCTTGGCTCGCATTGAAGCGGTGGTTTCGAACACTGGTCTGGCGATCAGCGAGATAGCGGCGCAGCGTGCTGGTCAGTTACTTGCGGTTCACCCAGCCTATGACGAGACGTTGGACGTGCTTGCATCGCCTGCTGTTCGTGGCCGCCCTGCGGCAAGACAAGCGCAGGCTGAGCAAGACCTGCGGCGCGCTATCTCGCTCGCTGCAAGCCTGGGTGTCAAAAAGGTGCTGACCTTCTCGGGTGGGCTGGCCTGGCCGTTTTTCTATCCGTATCCGCCGCGTCCCGCAGGCCTTGTCGAGCGTGCCTTTGCTGAGCTGGCAAAGCGCTGGCGTCCGTTGCTCGATGAAGCCGACCGAGCCGGCGTCGATCTCTGCTTCGAACTTCATCCCGGTCAGGACTTGCACGACGGCGTGACCTTTGACCGATTTCTCGGCTGTGTCGATCACCATCCGCGCGCGAAGATCAACTACGATCCAAGCCACTTTCTGCTGCAGCAGATGGACTATCTTGGTTTTATCGATCGGTATCACGCAAGGATCGGCGCCTTCCATGTCAAGGACGCCGAGTTCATTCCGAGCGCCGTGAGCGGGGTCTATGGCGGCTATCTGGATTGGCTAGATCGGCCCGGCCGCTTCCGCAGCGTGGGCGACGGCCAGATCAATTTTCACGGCATCTTCGATCGGTTGACGCGCTATGGGTATGACGGTTGGGCCGTCCTGGAATGGGAATGCTGCCTGAAGAACTCGATCGATGGGGCACGGGAAGGAGCGTGCTTCATCGAGGAGCATGTCATCCGCGTGTCAGAGCGGTCGTTTGATGCCGCGCTTGACGCTTCGATGTCTCAGGAAAAGCTGGACCACGTGCTTGGCCTTGCGAGGCGCTCATGAGCAATCCTGTGCTGGCCGCACTCGGGCGGCCGTTTCGCCTCGGGATCGTAGGCGGTGCGCCGCCGTCCATGATTGGCCCCGTTCATCGGGTCGCTTCGATGATGGACCAGCGCTTCACGCTCCTGGCGGGCATGCTTTCCTCGCGCCCCGAGCGATCGCGTGCCGAAGGGCTTGCGATAGGCCTCGCCGAGGCGCGTTGCTACGGCAGTGTCGAGGAGCTGATCGCAAACGAACGCGCGCGCGATGATGGCATCGAGGCGCTTGCGATCACTACGCCCAATGACAGCCACGCGCCATACCTGAAACTCGCGATGTCGGCTGGGCTCGACGTCATGATCGAGAAGCCGCTTTGCAATGAATTCGGCGAGGCCAAGGCGTTGCGCGAGCTCGCCGCGGCGAGTGGCTGCGCGGTCGCGGTCACGCACACCTATTCCGGCTATCCGATGGTGCGTGAGATGCGAGCGCGGCTTCTCGGCGGCGAGATCGGAGCCATCCGTCTGGTCCAGGTCGAGTACCTCGCCGGTGGCCTTGCCACTGCCGTCGAGCTTGGCCCGGATGCGGACAAGCGCTGGCGGCTGAAGCCGGAGCGGAGCGGGCCTTCGCTGGTGCTCGGCGACATCGGAACGCATGCCCATCATCTTGTTTCATTTGTCACCGGCCAGCCGTTCGAGGCGGTTTCCGCCGACGTTGGTACATTGCTCCCTGACCGGAAGGTGCACGACGTTGCGTTAGTGCGGTTCCGTCTCGGCAGCGGCGTCCGTGGACAGTTGGAGGTCAGCAACGCCGCAGCCGGCATGTCCAACCATATTCGGCTGCGTGTTTATGGCGAGACCGGTCACATGGAGTGGCTGCACAGCAAGCACAACGAGCTTGCGATCGCGTCCCTCGATGGGAATATTCGGCTCGTCGGCCTCGGCCAGCCGAATCTCGCTGCCGACGCGCAGAATGCGTCGCGCCTGATGCGCCCGGGCCATCCGGAAGGGTTGCAAGAGGCGGTGGCCAATCTCTACTGCGGACTCGCAGACATGATGCTCGCGCGCAGAGGTCACCCGACCTCGGGGGCGCCAAGGCTCGTACCCACGATCGACGATGGTGTTGCCGGGCTTGCCTTCGTGACGGCATGTCTGGAAAGTTCGAATCGGGACGGAGCAATGGTCCCGCTGGGTTAGTGGACATCAAGGCGTGTTGGAAAGATGGCAACGATACTGGTTACCGGCTGTGATACCGGGCTCGGAGTTGAATTCGCGCGGCAGTATGCGGTTGATGGACACCGCGTGATCGCAACGTGTCTGGATCCAGGCGGAGCGCGGGAGACCGGCCGGATCCGGGGCAACATCGAAGTGGTGAAACTCGATGTGACGGACCACGCGGCCATCGACGCGCTGTCGCACCAGCTTGCGAAAGAGCCGATCGACATTCTGCTGAACAACGCCGGAATCGGACGTCCGCATCATCCATTCGGCCAAACGGACCACGCACTCTGGCCGCGGATTCTCTCGACCAATCTAATCGGGCCGATGAAGATGGCCGAGAGTTTCGTCGAGCAGGTCGCCCGGAGCGAACTGAAGATGATGGCCTTCGTATCGAGTCGCATGGGATCTATTGCGCTAAACAATTCCGGCGGGTCCTACGCCTATCGTTCGAGCAAAGCGGGGCTGAACATGATCGTCAAGACGCTGGCGGTCGATCTCGCGCCGCGCGAGATCTGCGTTCTCGCGCTCCACCCGGGATGGGCCGCGACCGAGCCTGGCGGCCGCGTGTCGGTTGCCGAGAGTGTTGCCGGCATGCGCGGCGTGATCCATCGCGCCGGACGGCATCACACCGGCAGTTTCGTCACCTATCACGATCAGCCATTGCCGTGGTGAACACGACTGCGTGCTGGCCCCGCGTGATTTTCACTTCCGCGAACCCTAGTCCAAGGCCGCGTCCGAAAGCTGGAGTGGTCGCTTCAGGACAATATCTTCCGACTGGAAATAGAGCCGGACCGCGATGCGGGGTGATCTTCCAACTCCGGCCTTCTTGGCGCTGAGCTGAATGTTATGGGATGGGTTCTTGGTGAATTCAAACGTACCATCGGCCTTGGTTTGGGTGGAGGCCTGCTCGGCAAAGGTCGTGAAGTTGAATACCCAGAGCTTGACCTCAGCGCCCTCGACCGGCGCGCCGGAGGCGTCGATCACCCGGCCGGCGATCACGCCATGATTATGGGTGAAGACCCAGGCGTTCCAGATAAGCGCCAGGATCACTAGAGAGCAGGGCACGGCAACGAAGCGATTGACAAACCATCGCTTCCATCTCGGTCGGGCCAGATCGTCCTCAAAACTCATCCCTTGGTCGCTCCGGTGGTGAGCCCCTGAACGAATTCCTTTTGCGCAAGCAGGAAAAGCAGGATACCGGGCGCGAGCACCATGATGCAGAATGCATAGAGCGCCCCTGTCGTGTCTTCCTGATAGGAGATGAACCGGGCAAGCCCCAGCGGCAGCGTCTGCATGTCTTGCGAGCGTGTCGCTATCAGTGGCCACATGAAATTGTTCCAGGACCAGATGAACGACAGGATCACGTTGGTTGCGGCCGCCGACTTGGCAAGCGGCATCATCACCCTCCAGATGATCCGCCATTCGGACAGACCGTCCACCCGTGCCGCGTCGATCAGCGAGCGCGGGACTGCATCGAAGCTCGCCTTGAACACGAAGATGCAGATGATCGTGGAGAACATCGGCAAAGCGAGGCCAAGATAGGAATCGAGGAGGCCGAGCTTTCCCGTGATCAGATAGGCCGGAATGATCGTGGCCTGGAACGGAATCATCATGCACGACAGGAACAGCATCAGCACGATCTGCTTTCCGGGGAAAGCCTGGGTCAGCGAGTAGCCCGCCATCGCATTCAGCACGACGTTAGCGACAATCGTCAGGGCAGACACCACCACGCTGTTCAGGAAGAACCGTGCAAAGGGAATCGCGTACCAAACGTCGACGTAATAGAATGGATGCGGATCGCGCGGGATGATATTGGGCGGATAGGAGAAGATGTTCTCCCCGGAGATCGACGTCTTGAGCACCCAATAGAACGGTACCAGCATGACAAAGCATACGGCGAGCAATGCGAGGTGAATGGGCCAACGCCGCCGACGCTTGACCATCAGTCCTGCTCCACGCCGCCGGCGTTGCCGCCCGAAAGCCGGTTTGCGGTCCAGGTCACGGCCAAGAGCAGAAGGAAGAAGACGACGGTGATCGCCGCCGCATAGTCGAAGCGGGTCTGGTTGAACGCCAGCTTGTAGATGTAGGTCACGAGGATTTCGGTGGCGTGACCGGGGCCTCCATTGGTCATGACATAGATGAGGTCGAAGCTCGTGACCGAATTGAGCATCCCGATCACGAAGCACAGGAACAGCGATGGCTTCAGCAACGGAAGGGTAATCCGCAGGAAACGGCGGAACGAATTGGCGCCGTCGATCTCCGCGGCTTCATAGAGATTGGCGGGAATGGTCTGCAGCCCCGTGAGGATGATGATCATGTAGAAACCGAGCATCTGCCAGATGTTCGCGGCGATCACGCAAGGCAGCGCCCAGGTAAACGAGTTGAGAAACGGAATTGGCTGATCGGCCAGATGCAGCGATCGCGCGACATAATTAATCAGTCCGACGCGTTCGTCGAACATCCAGCGCCAGATGATCGCAACCGCAACCGTCATCAGCGGATAGGACAGAAATATCACCGTTCGATAGACGTCGCGACCGCGAATGTTTGAATTGACGAGGAGCGCGAGACCGAGCGCGATGGCGATGCCGGCCGGAGCGGAGGCCATGATGCCGAGCGTGTTCCAGAGCGCCTGCCAGAAAACGTCATCGTCGGAGAACACTTCCCGGTAGTTGTCGAGTCCGATGAAGACCGCAGGCTTCAGCGGCGACCAGGCCTCGAAGGAGAGCACAACGTTCCAGGCGAGCGGCAGAATGCGGTAAAGCAGAAAAATCAGGAGCGACGGCGCTAGAAAGCTCCAGATCAGCACCGCCTTGCGCGTCGATCTTCGCTCGGTAAAGCGAGGCCGATCAATCGAAGTCTCTATTGCCGCCACCGACATCAGTGATCCTTCATTCGCCACGGTCCCAGAGAACTGGCATCATGGCGATGGTCTCGAAGTTCTAGGACCTGCGCAGGACCCGGGCGACGGCGCGTTCGGCGTCGGCAAGTGCCGTCTTGGCATCCTTGCGCCCCAGGACGGCGTTCTGGAATTCGGGCCAGAACGCCTCTTTGATCTGTGAGTCATTGGCGAGCGGCCAGTTTCCGGTCATCTTGTCGGTGTGCTCGAGTTGCGTCTGCAACACGGCGTAGGCGAGGGGATCGTCGGTCTTCACCGAATCCAGTCCGGCCTTGTCGGCCTCGATATTGGCCGTCAGCACCCGGCGGACTTGCGCTAGCCGCGTAGCCCACTTCACGCTGGTCATGTGCTTGACCAGTGCGAAGGCGAGCTCGGGGTTCTTTGAACTCTTCGAGACGCCAAAGCCGTGGTTCGTCGGCGTCGACCAATCGCCTGGCGCTTGCGCTGCACCCAGCGTATCCGGGTTGATCCAGCGTCCCTGTCCCTTGACAAAGAAGTAGGCTGCCGAATGTGCCTGCATCATGCCCACGGTGCCGGATGCGAATGCGCCGTTTGGTTCGACCCAGCGGCCCGTCCAGGCGATCTTGTTGATCGCGCCCGCGGCGGTTGACTTGGCCAGGCGATCGAGCACTTCTGCTGCGGCCGGAGTGTTGAAGGCGGACTTCTTGAGATCGGGAGTCAGCAGCTCAATGCCGTTCATCTTCATGAGCGGCCAGTAGAGCCAATCGAAATTCAGCGTCAGGAATCCGGTCTTTTCACCTTTCCCCATGGCTTGCGAAAACGAGAGGAGTTCGTCGAAGGTTTCGGGCGGCGCGGCAAGTCCCGCCGCCTTGAACATTGTCTTGTTGTAGAAGAGCAATGTTTTGGCGATGTAGAACGGGACGAGATAGTTCTTCTTCTCGTAGACAAAGCCGGACATGTAGTCCGGGTTGAACATCTTCACGAAGGTAGGGTCGTTCTGAAAGTAAGGTGTCAGATCGAGCAGCGCGCCGTTCGCGGCCCACTCAACCCAAAGCGCGCCCTGGATGTCGATAACGTCTGGCGCTGTCCCGGCGACCAACTGGGTTTGGTAGAAGGCCGGAAGGTCTGGCCCTTTTTTATCCAGCCATTCGATTTCAACGCCGAGATTAGCCTTCCTGAAGTCTTCGAACTCCTCCTTGAACAGCGCCTCCTGGTCGGCGATGTTCCAGGTCAATATGCTGATTTTCTTGTTCGATTGCGCCCTCAAATAGGCAGGCGCTGCCAAAGTTCCGGCCGCCGCAAGTCCCGCCTTCAGAACCGTCCTGCGATCCACCTCATCCTCCCGGCTTTTCTTAGCGGCGGGACGACAGCTCAGTCGTCCGTAGTCGCTATCTGCGCTTTGGCGCTCGTTGCCTTGAATGTTAGCGCTTGCGCGAAGGCGGTCAAGGGGAAGCCATTTCCGTTGAATCGACGGCTTTTTGGATCGCTTGCTCGATTGACAGCCGCACGAAAGCGCTTTCATTGTTGGTTCCTTGAACGGAATTGCTGCGCGACCATGGCAGAGACCCAATTTTCAAAACGCGATCGCGTCGGTTCGCCCCGCTCACGCATGGCGGATGTGGCACGCCTTGCCGGTGTATCCACGACGACGGTTTCCCGCGCGCTTCGTCGACCGGATATCGTCTCTGCAGAAGTACGCAGCCGTATCGTTGACGCTATCGAACGACTGTCGTGCCGGCGAAACCTGGTTGCGGGCGCTCTCGCCAGCGCCCGCAGCATGACGATCGGCGTGATCATTCCATCGATCATCAACTCCTTCTTTGCTGCCACCATCGAAGCGCTTGAGGAGGGACTGGCGGGGAGCGGATATCAGTTGATGCTCGGCAACACCGGTTACCGCGCGGAGGCGGAGCGGCAGCTAGTGTCGTCCTTCCTGGCGTGGTTTCCCGCAGCGATGGTCCTCACCGGGCGCCGTCACGAGGGTCAGACCGACTATGCGTTACTCACAAGTCACATCCCGGTGTTCGAGATGTGGGAACTGTCCGATCACCCTATCGACGGGATCGTGGGTTTCTCACACCGTTCGGTCGGCCAGCTCGTGTTCCGACATTTCGCGGAGCGCGGAGCGCGCCGGCCCGGATTCATCGGTGCCTACATGGATCTGGACTGCCGGACCGCGGATCCCCATGCCGGCTTCATCGAAGCTACGCTGCAGGCAGGATACCAAGCGCCGGCCGAGGTTAGGCTGCCGGAGCGCTCCGAGCGCGATGGGTGGCGCGGTCGGATTGGCCCAATTGATGGCGCGCGACCCGAAGGTCGACGCCGTCTTCTGCAGCAATGACATGATCGCGCTCGGAGCCCTGTTCGAGGCGAGGCGCTTGGGGATCAACGTTCCAAAGCAGTTGAAGATATGCGTCTTCGGCGATCTCGAGTTTTGCGCCGCGAGTGAGCCGTTGCTGACGACCATGCGGCCGCCTCGCCGCAAGATCGGTGTCCAGATCGCCAAGCTGTTGCGCGCTCGATTAGAGGGGACAACGCAGAGCGGCGGCAGTTCGACCTGGGCGTGGAGCTGGTAGCGCGCGGAAGTACGTAGAGCAGGGTGGTGCTATGGCGACGGTGGAATTCCGAAAACTGGTCAAGCGTTACGGACCGCTTGAAGTCGTGCACGGCATCGATCTTGCGATCGGAGATGGCGAGTTCATTGTGCTGGTGGGGCCATCCGGCTGCGGCAAATCGACCACGCTGCGCATGCTCGCAGGGCTCGAGGACATTTCCGATGGCGAGATCCTGATCGGTGCGCGCAAGGTCAACGAGATCGAGCCGCGCGATCGCGATATCGCAATGGTGTTCCAGGACTACGCCCTCTACCCGCATATGTCGGTCTACGATAACATGGCGTTTTCGCTTCTTTACCGGAAAATGCCGCGCAAGCAGATCGATGCGCGCGTGCGCGAAGCGGCCGAGATCCTCGGACTCACGCCGTATCTCAACCGCCGCCCCAAGCAGCTTTCCGGCGGCCAGCGCCAGCGTGTCGCCATGGGGCGAGCGATCGTGCGCAAGCCTCAGGTCTTTCTGTTCGACGAGCCACTCTCCAATCTCGACGCAAAGCTCCGCGGAACCATGCGCGTGGAAATGAAGAAGCTGCATCAGCGGCTCGGGGTGACGACGGTCTTCGTTACCCATGACCAGATCGAGGCTATGACGCTCGCCGATCGCGTGGTCGTGATGAACGGGGGCAACATCGAGCAGATTGGCACGCCTGACGAGGTGTATCACGCGCCCGCAAGCCTTTTCGTCGCCGGTTTCATCGGCGCGCCGACGATGAACCTGCTTCCCGCGCGCTTTGAGCGTCCTGACGCATTGCGGATCGGTGAGGCGGATTTGATCCCGTTGCGGAGAGCCGGCAACGGAGTCGAGAGTGTCGTTTTCGGGATTCGGCCCGAGGACGTTGACGTTGCCGCCGGCTCGCTGCCATCGGGCTTGATCGACCTGCCGGCCACCGTCGAAGTCGTGGAGCCTCTGGGAGCAGACACCCTGGTCTTCACGAACGTCTTCGGTGCTTCAATGATTGCGCGAGTGCGCCCTGGAGAGCGGCCGCCACCGGGTTCACACATCAAGCTGAGGGTAAATCCCGATCGTGCGCATATTTTTGATGCGGCAACCGGCAAAATCATCCGCGACATCGCCAATTAGCGACCGCGCGGACCATTGCCCAGAGGTGCCCAACGAGGTGTTGTAGGTCGGGTATACCCAGAAGGGGATCCAATTCTTCTCGATTGTGGCGACACAGAAGTTGCTGTCCTTCATGGAGTTCGTGGGACCAGCGCAGCTGCGCGGCGGCCACCATCGCGGTGCTCCGCTGAGGATATCGAAACTAGGGAAGTTGATGAAGCGCTCGGAGGGCTCATTGAGGCAGAAGGCCCTGAAGCTCGGAGTCGGTCTCGGTCATCAACGGTAAAACTGGTGCGACGTTCGTGATCGTTGCGACGGATTCGGGACTTTCAAGTCGGTTCAATCTCGTGATTCTGGATGGCGCCCACGACTTTCCGGTCTACCCTCAACATCGGACATGGGCGAAATTCGCGAGCGAGTTCGTTTGGCGCTAGGAACAGATATCCTACCAGTTGTTTGGACTCGATCTAAACTGCGTTTGAGCGCAACCATAGTCTGGCGGCCAGAAATCGCTCCCCTATTTGTGTAGCGGGCAGCGCGTCCGGCACCACCAGGAGCAGTGGTTTGTGAGATCGGTAGCCATTTCAACTTTGTAGCCTTGCTCGCGTCATGTTGGAAAGATCGTTCTCACCTTCGACGATCTTGCGGTTCTCGAGCGTTTCACGCTGTGATCGTCCGGCACAGCTAGCCGGTTGCGTTTCTTCATATCCGATCCGGCGTGTTGAGCTTCCGTCCCGCGGTGGTGATCGGCATATTCTTTGCCGTCGATCGGTGCTACATGCGGCGGATCCTTATCGAGATACGGTCGCGCGATTCCAAACTCCTTTCCGTGTACATCGATCCATTTCCAGAGGTTTTCAGTGGAAATCCATCGCTCCGCCTGTGTCGCGCCTTTGACGCTCACGGCATCGGCCGCAAGCCCGTGGCCATAGCCGCCGCGGAAGCTCCCGCCATGGTACGACCTGTCAGTCGCGGCCTTCAGGCCGCTTGCGATCGATTGACGGTAATCATCGCGGAACGCGCTGGTTATGCCAGGCGACAGCCCGGCCTCCTCCGCCGCGCGAAGCGTATGAAAGAGCTTCAGCTTGAAGCTCCGATCCATGCCTCCGATCACGTAGTCCATCATCGGCATGCCGGCTTTTTCCGCCGCCTTCGGATCCTTCCACGTGAAGTCCTCATCGACGAGCTTGGTAAAGCTTTTGGTGACGGTCACCGTTTTGCCCTTCTTCTTGACTGTCACTTTCCTCCGCTCTTGCACCTTGATGGTGTCCACCTTGGGCGTCCGTTGATAGAGCGCCCACAGATATCGGTCGATGCAGATGTCCGCTACCAGGCACTCGTCGACAATTTCGATAGAGCTCACAGCCTCCTTGGCATCGTTTGGCACCGGATCAGGCGTGCTCGCTGTCACCACCTGCACCGGCGATGTTTCGGGCGGCGGCATCCGCGACGAATCGGGCAACGTCGCCTCGACGATCGATGCCGGCTCATTCGAGGCCGCCGTCGTGTCGGTGGCCGTCCCCGTCACCGATTCGGCGGCCGTCGCCACATTCGCCTTAGCGACAGCGGCGTTGCCCATTGCGGTTGCCTGCGGTGCGTCCGCGAGCTCGGCGTCGGCGGTGAGAGATGGTGTGCGGCGGTCCTCGATTGGCACATCGGCGTTAGCGGCGTTGCCCATTGCGGTTGCCTGCGATGCGTCCGCGAACTCGCCGTCGGCGATGAGAGATGGTGTGCGGCGGTCCTCGATTGGCACTGCGCCGGTGTTCTCGATGGCGGTCGAGCCGAAGCCAGCAAGCCAGGCGACGACCCAACCCGCGAGAATGACCGTTCCGCGCAACGGCGCCGCCACTGTCGCAAATCGCCGCGGTTTCATGACCCCGTCGCCTCCAAAGGCTCCGACGGTGCTCATTTTTCAGATCAAGATACGAATGCGCAATGACCGAAACTGCAGGTCTTCAATTCTTCCAAAAAGTGTTGCCCGAATGCAACGCCCACAGGCAAGCAGTTGTTGTGCATTCTCCGACGTAAACGTACAGGGCCATCACGCCGACGTTTAGTTACGAGGCCAGTGGCCACAAGGTCTTCATCATCGAGATTTTCGCGCGCGGCTGCGAGCCGAAGTACCGACCCACGCCGCCGGCGCCAATCAGGATCGACTTGATGCAGTCGCCATCGAGCTACACCTATAGCAACGCCCGGCATTGTTACCGGCTCTCAGGCGGCATCGCCCAAGCTCGCATCGCTGCGCTGCATTCAATAGCCGTCACGCGACCAATCCTGTCGCGCTACCCGCAGATCGCTCGTTCATATCGACGCATGCGACCCTCGTTCGCCGCAAGCCGATCGCGGCGACCGCTTCAATCCAACCTCAGCAAGCACGTCCCGCGATTTCGTGCCTTGGCGCTTTTTGGACGCCCGCTACAAGAGCGCGCGGATAGTATCGGCATCCCGGCGTCCAAAAACCTGCACAATTGCGGTCGTTGCGTCACGTCGCCAATCGTATAATGGCCAAGTCGCTCGGAGGAATTTGCATTGCGCGCGCCGGCCATCAAGGCGCTTGTCGAGGCCGGAACCTTGCAGATGTCGCTGTTCGACCAGCGCGACATGGCAGCGATCACCTCGCCGGACTACCCCGGCGAGCGGCTCATCATCTGTCGCAATGCCGATCTGGCGCGCGAGCGCGCCCGCAAGCGCCAGGAATTGCTGGCCGCCACCGAGGAGGACCTTGCGGTGATCGCCGTTGCGGTCGGGCGTGCCCGCAAGCCGCTGCGCGGCGAGGCCGAGATTGCTCTCAAGGTCGGCGCCGTCATCAACCGCCACAAGGTGGCCAAGCACTTCGAACTCACCATCGGCGAGGCGAGCTTCGCGTTCCATCGCAAGACCGAGGCGATCGCCGCGTGAGACGGCGCTCGCCGGCGTCTATGTCGTGCGCACCAGCCTGCCGAAGAAGGCGCTCGACGATGCCGCCACGGTCGGTTCCTACAAGAGTCTCGCGCGGGTCGAGCGCGCATTCAGATCCTTGAAGATCGTCGACATCCACCTGCGTCCGATCTTCCATTGGTCGGCGCCGCGCGTGCGCGCCCACGTCCTCCTGTGCATGCTCGCCTACCATGTCGAGTATCACATGCGCGCCAGGCTCGCCCCGATGCTCTACGACGAGACTGATCAAGAACAGACCGCGGCGATGCGCGCCAGCATCGTCGCCAAGGCCGAGCGCTCCGAGGTCGCCCGCCGCAAGCAGACAACCTGCCTCACCGAAGACGGCCCGCCGGTGCATAGCCTGCAAAGCCTGCTCGCCGATCTCGCAACCTATGCCAGGATCCAGGCGACCACCGCGCTCAACGAAAAGTACCTCTTCACCCTCCGTACCAGGCCCACAATCGTCCAGCAGCGCGCCTTCGAACTCCTCGCCGTCAACCCGGATCGTACCCAGTAACGCTACCCACGCTCTCAGCAAACAGCCGAGAGATCAAACCCTTATCGATGCCAAAAGAGTGCGCGGAGTTGCAGCTTCCTTTGCCGGCTCCACCGTCACGCACGCGCCGACCTCGCCCGGATTGAGCATCTTGCCATCCTTGCGCGGCAGTTGCCCCGAAACGAACACCAGATTCCCCGCTCGGGTCGACTGCACGAAGTTGGCGATCGGCTGCGATATCGGCGGCAATTCGAGCCCGAGCGCTTCAATCGATTCGACGGCGTAGTGCCCTGCACGGCAGACCATCTCGCCGATGCCAATAGCGTAGTGGCCGCGGCCCCCGCGATCAGTCTGCATCGCATCTGATTTATTCCGGTAGGGTTAGTCATAATCGTCCTCGTTGAATCGATGGGCGCGAGTGTCAGCGAATGATTTCTTTGGAAGCTGTCTGGCCCGTGATTCCGAACCGATGCGGAGCGAAGCTGGGGGGCCCGCCTCGCCGCGGCCGGTGTTGTACGTACTGTTCACGGGTGAATCGATCTGTTCCAGGATTGATCCGGCAGTCCGAAGGAAATCCCGGCCCCCCGCTATCGCCCGCAGGGCTCCACTTGACCGCTCGAAGATTGTCATGCCGATCGAGTGCTCAAGCTGCTGAATGCCGCGGCTCAGCGTCGATTACCTGAGCAAGAGCCCATTGGCGGCGCGTCGAGAGCTGCCGTGATCCGCTGCGGCTATGGCGAATCGAAGGTGCTGCAGGTCGACGGCCGAGGCTCGACTATGAAGAAGCGCTTGCCTCGAGTTGGAATTATGATCCATCGTCCGCGGCGACTTCTGTCAAGTGTCGGCAAGTGGAATTCGAGCGGAAGGTCTTCCAACTGCTACAGGATGTTGCATGGCGATCGCGAGCGGCGCTTTTCCGGCCGTTTCGCATGCGTTTCTCGTCGTGGGCCGAGCGGGGTTCGCGGCGAGCTGTATCGCCGTACCAACCTGCGGGTCACGCCACGAGCGCCAGCTTCGACTCGAGAACGGCACTGCGGATTCCTGTGTGATAGCGAACCGCTTCCAATGTCGTTGGGGAAACATCAATGTAGGCGGCGGCGATCTCGTGTCCGTGCAATCGGAGTGTTGGCCCAACTGGAGTTACAGGACAACCGTTTGCGGCGATAACATGCTTGAAAATTCGGATCGGCATAACCCCGAGATAATGTGCTATGCCATTTGCGATTCCAAACTCTTGGCATCCGAGGATCAGCTGCGCGACGACGTTACGCCGGCTCGCGGCATCAAGATCCCGATCGCAACCGAAGCGGGATGCCTCCCAGATTGAATCGCAATGCGGCACCTCGGTATCCATTAGGTTCGGCCATAACGACTGGACCATGTAAGGACGCGTTGTGGGTATTAGCCGCGTGGTGCCAAGTGCGCGATATTGATCGTCAACGGTTAGGATGTAGGTTGCAGCAGGAGTGTCAAATTCGTCATACTCCATCTGTCGATAGGTTGGTATCGTCCACTTCTGCCGCTCGACGAACATTTTGTAGCGCAGCCGATGGTGCGAAATCCACGCCTCGCCATGTTGATGAACGGTCTCCCAAGTAACTGCCAAGGTACGCATGAGCATTTGGTCCAGACGCAAACGACATCAAGTCACAAACGTAGCTGATTGTGGGGAAGTAAAGGGAGCTACCTGATTTAGTAGGGGCCGCTACCTCAACAAAATAACCTGGTTGGCTTCAGCCCGATGATGCTGTTGACTCTCCACGCGCATCATCTTCCATACGGGAACTGCAAACTGATCAAAATCTGGGCGGTCTTTTCCTTCGACGGTCAACATCAATAGTGAGGGAGTTGGTCCTCGGCATCTCGTGATGAAAAAGGAAAGTTCCAGCTGCAACAGGAGCATGATCACAGCTCTGCCAAGCCGAGCAGGCCCCAACAACCGAAGTTCGTTTTAAATTGCCTTGAAGTCTTCTGGGGCAAACTCCAGTGCTGAAGAGGGCGCTCTGTCCGGATATGCCACAATGCGTCGTCCTTGAGCGAGTAACGCTTGCAGAGCAAGAACGGCGAGATTAGTTTTCCGCGTAAGGAAGGCTCCGACAATAGCCCTGGGACCGAGTTCGCCCGTTCGGCCTAAGGAATCGCGCGCGCTCGCGAGCATTCGGCCGTTGCGTGTTCTCTGACTCGCGTGAGCGTGGTGGAGCAATTGTGAGAAGCAGCGCAAGCCTCGAAAGATGCGGTGGTATCGTCTGGAACTGTCTCGAGCGACCTTCGCGTGGGGGTTGTGCTGGAGCGACGAGCAGAGTTGGTGATCTGCTTTGTCCACATGCTCTCGCGTTGCCCGGACGCGGCGCAAGAAGCTCCAATTGGCGTTTGCTCTCAGAGTGTTGCGTCCCTGATCGCCGAGCCCTCACAAGCTTGTATTGTGACGGAACGCCACGACTTGTCAGCCGCCGGCCATAATGCGGCCCTGGCTCAAAATTCCGCCTGCCTAAGGGCATGTAGTGCTGGAAGAATATGCAAGAAGTTAATCTACCAAAAGGTGAACAATGCAGCCAATATCCCAATTGCGCGAAGACGCCCGAAATGATAACCCATAACAGAGCGTGGATTTATGAACACGCAGCAAGGCTTAGCTCTTCGGTGCCGCTGCGCCTCTGACTGCATCAAGTTCTGAGCTTGAGGGTTGCCGCAAGCGGAGTGAAACGAACTCCGATACCACGCCAAACGGGGAACTTACCCCTTGCTGGTGAGGCGGGTTGAGGCGCAAAAAAATGGATATGTTCAGCTTCATCGAATGCTCGAATCAAACTCGATCGCTCTCCGCGCTGTTCGAACTCCTGGTTAACTGCGCGGCCGAGGAAGGATTCAATGAGGTTGCCTATGGAGCAATCACCTATGCCGAGTCAGTTCGTCTGCCGGCGCATCTGCCGCCCGCAGTTGCTATGAATTTCCCGCGGGAGTGGTCTGATCGCTATTTTGAACGAAAATACTATCAGATCGATCCGGTGGTTCGGCGAGCGCCTACGTTCTCCGGGCCGCTCGTCTGGGATCAACTCGTCGATCGGTGCCATCTGCAAAGCGGCGAGCAGTTGGTGCTGTCGGAAGGGCGAGAGGCGGGTTTAAAGCACGGCGTCAGCGTGCCGTTGTTTGGGCCATTGGGGCGAGTTTCCGTTGTTTCCTTTGCGTCTGGATTTGACGATGTCGACCCTCTGCATCGAATGAGCCACCTCAACATGCTTGCTTGGCAGTTTCACATCGCGTTTGCGGAGATCGGCCAGTCTCCGGAGCAGAGCACGACGAAGATCGAGCTATCCGCGCGCGAACGAGATTGTCTGCGGTGGACTGCGGAGGGTAAGTCGTCGTGGGATATCGGCATGATCCTGAAGATCAGCGATAATACGGTCAATTTTCACATTAAAAATGCGATGCGAAAGCTCGGAACAACAAGTCGAACTGTCGCAGTTCTCAAAGCGATTTGTCTCAACTTCATCGAGCTTCCCGGGCGGCCTGGTTCGTCATTTCCCATGTAGACTGGCGGGGTTGTCGAATTCGCAATGCGTACAGCCTTCACGCGATTGACTCCAGCACATCTTGATCGTTCCGATCGTTACTCATGGAGCCAGCGAGAACTTTGTGGGTCCCCCGCAAGACAAGCTCATGTTTTGGCGGATATGACTTAAGCGGTGAGAATGTGTTTGGCTCTTTCGGGGTTCATCGGGCAAACGCTGGCATTGGTCGATGCGCGATGTTGCCGCATGTACGTCGCGAGGTTGATCAAGGATTTCACAGTGCAACCGGCAATCCATGACACCGCAGCGATCGCGATAATGGTCATCATCAGTGAAGGTGAAAACGACGCTATCATAGTGAGACATGGATAGGGCGCTCCAGCACCTAAAGCTGATTTTCCGGTCGCCGACGAGCCGTCGTCCGCTTTTGAAGTATGAGAACATCGACGATGAGAATCGTCGTATCCGTGAGTTGCGTGATTTCCGACTCAAAGGTCTCGCGATGGCAGCTCCGGCGCGATAGTATGGTCCCACGCAACCGTCATGTGAGAACGGGCGAATGCGGCGCCGCGCAGAAAGAGCGCCGAAGATAGACCTCCAATCACACAGCTCAGCATACGATGTATCAGGCGACGACTGACCGCCACCAGGCCGCTGCGCCTGCCGCTCGTGATCGGGACCAGCATGACTGCCATTATCGTAATGCTGTCCTGCGCTAATTCCGGGAGTGCAATGTTCGCAAGTCACGGCAAAACGCCGAGAGCAAGAGCGCCTCGTGGAGGCGGCGGCGGGCTGTCAACCGAACTGCGCGACCGCGGCCTGCGCGGACCGGCCAGTGGCGTCGCGCCGTCAGCGTCGACAGCGCGCTCACGATGACGCAGGCCGACGTCCTGGCCACAACCTCGATCACCCGAGTCAGAGCAAATGCCGTCACAGCGAGGTCCACATGTTGAATCTTGTCGAGCAAGATCATCTCGAAACCAACGAAGAGCCACGCATGGGCCCGCTTGGCGGTCAACCCTCGGCATCGGGCCGCGCCGCCGCAGTGCGTGCTCGCAAGAATTTGCCCGCCAGATCACTAAAAGCCAGCGGCGTCAAGGCGACAGCGAGCCCGGGCGCCCAAGCATGTTCCGAGGATCCGCAACGCCCCGCGCACGGCGCTTTCGGCGACGTTTACCCCATGATCTCGGAGCATTGTCGCGTCTGGAATCTTTCTTGAATCTGTCTTGCCGGTTCCCGTGGCGTCGACGGTGCCCGCGATCAAGCTTGAGAATACATTCGAGACCAGGCTTGGCTGCCGGATTAGGCGGCCTGGAGCGCTAGACCCTTGCTGGAAGGCCGAACCAGGGCGATAAGCTTGGCTGCGCGAGCCAGCCAGGCCGCGGATTTTCAAGAAGCTCAACGATCTCCCTGACGGCTCCCCGCATTGGCCTTCAGGATGCGGCGAACCATCGCTGTCGACCGAAGCGGCTCGATGGCCGCGCGCCGCGCGTTTCCGGTGATTTTATCGACAGATCATGCATCATGATCACGCAACCTTAGCGAGCTTTCGGCTTGCTCGCGCTGCTGCTGGCGTATATAATACGATATAGTGTATCGCGATTCAGCTTTTCTTGGTCTGAATCCGCATATGATTTCCGTGCAAAGGGAATTGCCGAGGTCCTACCTGAAGAGTGGGCGAAGCCGAACCGCAATCTGTTTCTCGCGTCGAGTCAATCCATATTTTGCGAGACCTGGTCCGCGCAAAAGGCGGTCCCACAAGCAGAGACCCTCAATGCGCTCGGTTTGATCCAGCGACGTCAAGGTGCGGGTACGTTTGTCCGAGAGCTCTTTAGACCAGAGCCATGGACAGTCCCGATCATGGATCTCGCCGCCCGAAGTCGCCTGATCGTGCGTACGACCAAAGCTCATGTCGTTGAGTTCGGGTTCAAGCCAGCCCCTCGACACGTTCGAAGCCATTTTCAGGCGCAGCCGGATGACTTGTTCCAGAGAGCAGTTCGCATTCGATACATGAAGAAACAGCCAATATGCAGGTAACCACCTATATTCCTGAGGCCATTGGCCGGCAATTCGGTCCAAAGGATATGGAAGGGACATCACTATACGCGATCTTGCAGCGGTTCGGAATTACGTTTGCGTCGGGCGAACAAGTCGTGACTGCTGCGGCCGCAGATCCCGTGGTTGCTGAGCGGCTCAATGTAGCAATCGGCGAGCCCCTTTTGAAGGTCGTACGCATGCATTTCGATACCACAGGACGCCCCATACAACATTTTGAACTGTTGGCTCCGCCCGCAACCTACGAGTTGCGGATGCCGCTTAGAGATCTTGAGCGATGAGATCAGTCTCTCCGACGCGCAGACGTCGGCTAGTTGCGGAAGCTGCGGTAAGGCGGCGTCCGACCGGCGATTTAAGCATCTCTGACAATCTCTTCCGCTTTTTGCATTGCTGGCATCGCCAGTTGCGGAAGCCTTCACTTTACTTTTGAGGGATACGAGGCCAATACAAATGAGCTAACCTGTCGTCATACATGACATCCGAACTGCCTTCTCGTGCTTTCCCCCGCTTCCGGTCGACCGTACCACATTATGTGGCCGGACGCCCGAACTATGCGCCCTCGCTAATTTGGATCGTAAAGGAACACTTGCATCTTACGGACAGACATCGCCTTCTCGATCTCGGTTGCGGCCCTGGCTGGCTTGGAATTGCATTTGCTCCGTTTGTGGGATCAGTGCTTGCGGTGGATCCCGAGCCAACCATGCTTGAGGCTGCTCGTGCTCTCGCCGCAGAAGCCAACGTGCGCATAGAGTTGATGGAAGGAAGTTCCTACGATCTTCGGTCTCGGCTCGGAATGTTTAACGTCGTGACGATCGGACGGGCCTTTCACTGGATGGATCGCGCTGACGCGCTGCGAAGGCTCGACGCGTTGATCGAGCCGGACGGCGCCGTTATCTTGTTCAATGACGTTCGTCCGGATGTTCCCGAAAATATCTGGTGCAAGCAGTACACAGAACTGGTTGATAGCTATGCGAATCGGGACGCTTGCATCCCACCGGAGCGCCTACGGCGCGAAACAGTCTTGCTCGAGTCCTCCTTTAATGTACTTGTGAGGATCGGCGTGATTGAGCGACGACTGGTTCCGATCGAGCGCTTGGTCGATCGAGCATTTTCGATGTCGACGTCATCTCCCGAACAGCTTGGCCCATTGTCAGACCGGCTTGCTCAAGAGCTCCTGACCCAAATGTCGAAGTTCGACCCGAACGGCATCGTCGTAGAGATTATCGAGTCCCAGGCATTGATCGCCCGACGCGGGGAAGCGGCGGCGACCGGCACGTTCTAAACGCAATTGGTGATTCGAACGCTCACCGGTCAGCGCTCTTCCGCCGATGCTAGCTTAGCTAGCAGTGCTCGAGGCGTCCAAAAGATCTGTGCTCAGGTGAACGTGGCAACGCCGTTTCGTGGTACTTCGAATCTCATTGCTGAGATGACAGTAAGCCTACGCCGGCGACGGTGCAGGTCGACTCTATGAGGAGGCGGACTGTCCGCGCATGCCAGTCGAGCCTCTCGGGCGTGTCGGTCCAATAGTGTGAGAGCACATGGGCGGCATGGCGCGCCTTCACGCCCAAGCCCACGACCGTTGTGGCAGGTATCGCCATAATCGCTCGTTCGATCGGGTCAAGTGATCTCAAGACCGCTTCGATACGCTCAACCGACGGACTGATCATCGCTTCGCCCTTGAACCGTTCGTCTCGTGGGGCCACCGGGGAGAGCCCGTCAACCTCCTCTCTTTGGAGGATCGCAAGCTCGGCCGAAAGCGCTTCGAACTTTCGACCAAGCACGACCAACGCCGCATCGGGATCGCTTTCAGTTGCCCCCTGTTTACGGATTAAACCGCGCCGCCGAACTCCCGCTGCGATCCGAGACGCTTCATCAGGAGACATCGTCGATCTCCAATCGAGAAATATCTCCGACGAAAGGGCGAGCGTTTTGCCGATCAATTATCAAAAACCTGCCCAGCAAAACGAGCTACGGTCTCCCATCCTGTTCGTGCGTTGACGATACAGCGCAGTCGTATCAACATCAATACAAGATGCATTTCAGGATATGGCAGAACTGCAAAATTATGGCTGTCATCGATTGCTATCAAAGACAGTACACGCTTTGACGACGTGTCGTCTAACCTGTTGTTTTTCGGGATATTTATGAAACTGCCCATGTCGAGCTGTTCTGCATTTACATCTTCCGGGGACTGCCTCCCCCTCAATCGGAGCAGCGACCTACCAGCCTTGGTAGTCGCGCTCCTCGGGCGATATTGCAGTCAAGTCTGGGCGGGAAGTCCAGGCGGCAAGGTCGAGAGAGGCGAGCGCAAGCAAACCGTCGAAGAAGTGTCGAAAGCGGATTAGGCGATGTCAAAACCCGGGGGATGACCCTTCACCATGCTTGATACGGTCCGGGCGGCATCCGGCGTGTAGGCGGCGCGAAGCTGGACCAGGCTTTCGTATGGAACGTGAGAACCTGCACTGCGTCACGCCGTTCGCCAATCGCGAGGGCGAGAGTACCGACGGGCTGCGTTGTTCAGCCTTGGCATGGGCCAACTGGAGACAGGACCGAACCCGTGGACGAGGCAAAGTCGTTTCTGATCCCCAAGCGGGAAGTCTGGGAAGCCTTCAAGCGTGTAAAGGCCAACCAGGGAGCGGCTGGCGTAGACGGCAATCGATCGAAGACTTCGAGGCCAGCCGGTCGGGCAACCTCTACAAGCTCTGGAATTGAATGTCCTCAGGGAGCTACTTCCCCCGCCGGTGCGGCGCGTCGAGACTCCGAAAGCAAGTGGTCGCATCAGGCCGTTGGGCATACCAACGGTCGCCGACCACATTGCTCAGGAAGTCGCTCGCCGATATCTGGAGCCGATTTTGGGGCCGGTGTTTCATCCGGACTCCTTTGGCTACCAGCCCGGCAAGTCTGCGATTGATGCCGTGGCGAAACCCGCGAGCGCTGTTGGCGCTACGACTGGGTGCTCGATCTCGACATCAAGGCTTATTCGATAGCATCGACTGGGAGCTTCTGCTCAAGGCGGTCCGCCAATATACGGACTGTGCTTGGGTGCTGCTTTACATCGAGCGCTGGCTGAAGGCGTCCGTGCAGATGGAAGATGGCGTCGTACCACGACAGGCGGAAACGCCACAGTGCGGGTGATCTCGCCGCTGCTGGCGAACCTGTTCCTGCGCTACGCGCTCAGTGGCTGATTGCGACGCCGGATGTCATTCCCGGAGGGCGAACTGAACGCGCAATTGATTTGCGATTTCTTCAACTCGCATCTGATAACTGATCAGGTCGCCGGGAGACGCGACTACTGTCGGTTGCCAACCGGAAGTATGATCTTTGCGAATCTGGATTTCTATCTCTCTGACGCCTAGAGAAGAAACGATCATGTCGGATAGCTCTTCGGCAGTTCTGAGTTCCTTGGCCATTGGGTCATCGCCTAGATTCTAAGAGCCCCGATTGATATTAGCGCTGGCTTGCTGCTTCCCGCGAGTCGATGTGCGCAGTAACCTTGATCAGTTAGGTTAACCCAGTGCGACACCCGGCTACTCGGCCCGTTCCGCGGCGATGGAGGCTCTGAACCTGGTCGCTACGTCGGTGGGCCGACGATGCTTGCGCGGATCGGGATGCTGCGAGCTCTCACTTTTCACTAACAACAGCGCACGAAGCCCGCTGCGGAAGGCGACCAAAAAGTATAGGACGACCGGCGTCGGGGATCGGTTCTACGTTGTGAACGTCGGCCCGCAGCTCGGAATTCGTCATGACGGCCTCGCTCTCTACAAGATGTTCTCGGATCAAAAAAAGAGCAGCCATCGCTATCGGCCCAGCAACCACCGAAAGCCCTTTCGCGCGCGCACTCGCAAAAGGTTGATCAGGAGCGACACGCCATCCAGATGTTGCGATCTCGCCGCCGATCCGCCCCGCGAGATGCCCGAAAGCTGCCGATCGAGGTTGCGCGCAAAGTCAGCGGCCAGCCGTGCCGCGAAATCGCGAACCAAACCCTCGCGGGCGATCTGCGCCAACATGCCTCTCAGGCTATAGCCGATCGCAAGCTCGACGCGGGTCGCCGCGCCGTGTTCGATCGGTACGAGGTGATAGCGGATTTCGCCTTGCGTAGAAGAGCGGCCGCGCCGATCGCTTCCCATCCCGACAATCCGACCGGACAAGTTCTCGAGGTTTCGTTCGAAACGCGCGGTGCCGCGAAAATTCGCCGAAATCGGCCCCAGCTTGACGCGGATCGTGCCCGCGACGTGTTCTGGCGCTGGAACGCCGGTGAGCGAGGCGCCGGGAAGGCAGGCGGCGATCTGCCTGATGTCGCCAAACATGTCGAAGATCCTGTCCGGCGCATGCGCGACCGTGAAACGCTGTTCGAAGACCTTGTCGGGCACGAAATCCGGAATGGCGATCGCGCCGCTGGTTTCCAGCGGTTCTTGAGCCTCGGTTGCGCCGCTCGTCGCCAGTGATTTCAAAGCACTTGAAATGGTTGCGTTGGCGCTATTGCCGGACCCCACGGGTCCGAGTTGCTCGCGTCCCGCGCCCGGGATCGGCAAGATGCCCCGCTTGCGCCGCTGTTCGATGACCGAACGCACCGCCCGGACGATGCCGACATAACCGGTGCAGCGGCACAAATTGCCGCTCAGCCCGACGCGGATGCTGCGCTCATCCGCGGCGTCGAGGCGAAGCACGAGATCGCGCGCCGAGATCAGCATCCCGGGCGTGCAGTAGCCGCATTGCAGCGCGTGCTCGCGGCTGAAGGCAGTGCGAAGCTCGGTCGCGATTTCGTCGTCGTCGAGGCCTTCGATCGTGGTGACACGCGCTCCGTCGCAGGCGGCCGCGAAAGTGATGCAGGAGCGCGCCGGCACGCCGTCGAGCAAAAGCGTGCATGCCCCGCACACGCCGTGCTCGCAGCCGAGATGGGTGCCGGTCAGATTGAGGTTCTCGCGCAGGAAATCGGCGAGATGGGTGCGCGGCTCGACCACAGCCTTGACCGCACGCGCGTTGACGGTGAGCCCGATCGTGGTCACGCGGCCGCCTGATCGATCGCGCGGCGCAGCACCGTGACGTGGATGTGTCGGTTGGCGGTATCAGTGATGCCCGCTTTCGACAGCAGCGCGTCGGCCACGCGCGCGTCGAAGTGCCGCTTGAAGTCGCCGGTAACGCTTCCACCAAACAGGGTTGCCGCGTCGCGCAGAACGATCGGAGCCGTCTCGACGGCTCCGATAGCTACGCTTGCCGACGCTAGCTCCGGATCGATCAGCACGGCGGCAATCGCGTGGGCAAATTCGCCCGGCTTGCGGCATGCCTTGACGTAACCCCAGCGCGCCGAGGGCCGCATGAGCGGTATGCGGACAGCCTCGACGATCTCGCCCGGCAGCAGTGCTGACTCGAGCGCGCCGGTTATAAAATCTTCAATCGCAAGATCACGAGTTCCCGCAAGGCTGCGAAGCCTGATCTTCGCACCCAGCGCCGGCAGGGCCGAAACCCAGTCCGCCGCCGGATCGGCGTGACTAAGGGATCCGCCGATGGTGCCGCGGTTGCGCACCGCGCGGTAGGCGATGGCGGCGGCGACCCGCTGCATGGCGCCGCGGGTCACGTCGGGTATTCGTCCGTCCTCGATATCGCCATGCGTGACGCAGGCGCCGATCACGAGCTCGTCGCCGCGGCGTTCTGCCCGTCTCAATTCGGCAAGCCCGGCGATATCGATGATCAGATCCGGCTGCACCAGCCGCAGATTGAGCATCGGACCGAGCGACTGACCTCCGGCGATGATCTTGGTGATGCCCTTTGCTTCGCTCATCAAGGCGAGCGCCGCATTCATGTTCGCCGGACGTGCGTAGGCGAAGGGCGCGGATTTCATGCGGCCGGTCTTTCGGCTTCGCGGGCCGCGAGAACCGCCTCCACGATGCGGCGCGGCGAAATCGGCGAGTGTAACAGCTCAACGGCTAGCGGCCGCAGCGCGTCGTTTACGGCATTGGCGATAGCGGCCGGCGGCGCGATGGCGCCGCCTTCGCCGATGCCCTTGACGCCGAACATCGTGTAAGGTGAGGGCGTTTCCATATGATCGAGGCGCGGCTCCGGCACTTCGGTCGGTCCCGGCAGCAGATAGTCGGCAAGCGTTGTCGCCAGCGGCTGTCCGGCGGCATCGAACGGCATTTCCTCGTACAGCGCCGTGCCGATGCCCTGCGCGAGGCCGCCATAGATCTGGCCATCGACGATCATCGGATTGACCAGTACGCCGCCGTCCTCGACGATGACATAGTCAAGCAGCTCGACATCGCCGAGATCGGGATCGACCGCAACGGTAACGGCGTGCACGGCATAGCTGAAAGTGCCGCTGTCGCGCTTCGGCTTGTAGCCGCTGGTCGAACTCAAGTCCGGCCGGATCGACGTCGGGCGGCAGGTCCTGCGGCCGCCGGTACCAGGTATGCGCGATTTCGGAAAGAGCGATGCTGCCGTTCGGCCCCCACACGCGGCCGTCGTGCAGGGAAACCGACGCCGGATCGAGTTGCAGCAGCTTGGCGCCGATACGCTTCGCCCGCTCGGCGATTGCCTCGCAGGCCGTCCCTACCGCGCCACCGGCCATCACCATCGACCGCGAGCCCCACGTGCCGGTCGAGTAGGGCGTGATGGCGGTGTCGCCATGCACGACACGCACCTTGGCGGTGTCGATGCCGAGAATCTCGTGCGCGACCTGGGCCAATGTCGTTTCAAGACCCTGGCCGTGCGAATGCACGCCGACCCGGATTTCCAATCCGCCGTCCGGCGTCATGCGTGCCGCGGCCTGCTCATGTCCAGGGACCATCGGAATGCCCCAGCCGGCATAGACCGACGTTCCGTGCGCGGCCTGTTCGCAATAGACCGAAAGACCGACGCCGATCAGCCGTCCGTCCGGCTCTTTCCCGCGCTGACGGTTACGCACCGCCGCGATGTCGATCGCGGCGAGGGCGCGACGCATGGCTTGCGGATAATCGCCGCCGTCGAAGTGTTTTCTGGTGATGTTGTCGAACGGCATTTCGTCGGGACCAACTAGGTTGCGCAGCCGGACCTCGCCAGGCTCGATCCCGGCTTCGCCTGCCACTGCATCGAGCATGATCTCCAGCGCGAAGCAGACGCCGGTCCGAGCGACGCCGCGATACGGCAGGATCGGACATTTGTTGGTCGCTGCCGAAAAGGTTCGGCAGCGATAGGCCGGCATACGGTAGGGCCCCGGCAGGATGCTCGCGACCTGGGCGGCTTCGAGACAGGCGGAGAAGGGATAGGACGAGTAGGCACCGGAATCGACGGTGGCCTCGCAGTCGATGCCGCGCAGCCGGCCGTCACGATCGGCATAGACGGTGATCTTGTAATAGTGCTCCCGGCAATTCGCGCTGGCGCTCAGATGCTCGCGCCGATCCTCGATCCAGCGAACGGTAAGACCTTTGCTCATCGCGAGCCAGGCAAGGCAGACTTCCTCGGGCAGCAAAATTCCCTTGTGGCCAAATCCGCCGCCGATGTCGGGAGACACGATCCGGATGCGGCCCTGCTCGATGCCAAGGCAATCGGACAGGCCGTTGCGCACGATGTGCGGCATCTGGGCGCCGGTATACAGCGTGAGCTGATCGAGGCGGTGATCGAAGGTGGCGACCACGCCGCGGCCTTCCAGCGGCGACATGCATTGCCGCGCGGTCGATATTTCGCGCGTCACCTTGATCGGCGCATCCAGCGCCGGCGTGATGTCGACCTCGAACAGGCTTTCTAGGAAGACGTTGTCGCCCCAATGCTCGTGGACGAGCGCGGTGTCCAGGTCTCGCGCCTTGCGCATGTCATGGATCGCCGGCAGCGGTTCGAGGTCCAGCGTGACCGCTTCAGCAATATCTTCGGCCTCGGCTCGCGTCGCCGCCACGCACATGGCGACGAGCTCGCCAACGTGCCGCACCTTGCCGGTCGCTAGCACGGGCTGCTCCGATATCTTGAAACCGGGCAGGCCTGACACGGCGCGGATCGGCGTGACGCCGGTGAGATCCGCCGTCGTGAACACGACATCGCGAAAACGCTCCGGCACATGGATGGCCCTGATGCGGGCATGCGCCAGCGGGCTGCGAACGAAAGCGATGTCCTGCAGGCCCGGCAGCCTGATATCGGCCACGTACTGGCCGCGCCCACGCATGAAGCGGTCGTCTTCCTTGCGCTTTAGCCGCGCGCCGACCCCTTGTCCGGTACCGCCCCTGGCAGCCGAAGGAAAATCGCGTTTGACGTCAGACATTCGCTAGCCATTTCGGCGTGAGCCGCGGTGAGCGGCTAGGCTGCCACCGCCTGGGGCAGGATGGAAGCCATCGCGTCGTGGCGCACGCCCGCGCGCAGACAAAACACCGGCTGCAACAGGCGATCTGCGACCACTTCGGTGTTTTCGTTGTCGCGCAGGAGGTAGCGGCCGGGCTTTTCCCTTACCACGCTGACGTCGGCATCCATGCCCGGGCGCAGCGCGCCGATCTGGTCCGAAAGGCCCAGCATTTCGGCCGGATGCGATGTCACCATCGGCACCACCTGTTCCAGCGTGAGGCCGAGTGCCATCATCGAACTCATCGCCTGCACCAGGCTGAATTTCGCCTGGCCCGCAAAAGGATGGTTCTCGTCGTCGGCATGTTCGTCGGGCGTGCCGGCCGGCGCGGGGACGTGCGTGTTGTAGCCGTGGATGTCGGCGCCCAATGTGGTCGGAACGATGCCGGAGGCGATGGCCTTGCGCGCGAGGCGATAGGAGAAATGGCTGCCGTGACCGACGTCGACCCGCAGCCCGCGATCCAATGCCGCCTGAATCACAGGATGCACCTCGCCCGCGCGATTGACGAAGCCGCCGGGATGTCGCGTGAACGGGTGGGCGAGAATATCACCGGGGCGGAGCAGGGGAAGCACCCGCTGCAGAATCGTATCGACATCTTCGCCGTTGGTGCCGCTCTCCGGCAGGCCCCACAGCTGCCCAAAATGCACATAGACCGGCAGGTCGGCGTGGCGGCCGATCTCGGCCGCCATCTCGATGACGCGGATGCCCCAGCGCGCAAAGCCGCCGATCTCGGCATGCGCCTTGATGCCGCGCACGAGATCGCGGTTCTCGGTGGCGGCCCTTACCGTGGCATCGATATCGACGCAGTCGGGCCGGTAGAGATTGGGGTAATAGTGCCCTTCCAGGCCACCCACCAGATAGGTGGAGAGGAAGGCGTAGGTACGCGACTGGGCTTTCGCCGCGATGAAGTGCCGGAAACCCGGCAGGGTCATGCAGGAGGGGCCGCCTTGATCGACCAGCGTCGTGACGCCGGATTGAACGCCGACCATGTCGGCATTCATGCCGAAGCGGCCGGTGACATATTGGTAGACATGGGCGTGGGTGTCGATCAGTCCGGGCAGGACGATTGCGCCACTAACGTCCACGACTTCCTTGGCGCTGGTCGGCAGAATATCCGATTGAACGGCAGCGATCTTGCCGTTGCGGATGGCGACATCCTTCGGTCCATCGACGCCTGACGCCGGATCAATGACGCGCCCCCCACGCAGGAGCAGATCAAATGTGGTGCTTACAGACATCGCCGATCTCCTTTCCCGGTCGCCGGCGCATGCTGGTCGCCGGCCAAATACGCAGCATGCTTCGTATTTAATTACCCCACTATCCGTGCCATAGACAGCATCAAATTCATGCAAAGGCGGACGCGCCCGTGCACATGCCAAGGAGCGATTTGATGGCGGGAAGACGCGCGTCGAACAAAGATACCTTATGGCCGCTGGAGCAGCGTCCCGGTTACCTCATCCGGCGGCTGCATCAAATCCATGTCGCCCTGTTCCAGGAGAAGTGCGCGGCCTTCGAGATCACCCCGCTGCAGTATAGCCTGCTGACGGCTCTGGCGAAGCGCGGAACCGCCGACCAGAGCACGCTGGCGGCGGATATCGCGCTCGATCGCACCACTACGACCGGCGCGCTCAAGCGGTTGCAATCGCGTCACTTTGTCGACCGCGCGATTGAGCACGGCGATCGCCGAGCGCAGACCTGCCGCCTGACCAAAGCTGGTGCCGCGCTATTGCGGAAAATGGAAAGGTCGGCGCGGCAGGCCCATCTCGAGACGGTGGCGGATCTGAGCAAGGCAGATCAGAAGCTATTCATTGTCATGATGCAGAAGATTGTGGCGGCGCGCTCCGCGCAGGCGAATGCGGCGCCGCCCGTTTGATCCACCCGGCAGGACGATCGAGCGATTATATTCTGTGCAACCTGCCTCAAAAACAGCTGCCTCAGGTAACCCAGGCGCCGACGCGAGCGACGTATCCGCCGGATGCGAAGTATACTTCGCATTCTCAAGGACCGTTGCCATGACGGCGGCGAGGGCGATTCCCCCAGCTATACCTAGACACTTGGCCGAATGATCTCGATGGATTGTCGCCAAGCCATGAGCATAAAGCCGCCTTTGAAGTTGGCGCGCGAACTGGCACGTCCTTTGCTCCAATTCCTGTCATTGAGTTGGTGGCTAGGGTTCCGCATCGCCTTAGATGGCTGGTCCAAGAGCTGCCGCCTGGCAGGAGAAATCTGCTCAGGACACGGCGGGATAAAATCCCGGGAGACCTCAGTAGCCAGGAATTGGCGCTGGTCAGGTCCGGGCCAATTCCAAGGTTGTACATCCGGTGTGGAGTTGGCGATAAATCGGCACAACAACGTTTGCTCCGACTGGAGATCGAACTGATGTCGGCTAGTTCGGACGCCATCACACGGCGTTTCGGGGACGGCGGTCCTTACGCCGAAGACGCCGAAGACAACGAGCTCATCCGCCGCGTTCTCTCGCGAAAGACCCTACGCCGCTACAGCGACAAGATGCCCGGCGATGAACTGCTTGACCTGTTGGTCGCTTGCGCCTTGAGCGCCTCGGCAAAATCGGATTTCCAGCAAGTCTCGATTTTGCGCGTGCGCGATCCACAGAAGCGCGCCGCGATCGGCGAGTTGTTTCCAAGCATGCCGTGGATCGGGATTGCCCCGGTGTTTTTTGTGTTCCTGGGCGATGCAAGGCGGCTGCAGCGTGTAGGCGAGATGCGCGGCAAGCCGGTTCAGAACGGAACGCTTGAGGGATTCTTCAACGCCAGCATCGACGCCGCCCTTGCCATGCAGACCATGATCCTGTGCGCGGAATTGGTCGGGCTCGGAGTTTGTCCGATCAGCGTCATTCGCAACGAGATCGACAAGGTCGCAGGCCTTCTCAACCTGCCCGATCTCGTCTTCCCCGTGGCCGGCCTTTGCCTCGGATACCCGCTAGCTGAAGGCTATGTCAGCCTGCGCCTGCCACGCGGCATCACTACGCATAGCGATGGCTATGATGACGCAGCGCTCGGTCCGGCGATCGACGATTACGATCGCAGGCGGGATGCGCTGCACGCCATCGCCAAGGAACAGCAGCGCTCCAATGCGGAGTTCGGCGAGGCGGCCTTCTACGGCTGGTCGGAAGACAAGGCGCGCCAAGCGGCCAAGGCCGAAGGCGCGGCGTTCCCGCCCTATCTGCGTTCACACGGATTTAGCTTCGACTGATACGCCAACGAAAGGGAGACTCATGATGACGACCTGTTCGCTTGTCCGCCTCAATTCACCGTCCAGGCGCCTGGCGCTCGGCTTGCTTGCCGCTTTGTTTGCCATGCCGGCGCTGATCGGCGCGACCAAGGCAGCAGGCCTCGATGAAATCAAGAAACGCGGATTGATCGCCGCGACTGAGGACGATTTCCGCCCCTTCGAATTCGTCAAGGACGGCAAGCCAACCGGCTTCGACAATGAGCTGATCGAAGACATGCGCAAATACGCAACCTTCGACATCAAGCAGCAGATCTTGCCGTGGACCGGCATCCTGGCCGGGGTCAGCACGGGCAAATACGACGTCGCTATTACGGCTGCGATCATCACCAAGGAGCGCAAGCAGTCGCTCGATTTTACGAGCCCGATTGCCGACGCGACTCACTATTATGTCAAGCGCAAGGATGACAAGAGCATCTCTTCGATCAAGGACCTGAACGGCAAGACCGTCGGCGTGCAGGCCGGGAGTGCGCTGCTGGCCCGGCTTCCTGAACTGGGCGCGATGCTGGAGAAGCAGGGCGGCAAGCTAGGCAAGGTTGTGGAATACACGTCCTATCCCGAAGCCTACCAGGATCTGGCGCTTGGCCGCGTCGATTATGTGGTCAACACTGTCATCAACCTTCAGACGCTGGTCGCCGAGAAGCCCGCTGTCTTCGAGCTCGGACAGCCGGTATCGGGGAAATCGTTCCCGGCCTGGGCGGTCGCCAAGGGCAACACCGAGCTGTTGGAATTCCTGAACGGTTTTATTGCCAAGGAGAAGGAAAACGGCAGGTTCGCCGAGCTGCAGAAGAAGTGGTTCGGCCAGGATTTTCCGAATTTGCCGGTGGCGTTTGAGCCGGAGTTCTAGTCTGCGCCACGGTGATCGGTGATGACCGGTGGCGATGTCCTATCCATCCTTCAGGGTGCCGTCGTGACGGTCACGCTGTCGCTGACCGGTATCCTGATCGGTCTGCCGATCGGATTGGCGCTCGCGGTGCTGCGCTGGGCGGACGTGCCGGTCATTGCACGAGTGGTTGCTGTCTATGTCAGCATCCTGCGCGCGACGCCGCTCGTCACCTTGCTGCTGCTGTTGTTCTTTGCGCTTCCCAATATCGGTATCGCGATCGGTCCGATTTCGGCGGCCATCCTTGGGCTCGTCATGAATACGGCGGCATTCAATTGCGAGGTCTGGCGTGCCGCGTTGATGAATTTTCCAAGGGATCAATTTGAAGCCGCGCAGTCGGTCGGCATGAACGCCAGCTTGCGGTTTCGCCGCATCGTTCTGCCACAGATCGTGCGGGACAGTCTTCCGGGTCTCGTCAACGAGATGTCGCTCCTGATCAAGGTCACGCCGGTGCTTGCCGTGGTCGGCGTCGTCGATATCACGCGGGCGGCAGTTCGGATCGGCGCCGAAACCTATGATCCGCTGCCGCCCTTCCTGGTCGCGGTGGTGCTGTACGCGCCGATCGTGTTTGCCCTGGTGTCCCTGCAGCGCTGGATCGAACGACGCCAGAACATGGCCGAGGCGGCAGCATGATCCACGATTTCGGCATCGTATGGAGCGAACGCGACCTGCTGCTGACCGGGTTGGGCAACACCACGATCCTGTCGGTGCTGTCGGCGGCGGCGGCGCTCTTGATCGGATTTGCCGTGACGCCGGCGTTGATGTCGAAGCAACGGTCAATAGCCAGTGTCGCGCGGGGCTTCGTCGACGGCATGCGGTGCGTCCCGTTTCTGCTGTTCGCCTATATCGTCTACTATGGATTCCCGTCCTTCGGGATCAGGCTGGACAACTGGACGTCCGGTCTGGCCGCGCTGACGATCTACAATGCGGCCTACATGGCCGAGATTCTGCGCGGCGCCTGGGCGGCGCAGCCGCGCGAGCCGATCGAGGCCGGCGTTGCCTTTGGGTTTTCCCATCTCGGGCTGTTTCGCCGTATCGTCCTTCCCCCATTGCTGCTTGCCGCGGGTCCGGTGATCGGCAATCAGATGATCCAGATCGTCAAGGACAGCGCCTTTCTCACCATCATCGCGCTGCCAGAATTGACGCATGCCGCAAGCTCGATCCAGTCGCGGCACTATGTTCCATTCGCAGCCTTCATCACCGCGGTATTTCTCTATTGGGGACTGTGCCTTGTGATCGAAGCCGGCGTCGGCTCGATCGAGCGCCTGGCCGCGGCGCGACGCTAGGGGACGCGATGGTCGATAGCAGGAAAGTCCTCGACGTGGCCGGCGTGTCGAAGTGCTTTGGCGATCTGCAAGTGCTGTCCGACGTCAGCTTCCAGGTCGAGAAGGGCGAGACCATTTGCGTCCTCGGTCCATCGGGCTCCGGCAAATCGACCCTGCTACGCTGTATCAACTGGCTCGAACGACCTGACGCCGGCCAGATCTACCTGAACGGTGCACAGATCGGCGTCAGCGGCGGCCTCGTCATGAGCGATCACGAGCTGTCGCGGATCAGAACGCATATCGGCATGGTGTTTCAGCATTTCGCGCTGTGGCCCCACCTCACGGTGCTGCAAAACCTGATGGAGGCGCCCGTACATGTGCAGAAGCGGCCCAAGGCCGAGGTCCGAGATGAGGCGCTTGCACTGCTCGCAAAGGTCGGGCTTAGCGACAAGCGCGACGCCTTTCCGGCAAAATTGTCGGGCGGACAGAAGCAGCGCGTCGGCATCGCACGGGCGCTGGCGATGCGGCCGGATCTTTTGCTGTTCGACGAGCCCACCAGCGCGCTCGATCCGGAGCTTGTCGGCGAGGTGCTCGTCGTGATGCGGGACCTCGCCCGCGAGGGCATGACGATGGTGATCGTGACCCACGAGATGGGGTTTGCACGCGAAGCGGCAACGCGGGTGTTGTTTCTCGATCGCGGACGTGTCGTCGAAAGGGGCGCGCCGGAGCCGTTTTTCTCCAATCCGGAAACGGAACGCGCGCGCCAGTTTCTGCAACGTTACGCGGGCGATGCTGCCAATGGCAGGCGCGGAGCCTAACCAAGCAAGGAGGGACGACCATGGATCCGATTTTCCACTTGTTGCCGGATGCGCCGAAGCCGGTCGCGCCGTACAGCCACGCGGTCGAAGCCGGTCCGTTCGTGTTCGTGACGGGCCAGCTCGCGACCGATCCGGACGATGACTCGCTTCCCATTCCGCCCGGCATCGAAGCGCAGACCCGCAAGGTCATGGACAATCTGGCCCGTGTCCTCAGGGGATGCGGAATGACATTCGCAAATGTTGTTTTTGTCCGGATCTACCTGACCGATTTCAAGCGCAACTACGCGGCCATGAATGCGGTCTTCTCGAGCTATTTCGATTCCAGCCGGCGGCCCGGACGGACCACGGTCGGCGTCACCGATCTCGCGCGCGGCGGTATTGTCGAGATCGATTTGATTGCCTTCAGAGCTTGAGAGACTGCCATGATGGAAACGCCTGTCGAAATTCCGGCCAGACGCGGCAAGGCCGCCTTCGTGTCAGCCGGACAGATCGTCACCGTCATCAATACCCATGGCGAGCAGGTGGTCGACACCTGGGCCTTCAACCGCGCCGATCTCGGGGAGTTCATGTCGAACGAGCATACCCGTGCCCACAGCCTGCACCTGGTGCCGAAGCCCGGGGACGTGCTGCGGACCAACAAGCGCCGGCCTATCCTTACTTTTACCGAAGATACTTCGGGCGGGGTTCACGACACGCTGATCGCGGCCTGCGATCGATATCGCTATGCGTTTCTCGGCGTCGAAGGCCATCACGACAATTGCACGGATAATCTCTTTGCCGGGATGGCCGAGCTCGGGCTGGTGCCGCCGGAGGTGCCGAGCCCGCTCAACCTGTTCATGAATATTCCCTGGGACGCCAGCGGCACCCTTGGCTTCGCCGCACCGCCACGGCCGGTGCCCGGCGGCTATGTCCGCCTGCGCGCCGAGATGGACCTGGTGATCGCGTTCTCCGCCTGCCCGCAGGACATCCTGCCGATCAACGGAAGTGCCGGAAAACCGGTCGAGGCGCATTTTATGGTCACCGGAGCGAACACATGATGGTCCCGACCAAGCAGGAAATTGCCGAGGCCAATCGGCGGCGTTACGAGGAGCTTCGCGCGGCGGGGCAGGAGCTGACGCCGAAGGGCTTGCCCGAGCCGACGGCGCTCGACGGCGCACCGATCGTACCGGATGCGGTGATCCATCGAGAGCAGGTGCCGGCCGGCTGGTACACGACGACTAGCTTGCGCCGCGGCGAGGTGCTCCGGATCGTCGATGATTCCGGCCGTTCCAGCGTCTCGCTGATCGGCTGGCGCGCGGAAGACACCTCCGAGCGCCTCAATTGTGCCGACACCGTGAAGGTGCAATGGAGCGCCGCCATCTCGAAAGGCCGCGTGATCCTGTCGGACATGGGACGCGTGCTGCTGTCGTTGGTCGAGGATACCAGCGGCGCGCACGATCTTCTGGTCGGCGGCTCGACGCCGGCCTCGACGTTCGCCGCGACGAGGCGAAATACGCAAGAAAATTTTCTCGCAGCCGCGGCCAAGATTGGACTCGGTATCCGGGATATTCCGCCCTGCGTCACGTTCTTCGCGCCCGTATCGCTCGATGATGCCGGCCGCTTTCTCTGGAATCCGGACCGCAAGCGGCCGGGCGACTTTGTCGACCTTCGTGCCGAGATGAATCTCGTCGTCGTCGCGTCGAATTGCGCGCACCCGCTCGATCCCGCGCGACCCGCGGCGACTGGACCGGTCACGCTGATCAAGCACCGCGCAGCTCCGCCGACAGAGTACGACCTTTGTCGGACGGCGTCGCCGGAAGCTGCTCGCGCCTTCGCGTTCACGGATCGGCTGTATGCCTGAGGAGACGCCACAAATGACCAGTCCAGATAGCTCCGATGGCGCATTCGCCTACGACATACCGGCCGAACGGCCTTGGTCTTATGTGCTGAGGAAGGGGCAAACCTTGCGGATCATCGACAGCGAGGGGCAGCAGGCGGTCGACGCCCTCTTGTATTGCGCCGATGATCCGGCCGAGCGCTACAGTTCGCAGGATACGTTGCGCGTCCAGGGTTCGGCCTATGTCGAGCTCGGAACGCGGCTGATCTCGAACAAGGGCCGGGTCATGGCCCACATCGCGGCCAATTCCTGCGGACGGCACGACACATCGGCAGGATGTTGCTCCTGCGAAAGCAATGCGGTCCGCTTCGGGGAGGAGACCAAATATCAACATGCCTGCCGAGAAAATTTCATCCTCGAATTGTCGAAACACGGCCTGACCAAGCGCGATATCGTCTCGAATTTGAATTTCTTCATGAACGTGCCGATCGATCCTTCCGGAAAGTTCACCGTCGTCGACGGCATTTCAGCGCCGGGCAATTATGTTGAGGTGACCGCCGACATGGACGTGCTATTTGTCATCTCCAATTGTCCCCAGGTGAATAATCCCTGCAATGGTTTCAACCCGACGCCGATCCGCGTGGTGGTTCGCGATGCGCCCGGGCTGTGACGCCATGCGTTTTCGACCGACATGACGAGCGAGGAGGCGAGACGGGTCGAGGCCTTGCCGTTGGATAGGCGCGCGGATCAAGGACGGGCGGGTCTGGATCGATGCCGCGGCAATCGAGTCTGCTGCACGCTAGCGAGGCTTGGACGCGAGCGACAGCGCGACTTTGGCAAGCGCTCGGGCCGTTCGCCGCAATTCTTCCAGGATGGTGAAATGGTCGGCGCCCCCAATGACGACGAGTTCGCCGGGCGCGCCTGCGGCCTTGCGTGCGTCGTAGAACTTCTTCGAGTCCCGCACCAGGGCCGGCAATTCGGCCGCGGCGTAGGCGATCGTGAGCTGCTTTTGCACAATCGCCAGTCGCAGTGGCGAAAGCGTAGCGATCTTCATTCGTCAGTTTCAGCGCAATATTCAGCAAGGTGTCGCGGATAGGCGCGAGGTCATAGACACCGGATACCGCAAAACCCCGCCGCGACCAAAGGATGATCGAGCGCAAGCGCGGTGAGATGCGCTCCGGCGGACCAACCGCTCAAAACCACGGCGCCGGCGATGCCGCGTGAGGGACCGTTGGCGGCGAGCGATATCTCCTGGACGATTTCGGTCAATGTCGCTTCGGGCGCAGGCGAATACCCGGGAATGGCGACGGACCATCGCGGCCATTCCCGCGACCAGCATGGCAAAGACGTCGCGCGAATTGCGCTGCCAATAGCCGCCACGGATAAAGACCAGACAGGACGCCGATGTGTCGCGGGCCGGATAGAGATCGATCTTGGTTCGTTAGCGATCCCCGTATGGAAATATCCAAAGCGGCGGCGCGCCTTGCCCGCAATCTCGCCGAAGCCTCGTTGCGCGCGGCGATCAACGCAGGGAGTGCATCGGGGCTGAACCGACCTGGCTCGGATGCGACCCGAGGTCTGGGCGATCCAATGGCCTTTTGGCCGCGGCGGGACTGTAGGACCCCGCACAGAAGCTCCTCGCGACCTGAAAAAGCTCGCTACCCCGCAGCGAGATGAAAATTCCCGCGTTCACTTCACAAAAAAGCGATGACTTTTCGGCAACCTATTGTGCATTGCTATCGACTAACTGGGGCAATGATTTTTCCTCGTTTCGTTGGGGGCTCCTTTTGAAAGCGGTTCGCAAGGCACCATCGCGATGTCTAGATCAGTTCCCAGTATTTGAACTGACCCTGACGAAGCGCGGTCGAAAATGGAAGTGGTCTGTGTCCACCTCCGAGGGGGATGTCGTCATGATGGGCTCGGAAACTAGTCGACCCGCTGCAAAATATAGAGCCGACAGCGCACTCTTCCTGCTGCTGTCGTCCGCGCCGTATCGATCGATCAAGATGAGCGTGCCTCTGGAGCCCCGAATCCAGCCGCTCGGGCGAGAACCGATGAAGCGTGTTGCGCGTGCTCATAAGAAATAGCGCACCGGCACTGCCACGGCGCCGCAAGCCTATTCGGGGGCACCACTGTCCTTGTGTTCCCTTGGGGGACGATAGGCCAACCCAAGGGCAAAACCGGAACCTGGTTCACACAAAAGCTATTTGAAACTTAAAACATCTAGATGTAGACAGTTTCCCATCCTGAGACCGGGTCCCTAGGGTGAGGTCAGGGTACCCGGAAGAATGGGCCTAAGCGCTTAAGTTGCGCTTTTTTGCCTTCACTGGCTCGCGTTTATTTGCGACACTCTAGTCCCAGCTTGCGATTTGATTGTCGGGGATCGCTTGGGAGCCGCGTCAGCGCGATGTTTTTGCGCTGCAATATCCAAGCAGAGTTTGAATTGGCGGGCCTTGCCTGCGTATCCTTTTGTAAGAGGCTAGTACCCAAATGCCATGTTCCTCAAACAAGATTGCGTTGTTCATCGATGGCGCCAATCTCTACGCGACATCCAAGACGCTCGGTTTCGACATCGATTACAAGCGCCTGCTCAAGGAATTCCAAAGTCGTGGAACGCTGTTGCGCGCTTTTTACTATACCGCAGTCATTCAAGATCAGGAATTTACGTCGATCCGGCCATTGATCGACTGGCTGGACTACAATGGCTACACGGTCGTCACCAAGGCGACTAAGGAATTCATCGATGCCAGCGGCCGCCGCAAGGTGAAGGGCAACATGGACATCGAGCTTGCGATCGATGCCATGGAACTCGCCGAGAGCATCGACCAGATGGTGCTATTCTCAGGCGACGGCGACTTCCGCTCGCTTGTGGAGGCGGTACAGCGCCGCGGCGTTCGCGTTACCGTGGTCTCGACCATTTCCAGCCAGCCGCCGATGATTGCCGACGAGCTGCGGCGCCAGGCTGACGTTTTCACGGATCTGGTGGAATTACAGTCCAAGATAGGCCGCGATCCCTCCGAGCGCCCGGCCCCACGTGAACCACGTAATCACGCGCCGCAATTCCTGCAGCGAGTGACCACGGTGGCGCCAGGGAGCGATGACGACGATTTCGACGATTGATAGAGTTGGCCGATCTGCCATTGGCCATTATCTGCCATTGGCCATTAAAAGGGCCGCCGACAGTATAGCCGGCGGCGCGACCGGGCTCAAAATAGTTTGCGCAACAAAACAGAACTCTCGGCTCCGGGCTCGCTTAAGCTCTGGCCCTGATTTGCCGGGACCGCCTAGCCGAAATATAATTCAGGCCGAAGAAGAAGATGGCGGCTGATTTAGGCCGTCCGCCCGATCTTCCTTTTGTTTCTGTCGCCGCCTCTCTTTCTTACCGGGGAGGTCAACCATGCGCGCTATCGCACTCAACAATAACCAGTTCGGCCGACACCCCGGATTTGCTCGCGGCTATGTACCGACTTCGCTGTAGCGTCCTCAAGGATCGGCTCGACTGGTCGGTGTCGATTTCAGGCGATCTGGAGCATGACGTCGTGACGCCGTGAAGCCACCCATCTTGTGATGTCGCATGCAGGTGAGGTGGTCGGTTGCGTTGAGTGGCGGTCGAGGCCGGTTCGAACAAAAAAACCGGACCCATATGCATCAGTATTTGGCTGCTCGAGCCGTGTGCACATGGGGCCGGTCTTACTGTTGGGTACCGCCTTTAGCCGGAGCAAGTCTCCGACAGGTCCCGGCATCACCTTATGATGAGGTTGCGATGCCGTCGCGGTCCTGTGCGCGGAAACCGCGCTTACTTCTTTTTCTTGGCGGTCGTCTTCTTCGCAACCTTCTTCGTTGCCGCCGCGGTCTTCTTGGCTTTCTTCGCCATGTCGTCCTCGTGTTTTAATGGCCTGATGAGTTCGCGCACGTCGTGGATCGGCGCGCGCGCCATCAAGCTAACATAAGGCATGCAAAATTAATACCACACCGCGTAATCGCGATGCCTTTGAACGTCGCGGCGTGCTCATGACGGGCACGATGGCGCCTCGCGCAAGCCGACGGTTGCACGACATCGCGATCCGTCAGCAGCGCTGGCCGCAATCCGTCAGCGGTCACTTGTGGTGGAGTCCAGCGTTGAGCTTGCGCGGCATACCCCGGGGGCCGCCGGCGACAGGCTCACATAACACCTGCCGCTGTTCTCCCCGCGCCGGATCCAGCCTGCGCCGTTGGGAGCGCCATATGCGAGTTTTTCAAGCATCGTCGGCGGGGGTTCACGCGCGAGTCTTGACACCGTCGACCCTTACTCGCCTTGGGCGATGGCTTCGAACAGCATTTGAGATGATTGCATGTCCCCGCAACCATTTTTGCTATAACTCACTCACCGTCCCGGTCTAACCGCCGAGGTGGATCTGTCTTTTCTGGGAAACGCTGAGCCAAGTAACAGAGGGGCCGGCTGCGTGTAGCGTTACTAGGACCATCGAGAATGGCGGGCGGAGATCGCCGGTTCAATAGCAATGGAGGTGCCGCGTCGGTGGTTACCCTCGCATCAGCAGGAGCCAGGCTAGGACGGGCAAGCTAACAACCATCAGCGGGACGTGGACGGCAAGCACGAACCACAACGGTCCGCCCGCTTCGCCTTTAAGCGTCTACGGCGGCGGATCGCGACGGCCAAGTCGACAACGGTCTCGACGACGACCAGCCAAGCAAGCCAGATCCCCAGCTCCGATTGCCGAACAAGTGCGATCACAGCGACCAAGGCGATGGCTGCGCCGACCAAGTCTCCGCCGACGATCTCCGTCAAGGCAGCTTTGGAGAGAGGAAAGCCATTGCGGCGAGCCGAGATTGCGAAGAGTGCCAAGACCCGTAAGAGATGGATTGCGAGGATGCCGGCGAGCGTTTGGCCGAGTGGTTGCCGCCCAACGAGCGCGACGGTAACGGTAACCTTGTTCGCCGCCCTGCGCCGACAAACAACCCCCCACCCATGGCCAACTCAACGGCAAACAATCCAGTACGTCCGCCGCCAAACCTCGCGCCAACCGCTGACCAAAACCTATCGCCGACCTCAGCCGATGCGTCCCTTATGTTTGGGCAGCAAAAATGAGCATGCTCGTCAGTGACCCGCCGGCGTGCGACTATGCAGGCCACATCACCTCTGCACCAGTCTAGGAAGGCGCCCATTCCGGCCGCGGGCTCGGAGTGCGGGCAGATCGCTACCATCGCACCGTCGCCCAACGCTGATTCCCCGCGGCGCTGTCTACATGCGCTCGACGCGTCGGAGCTCGTCACCAGCGATACCGGGATCCGGTCGCACGGTGTGACTAGATTCCGACACCCGCGGAAAATCAACTGCGGCTCTTAGTCGGAACCATACTTGTGCCCAATGCCGCCTCAATCAGGCTGGTAGACCGTTGGTGTGGGCTTGGTCCCTTCGACGCCCACTAGGACCTTCAAGCAGTTAGCGCGTTTAAGGCCTGGAAGAACTGAAACCCGGAGTTGGTTATGAGTATCATCCCCCTGGACCTTCAAAGAAGGTGCGAACAGCGCTGGGCCGCTCGATTTTCGCGGTTGGTGGAACCGGTCGCATCACGAAAGCGAGGGTCGGAAATGGAGAGCCGGCAGATCGCCGCGCCCGGCGAGGGCAAAAGAAAAACCCGCCTTGCCAAGAAGCCGACGCGCTTTAGGTCTGCCCCCGCGGTGTGAAACGAACGGGGCCGCCCGGTACGAAGCGCTCGCGCTGCGACCGCGGCCGGCTCAGAGCAGCGTGGCCTTGGCCCTTGCCTAAGCGTTCTCTTACTTCGCTGTCTGTGCGCCGCGATTTCCGGACCGATAGTTCCGCTTGCCTGACCTGGTACCGCAATTTGTTCAATTCGTATAACTGAAGCTCGAGATCGCGGGCGTTGCGGAAGAGGATTAAAAGACACGTCTCGAGAGCGGCGTTAGAACGCTTTTGACAGGTACTCATTGAAAGGCCCCAGCTCACTAACCCAGTCGCCCTCGACATTTGTCATCATGGCGGACAGAAGGTTCAAAATTGGGCCACGCGAGGTCGAGACAGGCCAATACCCGCGATCGGCGCCGGCGCTTCCCTCGCGACCTGAGGCAGTCCGTCGCCTGGTCGAGCCCTAGGACCTCGAGGTAAGCCAAATGAGTGTTGCCGGTTCTATCGAAGCCACGCGCGAACTGTGCGCCGAATTGGACAACTTGATCGAACTCACCAAGGAAAGTCGCGCGCCAATTCGCGCCCTCTCGGTTATTGAGCGGGCCCGCGCAGATTTGCAGGCCTACCTCGACGAGATTGAGCGAACATCAAGTGCTCCCCGCGCATGGTCGTGATCGGGCTGAAGACCGCAAGATGAACTGGCGACGCGGGCTGTTCCGATTGTGGCTTGTGGCCTCATTTCTCTGGATCGTTGGGGTAATCGTTTTTGATAGTGCGAGCACTATCTGCGCTGAGGTCCCCCTAAGGTTTGAATTAGGAAAACTTTCGATTCAGGGACGATTTTTCTTGGATTCAATGCGAGGGCCATCCGGTTGCTCCTTGGCCCCGTGCTTGGCAGTTTTTTTCGCTGCATTGATCGTCGCCTGGATCGTCAGAGGTTTCGCCAGAGCCAACGATAGAAAGCTGCAGCCGCCGCCTTGATCGTTGTCCTTGATCTCCCCGCCAGTCAGCGGATGGGTGCAGTGCGGTACGAAAGTACCAACGCCAAAAAGGAAACCCTGCTCGACAGTGCGCGTTGCTCTCTTATTAGGAGCCACCGAGAGGCACGTGATGAGATTAGCGGGAGCTGCACTTGTTGCGGTCGTCGCGCTGTATTTTGCAGACGCTGCTTTCAATGACGGAAGATTTTTTGACGGGTTGGTGAGAATGGCCCGGTCGATCGAGAGCGGCTACCATTGAAATTGAAGCAGACTTCACACGCGGCCAAGCTCTCACGGCGGCTTTCGCGTCGTCCCCGCCTGCCGCTACCGTGATTTGGGGATAGGACGGCCATCCGACAAGCGCGGCACTCCGGCGCGCTTCCCCGCCTTTGACCCCGAGCTCCGCCGGAGTGGGGGATGCCACCGCTCTGCATCGAACCATCCGGTAACCTGGCGGTACGCATGCCCGTGAACTCGTTTGGCACTGTGCCGCGCATCTAAGAGGGCCTGATCATTTTGTTCATCGGTGTCTTCGAGCGGGAATATTCGACATGCTCGAAGGAGGAGGGTGAGCGCGTATCCCGGAGGACGGGAGTCACCAATAAGATCGTGAGTTTTGCGTTGCCGATGGGAAGGGCCAATCCCGTGGCCCAATCGTTAGTGGCCGTGGCACAGATGAAAACGGGAGGTTGGGCGCTGCTTCGGCCTGCGAATGTCCTGACTTGCGCAAGATCATATATTGGCAGGTAGCGAGCGCGCTCGATCGCCGGATTTACAAGCAAGACGAGGTCGGCAAAACGCGGCGTAACCTCGTCTGCAGGAACCGATGTAGCCTCGATCAGCGATTGCGCCAAAGCGGAATACACGATCATGCCTCCGAAACTGTGCCCGACGACGATGAAGAGGGGCGCGCCGCCTTTGTCCTTGCGATGGTTATGGTAGTGCCGGAATCGGCCAAGAAATTCTCGTACCAGCCTGTTAAGACGCGTCGGCCGGACTCCTGGCGGTCCCAAAAAGTTATATTGTCGGAAAGGCCAAAACGATCGAAGAGCGACATGCCGCGCCAGCCAACCAGGACTCCAAGAACCGACCGGGCAGCGACCCCAATCCATTTTGACTGATCCGCTTCTAGCTTTACGGTCTTTCAGGTACCCCTTGAAAGGCCAAAAGATTAGCGTCGTCGGTCCGCGCGTCGTGCTTCCAGCCATGTACGAACACGACGATGATGGCGTCCTCCTCGGCGGTGACCCAGCTTCCGATCCTGGCCCCGACAGCCTCCAACTGGGCGCGGGCATAGCAGCGGCCCTGATCGTCGAACTCGAGCACGGCAAGTTCGTAGTTCCGAAATTAAAAAAGGCCGCGCGGCGTTCGGCACGATACCAAACGTCTTCCGTCGTGCCACCGACGGCAAAGCGCCATCCGCGCTTGTCTCCTGCCGCGCCGTCTGAACCATCGCATTCCCCCTCAGCGTTCAAAGATCCGGCGGATGCGAGTGTATGCTATACCGAATCAAACTCGAGGGACGCGCCGCTTAGCCTGGTGGGCCGCTCCTTGTTCAAGCGCGACCGCGTCGATCACCGCGCCCGCGTCGATTAATTCTCAGACACTCGCTATTGCCGGGAGAGGCGCCGAGCACCTCGACGCAGACGCCGAAAGTCACGACAAGGGGAGCTGGCACTTCCTCAAACACGATCTGCCAGCCTCCGGTCCCTTCAACGGATGGTGGGCCGGCAAACCTGAGCGAAGTATTCGGGGCGCCGAGCGGATGCTGATCGTGCCAACATGCAGATCGCCACAGTACACACGCCAACCTTCATCCCGGGCATCAGGACCGCGGTCGTCGGGCAAGGGAATCGAATCCTCGAAGCGAGTGGACCAGCCTCACGCACAGCCTCTTCAACAACCCCGGCAGATCGACCGAATCGACGTGTTGACCCTCGTCTCTTCGCGGTCGAGGGCGGGATTGGTGCCGAGCAGTGGTCCCTTCTGAGGGCCATTGCCGACGCCGTTTGACGAAAGCGCCGTGCCTAGCGAGTTGGTTCCGGGCGCGTTGGGGCTAGTGCCCATCGCGCCACCGGTGACGGGCATGCCCCCAGCGTGATGCGATCCCATGCCGCCGCGAGCAAATGCCCCAGAGATTGAGACGCCCGCGCAGAGGACGACGCAGAGAACGAAGAGCCTGTTCATCTCGAGACTCCTAGTAAGTCGGCAACAGAAGCGTAGATCCTGTCCTGGTATTTCGGAATAACCAAGTCGTTGTGATCGCTGCGCGGGCCTATCTGCGAGCGCTGAAACGAAACGGCCCCGACGCCCTGTGAACGCCGGGGCCGCTCTCCCGCGAGGTTAGCTTAGGGGCGAACGCGCGGGCACTCCAGATTAGCAGAGACCGGTACCCACCAGTGCGGTTCCAGCGTTACATTTTGGATAGACTCGCATGGGGAAGCTGTGCAGGCGCTGGCGGGCTCCCTGCAGCCCCAACCCGAAATAACGGGCGGGCGCTACGGCGCGGCGGCAATCCGCGCCCTGCACCCTGCGCGCGTTTAAGGTTGGACGGGACGCGGCCCGACAAGGAATACCAACGGGTCAATCTATTCTTCGCCTCAGCCCGAGCTCGAGGCGGCGCATGGCTTCGGACCAGATCGGCGTCATTCTCTTCGATCGCTCGGGACGCTACCCAAAACTTACTTCAGAGGGCGCCGTACTGCTCGCGGACGCTGAGATCGACGCGCCGGTGCCTCGAAATAATTGACGTTGGCGCGTTGGGAGAAACTGTGCGCGTTGCGCTGAGAGACGATCGTTACGGCTGATCGCTGGCCTTTTTCTATCTGCAAAATGCAAGGAGTCAAAAACATGAGGATCATTTCGGTTATCGTCGGAAGTACTCGGGAGGGCCGCTTCTCGGAAAAGCCCGCGAACTGGATTCTGCAACACCTGAAGAAGCGGGATGGTGTCGACGCGCGGCTTCTCGACCTTCGCGACTTTCCGATGTCGTTCTTCGATCAGCCTGCAACGCCGGCCATGCCGGGGCGCGCTCCTTACAAGGACGAGGTCGTGCAGAGATGGACCGCTGCGATCGCACGCTCCGACGAATTCGTCTTCGTCACTCCCGAATATAACTACGGACCCTCCGCGGTGCTCAAGAACGCCATCGACTGGGTCTATCCCGAGTGGAATCGCAAGGCGGTTGGCTTCGTCAGCTTTGGCTCCGCCATGGGCGCACGCGGCGTCCAGCAGCTCCGCGAAACAATGATCGAGCTTCAGCTCGCGCCGATTCGCTCATCAGTCCACATCCCTGTCGCCACCTTGTGGGCTCACTACCAAGGCGGCGATGTCGACGCGGGACTGGCCGAGTTGGAGGCGCCTGCCGGAACGCTGATCGACGATCTCTTGTGGTGGACTGCGGCCTTGAAGGCGGCGCGCGCCAGCGCGTCCTGACTGCCATCGCGTGGCGACGGCTCTCATTCTCACGCTATTTTCAGAGGAACTTCAATGACCCTAGTCCAATCCAAATCAACGCCTCGGCGACTGGCGCGAGCGATCATGCACCGTACCCGTGGCCGGACGAACGGCTCCATCACACGTTTGATGAGCCCGTCCGACTTGGGCGAGATCCTGAAACCATTCGTTTTTCTCGACCTTTTCGACCAAGAGGGCGCGTCCTTCAACGCTCCCCTGCATCCCCACTCCGGTATCGCCACCCTGACCTACGTTGTGGAAGGGGCGGTCAACTATGTCGACCCGGACCATATCCGGGGCACACTGCAGGCCGGCGGCGTCGAATGGATGCAGGCTGGACGCGGCATGTGGCACGGCGGCGGGCTCGACAAAGCAGGCCGGACGCGCGGCTTCCAGCTTTGGATCGCCTTGCCGCCGGCACTCGAATTGGGTCCGACCATAAGCATCTATCAGCCCTCTGGCGATGTGCGGAGTGACGGCCCAGCCCGCGTCCTGCTCGGCAGCTACGGGTCCGCTTCGAGCGTGATCGCGTCCCCGTCGCCGATCAACTATCTCGCGGTGCGCCTGAAGGTTGGCGAGCGCTGGCGTTACGAGGCCCCGCCGGGCCACACCGTCCTCTGGACCGCCGTCGCGTCGGGCGTCTTGTCGGCGCCTGAGGAACTGCGACATGGGGACCTCGCTGCTTTCCAGTCGTCAAGCAAAGCGGTCGAATTCGAAGCGCTGGCCGATACCGAGTTCGTTCTCGGCTCGGCCGCTCCGCACAAACACGATCTTGTTCTTGGCTACTACTCGGTCCACACGACGCCCGACGCGCTGCGTGATGGCGAAGCTCACATCGCGGCGATCAAGACGCGCCTCGCACAACAAGGCCGCCTCTGAGCAGACGCCGTTTCCCTCGTAGCTACAGCATCGATCTTGAGCGAGGTGCGTGGAACGTCTTTTTGGGGGGCCGTTGCCCGCGGCGTATGATTTCCGTAATGTCGATTGCCGCTTGGTTACGCTGCGATCCCTTCATCAAACTCGCGACGCCACCGAACAGCTCTGCAGTCGGCTGACCTTCACCGCTCATGAAAATTTGACCGATCGGTCACGATCTAAGCGCCCAAGTCTTGCTAACACCCAAGTCTTGCTAAACACCCAAGTCTTCGCGACAAGCTTCGCTAACCGCCCGAAGCTCATCGACCTTGTCCTGCTGCCTGTCCTCCGGATTACTGAAATCTCGATTGGAGAGGCGGTAGGTTTGGAGGATGTGTTGCATGACCTCCTCTGCCTCTGCGATGGCGTTAGTCTAATATCGGCGAACGGCGGATCACGCTTCCGCCTTCGCTCCTCGTGCTACGGCGGACAAGTCGCTAATCCGACCCTGCGATCGAGAAACGTCTTGAGGACGTCGAGCACTTCATCTGGCTTATCGTGGTGAAGCCAGTGGCCCGCGCCCTCGATCTTGACCAATTCGGCCTGCTTGAAATGCGAGATCACGCCGGCCGTCCCGGGATCGGGTAGAAAACTCTCGCTGCCGCTGACCAAAAGTGTCGGACACTGAATGCGTGACCACAGCGCCATATGGTCTTCGAGCGATAGCCGATAGGGCGCGCGGGTGCGCAAATAGGGATCGAACTTCCAGCTGTAGGTGCCGTCGGCGTTCCGTTTCAGACCGTAGGTCGCAAGATGCATCGCCTGCTCACGCGTCAGCCGCTGGTTCCGGGTCAGAATTCGCTCGGCCCCATCGGTCACGGACAGATAGCGGTGGATTTTCCGTTGCGCGAACTTGTCGAGATCGCCGACCCAATCGGCGATCCTGACGTCCGCTGGCTTGACCCTTCTTGCCGGAAAGTTGGTCACGCCATCGAGCACGACCAGCCGGGATACCTTGTTCGGAAAAGCCCCGGCATAGGTCAGGCTGACCATGCCTCCCATCGAATGGCCGATGATCGTGACCTTCTCAAAGCCTGCGGACTTCATCAGACATGTCAGATCGTAAACGTGATCGGCCAGGCTGTAGCTGCTGCCGGTCGCCCAGTCGGACTCGCCGTGCCCGCGAAGGTCGGGAGCAACGACATGAAACGTTGCCCTCAACGTTCGCGCCAGATGATCCCAACTGCGGGAGTGATCGAGCCCACCATGAACCAGGATCAGTGGCGGCGCCGATGGGTTACCCCAATCCGTGAAGTGAAGTCCAAGCCCTTGGGACCGATAATAGCGCCCCTCGGGAGCGTCCAATGCTGTGTCCATGGTGCTTACTTAAAGCCCAGCCTCTCGCAGGTCCAGCGCCGCGTCCGCGCGACAATGTCTATACAATCGTCTGAAGGGCTGCACGCGGCACTCCCTCTGTCGGTATGCCGAACGCCCCCCGCATCATTGCCCCGCCTTTCGAAGTAATTGGCGAACAATTGCGCGCAAACGGAAGGGGTATAAGTCAGGCATGACCGCTTCGCGCCAGACCCGGACATCGCATCGCCTATTCGATCAACTCATCGGCGAGTGCCATCATCGTGGATGGTACCGGCCATCCGACCAAAAGTCCGCTGACAAGTTTGACCAATCGGCGGGGTGCAGAAGAATCAATGTTCCGCTGATGGCGGCCCGTCCTCGTCGCCGGTGGCGAGCGCGGGCGTGAGGCCCGCCAGGTAGAACTCCTGGTAGGAAGCGTCGCGGAAAATGTTCATCCGCATGCGCTTGTCCGAGGAGGTCGCCCGAAGCCGCGCGATCGTCGCGCGGGCGTCCGCCAAACGGCCCAGGTGCGTGTAGCACGCGGCGAGCACCAACGAGGCCGCGATATAGGTGGGGACCTGCCGCCGCGAACTTTCGAGTTCGGCGACGGCGTCCACGAGGCCGGCCTGATGGAAGGGGCGTCGCGGCGTGCGCGGATCGAGCCGGAGTGATTTCTCGAAATGCTCGATCGCGGGTATCGGCAGAGCCGGTGAACAGTCTGAGGAAGCCGCTCCAGAACCAGGCGTAGGCGCTGCTCGGGCTCAGCGCCAGCGCCTGGTCGATCAGCGCGAGCAGGGGCTGGTACTCCTCATCAAACAGATCGAGGGCGCCCGCCGCGGTCGAGATGACGTAGGAATTGTTGGGAGCGGCTCGCGCCGCGCGCCAGGCGAACTCGGTTCCCTCGCACTTCGCCGTCTCGAGATCGTCGGCCCATCCGCCGGCGAACAACATTGCCTGGCACCACGCCGCGATCGCGAGCGCGGTCCCGAAATTCGGGTCGAATGCAATCGCCTGCCGCGCCAAAGCCAGACCCTCCAGCGCGCCCTCGTGGTTCCACGAGATCGTATAGGTCCGCGCGCGAAGCGCCAGGTCATAGGCGGTAAGATCGTCGGTGGCGCGCGCACGCGACCGTTTGATTTCCTGTTCGAGCAGCGCCGGCTCGATTGCGCCGGCGACGCTGATCGCGATCCGGTCATGCAGGTCGAACACGTCCTCCATGGCGCCGTCGAACTTGTCAGCCCATATGTGAGAGCCGGTTGCCGCGTCGATCAACTGCCGATTGCCCGCTTTGCGCACGCTGCCTTCCAGCATATAGCGCACGCCAAGCTCGCGTCCGACCTGATTTATGTCGACGGCCTTGCCCTTATAGGTGAACGAGGAATTGCGCGCGATGACGAACAGCCAGACGATGCGCGACAGCCCGGTGATGATGTCCTCGACCATGCCATCGGCGAAGTATTCTAGCTCCGGGTCGCCGCTCATGTTCTGGAACGGCAGCACCGCGATCGATGGCTTGTCGGGAAGGGCGAGCGCCTTTGGCGCCTCGGCCGCGCGCGTGGGCGCGGCCCCAAGGTTTGCCACGTCAAAGACGTGCACTGGACGCGCTATGTTCTTCAGCAGCACCTCGCCGCGGTCGATGAAGGCAACGTCGAGCCGGTCGCGAACCTGCTCGTAGGCGGCCCTCGAGAGCGAAATGCCGCCCACCGCTGCCGCTCCCTCGATGCGGACCGCGACGTTGACGCCGTCGCCCATGAGATCGCCGTCGCTCTCAGCGATCACATCGCCGAGGTGGATGCCGATCCGGAAATCAAGCCGGCGGTCGGAGGGAAGGTCCGCGTTGCGGCTCTCGGATGTCCGCTGGATTTCGAGCGCGCAGCGGGTTGCCGAGACGACGCTGCGGAATTCGGCCGTCTCCCGTGTTCTTGAACACGCGGCCATCGTGCGCGACTACCTCGGGGTTGATGACTTCGGCGCGCAGCGCCCTCAGCCGCGCCAGCACTCCCTCCTCGTCCGCGCCGAAAAGGCGCGAGAAGCCGGCGACATCAGCCGCCAGCACCGCCGCCAGTCGCCGCTCCACCCGCTCGCCGGTCAATGAAAGCCTCTGGATCGGTAAAATCAGCCTGACATATCAAAGCATGGCGTACGGCCGCTGGGCTAGGTCCAATTTCCGAAATGGGTCATTGAAGACGGAAGTGAACCCGATCCGCGAGCGCTGCCACGCTCGCAGAGACCTCAGGAGACCATAGGTTCCCTATTCCGTGGCCCAGGCGCCCGATGGCAGAAAACTCGAAATTGCAACCGCAGCTCGCAGCATCGCACGCTGGCCGACAAGGTAAGCCTCGTGTAGTGTTGGTCTCCGAATATACAGCGCCGTCGCGTAGCGGGATTTCAGCGCGCCAGCGATCGCACCCTACTTCGTTCGTGCAGTGGCACTACAACGCTTCCTCTCTCAATGCCGATGACTTATCTCAATCGCCGACACCTATTGACCGCCCTGGGAGCCTGGCTCATGGCGGCGCATCGCGCCTTCGGGCAATCGTTGCCGGAAGACATCAGTCGGCGTCTAGCGCAGGCCCAGCAGGACGGCAAGGTGAGTGGCTTACATGCGCTTCTTGTAAGCCAGGGTGGCAAGCTTCTGTTCGAGTACTATGGACGGGGGGATGATGAGGCTTGGGGTCGGCCGCTCGGCACGGTCGTGTTCGCCCCCGATGTGCTGCATGACCTGCGCTCGGTGTCCAAGAGCGTGGTCGGTCTGGTCTATGGCATCGCGCTCGCAACCGGCAAAGTGCCGCCACCGGAAGCGAGGCTTTACGATCAATTTCCGGAATATCCTGACCTCGCTGCGCAGCCCGGCCGCGATCGTCTCACGATGCATCACGTTCTCAGCATGACGCTTGGGCTGGAATGGGACGAGCTCACCATTCCCTATGGCGATCCGCGCAACAGCGAGAATGCCATGGAAGCGTCGCCCGATCGTTTCCGCTTTATCCTGGAGCGGTCCATCGTGGGCGAGCCCGGCGCGAAATGGACCTATTGTGGAGGCGCCACCGCGCTGCTCGGTCGCCTGATCGCCAAGGGTACCGGCGAAGCGCTGTTGGCCTATTGCCGCCGCGTTCTCTTCGATCCGCTGGACTTCGGTCCCGCCGAGTGGACGACAGGCGGAGACGGCGAGCCCCATACCGCCTCGGGCCTGCGCCTGTTGCCGCGCGACATCTTGAAAGTGGGCCAATTGGTACTGGCCCACGGTATGTGGAACGGCATGGAGGTCGTGCCGCCTCACTGGGTTAAGCGGGTGACGACGCCAGTTGTCGCGATCGATCGTGGCCGCAGCTATGGGTATCACTGGTACATGGGCGATGGCGTACCGCCGCGACCGCAACATTGGGTGGGTGGGATCGGCTGGGGCGGTCAACGCCTCTATGCCCTTCCCGCACTCGACCTTGTCGTGGTGATGAACTGCGGCAATTATCGCCAATCTGGAGTGGAGCAGACCCGTGTTGCCACCGCCGTCCTCAACGATATCGTACTGCCAAGCTTTCTCTAAGTTTCGGCGGTCGAAAAGCGATGCTCCTGCGCAGGCGCAAAAACGGCGGGATTCGGCTTGTCCAATTTGCACCGCACGGGGGCGCCCCAAGAAATTAGAACTCTTGATCCCAGATTTCGTCCGGTTCGGTCCAATCGCGTCATTCTGAGGGTACGCCGATCACTTCCGGTCTACCCCAACAAACAGACATTTCACGAGATGGTCGGCATGTCTCAAAGGTGCCAAAACACGAAATCGCTGCGCGATAGCCCGCTGCGCGGGTAGCCCACCGCGAGTGCGGTAACCGGAGGCAAGATCGTCAAAACACGTTGAGGCGGTGCGGCCTGTCTGCGAGCATGGTCGCGGATAGAACGGTCCGCGATTCCGCGCGCGAGATGCGGAAGGCTACATCTGCATCGTCAAGACTTTGAATGACGCACACCACGCGATCGGAAAAGCGGAGATCATCTTGACGAGTAGCTTGAAACAGTTTCGGTTGGACAAAATTGAGGTTTGTTGCGGCCTTCAAAAATATGGTTCGGCCTATGATGCTCCAAGGCTGTCGCAAAGCTGATCGCGCAAAGGTTGTCGAACCTCACCGTTTTGCAACACCCAACTCTTTGAAATCACATGGGGAGAGAAACCTATTTTCCCCATTGAGCAATCCTTGTGCCATAACGCCAAAGTTGTGCATGCCTTCGAGGCCGATACACCCTTCGAAAAATTACCCGGCACTCAAATCACGTACCGCGGCTAAATCTTCATGGCGCCCGCGGCACCGGCGGTGCCCCACTTCCCGCGATTTCGTGCCTTGGCGCTTTTTGGACGCCGGCCGCAAGAGCGCGTGGATAGTGTCGTCATCCCGGCGTCCAAAAACCAGCACAACACCGGACCTTCCGCAAATTTGCCTATTGACCCATAGCTGCCTTCGGCTAAGCACGGGCCACGTGAGATACTGGGTGGAAAGCGGTCCGAGGTCCGCACTCTCGGGCACCTTCCGAGTGTTAAGCAAACCAGACCTCGATCGAAGGGCATGTTACTCATAGCCGGAGCGGTTAATCAGCGGTGGCAATGCGAATAGGCCAAAAGCGACCATTCCCAACGCCACGGCAACGAAACTCCACGTGATATCGGCCTTCAACCAGACCACCACATAGCCTCCAAGCACCGCAACCGCGGCCCTGAGCAGAGCGGCGAATACGGAGGCTTCCATTCGTTTGGTTGCCTGTCCAGCGCAATAAAGAACATAGCCGAGCCCAAAGAATCCGAAAAAGGGTCCGACGCGGTGTAGATACTCTGCGCCGACTTGCAGCACGGACGCATCCTGGCTGAACATTCCGATCCATTGTTGCGGAAAAGCAGCCGCGGCCAGTCCGATCAATTCGGTCAGGGTGCAGGACATCAGCACACCAACCCAAGACGCCTTTACGGCCCGTTCTATCTGACCGGCGCCGAGGTTTGCGCTTATCACGATTCCGACTGGACCGCCGATGCCGTAGGCAAGTGGTACCAAAAGAAACTCAAGCCGCGAGCCCGCGCCGTAGCCGGCTAAAGCCTCGATCCCACCCATTCCCACATAGGCCGTAACGATCGCGAGCGTCAGATTCGTGCTGGTTGAGACGACGGCCGACATTCCGCCGATACGGAGAATCGCAAGCGCTGGCCCGAGGGAGAGTTTTGGCACACGAAATGACGGCTTAAGGACGCCGAACCGGCCCCAAAGATAAACGGCGTAGGCAAGCGTTCCGAAAGCATAATACACAAGCATCGCGACGGCGCCGCCCGAGGGGCCAGTCCTTGATAACCAAAGGCGCCAAAGATAAGCGCTGGCGAAAGCGGGACAAGAATCAAAGCTCCGGTACAGATGACGACAACTGGAACTTGCAGGCCGCCGGTGCCGCGAACCACCGCCATCAAAAGATTGAACATCCAGATAAGCGTGGCGCCCGCGAAAATGGTGGATGAATAGGAGAGGGCGATCGCGAGAGCATTTCCAGAGGTGCCCATATAGCCGTACAGGCTTGGACCCAACGCAGACATGGCGGCGGTCGTCGCGAGGCCCAGCGGAACGGCCAGGGCCACAGCGTACCACGCGTATTCACTTGCGTTGCTGATCCGGCCGGTCCCGAGGGCGCGTGCCACGGTCGTGACGATGCCGCCGCCGATCGCGCCCTGGGCGATGGCGAGCACGAGCGAGACGAGCGGAAAAACCGGCGCGACACCGGCAAGAGCATCGACGCCCAGTCGCGATACAAAATAGACTTCGAGTAATCCAACAAGGACCTGGACGGTCATGACGGTAGCATTGGGTATTGCAAGCTGCAGGATCATGGCCGTGATCGGTTTCTCCAGCAGCATGCGGGTGCGCGAGTCAAGATCAGTGGGTTGGCCGCCAGGCTGCCGGTTCGCTTCTTTTTGCTGGCAGCCTTCGATGGCCGTCGCGGCGAGTCCGGAAAATCCGACGGCAGCATTGCGTCGCGATTCTCGGCTGCACTTATCGGATAGCGAAGGTTCTTCGGTTCGGCATGACATGACGCTAGAAGCTTGCATGGCAGGTGCTCCATCTCAGCGCCTGACGACTACTCCCGACAAGACCGCTTATCGAACGATAAGATTTGACAAGGCATGTTAGCGTTCCTAACAATTGCCGAATGGCACCTTTACCGCCGTTGGAAACCTTGCGGGTGTTCGAAGTGGCCTGCCGTCACGGCAGCTACTCCGAAGCGGCTCGCGAATTGCACGTGACGCACAGCGCCATTAGCCAGCGCATAAGACAGTTGGAAGAAGAACTGAGCGTCACGCTTTTCGAGCGGCAGGGCAACCGGATGGTGCCCACGTCAAGCGGGCTAAGACTGCAGGCAGGCGTCAAAGGCGCTTTCTCGGAATTGAGTGCAGCGCTCGGTAGCATCGAGACACGGCGTACCAATGCAGAACTTACCGTAAGCCTGCTGCCGGTCATGGCGGCCCGCTGGCTGGTTCCTCGCCTTTCTCGTTTCAAGGCCCGGTTTTCGCACATCAATCTGCACGTTAAGACCGGTCAGTCGCTGGCCAATTTCAAATCAGACGGCGTCGACATCGCAATCCGGTTCGGCACCGGCGATTGGAAAGGACTCCGGGCAATCAAGCTTCTCGATGAAGAGTTCTTCCCGGTATGTAGTCCAAGTCTCAACGATGGCCGACTGCCCAAGGATCCTGCGTCGATGTTATCACAGCCGCTGCTGATCGACCGCAACTTGTCGTGGCACGCGTGGTTCAAGTCTGCCGGTTTGAAGCTAAATCGCGATATCGTAGGCACTTCCTTTACCGATGCGAACTCGCTGATGGAGGCCGCGGTGACAGGGCAGGGCATTGCGCTCGGGCGCATGTCGGTCACACGATCGGATATTCTGGCGGGAAAGCTAGTTCGCCTGTCCGAACACAGCTTGCGCGTTTCCTACTGCCACTATGCGGTTTACCCGATCTCTTCGGAGTCCAACCCAGCCTTGGTGGCTTTCCGGGACTGGCTGATCGAAGAGGCCCGTCGTACTTAGGAGGTTGAAGGGCCGCTTGTGGCGCGAAGCGGACCTACGCCAAAAGGCTGAAGTTAGCTAAGTGCCAACAAGCAGACTTGTACAAGCAGACTTGCACTCGCTCTGTTGTTCGCCGGCCCTGTTGTAGCCAACGGTTTCCGCGCTAGTTCGTGAGGCCAAACACCAATGCAATGGCTCCGACCAGAATAAGGCTGACGGCCCAGGACGTATCTAGATTGAACCAGCTCCGCGATACGAATTTGAGACCAAGATAGCGGTAAACCAGCCACGCCGAGCATCCGCCGGCGGCGATCATCGCGGTCGCGTGGACGACAGAAACCAGCACGGCCATCCCGGAATTGGCATTCATGAGGGTGCCAGCCGCCGCGTGAGCTTTGTCGATGTCGGCATGCCGGCAGAGTCCCAGATAGATCGGCACCAGCATCAATCCGGCACCATGTGCGATCGCCACGGCGAAAGACCAAAGCCCCAGTTGCGTCGGGCGTATCCGCACCAATGCCCGTGGATGGCGCCGGTTGACCAGCCGGAAGATACCGAACCCGATGACAAGGAGGCTGGCGCCGATCTGTATCTGGCGCTGCCATTCGACGAGGGCAACCAGCACCCCAAAGGGAAGGATCACCAGGAGCGTCGCCAGCAGGTGGCCAGCCGTTAGCGGCCAAAGCGCGGCCACCAATGCACGCGAACTCCTTTCGATCAATCCAGCCGAAACGGCGAGCGGCCACCCCATTCCTGGATTTACGCCGTGATAGAGCCCGCTCGCGACGACAGCCAGCCAGAGCCACGCAGGTGTCCAATCCGCTCCGCTCAAATTCAAGCCGACGGATAGCAGAACGAATCCGTCGAACAGTCCCCGCCGTCGAGCCGAATCTGATGCGCCCGGTATCCGTCGGGGAAACTCACCCAGTAGTCCTTTGCCAATTCGAGGCCACCTCTCGGGTTTGCATTGGCCATCACTTCGGCGCCCGGTATTCCCTTGGGATAGAACTGATCGTCCCACGTCGAGTAGAGCGAGTTGGTCCAGTATACTCGTTTGCCGTCGCGGCTTATCTCTACCATCTGCGGGCCGCCTGCATATGCCTTGCCGTTCGGGTGAGGTGTACGGCGGGCAATGCCGCCGACGTGGACCGATCCGGCAAGTTTCGGCTTTCTGGGGTCGCTGACGTCGTACTGACGCATCTCGCCGGTTCCCCAGCAGGCGACGTAAAGAAACTTGTCGTCCATGGACAGGTCGATGTCAGTTACCAGCGGCGGCACGGCGCCAAAGCCTTGCAGAAGCGGCGGCAGCTGATCCTTCGGCGCGGGTTCTGCCGGGATCGTCGCTGTCTTCTCGATCTGAAACCTGCCACCTTCGCGCCACCAGGTCCAGATCGAGCCCTCGAGGTTCGTGGTGTCGACCACGACGCCCAGGAATCCGTACTCTCGAACGGGATCATGAGCGGGACGCACTTCCAGCGCCATTTGATGGTTGGCACCAAGATCGATCGTCTGGACATTTCGTCGAGCCCGGAGATCCCAGAAGTGGATCCGATGGCCATACTTGTTCGAGAGGAGATCCTCCGGCACGATCCCATTCTCAAACTGCGGTGGCAACGCCCACTCACTCGTCACCATGTAATCGCGGGGCAGATTCCACCAGAAGTCATAGTGCAGTCTTTGCGGACCACGATCGATCTCCCAGCGTCCGAGGACATCGAATGTCTCGCAGTCCATGATGAAGATGCCGGGTGGTCCATCGGTACCATCCCTGCCACCGCCACCAAGCGTGCTGATGTAAATGCCTTCCGGCCCGCAGTGGACCGTGTGGGGCCGCGAGTAACCGGTCTTTTTGAAGATCTCCTCAGGCTCGATAATTTTGTGAATTTTCGCCTGGGTGGGATCAGGTTTCGTGTCCACGATGTAAATGCGAGAGGACCGGATACCGGGTATTATGAGGTAGCGCCGCTCCGCGAAAGCATGCCCGGTGAGTGGCGACAAAGCCGACGAGCAGGCGTTCCAGCCAAAATGGTGAAACTCGTCACCCTTGTTGGGCATCGTCACCGTGTGAACGACCTGACCGAACGTCGATGAGCCCGGCTTTACGTCGATCACAGCAAGCGCGTCGGGTTTTGAGAAGTCGGGGCTAAGCAGCAAGGTATAGGCGAATTTCTCAGGCGGCGCTTCCATTGCAAGCTTTGGCGATGCATGAAACGTAGGGTCTGGCCTCATCGTCATCGTACTGCCTCCCTTTTGCGTGGAAAATTACTCGGCTCGCTTGCGCACCCTTGCAAGTGCAGCCGGCCGGCTGGCTTCGCTTGTCGTTACAATACCATCAATACGGCCCGACGAAAGCTCCGGCGTTGCCGGCCATAGAAAGCTGAAGGCGCATCTGGCTCTTCCGCGCCGCACCACACAGTAATTCGAGCAGTGGTTCTTCGATCCTGTCGCTCGTAATCCGAGCCGGGGCTGCAGTTTAACTGCTCATCAAGCCGCGGACGGCGAAATGTCGCAATTGGGTCAAGAGCAACGTTTCGGCAGTGTCCGCGTTACTTCCGCTCCGCCCCTGAAAGCCGACATTCATCGTAAGTTTCGGGATGTCTCATACCACCTCGATATCAGAGTGAGTTGACGATATATGGGAAAAAGGTGATGGATTGCACGAGTTTGGCGTGCGCTCGATGTAGAGGATGGCCTGCTTGAGTTTGACGCGCACGGCGTCGATGGATTTGAGCGCATAGTTCTTGAAGATTTTCTCGCGGATTTCGTCCCAGAGATTCTCCTTCGGATTGAGGTCCGGCGAGTAGGGCGGAAGATACAGGAGCGTGATGTTGTCGGGAACGGCAAGGTCGCCGGAGCGATGGTTGGGTCGTCGAGAACCGGAGGCATGTCCTGCCAGGCAAACTTGCGCGCGAGCACATCAAGAAAAGCCTCGAAACATTCCGTATTCGAAGTCGGCATGATCAGATAGACGCAAGTGCCGTCCTTGGGTGCGACCGCGCCGTACAAATAGATGTATTCGCGTATCAGCTGGGCGGCTACCTCGGGCCTTGTTCCGATCGGCGCCCAGCACGGCCGTGGCCAATTCATGCGGCCGAAGCGGGCTTCATCGGCGAGCATGATGCGCAGATTGCGACCACGCCTGCTGGCGGCCCGCCGGGCTCTCCTCACAGCATCAGGAAAGCCGAAAGTGTCCTGCGCTGCAAGGTTGCGCTTGGGATGAAACTACGCGGCATCAGCTTGCGCCAGCCGTGCCGGTGCAGGAGATTGTAGACTGTGCTGTCGAGCGTTGCGTGCCCGATCGCCTTCTCGTAGGCCGCCTTGAGATCATGGATGTTCAACATCTCGCCGGCGCCCGCCGTCCTCGCAAGGCGAGCCAGCAAGGCGTTTTCCTCAGCCAAGGTCATGTTCTCGTGCTTGCGTCCACCATTCGGCTTGGGCTTAAGCGCCTTGATGCCACCTACCAGGGCACAAAGTCGCTGCGCTCCAGCCCGCTGCGCGGGAGGAAGAGCCGAGATACCGGTAGCTAGGTGAGAGGATAGTGATAGTGATGGAGAGCTGCCGTCCTGAGAATTGAGGTATCGTCAACCTCACTCAGGAAGCAGCTCCCATGAGCGAGACTAACACTGTCAATCCGCTGCGTCAGCATATGATCGAAGACATAAGATCGAAGACATGGCTGCGCGCAAGCTCAACCCATACACTCAGCGCAGCCACATCCACAGTTGCAAGCGGTTCGCCGCTTGGCTCAAACGCTCGCCCGATACGGCAACGCCCGACGAGGTGCGCCGATTTCAGCTACACCTGATCGAGAGCGGTACGAGCATCTGCAACCGCAATCGGATTATGACCGGGTGCGGTTCTTGTTCCGCGTCACGCTACGTCGCCACGATTTGGCGGCCGAGGTCTGGCACCTCAAGGGAGCCGCAGAAGCTGCCGCCAGTGCTGAGCCCCGAGGAGGTCAAGCGCGTCCTGACCATCGCGACAAGCCTGAAGGTGCGAGCAATGCTAAACCTCACCCATGATTGCGGACTGCGGGCCAGCGAGGTGGTGCGGCTACGAGCCGGAGACATCGACACTGAGCAGATGATCATCCGCATCGTGCAGTCGAAGGGACGCAGGGACCGGCGAAGGCGCCGCAGCGGCCATTGCCGGATGATGCGCTGAAGATTGTTGCGCGAGGCGAGGACAAGGAAGATCAGGTGGCGGCGTAGCTGCACGAGAGCCGCCAGACTTCAAGAAGCCCTAACGCTTAACAACCAGATTATGGTCAGCCCAGTGCAATTGACCAGCCCATTGCGCTTACGAGCACGATGCAGCCGATTATCGCGGTGACGGCAAAGCTTCGTTCTGATCATATCCGCTGGAACGCCCTCCAAACCCACGCCGATCACGGACGGACGATAAGGTTCCGTCTGTATCGTCGTGACCTGAAGACCACGGCTCCTGTAAAGCTCACTTTTGAACATTCCATCCGGAACCCCGAAATGGGCTCCGCGTTCATGATGCGGCTTGTTGTCGCCCGTGGGAACTTTTGGCGTGCTGGGGCCACCGTGCTTTTTTTGGATCGGGCTTGCCTTTCGCTGGGTCCGAACCTTGTCAGCAGGAAGATTGAAGCTGCTCCGTGTGCAGTAAGGAGAGGCTTATGGACGAACTACCGATCATCCTTGTCGTGGAGGACGAAGCGTCGATACGGGACTTCGTTGAAGATGCTCTGACCGATGGAGGCTTCCACCTCATGGTCTCTCCGTCGGTCGAAGAAGCACTGACCTGGTTGAAAAGCGGTGCGGCTAGATACAGGGTTTGTGACCGACATCAATCTCAACGGCAGAATGAACGGCTGGGAGCTTGCAAAACAGGTCAGAGAGATCGAGCCATCCTTCCCCATTATCAACATGACAGGCGCTGCCGCCGATCGATGGGCATCATCATGCGTTCCCAACAGCATCCTTTTGCAAAAGCCGTTCGCTCCGGCGCAGCTGATCACGGCCATTTCGCAACTTCTCAACACCGGAAGCGCGCCGACCGCTCCCGCCTAGCGGGCCGCAAGTTCCAATGACCGCCCGCTTTGGAAAAATCGCAATGACAACCGTTGCAAACCTCCTTGCGCGAAAGCAGCGTTTGATCGAGCGCCTGCAGGAAAATGTCGGGCCACACGAACGTGAGGAAATTGAGCGCCAGCTAGAGCAAATAAACACGGCCTTGAGCTTCCTCGATGACGCGGGGCCGGGCAAAAGTGGCGATGAGTGACCACCCGCGCCCCGCTGGAAGCGTGCCAAGACCTACCAGGATTCCTCTAATGAAGGCAGTTTGGATTTACGTCGACACCAGCAAGGCGGTCGGCGAACCGATCTCCTCAAGGTCTTCGCCAACGAACACGCTGCCGAAAGATGGTTTTGCGGAAAATGATCCGGAGGGCGTCGCCTTCGCATATGAGGTGATCGAGTGACCCGGATCGGTCGCTTGCGGAGCTGGCCGGCGGCGATATCTCGATTGAGCATGCGGTGCAGATGTTTGCCAAGTTGGGCCACTGGTCGCGGCACGCCGGCCCGGCGCCCGGAATGCTTGGCTGCCGCGCGTCGCCTGAATTGCTTGCGCAGTAATGGGCTGGGTACCGATGGGTCTCGAGTGTCGGAACCCAGAAGAGCTGAGACTGCGGTGAGCGCATGAGGCTTTGCAACCAGCGCCGATCACATTTGGATCGCGCGAAATCGCGGGAAGTTCATTCTGCTCTCGTGCGTCGATTGGACGCAGCCGGTGTTATGGCGACAACTTCGCTAAAGCCGAAGGCGACGTCGAGACTATGGCCGACGGCCCCCGCAAGTTCCTGGCGGAAAGGGAGATTGCCGAGGCGCAGGACGCAATGCTCGGTGGGAAGTTGAGTGGATGCGCAATGCATCTTAGCCAAGCGAGGCAAGCGGAAAGCATGTCCCAAGCCCCTTATCCAGGGACGATGTTCTCAGCTCCGGCGGTACAACCACCGGCCGAAACCACACAAGAAACCCCGTCGCAGCCGCAGGGGAATTGGCAACCGTGAAAGGCGCGTACTAGGCCTTCAGAAGAGCCTGACCGCGTAGCGATCGACCCTTCTGGACAGACCATCAGAGCGGCGCTCCTCGTTGCAAGCTTGTAGGTGTGCCGCTCCTTCTAGGTCTGTGCATGGCTCGCGTGTCCATTCACGAACCATCTTGAATTGAAGACTTAAGGCAAATCGCCGCTCCTTCTAGGTATCGCTGCTTTATTGCCCCTCACCGCTGCACCCGGATTTCAAGGAGAACCGAAGTCTGGCTGTGCCAGTCCGTCGGATATTCACGACGGATGGGTCGTCGGGTCGCCTGAACAACAGGGGATGGATCCCGCACTCCTCTGCGCGATGGACCAGGGTGTGGTGGAGGGCAGGCTCCCCAACGTCGATTCGATCGTCGTCGTCCGCCATGGCGCACTCGTCTACGAGCGATACTTTAGCCATCCAAGCCAGCTGCATTATGACGCGACCACCAGCCACGTCGGCTATTCAATGACGAAAAGCGTCGTATCGCTTCTGGTCGGAATTGCGCTGGATCGCGGGTTGATCAAGGACGTGGATGCCCGGGTTTTTTCATTCTTTCCCGAATATGCCGACCACGCCTGAGAAAGTTCGGATAACCCTTCGCCATCTTCTGACGATGTCGGCCGGATTGAACGCGTCGGTATCAGGACAGATGTTGGGCCGTGATCGAGACCCATTCCGGCACGCACTCGAGCCGAGTCCGGTGAGAGATCCGGGTGTTTCATTCGAATACAGCAATGTCGAAACAGAACTCATCGGAGCTATCCTGCAAAGGGTGTCGGGAAAAGCCGTCGATGTTCTGGCAAAGGAAAACATCTTCTCACCTCTCGGCATCAAAGACGTCAATTGGTGGCGTCTCGGCAATGGCTTTCCGATGTGCAGTTCAGGGCTCAGCCTGCGCCCCGCGACTGGGCGAAAATCGGCCAGCTTGTTTTGAACCACGGCGCTTGGGAAGGGAAACAGATCGTTCCAGCATCCTGGATTGCTCAATCGACAACGGAGCAAATTAGAGCGCCAAAGGCGTTCTCGTACGGTTTCCAGTGTGGCTGGGTCACTCGTTGAGCGATGACCGCGTCATTGAGTGGACAGCAGCGCTAGGGTTCAATGCGCAGAAGCTCGTCATCATCCCTGAGCTTGACTTGGTCGTTGTCTTCAATGCTTCCCGTGAGTCCATCAACATGGTTGCTCCTGAAATTGAGTTGTTAGACCAATACGTCCTACCTTCGATCTTGAATCGTTAGGACACCGTATCGCGGAGCGATGTCGCCTTTGGGTCAACCTCGTCATTCTGACTGTCGGCCGATCATTTCCCGTCTACCCCAATGAGCTGACATTTCAGCGCCCGTCGGCATGTCTCAAAGGTGCCAATAAACGACATCATTCGATTACCTGATCCGCGCGCAGTAGTAACGGTTCCGGGGTGGTCAGCCCAAGAATCTTGCCGAGCGCGCCGGGATTGTTGGCGATGTCAATGCAGTGCAGGCGGGCATCGATCTGACCAAAAAGTTCGATTTGCTTGCCGCCATAATCGGTGCCCTGGGACGACGAGCCAGTGATGATGCCGCCGGGCCGCGCGAGGCTAAGAGCCGGGGCACGCAATCCGTTATCCCGTCGCGATTGGCAAGTCCGCCGAAACCGCACCCTTTGAGCAGGGATCATGTACCTGCCACACACACGGCTGCGGTAGTCGCGCAAGGATTAGCCGACTGGCCACGAGCAGCCTGAAATTCTTGACCGAGGCTCACGAGGCAGGAACAAGCCCGAAAGATTCGTATTGGTTTGTATCGGGTCACGAATAGAAAGGTTGGAGGCACGACCACGGCTTTAGAAAGGCTTTTCGCGATACGAGCTATGCCAACAGGAGTCGAAAGATGAAAAGGCACCTTTGTTTGGTTTGTGGCGCGCTTGCTGGGATCGCAATCCTGCATTTCACCGCATTTGCGGAGACTGCCAAGTCAAATTCGATCGGCGCCGCCCCTGCTGCCATCTCCCCACCGCTCAAAACGAACGGACAAAGCTCGAAGAAAATTGAGAAGGACTGCGAGGATGAATGGAGAGCTGATCGAGAAGCAATGATGAAACAGGGTATGACTGAAGATTCTTATGTCGAACAGTGTAGCGTGAAAGATGACGTACCGGCTGTTCCCCCGGAAACGAAGACAAACGCCGCTCCCTCGGCCGCACCCAAATAGATCTACTGGCCGCTAGAGGACAGTAGCGGTCATGCGTGAGCACAAGTGTCGCTAGGAATACTTTCACTGAGTCAGCCGACGCTTTGCGCCCCCTCCCCGAGAAGTCAGACTCTGACCCAAATCTATCTCGCGCGGCGTAGCGCGGCGAAATGCCGCCAAGTTAAACAAAACCGATGCTGCGAATACAAGCCGGAAGTCACCCTGCCGGGGCCACCTTCGGCTCACCAGCTCATATCGAGCTATTGTTTGTTTGGACCATTTGTACCCCGGCAAATAACGCGATTTCGCCGAGCACCGGCGACACGACGAAGCACCGACACGTGCATAGTGCACCGCGGCCGCAGCGTATCCGGCGGCAAACATAGCCCGACCGGCAGACGCCTGTCGCCCATTTCGCAGAAGCGCCACGCGCCGCCATTTGGGCGCCGGCAACGAGGGTGAGGTCGCCGCGCGCAAAGCGCCGAGTGGCGTTATCGACCGTAAAGATGATCCACAAATGGAATTTCCGCATTGGAGGTCCATGGGTTCCGCCTCCTGATCCGCCATATCCCGCACTTGGTAAGCGTCTGAAATTAGAAGCAAGGATCAACTCTGTGCGAGCGCCAATTCCGGGCGGCTATTTGTGACGCTTTTCGCGTTATGATACTGCGCGCGATGAACTGAACGACTCTAAGCTGGAAAGGCGCGACAAGATTTCGTCCAGCTATTCGCAATTGGTGCGCTGATGATGAAGCATGTCACAGTCGATCGCGGTCGCCGCGCGCTACTCGGCGCTGCGGGAGCGTTCGTGCTGCAGGGGATGCTCCGACCGACAATCGCCCTGGGTCAGACGGCCTCTGGCTCCAGGATGAAAATCGGCATTATCGGCGCCGGCCATATCGGCGGCACGATCGGCGAGCTTTGGGCCAAGGCCGGTCATCCGGTGTTCTTCTCGTCTCGTCATCCGGAGGAATTGAAAGACCTCGTCGAGCGCCTTGGCCCTCTTGCACAGGCCGGCACCGTCGATCAGGCAATTGCGTTTGGCGACGTCATACTTATCGCCGTGCCTTACGGCGCCCTGCCGCAGATCGGGAAAGATTACGGCAAATCGCTTGCGGGCAAGATTGTACTCGACGCCGACAATGCCGTGGCTGCTCGCGACGGCGCCATCGCTGATGAGGTCGAGCGCGACGGCATCGGCGTTACCTCGCAGAAATATCTGCCGGGTGCCCGGCTGGTGCGCGCCTTCAATACCCTCAGCTACATGATCTTTGCGCGCGAAGCGAACCGTCCTGTCCCCAGGCTCGCGGTACCGATTGCCGGCGATGATCAGGAAGCCGTGCAAGTTGCGGCGGAACTGGTACGCGATGCCGGCTTTGATCCGGTGGAGGTCGGTAAGCTGACTGATGCAAGGCGCTTCCAGCGCGGCGCGCCAGGATATGGCCAGAATGTCAGCGCGGCTGAGCTCAAGCAGAAGCTGTCTCTGGCGCCATGACGGCTCTGGCGGGCTGGTTGCAGCGCGCGGTGCCTGCCACGACGCAAGAGCGTTCGGCAGCGCTGTGGTCCTTCGCTTATTTCTTCACGCTGCTTGCCGGCTACTATGTGTTGCGTCCGGTGCGCGACCAGATGGGCATCGCCGGTGGCGTCAAAAACCTGCCCTGGCTCTTCACCGCCACGTTTCTCAGCCTGCTCGTCGCACAGCCACTCTATGGCGAGCTGGTAGCGAGGTTGCCGCGGGTCAGGTTTATCTCCATCGTCTACCATTTCTTCGTCGTCAACCTGGTGCTGTTCTGGGTGTTACTGACATTCGATGTGGGAAAGGTGATCGTAGCGCGAGTATTTTTTGTTTGGGTCAGCGTGTTCAATCTGTTTGCGGTGGCGGTGTTCTGGTCATTCATGGCCGATCTGTTTACCGCAGAGCAGGGCAAGCGGCTGTTCGGGTTCATTGGCGCCGGTGGCACCGCTGGAGCGCTGCTTGGTCCGGTCGTCACGATCTGGTTGTCAGCGCCGCTCGGCCCGGTCAACCTGTTGATCGCGGCCGCCGTCTTTCTTGAAGCAGCCGTGTTCTGCGTCCATCGCATTGAACGCGTGGCGGACGCGCCGACAGACGTAGATCCCCGACGGCAGCGCGTTGGAGGCAGTGCCTTCGCGGCACTGCCCGAACTGATCCGCTCGCCTTATCTCTTGGGCGTCGCCACCTGGGTCAGCCTGCTCTCATTCGGCGCGACGATTGCCTATTTCGCGCAGGCCAACATCGTTTCGGCGACGATCCACGGCGCGGCAGCGCAAACGCGTCTGTTTGCAGGCATCGATCTTGCGGTGGGCTTGCTAAGCTTGGCGACGCAGGTCTTTGCCACCGCCAAGGTTCTCAAGCGCTTCGGCACCGGCATCGCAGCCGCAGCTTTGCCCGCTATTTATGTGGTTGGCTTCGCAGCACTGGCGATCGCTCCGGGCCTGTCTGTAGTGGTGACACTCCAGGTTGCGCAACGCTGGATGAACTTCGCAATCGCAAATCCAGCGCGCCAGGTATTCTTCACCGTGGTTGGGCGCGAGGAAAAATATAAGGCCAAAAACCTGATCGACGTGGTGATCTATCGCGGCTCGGACGCGTTGTATGGTTGGGTCTACGACAGCCTGCAGGCGCTAGGGTTGAAGCTTGGCGCCATCGCGCTGTGCGCGCTGCCGGTTGCGGCGGGTTGGCTCGTTCTCTCAACTGCGCTGGGGCGAACGCAGGAGCGTCTTGCGACGAAAACAGACGACCAAGGAGCGCCGGGATGGCAAACCGAATGACTCGCCAAATAACCCGCCGCGGCCTTGCCGCGCTCGCCGGCGGATTTCTGCTTTCGACGAAAGCCATTTCCCAAACCGAGACACCGCTTCTCACCCGTCAGATTCCTGGCAGCGGCGAGCGCATTCCCGCCGTTGGTCTTGGCACAGCCTATGTTTTCGATGAGAATAACGAAGCGACGCGGAGCAAGGCCGATACAGTCGTACAGGCTCTAGTCAAGAATGGCGGACGGCTCATCGACACGGCGTCAACCTACGGCGATGCCGAAAGCGTGCTGGGCGAGATCACCGCAACTGCCAGCTTGCGCGACAAGCTCTTCATCGCCACCAAGCTCGAGTCGTCCGACTCCCAGGAACTAAAGCGATCATTGTCCCGACTGAAGACCGCAAGCGTCGATCTGCTGCAGCTGCACAACGTCACAAGCAAGCAGCAATCTCTCGAACGCTTCAGGGAGTGGAAGAAACAAGGGGTGTGCCGCTATATCGGCATCACTTCGACATTCCACCGTGACTATCCCGCCGTTGAGGCCGTGCTGGAACGGGAAAAGCCTGATTTCATCCAGATCGACTATTCACTCGATAACCGCGGGGCGGAGAAAGCCATGCTGCCACGGGCCGCCGAAATCAGAGCCGGCGTGCTGACCGCCTTGCCTTACGGCAATGGCAGATTATTCCGGGCAGTGCACGGCAAGGAATTGCCGGACTGGGCGCGGGTGTTCGCGAACTCCTGGGGACAGTTTTTCCTAAAATATTTGCTCGCCGACCCGCGTGTGACCGCGGTGATCCCGGGGACCGGCGATCCCGGCCACATGGCGGACAATGCCGGCGCGATGCGCGGTCCGTTGCCCGATCCCGATCAACGTCGTCGAATGGTCGAATTCGTCGAAGCGCTTTGATCGATGATCGATTTGCCGAGATTAACGTATAACTGACTAACATCCGCCTCGCGTCAAAGCGCGAAGAACATCAGCCTGCCCCCCAAAAATCCGCTTGCCTCGCCTTCGGCAGTTCCGCAGCTCGTTCAGCGACAATGACACGCCGCAGGTCCGCACCGCTTTTGCGACGGACGTCGTTGTCCGTAGGCATGCCCCTGCGCCCGGGAGCAGGCGACGCGTCATACGCGGATGGGCCTGACATTGTGCTGCCAAGGCTTCGCTCGCGGGAGCGAATTTCTCGAAATGGATATTTGCGGGCAATAGACCGAGCTTCGCGACATGCTGGCGCCCGCACTCGACCATCTCGGGCGGCCCGCACAGATATACGTCCACCTCGCCGTTATTCAGCACGCTGGCGGACAAATGATCGGTGACATGGCCGGTCAGCGGATGCCGGGCTTCTCCGGACAGAGCTGGCTGACCTTTCTTCAGGCGCTCGGGCTCGGCGGCCAGCTCAGGAAGGGCGAACGGGGAACGACCGTCGTCTATGCCAATCGCTTCACCCCCGGACTGATGGCGCCGAGGACGCGCCACGCGCGTTCAGCACAGCGGTGCCGCGCTGGGCGACGGTAGGTATCATTCTCGTGAAAAATGCGTGGGCAAGGCGCTGGCTTGCTCGGAAGCTCTCGGCTGCGGCAGCCGAATAACCTCCGCTTCCCGGAGATTGGCGCAAAACCGCTGTAATCGCAGCAATCGAACCCAAGTCATCGGCAAGCCGATGCCTACATTTCGATTCACGCCCGGTTTCTCGCAGGCGCAATTCTGTCAACAGACAACGTTGCGAAAGCAAGAGTCAGAGTAGTCGCGTTGCCGGGAGCTGACGTCACACAATACAGGAGCAATCCGTGACCAAACGTCCCACCCTCACCACAGTCACCGGCATGCCGGTTTCCGACAACCAGAACAGCATCACGGCGGGTCCCCGCGGCCCGGTGCTGATGCAAGATTTCTTTCTGTTGGAGAAGCTTGCCCATCAGAACCGCGAGCGCATTCCCGAACGCGGACAGCACGCAAAGGGGTCGGGCGCTTATGGCACGCTGACCATCACTCACGACATCGCGAAATACACAAAGGCCAAGGTGCTACAGAAGGGCAAAACGACCGAAGCTTTCCTGCGCTTTTCGACGGTGGCGGGTGAGCGCGGCGCCGCCGACGCCGAGCGCGACGTGCGTGGTTTTGCGCTCCGCTTCTATACCGAAGAAGGCAACTGGGACATGGTCGGCAACAATACGCCGATATTCTTCGTGCGCGACGCGCTCAAGTTCCCCGACTTCATCCATACCCAGAAGCGGCACCCGAGAACCAACATGCGGTCTCCGACCGCGATGTGGGATTTCTGGTCGCTGTCGCCGGAGAGCCTGCACCAGGTCACCATCCTGATGTCCGACCGCGGCCTGCCGCAGAGCTATCGCAATATCGACGGCTTCGGCTCGCATACCTACTCGTTCATCAACGCTAAGAACGAACGGTACTGGGTTAAATTCCACTTCAAGACCATGCAGGGTATCAAGAACTGGACCAATGCCGAAGCGGCCCAGAAGGTCGCCTACGACCGCGAGACCCATCAGCGCGATCTCTTCGAGTTGATCGAGAGGCGCGATTTCCCGAAATGGAAGTTCTTCGTGCAGATCATGCCAGAGAGCGATGTCGACAAGCACTGGTACAACCCCTTCGACTTGACCAAGGTGTGGCCGCACAAGGACTATCCGCTGATTGAAGTCGGCATCCTCGAGCTCAACCGCAATCCGGAGAATTATTTCGCCGAAGTCGAGCAGGCCGCGCTCTCGCCCGCAAACATTGTGCCTGGCATCAGCCACTCGCCGGACAAGATGCTGCAGGCGCGCATCTTCTCCTATGCCGATGCGCACCGCTACCGCGTAGGCGTCAATGCGGATCAGCTTCCCGTCAACAAGCCGCGTTGCCCTGTGCACACTTACAACGCCGATGGTGCCATGCGGCTAGTAGGCAACCCGAATCCCGATGCCTATTACGAGCCGAACTCGTTCAACGGTCCCGTACAAGACGAGCGCCTCCGCGAGCCGCCACTCAAAGTCTCGGGCGATGCCGATCGCTACAACCACCGCGATGGCAACGACGACTATCGTCAGCCCGGCGACTTGTTCCGGCTAATGACAGCCGACCAGAAGCGGCAACTCTTTCATAACTACAAGGCAGCGATGGAAGGTGTGCCGGTCGAGATCGTCAAGCGGCAGATCGTCCACTGCCACAAGGCCGATCCCGCGTACGGCACCGGTGTCGCAGAGGCGCTGGGCATCGATTTCAGACCGCAGACGATCGCCGCGGAGTAGAGGGCTCGCTTCGTCTGCCGCCGGCGCTCCTCCGTGCCGTCAGCCATCCCCGAAACAAACGCATTGTCCCCGACGCAAACCTGAGCGCGCCGAGCGGTCAATCTCACCTCTGGAGTCAACGATGTCTAGCCGGATTGCACCCAAGCTCCTTGCAGAGTTCATCGGCACCTTCTCGTTCGTGTTCATCGGCGCCGGCGCCGCGGCCGTAGTCGGCGAGGGTGTCGGCCTGCCCGGTATCGCCGCGATCGCGCTCGCCCACGGCTTGACCATCATGGCCTTCGCCTTCGCCTATGGCTCCGTGTCGGGCGGGCATTTTAACCCCTCCGTCACTGTCGGCGTGCTCGCCGCGGGCGCGATGGACGTCGGCGAGGCGATTGGCTACATCGTCAGCCAGCTCATTGGCGGCGTTGCCGGCGCGCTCCTGCTGCGGATCGTTCTGGGCGGTGCCGCCACCGGCCTTGGCATGCCGGCGCTCGCGCACAACCTCGCTTTGGGCGCCACGTCGCTCACGATCACGCCGGAGGCCGGCTTCATCATCGAGGCCGCGCTCGCTTTTTTCCTGGTCACGGTCGTGCTTAGCACAGCGGTCGCGGGTCGCGCCGGCAGTCTCGCACCGCTGGCGATCGGGATGACTGTAACCCTCAACATTCTCATGGGTGGGGCGCTTACGGGCGCGTCCTTCAACCCGGCGCGGGCGCTTGGCCCGATGGTCGCGACGGGCAATTTCAGCGAGGCCTGGCTCTATCTGACGGCCCCAATCGTTGGCGCCATCGTCGCTGCCATAGTGCACAAGGGCCTCGTCCGGCTCGCCGAAGAGCGGATGGCGTCGGCTGGGCCGGGCAGCGCCGCCCGGACGCCTGCCGAATGAGTCCTAGTCGAGACTCATGCTTCAAGGTCAGAGGGAAATCTCGGCGCGCGATGCGACAGCCTTGGCTAGTCAGCCAAGCCTGCGGCCGCCGTCGGTTCGCGATCGATTCCGACTGGCGACTCGCGATGTTCATCAGGCAAAGCATGCTGGAAAAATTACTTTTTGTCGAAGTCCTTTGGATGACCAATTCTGTAGCGTTAGTTTCCCTCCGTGACGTTCGACAATCTCCTTAGCAATCGCCAGCCCGAGGCCTGCACCGGGTCCGGACTTGCGCCGCGCCGGATCGACCCGGAAAAAAGGTTCGAATACGCGTGACATGCTTTGCTCAGGAATGCCCGGACCTTCATCATCGATTGTAATCACAGCGGTGCTGTTTTGCAGCCCGACAGTAACAAACGCACCACCGCCATGAGTTGCCGCATTGATAACCAGGTTTCTAACGGCCCGCGTCAGCGCCAGTGGTGCCGACGAAATTGTCACCGCCTCCATTTTCAAGATTGTTACAGATGCTTTCATGGACGCGAGGTCTTGACAGATCTCGCCGATGATTTCATCGACCCGGAGCAACTGGCTTCGTTCCCGCTCGGTCTCTTCACGCACAAGCTGGATTGCGCTATCCGCAATGTGGTCGAGTTCCTCCAAGTCGTTCAGCCACATTGCGCGATCCTCCTCGTTGAGAAATTCCGCCCGAAGCCGCATCCGGGTCATCGGCGTTCGCAAATCGTGTCCCGCGGCCGCGACAAGCCGCATCCGGCTTTCGGCAGCGTTCTTCAGCCTGGCTGTCATGGTATTTAGAGCCCGCGCGGTCGCCCTGAGTTCGGCCGGCCCGCTTTCCGGCAACTGGGGAACGACGCCATCCGCGTCGATCGTTGCCGCCACGCGCTCCAGCGCCGAAAGATGACGTGTGATGCGGTAGGCAAACCACAGCGCAACACCGAACGTTCCGGCGGCGACAAGCAAAAACCAGCCGGAGAGAGCCATTAGGATTCCGCCGGTGGGATGACGATCTCTTATTGGAATAGCAAGCCAGCCCGATTTGAACTTAATCGACGCGACAGGATGCGTGGTTTCTGCGGACTGCGTTACAACAATTTCGAGGTTGGACCCGGCATCGCGCAATCCAGACTGCAGGATGTTCGTCAGTTCCGGACGAGGAGTCCCCGGGACGGCGCTCGATCGCAAATGAGCGCCGCTCTCGTTCCCGTCGTCAGCGAAGAATGGTGCGATTAGCAAAATCCCCTCGGTCACCAGCTTGGTATATTCATGCTGCTCCTTTTGTTCGTGCCCTTCTCGTGCCCAAAACAAGGTTGCGGTCGATACGACGACCACGCAGATCATCGACAAAACCAGCGTCGCTACAATGCGAGCCCTCAAGGAGGTCATTTTATTGCTTCAACCTTCTCGACACGAGCGGTAAATGCGTAGCCTCCGTTCCGAACCGTCTTAATCAACTGGAATTCGATGTCGCCAAGCTTTCGGCGTATCCGGCTGAGCAGAACATCGACGGAACGGTCGCCATCGCCGTGGCTGGTCGCGTCCAGCAAATACTCGCGCGAGAGCATTCGTCCGGACCTCGCGACCAGTGTATGCAGGAGGTCGAATTCGGCTGACGTCAGATCCAACAACTCCCCGCTCGGGTTAAGAACTCGCCGCAATTGCGGCTGTAACCTAAAGCCCTCGAAGCGATATTCCTCCGGAGAACGTAAAATCTGGCCACCGTCATTTTGGCGACGAAGCACCGCGCGAATGCGCGCCGCGAGTTCTCTCGGATTGAACGGTTTACCTAAGTAATCATCGGCGCCAATCTCAAGGCCGATGATCCGGTCAACGTCCTCCTTTAATGCGGTGAGAAGAATAACCGGTATTGGTGAGTTCTCGGCTCGCATGTCCCGGCAGATGTCCAGCCCCGACCCATCCGGCAACATGACATCAAGCACGATCAGTTTGATATCGTTAGACTCGAGGGCGGCCTCAAGCGTGCGCCTGTCGGAAGCCAGCGTTATTCGAAATCCCTGCTCGGCCAGATACCGGCCAAGCAGCTTTCGAATCTGAAGGTCATCATCGACTATCAGAATGTGCGGTTCGATATGCACTCGTTCAGGTCCTCATCGAAATTGTTTCGGGCCGATAGAGTAGTTGCTCACGACTTTCAACGAGGGCGCCGTTAGATCAGGCTTACCAGCAACATTGAGAAACATTTCAATAGTGCGGAGCAATGTTCGGAAGCCGATGGCCCCAATTTGGAGATTGGCGTGCGTCAAAGCTAAGGTCGTCGCATCGGATGATCCGTTGGTGAAGGTGAAATCATCATGTGTCTGACAACCTGTGGCCGAAAAAAGACGCGTCTGCCGCGATTTCGTTGAATTAGCCGCTCACCACAGCGTGGATTTTTGCCAACTACTCTGAGCTACAATCAGGGCAGCAATGCCAATCCCGCGGTCGGGTGAAATGGGCGCTGGGCCTGGAAAGAGGCTCTGGAACCAGACAGCGCGTTTGGTGCCTACCATCACTGTCGCTATTTGCTTCGGCGAACTCATTATCGTGCTTGCTCTTGCAATCGCGTTGCTGGCCGCCTCAACCTTTAAATTTTCCATCGCTGTTCTCCCCTTTTTGTTGCGGCCTCGTGGCATGGACGTTGGCCGATTATATCACGCATCGCCTTTTGTTACATGCTATCGCCCCAGTCCAGCACGGGATTCCCCGCCCGCAAGACGCTATCGACAAGATCTTCTGGCAAATAAGGCTCGCCTTCGGCGTTGTCTACTTGACAACGGGAGGCACCGTTCTGGCCGGCGCTCTCGTCGCTTACGACTGGTATCTGTCTGTCCACTATTGCGCCGATCATAATCAGGCAATCCTCCGAGCTCCCTTGCTGAAACACCACCTCTACCATCACAAGTTTGCGAGACGAAACTACGGTGTCGCCACAAAAGTTTGAGATCGTGTTTTCGGAACGATGCTTCGATGAAGCCAAGCGAACTTTCATCGAATAGTGAAGCGGTAAAAATTCAGCGTGCAAACTTCAAGCTTTTAGAGTGCAACGGGTCCGCAGTGCGCCGAGCAAATGGATTTAGAAACGTTGCGCAACATTCGGAAATCAAGCGTCAAAACTCAGAACAAGCTTCGGTCGCAAATCACCAGCAACAACGGAATCAAGCCAGTCCCTTGCGGGTAGCAAGATGCGCAAGATAGCCCTTCTGACCAATGATGATGCTCGCAGGCGTCGGGCCGAGCGGCTTATCAGGGAAACCTACGCGACTCGATATGGCGCTCGGCTGGAGACGTTCCCCTTTCGAATTATCGCGCTGTTGGACAATCGCGATGAGCCACTATGCGCAGCTGGTCTCCGTCTCGTCGACGATGGATTTTTCTCTGAACGCTATCTTGATGCACCAGTCGAAGAGGTCGTGAGCAGGATATCGACGCGGCCGGTGAAGCGGAGCGCGATCTTTGAAGTGACGACACTTGCGAGTTGGGCGCCGCTGGCGACGGCGGAGTTCATCTCGGAAATCGGGACGTTTGGCGAAGAGGCCGCATTTGAGTGGTCTTTCTTTACGCTCACGCGCCGCTTTCACTTTATGGTTAGCCGGCTCGGCATCGCGCCGACTTTTCTGGCTGAAGCCGATCGACGACGCATCGCGGATTCGGAGCGATGGGGGACCTACTACGCTTGTGAGCCAAAAGTATATGCTGTTGCCAGCCGACACCTGAAGGCGAGCGGTAACAGCTTTCAAGGCGAGGACCAACATGCGGAAGCTATTTGAATCCATGAAGGGACACGCGTCAGAGGCGGGCGAGTTGCTCGCGGTAAGCGACGCGCACGGTCGATTGTCACGCCATGAACTCTTTGCCAGCGTGATGGCGTTGGCGGTTGATCTTAAGAGGAAACCTCAAACGGTCGGTATCTACGCGCCCAACGGGCTTGGCTGGGTTATTGCTCAGCTCGCCTGCGCGCTCGCCGGCAAAATCGTGGTGCCTTTGCCGACGTTCTTCGGTCCGGCGCAACTCGGGCATGTCGTGCGTGATGCATCGATCGAACTTATTCTCGCCTCCGAACAGACCGCTGCACTGGCCGCTCAATCCGGCGTGCCCATCCATATAATGGACATTCATCGGACCGGAGACGACCTTCAAGATGTGATCGATGGCTTCGGTCAGATTATCTACACCTCGGGAAGCACGGGTAGGCCCAAAGGCGTCCGCCATCACAGTGGACAGATCGCTTGGTCGGCAGCCGCGTTGGCGGCGGCGACCCGAGCAAGCGCGCGCGATTCATATCTTTCCGTGCTGCCATTGCCGTTGTTGTTGGAAACGATCTGCTCAATTTTTATTCCGACCTCGCTTGGGGCCTCTGTGCATTTTGATACGGCCCTCGCCCAGCGAACCGGCCGAGGCGATGTCGCCGGCCTTTCCAAAGCGTTTGAAACTCATCGCCCCACGACGAGCGTTCTGGTTCCACAGTTGCTGAAGTATTGGGTCGCCGAGCTCCAGGCTGCTGGTCAAACCGCGCCTTCTTCGCTGCGATTTGTCGCGGTCGGAGGCGCACCTGTCCCCAAGCAGGTTGCGAATGCCGCCTGGAGTTTGGGGATTCCTGTCCACGAAGGCTACGGCCTTTCGGAATGCTGCTCGGTCGTTACCGTCAACCGCCCAACAGAACGTCGCCCCGGCACGGTGGGTCAGCCGCTCAGCGGGCTCTCGGTGTCGATCGACAACGGAGAAATCGTCGTTGACGGCCCTTCGGTAACGGACGGTTACCTGGGGCAAGGGGCGGCCAATAGGCCATGGCGGACCGGTGACCTCGGAGAGATCGATCGAGATGGCTTTGTTACTGTGCGTGGGCGCAAGGACAGCCTGCTTGTCACGGCCTTCGGCAGAAATGTCAGCCCCGAATGGATCGAGACAATGCTGCTTGCCGATCCGCGGATTGCGCTGTGCGTCGTGATGGGGCACGGCGAAGCAAATTTAACGAGCCTATTGATCCCTTCTCGTGCAGGAGCGGCTTGGTTCGCGACGGCGACCCGGGCGAAGATTCTTGAGCTCGTATCTGATCGCTGTTCTGAAGCCCCGGAATATGCCGTACCGCGCGACTATTTAGTTATCTCCTTCGAGGAGGCTCTGAACAATCAATTAATCAGTAATGGGCGCCCGGTCCGCGACAACGTTGCCAAGTTTGCCCAGGAGAGAGCGGCTGCCTCCGTTGTGCCGCTCGACACCTCTTCACTTCCAACCACAAAGGCACAAGCATGAGCTTTTATGAGCAACTGGTCGCCGAAACCGTCGAAAGCCGTGACGCCTTTCTCAAAATTCCCCTGGTGCGCAACACCCTTCGGAACGGAGCATCCCGCGCCCTCTACCTCGAGTTCCTCGGGGAGGCGTATCATCACGTCAGGCATACGTTTCCCTTGCTGGCTTTGGCTTCATCGCGCACATCGGACGAGCGCTATCAAGACGCCTTGGTCGGATACATGGAGGAAGAGCGCGGTCATGAGAAATGGATTCTCAACGATATCCACGCGCTTGGCGGCGATGCGGATGCAGTACGCGACGGGCAGGCGGGACCGGCCTGCCGGATCATGGTCGGTTACGCATATTACGCCATCGAGCACGTCAGCGCTTACGCATTTCTCGGCAGCATCCATGTTCTGGAAGGGATGTCTGTGCTGCTTGCGGACCAGCTCGCCAATGTCATGAAGGCGTCTCTGGGTTTGGAGACCGATAGCGGATTTAGCTATCTTCGAACCCACGGGTCGTTGGACACCGAACACGTCGCCTTCTTCCGAAAGCTGGTCGATGGCCTTGAGGACCGGAAGACCCAGCGCATCATCGTCGACAACGCAATCATCTTCTACCGCCTGTACGGCGGAATCTTTCACGATCTCGGCGATCGTGCGGAGTTAAGCCATGCTGCGTGAGCAAAAATGCGTACTGATTACGGGGGCAGGCTCCGGAATCGGACGTGCTTTGGCCATCGAAGCGGCGGTGCGCGGAATGGTCGTTGCGCTATGTGGGCGGCGGGAGGCTGCGCTTGCGGTGACGCGCGGACTTCTCGATCAAGGGGCTCAGCGGCATCTGATCATTCCGGCGGACATAACCGATCCGCAACACCGTCGCCGAATCCTCGACACTATCTGCGGCCAAATGGGGAGCGCTCGATATACTGGTCAACAATGCCGGCGTCATCGAGGGCGGAGCGATCGAAGATTTCGATGATGACGCGATAACCAGAACATTTCTTACGAACGTCATGGCGCCGATCGCGCTTACGCGCGATCTAATGCCGTTATTGATGGCAGCAACGCCATCGAGGGTTGTCAATATCGGCTCTGTCTTCGGCGAAATCGCCTATCCGAGCTTTTCCGGCTACTCCGCCTCGAAATTTGCGCTCCGCGGATTTTCAAATGCGTTACGCCGGGAATGGAAGAAAGCCGGCATTGGCGTCACGTACGCCGCTCCGCGGGCGACCCGGACCGGTGCAGCCGCAGCTTTCGACGAGCTCATCGCAAATGCCAAGATGAATGTTGATGATCCCGCAACGGTCGCCCGGCAAATATGGTGGGCGGTCGCAAACGGTCACGATTCCATATACGCACCGGCGCCGGAGCGCATCTACGTCCTTCTTCAGCGAATCTTTCCTCAGATCATCGATTGGGCGCTCTCGCGGCAAGCGGTCTCGCACTAAATCCGGCGGAATCGGAAACGCATCTGTTTGACGGGAAGACGAGCTATGACTTTGAAATCGCGCGCATCCTCTTTACTGTTATTCGCCTCGTTGGTTCTTGGCCCCGGCGCACTTCCCAGCCGAGCGGCCGACGCGTTGCCTCCGGAGGTCCGGCGCCTGCAGACCAAATGGGAAGCAATCAAGTTTGACGTTCCCGAAGGTGACGAGCAAACCAAGAAAATGAATGCGCTCGGCGAGGAGGCTGACGCGGTCGCCCAGCATCTTTCCAGTGTTCCCGAGGCTCTGATTTGGGATGGCATCATCACCAGCGAGCGCGCTTCGATGGCAAGCACCTTTTCTGCGCTCGGCCTTGCCACTCGCGCCCGCGACATCCTCGAGCAGGCTTACAAGATGGATCCCGCACGAATGGACGCAGGCGCGACGACAAGCCTTGGCGTGCTGTATTATCGCGTTCCCGGATTTCCAATTGGATTCGGCGACAAGGCAAAGGCCCGACAGTTACTCGAACAGGCCGTCAAGCTTGCACCCAATGGGCTGGATGCCTGGTACTTCTACGGCGACTTTCTCTACACACAAAACGAATATCCGAAGGCCGCCGAAGTCTTTCAGCACGCCCTCAAGATACCAGTGCACCCGGATCGCCCGCTCTGGGACAAAAATCGCCGTCTCGTGATTGAGGAGCTCTTGGCGAAGATCGAGGAGAAAAAGTGAGACCTCCTCGAGGCGAATCCAAGCTCGGGAATTTGGGAGTAAGGTTTGTGCGTGTAGTCGACCGGATGTGGCACGGCCTCGGCTGTCAACTGCGAAATCCGAGAGGCGCCGCTGGTTCGATCGTTGGATGGCTGATGGCCTTTGTCAATGATGAGCCCAATCGGTTGGCTATCGATGCCCTGGACCCTCGCCAGGGTGAAACGGTTCTTGAACTCGGCTTTGGTCCCGGCTGGAGCCTTCGAACCATCGCGGCGCGCACCCGTGGCGCGCGAGTGTATGGCGTGGATCACTCGGCGCGGATGCTCGAGCAAGCGACCCGGATGAACGAGGTGGCAGTATCCCGAGGTCGAATGCAGCTGGTACAGGGACCCTTCAATCCGTTGCCGTGGATTGACGAGATGTTCGACAAGGTGCTGCTTGTTAACGTCGCCTATTTCTTGGATTCTCACGGCCGAGATATTTCGGAAGTCCACCGCGTGCTGCGGTCGGGCGGCCGTCTTGTCATCTACGTGACTTCGCGGGAGACGATGGAAAAATGGCCGTTTGCCGGAGCCGATACCCACAGGACATTCGACGCACGCGACCTTGCGCAGCTTCTCGAGAATGCCGGATTTCGCCGATCGCATATAATCATTACCCCTGTGGAACTTACGCTCCGCGTCAAAGGACTCATCGCCGTCGCCGAAAAATCCGATGGCATGATACGGCATCATAAACCGACGCAAGATTGCACACGCCGCAGCGACTTTAAGGTTGTGAGGCAAAATAATGTCCGCGCGGAGCGTTCTCAGAGTTGAGTGCGCTAGCGATGCCTACAAGATGGACTTGAGCGCCAATATCGATCAAAACGGTACCGCTTTTTCAGGAAACTGGTTTGCAAGTCAGTATCGTCAGGGGCCAAAGTATCAGGGCAAGACGTCGAGGGTCTTATCGAGGCGAAGTCGAGAGCGATACGTTCGTCGTCTTGCTGACAGTTCGCACAAAAGGCAGCCACCATCGTTCGTCATGGAAGCACCGGGAGCGCGGGTTTCGATCGACCGAAGTGTGAAGGTGGCAACTCAAGCCGCAGGTCTTCCTGCCGATAGCCCATGACTGTCCACCCCGGCATGGCTCACGCAAATGCCGCCCGCGTGGACCACGGGCGGGCCGATCTCGAGTGCTCCGACTCTGCCGCGGCGACGATCTCAGGCCGCCTTGGCCAGTTGCCCGTGCGGATCGATGACGAATTTACTCGCGACGCCGGCGTCGAAGGATTTGTACCCCTCCGGCGCCTGCTCAAGACTGATCACCTTGACATTGACGATCTTGGCGATCGGCAGTCTATCCCAAAGGATCGCCTGCATGAGCTGCCGGTTGTATTTCAGCACTGGCGTCTGGCCGGTGTGGAGGGTGTGGGACTTTGCCCAGCCGAGACCCAGGCGCAGGCTGAGATTACCATGTTTGGCTGCCCGCTCCTTGGCGCCGGGATCGTCCGTCACATACAGGCCGGGAATGCCGATCGCGCCGGCAGCGCGCGTTATCTCCATCAAACTATTCAGCACGATGGCGGGCGCTTCGATGACTTTGCCTTCCGTTCCGTGCGCCTTTGCTTCGAAGCCGACGCAGTCGATCGCGCAGTCGACTTCTGGAACGCCGAGGACGTCGGCGACGAGCTCGCCCAGGCGATCGTGTTTGGTGAGGTCGATCGGCTCGAAGCCGACATTCTTGGCGTGGGCGAGCCGCTCCTGGTTCATGTCGCCGATCAGCACGGCCGCTGCGCCAAGGATGCGCGCGGACGCTGCGGCCGCGAGGCCGACCGGCCCTGCGCCGGCGACATAGACCGTCGATCCGACGCCGACCTTGGCGGTGACGGCCCCGTGGAATCCCGTTGGCAGAATATCTGAAAGGCAGGTTAGATCACGGATTTTTTCCATCGCATGCGCCTTGTCCGGAAGCTTCAGCAGGTTGAAGTCTGCATAGGGCACCATCACATAGTCGGCCTGGCCGCCGATCCATCCTCCCATATCGACATATCCATAGGCGCCGCCGGCGCGGTCAGAGTTGACGTGAAGGCAGACGCCGGTGTCGCCCTCTCGACAGGTCCGGCAACGGCCGCATGCAACGTTGAAAGGGACCGATACGAGGTCGCCGATTTCGAGATACTCGACGTCACGCCCTTTCTCGATTACTTCGCCGGTGATCTCGTGTCCGAGCACCATGCCGGCCGGCGCCGTCGTGCGACCCCGCACCATGTGCTGGTCGGAGCCGCAGATATTGGTCGTGACGACCTTGAGAATGACGCCGTGGTCAATCGTCTTTCCCGCTGGATTGCGGAAGGTCGGAAAGTCGATCTTCTGAACTTCGACGCTGCCTGGTTTGAGGTAGACAACGCCGCGGTTGGAGTTGGAAGCCATCTGCAATCTCCTTAGGTCTCACCTGTACTTCATTTCGACGTGCTGAGTTTCCGTGGACGATCAGGAGCAGTAGCGCGATGGACACGCTCTCCGATCGGCCCACCGATTGCGAAAGTATGGATGGACCTTGAAGATGACTTTGGCCGTCTTGCTGCCGCTGGGTCGGCCTTGCGCAAATTCTACGGCGGTATCAGGCCGTGGTACGTGGCGATGACGCCGTGAGCACTTACCCCCTGCCGATGCAGGTCGTCCACGCGAGGCTCAAATCATCGTGACGCTTGCGCTTCAACTCGACGTGAGAGCGTCAGGCTCGGCATCTTGATCGGTTACGCGGTCGCTCTATGTCGCATGCAGCGGTCACGGAGCGGGCAATGAGTGAGATCGAAGAATGGCCAGTTCCGCCCAAGCGACATTGAATCAATCCGCTTCCCTGAATCAATCCGCTTCCCTGCCACCTGCCGTACCTCCGATCCCCGAATATTACCCGCCGGCACGGTTGCAGCCAGGTGTTGAAGCTCGATCGCGTGTTGACTTCTCGCCGCCTGAGATTATTAGGCGCCACTCTGCGGCTTTGCCGGGGATGCGCGTGGAAACGGTCCAGGTCATGCGGCACTCGCCGTTTGAGTATGGATTCCGCGCTCCCTGCCATCTACTCATTGCGGCAGAGCTTGCTGAGCGCTACGACGGTGAGACTTTTGTCGAGGGGCTGCCGCGGTCGAGCTTGCGCGATTTCACGCGCAAGCTGACTTTGGTTCCTGCTGGACATGATTTTCGCGGATCGCAGAGACCGCGCGCGTTGACGCGCACAACCTATTTCTACCTCGATCCGCGGGGGCCTCTTGCCGATCCTGCGTTGCGGTTCAGCGAGATTGAGTTCAAGCCACGCCTGTTCTTTTACGATCGGGATCTCTGGGAAACCGCTCTCAAGCTCAAGTCGTTGGTCGAGAACCCGACGTCGATGCACCGGCAATACGCGGAAGCGCTCGGCATCTTGCTTACGCACGAACTCGTTCGCATCAACGGTGACGCCGCCTGTAACGCGCCGGTCAGCCATGGCGGCCTTGCGTGTTGGCAGCAAAAGCGGGTGGCCGCCTATATTGAGGAGCATGTCGCTGACGACATCGAGCTCGCGACCCTCGCCCAGATGGCACGGCTAAGCCCGTACCATTTCTCCCGGTCGTTCAAACGTTCGTTCGGCCTGCCGCCGCACCGATATCACGCTAATCGTCGAATCGAGCGAGCGAAGCAGCTTTTGGCGAATCCTGAACTGTCCGTCACCGCGATTGCGCTGCATGTCGGCTTCGGCGAGACAAGCACATTCACTGCCGCATTTCATAGAGTGACCGGACAAACCCCGACCTGCTATCGCCGTGGTCTCGATTAAGGCAGTCGGAGGCGGACGCAGGATTCCGTTTCGTTTCCCAATCGCGACGGCGGAGCGGCCCGCGGTGTCGCCGGCCACATAGCCGTCGGCAGATTCGCACCAAACCGTCGGCGGTTCGGATTATCCGATCGGATTCCGGTCGTGCCGACGTGGACGTCACGGTAATAGATCGGCGAAGTCTCTGGCCTGAGGCCTGGATCGCGGCGGCGGATGAGGGGGCATATCCCACGATTGCGCCAATTTGTGATCAATCGTGAAGCCGCTACCGCTTGGAGCGGCTACCTCGCGTGCGCAGATAGGCAGATAGATAGCTGTTTGAGATCCTGGTGGAGCAAATGCGCAATGTGATCTATTTTGGCCTTTGGGCTATTAATTACTTTGTGCGCTACTACCAGCGCCGCGACGCTGCATCGCGCCAAACCGCACGACGGCCACTTGCGCCCGCACCAGTTTATTACCATTCGCCCCAGTCAACGCGTTACTGCCGCGACGCATTTCGCCGTTGCCGGTTGGACTGACGGGCAGACCGAACATTGGTTGTACAACGCCAGTGCTGCCGCTGGCTTAGGCTGGTAGTCGATGCGAGTCGGGTCGAACGTCGGCGGCGCGTTTTCCGCACACCGTCCACACGAAACGAGGCTCGATAATCGAGCAGCCGGACGTCATCAGGCGATCGATCGGCATCGAGGCGGGTCCAATAGCTGCGGCGATACTCAATAAAAACAGGACGGACAATATCTTCAAGAAGCCAATCAGCATGAGTTCGCGTTTCGGTTCCCGCGTTCCCAATGGGCCCAATTGGCAAAAGCTAGCACTCGATCTCAGGGTCCTGCACGCCGGCTATGACTTCGGCTTGCCAATCTGCCACATCAATGAAGAGATCGCCGTGATTGAAGCCGGACTTGGACGCCTACCTAAACTAACGCGAATGGGCGAGCGGACCCGAGCGCCGGACCATTCACGCGTCCGCGCCTTCAACGGGCTAACGAAAAGCCCGACTTCCCAGCCGGGCGATCGCCAATTACCGATAGGTCAAGGCAACTGGGGCAATCAAACAAGCTATCGCCGCGCGCCTGTCCAAAATGGAGCGCTGGAACCTGCCTTCGGTGGCTTGCCAAGCGTTCGGATTCGTTTCGGAAGTCAGCCGGTACGTGCGAGCCCGCGGCCGAGACCTGCGTCGCCGGGCTTCGCTCGACTCGGCAAAGGGACCCGGATTTTCAGAAAGCCTACGCGCTACAGGTCCTGCGTCAGGCTCGTTTTTCGCGCAACGAAACGGCGGCAAGAATGGTTCGGCATCTGGCGTATGTGACGACCAACACGGGGTCATGGAGCCCCGAAATAGAGAAAACCCAGCAAGCTGCCTAGGTTGCAATTTCCATCGCGATGCTACGAATGTTTTCGGCCTTGCTCGCGGGCGCCAATGGCATGCCGACAGCCCGTTTCCTGTTGTTCAATGTAGCTGGCGAAATCTGCTTCGGGGCTATTGCATTGGGGGCCGAAATCTACAAGATTTCCGAGACGCTGAGCGTGATCTCCGTGAGCCTACTTATTGCGGCGGGATATGCATTCCCAGTTTTCGTTCGACGAAATGAAGCTGCACTGCACCGTTGGGCGGTAGAAGTGTTACGAGATCATTTGCGCGGATGACCTGCCTCCGACAAGAGCAGGGCGGAAAAGTGCTCCGGCCTGTATTATTGAAATCCTTGGTATTTTAGCAACTTTCTGGAAGCTGCCTACGACCTCGACAACATGCCTATTCTTGGAAGATGCGGCAAACGGGCGCCTCCTTGCCGTGGGATTCGGCTGGCGGTGGCTACCGGCGCCTGTAGGGGCCAAAAGCCAGGTGGCAACCTGCATAAATGTGCAAGTTAAAGCGCGGCCCCGCACGCCTTGGGGGATGCAAGCTGGTAAGGGCGCGGGGGCCATGCGGGCCGTAGGGGTGCGACGGCCCAATGCCACTATAGGTGTATGTTCAAGGGACGTCCACTGAACAGTATTTAGGTAAGCGGAACTGGCCCTGAATACTCGCATCGCGGGCAAAATTCCATGCGACAACTCAGCAACGGAGCAATTCACTTGCCCAAGACCGCAATCTAGGATTGTGGCAAACCCCACAGGAGGAATGAATTCCGGATGGCTACCAAAGCGAAAGCGACTCCCAGCAAGAAGGCCAACGGCAAGAACAAAACGCAAGCCGTCGCTGCTCTGATGCGTCGGCCCAAAGGCATAACTCGTGAAGAAGTGTTAGCTTTGACTCAGTGGCCAAGTGTGAGCCTACAAGCTGTTGCCAAGGCCGCCGGCGTCAAGCTTCGAGTCGATAACAAGGAACGGCCGTATCGTTATCACGCTGCATGAACAGGAGCAGCCAATGCTTGATTTCAGAATCGAATTATCCCACTTCGCCGATCGCGTGCTGCCATGGGAGTGGGTTACTTACGCTCCACGCGACGTGGAATCGACACTGCACTGCGGCGGGAAGAATTACGAAACCCCGGCCGCCGCGCTAAGCGCCGCGCTGGAGTATATGGTGGCAACCCGCGCGGGGTGAATCCGGGACGTCCGGATTTTGGTGTTTTTCTGTCTCGGTTCCTTGACCCCAGCCTCGCACTTGCCCTCTTCAGTTCAGGGACGTTGGGGTGAAAAAGGTGGTAGTGATGATTACGATCCAAGACCTTATTGCGAAAAACGAGCGCGATATTGTCCTCTTTTTGGGATACCTCGCTAGTGTGACGGGGAAGCCGGGTACGCTGCAATACATCGGCGACCTGAGACGGCGGATTACCGCCGCTGAGCGGGCAGCGTCTGTTCTTCGACATGCGGCCTGCTGGCCCCAATTAGTCCAGACAGTGGGTCAATCTATTCCGGCAAAATGTCGATTGAAGGATCTACGCTCAGCACTTCCGGCTGCATCGTCGGTGGCCTGATTTGCAGGTCGGCGAATTGGACCAGGGTGCCTCGACAACTGGTTCCTTGGCGAAAATTTCGCTGTGCATCGCAGTGCTGACAATGATGTCGGGCCTGCATTGCCCTGTCGAAGCCAGGGGCCGAAGAAGTTCCAGAACATTTTCTAAAATTCAATTTAATGGTGTTGCCGAACTCGCGTCTGTAAAAGATGCACGTCATCTAGGAGCTGTCCCGTGTTGAACATCCCGGTAAAACTCGCTTCGGCATTTCTCCTGGTCGTTGCCCCGCTGGCTGCTTCATTTGCGTTACACGTAGGCTCGGCGAGCCGAACGGCGCCAATCTCGACAGACCGTCCCGGCCGGTTGGGGAAATGCTTTCAACCCCAGCACGGGGTCGAATTTGTTCATCCCGAAGCCGTTTGTTGGGCTCCTCGGGATATCGCTGACGATCCCGGAGTTTAAGTGGTGCGCGGGGAAGGGGGTGACCTCAAGGGTAGACCTGTGCGGTGGCGCCAGACGAAAACTAGCCGGAGAACTCGGTCGGCCGCCTTCCACAGCATAGGCCTCTGCCAAACGAGCGTCCGGTGGAGACACATGTCTGTAGTGCGACGAGCCCTGAGCGGCGCGGCCCCAACAAGCTAAGCAGGCGGATCTAAGCTGATCGACATCAGAATTGCCCGGCCGTTGAGCCGCAATGAGGCGGCAAGACGCCGGCGTTCCAAGGAGGCTGATCACGTAAGCCTTCGCATCTGGCCTTGGACCGGCCGAGGCCGACTGCCAGGAACCGATCGAGCATGGCGTTGACCTGGTCGGCGACCTCGATCGTGTTGAAATGCCCAGCGAGTAGCGTCTTCGCTACGACCAACTGGGGGCAGAGCTCCTGCAGATGGTTGAGGTCGCGCGCCATGTTCACCAGGGGCACGTCCGCGGAGATATAGGCCATGGGAATCTTGCACGCCTCCGCCGCGGGCGTCGGATCATAGTTCTGCGTGAAATTTTTGATGGTCGAATAGGCCGCTTGCTTCGGTATCTTCTCGCAGGGCGGCAGAACATAGGTCTCGTAGATCATCTTTCGCCGCGCGGGATCGTCGAAATCGCAACCGATCTCCCATGCGTTGGCTTTCGATACCGCCAGGTAGTTCGGCCCGCCGATGCCGTCCAGCAGCCGTTGCAGGTCTGGGGAGTCCCGCAGACTGGCAGGCGCCATCACAATCGAGTCGATCATCACCATGCCAGAGGCCAGTTCCGGATAACGCCCGCACAATTCAAGCACGATCGCGCCGCCGAAGCTGTGACCGATCACGACAGGCTTTTGCAATCCCAGTTGGGCACATTGCCAAGCGATATCGTCCGCGAACCCCGGTATCGTGTATTCCTGATCCGGCGCGTCGCTGGCGCCGTGGCCGCGAAGATCGACGGCCACCACGCGACGGGTTTGCCCGAAATGGGTGATCTGGGGCGTGAAGATACCATGGTCCCCGGTCCAGCCATTGACGAGAACCAGCGGCGGGCTTTGCGGAGCCTTGGGTGCCGCCTCAAAATGCGCGAGACGCACACCGTCACGATTCAAAAAAACTGGCTTGAGCGTTTCATAAGAGATCACGGTCATTTTCCTGAGCTAACCTTGTATTCATGCGAGAGCGTGAAGCGTTTGGCGGGACCGACAACGCCGACATACGACGCGATTGCGAGCAGGCAGAAGGAGAGCATCACCACCGCCATCGATAATGCCGAACGACCGTCGAAGAGCGCGGCGACCAGCGCGCTGGACGCCGCGGCGGCGATCATTTGCACAAATGCCATCACGGCGCTGATCGATCCCGCGATGTCTGGCATCGGCCGCAATGCCCGGTCCATGGCATTCGGCGAGATCAACCCGAACGACAACGCGACGCCGATCATCACCGACACCACGACGGCGATCGACCTGCCTCCGGCGATGGCCATCACCAGCAAGCACGTCGCCAGGACGGTGGATAGCGCCAGGCCCATCGCAATCATCTGATCGGGCGACACACCCCAGCGGTCAAGACGCTTGTTGACCAAGGTGCCGATCATGACCGACAGCGAGCTTGTCCCGAAGATCAGACCATATTGATAGGCGCTTAGGCCGAGAGCATTGATGAAAAACAGTGACGAGCCGGTGATGTAAGCGAACACCGCTCCCGCGGCGGCGGCGTTGCACAGGAGATAACCCATGCAGAGAGGATTACCCAGAACGCGGAGGTAGTCGCAGATAATTGCCGCTGGACTGAGGCGGATGTTCGGATCAATCCTCGCGCTCTCGCTGAAGGCAGCCATCGCGCCGAGCAGCACCGATCCGCCAGCGATCGGCACGAGGTAGATGGCTCGCCAACTGCCAACGGCAAGGAGCGCCGCGCCAACGGTGGGCGCAATCGTCGGCACGATATTGATGGCAAAGACCACATTGGACAATTTTGCGCGTGCGGCCGGGCCGTCGAAGAGGTCGCCGACGATGGTAACGGCGGCCATTCCTGGCCCCGAGGCCCCGGCCCCCTGGAGCGCGCGAAAAAACAGCAGCTGCGGCAGGGAACGGGCAAAAATGCAGCCGAGGCTCGCGATGATGACAAGCGCGCAGCCAAACACCACGATCGGCTTGCGGCCAAAGCGATCCGATACCGGCCCATAGACGAGGAGCGCCGCGCCCAGGCTCAAGAGATAGACGCTCATCGCCAAACCTACGTCCGCCGGTGCCGCACCAAGATCAGCTCCAGTGGCCGACAGGCTCGGCAGGATCATGTCGATGCCGAAGGTCGGCAGGGAAGACAGAAGGCCAAGCAGCAACGTAAACACAGAAGAGTCGGGATCAATGCGCACGGTTCAGGGCTCGCTTTCAATCGGCGTCGCGGCTTGTGGCTTGCGCGCGCCCGGGCACGGCGAGGGGCGCCGGGCACATCGTGTGCCGCGCGCCGCCGCGTGGATTGTCAGGCCGTCCCTCGAAGCTGCCGTTTCAGGGGTTGCTGTTTCGCCGCGCGGCCGGCGGCGGCGATCGTCTCCATCTCGTCGACGAGGCTGGACCGATCGATGTCGGCCTTGATGGCATCGCCGAGGAGGCGGGCCGCCGCTTTGAATTGAGGCTCCGTAATCAGCCGGTTCACCGCCGTGGCAATTTCCGCTTCAGAGGCCACTGGGGGCAAGCGAAGCCCCGCACCCTTCGCCTCGATGCGCGCGGCGTTCCCGGCCTGGTCCCGTGCCATTGGCAGAATGAGCTGCGGCAGAGCGTTGACCAGTGAACGGGTAACCGTTCCGTGGCCGCCTTGCGATACTACCAGCGAAACGTCCTTCATCACCAGGTCGTGGGGAGCGCCACGAAGCACATGCACATTCTTCGGCGCCCGAAGTTCGGCTACATCCAAATTGGGGCCTGTTGTTGCGAGGGCTTCGATATCGATGGTTCCTATCGCGTCGAGGACGCGCTGAAACAGATCGCGCTGGCCTTGCGCGCCCGTGCTGCAGGCCACCAGCACGCGAGGACGTTTTGACTGCGCAGACCATGGCGCTTGCCACGACTTTGCTTGCAAGGACTTGGACCAATTCGGAACGTCGAGCAGCGGCCCGACATAGCGAAAATTGGCGGGCAGCGAGTCAGCCTGAAAGTCGAACGCCCAACTCGTCGCGAGCAGAAGCCGGTCGGCCCGATCGAACAGATGCATGACATCGGCGAGCATGGGAAGGCCGAGATTGGCACGAGCCCGGTTGAGAATGGGAAGAGACGCATTCATCACCGCGGCCAGCCCGGCACTTGCTGCATCGACTTCGGCGCGCTCTTGCGGTGTTCTCGGCTGGCCCAATCCGCTGGTAGCGGGCGGCATTCCCGGCAGGGTCCGAATACTGACATGCGGGGAAAGAAAGGCCAAGGACACATCAGATGCCTCCGCCCCCAGCGCAGCGCCAAACAGGATATCGAGGCTGAGAACAGCGTCCGTCGGCATGCGGCCAATCTCGTCCTGGACATCTGCCGCATAGGCCGCGGCAGGAACAAACATGGCTCGGCGAAGCCAGTCTCGCATGTCCGAGAAATCTGCCGGATCCGCGGCCTCACCGATCGGAGCGCGGCGCCATGTTACGAAATTAAACCTGGCGGCCTCGACTTCAGCGCGCATCGCCGGATCCGCCATCACTCGGACATGATGCCCGTTGTCGCGCAACCTGCGCCCCGCGGTCAGCAGCGGGCTCAGATTTCCTAAGGTGCCCCACGACGCCAGCAGAAAATGATAAGACATCTTAGAAGCCTTCTCACGGTCGCGAATTCGCTGACGCGATCCCTCCTGCGCGACCGATGCGTGCTTCCGGACGGATGCGTGGCCGCGCATCTGTCAGCGCGGGCCACACCAAGGATTGGGCGGCGCGCGCTACCGAACGATGTCTCATCAGAGTGAAATGGTTACATCCGTAAGGATGAGCGCCACGATCATGGCGCAGCGTTCAGACTTCGCCGGCCAACGCAGCTTTCGCGTCACGGCTTCGAGAGTCGCGCGCGCCCTTGGGATCACGCGTTCGCGCGACAGAGGTGATTGCGGTCAAAGACCGCGGATTGATGCAGACCGGCGTGGGTCAATTCGGCAGATGAGAATGGAGAGCTATTTTGAGGTGCGCCACGCATCGACGGCGAATTGCTCAAGCTCTGGTCGGAACTGGCGGTATACACAGGTCCAGCGCCGACCGCTTGACCAAGTCCCAATAAAAAACCGGACCGTTATGCAGTAGGCATCTGCGTAAGGGTCCGGCCTGACTGTTTGTTGCACGAATATCCTGTCGGCGAAAGCCACCGCATGTTCGTGCCCCGAAGGTCGTAATGGACCTCAGACGTTATCCGGATGCTATGAGGTTTTCGTCGAACGGTTACTTCTTTTTCTTCTTGGCTGCCTTCTTTGCTTTCTTTGCTTTCTTGGCCATGTTGCGCTCCGTAGTCCCCAAAAGTTGGTTCAGTGCAAGTCGACAATCGACATGCATAAATTCAGACTACACAACAATTTCAAAATTGATACTCCGCGCTTTGAAAAAGGTAAACGACCGTCAGGCCATCACGATTTGCGACCGGACGAGGCCCCCGCGTGATGCGTGGACACAGCGCGCCTTCCCGGATCAAGACGGGAAGAAGTTCTCATGTGGTCGGACGAAAGCCGACGACCGCGAAGCAGAACCAACTGTTGGCTATTCGGCCGCATGGTGGATCAGTCGGAGGCTTGGCAACAGCGAGGTGAGTTTTCGACCGGCACAGGCGCCGAGCAAGATGGCGCCGGCAACGAGGACGGCGGCCCGGTGCAGAGCTCAGCGAAGTCTCCGGTATAGGAGTGATCAGGGGGATCAGCAGAAGCCCCCAAATTCCAAACAGAAAATGTTTAAGCCATTTGGACATAGAGCCGTCAGCCATCCAGCCGAATTAAAGGTTAAACCCAACCACCCATTCACTCCCGAAAACCCAAAAGCAGAATTCTCTAGCGACTGCCGCTTGCCGCATCCTTTCAGCAAATCATTAGATGCCTCGACAGCCAAGGCGGTTTGGCTCTCAGTTTCGGCTTCTCCGACTATTAAGGCGTCCCCGAAGCGTCCGAATAAGCCCTCAACTGCGACCGTCAATCAAAGGACCGGCGTCAGCACAAATTATGCTTATTGATAAAAATGAAACGTCCTGATCTGAAATCGATGTCTGGGGACGAGCTTTGGTCCCTACAAACGAGTCGCCTCAGTCTTGGCGGGCGAGATATCGGCTGAGAAAGGTCGGTTTCAGCAGCGATCGCGACACCTTGCCAGGGAGCGCTCACGAGCGAGCCGCGCACGGCGTCCGTACCACAAAGTGGTTCCGAAGTATAGGAATAGCAACGCTGGCTCACTGCACAGCTTAAGTCCGGAAAAAAACTCGACGATTTCCGAATTAGATAATCTGACAACGCTCGTCGGCACGCGCTTTGATTAAACTGCAAACAGGAAGACCCGAAGCGGTCCTCTCTGTAGCTCGGCAATTTGTCTGGGCGCTTTGCAAAATACCACACTAACTCAGAGGCTTGGCGCTCTTGATGTCAGGGGCGGACTTTATGAGTGTTTGATCGGCCCTGCACAGCACTCCTCGCTCGGTTTCATCGGCGATCTTCAGCAACAGCGCGGCCTTAGCCTTTTCTAGTTCAGCGAGAGTTAATCGCCTGCATCTTACAGCTCGATCGTGCTCTTTGTTGCTCATGCTCGAAGTATTTACTCTTCAGAGCTGTGCCGCAATCAAAGGCCGTTGTTAGTCTTGATGCCCGCTGCGTAGGTCTCGCAGCCGATGATCGAGATCAAAGCGCCGCTTCCTGGCCATGATTTGCGCAGGTTTCGAGCGGCTCGCCTTTTCGATTCGCTTCGCCCGCCCAATGTCAGCGAAGACGCGGTCGAATTTGCGCAGGCGAGAAAACAGGTCGGCGATCGGCCCGCTCAGCTCGCCGTTGCGGTAGGCGAGAATTCCCTGCGCTCGCAAGGATCTGGCGGCGCTCGCGGCGGGCTTGGGAGCCGGGCCGACATTGGCCGCCGGGACGCCCTCTGCATTGGGCTGAGTCATGGCGGCAGTGGGCACGATCGCCTCGCCGGCAACGCTTGCACTCTCATGTTTCACAGGCGATGCGCTGTTGTCGGTCGTATCCGGCGACGTTGTCGGGCTGAAGCGAACGATCTCAGTCGATCCGCGTACGTCAACGTTGTTTGCCGAGGCGACCCATGCCGCTGACATGTGCATGAACAGCAAATATCCCCCGACGGTCACGACCGAGACTCCGGCAAGCGCGATCACACCAGAGGCGAGCTTGTGAACCTTGGCGGCGATAGCGTACTCGGACGCTGACTTCTGTTCTAGGCGCGCAAGCTCCAGCAGATCGTCGTAAGCCGCCCGCTGCCCAGCATCGCCAAGGATTTCGTTGGCGCGAACGATCTGCCTGAACTTCAGCGCGGCATCGGGATCGCCAGGATAGAGATCGGGGTGGGCCCCTTTGACGGCTTTACGGAATGCGGTCCTGAGACCTTCAGCGTCATCGCTCGGAAGAGCCCCGAGCAGATCGTAAAGCGTCTTCATCGTCGCTCTCGCTGCTGGATTTCCTCGTCATAGTCCGAAATTCCCGCCGCGAATTTGCTGTGCAGCACTCGTACAAACTGAACGTCACCGTCTTGGGCGATGTTGATCCAGTACGGCAGAAAATGACTTGTCAGATGCGACTGAACCCATGCTGCAAGCCACAATCGTGCGCGGGTTTGCTCTAAACGTGCCATGGGACTCTGGACAGCATCACTTCCTCTGCGTCTAATCGCGCAAACCGAGGCTTTGCAGGAAAGACGGTGCCTGGGCATTTTGTACGGACTGCTCCTGTGCTGGTGCATCTTGTACGGACCGGATCTGAACCCGTGCATTTTGCTCCCGCCGGACCTTTGCTCGGGGATGTCGCTCGGGCCCGATCTCTGCCCGTGCATTTTGCACGCGCCGGACGTGTCGGTGTTCTTGCATGGGCCGGACCTGGGCCGGGGCATTTTGCACAACCTGTTCTTGGGCATCTTGTACGGACTGTACGGACCCGACCTGTGCCCGCGCCTCTTGTAGGGGCTGTACGACCAGTGCCCGAACATCTTCGTCGGCCGCCCAAGCTTGGAATTGCTTCAACAAAGCATCGGCTGACGTATTTTCGGTCCGACTCTGATCGGCAGGTTTAAAAGCGGCAGCAATTTCGTCGCGCGTCAGCGCGTTCCTTGCGGCGGTCTTGTCGTCTGATAGCAGCGCCGACTCGGGGTTAGCGCCGGAGTTAACCGGCGGCGTGTCCCTTGCAGTCGGCGACGAAGCCTCAGCGCCGGCAGTTGATTGAATTGTTGGCGTCGACTGATCGGTGCCAAGCTGAAACGCCGATATATCGACCAGCGAAGCCGTGACGCTCGCAAAGAGAGCGACTGGATTTTCCATCCATACAATCGCGATCGCAGCTGCAGTTATAACCAAAATGCTCGTCTTGAGGATCCGTGACGAGATAACCGCTCTGTCCGAAGCTATGCCGATACCCGGCTGTTGGGGTTGATCGGCATGTTGGGAGAGAAAGACAGGCAACGGATAGTCCGGAGTAAAATCGTCTTTCGTCGGCATTGGGTGATGCCTCCTCTTATTGTTCTGGTCGATGAGTACCCTGTTATCCAGGTCTAAAAAGCGACAATCACCACCATGACTTAGGAGAAATCTTGATTTCACTGGGGCCGGGGGAACCGCTCGATTCGCGACGTGGGTTTGTCATCAACCCGCGTCGGAACGATCAACAAGGCCGCTCGGGGCTTCGGTCCCGAGCTTACTGCGTGAGCGACAGTCCGCAGATCTGTGGATATCGCAGGAAAAGTCATGCCGCCATGGGGTAAGCGCGTAAGCTCATTTCCAATCGCGGCGCATCGTGGCGATTTCCGCCGGAATTGACAAATGTCAAAAGCGACGCAGCAAATCGTTCAAGTGTAGGTCCGGCGTCAGAACCGTCGCGCGCTTGAGGATCTCAGGAAGCATCGGCAAAGGCTGGCGCTCGATCTCAGGGCCCGCGCACGACCGGGCTACGACTTCGGCTTGCAATCTGTCGGATCAACGAAGAGCTCGTCGTGATTGAGGCCGGACTGGAGCGACTGGTCATCGCCGCCAAAGCGGCAAGAAGCCTAGAACGATCCCGGTCGGCCCGATTCGTTTTAAGAAGCGCACCGCGGCCCGGATCTCCGCCTTGGCGTCGTGCTGATCGTTAAAAGCCCAATCGAAGTCATCTGACACGACAGCAGCTTGTGCTAACTCGCCGCCAGAAGGCGATTAGACCCGGCTTTCCGAGACCCGCCCGGAGGCCATTTAGGGCTTCGGTCCCGCGTCTCAAGCCTGGGCAGCCCTGGGTGCGCAACAGCTGTCGTTGCTCTGGACCGGCGGGCACGGGACCGAGCCATAGGAGCAGAATACACAACAATCGCCAGCGAGCGGCTTAAGGCGCGCGCCGCAGCCCTTGCAGTCATAGAAGAATTGGCAGGCATCGGTCGGCATTGTCTCGATGGACCGATGGCCGCATGAGGGGCAAGTCAGGGTGGATTCCAGTTGCATCATGTCACCTTGCTTTGCAGCATACCGCCCGGGCCGTTGCCCGGAGGCCCGGCTCAGCCGCCGTGCCAACCTTCCGGAAATGGTATGTACGGCTAGGCCAGTTGGTCATCGTTCGCGGCGGTCGGTGGGCGGCCTAAAAAGTCTTGCTGCCAGCCGCACTCGGTCGTCCCTCTCACACCATCCATCTATCGGACCGGCTCAACTTGGCCAATTAGGCTCTTTGAAACCCCAGGGATGCCCAACTTGCCATCAGCCCCAGAGGTGCTTCTGAAATCGAATGGCGCTCAGTGAAGCCTTGCAAGACTGGCGGTAAAATAGGCTGATGATAATGTCCAACATGATCAACTCCATCGTCTGGTCGGACACCATCGGAGTGCATCTTCGTTTCAGGCGTATTTCGTAAGCCCCGAAAAATGGTTTCGTTGGATATCGTGCGCCCAAGGCACCCCTACTCCAAACGACATGAGTGCTGTCCTGTCTTAAGACCAGCGGCCCGAATCGTCCAGTTGACTGGTTCGAACCTTTAGCTCGTCATCATGACTTACAAGGACAATTTTTGCCCTGTAGTTTGTCGTTTCTTTTTAGTGAGTTCGGGTTTCGAAATGAGTTTCTATCAGCAGCGCCTTATAAGCGCCGCCACGACGCGGCCTGAAGGTCTCATCCACGGCTTCGTCGATCTCAATCTTGACTTAAGCGAGTTGATTAGATTGCGCGAACGGGTCAGCCAAGCGCAACTATCGGCCGGGACAGCAGGCGATGGACCTGCCCGAGCGCGCGTTGACTTGAGGAGCGACCATGCCAAAGTCCTTTTATATCGAACCGCGGAGCGGAGCCCGTTACCCGCTGGACGTACCCCGCTGGTGTTCTGACGAGCGAACCCCGCTGCTCATCAGCCCGCATGGAGGTTTGTCCCGCGAAGACATCAATCGAAGCGTGCGTTCGCTTTGGCGTTACCGCGCCTCACTGCCCGTGGAAATCGTCAATCCGATCACGATGGGTGAGGGTTGTACGCCCGTCGTTCAAAAGCCGTGGGGCGATTTTCGACCCTATTTCAAACTAGAATGGTTTAACCCGACATCCAGTTTCAAGGATCGCGGCACGACCGTGATGTTGTCATTTCTCCGGCAGATTGGAGTCGATGCTGTGCTTGAGGACAGCTCGGGTAACGGCGGAGCGTCCGTGTCGGCTTATGGTGCTGCCGGCGGTATGCGCGTGAAAATCCTGGCCCCGGCGTTCACTTCACCAGCGAAGGTTGCCCAAATGCGCGCGCATGGCGCGGAAGTCCAACTCGTCGAAGGTCCCCGCGAAGAGTCTGAAGCCGAGGCCGTCCGTCAATCAGAAAGGATCTTTTATTCAAGCCACAACTGGCAGCCGTTCTTTCTAGAAGGCACCAAGTCGATTGCTTACGAGTTATGGGAGGAGTTTGATTTCAAAGCGCCTGACAACGTTATCGTGCCGGTCGGAGCCGGCAGCAGTCTGCTCGGCTGCTACATCGGCTTCAAAGAGTTGATATCGGCTGGACAAATCAAGAAGTTGCCCCGTCTGTTCGCCGCGCAGCCGCGCAACTGTTCGCCGGTCGATGCCAGCTTCAAGGCAGGGCTCGATACGCCGGTGACCCGCGAGGTGTTCAAAACAATTGCCGAAGGCACAGCCATCAGGCATCCGCTGCGATTGCGCGAAATGATCGCGACCTTGAAAGAAACGGGCGGGGAGACCGTTGCCGTTCCGGAACAAGAGATCATCAGCGCCCTGAAGCAGCTCGCCCTTACAGGCTTGTTCGTCGAGCCGACCTCGGCCACGGCTGCGGCGGCACTAGACAACCTGATACGGCGCGGCGTCATCAGGGCCGGCGAGCGGACCGTTGTTCTCGTGACCGGGACAGGCATCAAAACCGCGTCTGTCATCGCTGAGCTGTTTACCGACAGTTGAGTAAACGCCTGCAGGAATTCGTGTTCCGGGGGGCAACACCGGTGCCGCAGCGACATCTGTCCGAGACTCGCGTCAGGGAAGCGGGCGCGCGATCCGCCGGATTTTAGCGCGTGTGAAGCTGCAGCGACTGGATCTTGCGGCCGAGATCTATTACATCCGCGAGCCCCAGGAGATCCCGCTGGTGATGAGCCCGGACGAGGCGCGGCGGTTGCTCGCCGTCGCCGACAACCTCAAGGTCCGCCCGCTGCTTGGTCTCGGCTATGGCTGCGGCCTGCGCGGTGGTCAGCCTGAGGGTCAAGCATATCGACAGAGCGCAGAACATCGTTCGGGTCGAGCAGTCCAAGGGCCGCAATGTCATGCTGTCGCCGGAGACGTTCGACCTACTGCGCCAATGGTGGAAGGTGCGCGCATCGCGTGACGATACCACAACGCCGCTTCAGGAACGCTGGATGTTTCCCGGCCAGAGATCACCTCGCCGAAAGGTTTTCGCAGTTTCTCGCCCGTGAACGGGGATAATACGGGAAAGGGTGGACTCAATTCCTGATCTGCTGGCTTTACAAGGCCGGCCATGCGGATTGCGCAGCTTGTTAGCTTGCTTGCCGCTGTGCCGCCGCCGACCCACGTCCTACAGGTGTGGAAGGGCCATGGTTTGGAAATCATCGGTGCGAATGCCAAGAGTTTGGTCGGTTAGGTTCGGTCCATGACGCGACGTCCAGATCGATCATGCGATGCATTGTTATGCGTTAGTGCGTTAGCACCCACCATCGCTATCTAGTTGATGCGATGTCACCGTTCGACGCCTTACGTGCGCCGGGAACGCGAAGTGCGGGCGATAACGAAACTCGGCTCAATGGCCTCTAGGATGAAGACGTCCGGCATATCTGGATTGGGTCATGCAAAAGCATCACGGTCTGGATAATGATCGCGTGTTGGACAGCAACATTGACCCACCAGGTCGCTTTGACGCACGGCTCGGCACCATCTTCTTTTGATCCCATGCATCAAGCTCGTTGATCGGGTAAAGAACAGCCTTACCGACTTTGACGAAGGTTGGTCACCGCCGCCAGGACCGGAATGGCTTCAGGTTCCCGAGGCACCCTTGCGATATTCAGCCGGCGTACAATTGAGGTATCGGCGAAAGACCCTGTTCAGATGACTCTGGTCGGCAAAGCCGCTGAGGAGCGCGATCTCCTTGAGCGCCAGATTGTCCCGTCGCAGATGCCGGCACGCCTGTTCGACTTTCTGTTTCTGAACAAAGGCGTGAGGGCGTATCCCGTAGTGAGCGTGGAATTTGCGGGCAAATTAAATCGGCGTGCAGTTGCAGATGGCTGCTAGTTCGTCGAGCGTGATGTTTCGGGAAATATTCTGCTGGATATATTCCTCGATCAGCCGGGCATGAGCCGGCCTGAAATGTCCCTGCGCGGAAGGCATCTTGAACTTCACCGCGGCGTATTTCCGCATGATGTGGACGCTGGCCTGGAGCGACAGCGCGTCGTAGCAGAGTCTTCCGCCGGGACCGCCGGCGGCGACTTCATGAGCCATTTGTTCGTTGATCCAGCCCAGGACGGGGTCATCGATTCCGAGCAGATCATGAAGTTCAACGGCGCCGACGTCGCGATCGAAAGCCTCGCTCGCGGTTTTCATCATGAAGGCCGGCGAAATGTAGAAGTGGCTGACCTCTATATCGTTTGCCCATCGCCAATGCGAAGGCTCGGCGCGGGTCAGCAGCGTGGTAATGCCGCGGCTGACGCGCTCCTGCTTCCATGCGCCGGTCACGCGGCGGTTCATCGCGGTGGCTCCTTGCCGGTAGACGACGATCAGGAAGTCTTCCGTCGGGGGGACCCAAATGTCGGACGGCGCATAGCGGAATACCCGCATGCGGAAACCAGGCCGGCCGACCGCCGAACTGTCCAGCTTCAGTTCACCTGGTGCGTATCGCGGAAGCTCCTCGACCGCAATGAACCTGCTCATGGCGCAGCCTCCGCATGGTTGGCGGCCGTTCGCCGGCTCTTTTTTCCGATGATGTGGCATCGGTAGCGCAGGATACGGCGCTTTTTGCATTTGGCCAAATGTATTAGTTCGCCCGGGGCGTTCGCTGCGCCGCACACGCATTTCGTCCAAAGAAAGGTCAGCTTCGTTCAAGCCCGCCGTGCCTCGGGGCAACTAGTTTCCGGCACGTTCCGCCGGCGATGCGTGAGGGCTCGAGACCCTTCAGGGCTCTGAGACCTGCCCAGCAGTTCCGTTGGATCGCCAAGGAGACGCAACTTCGCCCATTAGGTCGAGTGGCACGGTGCACAGCTAAAAAACAGCAGGAGAGGGAAATGGACCAGGCTGAAATCAAGTCCAGGGAATTGAACGGAACAAAAAAGACGACCCTCGACGCGGTCGTTGTTGGGGCTGGCATCGCGGGTCTGTACCAGTTGCACCGCATGCGGCAACTGGGACTGAAGGTCCGCGCCTTCGAGGCGGGTTCCGGCGTCGGCGGAACCTGGTACTGGAATCGTTACCCCGGCGCGCGCTTCGATTCTCAGGTCGAGGTGTACCAGTATTGGTTTTCCGAGGATTTGTACAAAGCGTGGAAGCCGAGCGAGCGTTTTCCGGCGCAGCCCGAGACCGAGCAGTGGCTGAACTTCGTCGCAGATCGCTTCGATCTCAAGAAGGACATCCAGTTCAGCACCCGGATCGAGTCCGCCACCTATCGCGAGAAGGACGGCCGCTGGGATGTGGTCACCTCCGACGGCGAACGCATTGATACGCAATACCTGTTGGCCTGCTGCGGCATGCTGTCGGCGCCGCTGAACGACCGCTTCCCGGGCCAGTCCACGTTCAAAGGTGTGATCACCCATACCGGCCTCTGGCCGAAGGAGGGTATCGATCTCAAAGGCAAGCGGGTCGCCGTGGTGGGCACCGGAGCCACCGGCATCCAGGTGATCCAGACCATCGCACCCGAAGTCGGGTCGATGAAGGTGTTCGTGCGCACGCCGCAATACGTCGTGCCCATGAAGAACCCGAAATATTCGCAAGCGGATTGGGATCGCTGGAGTAGCCGGTTCAATGAGCTGAAGACCCGCGTGCGCTCCACCTTCGCGGGCTTCGACTATGACTTCGAGAATCGCCCTTGGGCCGAACTGACCGCCGACGAGCGCACCGAGGTTCTGGAAAAATACTGGAACGACGGATCGCTCTCGATGTGGCTTGCGACGTTCCCGGAAATGTTCTTCGACGAGGCGGTAAGTGCGGTCGTTTCTGAATTCGTCCGAGGCAAGTTGCGGCAGCGGCTTCGGAACGACCCGAAGCTGTGCGATCTGCTCATCCCGTCCGAGAACGACTACGGATTCGGCACGCATCGTGTGCCACTCGAGAACAAATATCTCGAGGTCTATCTGCAGGACAACGTCGAGGGAGTGAACTGTCGCAAGACACCGATCGAGCGGATCGTGCCCGAAGGCATCCAGACCTCCGACGGGAAGGTCCATGAGGCCGACATCATCATCCTAGCCGTCGGATTCGACGCCGGCTCGGGCGCTCTTAGCCGCATCGACATCCGCGGCCGCGATGGCCGATCGCTGAAGGACAGGTGGCACGACGATATCCGCACCGCGATGGGGCTGCAGGTGCACGGCTATCCCAACCTGTTCACCACCGGCGCGCCGCTCGCTCCGTCCGCCGCACTTTGCAACATGACGACCTGTCTTCAGCAGCAGGTGGACTGGATCACCGACTGCATTGCTTACGCGAAGGAGCACGGCAAAGGCGTCGTCGAAGCGACCAAGCAGTTCGAGGACAACTGGGTGAAGCACCACGACGAAACCGCGGCCGCGACCCTCGTTGTGAAAACCGACTCCTGGTACATGGGCTCGAACGTCGACGGAAAGCCACGACGCCTGCTGTCCTATATTGGCGGCGTCGGCAACTACAACCGGCAGTGCGACGAACTTGCGGCCAATGGCTACCAAGGCTTTGCGATGACCTGATGATAACAACAACGGGAGGAAACATCCAATGAGCACAAATCCATACTACGGCCAGGAAGGCCACGGCCCCTACGAGACGATCAGAATCGGCAACCTCGAGCTTGAGGAGGGCGGCCATATTCCGGACTGTCAGCTTGCGGTGGCGACCCACGGAACGCTGAACGCGGCGAAGGACAACGCGATCCTCGTTACGACCTGGTACTCGGGAACGAGCAAGATCATGGAGCAGGTCTACGTCGGCAACGGGCGTGCGCTCGATCCGGCGAAGTATTTTATCATTGTCGTCAACCAGATCGGAAATGGCCTTTCCACCTCACCGAACAACAGCGGTGGAGCGCAGGCCGGACCGACCTTCCCGAAAGTGCGCATTGGCGACGACGTTCGCGCCCAACACAAGCTTCTGACCGAGAAATACGGTCTGAAGAGCCTCGCGCTGGTCGTCGGCGGCTCGATGGGCGCGCAGCAGACCTATGAGTGGGCCGTGCGCTATCCCGACTTCGTCAAGCGCGCCGCTCCGATCGCCGGCACCGCCAAGAACACCGAGCACGATTTCGTCTTCACCGAGACACTCTCCGAAGCGATTACATCCGATCCGGGGTTCAACGGCGGCAAGTACGGTTCGCCGGCCGATGTCGCCGCCGGCCTCAAGCGCCACGCCAAGCTGTGGACGGTGATGGGGTGGAGTACCGACTTCTTCCGCGAAGGCCGACACAAGGCGCTCGGCTTCGACTCGATGCAGGCCTTCGTCGATACCTTCATGACAGGATACTTCGCGCCGATGGATCCAAACGATCTGCTGGCGATGGCGTGGAAGTGGCAACGAGGCGACGTGAGCCGCAACACCGGCGGCGATCTCGCGTCGGCGCTCGGCCGTATCAAGGCGAAGACCTACGTGATGCCGATCAGTCACGACATGTTCTTCCCGCCGAGCGACTGCGAGGTTGAGCAGCGTCTGATCCCGGGAAGCCAGTTCCGTCCCCTGAAGAGCATCTGCGGACATCTCGGCCTGTTCGGCGTGGACCCAGAGTTGCTCGCGCAGCTTGACGCCTGTCTGAACGAGCTGCTGGCGGCGCCTGTGAATTGACCCGCCGGATTGATCCGTTGCAGTTGAAGGCGCGAACGAAAATTGTTCACGCCCTCAATCCGCACTCGTATCGTCGCGGGAGTGCGCCTGACAGGCGCCGAACGGTAGCGGAGTCCATTGACCTCCGTCGGTGCAGGTGCGAACAAGCCTCGCGGACGATCACAACGCGAGAATCTCAGCGGGCATCTTGTGGCGGTCATGTTGGCCGGGTTGTCACCCCAGCAACATGGATGCGAAAGGATCGTGCACATCCATGTGAACTGGCGCGGCTCGCGGCACGGACTTGCAATCAATTTGCCTAGCTTGCGCGCCCGAGCGAATCCTATACTTGCCCGGGATAGGTGCTGCCTGAGTTGCAAGCGCAGTGGAGGGGGTAAGCGGAATGGTGCCCACTGCCAACATTGCGCAGACGAGAATAGCGCGTTTTGACTTATCTGCTGTCATACGATTCTCCTGCGGCGAGCTGCCACGAACGGTGGAGCGCGCTCTGACGTGCTCGCTCTTTCGTGGCTTCGATTATTGTTTCACTGTCTGAGGTAACGCGGGCGCTGCTCGATGTTTTCTGCGGTGCCGACCGTCGGGTTTTTTTGAGGGTTGCAATTTCCGTTATCCGGGTGTTGCCACACGGGCGGATTCATCAACGCGCCGTCCTCGCAAGACGAATGCGCCCGGTCAAACCAGCGCCTATCTGCAGGACCACGCCAATCATCCACCAGGATCCAACCATGTACTCGAAGCTGCGTCGCATGGTCTCGTCGAACACGAAGGCATAGACCGAGATCAGCGCAGCGATGGTGGCAAGAAACGTTCCGATCTTGGAAAGCAGTTCAATCGAATCAATCCTTTGGCGGTCGAGCTCAGGCTCGGTGAGCGAAGCGCGCAGATGCGGGAGATCAATACCAAGATAGAAGCCGAGTATCCCGACCAGAACCATCAGGGTGATAAAGCCCGCAGAATCGAACAGCTCGGCATTGGTCATGGTCAGTTGCGCCGCCACGAAGGTCCCGCACATCGCGCCTGCCATCGAAAGTCCAAGGCGTCCGGTGACTTGGACGATCTGCACAATCAGCAAGACGTCATCGATTTCGGTCGACTTGTTGCTTGACATGGTTCTCTCCCTCAATTGACGGATGGTAACGGAGCCGCGCCATGACGATCTGACGTCACCGGTGCCGATGCTACTGCACCAGTATCTCCAAACCGCCGAGCTCACCTCACGCTGCTAGTTTTGCGCGTCAGCAAGCGAGACCGACAATTAGGCGACAACATTCCCTGCGAACGGGGCTTTGCTGATCACGCTTCAGCGAGCGCGACGTTACCGGATTTACATGCGATGAGCACAATCGGCAGTGCGGGGACCACTACACTAGAAATAGGAAGCACCGTCTTTTTAATGGGTTGGGACAACCCAATTCTGGGAAGTGAAAAGCCAATTGGAATTATTGAGTCTGTATCTTCTCATGGCCGGTCGCATCCGATTGTTTTCATTGGTTCGCAGCGATTATCGGCTCTTGGAAGAGGAGAGATGAACATGCGGAGTGTACTGAATCCTTTCAAAGCAGTGCGACGATTACTTCGAGGCGAGCGTGGTACGCGTCAGAACGCATTCCTGTATTGCGCGATCTCGCTGCGGCTACCGTAAATCCACATCGGCTCGCCGCATTCGCTCGGACCGTGATCGGTCATGCAGGCGGCGCTCCAGGGCGGAGCTGCGATCTGGCGGCCCTCGATCACGTTTGAACGCGCTCGAGCGGCGATGTCGTTGATTCGGGTCCGAGCCGTCGTTGACGTGGCGAGCGACGACACCAGTAATAGTGCTACCAGAAGGTATGAGATCTTCATCGCTAAAGCCCTTGATCGTGGACATCTCGCCAATTTGCGATTTAGCAGCCTCGACAAACGCTGTTGATCTTGCGGTCGACGCTCGCGTCTTCCTCATCAAGACCCCGCTGAGACGTGGATGTGGGAACATCGGCGGCGCGCGGCTGGCGGTGGCCTACCGGTGCCGACCAAGGTCTGGTTGAAGTTTCGAGTCCTCTCTCTGATGACGGGATGGATGGTGCTGATGCCGTTACGTCCGCTGTTCCCCGATCGACAACAGTGATTTCTCGTCGCTGAGCTGGTGTAGATGCAATTCCTAAATTTCCGTCCTGATGGAAAGAGGCGTATGCGCCCAGCTCCTGAATAGCGATTTCTGCAAGTGAGGAGTTCCGATCGCCGTTGACAGAATTGCAACCACGCCAAGTAATGTAAATTTGGTCATCGAAGTCTCCGTGTAGTTGCCGCTGCACGTGAGCACTTTCGACAACCAGACTTGCGTTCGAGTCCTGATATTTCCCGAACACCGAATAGTGAGAACTCTCCAATCATCGCAACAAACCGTCTGTCGCGCGTTCTCACCTGGAAGTCTTGCTAACCGTCTGACGAGTTGAGTTGGCGAGCGTCGTGGTGCGGTGCCCGCGATCTACGATGCGTGCGAGTTTACGGAGGCTACGGGTCCAACTTTGCTACGGCGAATCTTCCGGCGGGCGCTTACGTCGGGCGGATTCTCAAGGGCGCGAGGCTGAGTGATCTTCCGGTCAGGCCCTCCGCCAGTTCGAGTTTGTTTGTGATCAATCTCAAGACCGCAAAAGCGCTCGGGGTTGAAGTGCCGGCAAAGCTACTTGCTCTCGCCGACGAGGGGATCGAACAAAGGCTCCATTTGCTGCGGTGCATGAGTGTGAAGCTGGCACCAAGCTTGCCCTTCTGGCTCGGCAGAACGAGCCTGGCCCGAAGGCATTCGCTGGTGGCCAGCTTCTGCTGGCGCACGAGGCGACGCTCGCTGGCGCAGCGCAACCAAGCTGAGCTTCAAAACATTGCGGGCAGAGAGGATCCAATTTTGTGCCGCCTGCCCTTGGAAGACTCGCGTGCGCTTGGTTCTGTTTGGGTGACTCTCTTGAAAAGCCTTGAAAATCAATTGGGCCATTTTTTCCCAAACAATTGCCTACCTTCTTGATTTTACTGGCTTCCCCGACTTCCCCAGGGAGCGCCAGATCGAAAAGCTTCTGACGTCGCATTCTAAGCGACTGCCTGAAATAGCAATTTGAGATGGTTGCAGGTCCACGATTTGAACCTATCGCGGCCGCTCACGTGAGATCATGGCGATCGCCGATTAATGGCTGCGTTCTTGAAGGATCTAGAGGAGGTGACATAGCGCACCCAAGTTCTGCCAAAAACTCAAAAAAATCATCGTTGACCGCCTATTTGAACTGACCGACTGTCGCCCTGCCGTCTTCCTCGAGCTGCATGTAAGCAATTGTTGTGAGAAATTGTGCAACTGCACGCAGGCTGACGCGCTTGGTCATGATCAGCGCGATTGGAGAACCCAGTTGGTGCCAGTTCGCTGCAACGGGAGTGACGAAACGATGGGTCCACCGGTCTCTGATCTCATCGCGACGGAAGCGCGTTTTGGCGCCCAGAACTACGAGCCGCTTGGTGTCATTCTGTCGCGCGGCGAAGGCGTTTTTGTGTGGGATACGCAAGGCAATCGTTATCTCGATTGCCTCTCGGCCTATTCGGCGGTGAACCAGGGCCACTGCCATCCGAAGATCCTGGCCGCTATGGTGGAACAGGCGGGTAAGCTGACGTTGACCTCCCGCGCCTTCCGCAACGACCAACTGGCCCCCTTCTACGAGCAGATCGCGGAGCTTACCGGCTCCCACAAGGTGCTGCCGATGAACAGCGGTGCCGAGGCAGTGGAGAGCGCGATCAAATCCGTGCGCAAGTGGGGTTACGAGGTCAAGGGTGTGCCGGATGGGCAAGCCGAGATCATCGTCTGCGCCGACAACTTCCACGGACGCACCCTCGGCATCGTCGGCTTCAGCACCGACCCGGCGGCACGTGAACATTTTGGACCGTTCGCGCCCGGATTCAGGATCATCCCCTTCGGCAACGCCAAGGCGCTGGAGGAGGCGATCACGCCGAACACCGTCGCCTTCCTCGTCGAGCCGATCCAGGGGGAAGCCGGCGTCATCATTCCACCGCCCGGCTATTTCAGGAAGGTACGCGAGCTCTGCACCGCGCACAACGTGATGCTGATCCTCGACGAGATCCAGACCGGGCTCGGTCGCACCGGCAAGCTGCTCGCGGAGCAGCACGACGGCATTGAGGCGGACGTGACGCTACTCGGTAAAGCGTTGTCTGGCGGCTTCTATCCTGTGTCGGCAGTCCTTTCGAACAACGCTGTGCTTGGCACGCTGAAACCTGGCCAGCACGGCTCGACCTTCGGTGGCAACCCACTCGCCTGTGCGGTGGCGCGGGCAGCCCTGCGCGTGCTTGTCGAGGAAGGGATGATCGAGAACGCGGCCGTGCAGGGCGCGCGCTTCCTCGATGGTCTAAGGAGCATCCGCTCCAATACGATCCGTGAGGTGCGGGGGCGTGGGCTGATGTTGGCGGTCGAACTTCACCCGGAAGCAGGCGATGCGCGTCGTTACTGTGAGGCATTGCAGGGCAGGGGGATTCTTGCCAAGGATACCCATGAACACACGATCCGCATCGCCCCGCCACTTGTGATCACCGCCGATCAGGTCGACTGGGCGCTGGACGGCATCGGAGCCACTTTGAGGCACGATTTCTCGTGATGGCAATGCTCGGCAATTGAGCGAGGGAACAGATGGCTCCTCACGCGGCGCGGCGCCGGTAGTAAAAGAGGGCGATATCGTGAGTGGGTATCGCGCTGTAGCGGTCCGCCGCTACCAAAATTCTGCGATTTTTCGCGCCTTCCTTCAATTTTTTGCGATTGCTTGCGCTCGATAGTAGCGCTTGGTCAGTGTAGGGGGAGGCGGGTGTGGGCTCATGCGCAAGCTCCGCCCGGTCCAGTGGCCACTGACACAAAGCTGTCGACGCTCTTGAGTGGTGAGTGTAACATGTCGTTTCGTTCCGGGGCGAAAACCACCTCGCTTCGCTCTTCCGTGTGAACCTGTGACTAACTCGTGTGCTTTCCATCTTCGCACGCGTGGCAACGATCCGATATCAGGCTCGAGGACAGCGAAACCCCATTGCAACGCGTGGCGTCGCGCTGCGGCTTCGCGAGTCCGGATACGATGCGAAGGGCGTTTCTGAGAAGAATAGGCACCGGACCCAGCGACTATCGGGAACGATTTCGACGGTGACGTTCGCTACGGTCGTTGTCTCAGGGGCGGTTCCGGTGCTTTGCAAAGCACGCGTTGGCCGATGTCGGGACGCAGATTGGTAATCACGAGGAGCATCGGGCTTGGCGTCAGCCTAGGATCTTTAGACCGACAACGCGCATTATCAGCGACTACGGCTGATCGCGAGACATAAAGCCGTCCGTTAGCGCCTGCATGAAGGCCACAAGCGCGTCCTCTTCTGCGTCGGACAGGCCGAGGTTCCCGACTTTGCTCGTGTTCATGTTGTCGGTCGACTCCGGTGCGGGCCAGCATGTTGTGCCTTCGCCGGGATCACGTGGCTTGCATCGCGTCAGGACGTCGCGGCTGTTGTAGAAATGCACGATCTCCTTCAAGCTTGTGAAATATCCATTATGCCCGTACGCCTTCACAAAGCCCGGAGAGGGCCGCTTGTCCACGTTGCGCAATGTCGGTACTTGAATTCGCGCCTGGTTGTCTGGCGCCAGCTTGATCCATCGCTGGTCCACGGCGGAGGGTTGGCTGAGCAAATGTCCATGCTCAAGAAAATTGCCGACACCGCCATCGACGAATGACGATCCTTGCGGATTGGCGATGTAGCCCAATGCGTCTGGCCGATTTTCCCTGTAGTAAGGAAGCCTCGGGTTGGCCGGAGTACCGATATTGCTGGCGGTGAAGTCCGTGAATAGCGGGTCTTCGCCGGGCCCGCCGTCACGATGGCACTCGTTGCACCGCGCCTTGCCGCGAAACAGATCGTATCCCGCCTGCTCCTGCGCCGTGAACTGCGCTTTTTTCGCGAGCACCGCGTCGAACTTCGAGGTGAACTGGGTCACCTCGGCTGACGCCTCATAGCCGGCGATCGATTGCGCCATTTGATCGAACGTCGTGCCGACCCGGCCGCGGTCGACCGGGTTGAGATGAACTGGCAGCGGATCGCCGGCGGTCGCCGGCCCAGGCCGGTCGCAGACTTGCTCCACGTCGGTCGGCCATGCGACCGCGAACGCCTGCGATCCCCACACGCTCTCCAACAGGGCGCGATAGGGGCGCTGCGAGGCGCGAAAGACCGCGCAGGCGATGTCGGGCAGGCCCATCTCCACCGGGTTGGTCGGCGGACCCTCCGCCTGTTCGGCGGCGGGGTTACCAAGCCGGCGTCCTGTCGCACGCATGTCCCAGAAATTGCCACCGACGAGATCGCCCTGTCCGGGATTGTAGTGCAACACGGGCGAGAGCGGCGCGTAGGCGTGCGTTTGCGGCTTGCGATCGCTGAAGCGGGTGCGCACCGATCCGGGATAGGAACCGGTCGTGCGGTTCAGCTCGGACACCGGACCGTTAAAGCCCGTTTCGGGCATGTGACAGAAGGCGCAGGCCTCGTTGCGGTAGACCGACAAATTCTTGTCGTACAGCATCAGTTTGCCGAGCAGCTCGATTTGCTGGGTCTGATTGTCCGGCGGCGCCGCAAGCCGCTCGACCGTCTGCGCCTCAATGCGGTCAATCTCGGACTCGACCTGCGCAATTTCCTGCAGTGCCTGGGGCGAGAGGCTCGAGTTCATCTCCTCAGCGCTCGGCGCCTCCGCGCCCAGCATCGAGACGAATATCGCCGCTGCGATCGGCAAAAGCGCGCGGTGTCTCTTCACTCCGGATCCCCTCGAGCAGCGCTAAGCGGCGTCCGGATAGCATAGCACCTTGGCCCGATCGCTTGAAGACGATATGCCGCGGCGCAATACTAAATTCTATTTTATGATTTCCTTAGATTGCGGCCTGATCCTCGATTTCGTTTCCAATGCCAAGCACTTGCTTTGCGGAGTGGCGACCAAGCGCAGGACACTCATCGCGCATCCTACCGCGGCGAATACGACCCCAAGCACCAGTGCGAGAGTTGCTCCTGCCTCGCGACCGGCGAGGCCGAAGCAGAGTGCAGCAAGCGCTGCCCCGCTTGTCTGTCCCGTCAGCCGTGCCTGAAGCACATCTGCGCACGCCTCTAAGTTGGAACTGGAGCAAGCTCTTCGCGCCTTGATTTGGACGAATGCCCTCCGATCCGCGTCGTAGCGCTACAGATACTTAGCAATCTGCCTGAACTCTCGCAGAGCAGCTTTAGTCTTCGGGCCGGACGCCTTGAAAGACCGTTCCAGGCGTTGGCTCACGTGATCGTGTATCAAGGCTTTCTTGGCGCTTTCAATCGCGCTCTCCACCGCCTGCAGTTGTTGAGCAATTTGAGCGCAGGGCCGGTTTTGCTCGATCATTTCAATGATTGTTTCGAGGTGGCCGTTGGCACGTTTCAAACGTCGGGCAATCGCGGAATGCGCGTGGTCCATGAAATCCTCCTAACCTCCTGGCAGGATATCATCGATCCTCGCAGGAGGATAGAAAAAGCGCTTGACAGCGACAAAGGTCACGCATAGTTGCCAAGCATTGTCGCGGTCGTCGTCCGCGGCAAGCCTTTCAACCCTAATGAAGAGCACATGGGCAGTACCATCTTTGGCAACGCCACCCCGACGATCGTGATCGGGCTAGCGCGGGCACAGAATATCAAGATCAATCGCGCGGGCTTTCGCCGCGTGAGGGATAACGGTCGCGCCTAGCTGACTGTCTCGCTCACCGGCCTGCCGCGCAAAGCGGACGTGGAGGTGAGCGATGGTCAAAACACTCGCAAAATTCGGACTTGCAAAATTCCTGCCTGTTCAGCTGCAGCGCATCGCGCCTGGGCTGCACGAGGTCAGGCTTTCCAAAGCCACCCATGCCAATGACAACCTTCCGGGTTTTCGCCGCCCGAAGGACCAGCGCCGGAATCCATCCCCGGCGCTGGTCTGTCATTGGTTCAATCGTAATGGCCGCCTGGAATGCCGTTGGCGGTCCGAGCCCAGCGGCGATGCGCCGATCAGCGACCACGACCAACACGGTGCGATGGGTCGGGCTTCTGACCTGTCGCCGATGCAACCGCGCGGCCACCGGCTGGCGCTGGCTGGATAGCCAAGGGAGCGACATGGACGAAGGATCTAGATGTCCCGCCGCCCACCGTTCCGGTGCCGCGACGGGAGCCCCTTCGGGGAACTACCGCACTGAGTTTCGCAAGCCCGCAATTCAATCCCGTCGAGGTGGCGTGGGCGTCTAAACGTCCGCTCGCCTCGTGCCGCGATTGCCGGCATCGAGGTGACTATCAGATGACCGCCGCCATCAAACGTTCCGATCCAAAATATCTACAAATCAACGCATCGTCTCTGCGCGAGACCGAAAGCCCACTGGTGCCGGATTCTCGTTCCGGCATTGCCGCGCCGAGCCTGCAGCCGGGCGAACTCGATCGGCTTTACCGATCGCTTTTCGAGGTAACACCGGAGGATCATCCCCGCACGGCACGACTGCTCGCATCGAGCAACCGCAAGACAGCTCAAAAGGTCATCGAGGAAGCCGGAGAGGTGGCGCTCGAGGCGCGATGCATCACGCCCGAGGCATCGTTCGAGAGATCTGCTCTACCACCTCGTTGCGCTATGGTATCGCGCCGGCATCGATCCATCGGATGTATGGATTGAGATGCACTGTCGCGCCGACACGCTTGGCATTGCCAAGCTGCCCAAAACCCGCGCCGAGAAGCTCGTTGCTCAATCCGGAACGTCAAGCAACCGACCAAAACTCAACAGGAGGGCTCCAGGCGGATGCCGATGGCCACTCCGTTCGTCTCTCTGACCTTTCTGCCGCAACGGACGATGAGGGATTGGCGGCCATGATCAACCCGTTGGTGGCGGAGCTGCGCGAGAAGATGAATGTCGATTATGGCGTCGCCTATGAGAATCTGCTCAACGCCGCCAATGAGAAGCTTACCCGGCCGCTGAAAGACGGTTTCCGGATGGAGGGGCATCTTTCATCGGCCAAGTTGGAGAAGACCTACTTATCCGCCGACGACATCGTCATAGCGCTTCGCGCAAGCGGCGAATTGAAGATCCTGTACGGAACGTAAGACCGCGCGCATCGAGGTCTGGCCAATAGTCAACCTTCTAGACAAGCGGCGTTTCCGTTTGCTCACACGGGCGCCGCTTCGATGCACTCAAGGGTTTCTCTTATCCAGGCGTCGGTGACGGATGTTGCTCTGGTGCTGGCAAATTTCCGAAAATAGCAGCGTTCAAGGGAGCCAGTTGATGGGTAGTCTAGAACGGTCTTCTCTTCGCCAATGCGTCGATCATCTGCAAGAGCTCGTTTATTCGCGGCTGGCTGTTGGTCCTGATAACCACCGCGGTGCCCGCGCGATGTACCTCGACGGCACCGTTTATCGCATTCGCGGCACCAATGCGCCTGCGATCGTCGGCGCCACGTGTCGTCGGGCTGTATCCGCCTCACTAACGAAGACGTCTCTAACTCTATTCCGGGGTCAATGTCGGAACCAAGGTGATCGTGCCGCCGAGGGATCGCCGCGCTGGCGAGGCGGACGGCCGGCGCGGCTAAGAGATAAACAGGGGTTTCCAGTGAACCATTCGATTTACAGTGCAGATCGCACGAGCCACCTGAAGATCATCATCATCGCGTTGATGGTCGCTATCGCGGGAGTTAGCCTTGCTCTATCATCTCGCTCCAATTCCGACGCTGGCTCAACCCAGACTGCAGGTGTTATCAAAGCCGGGAAGCCGATACTGACGACCAACTCGGGTGCGTTGGTTATTCGCTAACCGAAGTCTGTGATGGTTCTGGCGCAGCGCCCGGACTCGGACACTCGTCGATCCTGGTCTACCGAACCAGTTGTTTCGGCGGCACCGGGACGTCGAAACCCGATTTTGAGGAGGTGAGCGCGGCATTATATTTGCAACACGGCGTTCTTAGGCTGCCGATATTGTTGAACCCGAAACAGTTTCCTGAACCGCAGGTCGCATATTCGAATCATTCCGGGATTACCAACCCTCGTTCGCAGACTCATGGCGGCGCCTTCGATGACGATCCATCGGGACATGAGGATATTTCCGGGTGAGCGGCTGCTTCTAGCGCAAAGCCGCCGTTCGTACCCAAACCGCATGTCGTGATGAAACAAGGAATGAGTAACCGCCAGCACATCAACCAGCGTCCCCCAAAATCGGCTTTTTGCAACCCGAGCGCGGCACAAATCACGACCGTATGTATTTGAGGGGGAGGCTTGCGCTGCGTGCCATCAGCAACGGTGGCGCGCCATTCAGGATAAAATTGCGAACTCATATATTTGAAATTGCAATATAACCTCTAGTGGAATTCCCATTTGATCAAGCGTCGGGCAGCGCCAACAAAACTTTCACATCACTGCCTTTTCCCGGATCAGGTCGATCATGGCGCGCAAGGCGGCGGGTACATGCCGACGTCCGGGATAATAGAGCGACAGGCCTCGAAAGGGCGGTGTCCATTCATCCAGCACGCGAACCAGCGAGCCGGCCGCGAGGTCGGCCGCGACATTCCATTCGGTGAGATAGGCGAGGCCGAACCCGGCCCGCGCCGCCGCCAGCATTAAATTGGGCTCGTCGAGGATCAGCGGTCCTTCACCGTCGATCGCCAGCGCTTCGCCGTGGCGCTCGAACTCCCAACGATAGATGCCACCGCTCGGCAGTCGGCTGCGGATACAGCGATGCCGGGAGAGATCGGCAGGCGTGCGCGGCTTCGGATGCTGCTTGAAATAGGCGGGCGATCCGACAACTGCGAAACGTTGATCGGGCCCCAGCGGCACGGCGATCATGTCCCGCGGCACCAGTTCAGCCAGGCGCACGCCGGCGTCGAACCCATCGACGACAATGTCGACCAGTCGTCCCTCAGTGACGATGTCGACCGTCATGTCGGGATATCGGCGCAGATACTCGAACACTAGCGGCTCCATCTGTCGCGCCGCGCCCGCCGATGTATTGATGCGCAGTGTGCCGGCCGGCGTGTCGCGATGGCTTCCCGCTCGCGCTATGGCTTCCCTGATCTGGCCCAGCGCTGGCGCAACGCCGGAAACGAACTGCTCACCGGCCTCGGTCAGCGACACGCTTCGCGTCGTTCGGTGGAACAGGCGCACGCCGAGTTTCGCCTCCAGCGCGGCGATGGCATGGCTCAACGCCGTGCGCGACATGCCGAGTTCGGTAGCAGCCGCTCGGAAGCCGCGGTGGCGCGCCACCGCCAACACCGCGTCCAGTTCGATCAGTCCCGATGACCTCATTGTCCGGATTCCTGCACCAGATCATGCGGAATTATACATCTTATCGGGCCAACGACAGTGCCTTATCTCCCGGTTCATCCACCGTTCTCTGGGACAGAGTGCCATGCACTTCATCGACAAGATCTATATCGACGGCAGCTTCGTCACACCGCACGGGGCCAAGCTGTTCGACCTGTACAACCCTGCGACAGCACAGGTCATCGGTCGGGTGCGCCTCGCTGACGAGGAGGACGCCCGCACTGCTGTCGCTGCCGCCATGCGCGCCTTCCCGGCCTTCTCGCGCACGAGCAAGGCCGAACGCATCGCACTGCTGCGGCGGATGCACGCCGCCATCAAGGCGCGTCGGGAGGACCTGCTGGAAGCAATTGTCGAAGAGTATGGCGCACCCGTCTCGCGTGCCGGCTTCATGGCTGACCACCCGGCAAACGTCCTCCTCGATATGGCCCGGGTTCTGGAGGACTATCGCTTTACGCGTCGCGTCGGAACGGCCGAGGTGATGATGGAGCCCTTGGGCGTCGCCGGTCTCATCACGCCGTGGAATAGCGATGCCGGCTTCATTTGCGGCAAGCTCGCGGCCGCAATCGCTGCTGGTTGCACGGCGGTGGTCAAGCCGAGTGAGATGAGCGCGATCCAGACGCAGGTGGTAACCGAAGCGCTGCACGCGGCCGGATTGCCAGCCGGCGTGTTCAACATCGTCACCGGCCGGGGCGAAGTGGTCGGCACCGAGATTGCCAGCCATCCCGATGTCGCGAAGATCTCCTTCACCGGTTCGACCGCAGTCGGCAAGGCAATCCTGCGGGCCGGCGCGGAAACGATGAAGAGGATCACGCTCGAACTCGGCGGCAAGTCTCCCACCGTCATCCTCGACGATGCCGATCTGGCACGGGCAATTCCGCTCGCCCTCGGTGCTGGCTTCATGAACAGCGGACAGGCCTGCATCGCCGGCACGCGCATCCTGGTGCCACGAAGCCGGCTCGGCGAGGTGGAGGAGCTTGCCAAGGCGGCGGTCGGGCAGATCAAGACCGGTGATCCGCGCGATCCGGAAACGACCGTCGGGCCGATGGTCAGCGAGAGGCAATGGGATCGCGTTCAACGTTATATCCGTATCGGTGTTGACGAGGGCACGCTGCTTGCCGGCGGCGAGGGGAGGCCGGACGGGCTCGACGGTTGGTTCGTGCGGCCGACGCTGTTCACCAACGTCCGCAATGACATGACCATTGCGCGCGAGGAGATCTTCGGGCCGGTGCTGTCGATCATTCCCTACGCGGACGACGAAGAGGCGATCGCCGTCGCCAACGACACGGTCTATGGCCTGCAAGCGTATGTCCTGTCCGGCGACATGGCTCGTGCGCGACGAGTGGCCGACCGGATTGTTGCCGGTCGCGTGCTGATCAACACGCTGGCCCACGAGCCGATGGCACCGTTCGGCGGTTTCAAGCAATCCGGCATCGGCCGCGAATACGGCGACTTCGGGCTCGAGGCATTTCTTGAGCCGAAATCCCTGCTCGGGCTATATGCCGCCTGACACGCCAAATCGTCAACAATGCCGGCGGCACGGTCAGCCCGGCTGATATAGAGAGCTCGGTGACGGCAACGACTCACGAAATCGACGTCAACAAAACTCGATCTCCAGCCTTCGTCTAGCTCGCATCGATCCGCACTTGGCTGCGTGCTAATAAGTCCGCGCCCCAAAAGAGCATAGGCGGACAGCTGAGATCACGTCCGTTCAAGAATTACTTGAGCAACTGTGGAATCATCGCCATCGGACTGACAATTGACGCTCATGACAGCCTCACCGACGATGACCGTTTCCGGTGCCAGTCGCGACGTCAGATCCAAGGAGCTACAAAATGCGGATCTACAGTTTGGCCCTTTGAGCGATTGATTGAGTGATGACCGAGGCTTATGGACGGCGGCTTGGTGAGCGATTTCAAGTCGAGAATGCACCGGCGATCGTTACTCGCGCATTACGCACAGCGGATATGGCAGTCACAGAGATTCGATGTGACAGTCCGTTGCCCGAAATGTGCGGTCCAATTCAGCAGGAAGATGCTTTTCTCATCGGTTTACACCTTCGCGATTTTCCCAATCGCGAATATTGGGAGGGTGGCCGACGGGCGTCGGTGTGCGACGTACGGGCTGGCGAGAGTTGTCTCCATGACCTGAAGCGAGTTCCCGCCGCTCTATTCGACAAGCCCTATCACTCTCTGGTTTTCTATCTGCCGCGTGCGGCGCTGGACGCGATCGCTGACGAGGCCAATGCGCCGCGAATTCGCGATTTGAGCTATGAGCCCGGCGCGGGCGTCAACGACGTCACGATTTCCGGCCTGGGGAGCTTGCTGCTGCCCGCGCTCAGCCACCCTGATCAAGCTAACCGGTTGTTTGTCGACCACGTCCTGCTGGCGGTCGGGGTGCATATGGCTCAGACCTATGGAGGCATGGGGCCGATGTCGCGGCCGACCCGGGGCGGGCTTGCGCCTTGGCAGGAGCGACGCGCGAGGGAAATTCTTCACGCCAACATCAAGCACGGTGTGACGCTCAAGCAGGTGGCGCGAGAGTGCGGCCTGTCGGTGGGTTATTTTTCGCACGCCTTCCGTCGCACGCTGGGATTGGCGCCGCACAAGTGGCTAATTGAGCAGCGTGTCGTGCTGTCCAAGGAAAAGCTGCGCGCTGATGGGCTGTCGCTATCGGATGTGGCCACGGAGTGCGGCTTCAGCGACCAAAGTCACCTCACGCGAGTTTTCAGACAGACGGTCGGCGTAAGTCCGGGCGCGTGGCGTCGGGCCCTCAAGCGATAGCAAGCGAGCATCGTAATTATCCGGACCGTTCAAAAAAGCGGATCGGGTAACATCGAGCGCGATCCAGCGATCCGAATGACCGCACCGTATGCCCGCGCGCATAGGCCGGGCGCCTCATCGACCTGGATACGACCTGCCGGTGCTCTCGCAACAGTTCGAACCAGTCCGCGATATCGACAAGCACGCCGTAGGAAAAGATCTCCAGAGCCGCGAGAGGACTTTACTCGCGACGCAGCTTTGACCGGCAAATCAGGCCGATTGGCGCGCCCCCCAATCAACGCTGAGCGACAGTTCGGGATTGCTAGACCGTGGCGTTAGAACTCCTCCAGCGGTTGAACCGAACTTTTCAACCGCTGCGCTCGACCTGGTTCGCGATTGTTCTCAAGGGGGGCGAAAGCGTCGTGCTTTGCAGAAGTGGAGTTAGAAACAGAACCGTTCCAGAGACGACAGTCTCATCAAAGATGATTGTCGGCCTGCGCGCCATAATCACGGTCGAGCCTGAGTTAACACGCTCCAGATCGCAACCGAGGAAAGAGGTACGACATGTCGAGGCCGTCATTGAAATCTGCTCAAAACGCTGTTGCGAGGGCGGTTATGCCGCGCTTCTTTGTTCTTGAGCTGAACGTTGGCCGCATTCACGCCGTGAATACCGATGGTTCCAACCGTAAGACCATCGTGTCAGATTGCCATTTGCCCGACGGCATCGTCGTCGATGCTGAAGCTGACCATATCTACTGGACCAACATGGGCATCCCTAACCTGAACTGGCGCGAAGAATTGACCGTCACCAAGGTCCCGAGTCATCGGTGTGGCACCGCGCTAACCTTGAGGACCGATCGTCTCGAAGCGCCGATGCACAAGATCGTAGCGTAGCCCGCGCAAACTACCGCCAGAATATGATTCTCCGTCAGTCTAGGCGGTCGTTTCCGAGCAAACGTAACGGACCTCGTCGACTCACGAATTTGGAACCCCTCGCGTTGCAGATATCCACACGATGATCTGCTTCGGGAAAAGCTTGCGTAGCCCGCTTGTTGAAATCTGCTCGAATTATTCTGAAATTGAGCGATTGCAACACGCAGCTCTAGATCCGAATTCGTCAGCCGACAGTTTTCAGCACGATTGGCGTTAATCCCGCAGCAGCGTTCAATCGCGACTGGCAGCGATAAGACATAATGAATGCACGCTTTGAGGAGCCGTTCATGTCTCAACACGACAGCTCTCATTCTAGATGAAGCATTGAGCACCCCGCATGCTGAACGCGTTGCGACGAGTTTACAGGGTCGTCGCGACGTGACGTGTAAAGGAAGCGGAGTCGGCCGCATCGACGCGAAATGGAAACGACACAGGAGCCGATATGAGGAGCGCATTGAGTCTGGCTACGTTTACCATCCCGGTGCTGTGCTTCGTGGCGTTCCTGACCAAAATAAGACCAGTGTCCATCATTGCGGCGCCTTCGTCGAGCGAGCCGGTGCGAGTCCAGTGATGCGTTCGGCTTTTCAGGTGTTCCTAAAGGTGAACCGAAATTGCTCGATTTTCAGGAGCGAAAAGCGTTGCCTATAGCCCGCTATTGTATCTTCGTCGGAGGCACGCTTGCGGCTTTGTTGTTCATCCCCGGCTGGCTTCTGCCAAAACCCCCAGCGATGTTCGCTGATCGGTCGGTCGCCCTCGATAGAGCGATTATCCGGATCAAGTCTGCGCACAAATGGCCGGAAAAGGTCATTCTGGATACCAGTCAGCTGACCGTCAAACCGCCCGTTATCTTGGACCCTCCGGCGATCCAGCCGTCGATTCCGCCACCGTCTGACAAAGCGCCGGATCAGTCGAATCTTGAAGCTATGGCCCTGTTAAAGCCAGATACGCAGCCGACCGCCATCAATCATTCAACCCTGCAAATCAAACGCGGCGTGGCAACGACCGGTCGATCGAGGCGCGTAGCCAGAGGTCCCATTACAGGCCGGCGAACAGAAATGGGCTGGGGCTGTTGCCAGTTTGGGTGGGTTGATAGCGGTCAATCAAGCTCGAATGCTATGCCGTCCAGGCGCGCTGCGTCGTCATGGCCCTTGGATTGACTTGCGCTCGATCGGCAGGAATTGAAAGATGACAGATTTCTGCTGGTGCGCACGGTAATGCGCATCAACCATCTAAATAAATCAGCAAAGTACAAGATCATCCGAAGTACATCCGTTATTCGTTGCAGCATCAGTGGAGACGAAATCCGCCGCCTATTCGGCGTCACGTTCAAATAACACACGCGAGCTAACCGCGCCTCGCATTGGGAGCTGCCTTGTATGACCGAATACCTAATCGCCGCGCGCGCTGCGGTCATCCTCTGGACCAATCTTGCAATGATGCCGGCCGAGATCCTCTTTGACGCGATCGAAGCCGAATTGGAGCGCCGCGGCTTCGAACCGTAAAGGACTTTGCCTGAGATCACTTGTTGCGCGAGATTTGTGGAACGGCATCGCTATCCGAATGAAACCGCGGCTTGTCCAGGGAGTGGAGGTCCTTGCGATACAGACGTGAAGAGACCTGAACCTCCCCATGGCTAAAGCCAGGGGGTTCTGAGAGAGGCAGAAGGCAGTCTTTCCGGGGCTCTCGCGGTCTCTGTTTGCAGAGGCGCTACATCATCCCCGGCCTCGACGGCCGGCCCAACACTCTTGATCCGGCGACCCGCTCTAACGCCATTACGGACGTGGGGTTGGGCAAAGCCCTTCCCGCTTGCAGGTTGAAGTACACTCGACATCGCCGTCCTCAGGAGCGGTTCCGCACTGGCCCAAGCGATCTTGACTTGGGGAATGTCGAGCAAATTCGTATCGCAGCATGTCGCAAGAAACGCGCTGTAGAGATCACGTTGAACCGGCTCTGTCCTGCCATCGCCGAACACATGAACCCGCTGCGAGAGCGGCTTCTTGATGTATTCGCCCGTGGTATGATCGAACTGGCTCAACCGTGTATGCCGGGTTTTGATCTCAATCACTCCACCGCCAGCACTTGCAGCCTTGCGCTGAAGCATCGAGATCAACATTCCTGGCGCACGCACTTTCACGCTGCGACCGTAGTTCTTCTGAAGTGACTTGTAGCTCAACTCCTCTGTTTTGATGGTTGTCCCTTGACCGAGAATGCGGTTCGCCAACTCGCCATGCGATCGCTTGCGCTCGGCAGCCAATACTCGATCGCGCTCGCGTTTCGAAGCGGCAAGCGCCTGATAGCGCTGCGACCTGTTCCACCTTCTCTTACCCTTGATCGCGCGCCCTTTGGCATCGAAGTTGTCCAGGTTGGTTGCACGTCGCGAGCGGTCCATCGCGCGCTGGATACGCCGGCAGTCGTTCCACGGTTCGACGACGCTCGGGCATAACTGCTCCAAAATAGCGTCGTCGCTTGATACCGCCGCGATGCTGGACGGCCCGATGTCGAGTCCGACAGTACCGTCCTTGGTGGTGTGCGTAGCGGGCGGCAAGCCCTCTTGCACCAACTGGCAAAACCAGCGAACGCGGCCCTTGATCTCGCGCCGGATAATGCGGACATACTTGGTCCTGGCCGCGAGCGCTTCTCTTTGCCAATCGCGTTTGTCCTTTGGATCGAGCATAAGCGGCAGCACAAGGCCGCTGTAGTGCACGGCCGGAACAGGCTCGGCGCGGTAGCGGATCACAGCGTCCGCTTTGCCCTCGATGCTGTTCAGCCGGTTTAACGATTTGAACCGTGGGCGGCCGCGCTTGCCAAACGCATACTGCTCGGCTGCCCGGAACGCGCGCAAACTCGTGGTTTGCGTGTCGTGGCTGCCGAGGTGATCGCCGATCCAGCAGGCATTGCGGCAGGAGAGCGCATGCTTTTCAATCTCGCGCGAGGTGAAGCCGAACCGCTCCAGTTCGGCCCCGAACGCTTGCGAGCGCGCTTTGTTGTGACGCTTGTCCACTGTCGCAGGCATGGCGCGTGCGGCTTGCCATGCCTTCGACTGCTTCATCAGATCGAGGCGGCGAAGGCACTCCTGCAAACAGGCATTATAGAGGTGCCGGGCCGCGTTCAGCCGCGTATCCAATGTCTTCTCATCCGCCGCAGTCGTCTGAAGCGGGAACTCGGCGACGAAGGACAGGGTTTTAACGCGCGGCATCACAGTCCTCTACGCATCAATTGCCGACTGCATTCATCTGCTAAAGCCGGATAGCTCTCTCCTATGGCTCTCCTATGGCTGAGTAAATCTTTGCTCGAATAGCTTGTACCGCAGAGGCGATGCCAACCCGACCAGCGACTTCCTCTAATGCCCTGTCGTACTTATGCCGGATGAAGTTTACGGTGATGCGTTCGAGAAACTCGGCGGGTGCATCTTCCGCCGCCCCGTCTCCATCCCAGTGCCGTTCGTTATACGCTTCAATCGTCGCACGTCTCACCCAATGTTCCGGGCGCGTTTCAACAGAAACCTGCATTTCCAGAACCTGCTGCATCAGTGCCGCGCGCTTTGTCTCCACGGCAGTCTTTGCTCCGCACTGACGCCGAGCAGCTTTCGCTGTTGCAGCAAGAAACCGGCGCTTGATGCCCTTCACCAGCCGGTGGATGCCGTATTGCGGATCGCAGCCGACAAGCAGATGGACGTGGTCTGGCACGACTTCCATTTCAATCAGCGCCGATTGCGTCTCGTCGCATACTTGCTGAATTAGTTTCTTAAGTTTGGCGTCGATAGGCGGATTAAGAACTGGCTTCCGGTATTTCGGGCAAAACACCACGTGGTATTTGCACGAGAAGAGAACGTTCCTGTTCGATCTGAAGTCCGCCATAGCCTATTATGTACCTGGCTGATGTCTAATAGCAAAGAGGCGCTCACCCCATAGTTGAAACTAGGGGCTTGCGCGCCTAAGTTCGGTCACTGACGTGCGCTTTCGTTTAGCCAACTCGGAGATCGAACCTTCTGACGTCTTGCCCGCTGCGGGGCTGGCCGAGGCCGGCGCGATATTTACACCGGCGTTTTTGAGCAGTATCCGAGCGGCCGAAATGGCGGCCCTTGTCATTGCGGGGTCGTTTCTCACGAGCGCCGCCGAGTAGGCGCCGTCAACCAACAGAGAAAGCTGATTGGCCAACGTTTCCGGATCGTCTACGTCCAACTGGGACAGCAGGTCCCGAAACCAAAGTCGCCGGCTTTCCTTAATATTTACCGCAATCTTCCTTGCCTCCGGCTCGTCTTCACCTAATTCGGCAAGCGCGTTTAGATAGGCGCAGCCCCGGAAGTCCTTCTTCTTGACGAGGGATTTCTCAAGCCATTCGAAATTTCGCAAGATCTCTTCAGCGGGCGGCCGGTCCGAGACTGGAAGTGGCCGAAACCGCCCCTTCAGGTATGCTTCGATCATCTCCCCCTTCGACCGGAAGTGCTGGTAAAGGGTCTTCTTGCTGATACCCAGCTCAGCAACAATCGTATCGACGCCAACCGCGCGGATTCCCTGTCGATAGAATAGCCGATCGATAGTTTCCAGGATCCGCGCCCTGGTAGTCAGATCGTCCTGTTCGGCCATGGATACCGACCTGTTCCTTCTTGTCGAGGCAACATTTTTCGCAACGTGATCGATTGGCGCTCTGGAATCAAGGGTGTAAGCTTCCCCTGGTTTCAAATACGTGGATTGCGGAAAAACTCCGTAAGGGCCTTTTTCAATTGCGGGTGCCCGAAACCGCTTGACCAATTTTATAGCCGGACGTTACAGAAAACAATACTGTTTCCGTAGCATGCGAATCGCCGCACGTTACAGGTCGAATCAATTGTGCGCGCGGAAGCCCGCGACCGCGTCTTGTTTTGGGAGGATACGCACGTTCGCAAACGATGTCTTGAAGGACCAGAAAATACTGATCACGGGAGGCGGCACGGGAATCGGCAAGAGCTTGGGCACCGCTTTATCGAACTGGGTGCCGAAATAGTAATATGTGGACGCCGGGAGGAAGTTCTCAAAAATACCGTGCAGGAAAGGAAGGCAGCGCGAGGCAACGCCGTCCCATATCGTGTGCGATTTACAGCATCCAGACAAGGTGGACGCCATGTTCGACGAGATCTGGCGGGATCGACCGCTAGATGGCCTGGTCAACAACGCCGCCGGAAATTTCATTGCCGCACGGAACAGCTTTCTCCGCGCGCGTTCAACTCGGTCATCAATATGGTGTTGCACGGGACGGCGAATTATTCGATCGCCGCAGGCGAGCGTTGGATCGAGGGCGGTCAAAAAGCTACGATCTTGTCTATCGTTACTAGTGCTGCGTGGCAGGGGCGGGCTTTCATGGCTCCTTCTCAGAGCTATTTGCTTCGCCGAACGGCGGCCGGTCGGTCAGGTCACGAGAACCCCAATTCACGGATCCTGACAGCAAGAGCCATGTAGGGCCGGTGCCGATAGGCACCACCTCACGATGCCTGACCTATAGCTACAGATCTCGCTTCGCCGGTCGAGATCACCACCCCTGCAACCTTGAGCGGTGTGCGGGTGGCAGCAATTGATGGCCGCATCATGGCGGGGTCTTGGTGGATCGGGACCGCCGCATAGGGGCCCCATCGACGAGCAGCGCCAACTGCGTCGCCAAAGTATCGAGGTTACCGACGTCGAGCTGGGACAACAAGTCACGGTACCACAGCCGCCACCTGTCCCCGTAAGCAACGGCCAATCCACGCCCTCGCTATCCTCGCTACCGAGCTCGGCGAGTGCGTTGAGAAACGCGCAACCGCGGAAGTCCCTGGCGTTGGTCAGGAAGCGCGCGATCCACTCCAGATTGGCCAGGATCTGCTCCAGCGGCGGTTTGGTGAAGGCTTCGGGCAGAGGCCGAAACCGCCCCCGCAAATAGCCGATCACCAGGTCGTCCCTCGATGGGAAATGCCGATAGAGCGTTTTCTTGCTGATGCCGAGCGTGGCCGCGATCGCGTCCACACCCACCGATTTAATCCCTTGGGCATGGAACAGGCGATCCACCCCCGCCAGGATCCGCTCTCGGATCGCCGCCCCTCCTTCTCCCTCGTCATTGGAAACCTGCCCGTACCCGGAAAGAGACAATCAACCCAGATCTGCCGCGTCCTAGGCCAAAATATCAAGGGCCATGTGCATTGGACGGAAACTATTCTGTATCCGCACCCTCGAATCTGCCTCCGCGCCGACCGTCCTGGATAAATTTTTTCTCGCTTTGCGGTTCGCAGGAACAGCAACGTTGCTATTTCAATGATGTGCCTTGCCGGGAGAAGCACCTCGCCCAAGATCAAATCAGACGTCAGCGGTCGGGAGATTTGTCGTGGGCCTTCAAGAAACAAAAATCGAATCGCCTCCTTTCGCAGTTATGGATCACTTCCGGACCGCGCTTGCGGCTACGTGGAAGTACGAGCCGGATCACGATGCAAGCCGTGTTGTCCCTCTGGGATCGTACCTGACACCTGCATTTACGCTCGGACTCGGGTCACCGTCGGCGCCGCCGGGACACCGCATCAGTTTCTCGTCAACGAGTTCGCAATTCGTGCAGCAGTGGGCTGGCGAATTTCGTTTGTCGTGCCAGTTCCCGCGCAATAGCTGAGGCTTAGGGCTGATCTACATATTCCGGAACATCGGCAAGATAAGGAGTTCGGGTGTGAGCATTGTCCGATTTGCGTTGAAATTTCCGTACACTTTCTACGGGCTCGCCGCACTAATACTGTTTCTCGGAATCTTGGCGATCCTCGTCATGCCGGTCGATATCTTCCCGGAGATCAACATTCCGGTCGTCACTGTCATCTGGCAGTACACAGGTCTAAGCACGCCGGAGATGGAGCAGCGCGTCACCACATACAGCCAATACGCGATCAGTACGAGCGTAAATGGCATCAAAAATATGGAAGCGCAGACGCTCAATGGCATTTCCGTCCAGAAGATCTTCTTTCAATCGGACGTCAATATTGACCTTGCCATTGCGCAGATCGTTTCGGCTACGAATTTTATACGCGTGCTCATGCCAACCGGAATCCAGGCGCCAATAGTCGTGAATTACAATGCTTCAAGCATACCGGTCCTGCAGCTCAGCCTGGCTTCCGATAACCTCAACGAGCAGAAGCTTTACGATTACGGCTACTACAACCTGCGTCAGCAGCTTGCCCCGGTCCATGGCGTCACGTTCCCGACCCCGGATGGAGGAAAATATCGGCAGATCATGGTCGATATCGACCAAACAAAGCTTCAGGCCAGGGGTTTGACGCCGACGGACGTCGTGAACGCGATCAGTGCGCAGAACCTGACACTGCCGTCAGGCTTGGCCAAGATTGGAGACAGGCAATACACGGTTCGCACCAACGCGATGCCTGCGACCATCAAAGATCTGAACGATATCCCCATAAAGTTCGTGAATGGCGCAACGGTATTTGTGAGGGATGTCGGCCAGGTCCGCGATGCCTGGGCAGTGCAGCAAAATATCGTCCGAAAAAATGGCCAACGCGCTGTCTTGCTGAGCGTCATCAAGAACGGCAATGCTTCGACGCTCAGCGTCGTGAACGGGGTTCGGAAAGCTCTGCAGACGGCGCGCGCGGCCGCACCTCCTGGCCTGACCATCGATGAACTGTTCGATCAAGCCAAACTCGTCTCGGCGTCGGTCGCGAGCGTGGTCCGGGAGGGGGCTATCGCGGTTGGGCTTACCTCGCTGATGATCCTGCTGTTTCTCGGGTCATGGCGGTCGACGCTGATCGTCATGATTTCAATTCCGCTGTCGATCCTGACATCGATCGTCGTGCTCTATTTTCTTGGCCACACGATCAATACCATGACACTCGGCGGGATGGCGCTGGCGGTCGGCATCTTGGTCGACGATTCGACAGTAACTATCGAAAACACTCATCGGCTGCGCACCGAAGAGGGAATGGGCCTGGCTGCGGCGACACTTCACGGGTCGGCCGGCATTGCCGTCCCAACCTTGGTCTCGACGCTCGCCATCAGTTGTGTGTTTACATCGGTGGTGTTCCTCGAGGGGCCGGCCAAATTTCTGTTCACGCCTCTCGGGCTCGCCGTGGTGTTCGCGATGCTGGCGTCCTATGCCCTGTCGAGGACGTTGACGCCGATCCTCATAGGCCTGCTGCTGAAAAGCGAGCACCACGACGAAACCGGCAGTTCGAGAGGCTGGTTCGCATCGTTACACCGCAGTTTCGAGCGGGGCTTCGAGCACTTTCGCATGGGCTATATCGACGTGCTCACCCTGATGCTCACGCGACGGTTCATTGTCCCGCTTGCTGCCGTCCTTATCCTCGCGTTGGGAGCCGTGATGCTAATGCTCGTCGGGCGTGATTTCTTTCCGGCAATCGACGGAGGACAGATCAAGCTTCACGTTCGCGCGCCTGCTGCCACCCGGATCGACGCGACCGAAGGCATTTTCCAGGCCGTCGAGGACAAGATTCGAGAGACAATTCCCGAGCGAGAGCGGGACCTCATTGTGGACGATATCGGGTTACCGCAACGTGTCTACAACCTTGCATTCACCGACGGCTCAACAATTGGCCCCAATGACGGCGCGATCCTGGTGGCCCTTACGGAGAAGCACGCGCCAACGGCCGGCTACGTCCGCAAGTTGCGCGAGGTGCTGGCGGCCGAATTTCCCGAAGAAACGTTCTATTTCCAACCTGCAGACATGGTCACCCAAATTCTCAATTTCGGGCTGCCGGCGCAGATCGACGTTCGGACAGTTGGCCGCGACCGCGCGAACAACCTGCGCGTAGCGCAGGAACTGCGGCGCCGCATTACTGCTATTCCCGGAATTGTTGACGCGCATCTTCAACAGGAGATCGATGCTCCGGCATTCATGGCCGCGATCGATCGTGCGCGTGCGCTGCAGTTCGGGCTGAGCCCGCAGAGTATCGCCAACGACGTCAATATAAGCCTGAGCTCTTCCGAGCAGGTCACGCCGAACTTCTGGACCGATCCGGTAGCGGGAATTCCGTACTACATTACAGTCCAGACGCCGGAGCGTCAGGTGAGCTCCCTAAACGAGCTTGGCAACACGCCAGTTTCTACGAACATCGCCTCTGGAGGTCCGCCAGTACCGGGACTGCTGAGCAACGTTGCCAACTTAAGACGTGACAGCGTGCCGACCAACTTGAATCAGACGAATATCCAGCCAGCCTACGAAGTGTACGCCAGCGTGCAAGGCCGCGACCTCGGCGGCGTCTCCGAGGAGATCAACAAGATCATTCCTGAAATGCAAAAACAGCTCAAGCCAGGCAACTCGATTGCGGTTCTCGGCCAAATCCAGAGCATGCATGATTCCTTCAGGGATCTTGGGTTGGGACTGTTGTTCGCCGCCGTGCTCGTCTATCTGCTCATGCTCGTGAATTACCAGAATTTAGGCGATCCGTTCGTCGTGATCCTGGCCCTTCCTGCAACGCTGTGCGGAATTGTCACCATGCTGTTTATCAGCGGCACGAGCTTGAGTGTGCCCTCCCTGATGGGCGCGATCATGGCCGTCGGCGTTGCCTCGGCCAATTCCATTCTGCTGGTCACGTTCGCGCGGGAACAGCAGCTGGCCGGAAGGACGGCGTTTCAGGCCGCGATCGATGCGGGACATACCCGGATTCGGCCCGTCCTGATGACGGCATCGGCCATGGTCGTCGGCATGATCCCAATGGCGATCGGCGGCGCCGGCGAGGAACAGAATGCGGCGCTGGCGCGCGCGGTGATTGGTGGCCTGCTTTTCGCGACGCCAACGACCCTGCTGATCGTCCCCTATCTGTTTGCCATGCTGAGAAGCCGTAACGACGGCAAAGCAGCTAATGGCGTGTTCGAGGAACTTCCCGATGAATGACATCCGCAATCGTCAGCACGAACCGGCCATCGGTCGCAAAACCGAAAAAGCGCCGAACGATCGCCCGGATACTCGGCGCCGCTGGAGCCGCCTTCTGTTCGGGGGCGGCGCTTTCTTTCTGCTCGCCGTAGGCCTGGCTTTCGGCACATCGCGCTCCTATTCGCAGCAGCGGGAGGTCATAGCGACCGCCGATCATGCTCGCGAGTTCGTACCGAGCTTTCGCGTCGTGACCGTAAGGGCGAGCCCCGGCAATATCGTCATCACGTTGCCGGCAACGACGGCCGCGTTCGTGGACGCGAACATTTATGCTCGCGCCACCGGCTATATCGGAAAGCGCAACGTTGACATCGGCGATCATGTCAAACAAGGCGAGCTGCTGGCCGAGCTTGGAGTACCCGAGCTCGACGACCAGATTGCGCAGAACGAGTCCACTCTCGAGCAGCTAAAGGCCGCGGTGCAGCAGGCGCAAGCCAACTCGACGCTCGCGCAAGCGACCTGGGGCCGCGATAAACCCTTGCTCAGGGATGGATGGGTGACTGGCCACCAAGGCGATATCGACCTCCAAACCGTCAAGGCGGATGAAGCCGCGGTCAGCGTTGCGCAAGCGAATGTCGCGGCGCAGGAGCGCCTGCTTCGGGTGCTGCATCAGAACCGGGCCTATGCCTCGGTTGTTGCACCGTTCGACGGTACCATCACCCAGCGCAATGTTGATGTCGGCTCGTTGGTGCAGGGCAACGCAAACACCGGCACTTTCATGTTCGAGATCATGCAGAAGGACGTGATCCGTGTGCGGGTCTATGTGCCGCAGGACGCGGCGTTCGGCGTTGCTCCGGGCATTGAGGCGATAGTGCGCGTTCCCGAAATCCCGGGTCGCACTTTCCGCGGCAAGGTGACACGGATCGCCGAAGCGCTGCAGACCGGCACGAGGACGCTGCTGACCGAGATCGACATTTCGAATCCGGACGGCGCGCTACAGCCTGGCACCTACTGCACTGTCGAACTCAACATTCTGAGGAAGACGCCATCCTTTCTAGTACCGGCCGATGCGACGATTTTCAATCAGAACGGAATGCAGGTGGCTGTGATCAAGGATGGTACCGCGCATATCCACAAGGTGTCGGTGACGCGCGACTTGGGAACGCAGGTGGAAGTAGACGACGGAGTTGAACAGGGCGACTTGGTAATCATCAATCCGCCCATTGCCCTTAGCGAGGGCAGCAAAGTACGGGCTCGCGCCGAGCCCGCCGTACCAAGAACGTAGGCGCGGCAGGCCCGACGATCTACCTGATTGTCCGTGTCCGCTGCTCTGTTCTGCCGTTTGAGTCAACCCCTTGGTGAGTATTCTCATTGATCGTCCTTGCGATTGCGAAAAACTGTGGCGATCGACGAGCGTTCTCAGAAACGCCCGTGAGGTTGTCGGGAAAGCCGAACTGATCGCGAGGGCATGGCCTGACGTAACGGTCGAGGGAGGCAGTCTTCGGGTCGAGCTGATCGATCACGTCTGGTCGGACGTAACCGTCGAGGAGGGGAGCATCCGGGGGTCCACGTGGCCGCGCTGAAGCCGATGCGCCTATGGTCGACAGAGGTGAGTCACTCTCGCCACAGGTAAGGCACGTAACCCTTTAGCGCGACCCACGAAATGATGGATACGATGGCCAGGACCATGCCGCCCGAGATTTGCCGCAAGCTTGACGGCATTGCGCTCGCCATCGAGCTCGCTACAGCCTCTCGTAACCGACAAGGCATGAGCAGAGAGCTTATTTCGGAACCAGGCTCAGCCGCAGTTTGCGGCATTCGCTCGCACAATGGCTTCACCATCTACTATCCCGGGTTTAAGTTTTCGGTGCACACGGGCCACGCGGCTCAGCGTTAAAGCTGATGACGCTTGCTGCTCAGGCTATCTGTGGTACTAAGGCGGCCTCACAATCAAGGAATATTGAGTGCCTAAAAAAGCAAAGAACACGGTCGTGCGTCGCGAATACACTAAAGCCGATGTGAAGGAGCTGCGTGCGCACTCAAAGGCGAAAACACCCGTCGTTAAAATTGCGAAGCTTACAAAACGCAGTGTGGGTTCGCTGCGCCAGAAGGCGCTCAAAGTTGGGATTCGTCTGGGCCACCGACGCTAGGTCCCATGCCGCCCGGCTCGCTGACAATATGACTAAGCAAAAGCGGAAGATCATATGACGCTGTTCAATAAGGTTTTTTCGACGAGGACGCTATTGCAGATCATCTGCGTACTCGGTGCAGTCGTCGCGATGAAAGCATTGAGCGCGCATTATGATTTCAGCTGGACAACCGCGTTGGCGGCTGAATGAGAAAACAGTCCCGGCCATCGCTGCGCCAGCACAGTAATCACATACGGCTCAGAACTTTCCGTTGCCCTTCGCAGGGATGTCGGCCATGACGCGTACTGTCGCCCGCCCGGAGCTTGACCCGCGTTCGAAGCGTTGACGCGATGCCGTAGCATGCCGAACACACGCCGCAGTGGCGAATTAAGCGATTCTGGCGCAGAGCGGTCATCGGCTAAAGCAGCAATGTCCGAAAGGTGCCATTAATAGCGGCCCAAAACGCACTCACAGCCTCCGGGTAACATCTTGCCTCAAATCAGGGTCGTCCCGTGCGTGGCCGCAGCCATCCCATGATCACGTCGTGCGGCGCTCGGCGGCCGCGTGGCAGGCTGTGTCGTTGGACCGCGGATTTTGCAAAAGCTAGTGCCTGCTGGCCGGATTGTCGTTTCTCGCGCACAAGTGCCATCCACTCGCGAATGATGGCGCGTCGTACCTTCGGCTTGGCCATTTGGATTCCCTTTCGAGGAGCCGACGGAACCCTCCTGGTCGGAGGATACCCGCATTGTGCAGCTATTCCGATCACCTGAGGGCGCGCTACGCCGCCTTTTGGACCGGATAGGCCTGCGATCGTCGCGCCAAAAGCGCGCAACCGCATTCATGCACGGTGCTGTGCACGATGACGAAGCCGCGTTTCGCCACCGAGGCGCGAAGGCTTTCGTTCGCTGCTGGCTTCTGTGCGTCAACCCAAACCACCAGTGCAGCGCAAGGGCTGAGGAAATTCACCAACCAGTCCATCGTCGTCTCAAGCGTGTGAAGCGTGCGTCGCCGCCAATCCACAAGCGCAACGTCGTACTGACCGGTTGGAAGGCCGCAATTGCCCGCCGCTGCCGCCAGCAAATATCCGCGCCGGTGCAACTCCAGCATCAATTCCATGCTCTTCGAGCCGGCTACCACGATGCGCTGGTGCGTTGAGCAGCCCGCGAGCGCGATCATCGGATCAATAATTCTGTCGCCAGTGGCGACCTGAGGGGAAGACATAACATCACCTGATTTCGTTCGTTCTCGCCCGCCAGGCGCGGACCCGGGCCTTGTGGAGATAGATCGTTTGCGAAGCGGCAAGGCTTCCGTGTTGTCGATTACTCCGTTTGTAGGTCTGCAGACGGCGTTTCATGCGAGATTGCTTGACTCACTTGGGCTAATATCTTCCGGGCGAGATTTAATTTCGAGAGCGCTGCAACCTCGGTTTTATATGAGCCGCATAAGGTCGGCTATGAGTATTGCCTTTGCTACAAGCTGTACCCTGCTTCGGAGGGATATCTGCGATTGGGCGGCACTATTCCGCTTTTAGAAAAGGACAAAGCGGTTCCCCTCGAATTCAAACGCTCTCCCGTTCATCTTCTGGGCAAGCATTCACCGGCGCGCTTCCGATGAACGGCCCGGCGTCCTGATCTCGCAGTTGACTTGTTCGTGTCGTCCGGCGCGCGGGGATTATGCAAATTCGCCAATCAGCCATTTCGCGCTACTTGGAGGCTAAGATGTCGGTCTATCGTGCATTTATCGTTGGGCTACACGACCGATCCATTGGCGTGGTTCAATTGGATTGTACTGATGATGAATCCGCCATCAAATCCGCCGGGCAACTCGTCGACAGCCACGATGTGGAGCTTTGGCAGACGGATAGGCCTGTAGCCAGGTTCGACGCCCGGTCCAAACAGACGTGCAAAAAATAGGGGGTGGGCGACGAGCTCACAAGCATGGCGATGCTACGCTCGTCGCACGGAATGTCGGCTTGGCGTCAAACGCGAAAAAAACTCATTTTGAGCACAATGATAGGGTCCCATCCCGCCCGTCAAGTCCGGCCCCGCGCGACGGAACGCTTGGTCGGCTTGTCGATTAGACACGGGGAAATCGACAGGAAGAGGTCCCTGTGTTCAAGGCAACGTTGCTGAAGGCCATTTTGCTTGGCCTCGCTCTGTCCCCGGTGGCGATTCGTAGCGCCAGCCCGGAGGGTGCGGCAAAGGTTGGACCTGCCCTCGAAACTGTGAAAGCCTTCGAGGATGATTTCCGGCTGGTCGGTATAGGTGTGTCGACAGAAGGCCGAGTGTTCGCAACCGCTCCGGCAAGCCAGGTTCGATCGGCCTATAGTATGGTCGAGGTCAACCCGAAGACGGGTGAGCTAAAGCCATATCCCGATGCCGGCTGGAACAAATTCGACGAGCAGGGAAAGGGGAGTTCGGAGTGGATCTCGGTCCAGGCGCTTTGGGTAGATGGCAAAGATCACCTTTGGGCGCTCGACTCATCACTACCCAAGGTCGACCACCAGCGTCTGCCGCCGAAACTGGTCGAATTTGACCTGTCCACCAACAAGATCATCCGGCAGTACGACTTCAACGGAGTTGTTTCGCAGAAGGACTCGCTTAACGACGTGCGTATCGATGTTGCCCACAATTTTGCCTATCTGACCAATGCCGGAAACAAGGGCAGCCTGGTTGTGCTCGATTTGAGCACGGGTAAGGCTCGGCAAGTCCTCGTTGGAGATCGTTCAACATTTGCCGATCCCAAGCAGCATCTCATGATCGGCAAGGACATCGCTCTGCGCCCGGACGGTTCCGTGGTTGCGATCCACGCCGATGGCATCGCGCTATCACCTGATTCCCGGTGGCTCTATTATCGGCCCTTAACGGACCACAACTATTGGCGCGTGCCTACCGCCGCGTTGCGTGACGAAAAGCTGTCCGAGACGGAGCTTTCCAAAAAGGTGGAATATCTTGGCAGCTCGGTGCTGAGTGGCGGCCTGATCATGGATCGGCACGGCACGCTCTATGCGGGCGACCTTGAGCACGGTACCGTCGTCTCCATCAGCAGAACGCCGAGCCATACCTTGACGACGAAGGTCTTTGTTCGCGATCCCTCAAAGCTTTCGTGGGCGGATGGTTTTGCGATCAGTCGTGGCTATCTCTATATCGCTGATTCCCATTTGTGGGAGGTCGCGTTCAAGAACAACTTGCCGCGCTCAGGGCCGTTTACAATTTTCAGGGTAAAGCTCCAGCCTTAAAGGAGACCATGCCCGGTCAGCTTCGAAAAGCGCATAGCGGAACATCACCTGATCACTTAACGGGATAGTTTGATTAGCCCGGCAAGGCCGCCTCCCGAAGGGCTGCGATCATTTGATTGCGCAGTTCCGATGAGCGGGTAGGAAAAGCCTCTTCCGCATGGGTCGCGCGGAAGTCAGGCTGCGATCTCAGTTCCGTTAATGATGCCGTGGACGGCTCCTCCACCGGCACGTGAGTGCCACGGATGTGGGCGCTGTTAAGGTTCCCACGATTAAGTGCCAGCAACGGACGACAAGTCTTGCGGCCGTACCAAGTTGGCAGCAACGGGTTTGGACTCGTCACCGATCCGCGTTTACAACCGATCCGGCTGGTACCTATGGTCGAATTAGCTATCCCCCATCGGGGATAGCTGCACTCACCGTTGCCTCACAATGCGGCCGCAAAGATCGGCCGGGATTGGCGGCGCTTCGGGCTTGAATGTCGCGAGGCGACATGGCCTCGCAGCCCACTTCCTAGAGTAGCTCTTTCGTTGCCGCCACGAGCTGGTCGCGCTTCGGCGGCTTAGGCATCCGCGGTCGGATCTCGCCTGATCGACGCAGCAGGAAAGCGCGGGAGGTTCGGTTCCACCTCGTAGAAGGCGAATAGGATGTCCTGAGGCGCGAGGTGTAGGCGCTCGCCGAACAGTCTGACCGCTTCGTCCGCAATGGTGGTAGCGATTGCTGTCGGCCTCCCGCTGGAGATGATTACCTCAACGACCATGAACCGATCGGTTCTGTCCGTTGCGTAGTCGGGGAAGCGGGGATCTACCAGAAGGTCATCCCGGTCGACCTCGAGAAAGCGGTGAAAGCGGTCGGCTCCGTGATAGCCGGCGGCCACCTGGGCTTCTAACATTGCCTCCGATAAGCGGGACTTGTCGGCGGCGCTGAGGCCGCGCCGGACGGTGAAGGTTACAAACGGCATCTCCAGTCTCCCGGTTTAGGATGTACCAATTGCGTTGATGCGCAGAGTGCGCGCACGCCTTGAAACAGGCGGCGTGAGCCGGCCCAATCAGCTCCTCTGGATTGGTGCCCGGCTTTTCACGGTAGCGGCTGAAGAGTGTGTAGGGATAGGTTTCCAGCGCGGGGCTCTCGGTCGAGACCGAGCCCTTCCCCTCACGCAGGTCACCGTTCCAGGCGGCAGATCCAAAATGTTTCATGGCTTCTTGCTCCTATCGTGCTGTGCATGTGCTGGGTTCGTTAGGTTTGCTGTCCCGCGGCTTCGAGGATCAGCCGTGTGATTTCGTCGGGATGGGAGATTAGCGAGAGATGGCTGGCTTTCACCTCGATGGTCTTGGCGTTCATCCGCTTGGCCATGAAGCGCTCAAGGTCCGGATTGATCGTGCGGTCTTCCGTTGAAACCGCGTAGTAGCTCGGCTTCGATCGCCAAGCCGCGTGCGTGGTCTTGCCGGTGAGAAGAGCCTTTCGGAACGGCTCCTGCACGGCGTAGAGCACCCTGGCCTTCGCTTCCGGAAGGTCGCCGGCAAAATCGCGAAGGAAAGCCTTCTCGGAAAGGCGTCCTTCGTCGCCGTCGAACACAATCCCGGCCGTCGCCGGCGGCGTCGGATATGTCTTCGCCAGGGCCGTGTAGTCCTCGCCCGCATCAGGCGCGCGCGCCGCCACATAGACGAGCGCGGAGACGTTCGGATGCACACCGGCCTCCGTGACGATCATCCCGGAGAAGGAATGACCCACTAGCACCGTTGGGCCATCCTGCCGCGCCAGCACCCGCTGGGCCGAAGCCACCGCCTCAGGCAGCGTCGTCAGCGGATTTTGCACGGCCGTGGCGTTGAGCCCCGCCGTCTGCAGTCGCGCTATCACTTCGGACCAGCACGAGCCGTCGGCGAACAGCCCGTGCACAAGCACGACGTTACTCGCCTTCGCTGGAGTTGAATTTGCGGCCATGCCACGTGTGGAGATTAGCGAAGCTGCGGCACCGGTCAGGAGGGCGGCGGAAAAAGCGCGTCTGTTCATCATCATGATATCTCTTCCTTCAACGATGGGTGGGAGTGTCTGGTTGCATGGCGTGGGCGCCGCAGAGTGGCGCCGGCCGCCTGAGATTTTTATGTTGTGTCGCCATTCACCGCCTTTCTGTCGCCCTGATGCGAGCGCCCCTGCATGGGCTCAAGCTTCGAGCAGTGCGTCGACATCGGGCGAACGCACGATGGTCCCGTCACGCACGAACGCCTGATGGTTGTCCTCGATGCTGTCACGGTCGTAGAGATAGTTGACCATGATGCCGAAGGATTCCTGGATCGCTCGGCGTGCGGCGTTGCCGAGCCAATTGACCCGTTCGAGCCGCGCGCCATTGCCGAGGTGAAAGCGCGCTACCGGGTCGACCCGGCTTCCGGGTGACGGCTGCCGCGTCAAATACAGCGCGCACAGCCGCATCAGGGCGGGACGCAACTTCTCGCTCTGCGCTAAGTCATGCCACCAGCCGTCGCGCTCGAGTTCGGGCAACAACGCGGTGTCGGGATCGCTTCCTTCCGCAAGCCGCTGCATGAGCCAGCGCCGAAAGCCCGGCACCGGCGACAGGGTGGAGAAGCGCTTCAGTTGCGGAAACTCCGCCTGTAGCTCTTCGACCACCTGCTTGATCAGGAAATTACCGAACGATACGCCGCGCAGGCCGTCTTGGCAGTTGGAGATCGAATAGAAAATCGCGGTGTCAGCGCGCGCAGCTTGCGCCCGTGCGGCCTCTTCATCTGTCTCCCGTGCGAGCAGCGGCGGCATGGCGGTGGCCAACCCCTGCACCAGCGCGACTTCGACGAAGATCAGCGGCTCGCCGGGAAGCGCGGGATGAAAGAATGCGAAGCAGCGGCGGTCAGGCGCAAGGCGCCGCCTCAGGTCGTCCCAGCCCTTGATCTCGTGCACCGCCTCATAGGCGATCAGTTTCTCCAGAACCACCGCCGCGGACTGCCAGTCGATCCGCCGCAGTTCGAGAAAGCCGCGGTTGAACCAGGAGGCGAAGAGATGCTTGAGGTCGGCGTCGAGCAGCTTCAATTCCGGCTCGTCGTGCAGATGCGCGGTGATTTCACTGCGCATCGCGATCAGCGCGCCGGTGCCGCCGGGCGCCATGTTCATGCGCCGCAACAGCTCCTGCCGGGGTGGATCGGCGGCCTGCGCGAGCGCGGCCGCGGCTTCTGCCGTGGTGTCGGCGAGATAACGCTCCGCTGCCATGTGCAGGGCCGTTTTGTCGGGCTGAAACTCCGTCGCAAGATAGTGCTGGAAGCTGTGCCGGTCGTCCGCATCCAGGGCGCATAGCATGTGGTGCAGTTCGCGCGCGACCTCCGCGCCTGACGCCTCGCCGCGTTCCGACAGTAGTGCCGTTGCGAGCTGCTTCGCGCGATCAACCGGCGCCAGCTTCGAGTTCGACAGGCCGCTTGAGGTTTGCGTGTTTGGGGTCATAGTTGTCTCCTATCTTCAACTGTGGAAGACCGCGGCCGGGCGGAATTTCGCCGGCGGCACGTAAAGTCCGCCTGACGCCGTCACGAGGTCGTCGATGGTTTGTGCCGCGAGCCAGTCGCGGGTTGCGGTGTTGACATCGATGCCGAGATCGGAGGGGAACATGACAATGCCGCGGCGACGCAGGCTGTCACTTATTTCGGCCGATTGTCGCCTGCCGAACTCAGTATCGCCGGCAACGGCGCGCAATGCCGCTTGGCGTTCCTGCGGCGATCGGCAGCGCAAGAGGTTGGCCACGCCGCGTTCGGTGACGACATGAGTGACGTCGTCGCCATAGATCATCACCGGCGGTAGCGCAAAACCTGCCGAGGCCGCAAGGTCGCAAGCGTCTAGCCGTTCGACAAAACTCGGTGCGCCATTCGGCTGATGGGTCTGCACCATCTGCACCACTAGCTTGCGTCCGCGCAGGCTTTCGCCGGCTTCCTGACCGGCGCGCAGCCAGGTGGGACTGTCGTGGCGGCGGCCACGCGGGTCGGCGCCCATGTTCGGCGCGCCGCCGAAGCCCGTGATCCGGCCCTTCGTTGCCGTCGAACTGTTGCCCTGCGCGTCGATCTGCAACGTGCCGCCGATGAAGAGGTCGCAGGCATACTGTCCGGCGACCTGCGCGAGCGCGCGGTTGGACCGCAGATTACCGTCGGCGCCGTTAGGGAATATATCGGCGCGGTTCGAGACGTAGCGTTCCATCCCCAACTCGGAGCCGAAGCAATAGACGCTGTCGACGAAGCCGGCTTCGATCGCAGGGATCAGGGTCGGATGCGGGTTCAGAACGAAATGCCTGGCGATCTTCCCCTTCAGTCCGCGCTTGGCGGCGTAGGTTGGCAGGATCAGTTCGATCGCCGCGGTCGCATAGCCGATGCCATGATTGAGCCGCCGCACCTGGTAGGGTTCGTAGACCGCTGCGATCGCCATCATCGCCATCAGCACGTTCTCGTTCCTGATCTTGGCGGGATCGCGCGTGAACAGCGGATCGATCCGGTACGGCTTCGGGCTCGGCACCACGACATCGACCCAGTCGCCGGGCAGGTCGACGCGGGGCAGCCGATCGACGATCTCGTTGACCTGCGCGACGACGATGCCGCCGCGGAACGCTGCGGCCTCGGCGATGGTCGGCGTATCTTCGGTGTTCGGGCCGGTATAGAGATTGCCGTTGCGGTCCGCCTTGTCGGCGACGATGAGCGCCACGCGCGGCGTCAGGTCGACCAGCATGCGAGCATAGAGTTCGAGATAGGTATGGATCGCCCCGATCTTCACCGTCCCGTTCGCGACCAGTTCGGCGAGCTTGCGGCTCTGCGGTCCGGCGAAAGCGAAATCCAGGCGGTTCGCGATACCGCGCTCGAACACGGCCAGATGTTCGGGCAGCGCCAACACAGACTGCACCATGTGCAGGTCGTGCACCCGCGCAGGATCCACCTTCGCCAGGGCTGAGGCGAGAAAATCCGCCTGCTTCTGATTGTCGCCTTCGATCGTCACGCGGTCACCAGGCTCGATGATTGCTTCGAGCAACCGCGTCGCGCGGTCGGCGGGGCAGACCTTTCCGCTCGTGCCGCTGAGCGCGGCAGCCCGTGCGAGACGGGAGGCGCGATCTGCTCCGCGCCGTGACGTGTCTGACATGATGAAATCTCCTTCGCTGTCCCTAGAACGAAAGGTAGGAGGCCATCATTGATTATAGAAACGATATTTTAGAATATAATTGATCGTAAAATAGGATCAATTGCATGCTGAACTTCAAGCGTCCGTGCGAGGTGCCGAGCAGACGCCTGGCGAACACGACGTCAAGCCGTCCCGCAAGGAGCTGCTCAGGTCCTTTCGATGGCGGCGACGATGCGCTGGGTGAGGCTGCGGATCGCGAGATAAGCGGTGCTGGCCGCGATCGGCCAGCCGATGGCGAAGGCGGACCACCATCGCACCACAAAATCATTCCGCCAGCCGATATTGAAGAACGTCAACGCCCGCTCACGACAAAAGCAATAATGGCGGTGATCACGACTGGAAAGACAAATCTCGCTTTGCCTTATGCGTCTCTCGGAGCCTTTGCATCGAGGTATTGGGCAACAATCAAAATTGCCTCGCCAGCTCTACCGCTTGTCTCCTTCCGGCGTCGATCATGTCGACCGCGCGGCCGTCCCAAGTGTGTTCGACGGTGAGAGTTACGACACTGCGGACGCCTATGAACCGCAGCCAAAATTCGACGTAACCGCTGAGATATTCGAAGCCTGGCTGAGAGACAGTTTTAAAGCCGGCCTCGTCGCTTTGTCCCCTGACATACGCAACGAAAGCCTTATCGATGCTCAAGGACGGTCCATAGAACTCCCCGTCGAACGTAAACAGCATGTTTCTTTGACAAGACAGATCAATCAGCTGCTTGAGTTTGTAAGGGACAGAGAAATTCCACATCGGCACGCCCAGAACGATGCGATCTGCCCGTTGGAAGCGTGAGGCCAACTCTCTAATCTTTTCCCATGTTGCCGTCTCTACTGGCGTCATCGGTTCACCAGAGACGCCCTTGTATTTGGCATTGATTGCCTCCGCGTCGAACTCGGGAAGTCGCTCTTGCCAGATATCCAACTTGTCAACTGTAACGTCACGAACGTGCTCTCTAAATTCCGAGAGGAATGCATTGACGATAGCGGTGGACGCAGATTTTTCCTTTCGCGGCGAGGTCACTATGTTCAAGAGATTCATTTTCGTTGCCCTTCTCACCTAGGATTCTGCGTAGCGCTTACGAGGCCGGCGGGGGAGCACACCCCCCACGCGGCGAGGTCGTCAACTCGTCCACTGCCAATCTGCCGGCAGCCAGCGGTAGCCGCTCCCCTCGCGCACCACGTGCCCGAAGCCAGGGAAGGGTAGATGGTAGCTACCGACCAGCGTCTTGTCGGCCGCTGCGCGGTCGAGGAAGGCCATGCGGGTCTTTGTTGCCTGTGGCACGTCCAGGTCGAACCCGAACGGCCATTCCGGATGCAGGAAGCTGACCGACGAGTTGACCACGACGTCGCCGCTGAGGAGCATTTCTTCGCCGCCGGAACTAATATGCACCGACATATGGCCTGGCGTGTGACCGGCGGTGTCGAAGGTGGCAACACCCGGCGCCACCTCCGCCCCGGCCTTGATCAGGCGCAGCCGGGGGCTGGCCAGTTTTAGATTCGCCTGAGTGACCAGCGGCTTTTGCGCAGGGGGCAGTTTGCCGACCAGGTCGGGTGCGCTCCAGAAGACGACCTCGGTCTCGCTGGCGACGAATTCGGCCGAAGGGAACAGCAGCGACGCGTTTTTGCCGTCACTGATACCCCACAGGTGGTCGAAGTGGGCGTGAGTGAGCAGGATCATGTCGATATCGCCCGGGGCGTAGCCCGCGGCGGCGAGGTGGCCAAGCAACCCGCCGGCCGTTTTCTGAAACTTGTCGACGCCGCATCCCGCGTCGACCAACACCAGCTTGTCGCCCGTGTTGACAAGGACCGTGTTGATTTGCAGTCCCACCGGGCTAGACGGCTGGAAAGTGGATGTGAGCAGGCTTCTTGCGTCCTCGGCCCGGTCGCCCCACAGCGTTTCGGCCGGGAACGCCAGCGTGCCGTCGCTGACAACGGTGATCTCGATGGTGCCAAGCTTGAAGCGGTAGAAGCTAGGCTGCGCCCGCTCGCCCGCTTGGGGCGCACGGGCCAGGGCGGGGCTGGTAGGGGCGAGTGCGGCGGCCCCGACGGCGGCGGCAAAGCCGGCACGCAGGAGCGTCCGGCGGTCGAGCATGAGCATCCCTCTTCTCCATCGTTTGACGTCTGGTGATTCCAGAGTAAGCGTTGGTATTGATCACAGAAGCGATATTTCATAATATGATTGATCGTTAAATCGGATTAATCGCCCATGATGGAATTCGAGTTGCTGCGTTCGTTTGTTGCCGTCGCCGATTGCGGCGGTTTCCACCGTGCCGCCGAGCGGCTGAACCTGACGCAATCGACGGTGAGCCAGCAGATCATGCGGCTTGAGCTCGAGACAAAAAGGCGCTTGTTCCGGCGGACAACGCGCAGCGTCGCGCTAACCGACGACGGCGAGATGCTGCTCGGCGACGCGCGTCGCCTGTTGCAACTTGAGGAAGCGGCCCGTCATCGCCTGGCGGCCCCGCGGCTGTCTGGCACAGCGCGTCTCGGCGTGGTCGAGGAGGTCGCCGGCGGCTCGCTGCCTTCGGCGCTCGGCCGCTTCGCCACGCTCAACGCGGGCGTGAAGCTCGAGGTGCAGATCGGCGTCAGCGCGGAATTGATCGAGCAACTTAATGCGGGGCGGCTTGACGTCGTGTTCGCAAAGCGCCCGCTCGGAACCTCGAAAGGGCGTCTGGTCTGGCGTGAGCCGCTGGTCTGGGCTGCGGCCGACACGTTCGACCTTGTTCCGGGTGCGGCGCTGCCGCTGGCCCTGTACCGCGAGCGCTCCGTTTCTCGCGAGGCTGCACTCGCCGCGCTCAATGACAACGAACTGACCTGGGAGATCGTCTATACCAGCCCCAGTTTGACAGGCGTGCGCGCGGCGGCGCTCGCGGGCCTCGCCGTCACCCCGCTTCCTGCCAGCGCGCTGATCGCGGGCTTGCGCATTCTCGGTGTGGAAGAGGGGCTGCCGCGGCTTCCTGACCTCGAGTTCGCGATCTACGAGAAGGCGCGGCCCGACAAGGCCGCCGCGGCACTGGCTGCGGTTCTGCTGACGATTGCACAGGGACCATCACGCCCGGCGATCTGAGATCATTGGTCGACTTACGATATCGGCTAAGCGCGCCAACCGGGCCGAACGCAACTGCACGATCTCGATCGTCCTTCCATCTCCGCTCGCTCGCTCAGGGTTTTCAATAGCTTAACAGCTGACCGGTGACGCCATTACGAGAAGCCGGGTCAGCGGCTGTTTGATGAACCGGCTGCTTTTGTTGCTCCTCACGGCACGCTTAGTGGCACGATTTTTTTGCGCGTGCGGCACGGACGCGCTTTTCCGTTCGAGAAAATTGCGGGCGTGCAGGCGCGCCGAGTCCCTCAGAAATATCAAATGCATTTCCTAAAGCGGAACATTGAGGCGAACGCCCCGCTTCCGAGCGCGGCCGCTATTCCACGCTGCTTGTCCAATCGGGGACAACCGCCTCATCATACAGTTGGCCGTTCGAAACCGTGATGGAGGCGGCCGAGCGTTCAGGGCTTCTCAAGCAGAAGAGCAGTCGTATCGCCGGTCGCGTTAGCCCGTCGCTCGTCCAAGAAGCGAAGAGACGGACAGACACCGATCTGATCGCCTTTGCTCTGGCGAATGAGTGGCGCTACCCCACGCGCGCTGTCACTGCGCTTCCGGACGCGCTGAGGCGATTTTTCTCCGAGCTTGGACATGGCGATATCACTCCGAGCGCCGCGGTTCAAGGCTGAACTCATCCAGTGTGACCGGCCACCGCTGCTCCTTTCGCCTAATCGCACTTCCTGCAACTTGCGCCGGGATCGATGATTGTCAACGCGGTCCACGAGGTGCGAGATCATAAAAGCGTTTTTGGAGTTGAAGTCGTGCGGCCTGCTAACTATGCTGGATAAATTGGACGCTATCGAAGCGGAACGTGGGTTCGGCTTTCGCGTTCATTTGTTCGGGAAAGGGTCCTCTATGAAGGGACAGCTCCTGACGAGGGTGCATCGGCGAGAGCTGTTTCGCCTTGTGACCACTGGCGCCGTAGCCGCTGGAACGGCGACACTTGTGCCGATAGTTGGGTCGGCCGCGGCAGAGCCGTTAGGTAGCGCTGAAAAACGCAGAGCGCGTTATCAAGCGCATTCGACCGAAGTTCGGGAATTCTACCGCGTCAACCGTTATCCCGCCAAATAAGGGGGAAACGCCCGTGCTGATCAAAAAATCAGAACGTCATCGAGGGCACGGGACGTTTGCCACCCCGCCAGTGGAGAACTTGAGCAGCGGTCAGGATCGTCGGACGTTCCTGAAACGCTCCGGCCTCACCGTAGGCGCGCTGGCAGCGCTCGGCAGCCTGCCGCTCGGCAATGTACGCAAGGCCCAAGCTGGTCCGCCGCCTCCTCCGGGGGCAGCGGTCGCGACCCGCAAGAATATCTGCACTCATTGCTCGGTCGGCTGTTCGGTGATCGCCAAAGTCGCGAATGGCGTTTGGATCGGCCAGGAGCCGGACTACGACAGCCCGATCAATCGCGGATCGCATTGCTGCAAGGGCGCGGCGGTCCGCGACGACGTGCTGAGCGAGCGCCGCCTGCGCTACCCCGTGAAGCTCGTGGACGGCCGATGGATCCGCGTTTCGTGGGACAAGGCCGTCGACGAAATCGGCGACAAGCTTTTGCAGATTCGCGAAAAGTCCGGGCCGGACTCGGTTTACTGGCTGGGCTCGGCCAAGTTCACCAACGAGGCTGCCTACCTCAACCGCAAGCTGGCCGCCTTCTGGGGAACCAACAACTCCGATCATCAGGCGCGCATCTGCCATTCCACCACGGTCACCGGGGTCGCCAACACCTGGGGCTATGGCGCGATGACCAATAGCTACAACGATATTCGCAACGCCAAGACCATTCTGCTGATGGGCGGCAATCCGGCGGAGGCGCATCCGGTTTCGCTTCAGCATATTCTTGAAGGCAAGGAGCTCAACCGCGCCAACATGATCGTGGTCGATCCGCGCATGACACGGACCGCAGCGCACGCGACCGAATATGTTCGCGTGCGTCCCGGCACCCATATCGCCACGATCTATGGAATGCTCTGGCACATTTTCGAAAACGGCTGGGAGGACAAGGAATTCTTGAGCCAGCGCGTCTACGGCGTCGACGAAATCCGCAAGCAGGTGGCGAAGTGGACACCGCACGAGGTCGAACGCGTCACCGGTCTGCCCGAAGCGCAGGTCAAGCACGTCGCCGAAATCTTCGCCAAGGAAAAGCCGGCAACCCTGATCTGGGCGATGGGCCAGACCCAGTTCGCAACCGGCACGGCCAATGTCCGTGCGAGCTGCATCCTGCTTTTGGCCACCGGCAATGTCGGACACGCCGGCGGAGGCGCCAATATTTTTCGCGGGCACACCAATGTGCAGGGCGCCACCGATCTCGGCCTCGATGTGACAACGCTGCCGCTCTATTACGGCCTTGCCGAAGACGCCTGGCGGCATTGGTGCCGGGTGTGGGAGGTCGATTACGATTGGATGACATCCCGCTTCCCGAACAAGACGCTGATGGGAACGCCGGGCATTCCGAGCACGCGCTGGTTCGATGCGACCTTGCTGCCGAAGGACCAAGTCAGCCAACCAGATAATGTGCAAGCGATGTTCATCATGGGGCACGGTGTCAACACCATCACCCGGATGCCGGAAGCGGTGCGGGGAATCGAGAAGCTCGAACTCCTGGTGGTCTGCGATCCCTATCCGACGGCGTGGTCGGTGCTCTCGGAGCGCAAGAACGGCACCTACCTTTTGCCGGCCTGCACCAGTTTCGAGATGGACGGCTCGCGAACTGCCTCGAACCGCTCGCTGCAATGGGGCGAGAAGATCGTGGAGCCGGTCTTCGAATCGAAGAACGACTACGACACGATGTACCTGTTCGCCCGCAAGTTCGGTTTTGCCGACCGGATGTTCAAGAACATCAAGGTCGAGAACGACGCGGTCTCGGCGGAAGATATTCTGCGCGAGATCAATCGCGGCGGCTGGTCGACGGGCTATTGCGGCCAATCTCCCGAACGTCTCAAGGCGCACATGAGGAACCAGGCCAAGTTCGATCTGGTCACGCTGCGGGCGCCGAAGGATGATCCGGAAGTCGGTGGCGACTATTACGGACTGCCATGGCCGTGCTGGGGAACGCCAGAGTTTAGGCATCCCGGCACGGCGATCCTCTACAACACCAATCTGCCAGTGAAGGACGGCGGTGGGACCTTTCGCGCCCGGTTCGGGGTCGAGCGCGTTGTCAAACGCAAGGTGATGGAAAACGGGCAGGAAGTCGAAAAGGAGGAACACGACAATCTCCTCGCCGAGGGCTCTTATTCCGCCGGCTCCGAAATCAAGGATGGATATCCGGAGTTCACCCTGGCGGTGCTCAAGAAGCTCGGCTGGGACAAGGACCTCACCGAACAGGAAATGGCGATCATTCAAAAGGTCAATTCCGCCAACCCCGATGCGGTATCGTGGTCGCTCGACCTTTCCGGCGGAATCCAGCGTGTGGCGATCGAGCACGGCTGTTCGCCTTATGGCAACGGCAAGGCGCGGATGATCGCCTGGAATCTTCCTGACCCGATCCCGGTCTACCGCGAACCGATCTATACGCCACGCCCAGATCTCGTTGCCGACTATCCGACGTTGCCGGACGCCAAGCAGTTCCGCGTCCCCAACATCGGCTTTTCGGTGCAAAAGGCCGCAGTCGACCGCGGTATCGCCAAACAGTTTCCGCTGATTCTGACCTCCGGCAGGCTTGTGGAATATGAAGGAGGTGGCGAGGAAACGCGCTCCAACAAGTGGCTCGCCGAGCTGAAGCAGCACATGTATGTCGAGATCAATCCGGCGGATGCGCTCGAGCGCGGCATCAAGGATGGCAGTTGGGTCTGGGTGATGGGGCCGGAGAGCCGTTCACGGACGCGCGTGAAGGCCCTGGTGACTGAGCGGGTAGGCAAGGGCGTGGCCTGGATGCCTTTTCATTTTGCCGGATGGTATGAGGGCACGGAGCTTCGCGACAAATATCCGAAGGGCAATGATCCGATCGTGCTCGGCGAGAGCGTGAATACGCTGACCACCTACGGCTACGATCCTGCGACCGGCATGCAGGAGCCGAAGGCGACCCTTTGCCAGATCAGAGCAGCGTGAGAAGGCGGAAGCGATGGCGCGTATGAAATTCCTTTGCGACGCGGACCGATGCATCGACTGCAATGCCTGCGTCACCGCATGCAAGAACGAGAACGAGGTGCCCTGGGGCATCAATCGCCGCCGTGTCGTCACCATCAATGACGGCAAGCCCGGCGAACGCTCGGTATCGATGGCCTGCATGCATTGCACCGACCCGCCCTGCGCGGCCGTTTGCCCGGTCAATTGCATCTATCCGACCGAAGACGGGATCGTCTTGCATTCGAAGGATGTGTGTATCGGTTGTGGCTATTGCTTCTATGCCTGCCCGTTCGGAGCGCCGCAATATCCGAAGGTCGGCAATTTCGGCTCGCGCGGCAAGATGGACAAGTGCACCTATTGCGCCGGTGGCGGCGGCGATGAGCCTGCCGGCAGCGCCGAGGAATTTGCGAAATACGGCTCGAACCGGTTCGGCGAGGGCAAGCTGCCGCTATGCGCCGAGATGTGCTCCACCAAGTCCTTGCTCGCGGGTGATGGCGAGATCATCGCTCAGATCTACAAGGAGCGCGTCTTGAAACGCGGCTATGGCTCCGGCGCGTGGGGCTGGCTGACGGCGTATCACGAGGGCATCGAGGTCTGAGCGGACAGAGCTCAGCGATGGTTGCAGGAACGGGATGCAGCACTGGGATGATTGTCATGACGTTTCTTGCAAACATTCGCCTCGTGATCATCGCCATGATGCTGGTCGCCATCGCCGTGTCCGGCCCGGCGATCGCCCAGAAGCTTGGCCCTGATGGCGCACCCAATCCAACCGCGAGTGTTACCAGCGAGCGCGACCTCCTAAAGGAGTTTCCCCGCGTCGAAGGCCGCATCGACATTCCTGATTCCAAAGCGGCGGTACTGATCCAGCCAGCAGGACGTACCTGGGATTATTTCCACGAGGTATTGCTGCATTGGGGCGGCGCGATCGTGATCCTCGGCACCATCGCGTTGCTCGGATTGGCCTACATGATTTTGGGGCGGATCCGGATTGCCGCGGGGCGTTCGGGACAAAAAATCCTCCGCTTCAAGGCCTTTGAGAGATTTTCACATTGGCTCACGGCCGTGTCGTTCGTCGCTCTCGGTCTAACCGGCCTCAATATCACCTTCGGCAAGATCGTGCTTTTGCCGCTGATCGGTCCGGACGCGTTCTCTAGCCTCTCGCAGGCGGCGAAGTTTGTGCACAATTTTACCAGTTTCTCGTTCATGGCCGGGCTTGTCCTGATTGCGGCGATCTTTTTCAAGGACAATTTTCTGGAAAGGGTGGACATCGAGTGGCTGAGGCAAGGCGGAGGTTTCATCAAAGGCAAACATGCGCCCGCCGGACGATTTAATCTCGGCGAGAAGCTCGTCTATTGGCTTTCCCTTGCGGCCGGCGTTGCGGTATCGGTCTCGGGGCTTCTGCTGCTGTTTCCCTTCTACGGAACCAGCATTGCCGAAATGCAGCTCGCCCAGGTCGTGCACGCCGTCATCGCGATTTTATTCGTCGCGCTGATCCTGGCCCACATCTATATCGGCACGCTGGGCATGGAGGGCGCGTTCGAAGCGATGGGCACAGGCGAGGTCGATCTCAACTGGGCCAAGGAGCATCACGATCTCTGGCTTGCCCGACAACTCACAAACGAGAACCGGCAAGGAGAGCCTTCGGCGACGCCGGCCGAATAAATTAACCGTTGAGCTCATAGATCCCTGATTGGAGAGCTCGTTGTTGTCCACGAAATGCGAATTGAAGAACGCTTCACGACATACGTTGTCGTCGCAGAGCTGGGAGAATTTGGGAAGCGCCGGTACCTGAAGGAGTGAATATCATGGATGATGTGACGCGACGTACATTGCTGGCGGCGACTGCCGCCGGCGGTATTTTGACGATGGCCGAAGCCGCCGGGGCGCAAACAAATGAGTCAGTGCCCCAACCCGAACGGCACGGAGAGGGCGGCACCGACCCCGGTCCACGCAACATCGTCCGTGACAGGCAGAATCCCGACGTGCTCGTTCCGCCCCCAACCGATCACGGCACGCTTCCCAACCTGCGCTTCTCCTTCGCCGACGCGCATATGCGGCTGGAGTCCGGCGGCTGGACCCGCCAGATCACCGTGCGAGAGCTCGGCGTCTCCAAGGACATTGCAGGCGTGACCATGCGCCTGAAAGCCGGCGGCATTCGCGAACTGCATTGGCACAAGGCCGCGGAATGGGCGTACATGCTTTACGGCAGCGCCCGCATCACCGCCATCGATCCGCAAGGCCATAACTTCGTCGATGACGTCGGCGTCGGTGATCTCTGGTATTTTCCGCCCGGCGTTCCGCATTCGATCCAGGGTCTCAATCCGGATGGCTGCGAGTTTCTTCTGGTGTTCGATGACGGTGATTTCGACGAAGACAATACTTTCCTGTTGAGCGATTGGATCAGGCACACGCCGAACGAAGTGCTGGCCAAGAATTTCGGGATTCCCGGCTCGTCCTTCGATCATGTACCTGATCCAAGCCAGCTCTATATCTTTGCAGCTAGCGCCCCAGGGCCGCTGGCCTCCGATAAGATCCCTGGAACGACCCCTGCATCGCCGACCTTCAGCCACAAGATGATGGCGCAGCAGCCGGTCAAGACCAAAAGCGGCACCGTGCGGATCACCGACACCAGTGTGTTCCCGGCCTCGAAGACGATCTCCGCTGCGCTCGTCGAGGTTGAGCCGGGCGGCATGCGCGAGTTGCATTGGCATCCCAACACCAACGAGTGGCAATACTACATCGAAGGTCAGGCGCGGATGGGCGTGTTCGCGGCCTCTGGCCAGGCGCGCACCTTCGACTATCTGGCCGGCGATGTCGGTTACGTGCCGTTCGCCATGGGCCACTACATCGAAAACACTGGCACGACGCCGCTTCGCTTCCTGGAGGTGTTCAAGAGCAGCTATTACGCGGACGTATCGCTTAACCAGTGGCTGGCGCTTACGCCGCCCGAACTGGTGCAGTCGCATCTCAAGCTGGATTCGCAGGCCATGGCGGCGTTCCACAAGGAGAAGTTCCCGGTCGTGCCGGCCTGATCCGCCTGGGCCGAGGTCAATTCGCAAGGATAGCGAAAATCGAATAGCGAAACGAGTAGCGAGATAGGCCGGTGATTCAGCTCTCGTCGTGGTTGTTTTGTCTTTGCGCCTCACGCTCACGCAGATAATCGTCGGTGGTACGGGCGGGTTGCCTCGGCACGGCGTAAGGATCGAAACTTTCCTCGGCGGCGACGGCGACGCGGCAATCGTCGCACATCCTGATGACGTCGAGGCGTCGGGATGAGCTCGTATACATCCAGTGCTTGCCTTCGAGCTTCGCCAGCACGCGCTCGATCGTGCTCTTGACGCCGAACGGCTTGCTGCAGCGGATGCAGCAAAACGGCTCCTCCTCCTTAAGGACGCGGGCAGAGGCCCTGACGGCGCTAAAATCGAGCTGAGATTTCAGCGTAATGACATGTTCGGGGCAGGTCGCCTTGCACAGCCCGCACTGCACGCAGGCATCTTCGACAAAGCGCAGCATCGGCCGTTCAGGGTCGTCCCGCAATGCGCCGGTCGGGCACGCCGACACGCAGGACAGACATAGCGTACACCCGCCAACATCGACCTCCAGCGCCCCGAACGGCGCTCCTTCGGGCAGCGCGATGATATCGACGGGGGCGGGGGCAGCGCGGTGAAGCTCTCCCAGCGCAAAGCGCAGCACGTCCCGCTTTCTCCCCACCGGGTGGAAGCTTGCCGGATGCGGCGCCGATGGCATTGACGGTATCGCATGCAGCGCGGCTACAAGAGATTCCGGATCATCCGTCTCGATGGTCGCGATCCGGCTGGCGCCGAAGCCGAGTCCTTCGAGGATCGGCTCCGCAACCGCTAGCGTCCGCATCAAGCCGGTGACGTCGTGGCGCGGCCGCGCCCGGAGCATGAACCGCATCGCCACGGCGCCATAGGCGAAACCGGCGGCGACGAACTCAAGTCCCACTTGCGTGACCTCGTTGACCGCGAACGGCAAGACATGCGCCGGCAACCCGTCGCCGAACCGCGCCAGCGCATCGATTAGCGGCGCGCCGTGGGAATCATCGTGCAGCAGGACGATCGGCTGTTCGCCGCCGGCCTCGCGATAAGTGATAAGCAGCGCGCGCAGCTTGCGCATCAGCGCGTCCTCCGGCGGCATGGCATAGGATGCCGCGCCAGTGGGGCAGGCCGCGGCGCACTGCCCGCAACCTGCGCAAATGTTGGCATCGACCGCCACATGATCGCCGGCAGGCGTGATCGCACCCGTCGGGCAAAGGTCCAGGCAGCGCGTGCAACCTGTAACCTGCGAGCGCGAATGGGCACATCGCGCGGCGTCGAAAGCGACATAGCGCGGCTTTTCGAACGTGCCGACGAGGTCGCGCGCCTTGAGGACCATCCGCAGCATCGCTGTGCGATTGCCGGGATCCGCGCGCAGATAGCCGTCGCGCAGATCGGCGGCCGGGAAAAACGGCGTGCCGCCGGTCAAATCCAGAATGATGTCGCAACTCGACCGCGTATCATTGCGCGACGGCCCGAACACCAGGGTACCGCGCGAGGATGGCGCAGGCAGCGCGAAATCATCGACGACGACTTCGAACGCGCCGAGACGGCCTTTGGCGTTCCTGACTTTTCCTTTTGCCGCCGGAAAATCGATCGCCCGCGGCGGCGCGATCGCGGCGGGCGGTTCAATCAAGACCGTAACGTCGAGATGGTCCTTGAGCAGGTTGCCGGCTTCGACGGCCACCTCGTCGCGGCCGCAGATCAGGATAACGCCGTCGCTGTTCAACTCTACGAACGGCGGAGGCGGCACGGACTCCGCGGCCGCCGCCAGCAGCGCCGCCGTCTTTGGTCCCGCTAGCGCTGCTGCGCTCGACCATCCGGCACTCTCCCGAATATTGGCGAACTGGATCGGATTTGTTCTCCCGACCTCCGCCGCCGCCTCCGAGAACAGAGCCGCCTCCTGCGTGCACCCAACGGTAAGCGGCGTGTCCTTTGCCGCAATGGTCCGGAAGCGATCGAGTTCGGCGCGACATAGCTGGGTCGCGGTCGTCGGCTCGCCTCGGCAACCACGGCGGACGGCGTCCACATCGAGAGGCATCGTGCCGTCGCACGAGCAGATCAGGAGATCCCTGCCGGACTTTGCCATCGCTCTCACAACCTCTTGTAGCCGGTCGCAGGTTCCTCATCACGAACCGCGACTGGCCGGAACTCCTGGAAAGTATATACTGTTTGCGTTGAAAAACGCGATGCTTGCCTGATCCGATCGAGGGAGAACCGAAGCGGTGAAGCTGTTGCGCACCATCCGGCTCGACGCGTCGGATTCGTTCGTTTTCGAGAGAGCGGCGGAGCCCGGTGAATGGGCCGTGTCGGGCGCCTTCGCTTTTGCTCATTGCGACCAGGCCCAATTGCAGGGCAAGGCCCGTGCCGCATTCCGGGCCGGCTTTCTGGGACTGGGTTCGCTCGGCCGCTCGACGCTGGTTCAGATCGTCGAAGCGAACGAACAAGATCGTCAAGGCGCTGTCGATAGGCTCGCGGTGCAACTGGTTGCGCATTTCGGTGCGCCTGATCTCGCGACCGCCCGGGACGCCGCCGAGGAAGAGGTAAGTTTTGCGGCATCGCTCTGCGATCATGCGCCCGGCGTGCTGGTCGCCGTTACAAGAGGCCACGAGAGCGGAGCAATCCGCGAGCTATTCCGTACGTTGCGTCCACGCAACGGGGCCGGCCACGCGAGCGCTTTCGAGTTTCTGGAGGTGGTCGGCGACGATGATGTGCCGGTCGGGCACGTCGATCTCGGTCTGCTTGGCAAAGGAGCGGGCCGGTGAGTGCCTCGCGCGACTTCTGGCTCTCCAGCGGCCACCATTTGCTCGATCGTGACGCCCACGGCAGGTTGCTCGTGACCGACGAATTCCTCAAAGCCTATCTGGCTCGGCCGGAGCTTGTGCCGCCGAAGGATGCATGTGCCGCAGAACGCGAGTTGCACCGATCATTGTTGTGCGATCCACAGCAGTTCGTTCCGGCATCCAGGATTGCCGCCATCGCCGACACTGATGCGCGCGACAATTGGCAGATGATGATCTCGTGGCGCGATCATCTTGTGAAACACCGCAACCTGGAGACCGCGTATCTTGGGATTATCAGGCGAAATATCAGATTTCCCCACGTCCTGATCGGCCAATTGGTGCACGCGATTTTGCGCAATGCGCTTGACGAGTGCGACGATGTTTTCACGCTCCGCGCCGCCGAAATGTTCTTCCGCCCGCAGAAACTCATGATTGGTGAAGGTTCGATCATTGCGGTCGACGAGGAGATGGAATCCTCGCTTAATCGGCAACCTCGATCGCCTCTGGCCGAATTGCTTGAATTGTCCGCGACGGTTGATGTCGACGTGCTCGACGATGCGACCGCGGCAAGCTACTGGCAACGCAGCGACCGCTTTGACATGGCACTCGAACTGATCGCCGACCGGCGTGGTTTGGCCGCCCTCGGCGACGTTGTCACACGCTGGCTCGCCTATCTGCTTGGCATAGATGTTGCCATCGAGGCGTTGACGGAACTGCGTGACGCACGATTGTCCTGGTATGTGGGCTTGAGTGCCGAGGCTACACGCGTCGGCGATGCGCTATGGAATAGCGGCGAGCTCAGCGATGCAATGCGGGCCCAACTGGTCGGGCTGTTCCGGCTGAACTTCCGTGATCCGACGGCCATGATTGAGAGGGTGAAAGGGGAACCGGTGTACCTGCTGATGGCGATGGCGCCCGACGAGGTGTTGCGGCTGAAGCCGCAAAATCTGGTGACCGGGCTGCCAATTCGCGAAGAGGACGCAGTCAATTGAGATCAACAGCTCTCGCGCGCATTGTAGTCGGCGTTGTGGTCGAGCGGCGCCGGGCCAGGAGCATGTGGGTCGAGTTTTTGTGGCGGCCGGTCTCGGTGTTTGTCGGAAAAGCGTCGGCGGAACCCTGGACGCCACTGGATACGGAAGCGGAAACGACGTTGTTCTACGCGGGTGAGGCCGTAATTGAATTGCACCGTACCGAGACGGCCAATTACCGCAACAATCTTGCGTCAGAGGCGCCGGTGTTGTGGGTTGTCTTGCGCCCTGCCTCTTCGGAGCGGCCATATGAGCTGATCGCCGTGACAGCGGATCCGGCCGAAGGAGAGGCGTTCACTGATGCGGGCAGCAATCTGGTCGAAACCGTACCAATGCCGCCAGACGTCGTTGCAGCTGTCGCGAGCTTCATCACCGAACATCACGTCGAGCGGCCGTTCCTCAAGCGCCGCCGTCAGCCTTCGGACCCGGCGCCCGCTTTCCGCAGAAACGGACAGGAGGATAGGAAATGACCGCGCCCGAAAATTTTGTCTCGCGCTGGGCACGACTGAAGCGCAACGCCGAGCCCCGGCGCGCGGCACAGAAGTTGGTCAATACACCAACGCTTTCGACGTCGCAGGTGTCGGGCGGCAATGCGGAAGTTGCGATTTCGCAACCACGAGATGATGCTGCGACGACCGAAGAGCACTTTGATCTCGCTGGTTTGCCATCGATTGATGCCATCACCGCCAACACGGACATAGGCGGATTTCTGCAAGACCGCGTCCCCGCCGAATTGACCCGCGCGGCGCTTCGACAGGCCTGGGCGAGCGATCCGGCAATTCGCGATTTTGTCGGCATCGCCGAGAACCAATGGGATTTTAACGACCCGAACGCGATACCGGGATTTGGTCCGTCGCAAGCGCAAGACAGCGCGCCGGCTCTGCTGGCGCAGGCGCTGGGAAGGCATGACAATCTCGCCGAGATGATTCCGGAGATGCCGCCGGTGGTGGAACAGCCTTTGCCCCCCGCAATCGATCCCAAGCCCACAGACGTTGCTCAGAGCGCGCAGGCAACATCGGACGTTTCGCCATCAACCAATGGTCCCGGCTTAGGAAAGCACGGCAGCGGAGGAGACGCGGCTGTCGGCAACGATCGCATCGCCGAAGCAGATGAAGCCCGGCGAAATCGCCGTTCGCACGGCAGCGCCTTGCCGCGATAAGATCCAAGTTCGGGCCGCCCACGGTCGTCTATCGCAGGTTGAGAATGCAACGGATGCTTGAGCCCAGGTCTCAAAATTCCTCCGGGCGCGTCGTCGATGAGATCGATCGCGCCCGTGCGCAGGAGTATGCGCTGCTGGCTACCTTGCTGTCACGCAGTCCAGATGCCCAATTGCTTCAGCGCCTGGCCTTGCTGCGCGGCGACGCAAGTCCGCTCGGGCGCGCTCACGCGGCGCTAGGCGAGGCCGCGGGCCGAACGGATGAGACCGGCGTAGCGCGGGAGTATTTTGATTTGTTCTCCGGCCTCGGGCAGGACGCGCTCTTGCCATATGCATCTCACTATCTGGCTGGTTCGCTCTACGGACGCCCCCTGGAGCGGCTGCGTGAAACGTTCCAGAATTTTGGCATCGAAACGGCGGCGAGGCATTCAGAGCCAGAGGATCACATCGCAATCCTCTGCGAGGTCATGGCAGGTCTTATCGGAGGAGATATTGGTGAGGCCGGCGCCGATCGGGAGTTCTTCGGAAATTACCTCACTGCCTGGATGAGGCGCTTTTTTGTCGATCTGGAAGGCGCCAGATCGGCTGATTTTTACGCTTGCGTGGGCTCGCTGGGGCGAATTTTCGTCGACATTGAAGCGGAGGCCTTTGCCCTCTCGGCTTGAATATCGGATCTCGGGAATCAAACATTACTTGCCGGACGTCGCTGGGCGGAGGCGAAGTACGAAGGAAAAGGAGAAATACCATGCAAGCATTCATTACCGCATGCTTTGTCGCGGTCGCTATTGCGGTTGGAGCCGCCGCCATTCTGGACAATGTTGTGCAGGAATCTTCCGCGGCCGCGTTCACTGAACCCAGCGCGAGAATCTAGCGGCGCAGGTTGCGGGACGTGGACCGAAGGGGCCTTTGATTAGCCTCAAAGGTCAGTGATGTTGGCTTTTATATTGTGATTGCCTTTGGCGCTGCTTTGAACCTTGCCGCAGCCTCGCCGACTAATCTGTGGCTAGCGAAACGGAGACGTCTCATGATGCGCCTGATGCTTTCTGCCATCGCGGTGGTTGTTCTGGTTGTCGTTGCCACCTCGATGCTCCGGTCGCCATCCCCTACGCTTGAGCTATCGACCGCTGCAATGCCTTCGTTGCAAGAGTTGCATACGATGGCCGCCGTCAACAAACTCCCGAGCCAGGACGTCGAGGACCAATCGTTGATTTATCCAACGGTGGCGAAGCATTGAGAGAGCAGCGATTTGCGTGTCAGGCTCTGCCTGCTCGAATCCCCGTTTGCGAAATTGCCCAACGCAAAACTTCTGCTTGGATATCAGCGTCGGCTTTGTTCCATCTAAATGACCACGACTAGCGAATGTCGGTATCGGTGGTTGCGCCTCCCCGCAACCACTTCATTATAGCTCACCGTCCCGGTCTAACCGCCGGGACGGGTGCTGCTCTTCAGGAATGCACGCGGGCGACGGGGCCGCCCCGGCTGCTCCTAAGTGTGACCTGGTCCATCGAGATTTGCAGGCGGCCGTCGGCTCTTGAGAGGCCATCCTGACGTTCCACTCGCATGTGTTCTGTCAGCTATAGAGCGGAGAAGCGGGATCGATATCGAAGAAAAAATTGCCGCTTAGTACCTTTGCGATAAATCTGGGTCAGAAGCTCGAATCTCCTCGGGTGCGCCACAGTACGCTAGAGCGCGCTACTGTGACCTTCGTGAGCCCATTCGCACGCGATGGCACTCCCAGCATCGCCCTATGCCGCCTTGTGCGGTAGGCAAGAGGTCGGATGCGAATGCCCTAGGCTCGATGCGCGTCACGCTAGGTGACCAGGTCGCCAAGGGCGCTGCGATTCGTTCGGAGTGTGGCCGGGCCAACCGGCAAAAAGATGCAGTGGCGTCCGCCCGCCTCCCTTGGGGTTCTCGACCAGCATCGGGCGAGGGCAGATGCGGTTTGCGGCAAACGAAAGCCGCTCAGCCGTCGGTGATCCGGGCGCCTATCGCGTGATCAGGCCTCGGCTGACATCGACCTTCGACGTGCTGATCGTGTATTGCTGAACGACTTTGCTTTTGTCGAAAAAAATCACCAGTGATTTCTTATCGCCTTCGGCCCCGCTATAAATGACATTCACATAGGGAACAAAGTTTATCGGCTTCGAGCGCATTCTGGAGAATTCATATTCCCATGATTCGTTGCCGCTGTCGGTGAAGGAGCTCTTCATGGGATCGCCATACAGCTGGCGCACCTGCGCTTGAGTGGTTTTCCCTTTGACCAGTTGCTCGGACACGGTTTGAAGCGAGGCGTCGGCGATGCTTTCATTGCCGCTGCTCGCACATCCCGCAAGAAATGCGCATGAAAGCCCGGCCGCAATGCCGATTTGCCATGCCATCGTGTGCCTCCCAAACGCTGTGGCACCGGGACTGCTGCTCACCCCTGGCTGAGAGCGAACGACGGCGCACTACCCGAGGGACCGATCGGTTGTAAAACCAATATTCATTTCCGGCCGGGAGGCTAATCGGAGCGATCAACGATCGTCAACGACAGTACGGATGCTGTCAGTAGCGCGTGATGTGTCGCCTGTTTGTAGCTCGTGAAGTGTCGTGTTTTGGTGCCCTAGAACAAAGGGGGCACAATGGGCACGGCATCCATTCACGAGGGAGTACGACGGATGCGGTTCTCGGATTTGCTGGAACGGACGGAGGCGAAGGCGCTGACGCAGGAAGCGGCGTCTGAATTTCTCGGGGTCAGCGTGCGGACCTTTCAACGCTGGGCGGAACGCTATGAGGCGGAAGGCGATGATGGGCTGGTTGACCGGCGCTTGGGTCGGCGATCGCCGCGGCGGGCGCCGGAGGAAGAGCTTGAGCGGATGCTGGGGCTTTACCGGGACAAGTACGCGGACTTCACGGTGAAGCACTTCCACGAGCAGCTGCAAAAGCGGCATGGCTATGTGCTGGGCTACACGGTGACGAAGCTGGCCCTGCAGGCGGCGGGCTTGGTGCGGAAGGCGCCGAAGCGTTCGGCGCACCGCAAGAAGCGTCCGCGCCGACCGCTGCCGGGGATGCTGCTGCACCAGGATGGGTCGCGCCACGCCTGGATCGAAGGTCTGCCGGCGATGGACCTGATCGTCACGTTGGACGATGCGACGAGCGAGATCTACTCGATGCTGCTGGTGGAGGAAGAAGGGACGGCGTCGACGTTCCAGACCTTGGGCGAGGTGATTGGCGAGCGTGGCCTGTTCTGCGCGCTCTACACCGATCGCGGCAGCCATTACTTCTACACCCCGAAGGCTGGCGAGAAGGTCTCGAAGACGCAACAAACCCAGGTGGGAAGGGCTTTATCGCATCTTGGGATCGAGCATATCGCGGCGTATTCGCCGGAGGCGCGCGGGCGCTCCGAGCGGATGTTCGGGACGCTGCAGGGCCGGTTGCCGAAGGACCTGCGGCTCGCCGGGATCAGAACGGTCGAAGCCGCCAATGCGTGGCTGAAAGCGCATTACACGGCCGAACACAACGCCGCGTTTGCGATCAAGGCCGAACAGCCAGGCACGGCGTTCGTGGCCGACCGGCACCAGGCCTGGCGCGAGGCGCTGTGCGTGATTGAAGAGCGAACCGTCGCCAACGACAACACGATCGCATGGAGCGGCCGGCGGCTGCAGTTGCCGGAGAGCCGGCTGAGGCCCCACTTCGTCAAGGCCGTGGTTCGGGTTCACGAGTATCCCGATGGCAGCGTGAGCGTGTTCCTTGGCCCGCACCGGTTGGCAACGTTTACTGCCGACGGACAGCAGATCAGCCCCGACGCGCCTCAGCCTGGCAGCGTGCTCGGAGCCGTCAAGGACAAGCCCTTACGGGCGCGCAAGCGCGCGTCCTTGACCGCTCCTGCGCGCGCCGCCGTCGAGATAGCGCGGGTCGGGACGGAGAAACGGGCTTCAAGTCGAACAAAGAAACCGACACGCAGGGCTAACTAACCCGGCGGCAATATCCATGGCATGACCACGTCGGCGGAGCCGTCCACGCCTTCCGGCTCCCCCGCAACTCAACAACGAAGGCGACAGATCACGAGCTACAAAAATACGACATCTTCACCCGCTACGAACACGACAGTACGGATGCCAGCGGATGATTCCGAGCAGGAGTTGCCGAAAAGCCTCAAGCCCGAAGGTCAAAGGACGTCCGGTGCGTCTGCGCCAGCGGCCTGAACGCGTACTTTCTTTATTCCGCCCCAATTGGGGGCTCACAAGCGCCACGACATCGTTTTGCGGATTGCGGTCCCGGCCAGACCTCCCATTCGGGGGTTGTCGTGTTTGGCATGAAGTATCTGCTCTTGAGCGGCGGCGTTTGCGCGGGAGCATTTGGCATCGCGTGTGAAGCCGCAACAGTCGAGGTCACGATTGGGCAAACCAAGATCGAGCTGGTCGGGCCAAAGGATTTCTGCCCGCCCGACCAGGAGCAGCGCTCAACTCGCAGCTGGGAAATCAGGTCGACAGCCGCCCCATGAGCCGCAGTGCAAGAGCGCGACAGCGTGCGATTTCACGCTACGCCTTGTGGGTCGGCCGCCTTCCGATGCGCTGGTCGACGGGTTCCTTCGACCTGGGATCGGTCCCACAGTTCCATTATTCTCGTCTTCCGGCGACCTCGGTTGGCGCGCGTTGCGTCGCGTACGAGACAAATCCGAAATTGTTCGCCACGGGATGCACGAAATGAGCGCAGATATAGAGAAAGCAAAGTCAACCTTGTTCGAATTTCTGTCTGCAATGAAGGAGTGGAATAATAAGTTCGCCACGCTTTTTGAGCATGGTGGACGGCGGCGCCGCGGTGATCAAGCAGAAGCCGAGCTGCGGCCCATCTATGAGAAGTATGTAGCGACGATAAATCAAGGGCCTCTGGCAATTGCAGTCGGGTACTCCCGGAATTTGATCCTGACGCAGAAAAAATAGTTTCTACTAAATCACCGAATACCCGCAAGGTTGTTATTGAAACTTTATGACTCATCCAAAAGTTCCCAACAATACACAACGACATCGATACACTATGATCAACAAGAGCGGTGAATGGCGTCTCGATAAAAATGAGTTTTATAGTTCCTTTCGAAATAAATGGGTAAAGCGAGCGCTATGAACTGGGACATTGACAATGAATGCGTAGCGATATCAATGAACGAGCCCGCCGGTTGGCGGGCTTTTTCCTGCATTGCCGAATGTTGTTTTGCGCCGCTGGCTTTCCGTCCTCGGTCTCCAGGCTGATCAACGCGATCTTTTGCTTTGTACCGGCGTATTCGGGTGATCGAGGGCGGCGGCGTTGATCATACGCCCGCGCGCGCGAACTCTCCAAAGCAATCGAACATCTGCCCAAGACCGACGCGCCGATCGCTTCCTCATCGTGCAGGACCCGCGATGCGAGATTAGTCCCAATCAAGACCCTCGTCAGGATCGAGCGGACCATCGTGGATCGAAGCCGTCCCGAAATACCTCGTGCAAACGTAACCGGTTGTCTCGTGCTTCAACCGTCCGCCTTGGGATAGGAACGCAAAGCTGGCCTCGCCAAGTGGACAATGCGAGTGTCGCGCTCGTTTGACCACTTGCTCGCCGTATCCAGCTTGGTCCATTGCTCGAAAAGTCGCGCGAATATGGAACTCTTCGTCTGCCACAAGTGCGACGAAACCGATCGCGACGACCAGCACAACCAAACCGACTAGCCGGTACAAGCTCACTGGAAGATGTTTTAACAAGTGGATAGGATCTCCCGACGTGGCAAAGATGTCACCGTCTTCTTTCACGACGGGCGCCGCAGATCGCGCAGGGTATCTTGGCAGTGCAAATTAGCGCCATGATGAATGTGCCGTCTAACGCTCCGGCTGAAGCTTAAGTTAGAACATGCCGCCTTTCCAACCGCCACGCATAGAGGCAAACCAGCAAGAAAATTCCGAAGCCGATAATCAGGCTAAAGAGTGTGGCGGGGCCGCCAGGCGGAGGCAGTCCCTTTGAGACTAGGTCGTAGCCTGTGGCGATGACGTTGAGCACAAGCGTAGCGAGAAACAGCTTGACGGCAATTCGCCTAAGTCGGAACAGCATGATTGCCGCGTATAGCTTGAGCCCGACAAAACCAGCTAATTCAAGGTAGTCGAACGCTGTGTAAGCGTGCCCTTGAGCGTCCAGCTGGCCGCTTGTTGGGCCGATTAGCATTGTGGCGGATTTGACGAGCAAGGTAGTCGCCGAGAGCAGGTAGAAGGCCAGGATCACCCAAACCAGCAAAGGTCTTTTGATCGTGGTGGACGGTGGGGTGACCTCGATTGATGACTGGCCCGGCCCGGTGTCGCGCTCATTCTAACGTCACTCCAAATGGCCTAGCGTTCGAAATCAGCGGCGGGCCTCAGGGCGTGTGTTTCGCGCGGCAGCTCGCGGCCCGTGCGCTGCGACGCGTTAGCTGGCCATCCTAATTGGAGCCTCGCGATACTTCGAATGCCAGATGTATGTTGCTCTCATCGCGGTCACGTACAAAAGCAGGAAGATCAGAGTCACTAATAGGCCTTTCGGCTCCCCCGTTTCAGCCCACATGAGCAACTTGGAGCCCGCGAAATAGACGACCATCAGCGTTGCCGCAATTCTGTTTTTGCGAAAAATAAGGATGCCCAATACAACGATTAACAGCGCATCCAGCAAGAGCGAGGGATCCAATAAGTAATTGAGGTCCTTGTCTGGAGAGCTCGTAAAGAAGCCGTAAAGAGCAAAGGCGCCAGAAATTGCGGCAGAAATCATTGCCGCAATACCGCCGTTTCTGATGGCCTTGGCACATGACTCCCTGTCGGTGATGGCGAAGCTACCCCAAAATTACTTCTTGACGGTGTCGGTGCTCATCTTGGCCTTCCTGACGTTCGCGTTGAGCGGCGAGCCGCTACCGATGGAAGCTGAATATGGATTGCTGAAGGGCGCATCCCTCGACCCGAGCTAGCGAGCATTGAAACCATCCGGCGCGACTTTGGCGTTATCGTGACAGAATTGCAGATGCGGACGGACAATTCTGTCCGACTCCAACATCGAGTACTTCAGTCAGGGACGCTAACGGATAACGCGTCCGAGTTTGCATGGACAGCGCGCGTTCGTAAGAGAAAAGCTAGGCTTT